>NZ_JBIWGK010000010.1:132197-339576 GCF_044763565.1 Streptomyces sp. NPDC096013 | reverse complement strand
CACGCTGTTGAGTTCTCAAGGAACGGACGCTTCCTTTGTACTCACCCTCTCGGGCTTTCCTCCGGGCTTTTCCCTTCGGTCTTGCGTTTCCGACTTTATCAGACCGTTTCCGGTTCCGATTTCCTCGGTGCTTTCCAGGTTTCCGCTTTCGCGTTTCCCTTTCCGGCGGTTCCGACTTTATCAGAAGTTCCGGACCGGATTGACCGGCCGTTCTTTTCCGATTCATCGGGAGTGCGGCTTCTTTGAAATCGAAGTTTCCAGAAGCAGACAGACACTCACTGTCACCGACCGGACCAGATCCAGTTCTAGGCAACTGTTCGAATCTACCTCCCCGACCGGTCCGTGTCAACGGCTCCTGTGGGGCGAAGAGGAGACTAGCAGCTCAGCGGGAGTGACCGCACATCAGGCGGCTGTGGGCACCAGGGAGCTGCGCTCGGCCTCTTCGACGTCGCCCGTGTCCCCGGCGCGTACGGCGCGACCGCCCAGGACGTAGACGTACGTCAGGAACGCTCCTTCGGCGAGGATGCCGATGCCGATGCGGGCCCAGGTGGGGAGGCCCGACGGGGTGATGAAGCCTTCGATGGCGCCCGAGATGAACAGGACCAGGGCCAAGCCAATGGCCATGCCAACGGCTGCTCGGCCCTCTTCGGCGAGCGCTGTACGTCGGGAGCGTGGACCGGGGTCGATGAGGGTCCACCCCAGGCGCATCCCGGTGCCGGCCGCCACGAAGACCGCCGTGAGTTCGAGCAGGCCGTGCGGGAGGATCAGGCCGAGGAACGTGTCGAGGCGGCCCGCGGACGACATCAGGCCGATGCCGACTCCCAGGTTGAGCATGTTCTGGAAGAGGATCCAGAGGACAGGCAGGCCCAGGAAGACGCCCAGGACCAGGCACATCGCGGCGGCCTGTGCGTTGTTCGTCCAGACCTGTGCGGCGAAGGCCGCCGCCGGGTGGCTGGAGTAGTAGGTCTCGTACTCGCCACCGGGGCGGGTGAGTTCCCGCAGTTGGCTCGGGGCCGCGATGGAGGACTGCACCTCGGGGTGGGTGCCTATCCACCAGCCCAGGAGGATCGCCACCACGGTCGACAGCAAAGCCGTAGGGACCCACCAATGGCGTGCTCTGTAGACCGCGGCCGGAAAACTGTGTCCCAGGAAGCGTGTGACATCGCGCCAGGAGGCGCGACGGGTTCCTGTGACCGCACTACGCGCGCGGGCCACCAGTTGGCTGAGCCGGCCGGTGAGCTGGGGGTCCGGGGCGCTCGACTGGATCAGGGAGAGATGGGTGGCCGTGCGCTGGTACAGCGCGACGAGTTCGTCGGCCTCGGCGCCGTTGAGGCGACGCCTGCGGCGGAGCAGCGCGTCGAGGCGGTCCCACTCGGCTCTGTGGGCCGAGACGAAGACGTCGAGGTCCATCTGGTTGCCTGCTCCTCGGCTGCTCGTCGACCACTGATCCTGGGATCAGCTTGTCGTACTGGGGCACGATGTGCCCTCAGCTTGGCAGACTGGCTGTTCCAGGGGCAGGGCAGGGGAAGGGCGGCAGGCGTGAGTGAGCTGGTGACGGGCGAGGCGGTGGCGCTGGAGTTGCGCCCCGCGAGACTGCCCAGCAGGGCGCTGGCGGTGCTGCTCGATCTGATCGTGGCCATCGCCGCCTACACCGGCGTCACCGTGGTGCTGATCTTTTCCGCGGGATCTTTGGACGACGCTGCGCAGATCGCGCTGTCGATCGCGGCCTTCGTGCTGGTGCTGGTCGGCGGGCCCATAGCGGTGGAGACGCTGAGCCACGGGCGCTCGCTGGGGAAGCTGGCGCTCGGTTTGCGCGTGGTGCGGGACGACGGCGGGCCGATCCGGTTCCGGCACGCGCTGGTGCGCGGCGCGATCGGGGTGATCGAGATCCTGATGACGTTCGGGGTCGTCGCCTGTATCGCCTCGCTCGTCTCGGCGCGTGGCCGACGGCTCGGCGATGTGTTCGCGGGCACTCTGGTCGTACGGGAAAGGGTGTCCGCCGGGCAGACGGCGTTCGTGCCTCCGCCGCCGCCGTGGTTGACGGGGCGTTTCGCGGAGCTCGATCTGTCCGCCGTTCCCGATGGGCTGTGGCTGGCGATCCGGCAGTACCTGACGCGGATGCAGCAGCTGGATCCGCAGGTCGGCTGGGCCATGGCCGAGCGGCTCGCGGCGGACCTCGTGGCGCGTACGGGGGCTCCGGCTCCGCAGGGGGTGCCGCCGGCCGCGTATCTGGCGGCTGTGGTGCAGGAGCGGCAGGCGCGGGATGTGCGGCGGGCCTTCGGGAACGGCGGGCCCACACCCGGCGGCGGGGTCAGGCCCGGAGCGCGTGTGCCGGGAGCCTTCGGCCACTCGGCGCTCCCGCCGTCGCCGGCTCCGCAGCAGCAGGGGTACGGCGCCACTCCTCCGGTCCGGCGTGACCCTGCGGCGGCTCCGGAAGCCGGTCGAACCGTAACCAGCCCCGAGCCGTCGGCGCCGCAGAACCCGGCGCCCGCCGAGCCTCGTCCCTCCACCGGGTTCGCGCCGCCCGCCTGACGCAGCTCAGCCGCGTCGCGGCAACCGGCCCTGAACATCGCCGCTCAGCCGAAGACGGAGGGCGGCGACTCCAGTTCCTCCAGCTCGATGCCGGGTGCCGCGAGGACCACGTCCCCGGCGATGTGCACGGCGTGCTGCTCGCCCGTGTCCAGGGCTGTGACCTGGTATTCGTCCACGGTCAGGGGGCCGTTGTCAGTGCCGTGTGTTTCTCTTTTCAGCAAGGCCCAGGACTGGTCCACGGTGCGGGGGGCGAGGACCGGTTCCGTGAGGCTGACCAGGCGGACGCGGGTCGCGGACGTGGAAGGGGTGAGGCGCAGGAGACGGGTGGTGGCGATGAGGAACGCGGGGGAGGTGCCGGTGAAGGCGTGCGCGCGGACATTGCCTTCGGTGGCATCGGTGCCGGTGGGGTCGGTGCGGACCCAGGTGACGCCGTCGAGAGCGGCGCCGCGCACCTGCCAGCTCGCCGCGTGGAGTTCCAGCCGGATGGGGCGGCCGAGTTCGTCGAGTGTGAGGTCGACGGAGCCGCTGTGATCGCCGGAGGGGGCGGTGAGCTGGGAGACATAACGCCAGCCGGACGGGCCGGGGGCGCACTGGAAGTGTTCGTCAGCGAGGGGGGTGTGATCGTGCGGATCGTGGAGCGAATAACGGCCGCGGGGCATCGGGGTCCTGGGTCTTGACGGGCCGGTCGGGCCGACGGAACCAAAGGGGCAGGCCCCCGGCACGGGGGTGCGGGGGCCTGCCTCGGAGGATCTGCTGCTGAGTCCCTGCCGCTGAGGCCGCGTCAGTGCACGGACGCGGACACAGCGGGCGGGGTCACAGCCGGCGGGGTCGCCGGCTCAGTAGCGGTAGTGGTCCGACTTGTACGGGCCGTCGACCTCGACGCCGATGTACGCGGCCTGCTCGGGGCGGAGCGTGGTCAGCTTCACGCCGAGCGCGTCCAGGTGGAGGCGGGCGACCTTCTCGTCGAGGTGCTTGGGCAGCACGTAGACGTCGGTCGGGTACTCCTCGGGCTTGGTGAACAGCTCGATCTGGGCCAGGGTCTGGTCCGCGAAGGAGTTGGACATCACGAACGAGGGGTGGCCCGTGGCGTTGCCCAGGTTCAGCAGGCGGCCCTCGGACAGCACGATGAGGACCTTGCCGTCGGGGAACGTCCAGGTGTGGACCTGCGGCTTGACCTCGTCCTTGACGATGCCCGGGATCTGCGCGAGGCCGGCCATGTCGATCTCGTTGTCGAAGTGGCCGATGTTGCCGACGATCGCCTGGTGCTTCATCTTGGCCATGTCCGCGGCCATGATGATGTCCTTGTTGCCGGTCGTGGTGACGAAGATGTCGGCCTTGTCGATGACCTCGTCCAGCGTCGTGACCTGGTAGCCGTCCATCGCCGCCTGGAGCGCGCAGATCGGGTCGATCTCGGTGATGATCACGCGGGCGCCCTGTCCGCGCAGGGACTCCGCGCAGCCCTTGCCCACGTCGCCGTAGCCGCAGACGACCGCGGTCTTGCCGCCGATGAGGACGTCGGTGGCGCGGTTGATGCCGTCGATCAGGGAGTGGCGGCAGCCGTACTTGTTGTCGAACTTCGACTTGGTGACGGCGTCGTTCACGTTGATCGCCGGGAACAGGAGGGTGCCGTCACGGTGCATCTCGTAGAGACGGTGCACGCCGGTCGTGGTCTCCTCGGTCACGCCGCGGATCTCCGAGGCGAGTTGGGTCCACTTCTGCGAGCCGTCGGAGATGGTGCGGTTGAGGAGTTCGAGAATGACGCGGTGCTCGTCGTTCTCGGCGGTGTCGGGCGAGGGGACCTTGCCGGCCTTCTCGTACTCGACGCCCTTGTGGACGAGGAGGGTGGCGTCGCCGCCGTCGTCCAGGATCATGTTCGGGCCGCCGGTGGGGGTGTTCGGCCAGGTCAGCGCCTGCTCCGTGCACCACCAGTACTCCTCCAGGGTCTCGCCCTTCCAGGCGAAGACCGGGATGCCCTGGGGGTTCTCGGGCGTACCGTTCGGGCCGACGGCGATGGCGGCGGCCGCGTGGTCCTGGGTGGAGAAGATGTTGCAGGACACCCAGCGGACCTCGGCGCCGAGGGCGACCAGGGTCTCGATCAGGACGGCGGTCTGCACGGTCATGTGCAGCGAGCCCATGATCCGGGCGCCGGCCAGCGGCTGGGCCTCGGCGAACTCGCGGCGGATGGACATCAGGCCGGGCATCTCGTGCTCGGCGAGGGTGATCTCCTTGCGGCCGAACTCGGCCAGGGAGAGATCGGCGACCTTGAAGTCCTGTCGGTTGTCGACAGTCGTCATGGAGATGTGCTCCTCGGGGTTGGGGCGAGGTGGGAACGGCTGGTCTGCGCGGCGGCGGACACAGGGGTGCCCGGAGGAGGGCACAGGAATGCCCGCGTACGCGCAGCGCAGTCCGTCGGAGGCCCTCTCTCCCTCGGTCGGTCCGCGGTGGGACCGCCCGACCGCCATCAGCAGCGACGTCTGGCTCTCACCCAAGCTACACCGGTGGACCCGACCGCCCCCAGCCCGCCTCCGGACGGATCAAGCCGAACTCGAGCGGACGCCAGGTGTCGGATCGGGTTTCCGGGGGAGCTGCGACACGATGCCCGAACGCGGTGGGCGGAGCGGAGTGGACGACGGCGACCTGGGACTTCCGTGTCTTTGGGTCGGGCGTCGGATGTTGCAGGATGCACGGAGATCAGGAGTCTCTGGTCGATCTTGCGGGACGTCCGGGACGGCGTTCCGCGCGACGAAGGTGTTAGGAGAACGACGTGACGAGTACGGCCGGCCCTCCCCCCACGGGCCGCGGCGAAGGCGAGCGGCAGCGGTTGAAGCTGCTCGCGGTGACCGCGTGCCCGACCGGCATCGCCCACACGTACATGGCCGCGGAGAAGCTCGCGCAGGCCGCCGCGAGCCGCGGTATCGACATGAAGGTGGAGACGCAGGGTTCCATCGGGGCTGAAAACGTCCTCGATGACAACGATGTCAGCACCGCGGACGGTGTGATCGTCGCCGCCGACAAGGACGTGGACCTGAGCCGTTTCGCCGGCAAGCGGGTCCTCGTGGTCGGGGTCGCCGAGGGCATCAGGCATCCCGAGCGGCTGATCGAGCAGGTGCGGTCGGCGCCCGTGCACACGGCGGGCGGTACGGCCGCGGCGGCTGCGGCGCCGGGCGGCAGGGAGCGGAGCGTCGCGTACAAGGCGCTGATGAACGGGGTCAGTTACATGATCCCGTTCGTCGTGGTCGGCGGGCTGCTGATCGCGGTCTCGCTGTCGCTCGGCGGCCACCCGGACCCCTCGGGCGGTCTGGTCATCCCGAAGGGCTCCTTCTGGATGGACGTGAACAACATCGGCGTGATCGGTTTCACGCTGATGGTGCCGATCCTGTCCGGCTACATCGCCTACGCGATCGGCGACCGCCCCGCGCTCGTGCCGGGCATGATCGGCGGCTGGATCGCCAACACCGGTTCGCTGTACGACTCGAAGGCCGGCGCCGGATTCATCGGGGCGATCGTGACCGGGTTCCTCGCCGGGTATCTGGTGCTGTGGATCAAGAAGGTCCAGGTCCCGAAGTTCGTCCAGCCGATCATGCCGATCATCGTGATCCCGATCGTGGCGACGACGGCGCTGGGGCTGTTCTTCATCTACGTCATCGGGAAGCCGATCTCGTGGGTGTTCGAGCACCTCACCAGCTGGCTCGGTGGGATGACCGGCACCAGCGCGATCCTGCTCGGCACGATCCTGGGGCTGATGATCGCGTTCGACATGGGCGGGCCGGTCAACAAGACGGCGTTCCTCTTCGGCGCGGGGCTCATCGCGACCGGCAACCAGTCCGTGATGGGAATGTGCGCCGCCGCGATCCCGGTGATGCCGCTCGGCCAGGGCCTGGCCACGTTGATGCGGCGGCGCCTCTACACCGAGCAGGAGCGGGAGACCGGTCTGGCCTCGCTGTTCATGGGCTGCTTCGGCATCTCCGAGGGCGCGATCCCGTTCGCGGCGGCCCGGCCCGCGCAGGTCATCCCCGCCAACATGCTGGGCGGCGCGGTCGCCGGTGCGGTCGCCGGGCTCGCCGGGGTGAAGGACGCGGTGCCGCATGGCGGACCGATCGTGGCGGTGCTGGGCGCGGTGAGCGGCGTACCGATGTTCTTCGTGGCGGTCGCGATCGGTACGGCGGTCACCGCGGTGACGACGGTCGCGCTGGTCGACGTGAGTGAGCGGAAACGGCGCGGGTCCCCCGACCACGGGGATGGCACGGGCGAACCTGAGCAGCTTGCGTTGGTCGGGGCAGCGGTCGGGGCCGGGGTCGGGTCCCGGGGCGGGTCCGGAGTGCCGGGCGCCGGGGTCGTCGTAGCGGAGCGGGCTTCGCGTGGGGGCACGGCTGCGGGCGGTGTGGTCAGTACGGGCGGGTCGGGCAGGTCGGACAGGTCAAGTGCGGGGCCTGCGGCTGGCGTTGGGGCCCGGGTGGGCGATGACTGGGCCGACTCGGGGCTGGGCAACTCGGGGCTGATCGACTCCGGTTCGGCCGGCTCGGGCTTGGCCGACACTGACCTGGCCAAGGCCGACCTGGCCTACGGCGACTCGGCCGACGCAGGCTCGACCACCGATGCCGACTCGGTCAACTCCGGCTCGGCCGACGCCGAAGGCACCCCCGGTTCCGATTCTGGTTCCGGCTCCGCCTCCCGCTCCCCCGCCGCGATTCCCGACCCGGAGATCCACCCCGGAATTTCCCCCGAGGCTCTCCCTGACGATGTCCCGGAAGTCCTCTCCGGCTATCTCATCGCGCAGACCGTCAAGGTGCGGCTCGACGCGGACGGCAAGGAGGGTGTGATCCGGGAGATGGCCGGGCTCCTGGCGCGGACCGGGAAGGTCGTGGACGTCGAGGAGTTGGTGGCGACCGCGTTGCGGCGGGAGGCGCAGGGGACGACCGGGCTCGGGGAGGAGATCGCGATTCCGCATGCCAAGACGGATGCGGTGAGTGCGCCGGTCGTCGGGTTCGCGCGGTCGGCGGAGGGGGTCGAGTGGGGCTCCCTGGACGGTACGAAGGCCCGGCTGGTGTTCATGATCGCCGTGCCGGAGGCGGCGGCCGGGGACGAGCATCTGCGGATTCTGGCGCTGCTGTCACGGAAGTTGACGGATGCCGGGTTCCGGGAGCGGTTGTCGGCGGCCGAGGACGAGTCTGCGGTGCTCGGTGTGCTGAGCGAGGTCGGTTAGGACCGGACCCTTCCGGCGGATCGTGTCGCAAAGGCTGGACCTGGCACGCCTGTCTGCGGCGATGATCAGGGCCCGGGCCGCCGAGTGCCTGTGGTCTGTCCGCGGAGGGGTCGCAGCCGGTGCGGATTCGTGCCTCTCGTGGGGCGTGGGCCCGCACCGACCGTTCACGGACGCCCGCTACCCTCGCCCCCGCGGAAGTGCCGCATGGGGAGGGAAACGATGTCGGGCAAGGGGCGGGGACTGGGGGTCGCGGCTGTCGTGGTGGGGCTGTTGGGGGTGGCGTTGACGGTCGGCGCGTTCGCGTACGGGCGGAGTTCCTACGGCAGCTCCACCATCAGCAGTCAGAGCATGACGCCGACGTACAAGCCGGGTGACCGGATCATCTACGAGCAGCTCGACGGCGGTGACGTGCACCGCGGTGACGTCGTGCTGTTCTCGGCGCCGGACCGCTACGGGTCCAGCGCGAGCGTGATGCAGCGGGTCGTCGGGGTGGGCGGGGACCGCGTGGTGTGCTGCACGGGTTCGGGCACGGCCGCGCGGATCACCGTGAACGGCAAGCCGCTGGCGGAGCCCTATGTGAAGCAGGGCGATGTCGACGGCGTGCACAAGACGTACGACGTGACGGTCCCGAAGGGGCGGCTGTTCCTGCTCGGTGACAACCGGGCGGACTCGATGGACTCACGTTTCTTCGCGAGCGACCACGACGGCACCGTGGCCGAATCCGCCGTGCGGGGCCGGGTGACCGACGACCGTACGGTCGCCTCCGGCATCGGCGGGGCCGTCATCGGCGGAGTCCTGCTCGCGCTGGTCGGGATCGGCCTGGGGATCGCCGCGTTCGTCGTACGGCGGCGGCAGCGGGCGGTGCCGGTGGCGCCGTGGCCCGTGCAGCGGGTCTAGCCGGGGCGGCGGGGCCCGGCTGACGTCTCGGCGGGCCCCGCTGCCGTAGCGGTGAACGGAGTCAGTGCTCGGCGGGGTGCTGGGCCGGGCCTCCGGGGGTGGCTTCGCGGTCCGGGCCCTTGGTGGCTTCGGACTCGCTGTAGATGTCGGGTTCGAGGTAGATGACCCGGGCGATCGGGACGGCCTCGCGGATGCGGGCTTCGGCGGCGTTGATCGCGGTGGCGACCTCGGCGGCCGTGTCGTCGTGCTGGACGGCGATCTTGGCGGCGACGAGCAGTTCCTCGGGGCCGAGGTGGAGCGTGCGCATGTGGATGATGCCGGTGACCGTGTGGCCGTCGACGACGGCGGCCTCGATCTTCTGGACGTCTTCGAGGCCGGCGGACTCGCCGAGCAGCAGGGACTTCGTCTCGGCGGCCAGCACGAGGGCGATCAGGATGAGCAGGATGCCGATGCAGAGGGTGCCGATGCCGTCCCAGACGCCGTCGCCGGTGAGCAGGGCCATGCCGACGCCGCCGAGGGCGAGGACCAGACCGATGAGCGCGCCGAAGTCCTCCAGGAGGACGACCGGCAGCTCGGGGGCCTTGGCGCGGCGGATGAACTGGGACCAGGAGTGCGTGCCCCGCAGTTCGTTCGACTCCTTGATGGCCGTGCGGAACGAGAAGCCCTCGGCGATGATCGCGAAGAGCAGGACGCCCACCGGCCAGTACCAGTGCTCCAGTTCGTGCGGGTGCTTGATCTTCTCGTAGCCCTCGTAGACGGCGAACATGCCGCCGACGGAGAAGAGGACGATGGAGACGAGGAAGGCGTAGATGTAGCGCTCGCGGCCGTAGCCGAAGGGGTGTTGGGGGGTGGCCTCGCGCTGGGCCTTCTTACCGCCGATCAGGAGCAGTGCCTGGTTGCCGGAGTCGGCGAGGGAGTGGACGCCCTCGGCGAGCATCGAGGACGAGCCGCTGAAGGCGAACGCGACGAACTTCGATGCCGCGATCGCGAGGTTGGCGCCGAGTGCCGCCACGATCGCCCTGGTGCCGCCTGACGCGCTCATGTGTTCGCGGTGTCCCTTCGCCTTCGTACGTCTCCATCGGACGTCTGCCCCGGATGGGCCGTCCAACGTCTTTGCCCGCCCTTTGCCGGTGAGTCATTCTTGCAGCCCTGCCCGGCGACGGCGCGTCAGGTATCCACAGGCCCGGTCATACGATCACAGTGGCCCGGAACAGGGTCCCCACGCCGGACACCTCGGCCGGGTCGCCCGCCGGGACGAACACCGACTGGCCGGGTCCGAGTTCGAACTCCCCCGCCTTCACCGAACCGGCGGTGCACAGCAGGATCTGCGGGGTGTCGAGGGTGAGGTCGTGGGCGCCGGTGCCCTCGGGGAGGACGTACCGGGACAGCCGGAACTCGTCGATGGGGGTCTCGTAGACCTCCTCGCCGTCCGGGGACGCCTCGGGGCGCAGTACTCCGGGGTCACTCGCCTCGAAGTTGACGATGCGCAGGAGTTCGGGGACGTCGACGTGCTTGGGGGTGAGGCCGCAGCGCAGAACGTTGTCGGAGTTGGCCATGATCTCGACGCCGAGGCCGTTGAGGTAGGCGTGCGGGATGCCGGCGCCGAGGAACAGGGCCTCGCCGGGCTGGAGTCGGACGTGGTTCAGGAGCATGGCCGCGATCACGCCGGGGTCGCCCGGGTAGTGGTGGGCGATGTCGGCGTAGGGCTCGTACTCGCCGCCGAGGCGGGTGCAGGCGGTCGCCGCCGCGGTGACCGTGTGGCGCATCTCCTCGGGGTCGGCGGTGAGGATCGCCGTGAGGACCTCGCGCAGGGCGGCTTCCTCGGGGTGTGCGTGGAGGAGGTCGACGTAGGGCTTCAGGGAGTCGACGCCGAGGCCGGCGAGCAGGTCGGCGGCGCGCAGCGGGTCGCGGAAGCCGCACAGGCCGTCGAACTCCGTGAGCGCGCAGATCAGTTCGGGCTTGTGGTTGGCGTCCTTGTAGTTGCGGTGCGGGGCGTCCACGGGGATGCCCCGGCGCTCCTCGTCGGCGTAACCCTCCTTGGCCTGCTCCAGGTTGGGGTGCACCTGGAGGGAGAGGGGGGCGCCGGCGGCGAGGATCTTCAGCAGGAAGGGCAGCCGGGGGCCGAACTTCGCGACCGCCTTGTCGCCCAACTCCCGCTCCGGAGCTGCCTCGATGACCTCGACGAGGGTCCCGCGCGCGGTGCGCGAGGGTGCGCCCGGGTGGGCCCCCATCCACATCTCCGCCTGCGGTTCACCGCTGGGCTCGACGCCGAGCAGCTCGGGGATGGCGGTGGTGGAACCCCAGGCGTAGGGGCGGACGGTGTTGTCGAGGCGGTCCATGCGGGTCTCTACCGGTTCTCTCTGCGTACGACCTGGGTATGACGCGGATTCGCGCCACGTACGTCGGTGTACGGCGGTCAGGGCTTCGACGACAAGATCAGGCGCCCGAGGCGAGCGCCAGGTAAACGGCGGCGAAATCCGTCATGGCGATCAGTTCCGCGAGGGTCTCCAGCTCGCCGCCCTCTTCCGGCTCCAGCTCGCTGATCGGCGTGTCGTGGCTGAGGGCCAGGTCACGGGCGGTGGGCGCGGCGGAGAGGCCGCCGATCGGGCGGTCCCGGAGCAGCACCACGCGTGCGTGCAGCGCGGGTGCCTCCTCCACGCGGTCGCGGAAGAAGTCGTCGGGGTCGGCGCTCGCGGCGAGCGGTCCGGCCAGCAGGGCGTTGTGCTCGGCGAGCGCCTCGGGCAGCTCGGAGACGAGCGCGGGGCGGCCGGCCAGCTCCGCGAGCGCTGCGGCGAATCGGCGGCCCGCCGGACCGGCCGACGTGCCCTCCGTCCAGATCACCGGGAGCGAGTCGGCGAGTTCGGAGGCCAGGGTCTTGGCCGGGTTGCTGTACGTCGCGATGGCGGGCCCGCAGCGCTCGGCGACCTGGTCGAGCCGGTCGGCGACCTTCTCCAGGGCCTCCGGGGGCGCGCTGAGCAGCCCGGTGCGGTCCAGGATCGCGAGCAGCGGGGTGAGCAGCGCCCAGAGGACTCCGGGGGCGGAGGCGGCGAGGGGTTCGTCGTGTTCGTACGGTGCGGTCGCCATCGGTACGAAGAGGCCGTGGGCGCCGTCCACCGCCTCGGTGAGGGGGCTGCGGCTCGGGGCCACGGCGACGACGGTGCAGCCGCGGCGGTAGGCCTGCTCGGCGAGGAGGGACAGGCCGGGTTCGCTACCGTCCGGGGTGGTGATCAGCAGGAGGTCCACCGAGCCCGCCCAGCCCGGGAGTTCCCAGCGCAGGGCGCCTGCCGCGGGGGCGACGCCGGTGGGCGCGAGGCGGGCGACGGGGCTGCCGGCGCCGGCGAGGGTGCCGAGCAGGTCGGCGACGCAGGTCGCGGCGGCGCCGGGGCCGGCGATCAGGATGGCGCGGGGGCGGCCGTCCGGTTTCAGGTCGTGGACGCCTGCCTCGGCGGCGTGCCGGGCGGCGGTACGCACCCTCGCACCGGCTTCGGCGGCACCGCGGAGCAGGGCTCGGCGGTCGGCCTCGGCCAGTGCCTCAGGGGTGTCGAGCAGCGATTCGTCGAGCATGGGCGGCAGCCTCCGAACGCGTCGTCGTCGGTTACGCGGGGTGGCGGGCCTCGTCGACGAGGAGGACGGGGATGCCGTCCCGGACGGGGTAGGCCAGGCCGCAGTCCTCGCCGGTGCAGATCAGCTCGGTGTCCTGCTCCTTGAGGGGGGCGTGGCAGGCCGGGCAGGCCAGGATCTCCAGGAGGCCGGCTTCGAGCGGCATGGGTTCCCTCCGAGGGCGAGTGTCTACGACGGCGTGCGGATGTGCCTGGTCAGGTTACCGCCGGTGGTGAGTGAGCGCGGGGGTTGGGGCAGCCGGGCTCTGGGGGCGCGCCCCTCGGGCCCCTTCGGCCTGGACGGTCTCGTCCTCAGGCGCCGGACGGGCTGGGACATCGACCGGCGCCTAGGGACCTGCCGTCCGCGATCACCCCCTGATGATCCCCAGCACCTCATCCCGCACCTTCGTCATCGTCGCCTCGTCCCGTGCCTCCGCGTTGAGCCGGAGCAGGGGTTCCGTGTTGGACGGGCGGACGTTGAACCACCAGTCGGCGGAGGAGACGGTGAGGCCGTCGAGGTCGTCGAGGGTGAGGTCGGACTGGTTTCCGTAGACGCCGCGGATCGCGGCGAGGCGGGCCTGCTGGTCGTCGACCGTGGAGTTGATCTCGCCGGAGCCGACGTAGCGGTCGTACTGGGCCACGAGGGCGGAGAGCGGGCCGTCCTGGCCGCCGAGCGCGGCGAGGACGTGGAGGGCGGCCAGCATGCCCGTGTCGGCGTTCCAGAAGTCCTTGAAGTAGTAGTGCGCGGAGTGCTCGCCGCCGAAGATCGCGCCGGCCTTCGCCATCTCGGCCTTGATGAAGGAGTGGCCCACGCGCGTGCGGACCGGTGTGCCGCCGTTCTCCTTGACGACCTCGGGGACCGACCAGGAGGTGATCAGATTGTGGATGATCACGCCCGTGCCGCCGTTCCTCGCCAGCTCGCGGGAGGCCACCAGGGCGGTGATCGCGGACGGGGAGACCGGGTCGCCGTGCTCGTCGACGACGAAGCAGCGGTCCGCGTCGCCGTCGAAGGCGATGCCGAGGTCGGCGCCCTCCTCGCGGACGCGCGCCTGGAGGTCGACGATGTTGGCCGGGTCGAGCGGGTTGGCCTCGTGGTTCGGGAACGTGCCGTCCAGCTCGAAGTACATCGGGACCAGGGTGAGCGGCAGGCCGGCGAAGACGGTCGGGACGGTGTGACCGCCCATGCCGTTGCCCGCGTCGACGACGACCTTCAGGGGGCGGATCGAGGTCAGGTCGACGAGGCCGCGGAGGTGCGCCGCGTAGTCCTCCAACGTGTCCCGCCGGGTGATCGTTCCCGTCGGCCCTGAGACCTCCGGGGCGTCCGAGTCCAGCCAGGACTCGACGAGTTGGCGGATCTCCGCGAGGCCGGTGTCCTGGCCCACGGGGGCCGCTCCCGCCCGGCACATCTTGATGCCGTTGTACTTCGCGGGGTTGTGCGAGGCCGTGAACATGGCGCCCGGGAGGTCGAACGCGCCCGACGCGTAGTACAGCTGGTCCGTCGAGCACAGGCCGATCTCGGTCACGTCGACGCCGCGCGCCGCCGCCCCGCGCGCGAAGGCCGCGGACAGGCCCGGGGACGAGGGCCGCATGTCATGTCCGGTCACGATCGCGCTCGCGCCGGTCACCTGGACGAAGGCCGCTCCGAACAGCTCGGCCAACGACTCGTCCCACTGGTCCGGGACGACGCCCCGTACGTCGTACGCCTTCACGAGCTGTGACAGATCAGCAGACACGGCCAACCCTCCAGAAAGTTCCATCGGTCGCCCCAAACTACCCGTCGGCACCCACATCACGACGTGCGGTAACCGAGCCGTCCACAGACTCTTACCTGCGATCGAGGCGGCGGCGTCGGCGAGTTGGGTGGGGAATCGTTGAACGAACGCCTCGCTGATCATCGGCGTCGTTGAACGAACGCCTCGCTGAAACGACGTGAACGAAGGGATCGTTGAACGAACTCGCGGACCGGCGCGGTCAGTTGTCCGGGGAGCGCAGGACCCGCAGGTGGCCGCGGCGGGCGACCTCCATGGGGTCCGCCGTGCGGGCGCCGCCTCCGCCGCCGGCCTCGGCCGCGCGCTCCTGGGGGCGGGCCGCCTCGCGGACGGCGTTGGCGAGCGCCTCCAGGTCGTCACCGCTCGGGCGCGCCGGAGCGGAGCTGTCGAGGAGGCGGACGACTTCCCAGCCACGGGGCGCGGTGAGGCGCTCGGAGTGCTCGGCGCACAGGTCGTAGCAGTGGGGTTCGGCGTAGGTGGCGAGCGGGCCGAGGACCGCGGTCGAGTCGGCGTAGACGTACGTCAGCGTCGCGACGGCGGGGCGGCCGCAAGCGGTGCGCGAACAGCGACGTACAGGGCTCACGACGTTGGACGGTACCGCACTCTTGAGCGGGCCGCGACGACTCTCCCCCAGGTCACCCCACCGTGTCGGGCTGTGAGACGCCCCACACACCCCACCGGCAACACGCCCCTGACCTGCGCGGACTCCACCTCTCGGGATCTCGGACGGGGCCGGACCCGGTCATCACTCGGCACAAACACCGTCAATTGCCTTGAGAGCGACGGTCTCGGAGACATACGGAATCGAGCCCAACCTTGGCTGGAATGGTCATCCGGCGACATGCCCCACAGAGCGTCCGACGGCGGGTGGAGGCGGGCGGGCGGACCCGGCGGGGACTACGCTTCACCGGTGATGGACACCCCCGTACCGCCCTCCGCCGCCGGACCCGGGCCCCGCCGCCGCGATCGTCACGGCCGGGGCATGCGCGGCCCGATCGCACCGCCGCAGGTCCCGCTCGCCGCGAGCCGGGCCGAGGCGTTCGCCGATCTGGTGCAGGACTCCGTGGAGCGCCTGGAGCGACGCTGGCCGCAGTTGGCCGACATCGATTTCTTGGTCCTGGAAGTCCCTCGACTGGGTGGCCCCGGCGAGGGCTGGAACGACGAGTCGGTGCCCCTGGGGGGCACGATCGCCGCCCGTGAGGGGCAGCCCGCGCGCGTGGTGATCTACCGGCGCCCGGTCGAGATCCGCACCAAGGGGCGCGACGAACGGGCCGCCCTCGTCCACGAGATCGTCGTGGAGCAGGTCGCCGAACTGCTGGGGCTCACCCCGGAGACGGTCGATCCGCGCTACGGGGAGGACTAGCCTCCCCACGCGCGTGTGCTCCGTGCCGCTACTTCTGGAGCACCGACAGGTCCTCGTCCGTCCGGGGTACCGACACCGTCCCCCGGTCGTCGGGGAGCGTCTGGATCGTGAAGCCCGGTACGCCCTCCTCGGTCGCCGACAGCGTGCGGGCCGCGTACACCGGGCCGCCCGACTGCGGTTCGAGGGTCAGGGCGTAGGTGCCCTTCAGGCCCGCGGGGACCGGGAGTTCGACGTCCTCGGTGGTGCCGGCCTTGATCGTGTACGTCTTCGAGACGGGCGTACCGCCGCCGCTGCCCGCGGACGCGGTGACCTTGACCGTGGCGGTGCGGGTGGGGGCGACCAGGGACAGCGTGGAGCCCTTGGCGCTGTTGTCGGCGGACGTGGCGCGCTTGCCGACCGGGCTCGTCGCCGGGATGAACGCCGTCTCCTGCTTGCCGCCCTTGCCGCGTACGACCTTCAGGGCGGCGACGACCGGCACGGACTGGTCGGTCGGGGTCAGGACCAGGGAGCCCGGGTCGCCGCGTGTGACGTCGCCGAGGTCGACGGCGGTCGTCATGCCCGCCTTGACGTGCACGGTCTCGTGTCCGGCCGGCGTGATCATCCCCGTGGGTGAGGACAGCCGCACCTTCAGGTCGGCGTCCGAGTCGCCCGGTGTGAAGGCGATCAGGCGCACGGAGGTGGCGTCCTTCGGGATGCCCGGCATGACCAGGCTGCCCGCCGGGTCGGTGGCGGCGGCCAGCCAGTCGCCGCCGAGCTTGGAGTCGAGGGCCTGCACGGACGCGCCGACCCGGCCGCTGCGCACGCTCACGTGCACCGTCAGGTCGGTCTCCTGGTCGTCGGTGAGCGTGGACAGCAGGATCGGCTCGCTGGCGTGCGGCTCGACCGTGATGCCCTCCCCCACCGTCGACTTGAGGTCGCCGTCCTTGCCGTAGAGCTGGATGTCGACGACGGCGGCGGAGTCGTCCGGGTTGGTGAGGTGCACGTAGTCGGTGCGGCCCGCGGCGGTGGCGGCGCCCGGGAACCAGAACTCGGTGTCCGGGGCGGTGCAGTTGACGCCCTGGAGGCCGCGGCCGTTGCCCGCGGCGACCTCGGTGGTCTCCTGGACGGTCCAGCCGGGCGCGTACTTGCCCTCGGCGGTGCCGAGCAGGGCGGGCGCGTCGGCGCCCGAGCTGTCGCCGGTGGCCGGGGTGCCGGGGGCCTTGGGCTCCAGGACGGGCTTGGCGGGCTTCTTCTTGCTGCTCGTGCCGTCGCCCGACTCCTCGGTGACGGACTGGAGCCCGGCCTTGCCGCTGCTGTCCGTGCCCTCGGTGACGGGCGTGAAGGACGTGTACGACGTGTCGGCGAGGTCGGAGGTGCTCGGCGCCGGGCAGAGCAGGCTGGTGCGCTCCACGGGCAGCACGGCGGCCGACGTGGAGGTGGCGGCGCCGGACGCGGCCGGTGCCTTCATCTCGGCGAACCCGGTGACGGCGGCGAGCGCGACCACGCCGGCGAGGAGGGAGAGGGCGGGGCGGTTCACTGCTGGCTCCCGTCGGGGCGCTCACTGCCGTGCGGATGCTGCTGGTCAGGGTTGTAGTTCGGGTCGTACGCCGGGTCGTAGGTCGGGTCGTAGCCCTGGTTCTGGTCGTAACCCTGGTCGTACGTCGGGTCGTAGGCCGGGGCCGGGGGCTGCTCGCCGTAGGCGTACGGGTCGTACTGACCGCCCTGGTAGGGGTCCGCCTGGTACGACTGGTCGTAGCCGCCCGCCGGGTACTGCTGCTGGTCGGCCTGGTACTGCTCGCCGCCGTAGGTGCCGTACTCGGCGCCCGCGTAGCTCGCCGCGTCCCACTCGCCGTAGGACTGCTGCTGCGGGATCGCGGCGACGGCCTCCTCCTCCGGAGGAGGTGTGGCGCCCGCGGCGAACGCGTCGAACTGCCCGGTGTCCGCGGGGTCGTCGGTCCGGTCGGTGGAGTCGGCATCGGCCTCGGCCTGGGCGCGCAGGCGGCGGGCCCTGCGGCCCTCGCCGGCGACGGCCTGGGCGGGGATCAGCTCCTCCTCGGGGAGGTCGTCGTCGACGTCACGGCGGCGGCCCGGGAGGGCCAGCACGACTAGGACGAGGGCGAGCGCGCCCTGGGCCCACAGCCAGGCGGTGTGCCCGATCGGGTCGTCGTAGGTGACGTCCAGTCTGCCGCCGGAGTCGGGGAGTTGGAAACCCTGGGCCCAGCCGTCGACCGTGGTGCGGGTGAGCGGCTTGCCGTCCAGGGTGGCCGTCCAGCCCGCGGCGGCGGAGTCGGCCAGGCGCAGCACGCGGCCGGTCGTGCCGGACGGGATGGTGGTGTGGATGTCGACGGGTCCGGCGGCGACGGGCTTGGGGGCGGCGGACCCGGCGACGATCGCCGCGCGGGAGACCTGCGCGTTCACCCGCCACAGGGCGCTGCCGTCGGCCTGGCTGAGCCTGCTGAGGCCGGGGGTGGCGTCCAGGACGCGGCTGATCTCGCGGGGCGCGCCCTTGTGGACGAGGACGTAGCGCACGGCGAAGCCGCCGAGTTCGTCGGCCTGGTCGGCGCCGGAGCCGGCGACGAGGTTGGCGACGACCTTGTCCAGCTTGGTGTTCTCGCCGTCGGCGGCGGCGAACTCGCCGTCTCCCATGCGGGCGCCGGAGCCGCGCACCAGCACATAGCCGACGTGCGCGGCGGAGTCGCTGTCGAGGACCAGCGTGCGGGCCTGGTCCCGGGTGCCGCTCTCCTCGGCGACGAACGCGGGCACCTGGGTCGGGTCGTGGCGCTCCAGGGGGCCGTCGGCGCCGCGGATCATCCAGCCGGCGGCGATGAGCAGCGGGCCCGCCGCCGAGGCGAAGGCGATCAGCACGGCCAC
The DNA here is from genome assembly GCF_044763565.1 of Streptomyces sp. NPDC096013. Taxonomy (NCBI): domain Bacteria; kingdom Bacillati; phylum Actinomycetota; class Actinomycetes; order Kitasatosporales; family Streptomycetaceae; genus Streptomyces; species Streptomyces sp. NPDC096013. The sequence goes on along the minus strand of NZ_JBIWGK010000010.1, from coordinate 321,363 downwards.
CGGCTGGCGCCAGCCGAAGCTCTGCTCGGCGACACGCGCGCGTGCCCCGTCGGCGCCGAGCGCGGCGGCGGCGAGGAGAGCGAGGCCGTAGACGAGGGTCGCGGGGCCGGCCCAGGTGGAGCTGTTGGACAGGACGGCGAAGACGAGGCCCACCAGGGCGACGCCCCAGGCCGTCCGGATGCCGAACTGGCGCTCGCTGCGCAGCAGGGCGGCGAGGGCGGCCAGGACGATGCCCACGAGCATCAGGCCGCTGACCGTGCCGGGGCCGCCCGGGCTGGCGCCGAGCAGGTCGAGGGGCGACGCGGACCCCGAGCCGAACTCGATGCCGGCCTGCTGGAAGAAGCCGAACGGGAGCAGGGTCAGCGACCAGGGCGCCAGGACCAGCAGCGGGGTGCCGAACTGGGCCAGGAAGCGCGGGGCGTAGCCGACGAGGTCGCCGCGGCGCACGGCCAGCAGGGCGACGCCCAGGAGGAGCGTGATGGGCCAGATGATCGGCGTGAAGGCGGTGGTGACCGTCAGGAGCAGGGCGTACGCCCAGGTGGCGCGCCAGCTGCCGCGGGCTCCGGAGGAGTGCGTGAGGCCGCTGGCCGCGATGCCCGCGCGGGCCGTCAGCGGGAGCAGCACGGCGAGGACGGCGGTGCCGATGCGGCCGCCCGCGAGGGCGCCGGTGGCGGCGGGCAGGAAGGCGTAGACGACGGCCGCCCACGCGCGCAGGAGCCGCGACTCGACGAGCGGGCGGGACGCGAAGTAGGCGGTGAACCCGGCCAGCGGGACCGAGGCGACCAGCAGGACCGTGACCGCGACGCCGGTGGAGCCGAAGAGCAGCGAGGAGAGCATCGCGACGAGCGCGAGGTACGGCGGCGCGGACGGGGTGCCGCCGGCGCCGACCGGGTGCCAGGAGTCGAGGAAGCGGGACCACAGCTCGCTGGAGTCGCCCGGGGCGGGCAGCAGCGCGCCGCCGGTGAGGGCGCCGCCGCCGAGCAGGTCGCGGCAGGCGACGAGCGAGACGAGCAGCAGCACCAGGAAGAGCACCGGGCCGGGCTTGCGGGCGATGCGCTTCACGCGCGCGAACTGCTCGATCTCCAGGAAGTCCGCGTCGTCGCCGCCGGGTCCCGACTCGACGGCGCCGCCGTGCCGGCCGGCTCCGGAGGTGATCTCGGGGTCGGAGGTGTCGGCGAAGCTTCCGGCGACCTGTTCGAAGGTGGCGCGGACGGTCGCGCCGGGCGGCGGGAACAGGGGCCTCAGTTCGGCCTTGTCGATCTGGGCTCCGGCGCGCCTGCGCCGTCCGGCGAGGATTCGCTCGGGGCGCAGCAGGGTGCCCAGGAGGCCGCGGATCTCGTCGAGGGCCTGTCCGGGGACCTTGCCGACGAGGTTGGCGACGGTCCGCAGCAGTGTGCCGATGACGACCCTGAAGAGGACCCAGGGCAGCACGGCCGTACGGCTGTTGACGAGCAGGGTGTAGACCGCGCCGGCCTTGTCGACCTTGTGCGGGGAGGCGACGGTGCGGCCCGCGCAGTCGACCGCGCGGCGCTCGCGGGAGGCCGCCTCGGCGTGCCGTACGACCGCCTCGGGGGCGACCAGGACGCGGTGGCCGGCGGCGGTGGCGCGCCAGCACAGGTCGACGTCGTCACGCATCAGGGGCAGCCGGCGGTCGAAGCCGCCGAGTTCGTCGAAGATGTCGCGCCGGATCAGCATGCCGGCGGTGGACACGGACAGCACGGGCCGTACGTGGTCGTGCTGGCCCTGGTCCTGTTCGCGGCGGTCGAGGCCGGTCCAGCGGCGGCCGGAGTGGGCGATGGTGACGCCGACCTCCAGCAGCTGCCGCCGGTCGTACCAGCCGCGCAGCTTGGGGCCTACGACGGCGACGTCCTCGCGGCCCAGTTCGTACTCCTGGTCCACGACTCGCAACAGCTGGGCCAGGGCGTCGGGTTCCGGTGCGGAGTCGTCGTGCAGCAGCCAGAGCCACTGGACGGGTTCGCCGTACGGGAGCTCGGGCAGGTCGTAGGCGTCGTCGCGCCATGTGCGCGTGACGGGGTCCCAGCCGCTGGGGCGCTTGAGGTACGGCAGCTCGTCCGGGGTCAGCAGGGGCGACGTGCGGTTGGCCTCCTCGACGGCCTGGCCGAAGCCGGTGCGCCGGGCGAGGTGGAGCACGCGGTCGGCGCCGAGGGCGTCGGTGACCAGCTGGGCGGACTCGTCGGCGCTGCCGGTGTCGGCGGCCATGACGCTCTGCACGGGGCGCTCCTGGCCGAGCAGCCCGGCGAGCGCGTCGGGCAGCCAGCGGGCGCCGTCGTGGGAGACGAGCACCGCGGTCACCACGTGACGCGGGAACTCAGGAGTGGCAGCGTCGTGTTGGCCTGCCGTGTGGCTGTGCACGGACATCGAGGTACGGGCCCCGGTTCGATGGACTGCGGTGGACGCCCGCGTCCCGAGGGGACAGCGGTACGTCTCGGACGAGCGCCCACACTATCGGCTGGGCATGACGACGGCCCGCCGCCTGTGGATAACCCAGCTGCGACGGGCCGTTCGGTACGTCCCGAGGTATGTCCCGAGGTGCGCCGTCCCGCTTCAGACGGCGGCCTTCTTGAGCCGGCGGCGCTCCCGCTCGGAGAGACCGCCCCAGATACCGAAGCGTTCGTCGTTGGCGAGGGCGTACTCGAGGCATTCGGAGCGGACCTCACAGGCGAGGCAGACCTTCTTGGCCTCGCGGGTGGAGCCGCCCTTCTCGGGGAAGAAGGACTCGGGGTCGGTCTGGGCGCACAGCGCGCGCTCCTGCCAGCCGAGTTCCTCGTCCGCGTCGTCGACCAGCAGTTGCTGCACCAGCTCGGTCATGTGCGCCCCTCGTCCGTCTTTCGCGTCCCCGTGATGTGGCCGCCGTTACCGATGTCGGCTAAACGACACGAGTGAAATTACAAGTGTGCTGCTCCGGGCGAGTCAAGCCGAGATCTGCTATTGGGTCCCTTATTCACTCTGCGGAACCAAGGCCTAGCGGAAAGTGTTCAAATCGGCATAAACCTTGACAGGCAGAGGAGACCCCCCGAGCACCGCCTACCCCGAGATGGAGCCTGTACGGGGGAGGACGCCCAGGAGTTCGATCTCGTTCCACTGGGGTGTGTGCGCCCGGTTGTGCGCCATGTGTCCCGGTAGGAGCCTGAACAAACCTTTCAGCGCGGAGATGGACCGGATGGGGTGAACCCTGTCCCACATCCCGGGCGTCGAGTTGACACTGCGGGTGTGAACCGCTGTCCTTGTGGGCATGCTCGCGAACTCGGCACTCACCACGACCCGCTCAGCCGGGTCCCTCGGTGCTGCCCACGCTCGCTGTAGCTGTTGTTGCTGTTCCGGCTGTTGAGCCCACGCGCTCCGGCCCTGCCTGCTCTCTTCATTGGTGACACCCAGCCCCCGCCGTTGCTCACTTACGCCGAGGAACCACCGCACCCCCATGAACAGCGACAGCGACCTCCAGATCGCCGGCGACATCCTCGAAGTCCCGCACCTCCTCCAGCCGCCGCGCGAACACCCGGCCACCGTGGCCGAGTTCGTCGGCCTGGCGCGCTCCGTCGCCGCCGACCGCGCCCAGTGGGAACACCTCGTCGAGTACGACGCGACGACCCGCTGGTACCACCGGCTGAGCACCGGACCCGGCTACGAGGTGTGGCTGCTGTCCTGGGTGCCCGGACAGGGCAGCGGACTGCACGACCACGGCCCCTCCTCCGGTGTGCTGACCGTCCTGGACGGCACGCTGACCGAGCGCACCGAGCGGGGCACGCGCGCGTTGGGGGCGGGCGCGCAGCGGGTGTTCGCGCCGGGGTACGTCCACGAGGTCGTCAACGACACCCTCGAACCGGCCATAAGCCTGCACGTCTACTTCCCCGGCCTGACCGAGATGCCGATGCACACGGCGTGCGCGGCGCGCGCCGGGTCCGAACCGGTGGACGCCGTGACCGCCTGACCCGATGCGGCGACTGCCTGCCGCGTTGTCGGACCCGCCTGCGAGACTTGTCCGCATGCGCATTGTGGTTCTGGCAGGCGGTATCGGTGGTGCCCGGTTCCTGCGCGGTCTCAAGCAGGCCGTGCCGGACGCGGACATCACGGTGATCGGCAACACGGGGGACGACATCCACCTCTTCGGGCTGAAGGTCTGCCCGGACCTCGACACGGTGATGTACACGCTCGGCGGCGGTATCAACGAGGAGCAGGGCTGGGGCCGGGCCGACGAGACCTTCCACCTCAAGGAGGAGCTCGGGGCGTACGGCGTCGGGCCGGAATGGTTCGGGCTCGGCGACCGGGACTTCGCCACGCACATCGTGCGGACCCAGATGATCGGCGCCGGCTTCCCGCTCAGCGCGGTCACCGAGGCGCTGTGCGACCGGTGGAAGCCCGGGGTGCGGCTGATCCCCATGACGGACGACCGCGTCGAGACGCATGTCGCCGTCGAGGTGGACGGCGAGCGCAAGGTGATCCACTTCCAGGAGTACTGGGTCCGGCTGCGCGCGTCGGTCGCCGCCGAGGCCGTCGTGCCGGTCGGGGCCGAGCAGGCCAAGCCCGCGCCCGGGGTCCTGGAGGCGATCGCGGAGGCGGACGTCATCCTCTTCCCGCCGTCCAACCCGGTCGTCTCCGTGGGCACCATCCTCGCGGTGCCCGGCATCAGGGAGGCGATCGCCGAGGCCGGGGTGCCCGTGGTCGGCCTCTCCCCCATCGTCGGGGACGCGCCCGTGCGCGGGATGGCCGACAAGGTGCTCGCCGCGGTGGGCGTCGAGTCCACGGCCACGGCGGTCGCCGAGCACTACGGCTCGGGGCTGCTCGACGGCTGGCTCGTCGACACCGTGGACGCCGCCGCCGTACCGGACGTCGAGGCGGCCGGTATCCGCTGCCGGGCCGTGCCGCTGATGATGACCGACACCGAGGCGACCGCGCTGATGGCGCGGGAGGCGCTGGCGCTGGCGGAGGAGGTGCGGGCGGCATGAGCGAGGCGGCGCCGGTGGAGGGGTACCGGGTGTGGGCCGTGCCCGGGATGCCCGAGGTGGTGGCCGGGGACGACCTGGCCAAGCTGATCGCGGCGGCCGAGCCCGGGCTCATCGACGGGGACGTGCTGCTGGTCACCTCGAAGATCGTGTCCAAGGCGGAGGGGCGGATCGTCGAGGCGGCCGACCGGGAGGCCGCGATCGACGCCGAGACCGTACGGGTCGTGGCGCGGCGCGGGACCCTGCGGATCGTGGAGAACCGGCAGGGGCTGATCATGGCCGCCGCCGGTGTCGACGCCTCCAACACCCCTGCCGGGACCGTGCTGTTGCTGCCCGAGGACCCGGACGCGTCCGCGCGCGCGATCCGCGACGGGCTGCGGGACGCGCTCGGCGTCACCATCGGCGTCGTGGTCACCGACACCTTCGGACGACCCTGGCGCACGGGGCTCACGGACGTCGCGATCGGCGCCGCCGGGGTGCGCGTGCTGGACGATCTGCGCGGGGGCACGGATGCCTACGGCAATCCGCTCAGCGCGACCGTCGTGGCCACGGCCGACGAACTCGCCGCCGCCGGTGACCTCGTCAAGGGCAAGGCCGCGGGGCTGCCCGTCGCCGTGGTGCGAGGGCTGCCGCATGTCGTGGCCGCCGAGGACGACGGGGTCGGGGCGCGGGCCATGGTGCGGGGCGGGCGGGACGACATGTTCCGGCTCGGGACGTCGGAGGCGGTACGGGAGGCGGTGACCCAGCGCCGTACGGTGCGGGCCTTCACCGATGAGCCCGTCGACCCCGGTGCCGTACGACGGGCTGTCGCCGCCGCCGTGACCGCGCCGGCGCCGCATCACACGACGCCGTGGCGGTTCGTGCTGCTGGAGTCGGCCGAGTCCCGGACCTCGTTGCTCGATGCGATGCGGGACGCGTGGATCGCGGATCTGCGGCGGGACGGGAAGTCCGAGGAGTCCATCGTGAAGCGGGTGCGGCGGGGGGACGTGCTGCGCGGGGCGCCGTATCTCGTGGTGCCGTGTCTCGTCATGGACGGGTCGCACACGTATGGGGACGCGCGGCGGGACGGGGCGGAGCGGGAGATGTTCGTGGTGGCCGCCGGGGCGGGGGTGCAGAACTTCCTCGTGGCGCTGGCCGGGGAGCGGTTGGGGTCGGCGTGGGTGTCCTCGACGATGTTCTGCCGGGATGTCGTGCGGGAGGTGTTGGGCTTGCCGCCGGAGTGGGATCCGATGGGGGCGGTGGCTGTGGGGCATCCGGCCGCTTCGCCTGCGGCTCGGGGCGAGCGGGATGCGGGGGCGTTCATTGAGGTGCGGTGAATCGCCGGTGTGGGGGACGTCGTATGCGAGTGCGGGTGGGAGGGGCTGGTCGCGCCCGCGCGGCGGAGGTGCATGAGTGACGCAGCCCCGCGTGGCGCCGCATGAGGACACAGCCCCGGCGCCGCATGAGTGACACAGTCCCCGCCCCCTGAAGGGCCTCTTGCCTCTAGGCTCCTGGCACCCTTCAGGTAGCTCGCATCACCACTGGAAGATCACTGTGGCCGGACGTTTTTCCCCTGGGCCCACTCGTACGACTGTGCGGGGTGGGGAAGTTGTCGTGCCCGCGGGTGTGCCTCGGCAAGGTGCCGAAGGCGGGCTGGTTCGGGAGTGGGTGCCTGACGGGGTGCTTGATCTCGGGCTGGTGCTGGGGCCGTTGCGGCGGGGGCCCGGGGACCCCACGTTTCGGGCTACGGCGGACGGGGCCGTCTGGCGGGCCAGTCTCACGCCGGTCGGGCCGGGGACCCTGCGGGTGTCCGCGCACGGGGGTGCGGTGCGCGGGGAGGCCTGGGGGCCGGGGGCGAAGTGGCTGTTGGAACGGTTGCCGGAGATGCTGGGCGCCGCCGATGATCCTGACGCGTTCGTGCCACGGCACCGGCTGCTGGCGGTCACTCGGCATCGGCGGCCGGGGTTGCGGCTGACGCGGACCGGGCTGGTGCTGGAGTCGTTGATTCCGTCGGTGCTGGAGCAGAAGGTGACCACCGACGAGGCGTATCGGGCCTGGCGGTTGCTCGTACGGAAGTTCGGGGTGCCGGCGCCCGGGCCCGTGAACGGGCGGATGTGGGTGATGCCGGCGCCGCGGGCGTGGGCGCTGATTCCGTCCTGGGAGTGGCATCGGGCCGGGGTCGACGACAAACGGGCGTCCACGATTCTGCGGGCCGTACGGGTCGCTGCGCGGCTGGAGCAGGCGGGGGCGATGTCCGCGGAGGATGCGCGGGCTCGGCTGGAGGTCGTGCCGGGGGTGGGGGTGTGGACGTCCGCGGAGACCGTGCAGCGGAGTCATGGGGCGGCGGATGCGGTGACCGTGGGGGATCTGCATCTGCCGGGGATCGTGGGGTGGGCGTTGGCCGGGGACCGGGACGCGGATGACTCGGTGATGTTGTCGTTGCTGGAGCCGTATGCGGGGCAGCGGCATCGGGCGGCGCGGTTGATCTTGTTGAGCGGGCGTACGCCGGCGAGGCGGGCGCCGAAGATGCCTCGGGGTGACATCGGGGCGTTGTGAAATTCCGGGGGCGTCGTGAGGTTCCGGGGGCGTTGGTTGCCCGGGGTCTCGGTCGGCGGGGGTGGGCTTCGGTTACCGGGGGCTTTGGTTGCCGGGGCTCCGGTCACCGTCCCTGGGGGCTCCGCCCCCAGACCCCCAGGCCTGTGCCCACCCACCACCCGATTGGGTTGGCCAAGAAGTGCCGTACTACCGACTCGGTGGGCCTGGAAGTACACCGACGCCCGACTCGATGGACCTGGAAACACACGACCTGCCGACCCGGTACGCCAAGGAGCGCAGCGGAGCCCGCCCGGAACGCCAACGAGTGCACCGGCGCCCGACCCGCAACGCCAAGGTGTGCACCGGCGCCCGAGTCGGTGGCCAAGAAGCGCACCACCGACTCGGCAAACGCAGAAACCCACGGCCACCCCGACCCGGCACGGCACGAAGTGCAACGCCACCGGCCCGGCACACGGGAAAGCGCCCCGGCACCCGACCCCTCAGGCCAAGAACCGCACGGCTACTCGACCCGGCACGCAAAGAAGCACCGCGCTACCGTCCCGGCACGCAGGAAAGGGCCATCGGCACCCCACCGCTCCCGGCAAAGAACCGCACCGCCGCCCCACCCGGCACGCCAACAAGCGCCGCACTACCGCCCCGGTCCACCCAGCCCACTACGCCCGGCAGCCTCCCCCGGCCCCCGCCCCGGCACCCCCTCACTGATCAGAAGAGAACCGCACCGCCCCCGCCGGAATCCGCGCATCGCACCAGACCCGCATTCCGTCGCGGAGTTCGTTGTCGGCGCCGATGATCGCGCCGTCGCCGATCACCGTGCCGGTGAGGACGGAGCGTTCGCCGACGCGGGCTCGGGTGCCGATGAGGGAGTCGGTGATGACCGCGCCGGGTTCGATGATCGCGCCGGGGAGGATGGTCGAGCCGAAGACTCTCGCGCCCTCGGCGACGAACGCGCCCTCGCCGACCACCGTGCCGCCTGTCAGTTTGGCGTCGGGGGCGACGCGGGCGGTGGGGAGGACCAGGCGGTCTCCGCAGCGGCCCGGGATCGCGGGGGACGGGGCTCGGCCGAGGACCAGGTCCGCGGAGCCTCGGACGAAGGCCGCCGGGGTGCCGAGGTCCAGCCAGTACGTCGAGTCCACCAGGCCCTGGAGGTGGGCTCCTGCCGAGAGCAGGTCGGGGAAGGTCTCGCGTTCCACCGAGACCGGGCGGCCCGTCGGGATCGTGTCGATGACCGAGCGGCGGAAGACGTACGCGCCCGCGTTGATCTGGTCGGTGACGATCTCCTCGGGGGTCTGGGGCTTCTCAAGGAAGGCCAGGACGCGGCCCGTCCCGTCCGTGGGGACCAGGCCGTACGCGCGCGGGTCCGTGACCTTCGTGAGGTGGAGGGAGACGTCCGCGCCCGTCGTCTCGTGGGTGTCGACCAGGGCTCGGATGTTCAGGCCGGTGAGGATGTCGCCGTTGAAGATCAGGACCGGGTCCTCGGGGCCGGAGTGGAGCCGCGAGGCGACGTTGCGGATGGCGCCGCCCGTGCCGAGGGGCTCGTCCTCCGTGACGTACTCGATGTGGAGGCCCAGGGACGAACCGTCACCGAAGTGCGGTTCGAACACCTCCGCCAGATAGGAAGTGGCCAGGACGATGTGGTCGACGCCCGCCGCTCTCGCTCGCGCCAGCTGATGCGTGAGGAACGGCACCCCCGCCGCCCTGACCATCGGCTTGGGGGTGTGCACCGTGAGCGGGCGCAACCGGGTGCCCTTGCCGCCGACCAGGAGGATCGCTTCTGTCACCTGTCGTCTCTGCTTCCTGCCGGGACCGGCCGAACTGTTTTTTCGGCCGGCCAGTGTATGCGGACCGTGCACCTGTCCCGCAGACCCTTCCCCGGCACCCCCTGCCCCGGTCAGCGGCCCTGGTACCGGGCCGATGTGGAGCGGGCCGAGCCGAGCTTGCCGTAGAGCTGCCTTCCTGGGCAGTCCGTGGCGAACCCGTCCCGATGGCCGGAGATCACATTGAGTCGTACGTTCTTTCCTTTTCGGTAGAGATTGCCACCACCGGACTTCAGGTATGTCTTGCCGCGCGGATTGCCGCCGTAGAGTCCGAGCTTCCATGCGGTGAGACGGGCGATGGCGGTCACCGCCGCCGAGGACGGTTTGGTGCTGCCGAAGGTTCCGAGGACCGCGATCCCCGTGCTGTTGGTGTTGAAACCGAGGGTGTGGGCGCCCAGGACGGCCTTCGCCACTCCCCCGGCCCGGCCCTCGTAGATGGTTCCGCACTTGTCGATGAGGAAGTTGTAGCCGATGTCACGCCAGCCGCTGCTCTCGACGTGGTAGCGGTAGATACCGCGAATGACGGAAGGCGCTTGCGAGCAGCGGTAGTTGTTGCCCGTGGCGGTGTGGTGCACGAAAGCCGCCTTGACCTGCTTCGTGTACACGAACCCCTGCTCCCGCAGCTCCTCGTCGGCGCCCCAGCCGTGCCGGGTGACGATGCGCGGGCGCGGCCCGATGTACGGCTCCGCCTTGCGGCCCAGGCCGACCAGTTCGCGTTCGGTGGCCTGCTTGGTGAGGGCCGGGAGTTCGGTGGCGGTTCGGGGGGCCGCGACTCGGTTCGTGGTCGTCGGCGCGCCCGCGGGCGGGGGTTCCGCGGCGCCCGGGTCGACCAGTTCCAGGTGCAGGCCGGCGGGGAGTGGAGACGGTTGTTCGTCCGTCTTCCCTACGGTCCGTGTCGCCGCCCTGTCCGCTCTTACGCGTACGTCCACTCCGTCCGAGTCGCCCACCCACAGCGGGGCGGTGGAGCCGTGGACGTGGCCGGAGGTGCGTTCGGGCGTGCCGGGGTCGGCGCCGTGGTCGTCGTTGTGGGTGTCGACGTCCTGCCAGCCGGACCAGGCGCCGGTGGCGGTGGACCGGGTGCGGACCTGGACGCTGCCGCGCAGTTCGGTGTCGGGGTCGTCCCAGATGACGCCGACGAGGGAGAAGCGGTGCACATCGCCGCGGGTCAGGCCCTGTTCGGGGGCGGCGCCGAAGGTGCGGTCGCCGACGCGGGGGGCGAGGGGCAGTGACTGGGTGCTGCCGGGGAGGGCGGGGAGGGCCCGGTCGCCGGTCGTCGCCGCGGATCTCGCGCCGCTCGTCGACTGCGTCGCGGGGGCCGGTGCCTGTGCCGCGGACGGTGCCGCGGACGCGGGCAGGGTGAGCGGGAGGGCCAGTGTGGCCGCGCAGGTGACGCCGATCGAGGAAGCAAGGAATCCACGCATGCCCCTGATCCTGGACATAGTCATACATATCTGTCCATCCGGGAATTGACGGACCGTCGGCTGCGGTTCGTCCGAACCGGTGGTCCGGCGTCCGGTGCGGGAGTGGACGCCGACCGGCGCCCCCGTACGCTTGCGCGGGTGAACGCCATCGATCGCACCCCTGCCGACCTGCTGCGTTCCGCGCTCGCCGCGGACCCCGGCCGCCCCCTGGTGACCTTCTACGACGACGCCACGGGAGAACGGGTCGAATTGTCCGTGGCCACCTTCGCCAATTGGGTGGCCAAGACCGCGAACCTCCTTCAAGGGGATCTCGGGGCGGGGCCCGGTGACCGGGTCTCCTTGTTGTTGCCGGCGCACTGGCAGACGGCGGTGTGGCTGCTGGCGTGTTCGTCCGTGGGGGTTGTCGCCGACGTGGGGGGCGACCCCGGCGTCGCCGACGTGGTGGTGAGCGGGCCGGAGTCGTTGGAGGCGGCTCGGGCCTGTGGCGGGGAGCGGGTCGCGCTGGCGTTGCGGCCGCTCGGGGGGAGGTTTCCGCAGACTCCGGCCGGGTTCGTGGACTACGCCGTCGAGGTGCCGGGGCAGGGGGACCGGTTTGTGCCGTTCTCGCCGGTGGACCCCGGGGAGCCGGCGTTGGCCGTCGGTGGGCGGGAGCTCACGGGGGCGGAGGTGGTCGAGCGGGCTCTCGCCGACGAAGGTGCCGATGCGGGGGGCCGGGTGCTGTCGGGGCTGCCGTACGACTCGTGGGAGGGGTTGAGCGCGGGGCTGTTCGGGCCGCTCGCCTCCGGGGGGTCCGTGGTGTTGTGCCGGAATCTCGATCAGGCGGGCGAAGGGGTCCTGGCCAAGCGGGTCGAGAGTGAGCGGGTGACCGTCTCGCGCCTCTGAGGGGGCGGCGGGGGTCACCCGAACGGGTCAGCAACGGCCGCCTCCCCACCCCATCCACGCCATGGTCGTAAGAGCAGAACCACACGCAGAGGCACACGCAGGACCACACGCTCTTACGACCATGAGGGGTGGAACCGCACGTGTTGGACGACACCGCAGGAGGCGTTCTCGGGCCGGGTGCGGGGGCCTCCGCGTCCGGGGCGGGGCTCATCCGGCGGCGGCGGCGCCGATGGGTGCGGTGGGGCGCGGGCGGGGTCGCCGTGCTGCTGGTGGGGGCCGCCGGGGTCGGCTGGGGGCTCTACGCGAAGCTCGACTCGAACATCACGGCCGACAACGCCGCCGCCGCCGAGCTCGCCCGGTACGAGAAGGAGCGGCCCACCGCCCTGGTGAAGGGCGCGCAGAACATCCTGCTGATCGGGTCCGACTCGCGGTCAGGGGACGGGAACGCGGAGTACGGGCGGGACTCGGGGACCGAGCGGTCGGACACGACGATCCTGTTGCATCTGGCGGCCGACCGGCGCAGCGCCACCGCCGTGTCGTTGCCGCGGGACCTGATGGTGGACGTACCGGGGTGTCTGCGGCCGGACGGGACGCGGACCGAGCCGATGTTCGCGATGTTCAACTACGCGTTCCAGGTGGGGGGTTCGGGATGCACGATCCGGACCGTGGAGAAGCTGACGAACGTGCGGATCGACCATCACATGGTGGTGGACTTCCATGGGTTCAAGGACATGGTCGACGCCGTCGACGGGGTGCAGGTCTGCCTCAAGAGGCCGGTCCGGGACAAGGCGGCCCGGTTGAAGCTGCCTGCCGGGCGGGTGACGCTCGACGGCGAGCAGGCGCTCGGGTACGTGCGGGCGCGGAAGTCGCTCGGGAACGGCAGTGACACCGATCGGATGGACCGTCAGCAGGGGTTCCTGGGCGCGCTCGTCAACAAGGTGCGGAGCGACGACGTGCTGTTCAATCCGGCGAAGCTGTATCCCGTGCTGGACGCGGCGACGTCGTCGCTGACGACCGATCCGGGGCTGGCGTCTCTGCGCGGTCTGTACGAACTGGTGCGCGGCGTGCGGAACATCCCCACCGAACATGTGCGGTTCCTCACCGTTCCCCGGGAGTCGTACGTCTACAACGCCAATCGCGACCAGCTCGTGGAACCCGAGGCCGAAAAGCTGTTCGCCCTGCTGCGGGCGGACCGGGCCGTCGCGGTGACGCGTGCGGACCCGTCGGAGGGTCCGCGGGATTCCGCCGCAAACGCCCGTATTACGGCGCCGGGTTCGGGGGCCACGCCCGCGCCGACGTTCCGCGGGAACACCGCCGCCGAGGACACCTGCGGGTAAGGCGATCACCGGCTCGACGAACTTTTGTTCCGAAAAATAGGACGGATTGACCGGTTGTAGGGACGTGGAATTTGTCACCGCAGTCACTTGCCGCTCAACTGGACGGATAGTGTGAGCGCCCCGGTGTGCTTGCGCACCGGTTGTACGAGACCCGAGCGCCTGGAGGGGGAAGGCGCCGCGTGGCCCCGACGGAGGATTCGGTAAACCGTGGACGCGCAAGGCCGTGGGCGGGCGGACAACATCGACCCCGCAGACCAGTGGGTACTCAATCCGAACACTGGTGAATACGAACTGCGACTGACTCCTTCCACACCGCAGTCAGCGGTGCCGGGGCCCCGTAGAGCCACTGCGCAGAACCGCAGTGTGGCGGCGCCGGAGCGGGAGACGGTCCCGAAGAGTCCGGGGCGCGAGGTGCCGCCGCCGCGCAGACGGCGGGGCGCGCCCGAGGAGCCACCGGCCCGGCGCGGTCGCCGCCCGGTGAAGAAGGCCAAGGGCAAGAAGGTCCTGATGTGGACCGGCGGCGGGCTGGCCTTCGTGCTGGTCGCCGTCTCCGCGGCCGGCTACCTCTACATCAAGCACCTCAACGACAACATCACGGCCGTCTCCGACGACGGCGCGAGCACCGGTGGCTTCAGCAAGGGCAAGGCCATCAACCTGCTGGTGATCGGCACCGACAAGCGCACCGGCGCGGGCAACGAGGGCTACGGCGACGCCGGCAGCGTCGGCCACGCGGACACCACGATCCTGCTGCACGTCTCCAAGGACCGCTCCAACGCGACGGCGCTCAGCATCCCCCGCGACCTGATCACCGACGTCCCGGACTGTCCTACGACCCAGTCGGACGGCTCGTCGAAGGTCATCCCGGGGACGACGAGCGTCCGCTTCAACACGAGCCTCGGACAGGACGGCCGGACGCCGAGCTGCACACTGCGGACGGTCACCGAGCTGACCGGCATCCAGCCCGACGACTTCATGGTGGCCGACTTCAACGCAGTGAAGACGCTCACGGACGCGGTCGGCGGCGTCGAGGTCTGTCTGGCCAAGGACATCGACGACTCCGACTCGCACCTGAAGCTGTCCAAGGGCACGCACAACATCTCCGGCGAGCAGGCACTGGCGTTCGTGCGCACCCGGCACTCGGTCGGCTTCGGCGGCGACCTGAGCCGGATCACGCTCCAGCAGCAGTTCCTGAGCGCGCTGATGCGGAAGCTGAAGTCCAACTCCACGCTCACCAATCCCGCGAAGATGCTGAAGCTGGCGGAGACCGGCACCAAGGCGCTGACCGTCGACGACAACCTCGACTCCATCGGCAAGCTGAAGGACCTCGGTCTGGAGCTGGGCAAGCTCAACCCGAAGAACCTGACCTTCACCACCGTGCCGGTCGTCGACAACCCGGCGGAGAAGACCCCGGTGACGGTCGTCCTCAACAACTCGACCGCCCCGCAGGTCTTCTCGCTGATCAAGAGCGACACCTCGTTCACCGCCGTCAAGCAGCAGGCCGCGAAGGAGAAGGCCGCCGTGGCCGCCCGCCTCAAGGGCACCAAGTCCGCCGCCTCCGCGGTGCGGGTGCGGATCCTCAACGGAGGGGCCGACGCCGGCAGCGCACAGGAAACTCTCACGTGGCTGCAGAATGATGAGGGCGTGCTCAAGTCCGAGAACGCGGGCAACGCTCCGGCGGTGCTCGCGAAGACGACCCTTGAGTACGCGCCCGACCAGGCGGACCAGGCTCGCAGGCTCGCCGACATCATGGGTCTCTCGGGGTCCGCGATGAAGCCGGGCAAGAGTGTGCAGAACTCCCAGGGGCTGCCGGCGATGACGCTGACCCTGGGCAAGGACTTCAAGGGAGCCGGCGTCCCCCTCACCTCGACCGCGGGTTCGACGCCGGAGGGGGTACAGAAGTCCACGGCGGACAAGGTTGAGTGCGCCAAGTAAGTGACCACACGGGTCCGTTCCGCGTCTAACAGGACGCGGGGCGGACCCGTGTGTCAGGGCGCGGGGTGGGAGGGGTGGGGACGTGACGCAGAGCAGCGTGCGTGGGGAGGTGCCGGCCGTCGAGGACACGATGTCGCTCACGCCGGCGGACGGCAGAAGACCGGAGGCCGGGAAGGGCGCGGGCGCGTCGGACGGGGGCGGGGACGGCGGCAGACGCAAGGGCCGTAGGCGACGGGCGTTGCGGTGGTCGGCGATCGTGCTCGCGGTGGTCATACTCGGGACGGCCGGCGCCGGATACCTGTACTACCAGCACCTCAACCACAACATAAAGAAAGACCCCCTGAACCTCGGGGACGAGAAGGACAGGGCGGCCGAGTCCCGGGCCAACGCGGCCGGACAGAAGCCGCTGAACATCCTGCTGATCGGTTCGGACGCGCGGGACTCCGCGGAGAACCAGAAGCTCGGCGGCGCGAAGGACACGTTCAACACCGCGCCCCGCGCCGACGTACAGATGCTGCTGCACGTCTCGGCGGACCGTTCCAACATGTCGGTGGTGAGCATGCCGCGCGACACCCTGACGGACATCCCCAAGTGCACGGACCCGCACACAGGCAAGACCTACGCGGCCGAGACGGACGTCATCACGAACGACTCACTGGGCCGCGGCGGACCCGGCTGCACGGTGGCGACCTGGGAGAAGCTGACCGACATCCACATCGACCACTTCATGATGGTCGACTTCGCGGGTGTCGTGTCGATGGCGGACGCGATCGGCGGGGTGCCGGTCTGCGTGGACGCCAACATCTACTCGCACACCTCCGCAGGCAAGGGCTCCGGCCTGAAGCTGAAGAAGGGCACGACGTCCGTGAAGGGCCAGCAGGCCTTGCAGTGGCTGCGTACGCGCTACGGCTTCGAGGACGACACCGACATCGCCCGCACCAAGGCGCAGCACCAGTACATGAACTCGATGGTCCGGCAGCTGCGGGAGAACGCGACGCTGAGCAACCCGACGGAGCTGCGCGGCCTCGCCGAGACGGCCACGAAGGCGATCACGGTCGACAACGGCCTGGGGACGGTCGCCAAGCTGTACGACCTGAGCAAGGAACTGAGGAAGGTTCCGACGAACCGCATCACCATGACGACGATGCCGTGGGAGTACGCGGGCAGCAGCGGTCGGGTGGTGCCCAAGCCGGCCGACGCCGAGCAGCTGTTCCGGCTGGTCCGCGAGGACATCGCGCTGGACGGCAAGGACAAGAAGAAGGCCGCGGCGGCGAAGGCGTCCACCGATCCGGCCGCCGCCGACGACAAGATCGCCGTACAGGTGGAGAACGGCACCCGCACCGACGCGACGGGCGCGGTGCGCGGGCGGGCGACCTCGGTGGCCGCGCTCCTCGTCGGCAAGGGCTTCAAGGAGGCGGTGGCCGACTCCTCTTCGGCCCCCAGCGAGGCCAAGACGGTGATCCGCTATCCGAGCGCCGACCTGGAGGGCGACGCCCAGCGGGTCGCCAAGGCCCTCGGCATCCCGACGAGCGCGGTGAAGAAGTCCACCAGCGTCTCCGGGGTCACCCTGGTCGTCGGCGCGGACTGGGCCGACGGCACCAAGTACAAGGCCGCGGCGGCGGACGACAGGACCCCGGCGTCGGCGGACGCCCTCAACGGCTCCGACACCACGGCCTGCATGCACGTCGACCCGAACTACGTCTGGTAGTCCGGGTCGTCGTGTGCGGCGGTGCTCAGCTGCTGGACGGGCTGAGCACCGCGGGCCGCCGGGACGCGATCACCCTGCGGGCAAGGGACTTGGGGCTGGTGAGGAAGCCGTAGCCCCAGGACATGTGCATGGTGGCGAGGGCCACCGGGATCTGGAGGCGGGCCTTGAGCGAGAGGCCCTTGCCCGCGGGGAGGGAGCCGAGGGCGATCGCCGCGAGGTAGCCGCCGGGGACCAGGAAGCCCCAGGGGGTGAGGGCCGCGCCCACCACGATGCCGGCCGCTATCGCGCAGACGGCGGTCGGCGGGGCGAGGTAGCGGAGGTTGATGGAGCCCTCGTGGTAGCGGGCGACGACGTGCCGCCAGCGGCCGTAGTCCTTGTACTGCTTGGCAAGCGCCTTCACCGACGGGCGGGGGCGGTACGACACCCGCAGCTCCGGTGAGAACCAGATCAGGCCGCCGGCCTCGCGGATGCGGAAGTTCAGCTCCCAGTCCTGGGCGCGGATGAACTCCTCGTTGTAGCCGCCCTGTTGCTCAAGGGCCTCGCGGCGGAACACCCCGAGGTAGACCGTCTCGGCGGAGCCCGCCTCGCCTCCCGTGTGGAAGGCCGCGTTGCCCACGCCGATCTTCGAGGTCATCGCGGCGGCGACCGCGTCCTCCCAGGCGTTCTCGCCCTCGGCGTGCATGATGCCGCCGACGTTCTGCGCGCCGGTCTCCTCCAGGAGGCGTACGGCGGTGGCGATGTAGTTCGGCGAGAGGATGCCGTGGCCGTCGACGCGGACGACGATCGGATGGCGGGAGGCCTTGATCGCGGCGTTGAGGGCGGCGGGCGTGCGGCCGGTGGGGTTCGGGACGGTGTGCACGCGCGGGTCTTCCGAGACGAGCTGGGCCGCGATCTCGTCCGTGCGGTCCTTGGAGGGACCGAGGGCGATGACGACCTCCATCTCGCCGGCGTACTCCTGCGCGAGGATCGCTTGGACGGCTCCGCGCAGATGCCGTTCCTCGTCGAGGACGGGCATGATCACAGAAACGGCGGGGAGTCGCACGTCGGGAATGGCGTTCATAGGGGGCTCACGTTACCGCGAACGGGGGACACGGACGCGCCCCGCCCGGGCGGCTGCGGTGGTATCAGATCGTATCGGCCTACGGTGCTCACGATCCCACGTACGGCCCTCGCGGAGGTGTCCCCCATGCCCACGCCGCCTCGCCGCTCCCCCGCCGCCCGTCCACCGCGGCGGCCCCCACGGCCCCCCGTACGACCGAAGAAGCCGCGCTGGGCCATGCGGGCGGCGACCACGCTGTCCGTGGTCGTGCTCGCCTCCGCCGGGATCGGGCACGCGGTCGTCACCAGCCTCGACGCGGACATCGCCCGCGTCGACCCCTTCAAGGACATGAAGAACCGGCCGCGCGCGGGCAACGGCATGAATGTCCTGCTCGTCGGCACCGACGGCCGCGACAAGATCACCGAGACGGAGCGGCGCCAGTACCACCTGGGCGGCGCGCCCTGTCACTGCACCGACACCATCATGATCGTGCACATCTCGGAGGACCGGGAGCACGCCAGCGTCGTCAGCCTGCCCCGCGACTCCTACGCCGAGACGCCCCCGCACACCGACCAGACCACCGGCGAGCAGCACGGCCCGCACCCCATCAAGCTCAACGCGGCGTACGCGGAGGGCGGCCCCAGCCTCACCGTGCGGACCGTCGAGTCCATGACGCACGTGAAGATCGACCACTATCTGGAGGTCGACTTCACCAGCTTCATGAAGACGGTCGACGTGCTGGGCGGGGTCAGGATCTGCACCGCCGAGCCCCTGAAGGACTCGTACACGGGTCTCGACCTGCCCGCCGGCACGCACACCCTGATGGGCGGGCAGGCCCTCCAGTACGTCCGCTCGCGGCACGTCGACGGGGCCTCCGACCTCGGCCGGATGAAGCGCCAGCAGCGTTTCCTGGCGGCGCTGATCGACCAGGCCACCTCGTCCGGGGTGCTGCTGAACCCGCTGAAGTTCCGTGACGTGACCCGCGCGGTGCTCGGCTCGGTCCGCGCGGACAAGGGATTCGGCACCGACGAACTGCTCGACCTGGGCCGGGCGATGCGCAACTTCTCCCCGTCGTCCTCCGAGTTCACCACCGTGCCGATCGGACAGATGGGCTTCGTCGTGAAGGGCATCGGCTCCACCCTGAAATGGGACCAGGCGAAGGCGGCGAAGCTCTTCCAGGCCCTGCGGGACGACAAGCCCCTGGCGGTGCACAAGCCGGCGCGCGCCAACTCCGTGAAGGTGGACGTGGCCCCGCAGCAGATCCAGGTCCAGGTGGAGAACGGCACGGCGACCGGCGGTCTCGGCAAGCGCGTGGACGCGGCGCTGGCGGCGACCGGCTTCCGTACGACGCGGTTGCCGACGAGCGCGGCCGACCACGCCGTACGACGCACGGTGGTGTCCTACGACCCCCGCTGGGACCGGTCCGCGAAGTCGCTCGCGGCGGCGCTCCCCGGGAGCGAGCTGCGCGCGGTGACAGGGCAGGGGCCGGTGCTGAAGGTGATCGCCGGGAGTGACTTCAAGCAGGTCACGCGGGTGCGGGCGACGGATGCGCAGCAGGGTGAGTTCGGGGTGGTGTCCGGGGACGAGGTGGGGTGTTCGTAGCGGGACGGGGCCTTCTTGATGAAGTGGGGCGTTCTGTAACAGCCCCGAGGGGCGGATCTCAGTCGTCGAGGCCCTCCGCGGCCCGCTTCTCGCGCAGTTCCATGATCGCGCGGCGGCGGGCCAGGCGGTGGGTGCGGCGGATCTGGGCCTCCTGGTAGCGGCGCTCGTCGCGCTCCGTCTCAGGGAGGACCGGGGGTACCGCGCGGGGCTTGCCGTCGGCGTCCACGGCGGCGAAGACGAGGTAGGCGGAGCCGACCTGGGTGGCTGGGGTCGACTCGTTCCAACGCTCGGCCAGGACCCGCACGCCGACCTCCATGGAGCTGCGGCCGGTCCAGTTGACCTGCGCCTTCACATGGACGAGGTCGCCGACGCGGACCGGTTCCAGAAACGCCATCTCGTCCATCGACGCGGTCACGGCCGGACCACCGCTGTGCCGGCCGGCGACGGCGCCCGCCGCGTCGTCGACCAGCTTCATGATGACCCCGCCGTGCACGGTCCCCAGAAGGTTCGTGTCCGCGTTGGTCATGATGTGGCTGAGGGTGGTCCGGGAGGCGGACGTCGGCTTGCCCGGCAGGTCTGTCATGGTCCTCACCTTATGCCGGGGCGACATCTGCGGACTTTGTGTTGGCTTCGCAACAGCAGTGCCCTGATTTTCCTACGACCCTTGTAAAGGACATGGCCGCAACCTGCACACTGGGCCCCATGAACGATTGGCCCGAGGGATGGTCCGGCGGCAACCGCGGCAATGAGTACGGACGCGGGAGCGCGAACGCACAGCCGGAGAGCGCACGTGTGATGCGCCAGGTACGACGCGGCCCGCAGGCCCCGCCGTACGGCGCCGGAGTCCCGCCGCAGCCGTCGTACACGGGCGGCCAGGGCTATGACGACCAGAACGGCCAGGGCGGCTACGACAACGGGTACGACAGCGGCTACAACACCGGCCAGGTCTACGGCGGTGGCGGCCCCGGCGGTCCGGAGGGGCCGGACGGCGGGCGCGGTCCGCGGCGCGCGCCGAACTGGCGCCGGCGGATCAAGTGGACCGCGATCACCGTGGTCACCGTGCTGATCGTGACGACCGTGGGCACGTACTTCTGGGCCGACTCCAAGCTGAACCGGGACGTCGACCTGTCGAAGGTGATCGACCGGCCGTCGGGCGGCGACGGCACGAACTACCTGATCGTCGGGTCCGACAGCCGCGAGGGGCTGAGCGCGGCCGAGAAGAAGAAGCTGCACACCGGCTCCGCCGAGGGCAAGCGCACGGACTCGATGATGATCCTGCACGTGGGCAGCAGCGGCGACACCCTGATCTCGCTGCCCCGCGACTCGAACGTCACGATCCCGTCGTACGTGGGCTCGACCTCGGGCAAGACGTACCAGAACACGGGCCGGCAGACGAAGCTCAACGCGGCGTACGCGGAGGACGGCCCGACGCTGCTCGTGCGGACCGTCGAGTACAACATGGGCCTGCACATCGACCACTACGTCGAGATCGGCTTCAACGGCTTCGCGGACATCGTGGACGCGGTCGGCGGGGTCACCATCGACATCGACAAGGGCTTCAAGGACTCGTACTCGGGCGCGAACTTCAAGGCCGGCAAGCAGACCCTGAACGGCGAGGAGGCCCTGGCCTTCGTCCGCACCCGGCACGCGTTCGCGGCGTCCGACCTCCAGCGCACGAAGAACCAGCAGAAGTTCCTGTCGGCCCTGGCCCACCAGGTGGCCACCCCGGGCACCCTCATGAACCCCTTCAAGCTCTACCCGACGCTGGGCGCAGGCCTCGACTCCCTCTCGGTCGACAAGGGCATGTCCCTGTGGGACCTCGCGTCCATGTTCTGGGCCATGAAGGGCGTCAGCGGCGGCGACGGCACCTCCATGAACATGCCGATCTCCGGCTCGGTCGGCGGCAACCTCGTCTGGGACAAGGCGAAGGTGAAGACACTGGTGAACGAGCTGAACAACGACCAGAAGGTGACGGTCTCGGGCAACTGACCCGACCGGTCGCATGGCGAAGGGGGCCCTTGGACAAGGGCCCCCTTCGCCATGCCGGCTCACATGCCGCTACGGCAGGTTCCGCGCCATCACGATGCGCTGGACCTGGTTCGTGCCCTCGTAGATCTGGGTGCTCTACAGGTGATATGGCTTGGACCTGTGCTAACACCCCCTCCGGCAGGGGGTTACCCAGGATGTCCAGGACAGGGCAGTTGAGAGGCTAGCTCCGCTGTCGGAACCTGGCCCAGAGACGGGACGCTCGGAGCATGCGCCCTGTCCATTCGTCCGGGTCATCCCCGGCGATTTCTTCCCACACGTTCGCGGTCGCCTGAGCGAAGGCGGTAACTCCCTCCGTGGGAGCGACGCGCCAAGAGGGGATCTCACGAGCCCACTGTTCCGCCGACTCCGGTTCGTGGCGTCCGGCAGCCATGAGCCACACGACCCAATACCCGGCGTCAAGCCATGCGGCTCCACGCGTTGCCCATGCCCAGTCGACGAGATACGCGGAGTCGTTGACGATGACGTTGTGGTCGTTCAGGTCTGTGTGAAGCAGTGAGTGACCGGCGAAGTAATCAAGGTCTGACGGTTTGGCCGCGTACACCTGAAGACGTTGCTCTGCCTGCCTCAACTGGATTTCGGGGCAGGTGGCTTGGCCGAGTCGGCGAAGCAAGTCGGCAACCTTCGGCAGGTCTGGTGATCCGGCCGTGTAGTCGGCGTGGCGGCCTTGCAGGTTCTCGAACCCGAGGAGTACCCAACCAGCTTCTTCGATCTGCCAGAGCAAGCCGGGGGCGATTCCGTGAAGGAACGGGTTCACCTCAGCTTCGCGGCGCTGAGTCCAAATCCACCTGTGGTCAGTGCGAAGTCCTTTGACGAAGCACGACCCGGAGTCGGTGAATACACGCGCGGCGAGTTCGCTGTTGAATCCCTGGCTTACGGTCTCGGTCTTGAGTACTGGACCGGTTAGCTTCTCAACCGCCGAAAGCGCGGCAGGCGGAAGGGCTTCGAAGGTGATTCGCGTTGCGGCCACAGCTCCCCACACTCTCATGAGACGGCCCGCGCGAGCCCCGTGACGAGTCAACGCCATGGAGCCCGCGCGGAGCGCGCTACCCACGATCCCTGATACGGGTTGTCGTCGTTGCACGCGGCGAGGATCGCCGGAGTCAGCGACTCAACGCCTTCGACAATGACGAGTCCGGTCGGCTCAGTTGGTCGCGACTCTGGGCGCGTCAACAAGAACAGGGTTCTTCGCTCGGGACGTGGCCACGGGGGTATGTCCACGGTTCACGGCACGTCGCGAAAATCGAATCAATCATCTTCATAGGTCATTCAGCCTGCATCTGAGTGCCTGGCCAACCTTGCGAAACGGGATCTTCTCCCGCCGCCAATTGCCGTACACCCACGACCGGGGTTTGTCAGGCAGTCGGCCACGTCATCCACCGTCATCAGCTTCGTCTGCATAGGCCCCTCACTAAAAAAGAAAGGCCCCCAGTTCCCTGGGGGCTCATTGTGTGCTGCTTCAGCAATAGCGAATGTCAGCCTTGTTCGTCACCGGATTTAGCGAAGGTCGCAAGTGCCTCCGTCGCTTTCTCAGTCAGGTCGCCGCCAGCCTTGCCCGCAACGGTGGTCAGGTACCCCTCTCTTCGCGCCCGCTTGAGATGATCCTTCACGGTCTCGGGACGGCGACCGATGAGCCGCGCCAACCACGGAACAGGCGCCGGAGCACCCGTGTCAGCCATGGTCTTGTAAGTCGCGGCCAGCATGGCCAAGTAGGTCTCTGACACCCCTTGGTCGGCTAGTAGCAGACCCGCCGACGATCCGGCTTCCTCCACCTTCGCCGTCACCTCCGCCATGCCCTGTTGCAGTTCGGGCGCCTGCTCAGCCAGCTTCATGGCCGCCGCCAGGTCGAGCCTGCGCAGAACGGTCGTGGAGATCCCGCGCGCCACGTCACGAGTGACAGCGTCTCCTGACGCCTCGACAGTGATCCGCTGCGGCCCTCCCGCGATCGGTCCGGCCGGCCACCACATGCGGATCACCCAGGCCCCTTGCTCCTGAGTGATCTCGAACCCGCTCTCATCCGCGTCCATGTTTCCGAAAGTACCACACAGGGTGCTCCACCCTGTGTTGACAACCCAGGGTGGCTGATGAGCAAACTTGAGACGCCAGTGAGTGACTGGCACGGCGGCGGGGGTCCCGTGTGTCGGCAGCAGCAAGAGGGGGCGCCTCAGTGGCAAGGGCATGGGTCGCACGATCGACGGACGACCCGAAGAAGTGGACGACGTTTTGGTACGACCCTGACGGCAAGCAGCGTCGGAAGACCTTCAGCACCAAGACGCGAGCTGACGACCAGCGCAAGCGCAAGGAACAGGAACTCGACGCCGGGACCTACCTGGACGACCGGTTGGGCAAGCAGCCTGTGACGGCCGTGTGGGAGCAGTGGACGGATCAAAGGAAGCTGGAGAACAGCACCAAGAAGCAGTACCGATCCATCCAGAGAACGACCCTTGAGCCATTCTTCAAGGCTCGGTCCATCGTGTCCCTGAAGGTCGCAGATGTTGAGCAGTGGCTCTTGTGGATGGAGCAGGATCGGAAGCTGTCCGCCCGTACACGCCGTCAGCGGTTCTCGTTCTTCTCCGGGATGATGGACTGGGCCGTCGCCGACGAGATCATCGGCCGGAACCCGTGCAAGAGGGTCAAGGGCGCAGGGAGCCGCGCCAAGGAGATCCGGGAGCAGAAGAGCACCGCACGGCGGCTCACGACGCGGGAAGTTCTGGCGATGTTGGATGCCGCTCCTCCGCGATACCGCGCGATGCTGTGGCTCATGGCCGGGTGCGGCCTGCGGCTGGGTGAGGCCATGGCGGTGTCCCGCGATCAGATCGACTTCAAGGCGGAGACGCTGCGCGTCGACTTCCAGATTGCGGAGGACGGCGACACCGAGTCGGGGAAGAACAGCGCGATCCAGCGTCGGCACATCAAGGCTCGCGATGAAGGCGAGCCAGGGCGTTCCGTCCCCCTCCCGCCGAACGTCGCCTTCGAGCTACGGCGGCACATCAAGAACCACGGCGTATGGGGGCCGGAACGGCTTCTCTTCCCCAACGTGACGCGGACTGGCTACCTCTACGCGTCCTACTTCTACCCGAAGATCTGGATGGAGGCGCTGGACAACGGACAGGTGAAGTACTGCAAGGCGCACTCACTCCGGCACTACTACGGGTCGCGGCTTCTGTACGCCGGAGTCCCTGAGAACGACGTGGCCGACTGGATGGGCCACAGCAGCACAGACGTGCTGAGGGAGCACTATCACTACATTTTCGAAGGAGCCGAGCAGCGCGGTCGAGCCGCCATCGCAACGATGTTGACGCCCGGCGCCGACGACCCGTCGGAGGTGTCAGAGGTCGCCTGAGACGCGTACGACAACAGCCCCCGGCATCCTGCCGGGGGCTGTGTTGTTTGTGCAGGTCACTGGCTGTTTTCCGCCCAGGATTTCCCCCAGCATGATGCCCAGGAACAGCCCTGATCGGGCCGCAACGGGCAGGAAGCCGAGAGCGCTCCTCCAGACCTCGAAACGGCCCCTGACCTGCAAAAACCCTGCTAGGGAAGGTTCCTTGCCATCACGATCCGCTGAACTTGGTTCGTGCCTTCATAAATCTGGGTGATCTTGGCGTCGCGCATCATGCGCTCGACCGGGTAGTCGCGGGTGTAGCCGTAGCCGCCGAGGAGCTGGACGGCGTCGACCGTGACCTCCATGGCGACGTCCGAGGCGAAGCACTTGGCCGCGGCGCCCTGGAAGGTGAGGTTCTTGTCGCCGCGTTCCGAGGCGGCGGCGGCCTGGTAGGTGAGGGCGCGGGCGGCCTCGATCTTCATGGCCATGTCGGCGAGCATGAACTGGATGCCCTGGAAGTCGGCGATCGGCTTGCCGAACTGCTTGCGCTCCTGGACGTAGCCCTTGGCGTAGTCGAGGGCGCCCTGGGCGATGCCGAGGGCCTGGGCCGCGATGGTGATGCGGGTGTGGTCCAGGGTCTTCATCGCGGTGGCGAAGCCGGTGCCCTCGGCGCCGATCATGCGGTCGGCCGGGATGCGGACGTTGTCGAGGTAGACCTCGCGGGTCGGGGAGCCCTTGATGCCGAGCTTCTTCTCCGGAGCGCCGAAGGAGACGCCCTCGTCGGACTTCTCGACGACGAAGGCGCTGATGCCCTTGGAGCGCTTCTCGGGGTCCGTGACCGCCATCACCGTGTAGTACTCGGAGACGCCCGCGTTCGTGATCCAGCGCTTCACGCCGTTCAGGACGTAGTGGTCGCCGTCGCGGACCGCCTTCGTCTTCATGCCGGCCGCGTCCGAGCCCGCGTCCGGCTCGGAGAGGGCGTACGAGAACATCGCGTCGCCCTTGGCGAGCGGGGTCATGTACCGCTTCTTCAGGTCCTCGGAGCCCGAGAGGATCACCGGGAGCGAGCCCAGCTTGTTCACCGCGGGGATGAGGGAGGAGGACGCGCACACGCGGGCCACCTCCTCGATCACGATCACCGTGGCCAGCGCGTCCGCGCCCGTGCCGCCGTACTCCTCGGGTACGTGGACGGCGTGCAGGTCGTTCGCGACGAGGGCGTCCAGGGCCTCCTGCGGGAAGCGGGACTCCTCGTCCACCGCGGCGGCGTACGGCGCGATCTTCGCCTCGGCCAGTGAGCGGATCGCGTCGCGGAGCATGTCGTGCTCCTCCGACGGGCGGTACAGGTCGAAGTCAGCCGATCCGGCCAAGGTCTCTCACGCTCCAAGGGACGCTGTGATGACGGCGCTAATTACCGTTAAGTAACCCAAATTTTAGGGGCCCGCCCACGGGAGTGATACGTGAGCTTGGCGACAGGGGGAAAGGTGCCCGGTGAGAGCGCCGGTTATGCTCGGGCGCGCATCGCCCCCGTCCCCCTTCTGGAGCACTCATGGCCCTCAAGATCACCGTGATCGGCACCGGCTATCTCGGCGCCACGCACGCCGCGGCCATGGCCGAGCTGGGCTACGAGGTGCTGGGGCTGGACGTCGTCCCCGAGAAGATCGAGATGCTGCAACGGGGCGAGGTCCCGATGTACGAACCGGGGCTGGAGGACCTGCTGCGCAAGCATGTCGCCGGGATCGAGGGCTCCACCGGGCGGCTGCGCTTCACCATGGACTGGGCCGAGGTCGCCGAGTTCGGCGACGTCCACTTCATGTGCACGAACACCCCGCAGAAGCACGGGGAGTACGCCTGCGACATGTCGTACGTCGACCGGGCCTTCGAGCTGCTCGCCCCGCACCTCACGCGTCCCGCGCTGGTCGTCGGCAAGTCCACCGTCCCCGTGGGCTCGGCGGACCGGCTCGCCGCCTACCTCGCCGCGCACGCGCCCGCCGGCGAGGACGCCGAGCTGGCCTGGAACCCGGAGTTCCTGCGCGAGGGCTTCGCCGTCGCGGACACGCTGCACCCCGACCGAATCGTCGTCGGCGTCCGCAGCGAGCGGGCCGAGAGGCTGCTGCGCGAGGTGTACGCGGGGCCGATCGCGGACGGGTCGCCGTTCGTCGTGACGGACTTCCCGACCGCCGAACTGGTGAAGACGGCCGCGAACTCCTTCCTCGCCACGAAGATCTCCTTCATCAACGCGATGGCCGAGGTCTGCGAGGCGGCGGACGGCGATGTCGTGAAGCTGGCGGAGGCGATCGGGCACGACGAGCGGATCGGCAAGAAGTTCCTGCGGGCCGGGATCGGCTTCGGCGGGGGCTGCCTCCCGAAGGACATCCGGGCGTTCATGGCGCGCGCCGGTGAACTGGGCGCCGACCAGGCGCTGACCTTCCTCCGCGAGATCGACTCCATCAACATGCGCCGGCGCGGCCAGATGGTCGAGATGACCCGCGAGGCGCTCGGCGGCGGCTCCTTCCTCGGCAAGCGGGTCGCCGTCCTCGGCGCGACCTTCAAGCCCGACTCCGACGACGTCCGCGACTCCCCCGCGCTCAACGTCGCCGGCCAGATCCACCTCCAGGGCGGCCAGGTCACCGTCTACGACCCGAAGGGCATGGACAACGCCCGCCGCCTCTTCCCGACCCTCGGCTACGCCGACACCGCCGTGGAGGCCGTGCGCGGCGCGGACGTGGTCCTGCACCTGACGGAATGGCGCGAGTTCCGCGAGCTGGACCCGGCGTCCCTCGGCGACGCGGTACGCGCCCGCGTGGTCCTGGACGGCCGCAACGCCCTCGACCCGGCGCTGTGGCGGAAGGCGGGCTGGACGTTCCGGGCGATGGGGCGGCCCACCGCGTAGCGCGCGGCCGGGCGGACGACGTCGGTCCGGCCGAGGCTCAGTCGGCCGGACCGACGTCTGGCTGCATTCTGCACCACTGGACTGTGCGGGGCGCCGTGACCGCTCAAGTCGCCCTCCCTCAAGGCGACTTGGCCCGGTACCGCCGCATCTTCGCCCGTGCCCCGCAGACCGCCATCGAGCACCAGCGCCCCCGGCCCGCCGGGCTGCGGTCGTAGTACGCCCAGTGGCAGGTGGGGGCCTCGCAGGCCTTGAGGCGGGGCCAGATGCCCTGGACGAGGGACTGGGCGACCGCCGATGCCACCCGGGAGAGCAGGGGGGCGGAGTCGGCTGGTTCGAGGCTCGCGGAGCCGTCGTGGGCGTCCACCGCGATCAACAGCGGGGCCCGCGACAGGAGTTCGCCGAGCGGGGTGGTCGCTCGGTGCGCGGGGTGGCCCGCGTGGGCGAGCAGGGTGGCGCGCAGGGACTCGCGGAGTTCGCGGGCGGCCGGCAGCTCCGGCTCCGTGAGGCCGAAGGGGGCCCGGCCGTCCGCCGTGTCGAGTTCGTCGGTGCCCGCCTCGATGTCCAGGGTGTTGACCAGGGCCTCGATCAGGGCCAGGTCTCCGGGCGCGGGGACTCTCTCACTCATGTGCGCGACCACTTCATGCTTGCGACGTTACCCCCTGTACGGGAGCATGCAGTAACCGTCGTTACCGGCTCACGCCGTCAACGGGTAACAAGGAGGAGTCCGTCATGACCGACCCCGACCCCCGCCCCGGCACCGCTCCCGCCCCCATCGCCGAACTGGGCGCAGTGGTCCTCGACTGCCCCGACCCCCGCGCACTCGCCGCCTTCTACGCCGGAATCCTGGGCGGCACCCCCGAGGAGGACGAGGAGGGCGCCTGGTTCGACCTGAAGCTCCCCGGCGGACGGACACTCGCGTTCCAGAAGGCCCCCGGACACGAACCGCCGAAGTGGCCCGCGCCCGGCGGCTCCCAGCAGTTCCATCTCGACCTGACCGTCACGGACCTGGACGCGGCCGAGAAGGGCGTCCTGGCCCTGGGCGCGAGACCGCTGGACACCGACGACCGGGCCCGCACCTGGCGTGTGTACGCCGATCCGGCGGGGCACCCGTTCTGCCTCTGCGCCTGCTGACGACCAGCGGCGCGATCGCCCCCGACACCGACACCAGAGA
Organism: Streptomyces sp. NPDC096013; assembly: GCF_044763565.1. Lineage (NCBI taxonomy): Bacteria > Bacillati > Actinomycetota > Actinomycetes > Kitasatosporales > Streptomycetaceae > Streptomyces > Streptomyces sp. NPDC096013. Next base: position 292,703 of record NZ_JBIWGK010000010.1, on the reverse strand, counting down.
GGTCGCCTTGACCGCCGTCGCCCGTTTCCGTTCCACCGTGATCGACTGCCCCGACCCCGTCGCGCTCGCCAGGTTCTACGCCGGCATCCTCGGCGGCACGCCCCACGTCGCCACCGACGAGTGGGTTGTACTCAACATCCCGGACGGCCCCCGGATCGCCTTCCAGCGGGTGACGGACTACACCCCGCCGGAGTGGCCGCGCGCGGACCGGCCGCAGCAGTTTCATCTCGACTTCGACTCCGGGTCGACCTGGGAGGAGCTGGAGGTCGCGGAGGCCAAGGCCCTGGCGCTCGGCGCGCGGCCCCTGCACCAGGAGGACAAGGAGGACTTCCGGGTGTACGCCGACCCGGCGGGGCACCCCTTCTGCCTCTGCCGGATCGACCACCCGTAGGACCTGTAAGACCTGTAGGGCCTGTACGACCCGCAGGACCTGGGGAACCGCCCGCTACCCGTCCAGCTCCGCGATCTTCGCCGTCGACGGCTCCCGGCGCTGCTGTGCCGCCCGCGCGGTGAAGTCGGCGCTGCGCAGGACGCGTTGGACATTGCCCCAGCTGAGCAGCGCGAGGTCGGGTTCGGACCAGCCGCGGTGGAGGAGCTCGGCGATGAGGTGCGGGTAGCAGGAGGCGTCGGCGAGGTCCTGCGGGTGGGCCGTACCGGCGTCGTACGTGCCGGACAGGGCGACGCACTCGCGGCCCGCGACCTCGTGCACGTGGTCGAGGTGGTCGGCGACGTCCCGGACGGACGGGCCGGTCTGCTCGGCGGTGAGCGGCACCATGCACAGGCCCTTGGCGGCGCCGACCGCGGCGAGGAGTTCGTCGGAGAGGTTGGCCGGGTGCGGGCGCAGCGTGCGGGCGGCGGAGCGGGTGAACAGGACGGGCGCCTTGGAGACCGCGAGGGCGCGGTGGATGGTGCCGTCGGAGGCGCCGGAGAGGTCCGCGAGCACGCCGAGCCGGTTCATCTCGCGGACCACCTCCTCGCCGAACCGGGTCAGCCCGGCCTCGCTCGCCCAGGACACCCGGGACAGCGTGAGGACCCGCAGCCCCAGCGCGTGCAGGGAGCGCAGGATGCCCAGCGAGTCGCCGAGCGCGGCGGCTCCGGCGGGGCCGAGCAGCACGGCGATACGGCCGCAGTTGCGCACGTCGGTGGTCTCGCCGGCGGTGTGCGCGAGCCGCAGCCCCTCGGGGTGGGCGCGGACCACCGTCTTCACCAGGTCGAGCTGCTCCAGGGTGGCGCCGACGGCCCGGTCCCCGGCGAGCCCCTCGGGCAGGTGCAGCGACCAGAACAGCGCGCCCACGTGCCCCTCGCGCAGCCGGGGCACGTCGGTGTCCACGGAGCTCTCCCCCAGCTCCAGGTCGAACCACGGCAGGTGCCGCAGCGCCCACGGCAGCCCGCTGTAGCCGTCCGCGACGGGGTGCGCGGCGAGGATGGCGTGCGCGCGCTCCAGCGGGGCGGCGTCCGGGTCGGAGACGGGATCGTACGCTTCCGCGGTGTCCGGCGGGAAGGGCCCCCCGGGAAAGGGCTCGTGGACCAAGTCGTCGAGCTCGCCGACCTCGGTCGTCGCGTGCAGTTGGTCCTGGAGGTCGGCCATGGCGGGCTCCGTACGTCGTTACGGCAGTACGGTCACCGTCGCACGCTGACGTGGGGGCTTCCTGGTGGGCGGGGCGTTCGGGGTACGGCGCGGGAACAGGCGCTCCCGCGCCGCGCGGCTCACCCGCCGGTCAGCCGTCCAGCGACTCGATCGTCGCGTTCGACGGCCCCCGCGTCCCCTGAAGGTCCCGCGCCACGTCCTCCGCCGCGCCCAGCACCCGTACCGCGTTCTGCCAGGTCAGCTTGGCCAGGTCGGTGGTGGACCAGCCGCGGTCGAGCAGTTCCGCGATGAGGTTCGGGTAGCCGGAGACGTCGTTCAGTCCGTCCGGGGTGAAGGCCGTGCCGTCGTAGTCGCCGCCGATGCCGAGGTGGTCGACGCCCGCGACCTCACGCATGTGGTCGAGGTGGTCGGCGACGGTGGAGACCGTGGCGACGGGGCGCGGGTGGAGTTCCTCGAAGGCGCGGTGCACCTTCATCGCCTCCGCCGTGGTCTCCAGGTGGTGCAGGCCGTGCGCGCGCATGTTGTCGTCGGCCGCGGCCGTCCAGTCCACGGCGGCCTGGAGCACGAACTTCGGTACGAACGTCACCATCGCCATGCCGCCGTTGCCGGCCAGCCGCTCCAGCACGTCGTCCGGGACATTGCGCGGGTGGTCGCAGACCGCGCGCGCCGAGGAGTGCGAGAAGATCACCGGGGCGGTCGACGTGTCCAGCGCGTCGCGCATCGTCGTGGCCGCCACGTGCGAGAGGTCGACGAGCATGCCCTCGCGGTTCATCTCGCGGACGACCTCCCGGCCGAACGCCGACAGCCCGCCCACGCCCGGCTCGTCCGTCGCCGAGTCCGCCCACGCCACGTTGTCGTTGTGCGTGAGCGTCATGTAGCGGACGCCGAGCGCGTACAACCCCCGCAGCGTGCCGAGGGAGTTGGCGATCGAGTGGCCGCCCTCCGCACCCATGAGGGAGGCGATACGGCCTTCGGCGCGCGCCGCCTCCATGTCCGCGGCGGTCAGCGCGGGCGCCAGGTCCCGCGGGTAGCGGGCGAGCAACTGCCGTACGCAGTCGATCTGTTCGAGCGTCATCGACACCGGGTCGGGCAGGTCCGAGCGGACGTACACCGACCAGTACTGCGCCCCGACGCCGCCCTCGCGCAGCCGCGGGATGTCGGTGTGCAGGTGCGCGTTCTGCGCCACGGCGATGTCGCGGGCGTCGAGGTCGTAGGTGACCTGCTTGCGCAGCGCCCAGGGCAGGTCGTTGTGCCCGTCGACGACGGGGAACTCGCGGAGCAGCTCCCGGGCCCGGTCCAGTGACGTCATCGCCGTCACTTCCCGAAACCGAAGCCGCTGGCGCCGCCGCCCTCGACCTTGGCGCGCAGCCGCTTGCCCTTCTCGGCGGCCTGGTCGTTCAGCTCCTGCTGGAACTCCCGCATGCGGACGAGGAGTTCGTCGTCGTGCGTGGCCAGGATGCGGGCGGCGAGCAGACCCGCGTTGCGCGCGCCGGCGACCGAGACGGTGGCGACGGGGACCCCGGCCGGCATCTGAACGATGGACAGCAGCGAGTCCATGCCGTCCAGGTACTTCAGCGGCACGGGCACGCCGATCACCGGGAGCGGGGTCACCGAGGCGAGCATGCCGGGGAGGTGGGCGGCGCCGCCCGCGCCCGCGATGATCACCTTGAGGCCGCGGCCGTCGGCGCGCTCCCCGTACGTGATCATCTCGCGGGGCATGCGGTGCGCGGAGACGACGTCGACCTCGTACGCGATCTCGAACTCGTCGAGGGCCTTCGCGGCGGCCTCCATGACGGGCCAGTCGGAGTCCGACCCCATGACGATTCCTACGACGGGTCCTGCGACGGGGCTCATTCGGTGATCGTGCCTCTCAGATAGCCGGCTGCGTGACGGGCGCGGTCCAGGACGTCGTCCAGGTCGTCGCCGTAGGTGTTGACGTGGCCCACCTTGCGGCCGGGCTTCACGTCCTTGCCGTACATGTGGATCTTCAGCTGGGGGTCCCGGGCCATGCAGTGCAGATACGCGGAGTACATGTCCGGGTAGTCGCCGCCGAGAACGTTACACATCACGGTCCAGGGGGCCCGGGCCCGCGGATCGCCCAGCGGGAGGTCGAGGACCGCGCGGACGTGGTTCGCGAACTGGCTGGTGACCGCGCCGTCCTGGGTCCAGTGACCGGAGTTGTGCGGGCGCATGGCGAGTTCGTTGACGAGGATGCGGCCGTCGCGGGTCTGGAACAGCTCGACGGCGAGATGGCCGACGACCCCGAGTTCCTTGGCGATGCGCAGCGCCATCTCCTCGGCGTGCAGCGCGAGGGACTCGTCCAGGTCGGGGGCGGGCGCGATGACCGTGTCGCAGACGCCGTTGACCTGCTGGGACTCGACCACCGGGTAGGCGACGGCCTGCCCGTGCGGGGAGCGGACGACGTTCGCCGCCAGCTCGCGCACGAAGTCGACCTTCTCCTCGGCGAGGACGGGGACGCCGGCGCGGAACGGGTCGGCGGCCTCCTCCGGGGAGTCGACGACCCAGACGCCCTTGCCGTCGTAGCCGCCGCGGACGGTCTTGAGGACGACGGGGAAGCCTTCCCCCTCCCCGGCGAACGCGACGACGTCCGCGGGGTCGCTCACGAGCCGGTGCCGTGGGCACGGCACACCGATCTCGACGAGCTTGGCCCGCATCACGCCCTTGTCCTGGGCGTGCACGAGCGCGTCCGGGCCGGGGCGCACGGGGATGCCGTCCGCCTCCAGGGCGCGCAGATGCTCGGTGGGTACGTGTTCGTGATCGAAGGTGATCACATCGCAGCCCCGCGCGAAGTCACGCAGCGTGTCGAGGTCGCGGTAGTCGCCGATGACGACATCGCCGACGACCTGCGCCGCGGAATCCTGAGGGGTGTCACTGAGGAGCTTGAATTTGATGCCGAGCGGGATGCCCGCCTCGTGTGTCATACGAGCGAGCTGACCGCCGCCGACCATGCCGACTACCGGGAACGTCACCCCCTCAGGGTATCGGTCACGCCAGGGCGGCCTGATTTCCGTACCTCTTACCGTTCTTTTCCGGGTCTCTTCCCGACCTGTGAGCGGCTTCGCGGACGCCGGGGGAAAGCGGTGGTTAGCATGACTGGGTCGAGAATCCGAGAAGACAGGGGCCTGCACAACCATGGGACGTGGTTCCGAAGGGCCTTTCAAACGGCTCGCCCGCGAGGTCGCCAAGTTCGGCGCGGTGGGCGTGGTCGGCACCGTGGTGAACTTCGCGGTCTCCAACCTGCTGTGGCATCTGACCAGCCTCCAGGCCGTACGCGCCAACGTGATCGCGACGATCGTCGCCATCGGGTGCAACTACGTCGGCTTCCGCTACTTCACCTACCGTGACCGCGACAAGAGCGCCCGCACCAAGGAACTCAGCCTGTTCCTGGCGTTCAGCCTGGTCGGCCTGGTCATCGAGAACGGCGTCCTGTTCGCCGCGATCTACGGCTTCGGCTGGGACAGCTCGTTGCAGCGCAACGTCTTCAAGGTGCTCGGCATCGGCATCGCGACGCTGTTCCGCTTCTGGTCGTACCGCAGCTGGGTGTTCAAGGCGCTGCCGGTGGAGGACGAGGTGCTGGCGGAGTCGGCGGACCCCGCCGTCCCCGCTCCCGCCACCGAGCCGCTGCCCCGCCCCAAGCAGCACGTGAGCTGAACCACTCTCTCCGCCTGCCCCCGCTCCCTCAGCGGACCGTGGGCTCGTCGTCGTCCACGGGCACCCGCTTCGTCGGCGGCGTACGCGACAGGAACAGCCCGAACACCGGCGGCTGCGCCTGCAGCATCTCCAGCCGCCCGCCGTCCGCCTCCGCGAGGTCGCGCGCGACGGCCAGCCCGATCCCGGTGGAGTTACGGCCGCTGATCGTGCGCTCGAAGATGCGGGCGCCGAGATCGGTCGGCACCCCGGGTCCCTCGTCGGTGACCTCCACGACGGCCTGGTTGCCGGTGACGCGGGTGCGCAGGGCGACCGTGCCGCCGCCGTGCATCAGAGAGTTCTCGATCAGCGCGGCCAGCACCTGCGCGACGGCGCCCGGGGTGCCGACGGCCTGAAGATGCCGCTTGCCCGAGCTGACGATCGCGCGCCCGGCACTGCGGTAGGCGGGCCGCCACTCGGCGAGCTGCTGCTGAATGACCTCGTCGAGGTCGAAGGAGACGGCGGAGCCGGTACGAGGGTCCCGCGCGTTCGTCAGCAGCCGCTCCACGACGTCCGTGAGCCGCTCGACCTGCGTCAGCGCGATCGTCGCCTCCTCCTTCACCGTGTCCGGGTCGTCGGTGAGGGTGATCTCCTCAAGGCGCATGGACAGCGCGGTCAGGGGCGTACGCAACTGGTGCGAGGCATCGGCGGCCAGCCGCCGCTCGGCGGTGAGCATCCGGGCGATGCGCTCGGCGGAGGAATCGAGGACATCGGCGACCCGGTCCAGCTCCGGGACGCTGTACCGCTTGTGCCGGGGCCGCGGGTCACCCGAACCGAGCCGCTCCGCGGTCTCCGCGAGGTCGGTGAGCGGGGAGGCGAGCCGGTTGGCCTGCCGTACGGCGAGCAGGACGGCGGCCACCACGGCGAGCAGGGCGACGGCGCCGATGATGAGCAGCGTCCGCCCGACCTCGCGGGTGACGGTCGAGCGGGGCTCCTCGACGGTGACCGTCTCGCCCTCCTCGCCCTTGGCGGTGGAGCGGATGACGTCACCGGCCGGCTTGGTGCCCACCTCGATCACCGGGTCGCCCGGGATGCGGATCACGGCGTACCGGTCCTCGGTGACCTGCGTGCGCAGCACCTCGGAGTCGACGATCTCGGCGCCGAGAATCCGGCTGTCCACGATGCTGGCCAGCCGGAGCGCCTCGGAATCCACCCGTTCCTGAGCGCTGTTGCTGATGGTCCGCGTCTCCACGATGACAAGGGACACACCGAAGACAGCGATCACCACGAGCACCACGGCGAGGGTGGACTGAATAAGACGACGACGCACGGAGCCCTCCGGCCGGAGACTGTGTGAGAACCGGTGTGTGCGGCGCCCTCAGGGGCGCGGGCAGTGTCGATGCGCGGGGCCGCCGCGTGGGCGCGACGAGCCACGCACAGCCCGCACCCGTGCACCCACCCGAGCCACCACGGTGATGACGCGCGTAAACCGGGTCAGCTCTTCTCGAACCGGAACCCGACACCCCGCACCGTGGCGATGTACCGGGGGTTGGCCGCGTCGTCACCGAGCTTCTTCCGCAACCACGAGATGTGCATGTCGAGGGTCTTGGTCGACGACCACCACGTCGTGTCCCAGACCTCGCGCATCAACTGGTCCCGGGTGACCACCCGTCCCGCGTCCCGCACCAGAACCCGCAGCAGGTCGAACTCCTTGGCGGTGAGCTGGAGTTCCTCGTCGCCCATCCACGCGCGGTGCGACTCGACGTCGATCCGGACGCCGTGCGTTGCGGGCGGCTGCGCGGGCTCGGCGGCACCGCGCCGGAGCAGGGCCCGGACGCGGGCGAGCAGTTCGGCGAGCCGGAAGGGCTTGGTGACGTAGTCGTCGGCGCCCGCGTCGAGTCCGACGACGGTGTCCACCTCGTCGGCGCGCGCGGTCAGGATGAGGATGGGGACGGTGTGGCCCTCGGCGCGCAGTCGGCGGGCCACTTCCAGGCCGTCCATGCCGGGCAGGCCCAGGTCCAGGACACACAGGTCGATGCCGCCCTGAATGCCGGCGTCGAGCGCTGTGGGGCCATCCTCGCGCACCTCGACCTCGTAACCTTCCCGGCGCAAAGCGCGGGCCAGCGGCTCCGAGATGGACGCGTCGTCCTCGGCGAGCAGTACACGGGTCATGGGGTGATGGTAGTCCGCCTCGGACAGCGGTCGGGGTGTGATCGCCACGAGTGGTTCTTACCTTGCGGCACGCCGCATTCGCTTCTGTGAAGAAGGTGGTCGGAACCTCTGCCTGTGGGGTGTGATCCTTGTATCCACCTTCGAAAAGGTGCTCGCGGTTCCACTAATCCCTGTGATCGATGTCTCAAGTCCTTCCATATCCGGCAGTGTCCTGCCGTATGGTGGCCTGACCGCCTGTAGTGACACTGAAGACCTTTGGCGAGCTTTTACGGCTGAAGGTCTTATTTGTGTGCGGTTTCCCGACCAGCAAGGATCGATCATGGCGTCCAGCCTGACGAAGGACTCGGTGACTCCGGGCACCCCCGGTTCCGAGAAGACCTTCTTCGGCCACCCCCGCGGACTGGCCACTCTCTTCATGACCGAGATGTGGGAGCGATTCTCCTACTACGGCATGAAGGCTCTCCTCCCGCTGTACCTGGTGGCACCCGGCGGCCTGCACATGAGCGCGGCCACCGCGACCGCGATCTACTCGGTGTACCTGTCGCTCGTGTACCTGCTCACCCTCCCCGGTGGCTGGTTCGCGGACCGGGTCCTCGGCCCCCGCAAGACGGTCGCCGTGGCCGGCGTGGTCATCATGCTCGGCCACCTCACCCTGGCGCTGCCGACCTCGGGCACGTTCTTCGCGGGCCTCGGCCTGGTGGCGATCGGCTCGGGCCTGCTGAAGGCCAACATCTCCACGATGGTCGGCCACCTCTACGAGGGCCCGGACGACCCGCGCCGTGACGGCGGCTTCACGCTCTTCTACATCGGCATCAACGTCGGCGCGTTCGCCGCGCCGCTGGCCATCGGCACGGTCGGCGAGAACGTCAACTGGCACTTCGGCTTCGCGCTCGCCGCGGTCGGCATGGCCCTCGGCCTCGCCCAGTACCTGCTCGGCACGCGCCACCTCAGCTCCCGCTCGGACATCGTCCCCACGCCGCTGTCCGCGCAGGAGAAGGCGGCCACGCTCCGCAAGTCGGCCCTGTGGGCGGCTGTCGCCGTCGTCTTCTACGCGATCGTCGGCTTCTCCGGCCACTACACCCTGAACTGGCTGCTGGTCCCGATCACGATCGCCGGCCTGGTCATCCCCGTCCTGGTGATCGCCCGCATCAAGCGCGACAAGGACCTCGACCGCTCCGAGCAGTCGAAGATGTCCGCGTACATCTGGTTCTTCGTCGCCGCGGCCGTGTTCTGGATGATCTACGACCAGGGCGGCTCGACGGTGTCCCTGTTCGCCGACTCCTCGGCGAAGAACACCGTCTTCGGCTGGAACTTCCCGATCTCCTGGTACCAGTCCGTCAACCCCGTCCTCATCATGGCCCTCGCCCCGGTCTTCGCCTGGGCCTGGCTGGCCCTGGCCCGCCGCGGCAAGGAGCCGAGCACGGCGACGAAGTTCGCGATGGGCCTCGTCCTGATCGGCGCGTCCTTCTTCCTCTTCCTGGCCCCGCTCGCGATCGCCGACGGCGGTCACAAGGCGGCGGCGATGTGGCTGGTGGCGATCTACTTCGTCCAGACGGTGGGCGAGCTGACCCTCTCCCCCGTCGGCCTCTCCGTCACCACGAAGATGGCCCCCGCGAAGTACGCCTCCCAGATGATGGGCGTCTGGTTCCTGGCGGTCACAGCGGGCGACGCGACCACGGGCCTCCTCTCCATCGCCGGCGTGGACCTCAACAAGACCGGCATCGTCGCCCTCCAGGCCTTCCTGGCGGTCCTCGCCGGCGCGGCGGTCTGGATGTACCGCAAGAAGGTCCGAGAACTCATGGGCGACGTCCACTGACCGAGTCCGCCCTACGACGACTCACCGAAAGGGCCGTCACATCCCCCGGGATGTGGCGGCCCTTCTCACACCCCCCGGCATCCCCAAGTCACCGTTGGGCCACTCGCTTCTCGGCCAGTGTCGGGCTTCCACGGCCCGAGTAAAGGGCGCTCCGCTGCGCTACGCGTCGCCTCCGGCGATGGCCCTACGGGCCACCCTTGACTAGGACCGCTCCAGCCCGTTTCAGAAGCGAGCGAGCGGCCCGGAAGGATGGGTGGCCAGGCAGAAAGGCCCATATCTGTACTGGGCTGCTGGCCGGTGTGAGGGATACGCGCTCGCGCCTCGCCAGCACGCCGGGCCGGCTCAGCGGCCAACCCTGAGTGCGTGGACGAGGGGTGAGTGGATGGGTGGGTGGGTGCTGGAAGCCAGGTATAAATCTAACCGCTGTCGCACCCTTGGCCAGTTAGAAATGTTCCCGGCTTTCAAAGAGGACCGGGTTCGAGGGCGAGGGTGACACGTCGGCGTCCCACCCGCGCGCCGGACCGGCCCAGCGGCCAACCGCCGGTGAGGAGAGACACAGGCGCACGGACAGGCACCTCCTGCGCAGGCCCACACCGACGCAGCGCCGACCGGCCATCGGCCATGGGTGGGGGAGCGCTGCCGTCTTGCTTACGCGCCAGCCCTACTGGGCGGCTACCGCCCGGCGGGGACTTCCTCAGCAGTCAACAAGCAGGGAGCAGCGGCGGCCAGCCAACGGGCGACCCGGAGGGCCCTGGAGGGCCCTGGAAGCTGTGGGTAAATCTAACCACTGTCGGATGCGATGACTGGTTAGAAAAGACCCCGGCTTGTGGAGGGCGGCGGCGGGAGTGGTGGGTGCGCGAGGAGAAGAAAACCGGCGGCCCGAGCCCCTCGGAAACGGCACAGGAGACGCGGAGAAGAAGTCGACGACGGGAGCAGGGGCGAGGAGCCTGCCCTGTTCGCCATCACCTTCCTAGCCGCCGCCCTCTACGAGCCACGACGAAGGCGAGAGGGAGGACGAGAGCCCCGGGGGGCGGAGAGACGGGAAGGAGGGCGAGGGCCGGGGGAAGAGGGAGGACGGCTAGGGCCCGGGGGGGAGAGACGGGAGGCAGGGCGGGAGGCGGGGGAAGAGGGAGGACGGCTAGGGCCCGGGGGGGAGAGACGGGAGGCAGGGCGGGAGGCGGGGGAAGTGGGGCCGGGGCTAGGGCGGGCGACGGTGCGGGCCCGGGTCTTTTCTAACCAGTTACAGCACATGACAGTGGTTAGATTTACCCCCGGCTTCCAGCGACCCCCACCCGCCGACCCCCTACCCACCGACCGCTGCCCACTCCCCCTTGCCCGCTGCCCCTTGCCCCTCGTCCCCCGTCCCTCGCCCCCCCCGCTCCTCGCCTCTCCCCTCTCGCCATTTCCCTTCTGCTCTGCCTTTTGTCTGTTGGGAAGTCCCCACTGGGCGGTCGCCGCTGAGCCGAGGCGGCGTGCAGGCGAGACGCCAGCGCGCATCCCCCCACACCGGTCCACAGCCCAGTACCGGCACGGGGATTCCTAGCTGGCCACCCATTCCTCCGGGCCGCTCGCTCGCTTCTCCAACGGGCTGGAGCGGACCGAGTCAAGGGTGGCCCGCAGGGCCATCGGCGCAGCCGACGCGCAGCGCAGCGGAGCGCCCTTTACTCGGGCCGCGGAAGCCCGACACTGGCAAGAAGCGAGTGGCCCAACCTTCACCTCGCTAGCGCAGTCGCCTCCGCCCCGGCATGAACGTGAACACCGCCACGCCCAAAAGGATCGCCGTGCCGGAGACCAACCCGAGGGCCTTCAGGCCGCCGTGGCTGTCGGAGCCCGTTTCCGCCAGGCCTCCGGAGGTGGACGTCGACCCGGACGTACCGCCCGACGTGGAGGAACCCCCGGACGCGCCGCTGGCCTGTGCCGTCGTGTCGAGGGTGAGGGAGACCTCGGACTTGGTGGGCGTGCACGTCGTCGTCGTACCGAGGGCGTTGATCGTGAGAACCCCGGGTGAGAGGGTCGACGTGCCGCTCGCGCCGGGCTTGTACGTGCCGGTGAGGTCCGGTATCTCGATCGGGTCGCCGGACTTGATGGCGGCGGAGTTGGTCGGCCCCTCGACATGGACCGTGCCCTTGTCCGCGCCGCCCAGGGTGACCTCCATCGACGGTTTCACGGAGCCCGCCGGGATGTCGGCGGGGCTGTCCATCACCGACTTCTTGAACTGGACGGTGAGGGCGTAACTCCCGCCGTCCTTCGAGGCGTTGATCTGGACGGGCGAGGTCGCGTTCTTGTCGCCGATGGGCGTCTTGCACGCGTACGGGACGGAGACCTCCTTGCCGGTGAAGTCGGTCTGCCCGGTCCCGGTGCCGTCGCTCGACGAGGCGGACGCCGATGCCGATGCCGACGCAGACGCAGACGCAGACGCCGAATCACTGGGCGACGCGGATTCCGACGGCGAGTCCGATGGCGTGGGTGACGTACTCGACGAACTGCCGTCCCCCGCCGTCACGTTGATCGTCGCCGACGGCGAGACCGTCGCCGTAGGAGCGCACTTCGTGTCCGTCGAGAACGCGTTGACCGTGTACGCGTCCGGGGTCAGCGTCACCTCACCCGGCGTCGTCAGCTTCAGGGAGCCCTTCATGTCGGACAGGGTCATGACCGCGCCCTTGGGAATCGCCGGGTTCTCGCGCGGCCCCTGCATCGCGATGTCGGCGGTCTGCGCACCCTTCGCCTTCAACGTCCCCGACGGCTGGACCGAGTTGGCGGGAAGGTCGATGATGTCGGGGTTCTTGGACGCGGCCTGCGTGAACTTCCAGACGACGTCGACGGTGTCGCCGACCTTCGCCGTCGCGGGCGCGGTGATCTCGACCTTGGTGGTGCCGTCGACGGGGTCGATTCCGGCGGGCGGCACGCAGTGGGTGGCGTAGGACACCTCGGCGGCCTGCGCGGTCCCGGCGGTCAGGCCGAGCGCGAGGCCCGCGCCGCCGAGGACCAGCGCGAACGTCGCCGCACCCGCTCTCCGTACACCGCCTCCGCCGGCCGGTATGACTCTCCTTCGCTTGCTCACGTAAGTCCCTTCCTGGTGGGAGTCGTCGGACTCGTCGGGCTGTCGTCGTGCGGTGCGGAGAGTCGACCGGCCGTGCCCGGATCGGAGTCCGGGGTGAACCACGGCAGGGTCGAGGTCGTCGGGGCGTCCTCACGCGAGGGGTCCGCCGTGCCGAACTTCGGCATGCGCAGGGTGACTTGGGCGGGCATGTGCAGGGCCCGGTGCCGGGGCGGGCCCGTGCTGCGGGCCGCCTTGCGGGGGCGCAGCCGGTCCACCACGGCCATCCCGACGCGGAACACCGCCGCCGGTACGACCACGCAGAGCAGGACCCAGAACAGGGTCACGCCCCAGGGGCGGCCGACTCCCCATGGTTGTTCGGCCAGGACTCGGCCGCCGTACTTCATCGAGACGGTGTAGTCGCCGTGCGCCCCGGCCGCGAGGTCGACCGGGAGTCTGATCTCCGCCTTCCCGCCGGGCGCGATCGTGCCGTTGAACTCCTGGTCGTCCCACTGCGGCGCGAACACCCCGTGGGAGGTGCCGACTTGGAAGACGGGGTTCTTGACGGGGGACGAGCCGGCGTTGCCGACGGTGAAGACCAGCGTGCGGGACGGTGGCGCCCCGAACCAGGTCAGCAGGCCGCTCGAACCGTCCAGCCGGGTGTCCGAGAGGACCGACAGGCGTCCGGCGGAGGGCTCCGCGGGGAGTGGTTCGACCGCGTGTCCTGCCACCTGGAACACCGTGTCGGCGGACGCGCTCGCCCCGGTCACCGTCGCCACGTGCACCACGCACGGGCACGGCACGGGCGGCTCCGACACCGGCAGCTTCCTGCTGAAGGCGCCCTTGGCGTCCGTCGTCACGGCCCGGCCGTCCGCGTTGGCACAGGAGTTGGTGCCGCCGATCACCCCGCGCGCGGGCGTCGCCTGCCCGCAGATCAGCACCATCAGCAGGGCGTGCGCCCGCCACCCGCTGCCGGAGACGGTGATCGAACCGCCCGTCCCCGCCTGCGACGTGGAGAGCTTCACACCCGGCCCGCCCGCCGCCGCGGCCGGCGCCGCCCCCGCCAACGGCAGCAGGAGCAGCGCGAGCACCGCCACCAGCGCCGGTATCCGCACCTTGCCGCTCACCTCACCGCTCCCGTCAACTCGGCTTCCGCCCGCGGATGTTCGGCCACCTCGTCGCCCCTGCGGCGCCGTTGCCGTCGTACGAGAAGCAGCGTGCTCCCGGCCACCGCCGCACCGCCGATCCCCGTCACCGCGCCCCACGGCACGAACCGTGTCGTCGTGTCCGCCGTGTCGTGGGCGCCGCCGGCCGCCGTGACCGTGAGGCGCAGGTCGACCGCGTCCAGGGTGGGGTGGCCGGGCCAGGGTTCGGTGAGCTTCCGGCGTGCGCCCGGCGGGAGTTGGACGGGGAGGGCGCGGGGGGCGCGGTCGAGGAGGGTGCCGAGGACGCCGGTGGCGTGGACGGCGAGTGTCGGGGTGAGGGGGGTGGTGCCGCGGTTGACCAGTTCGTAGGCGATGCGGTCGCCGTGGACCGTGACGTGTTCGACGGTCAGCGCCGACAACGCCGGTCCGCGCACCCGGAGTTGAAGCCGTACGGTCGCCTCCCGGCCCCTCGTGTCACGCGCGAGGATCGTGGCGGTGCGGTCGCCCGGGGTGGCGGTCGCCGGGACGTTCACCGTGAACGGGACGTCGGCGCGGGTGCGGGCGGGGACCCGCACCCCGGTGTCGGCGAAGGTGACCGGGACGCCGGTGGCACGCAGCCGGACGGTGACCGCGCGGGTGGTGGGGTTGGTCACGGACACCGTGTCCTGGAGGGTCGTGCCGGGCTCGCCCTCGGCGTAGAACGTCGGCCGTCCGCCGCCCGCGGGCGCAACGGTCCATCCCCCGGCGGCCGTTGCGGTCGGCGCGGCCGCCAGGAGGGCGAGGAGGGACAGACACAGGACGCGGGCGGTCGACGACGGCGGCATGGGCGGCTCCAGCGGGCGTACGGGGGGCTGTCAGCGGCGGGCGCGGGCCGTCTGGTTGCGCCGGGTCAGCCACAGGGTGCCCGCCGCGCCCGCGAGCAGGACCGTGCCGCCGAGCGTGCCGAGGGCGATGACCGAGTCGTCGGGGCCGGTCTTCGGAAGCGTGCCGCTGGAGTCCGTACCGGTGCCGCTCCCCGTCGAACCGGTGGAGCCGGTCGACCCGCCGGAGCCGCCGGAGCCCCCCGACGAACCGCCCGACCCTGTCACGTCCAGCGTGAGCGACGGCCCGGGACTGTTGGTCGGCGTGCACGTCGTCGTCGTACCCAGGGCCTTGATGGTGAGCACGGCCGCGGTGAACGTGACCTTGCCGGACGCCTTCGGGGTGTACGTACCCGTCAAGTCGTTGATCTTGATGGGGGTGTTGGCGGGAATCGCCGCCTGGTTCGCCGGCCCCGACACCGAGACCGTGCCGCTGTCCGCGCCGCCCACCTTGATGGTGGCGCTCGGGCTCATCGCCCCCTTGCCGAGTTCGACGGGGCTGGAGGAGACGCCCTTCTGCCAGGACATGGTGAGCCGGTAGCCGCTGCCGCTCTTGACACCCTTGATGTCGATCGGCGAGACGGCGGTCTTGACGCCGATGGGCGTCTGGCACTTGTAGTTGACGTCGACCACGTCGGCCCGGGCTGCGGGGGCGGCCATGAATACCGCCGAGCCGGCCAGGGCCGCGACAGACGCGAGCGCTGCGGTTCGTTTCTGGTACGACACGGTCCCCTCATTCCTGACGGCACATCAGATCGGCCGTCAAGGTACGCCCGGGCCCGTGAGGAGGGAAGACAAGACGCACGCCGGAGTTGTGACGATCCGACGTGCGCGAGGGGAGCACCGAGTGGAGGGGGTGACCGGAGGTAACCCGAGGTGGGTAAGGGAGGACCAGGTCAGGGGGCGGGCAGGGGCACGATCCGGGCTAGGCCGGCGCGCCCAGTTCCGCCCATACCGTCTTTCCGGTGAGGCCCGGCGCGCGGACGACCCCCCAGTCCAGGCACAGCCGCTGCACGATGAACATGCCGTGGCCGCCGGGGCGGCCCGCGCGGTGCGGGGTTCTGGGGGCGGGCTGACCGGTGCCGCGGTCGGAGACCTCGACGCGGATCACCTTGTTGTCGCAGGTGATCCACATCTCGTCCGGGCCCTCGGCGTGCAGACAGGCGTTGGTGACCAGCTCGGAGACGACGAGGAGCACATCCTCGGCGGCGGCGCGCCGGTCGGCGCCCTCGGCGGGCAGCCAGCCCCAGGCGTACAGCGCCTGGCGGGCGAAGTCGCGGGCCAGCGGGACGACGCCGCTCTCACCCGCGAAACTGAGCCTGCGGGTGTCCCGGCCCACGGCCGGTTCGGCGTCGTCCCCGACGGACGGCGCGGCAGCGCCTCCGGCGGGCGCCTCCGCAGCGCCACCGGGCTCCGGGCGGTCGCCCGGCGGGTAGGGCCGGGTGGTGCTCATCAGCGCTTCACCTCACCGATTCACCGGTTCACGATTCAAGAGTCGGTACGTGTTCAAGTGTCAGTACGTGGATCGCGAGCGTTTTGGTCGCTCTGGTTCTCAACAGGTTCAGATGTTCTCCTGCCCGAGCGAACCGGCAAAACACCCCTTACTCGGCACGGAAGCCGAGGCGCGGGTAATTCACCGGTCGCACGGGCAGAAAGGGGGCTCAGCCGGACTCGTCGGCGAGGGCCGCCCCGAGTGTGTCGTGGACGGTGAACACCGCATCCGCCCCTGTGATCTCGAAGACGCGCGCCACCGCGGGCATCATCCCCGCGAGATGCACTCCACCACCTGCGGCTTCCGCCTTGAGGCGCGCGCCGAGCAGCACGTTGAGGCCCGTGGAGTCGCAGAACTCCAGTCGTGAGCAGTCCACGACGAGCCGTGCGTACCCATGGGCGAGCAGGTCCTCCAGCGGTTCGCGCAACAGATCGGCGGTGTGGTGATCCAACTCACCCGCCGGTGTCACAACGGCGCTGAGGCCCTGTTTCCGCACCTCGACCAGAAGCCGGCCCGACTGTGCGCTGCCGACCGTCCCGCGGTCCATGCCGTCTCTCTCTCCCGAGGTCGTGGCTGTTGACGTTCGCCCTGGAACACTACGCCTTCCTCACACTCTCTGACACCCGAACAAACGCCCATATTCAGACATATGGGCGCACAACGCACTTGCGGCGGGCTCCAGAAAACGGGTAGGGCTAGTAGGGACAAGTATTGGACATTCGATATGACCGACACGACCGGCTTTGGAGGCGCCGCACTCCGCAGTGCACGCACCGGCTTCGGCAGCCATATGCCGAGAACGATGGAGGACACCATGTCACCCCGGCTCGACGCATCGCCTACCCCGGCAGCGACGTCGACACCCCCACCGGCTCAACTGGATCCCACCGCCATCGAGGGGCTCCCCGAGATCCCCCCGTACGACGAGGTCGGCGCAGTCGACGCGCGGGCGCTTTCCAAGACCCTCTTCGAGCGGCTCGAATCGCTCGAAGAAGGCACGCACGAATACTCGTACGTCCGCAACACGCTCGTGGAACTCAACCTCGCGCTGGTCAAGTTCGCCGCCTCCCGCTTCCGCTCGCGCAGCGAGCCGATGGAGGACATCATCCAGGTCGGCACCGTCGGCCTGATCAAGGCGATCGACCGTTTCGAACTCAGCCGCGGTGTCGAGTTCCCCACTTTCGCGATGCCAACCATCGTCGGGGAGATCAAGCGCTTCTTCCGTGACACCTCATGGTCCGTGCGCGTCCCGCGCCGGCTCCAGGAACTCCGGCTGGACCTCGCCAAGGCCGGCGACGAACTGGCCCAGCAGCTCGACCGCGCCCCCACCGTGGGCGAGCTGGCGGAGCGCCTGAAGATCTCGAGGGACGAGGTCGTCGAGGGCATGGCGGCGTCAAACGCCTACACGGCCAGCTCACTTGACGCCCAGCCCGAGGAGGACGACTCCGAGGGCGCCCTCGCGGACCGCATCGGCTACGAGGACCACGGACTCGAAGGCATCGAGTACGTCGAGTCGTTGAAGCCCCTGATCGCCGAACTCCCGTCCCGGGACCGGCAGATCCTCTCCCTGCGCTTCGTGGCCAACATGACGCAGTCGGAGATCGGCGACGAACTGGGCATCTCGCAGATGCACGTGTCGCGGCTGCTGTCGCGCACCCTGACGAAACTGCGAAAGGGACTCACGGTCGAGGAGTAGCCCTGCTCTCCCCGGCGGCCCGTCCCCCTGCCTGTGCCGAGCGCGGCGCGCAACCGCGTGCGCCGCGCTCAGGCAGTTCCCGCCCCGGGAAGCCCGGCGCACGCGGCTGGGACAACCAGGTGCCACCGCCGCCGCCGTGGCCGCCTACTCCACCGTCACCGACTTCGCCAGATTCCGCGGCTGGTCCACCTCGTTGCCCCGAGCCGTCGCCAGCTCGCAGGCGAACACCTGCAACGGCACGGTCGCGACCAGCGGTTGGAGCAGGGTCGGGGTGACCGGAATCCGGATCAGATGGTCCGCGTACGGTACGACCGTGTCGTCGCCCTCCTCCGCGATCACGATCGTCATCGCGCCCCGCGCCCGGATCTCCTGGATGTTGGACACGATCTTGTCGTGCAGCACGGACCGCCCGCGCGGCGACGGCACGACCACGACGACCGGCATGCCCTCCTCGATCAGGGCGATCGGCCCGTGCTTCAGCTCGCCCGCCGCGAAGCCCTCGGCGTGCATGTACGCCAACTCCTTGAGTTTCAGGGCGCCTTCGAGAGCGACGGGATAACCGACGTGCCGCCCCAGGAACAGCACGGTGTTCTTGGAGGCGACCGAGCGCGCCAACTCCCGTACCGGCTCCATGGTTTCCAGCACCCGCTCGACCTCACCGGAGATCTGCGACAGGTCCCGGATGACGGCCTGGATCTCGTCCCCCCACTTGGTGCCGCGGACCTGCCCGAGATACAGCGCCACGAGGTAGCACGCGACCAGCTGCGTCAGGAACGCCTTCGTCGACGCCACCGCGACCTCGGGCCCGGCGTGCGTGTACAGCACCGCGTCCGACTCACGGGGGATCGTCGACCCGTTGGTGTTGCAGATGGCCAGGACCTTCGAACCCTGCTCACGGGCGTGCCGCAGCGCCATCAGGGTGTCCATCGTCTCGCCGGACTGGGAGATGGCGATCACCAGCGAGCGGGCCCCGAGGATCGGGTCCCGGTACCGGAACTCGCTGGCCAGCTCCACCTCACAGGGAATCCGGGTCCAGTGCTCGATGGCGTACTTGGCGATCAGGCCGGCGTGGAAGGCCGTACCGCAGGCGACGATGACGACCTTGTCGATCTCCCTCAACTCATGGACGGGGATGCGGACTTCGTCCAGGGTGAGCAGGCCCGCCGCGTCGATCCGGCCCAGCAGCGTGTCGGCGACCGCCTTCGGCTGCTCGGCGATCTCCTTGAGCATGAAGTAGTCGTAGCCGCCCTTCTCGGCGGCGGAGGCGTCCCAGTCGACGTGATAGGAGCGGACCTCGGCCGGAGCGCCGTCGAACCCGGTGACGGTCACCCCGTCCCGGCGCAGCTCGACGACCTGGTCCTGGCCCAGCTCGATCGCGGAGCGCGTGTGGGCGATGAACGCGGCGACGTCGGAGGCGAGAAAGGCCTCACCCTCGCCGACCCCGACCACGAGCGGCGAGTTGCGCCGCGCCCCCACGACCACGTCCGGCTCGTCCGCGTGCACCGCGACCAGCGTGAACGCGCCCTCCAGCCGCCGGCACACCTGCCGCATCGCCTCCGCCAGGTCCGCGCACGCCGAGAACTCCTCGGCCAGCAGATGCGCGACCACCTCGGTGTCCGTGTCGGAGGCGAGGTCGTGCCCGCGCTCGGCCAGCTCGGCCCGCAGACAGGCGAAGTTCTCGATGATGCCGTTGTGGACGACGGCGACCCGGCCCGCGTTGTCGAGATGCGGGTGGGCGTTCGCGTCGGTCGGGCCGCCGTGCGTGGCCCAGCGCGTGTGCCCGATGCCGGTCGACCCCGCGGGCAGCGGGCGGTCGACCAGTTCCTTCTCCAGATTGACGAGTTTCCCCGCCTTCTTCGCCGCCGCCAGCCCACCGTCCGCGAGCACGGCGACCCCCGACGAGTCGTACCCCCGGTACTCCAGCCGCTTCAGCCCGGCCATCACGACATCGAGCGCCGACTGCGACCCCACGTATCCCACGATTCCGCACATGCGCCGCAGCCTAGGCGCCGAACCCCGCCCGAACCCGGCACTCCGTGCCCGATTTCGGAAATTACGGCCACGATCGACGGGGGATACCGCCCACCGGGTCAGGGCCCGGGGCCCCAGCCCACGCCCCGATGCCACCCCACGTGACGCACCCCACCCACCACCCCGTTCAAACTCCGTTAACAATGGACTGGTGATCTCCCCGGTCTCCCCGATGCCCCGGAGCGCCCACCGGCACAAGCCGGAGGCGACTCCCTACGTCGACCTCACCCGAGCC
Source organism: Streptomyces sp. NPDC096013 (assembly GCF_044763565.1). NCBI lineage: Bacteria > Bacillati > Actinomycetota > Actinomycetes > Kitasatosporales > Streptomycetaceae > Streptomyces > Streptomyces sp. NPDC096013. The sequence goes on along the minus strand of NZ_JBIWGK010000010.1, from coordinate 272,983 downwards.
GAGTGGAGCGCGCTGCGCGACAAGACGCCGCTGCCGCTCACCGCCGAGGAGGTCGAGAAGCTGCGTGGCCTCGGTGATGTCATCGACCTCGACGAGGTGCGGGACATCTACCTCCCGCTCTCCAGACTCCTCAATCTCTACGTCGGCGCCACGGACGCGCTCCGAGGCGCCCTGAACACCTTCCTGGGCGAGCAGGGGTCCCAGTCCGGCACGCCGTTCGTCATAGGCGTCGCCGGCTCCGTCGCCGTAGGGAAGTCGACCGTCGCCCGTCTCCTCCAGGCGCTGCTCTCCCGCTGGCCCGAGCACCCCCGCGTGGAGCTGGTCACCACCGACGGATTCCTGCTGCCCACCCGGGAGTTGGAGGCACGCGGGCTGATGTCGCGCAAGGGGTTCCCGGAGTCGTACGACCGCCGCGCGCTGACCCGTTTCGTCGCCGACATCAAGGCCGGCAAGGACGAGGTCACCGCGCCCGTCTACTCCCACCTCATCTACGACATCGTCCCCGACCAGCGGCTCACCGTCCGCCGCCCGGACATCCTGATCGTCGAGGGGCTCAACGTGCTTCAGCCCGCGCTCCCCGGCAAGGACGGCCGCACCCGCGTCGGGCTCGCCGACTACTTCGACTTCAGTGTCTACGTCGACGCGAGCGCCGAGGACATCGAGCGCTGGTACCTGAACCGGTTCCGCAAGCTGCGCGCCACCGCGTTCCAGAACCCCGACTCGTACTTCCGCAAGTACACCCAGGTCTCCGAGGAGGAGGCCGTCGACTACGCCCGGACCCTCTGGCGCACCATCAACAAGCCCAACCTGGTCGAGAACATCGCCCCCACCCGGGGCCGCGCCACCCTGGTCATCCGCAAGGGCACCGACCACAAGGTCCAGCGGCTGAGGCTGCGCAAGCTGTAGATCCGCGGCGGGCGCCTGTTAGAAAGGCGTCATGCTGCATCTGCGCCTGATCACCCCCGCCGACCGGACCGACGACGTGGTCCGGCTGATCGAGTCGACGGTCGGCACCGCGCATCTCGTCGTCCTGACCGGCGCCGCCCGCGACCCCGTCGGCGATGTCGTGATGTGCGACGTCGCCCGCGAGGCCGGCGACGAACTCATCAGCGCGCTACGGGAGTCGGGGCTGGACCGCACCGGTTCCATCGCCGTCGACGAGATCGGCCTGTCGCTGTCGGAGCGGGCCGACCGGGCCGAGGAGGACGCGCCGGGCGAGGGTGCCGACGCCGTCCTGTGGGAGCACCTCGCGGACGCCACCCACGAGGAGTCGACGCTCACCGTCACCTACGTCGCGTTCCTGGCCGTCGCCACGATGCTCGCGGCCTGCGGTGTGATGCTGGACAACGCGATCCTGATCGTGGGCGCGATGGCCGTGGGACCGGAGTTCGGGCCGCTCGCCGGGATCTCCACCGCGCTGGTGCGGAGGGCGCCGCAGCTGGTGTGGCGGTCGCTGTGGGCGCTGCTGGCCGGGTTCGCCGCGGCCATGCTGCTGACGGCGGGCTTCAGCTGGCTGCTGGACGCCTTCGGCCTGTTCGAGAAGTCGATGGTGGAGGCGGCCCGGCCCAACACCGCCTTCATCTGGAAGCCCGACTTGATGTCCTTCGTCGTGGCCTTCCTGGCCGGCATCGCGGGCACGCTGTCCCTCACCTCGGCCAAGTCCGGTGCGCTGATCGGTGTCGCGATCTCGGTGACGACCGTCCCGGCCGCCGCGAACGCCGCCGTGGCCTTCAGCTACCGCGACTACTCCCAGACGTGGGGCTCCAGTTGGCAGCTCCTCGCCAACCTCGGGGGGATCGTCGCGGCGGGCACGCTCACACTGCTGGCGCAGAAGACCTTCTGGGCCTGGCAGCGCGAGCGCGCCACCGCTCGGCCCACCTAGCCGAGCGCCGACTTCACGGCATCCGCCAACCGTCCCGCCACCGACCGGGCCTGGTCGATGTCGGCGGCCTCCACCATCACCCGGACCAGCGGCTCGGTACCGGACGGACGCAGCAACACCCGTCCCGTGGAGCCGAGTTCACGCTCCGCCTCGGCCACCGCGGCGGCCAGGTCCGCGGAGGTGCCGACCCGGGTGCGGTCCACGTCGGGCACGTTGATGAGGACCTGCGGCAGCCGCGTCATCACGGACGCGAGGTCCTTGAGCGTACGACCCGTGGCGGCGACCCGCGCCGCCAGCATCAGGCCGGTCAGCGTGCCGTCGCCGGTGGTCGCGTGGTCCAGGATGATGACGTGGCCGGACTGCTCGCCGCCCAGCGCGTAGCCGTGCTCCTTCATCTCCTCCAGGACGTAGCGGTCGCCGACCGCGGTCTGGACGAGCGTCAGGCCCTCGCGCTCCATGGCCAGTTTGAAGCCCAGGTTCGACATGACGGTCGCGACGACGGTGTCGGAGCGCAGTGCGGAACGCTCCCGCATCGCCAGCGCGATCACGGCCATGATCTGATCCCCGTCGACCTCTTCGCCGGTGTGGTCCACGGCCAGGCAGCGGTCGGCGTCACCGTCGTGCGCGATGCCGAAGTCCGCGCCGTGCTCGACGACGGCGGCCTTGAGGAGATCCAGGTGGGTCGAGCCGCACCCGTCGTTGATGTTGAGCCCGTCGGGGTCCGCGCCGATCGTGACGACCTCGGCACCGGCCCGCGAGAACGCCTCCGGGGAGACCCGGGCGGCGGCGCCGTGCGCCTCGTCGAGGACGATCTTCAGGCCGTCGAGCCGGTTCGGGAGCACGCCGATGAGGTGGGCGACGTACTGGTCGAAGCCTTCGCTGTAGTGCCGGATCCTGCCCACGCCCGCACCGGTCGGGCGGTCCCAGGGGGCGCCGGTGCGGTGCTCGTCGTAGATCTTCTCGATCCGGTCCTCCAGCTCGTCGTCGAGCTTGTGCCCGCCGCGGGCGAGGAACTTCACGCCGTTGTCCGGCATGGCGTTGTGGCTCGCGGAGAGCATCACGCCGAGGTCGGCGCCCAGCACGCCGGTGAGATACGCCACCGCGGGGGTGGGCAGCACGCCGACGAGCAGCACGTCCACGCCGGCGCTGGCCAGGCCCGCGACCACGGCGGCCTCCAGGAACTCCCCGGACGCGCGCGGGTCCCGCCCGACCACGGCCGTCGCCCGGTGGCCGGCGAAGGTGCCCGCCTCGGCGAGCACGTGCGCCGCGGCGACGGAGAGGCCGAGCGCCATCTCGGCCGTCAGATCCGCGTTGGCGACACCGCGCACGCCGTCCGTGCCGAAGAGTCGTCCCACTTGTCCTCCTGAGGAAGGCGAAAGTTCTGCAAGGCGAAAGTCCTGCGTTCCAGGCATACGATGCCTGGTCATCCGATCACACAAGCCTTTGAGCGTCTTGTGCCGTTATACGCCCCGCGCTGTGATAAACGAACGCCCCGGCGGCACGACTGGCGTGCCGCCGGGGCGTTCGGAGTACAGACAGCAGGCGGGATCTAGCGCTTGCTGTACTGCGGAGCCTTGCGGGCCTTCTTGAGACCGGCCTTCTTGCGCTCGACCGCACGGTCGTCGCGACGGAGGTAACCGGCCTTCTTGAGGGCGCCGCGGTTGTTGTCCACGTCGGCCTCGTTCAGCGCGCGGGCCACGCCGAGGCGCAGGGCACCGGCCTGACCGGAGACGCCGCCACCCGAGATGCGGGCGATGACGTCGTAGCGGCCGTCCAGCTCGAGCACCTTGAAGGGCTCGTTGACTTCCTGCTGGTGGACCTTGTTCGGGAAGTAGTCCTCGAGCGTGCGCCCGTTGACCTTCCACTTGCCGGTGCCGGGCACGATGCGAACGCGCGCGATGGCGTTCTTGCGACGGCCCAGGCCGGCGGCCGGCTGCGGGTCGCCGAAGCGGCCGGCGAGCGACTCCGACGTGTACTCACCCTCGACGGGGACGTCGGACTCGGTGGTGTAGCTCTCGATGTCGACGAGCTCGGTCTCGGTCTCTTCGACCGGCTGCTCAACGGTGGTCTCGGCCACGGTTCTCCTCAGATTCTTTTCTGTCTTAGGGGGTGTGGCCGGAACTACTGCGCGACCTGGGTGATCTCGAACGGCACCGGCTGCTGCGCAGCGTGCGGGTGCTGGTCGCCCGAGTAGACCTTCAGCTTGCTGAGCATCTGACGGCCCAGGGTGTTCTTGGGGATCATGCCCTTGATGGCCTTCTCGACGGCCTTCTCGGGGTTCTTCGCCAGCAGCTCGTCGTAACGGACGGAGCGCAGACCACCCGGGTAACCGGAGTGGCGGTACGCCAGCTTCTGGGTCTTCTTGTTGCCGGACAGGTGAACCTTGTCGGCGTTGATGATGATGACGAAGTCGCCCATGTCCATGTGGGGGGCATAGGTCGGCTTGTGCTTGCCGCGGAGGAGGTTCGCAGCAGTGGTAGCCAGACGGCCGAGGACGATGTCCTGGGCGTCGATGACGTGCCACTGGCGAGTCACATCGCCGGGCTTGGGGCTGTACGTACGCACTTCGTAGCCTTCACTTCTTCAGTGGATAGGGCCTGACACATGGCATCACTGAAGCGATCGTGCAGCTGGGGACGACAGTGCCGGGGACCCTGCCCGTATGCCGCCCACTGGTAACTGCTCCAGGGAACCTACGTAAGGGCCTCTTGTCCGCAAGGGACCAAGCCGATACGCATAACAAACCGTAAGAGTACCCGCGCCGCCCCGGACGGGTCAAAACGCGTGGGGCCGACCCCGTTCCACAGCGGACAGCGACCGTGGAACCACTTACCGTGACTTCCCCAACGTCAGTCGCCACAGGCCTCATTGAGGCGCACCGGTACCCCCGTCACCCCGTCTAGGATGCGACCCATGAGCTTCGGACAGGGGGGACCCCAGTCCCAGTGGGATCCCTGGAAACCCAATTCGCAGCAGCCGTGGGGCGGCAACGTCGACGAGCAGACCCCGGACTGGGCCGCGCTCGCCGAGGCGTCGGAGACGCGCAACAGACGCAAGCGCCTGCTGTTCATAGGCGGCGGCGCGCTCGCGACGGTGGCCGTCGGGACGGCCGTGGCCATGGCCGTGGTCTCGGCGAACGGCGACGACAGCGCGTCCGGCAAGCCCACGAACCTGCCCGCGAGCGGGTCCCTGCCCACCGGCGCCACCTCGCCGTCCTTCGCCCCGACCAGCGCGCCCCCGCCGCTGGACCCGAAGGAGTTCATCTCCAGCAAGGCGAAGGACACCGCGCCGCTCAGCCCCACCACCCTCTTCCCGGGCACCCAGCTAACGGTCGCCTCGACCGTGTACAAGAAGGGCCCGACGGCCGACACCACGAACTGCGCCTCGGTCGCCGCGGGCACCCTCCCCAAGGTCCTCACCGCGAACGGCTGCACCCGCCTCATGCGGGTCACGTACGTCAAGGGCAACATCGCGGTCACGGTCGGCGTCGCCCTCTTCGACACCGAGGCCCAGGCGACGAAGGTCAAGGGCCAGGCGGACACCAAGAGCGTCGTCAAGTCCCTCTCCGGCAAGGGCGTCAAGCCGTTCTGCGACGGCGCCATCTGCCGCACGACCACCAACTCCTACGGCCGCTACGCCTACTTCACGATCGCCGGCTTCGACAACGGCAAGGACGTGACGGCGAAGGACACCGCGGTCTTCACGATCGGCGACGACCTCGGCAAGTTCGCCTTCGACCAGATCCACGCCCGCGGCGAGACCCAGGCTTCGGCGGCGGCACAGTAACGAGCGGGGCGCCGACGGAAGTTGGCGCCCGACCGGCCCCTCAGTGCACGGTGCCCCGCACCCGCCGGGCCAGCAACTGCCGCTCCGCGAGCCCCTCGTCCGCCGGATAGGCGACCTCCTCCAGGGTCAGACCGAGCGGCCGTACGACATGCACGGCACTGTCCCGTACGCCCGCGTCCAGCACCTTCCGCGGCCACTCGGCGCCCCGGTGCCCGTCGCCGACGAACAGCAACGCGCCGACCATGGACCGCACTTGGTTGTGGCAGAAGGCGTCGGCGCGCACCTCGATCTCGATGACCCCGTCACCGCGCCGCCGCACCCCGAAGTCGAAGATCTCCCGCACGGTCGACGCGCCCTCGCGCTTCTTCGCGTAGGCGGCGAAGTCATGCTCCCCGACCAGGGACTTTGCGGCGGCGTCCATCACGTCGACGTCCAACTCCCAGTCGTGCCACAGCACATGGTTCCGCAGCAACGGGTCCACGCCCCCCGGCCGGTCCCCCACCCGGTAGACGTAACGCCGCCACAGGGCCGCGAACCGCGCGTTGAAGCCCTCGGCGGCCTCCGTGACGCCCCACACCCGCACATCCTTCGGCAGCCGCCCCGCAAGCCGCTTCAGCAGCTTCTCGCGGTGCTCCTCCCACACCTCTCCCGGCAGATCGACATGGGCCACCTGCCCCCGGGCATGCACCCCGGCATCGGTCCGTCCGGCCACGGTCAGGTCGTACGCCACCTCCCCCGACCGCGTCACCGTCCGCAGCGCCTCCTCGACCTCCCCCTGCACGGTCCGCCGCCCCCCGGCCTGCCTGGCCCACCCGGAGAAGCCGGTCCCGTCGTAGGAAAGGTCGAGTCGTACGCGGACATGACCAGGCTGAACTTCGTCACTCACCCCTGGATCCTTTCAGGTACACAAAAGCGGGCCCGCCCCCCGAAAGGAACGGACCCGCCACACACCCCGTTTTCAAGGGGCGCGGGGAACTGCGCAACCGGCCACAGCGGACCGGCAGCCGAGAGACGGTGTTACGCGTCCTTCGACTCCTCGTCGGCTTCGACCGGCTTGGCGTCCTCGACGACCTCGGCAGGAGCCGCAGCCTCGTTGTCCTTGGCCGCACGCTTCGTCGCCGCCTCGGCCTCACCCGTCGCAGCCTGTGCGACAGTCAGCGCCTCGACGAGCTCGATGACAGCCATGGGCGCGTTGTCGCCACGACGGTTACCGATCTTGGTGATACGGGTGTAGCCACCGGGACGGTTCTCGTAGCGCGGGCCGATCTCGGTGAAGAGCGTGTGGACGACGCTCTTGTCCGTGATCACCTGAAGCACCTGACGGCGGTTGTGAAGGTCGCCCTTCTTGCCCTTGGTGATCAGACGCTCGGCGTACGGCCGCAGCTTGCGGGCCTTCGCCTCGGTGGTGGTGATGCGGCCGTGCTCGAAGAGCGACTTCGCGAGGTTCGCGAGGAGCAGCTTCTCGTGCGCGGCACTGCCGCCCAGACGGGCACCCTTGGTGGGCTTCGGCATGGTGTTTCTCCTAGGTGTCTGCCCCGGCCGTATCAGGTACCGAGGTCAGTGTCCGAGCGGGCGATCGCCCGTCGGAGACCCCGAGCCCCGTAAGGGGCGCGGGGAACTGCGCGACCAGCCACAGCCGGTCCGCAGCCAAAATCCGGCGTCCTCGCGAAGCGCCTAGTACTGCTCGGTCTCGACGAACCCGGCGTCCACGTCGTCGTCGGCGCCAAAGGCGTCGGCAGCGGCCGTCGGGTCGAATCCGGGCGGGCTGTCCTTCAGGGCCAGGCCCATGCCGGCCAGCTTCGCCTTGACCTCGTCGATGGACTTCGCACCGAAGTTGCGGATGTCCAGGAGGTCGGCCTCGGAACGCGCCACGAGCTCACCCACGGAGTGGATGCCCTCGCGCTTGAGGCAGTTGTAGGAGCGGACCGTGAGCTCCAGCTCCTCGATCGGCAGGGCGAGGTCAGCGGCAAGGGCGGCGTCCGTCGGGGACGGGCCCATGTCGATGCCCTCGGCGTCGATGTTCAGCTCGCGGGCGAGACCGAACAGCTCCACCAGGGTCTTGCCGGCCGACGCCATGGCGTCACGGGGACGCATGGCCTGCTTGGTCTCGACGTCGACGATCAGCTTGTCGAAGTCGGTCCGCTGCTCGACACGCGTGGCCTCGACCTTGTACGTGACCTTCAGCACCGGGCTGTAGATGGAGTCGACCGGGATACGGCCGATCTCCTGGCCCACCTGCTTGTTCTGCACGGCGGAGACGTAGCCGCGACCGCGCTCGACGGTCAGCTCCATCTCCAGCTTGCCCTTGCCGTTCAGCGTGGCCAGGACGAGGTCGGGGTTGTGCACCTCGACACCGGCCGGGGGCGCGATGTCGGCGGCGGTGACCAGACCCGGGCCCTGCTTGCGCAGGTACATCACGACCGGCTCGTCGTGCTCCGAGGAGACGACCAGCTGCTTGATGTTGAGGATCAGGTCGGTGACGTCCTCCTTGACGCCCGGCACGGTGGTGAACTCGTGCAGGACACCGTCGATCCGGATGCTGGTGACAGCAGCGCCGGGGATCGAGGAGAGGAGCGTACGACGGAGGGAGTTGCCGAGGGTGTAGCCGAAGCCCGGCTCCAGCGGCTCGATGACGAACCGGGAGCGGAACTCGTCGACGACCTCTTCGGTCAACGAGGGGCGCTGAGCAATCAGCATGTTCGATCCTTCTGTCATGGGCGCCCGCTATTTGACGCCCTTGCCACCGGGCGTCAGCCCGATGTTGATACAGCTACAAGGGTACGGGCGGCACGACCCTTACGAGCCGTACCGCCCGAAACCTCAGGCGAACCGTGCGTCAGACGCGGCGGCGCTTCGGCGGACGGCAGCCGTTGTGCGGGGTGGGGGTGACGTCCTGGATGGAGCCGACCTCGAGGCCAGTGGCCTGGAGGGAGCGGATCGCGGTCTCGCGACCGGAGCCCGGGCCCTTCACGAAGACGTCAACCTTGCGCATGCCGTGCTCCTGCGCGCGACGGGCGGCCGACTCGGCGGCCATCTGCGCGGCGAAGGGGGTGGACTTGCGCGAGCCCTTGAAGCCGACGTGGCCGGCGGAGGCCCAGGAGATCACGTTGCCCGAGGGGTCCGTGATCGAGACGATCGTGTTGTTGAACGTGCTCTTGATGTGCGCGTGGCCGTGAGCGACGTTCTTCTTTTCCTTGCGGCGCACCTTCTTGGCAGCGCCCTGACGACCCTTGGGGGGCATCTATTACTCCTACGGGGAGGTGGTCGGTCCTACAGCGAAGACCGCTGGTGAAGCGTTGTCCGCTGTGGACTACTTCTTGCCCGGCTTCTTCTTGCCGGCGATGGCGCGACGCGGACCCTTGCGGGTACGAGCGTTCGTGCTGGTGCGCTGACCGCGAACGGGCAGACCACGACGGTGACGGAGACCCTGGTAGCAGCCGATCTCCACCTTGCGGCGGATGTCGGCCTGGATCTCGCGACGGAGGTCACCCTCGGTCTTGATGTTGGCGTCGACGTACTCGCGGATCGCGACGAGCTGCTCTTCCGAGAGGTCGCGAACGCGGGTGTTGGGGTCGATGCCGGTCTCGGCCAGCGTCAGCTGGGAAAGGGTCCGACCAATGCCGAACACGTAGGTGAGGGCGACCTCCACACGCTTTTCGCGCGGGATGTCGACACCGGAAACGCGTGCCATTCAATGGCTCCAGTTGATCTTCGGAGGTCTTCCGCAGAACCGGATCCCAGCCGCCGGCCTCTTCCGCGGAAGATTTGGTACGGCGTGGGTCCCCAGCCTCCGAGCCGGGGGTGTCGGGCGCCTACTACGCCCGGGTCCTGCGTATGAACATGTACTGCTCGCGTCGCGCGAAACTCTGCGATGAATGCAGAGGGAAGGTCGTGCGTCAGCCCTGGCGCTGCTTGTGGCGCGGGTTCTCGCAGATGACCATGACCCGACCGTGACGGCGGATCACCCTGCACTTGTCGCAGATCTTCTTGACGCTCGGCTTGACCTTCATTGGTGAGGTTCTCCGGGTCAGTTGCCTTCGGCGCCGCTTGCGCGGAGCCTGGGCAAGATCTACTTGTAGCGGTAGACGATCCGGCCACGCGTCAGGTCGTACGGAGACAGCTCCACCACGACCCGGTCGTCAGGGAGGATGCGGATGTAGTGCATACGCATCTTGCCGCTGATGTGTGCCAGGACCTGGTGGCCGTTCTGGAGCTCCACCTTGAACATGGCGTTCGGGAGAGACTCGACGACAGTGCCTTCGATCTCGATGGCACCTTGCTTCTTGGCCACGCTTCGCCCTTCGAATCGACTACCTTGATCGACTCTGTGCGTCCCCTTGCGGGGTGCATGCGGACATGCGGGTGCACGAGAGCCGACGAGTCAGTCTACGTCAGGCCACTCGGAAAGACGAATCGAGGAAGGATGCCCCGGAGTCGAGATCCTTAAGCACAGGGCGCGGCAATGCCCTGTCCTTTCAGGGGCGCGGGGAACTGCGCGACCAGCCCCAGCGGGCGCGCGGACGAAGAACTACGCGAGCGGATCCGGCGCAGCCGTGATCCCGTACTCGGCCAGCTTCGCCCTGCCCCCGTCGGGAGCCGTCAGCACGAGCGGCCCCTCCTCCGTCAGCGCGATCGAGTGCTCCCAGTGCGAGGACCACGTCCCGTCGGTCGTGATGACCGTCCAGTCGTCGGAGAGCACCTCGGTCTTCGGGGTCCCCAGGGACACCATCGGCTCGATCGCCAGACAGAACCCCGGGACCAGCTTGGGCCCCTTGCCCCGCCGCTTCTCCACGTAGTTCAGCAGATGCGGGTCCATGTGCATCTCCGTACCGATGCCGTGGCCGCCGTAGTCCTCGACGATCCCGTACTTCCCGCCGCCCGGCTTCGGCTGCCGGCGGATGTACGTCTCGATGGCACGGGAGATGTCGACGAGCCGATTGCCGAGCTTCATCGCGGCGATGCCGGCCCACATCGACTCCTCGGTGACCCGGGACAGCTCGATGAGCTCCGGGGAGTGGCCGGAGCCGACGAACGCGGTGTACGCCGCGTCCCCGTGCCAGCCGTCGATGATCGCGCCGCAGTCGATGGAGATGATGTCGCCGTCCTTCAGGACGACGTCCTCGGAGGGGATGCCGTGGACGACGACCTCGTTCACCGAGGTGCAGATCGTCGCGGGGAAGCCGCCGTAGCCAAGGAAGTTCGGCTTCGCGTTGTGGTCGGCGAGGACCTTGCGGGCGACCTCGTCCAGGTCCTTCGTGCTCGCTCCGGGTACGGCCGCCTCACGCGTGGCCGCGTGGATCGCGGCGACGACCAGCCCCGCCTCGCGCATCTTGGAGATCTGCTCGGGGGTCTTGATCTGCACCATGGGGGCCTGCGCTCTCCGTCTTCCGCGTCCTACCGGTGATGTACCTGTACAACAGTACGGCCGCGGCACCCCTGCGGGCACCGCGGCCGGATCTGCCTGACGACTACTTGTCGCCCTCGTCCTCGCCCTTCAGCGCGTCGAGCGCCCGCTGCGTGACCTCGTCCACCGGGCCGAGCGCGGAGATCGTGACCACCAGGCCCTGGGCCTTGTAGTAGTCGATGATCGGCTCGGTCTGCGTGTGGTAGACCTCCAGGCGCGTACGGACCGTGTCCTCGGAGTCGTCGTCGCGCTGGTACAGCTCGCCGCCGCAGACGTCACAGACGCCGTCCTGCTGCGGGGGGCTGTAGGTCACGTGGAAGACATGGCTGGAGTCCTTGCGGCAGATGCGGCGGCCGGCGATGCGCCGGACCACCTCGTCCTCCGGGACCTCCAGGTCCAGGACCGCGTCCAGCTTGATGCCCTCGGTCTTCAGCAGCTCGTCCAGCGCCTCGGCCTGCGACACATTGCGCGGAAACCCGTCCAGGAGGAAGCCGTTGACCGCGTCCGGCTGCTCCATGCGGTCCTTGGCCATCGCGATGGTGACCTCGTCCGGGACCAGGTTGCCCGCGTCCATGTAGGACTTCGCCAGTTTGCCGAGTTCCGTGGCCTGACTGATGTTGGCACGGAAGAGGTCGCCCGTGGAGATGTGCGGGATGTGCAGCGTCTTGGCGAGACGCACAGCCTGCGTTCCCTTACCGGCACCCGGCGGCCCGACGAGGACGATTCGCATCAGCGGAGGAACCCTTCGTAATTGCGCTGCTGGAGCTGGCTCTCGATCTGCTTCACCGTCTCCAGACCGACACCCACGATGATCAGGATGCTGGTGCCACCGAACGGGAAGTTCTGGCTTGCCCCGAAGCCAACCAACGCCATCGTCGGGACGAGAGCGATCAGACCCAAGTACAGCGAACCCGGCCAGGTGATCCGGTTGAGTACGTAGCTCAGGTACTCAGCGGTCGGTCGGCCAGCCCGGATGCCCGGGATGAAGCCACCATACTTCTTCATGTTGTCCGCTACTTCCTCGGGGTTGAACGAGATCGCCACGTAGAAGAACGCGAAGAAAACGATCAGGAGGAAGTACGCGGTGATGTAGATCGGGTGGTCACCCTTGGTCAGGTTCTGCGTCACCCAGGTCTTCCAGGCGGCGTCGCCGCTGGAGAACTGCGCGACCAGAGCCGGGATGTAGAGCAGCGACGACGCGAAGATGACGGGAATCACACCCGCCTGATTGACCTTCAGCGGGATGTAGGTCGACGTACCGCCGTAGGAACGGCGGCCGATCATGCGCTTCGCGTACTGCACGGGAATGCGGCGCTGGGCCTGTTCGACGAAGACCACCAGGCCGACCATCACCAGGCCGACGAGGATGACGGTGCCGAACTCGATCCAGCCGCCGGCCAGCGTGCCCTGCTTCTTGATGGTCCACAGCGCGGAGGGGAAGGTGGCCGCGATCGAGATGAACATCAGGATCGACATGCCGTTGCCGATGCCGCGGTCGGTGATGAGCTCGCCGAGCCACATCACGACGCCGGTGCCGGCGGTCATGGTGACGACCATGGTGATGGTCGTGAAGATGGCGCGGTCGGGGACGATGCTCGTCGCGACCGTGCAGCCGGAGAAGAGGGCGCCGCTGCGGGCGGTGGCCACCAGGCCGGTGCCCTGAAGGATGGCGAGTGCCACGGTCAGATAGCGCGTGTACTGAGTGATCTTCGCCGTACCGGCCTGGCCCTCTTTCTTGAGGGCTTCCAGACGCGGGATCACCACGGTCAGCAGCTGCAGAATGATGCTTGCCGTGATGTACGGCATGATGCCGAGCGCGAAGACCGTGATCTGCAGCAGCGCACCGCCGGAGAACATGTTGACGAGACCGAAGAGGCCCTGGTTGCCGGAGGCCTCGGTCACACACTGCTGTACGGCCGTGTAGTTGACGCCGGGGATCGGAACGTGGGTACCGACCCGGTAGACCACGATGATGCCGAGCGTGAAGAGCAGCTTCTTGCGCAGGTCGGGCGTCCTGAACGCCCGGGCGAACGCGGTGAGCACGGTGCCTCCTGCGACCCCCGCGCGCGTGCGTCAAGGGTGACGGTCTTGAGGTTCGACGAATAAGAACAGTGCAGGCCACCTTACCGGCGACACTGCCCCCGTGGAACGACCAACCGGGGATACCCCGTTATGGGGTATCCCCGGTCGGGATCGCTTATGTCATCGCGCTCAGACGAGCTCGGTGACGGTACCGCCTGCGGCGGTGATCTTCTCCTTGGCGGAACCGGAGACGGCGTCCACCGTCACCTGCAGCGCCACGGAGATCTCGCCCTGGCCGAGCACCTTGACGAGGCTGTTCTTGCGAACGGCACCCTTGGCGACGAGACCCTCTACGGTGACCTCGCCACCCTCGGGGTACAGCGCGCCCAGCTTGTCGAGGTTGACGACCTGGAACTCGGTCTTGAACGGGTTACGGAAACCCTTCAGCTTCGGGAGACGCATGTGGAGGGGCATCTGGCCACCCTCGAAGCGCTCCGGAACCTGGTAACGGGCCTTCGTGCCCTTGGTTCCACGACCGGCCGTCTTACCCTTCGACGCCTCACCACGACCCACACGGGTCTTGGCGGTCTTGGCGCCCGGGGCGGGACGGAGGTTGTGGATCTTGAGCGGGTTATTGTCCGCCATGATCAGTCGACCTCCTCAACCGTCACGAGGTGGCGGACGGTGTGCACCATTCCGCGGAACTCGGGGCGGTCCTCCTTGACGACCACGGTGTTGATCCCCTTGAGACCAAGGGACCGCAGAGTGTCACGGTGGTTCTGCTTGCTGCCGATGTACGACTTCGTCTGTGTGACCTTGAGGCGAGCCATTACGCACCCGCCCCGGCACGTGCACGAAGGAGAGCCGCGGGGGCGACGTCCTCGAGGGGCAGACCGCGGCGGGCCGCGATCTCCTCGGGACGCTGCAGGCCCTTGAGGGCCGCCACGGTCGCGTGCACGATGTTGATCGCGTTGGACGAGCCGAGCGACTTCGACAGGATGTCGTGAACGCCGGCGCACTCGAGTACCGCACGCACCGGGCCACCGGCGATAACGCCGGTACCGGGGGAAGCAGGCTTGAGCAGGACGACGCCCGCGGCCTTCTCACCCGTGATCGGGTGCGGGATGGTGCCCTGGATACGGGGGACCTTGAAGAAGTGCTTCTTGGCCTCTTCAACACCCTTGGCGATCGCGGCCGGCACCTCCTTGGCCTTGCCGTAACCGACACCGACGGTGCCGTCACCGTCGCCCACCACGACGAGCGCGGTGAAGCTGAAGCGACGACCACCCTTGACAACCTTGGCGACGCGGTTGATCGCGACTACGCGCTCAACGTACGCGGTCTTCTCGGCGGCAGCAGCGCCGCCGTCACGGCCCTTCCGGTCCCGCCGCTCGCCGCCACCGGCACCGCTTCCACGGCGCTGGGGTCCAGCCATTGGATTACCTCTCTCTTTCCGCTAGCTACGGAAGCGACTAGAACTTCAGTCCGGCTTCGCGGGCGGCGTCCGCCAGGGCGGCGATGCGCCCCGCGTACTGATTGCCGCCACGGTCGAATACGACAGCCTCGACACCGGCGGCCTTGGCGCGCTCGGCGACCAGGGCGCCGACCGACTTGGCCTGCGCGGACTTGTCGCTCTCGCCGCCGCGGATCGAGGTGTCCAGGGTCGACGCCGACGCCAGGGTGTGACCCTTGATGTCGTCGATGACCTGGGCCACGATGTGGCGGTTGGAGCGGGTCACGACCAGGCGCGGACGCTCAGCCGTACCGGAAATGTGCTTCCGGATGCGGATGTGACGACGCTTGATGGCAGCACGCTTGTAAGCGTCGCCCTTAGCGATCTTCGTACCGTATGCCATGGCTTACTTACCCGCCTTTCCGACCTTGCGCCGGATGACTTCGCCCTCGTACTTGACGCCCTTGGCCTTGTACGGGTCGGGCTTGCGCAGCTTGCGGATGTTGGCCGCAACCTCGCCGACCTTCTGCTTGTCGATGCCCTCGACCGAGAAGTGCGTCGGGTTCTCGACCTTGAACGAGATGCCCTCGGGCGCCTCGACGGTGATCGAGTGGCTGTAGCCGAGAGCGAACTCGAGGTTCGAACCCTTGGCCGCTACGCGGTAACCGACACCACTGATTTCGAGCTTCTTCACGTAACCCTCGGTCACGCCGGTGATCATGTTCGCCACCAGCGTGCGGGACAGGCCGTGCAAGGCCTTGTTCTGACGCTCGTCGTTGGGGCGGGTGACGCTCAGCACGCCGTCCTCACCCTTGGCGATGTCGATCGGCGCTGCGACGGTGTGGGTCAGGGTGCCCTTGGGGCCCTTGACCGAGACCGTACGGCCGTCGATGGTGACGTCCACGCCGGCGGGAACCGTGATGGGGAGCTTGCCAATACGCGACATAGCTTCTTCCGTTTCCCTTCCGCTACCAGACGTAGGCGAGAACTTCTCCGCCTACGCCCTTCTTGCCGGCCTGCTTGTCGGTGAGGAGACCGTGCGACGTGGAGATGATCGCCACGCCGAGGCCACCGAGCACCTTG
This sequence comes from Streptomyces sp. NPDC096013, assembly GCF_044763565.1. Classification (NCBI taxonomy): domain Bacteria; kingdom Bacillati; phylum Actinomycetota; class Actinomycetes; order Kitasatosporales; family Streptomycetaceae; genus Streptomyces; species Streptomyces sp. NPDC096013. Next base: position 257,353 of record NZ_JBIWGK010000010.1, on the reverse strand, counting down.
GGCAGGGAGGTGGACTTCGCGTACACCCGGAGACCGGGCTTGGAGATCCGCTTGATGCCCGCGATGGAGCGCTCACGGTTCGGGCCGAACTTCAGCTCGAGAACGAGGTTCTTGCCGACCTCGGCGTCCTCGACCTTCCAGCCCGTGATGAAGCCCTCCTGCTGGAGGATCTCCGCGATGTGCGACTTGATCTTCGATGCCGGCATCGTCACGGAGTCGTGGTATGCCGAGTTCGCGTTCCGCAGACGCGTAAGCATGTCTGCGATCGGATCAGTCATGGTCATGAATTGGCCTTCGGCCTCTCTCGCCGGGGTTTCCAGGTGCCCATCCCTCTCCTCGATCCGAGACGAGGCGGGTGCGGTGCGGTGGACCTACGGCGTAGTAAGCATTCATTAGCGGACAGGGTCCGCGTGCGTATGGGCGGCAGTCAGGCGCCCAACCCTCCCAGCCTACGCCATGGAGGGGTGGGCACCTGACCGTGCCCTGTGCTTACCGAGAGCTTCGGGAGTCCGGAACTACCGGACTACCAGGAGCTCTTGGTCACGCCCGGCAGCTCGCCACGGTGAGCCATCTCACGAAGGCACACACGGCAGAGGCCGAACTTGCGGTACACGGAGTGCGGGCGGCCGCAGCGCTGGCAGCGGGTGTAGCCACGCACACCGAACTTGGGCTTACGAGCAGCCTTGGCAATCAGAGCCTTCTTCGCCATCTCGCTTACGCCTCCTTGAAGGGGAAGCCGAGGTGACGGAGAAGGGCACGGCCTTCGGCGTCGTTGGTCGCCGTGGTCACCACGGTGATGTCCATACCCCGGACGCGGTCGATCTTGTCCTGGTCGATCTCGTGGAACATGACCTGCTCGGTGAGACCGAAGGTGTAGTTGCCACGACCGTCGAACTGCTTGGGAGACAGACCACGGAAGTCGCGGATGCGCGGAAGCGCGAGCGACAGGGTGCGGTCCAGGAACTCCCACATGCGGTCGCCACGGAGCGTGACGTGGGCACCGATCGGCTGACCCTCGCGCAGCTTGAACTGCGCGATGGACTTGCGGGCCTTGGTGATGGCCGGCTTCTGACCGGTGATCGTGGTCAGGTCACGGACGGCACCGTCCATGAGCTTGGAGTCACGGGCGGCGTCGCCGACACCCATGTTCACCACGATCTTGACGAGGCCGGGGATCTGCATGACGTTCTCGTAGGAGAACTCCTCACGCAGCTTGCCCGCGATCTCCTCGCGGTACTTCGTCTTGAGACGCGGAGTGGTGGTGGTAGTCATCAGATGTCCTCACCCGTCCGCTTGGCAACGCGAACCTTGTTGCCCTCGTCGTCGAAGCGGTAGCCGACACGCGTGACGACCTTGTTGCCGTCCTTCTCAACGACCAGCTGGACGTTGGAGACGTGGATCGGCGCCTCGGTCGTGACGATGCCACCGGCCTGCGAACCCTTGGCGGTGGGGCCTGCCTTGGTGTGCTTCTTGACCCGGTTCACACCCTCGACCAGGACGCGCTCGTCGCGCGGGTAAGCGGCAATGACCTTGCCCTGCTTGCCCTTGTCCTTGCCGGTGATGACCTGAACCGTGTCACCCTTCTTGATCTTCATGCTTACAGCACCTCCGGAGCCAGCGAGATGATCTTCATGAACTTCTTCTCGCGCAGCTCGCGCCCGACCGGGCCGAAGATGCGGGTGCCGCGAGGGTCGCCGTCGTTCTTCAGAATGACGGCGGCGTTCTCGTCGAAGCGGATGTACGAGCCGTCCGGACGGCGGCGCTCCTTGACGGTGCGAACGATGACGGCCTTGACGACGTCACCCTTCTTCACGTTGCCACCGGGGATCGCGTCCTTGACGGTGGCGACGATGACGTCACCGATGCCCGCGTAGCGGCGACCGGAGCCACCGAGCACACGGATGCAAAGGATTTCCTTCGCACCAGTGTTGTCGGCGACGCGCAGTCGCGACTCCTGCTGGATCACGTCTATCTCCTGATCGTCTGCCGGTTCCCCAGGGGCCGTTCAGTGAACGGCCCCTGGAGCCTGGCGGAACTGTCCTGCGGGATTGCCCGCAGGCTGCATTACGTGGAATTCCCTTGCGGGAATTACCTACTTGGCCTTCTCGAGGATCTCGACGATGCGCCAGCGCTTCGTCGCGGACAGCGGGCGCGTCTCCATGAGGAGGACGCGGTCGCCGACGCCTGCGGCGTTCTGCTCGTCGTGGGCCTTGAGCTTGTTCGTACGGCGGATGACCTTGCCGTACAGCGCGTGCTTCACGCGGTCCTCGACGGCGACGACGACGGTCTTGTCCATCTTGTCGCTGACGACGAGACCCTCACGGGTCTTGCGGAAGCCGCGGGATGCGGTCTGCTCTTCAGTCACGTTGCTCTCGCTCATCAGGCGCTCTCCACCGTCTCGATGCCCAGCTCGCGCTCACGCATCAGGGTGTAGATCCGCGCGATGTCCTTGCGGACGGCCTTGAGCCGACCGTGGTTCTCGAGCTGACCGGTCGCCGCCTGGAAGCGGAGGTTGAACAGCTCTTCCTTGGCTTCGCGGAGCTTCGCGAGAAGCTCCTCGTCACCCAGTTCGCGCAGCTCGGACGCCTTGGTACCGGCCGACATCACGCTTCACCTGCCTCGCGCTTGACGATCCGGCACTTCATCGGCAGCTTGTGCGCTGCGCGAGTGAGGGCCTCACGGGCGATCTTCTCGTTGGGGTAGGACAGCTCGAACATGACCCGTCCCGGGTGCACGTTCGCGATCCACCACTCGGGAGAACCCTTACCGGAACCCATGCGGGTCTCGGCAGGCTTCTTCGTGAGCGGGCGGTCCGGGTAGATGTTGATCCAGACCTTGCCGCCACGCTTGATGTGGCGGGTCATCGCGATACGGGCGGCCTCGATCTGGCGGTTCGTCACGTACGCCGGCGTGAGGGCCTGAATGCCGTACTCGCCGAACGAAACCTGCGTACCGCCCTTGGCCTGACCACGACGCTTGGGGTGGTGCTGCTTGCGGTGCTTGACCCTACGGGGGATCAGCATTTCGGTCAGGCCTCCGTTCCGCCAGTAGAAGAGGACGGCGCCTCAGCCGGAGCGGCAGCGGCGGCGGGAGCCTCGGCCTTGGGGGCCTCGGCAGCCGGCGCGGACTGCTGCTGCGGCTTGCGGCCGCGGCCGCCACGCTCGCCACCGCGGCCACCGCCGCGGGCCGGGCGGTCGCCGCCCGCGCCGCCACCGCGCGCCGGGCGGTTACCCGCACGGGCAGCGGCGTTCTCGGCGCGGACCTCGGCGATGTTCTTGACGTCGCCCTTGTAGATCCAGACCTTCACACCGATACGGCCGAAGGTCGTCTTGGCCTCGAAGAAGCCGTAGTCCACGTTCGCGCGGAGCGTGTGCAGGGGCACGCGGCCCTCGCGGTAGAACTCCGAGCGGGACATCTCGGCGCCGCCGAGGCGACCGCCGCACTGGATCTTGATGCCCTTGGCGCCGGCCTTCATCGCCGACTGCATGCTCTTACGCATGGCGCGGCGGAAGGAGACGCGGGAGGAGAGCTGCTCGGCGACGGCCTGCGCGACCAGCTGGGCATCCGTCTCGGGGTTCTTGACCTCGAGGATGTTCAGCTGGACCTGCTTGCCCGTGAGCTTCTCGAGGTCGCCGCGGATGCGGTCGGCCTCGGCGCCACGGCGGCCGATGACGATGCCCGGACGAGCGGTGTGGATGTCCACACGCACGCGGTCACGGGTGCGCTCGATCTCCACCTTCGAGATGCCGGCGCGCTCCATGCCGGACGTCATCATCCGACGGATGGCGACGTCTTCCTTGACGTAGTCCTTGTACAGCTTGTCGGCGTACCACCGGGACTTGAAGTCCGTGGTGATGCCGAGCCGGAACCCGTGCGGGTTAACCTTCTGGCCCATTACCGGGTTCCTTCCTTGCTGCTGACGACCACGGTGATGTGGCTGGTCCGCTTGCGGATCCGGTAGGCACGGCCCTGGGCGCGCGGCCGGAACCGCTTCAGGGTCGGACCCTCGTCGACGTACGCCTCGGAAATGAAGAGGCTGTCGGCGTCGGTGTGGTCGTAGTTGTGCGCGGCGTTGGCAATGGCGCTGTCCAGCACCTTGCCCACCGGCACGCTCGCGGCCTGCGGGGCGAAACGCAGGACCGCCTGAGCCTCCGTGGCGTCCATGCCACGGATGAGGTCCACCACTCGGCGGGCCTTCATGGGCGTGACGCGGATGTACCGCGCCTGGGCCCTGGCTTCCATGGTTGTCCCTTCAGTGTTTGTCATGGTCGTTCACCCCGCGCTAGCGGCGCTTCGACTTCCGGTCGTCCTTGACGTGACCCCGGAAGGTGCGCGTCGGCGAGAACTCGCCGAGCTTGTGGCCGACCATCGACTCGGTGACAAACACCGGGATGTGGGTCTTGCCGTTGTGCACCGCGATCGTGTGGCCGAGCATGGCCGGGACGATCATCGAGCGGCGGGACCAGGTCTTGATGACGTTCTTGGAACCGGCTTCGTTCTGGGCGTCCACCTTCTTGATGAGGTGTCCGTCGACGAAGGGCCCCTTCTTGAGACTGCGCGGCATCTAAACCCGCTCCTAGCGCTTCTTGTTCGTCTTGCGGCGGCGGACGATGTACTTGTTCGAAGCCTTCTTCGGCGAACGAGTACGACCCTCCTTCTGACCCCACGGGGAGACCGGGTGGCGACCACCGGAGGTCTTGCCCTCACCACCACCGTGCGGGTGGTCGACCGGGTTCATCGCCACACCGCGGACGGTCGGGCGGACGCCCAGCCAGCGCTTGCGGCCGGCCTTGCCCCAGTTGATGTTGCTCTGCTCGGCGTTGCCGACCTCGCCGACCGTGGCGCGGCAGCGCTGGTCGACCAGGCGGATCTCACCGGAGGGCATGCGGAGGTGGGCCATCGAGCCCTCCTTCGCGAGCAGCTGCACGGAGGCACCGGCGGAGCGGGCGAACTTGGCGCCGCCACCGGGACGGAGCTCGATCGCGTGGATCGTGGTACCGACCGGGATGTTGCGGAGCGCCAGGTTGTTGCCCGGCTTGATGTCGGCCCCGGGACCGTTCTCGACGCGGTCGCCCTGCGACAGGTTGCGGGGGGCGAGGATGTAGCGCTTCTCGCCGTCCGCGTAGTGCAGCAGCGCGATGCGCGCGGTGCGGTTGGGGTCGTACTCGATGTGCGCGACCTTCGCCGGCACGCCGTCCTTGTCATGGCGACGGAAGTCGATGACTCGGTAGGCGCGCTTGTGTCCGCCACCCTGGTGGCGAACGGTCACACGACCGGCGTTGTTACGGCCGCCCTTGCTGTGCAGCGGGCGGACCAGCGACTTCTCCGGCGTGGACCGCGTGACCTCGACGAAGTCGGCGACGCTGGAGCCACGACGGCCCGGCGTAGTCGGCTTGTACTTGCGGATTCCCATTTCTCAGTCCTCGTCCGATATCGGACGATCCGACCCGCTTACGCGGACGGACCGCCGAAGATGTCGATACGGTCGCCCTCAGCGAGGGTCACGATCGCGCGCTTGGAGCCCGCGCGCTGACCGAAACCGGTCTTGGTGCGCTTGCGCTTGCCCTGGCGGTTGATCGTGTTGACCCCGGTGACCTTGACCGAGAAGACCGCCTGGACGGCCTGCTTGATCTGGGTCTTGTTGGCGCCCGGGGCCACGATGAAGGTGTACTTGCCCTCGTCGAGAAGCGCGTAGCTCTTCTCCGAGACGACCGGCTTCAGCAGCACGTCACGGGGGTCCGTGAACGACTTGCTGATCGGCGTCTCGACAGTGTTCTTGCCCTCGGCCTCGTGACGCTTCGCCTTGGCGACGCGCGCGGCCTTGGCGGCCTTGGCCGCCTTGGAGGCAATGCTCGGGTGACGCGTAGCCATCAGGCTTCGCTCCCTTCGGTGTCAGCGGCCTGGGGGCCAGACACGAAGGACTCGAAAGCGGCCTGGGTGAAGACCACGTCGTCCGAGACGAGTACGTCGTACGTGTTCAGCTGGCCCGGCTCCAGGATGTGGACCTGGGGCAGGTTGCGCGCGGAAAGCAGCGCGGCCTCGTCGGAGCGCTCGATGACCAGGAGCACGTTCTTGCGCTCGCTGACCTTGCCGAGGAAGCTCTTGGCGGCCTTGGTGGAGGGGGTCTCGCCCTCGATCACGCCGGTGACGACGTGGATGCGAGCGTTGCGGGCCCGGTCGGTGAGGGCGTGGCGCAGGGCCGCGGCCTTCATCTTCTTCGGGGTCCGCTGCGAGTAGTCGCGCGGCGTCGGGCCGTGCACGACGCCACCGCCGGCGAACTGCGGGGCGCGGGTCGAACCCTGACGGGCGCGGCCGGTGCCCTTCTGGCGGTACGGCTTCTTACCACCACCGCGGACCTCGCCACGACGCTTGACCTTGTGCGTGCCCTGACGGGCGGCGGCCAGCTGCGCGACGACGACCTGGTGAAGCAGCGGGATGCTGATCTTCTCGACGTCGAAGATCTCGGCCGGGAGCTCTACAGTCCCGGCGGTGTCGCCGGAGGGCGACAGAATGTCAATGGTGCTCATAGTCCTCAGGCCCCCTTGGCCGCGGTGCGGACCAGGACGAGGCCGCCGTTCGGACCAGGAACCGCGCCCTTGATGAGGAGCAGGCCCTTCTCCGCGTCAACGGCGTGAACGGTCAGGTTCTGGGTGGTGACCCGCTCGTTGCCCATACGACCCGCCATGCGGAGGCCCTTGAACACACGGCCCGGGGTGGCACAGCCACCGATGGAGCCGGGAGAGCGGTGCTTGCGCTGGGTGCCGTGTCCGGCGCCGAGGCCCTTGAAGTTGTGACGCTTCATGACACCGGCGAAGCCCTTGCCCTTGCTCTTGCCGGTCACGTCCACCTTGACGCCGGCCTCGAAGGTCGCGGCGGTGATCTCCTGGCCGAGGGTGTACTCGCTGGCGTCAGCGGTACGGATCTCGACGAGGTGACGACGGGGGGTGACATCGGCCTTGGCGAAGTGGCCCTTGAGGGGCTTGTTCACCTTGCGCGGGTCGATCTCGCCGAAGGCGATCTGGACCGACTCGTAGCCGTCGGAGTCATTCGTACGGACCTGGGTCACGACGTTCGGGCCGGCCTTGACGACGGTGACCGGAACAACACGGTTGTTCTCGTCCCACACCTGCGTCATGCCGAGCTTCTCGCCCAGGATGCCCTTGATCTGCTTTGCCATCTTCAGCTCACCGACCCCTAGAGCTTGATCTCGATGTCGACACCGGCCGGGAGGTCGAGTCGCATCAGAGAGTCAACGGTCTTGGGGGTGGGGTCGAGGATGTCGATCAGGCGCTTGTGCGTGCGCATCTCGAAGTGCTCGCGCGAGTCCTTGTACTTGTGCGGCGACTTGATGACGCAGTACACGTTCTTCTCAGTGGGCAGCGGCACCGGGCCCGCGACCGACGCACCAGTGCGCGTCACCGTCTCGACGATCTTCTTCGCCGAGGAGTCGATGACCTCGTGGTCGTAGGCCTTGAGCCGGATGCGGATCTTCTGTCCCGCCATGGCTACTCAGTAGTCCTGTCTCTAGTAACGCTCTGCACCCCGGTATGCCCTTCTGCTCACTTCGATTCCTCCGACCCACGCGGTCGGGTGTGTCGCGCTCTCACCGACACAGAAGTCCCATATACGGAACTTCCCTGCTGGGAAAGCACGGCCCTTCCGGAACCGCAAGCCGAGGGCGAAGAAGCCCACCGGGTGCCTGGCCGGCGCCGCACTGACACTTCCCGAAAGATTCCCGTACGTCCGTCCCAGCGCTGCCGTGAGGCAGTTGGGACGACGAGTACCGTGGGACTCGCTTCCGGTCCTCCCGACGGGAGGCGCGCAGCATCAACACTCGACCGAGCAACTCCGACAGTCTGCCATATGGCGCAGGCGGCTGGCCAATCGGGGCGTAGAGATTACCCCCGGAGTGACGCAGGTCAAACACACGCGCCAGCGACGCCCTCCCGCGAGTTCATCTCCGTGAACAGGAATCAAGTACGCGCATCTTGACGCGCCCATAGCAAGCGCTTACGTTCGCTGACGGAGCGCCGGAAAGCGCTTTCCATCGCATGGAGCTCCTGCACGGAACCCTGGATTCCCTGGTCATGGGACGACCCTGGAGGCAGAACGATGCAAGCGAGACCAGTCATCGCGTGCGTCGGCCTGATGGCCGGCACACTCGTCGCCCTGTCCGGCACCCCCGCACAGGCCGCGAGCGCCACGCAGTACGTGTCACCGACCGGCACCGCGAGCGCGGCCGGCACCCTCTCCGCCCCCACCACCCTCGCCACCGCGATCAGCCGCATCGCGCCCGGCGGCACGATCTACCTGCGCGGCGGGACGTACGCCAACAGCTCGACGATCACGATCCCGGCGGGCGCGGACGGCACGGCGTCCGCCCGCACCACGCTCACCGCCTACAACGGCGAGGCACCGGTCCTCGACTTCTCCGCCCAGAGCGAGAGTTCGTCCAACCGCGGGCTCCAGCTGTACGCCAACTACTGGCACGTCTACGGCCTCACGGTGTCGCACGCGGGCGACAACGGGATCTACGTCGGAGGCAGCAACAACGTCATCGAGCGCACGGTGACGTCGCACAACCGCGACACGGGCCTCCAGCTGGGCCGCATCTCCTCCAGCACGCCGAGCTCGTCCTGGCCCTCGAACAACCTGGTGGTCAGTTCCGAGTCGCACGACAACGCCGACTCGGACGGCGAGGACGCGGACGGCTTCGCGGCGAAGCTGACGACCGGTACGGGGAACGTCTTCCGCTACGACGTCTCCCACAACAACATCGACGACGGCTGGGACCTCTACACCAAGACGGACACGGGAGCGATCGGCCCCGTGACCATCGAATACAGCCTCTCCTACGGCAACGGCACCCTCACCGACGGCAGCCAGAGCGGCGACGGCGACCGCAACGGCTACAAGCTCGGCGGCGACGACATCGCGGTCAACCACGTCGTCCGGCACGACATCGCCTACGGCAACGGCCATCACGGGTTCACCTACAACAGCAACCCGGGCACGATGACGGTCTCCAACAACGTCGGCATCGACAACGCGGAACGCAACTTCTCCTTCGACAAGGGGACGTCGGTGTTCCGTACGAACACGTCGTGCCGGTTCGCGGTCAGCGGCTCGAACGACAAGACAGTGGGCGACGCGGACAGCTCGAACCAGTTCTGGACCGGGACGAACGGGTCCCGGTGCGCGTCGTACAGCGGCGCGCTGGGCTGGTCGTTCACGTCGAGCGGGACGTTGAGGGTGACGTTCGGGGGGACGGTGGTGAACCCGTAGGGGATGGCCCCTATTAGAACGCTGTACGCCACGAAGTCGGTCCAGTTGATCGGCCTCGGCGTCCATGCCAGTCCCGCCCCGCAGGCGCCCGCGTCGGCATCAAGCCCCTCGCCGCCGGCTTCCCGAGGGCACGACCCGAATCGCCCCGTGTTTACGAAGGGGGAGTTCGCGGCGGGGCGGGATTCGGCGTTCGGGCACGCGGTGGAAATGCCCCGCGGGGCGCGCACGCCGACGCGGACCACTGAACAACACTGACCGACAAGGCCCGTCCCGCCGGACACCAACGGACAGGGTGGGGCCTCCTGTTGACCCCTTGATGGCACTTCTTTACATCCACCCGCAAAGCACAAGATGAGTAATTTAATGTGCCCATCGACCGAATAATCCGGTCTGTCGATGGAGGTGTGTATGCGCAAGTGGGCGAAGATCGCTCTTGTGGCAGCCATGGCCTTGGGGGGAATGTCGGGACCGAGCGCGGGAGTCAGTTCCGCGGCGACCAGCTGTTACGGGGGTGCCCGGTCGGCGACCATCGGGCTGCGGTACGGCTTCAACGCGGTCGGGCCGTACTACACGACCAACCGGTGCGCGGACATCAACGTGCGCCTCACGTACGTCCGCTACCAGACGGATGCCCGCTCCTGCCTGGAGCGGGCCAACGGTTCGACGATCGGCTGCAGTGCGTGGAAGCTGCTGCCGTATCCGGGCTGGACGACCCTGTCCACCAACGTGCGGGACAACACCCGCTTCCGCCTGGAGTTCAGGACACAGCCCGGTGAGGTGATCAGCTACCGCGTGGCGTCGTAGCTCAACTCCCGGAGGGGTGCGGGGCCGCGTGGGCTCCGCACCCCAGGGTCTTGAGCGTCGCCGGGAAGTAGGCCCGCATGAACTTCTCGATGTCCTTGCGGTGGGTCTGGTCCGTGAGGGGGATTTGGGGGACTTGGAGGGTGAGGGTGAAGTAGTCGCCGCCGTTGGTTTTGCAGGGGGTGGTCGAGATGGCTCCGTCGGTGCCGACGATTGTCTTGTAGGTGAAGTTGATGGTGCGGGGTTCCGTGATGCGTGAAACGGTTCCAGCGTCCAACGCCAGGTACATGAGATCTGCTTCGGTTTCTTCCCACGAGAAACGGAACTCAAGGACCGGGTCGCTCCCCTCCAACAATGCGCAGGGTGCAGAGATCGCCTCGGAGCGTTCGACTCGGGTGAACTCGTGGAAACCTTTCTCATTCTTCACGAGCGGCTGAGTGAGGGCTGGATCGATACGTGTACCGCAAATCACCTGCGGTACTTCGCGATCAGTGGAGGTCCCACAGGACACCACAAGGGCGGCAAGCGTCAAAGCGGCCAGGCACATGCGGACGTTCACCTGGATTGCTCTCCAGACACTCCTGTTGCCTGCGCAATCCCGTCCCGAGAGGACCTGCTGATCTGCTCTTCGGGGTTGAAGTACGAACCACCCTTCACCGGGTGCAGCTTTCTCCACTCTCCTGCGAGAGCCATCAATTGGCCGTTCCTCTTGGAATAGTCCTGGACGTTCTTATCCGCCTGCTTGTCATCGAGCCTCTTCTGTTCGTCCGCGAGCCATTGATCGGTCACGTAGTCGAACCCCGTCTGCACATCACCACTGACCACAGGGATGTAGCTGATCGCCTTGTCGAAGAACGGCTTGGTCTCGAACTCAGCAACCTTCGGGTCGCCCGCAGCCTGCAAACGCCCCTCCTCCAGGAAGCCCACGGTCCGGCCAGCTCGGATAAGAGAATCAGCCGAGTCCGAGTGATCCTTGTGAATGGCCGACACCATGGCCTGGTTCATCCCGCCGTTCAACGTGCCGTACGCCCCCTCGTCCTTGGACACCTGCTTCACAACCTCGAAGAGCTGATGCTGATCCAAGGGCGACTTAGCCACGGCGACTTCACCCATGGCCGCATGCACCGTATCCCCGTGATTGATAAGCACGTTCGCCATCGGCCCCCGCAACGAAGGCGGGAACTCATCCCCGCTGTCCGAGAGATACGTGAGCGCCGACTTGAACACCGCGTCCTGCGTGGCCCGGTCCCCCTGACGCACCCCGCCCGGATCCGCAGGATCAATCCCCGTGGCCCCCGCCTGCAACGCCGCCCCGAATCCGGCCCGGTCGTCCCCGTCCAGCCGGGGCACATGGTGGCCGCCCTTGGAAACCCCCTCGTCGTTCAGGGTGACATTCCAGTCGCGGTCCTTCATGAGGTACTTCATGTGGACGTCGGAATGCAGATAGCGCGCGGCCTCCGCGGGGTCACGGCTCATGATGCCGAGCATGCCGTCGACGGGGTCGTTGGCGAACCAGCCACCGTCCGCCCCGGCATACGTGCCCTTCACCCGCCAGATCCCGGGATGCTTCTTCTCCGCCGCGATCATGTCCCCGGTGAGATCCTCGACCATCCCCGGGGAGTAACCGTGCCCCTGCCGCATCAGCGTGACGAGGGACTGATAGCCGACCGCCTTGTCCAGGTGGAGGCCCTGCGCGTCCGTGGCGTAGTGCTCGACGCCCGCGTGCCGCATCCCGGCCCGCCACTTCCGGTACCACGCCGACTTCGTGTCCTTCGTCGCCGTGGCGAGCGCGTTCGCCAGACCCGTCTCGATCGCCGAGTACGAGCCGGTCCCCGCCCCGCCCTGGACGTGGATACGGTCGTTCAGCTCGTTGGTGAGCTTGAGCGTGCCGGCGGTGCCGAGGTCGTCCAGGACCATCCGCGAGAACCTCTCGTCCTCGGCGTTGTCACGGAACGACCGTTCCAGCTCAGCGAGTTGAGGTGCCGTCAAGTCACCTCCCCCGCTCAGTTTCCGCAGGTACCCCTCCGCCTCCACCGCCTCGTACACCTCGACGTCACCCACCGCCCGGCCGTTGAACCCCCGCCCACCGGCCAGCAGTTCGGAGTCGACCACCACCCCCGCCAACGCGACCCGGACCCCTTCGTCCGCGTCCGTCACATCGCGCACCGCCTTGGTGATCCGCTCCTGCCACGGCTCTACGGCCTTGGGGTCGCCGGGGGTGTCCGGCTGGTCCGAACCCGGGCTCACCACGCCCGAGTCGGAGACCCGCATGCCCGCTCGGACCGCGTCCCACCGGGCCGCCACCACCCGGCTCCGTAACTCCACGAACCGGTCGTGCGCGTCCCGCAGCAGCGAGGCGATGCCCTTGGCCTCCGTCTGGGCGTACTGGAACTCCTTCAGCGTGGTGTCGAAGCGGACGCTCGCCGCGTCGGCGCTGAGCCCTGTCCACGACGTGCCCATCGAGATGCCGTGCACATCCCGCCGGTACGCCGTCTCCTGTTTCTCGAACTCGCCCGCCATGCCGTCCCAGCGCTCGGCCGCGGTGGTCAGCGCGGCGAGGTCGGTGGTCATGATCTCGTGATACGTCGGCATGCGCCCGGTTGCCCCAATAGTCCTTGTGATGACGGCAGTTCGAAGCCTGGAGTCTCAGTACGTGTCCAACGACGACCGCTCCCGCACCGCCGACCCCACCGCCAGATCCGTGCTCGTCAGCACCGCGTTCCCGCTCCGCAACGCGTCCTTCTCCGCGCCCAGCCGGTCCATCAGGTTCCGTACCTGGTCCGCCCACGCCCCGTGTGCCTTCTTCAGCGCCCCCGAAGTCACCCACCCGTCCCCGTCCCGCGCGGCGAACTCCCGTACGGCGGCGTCGTGTTCGTCGTCAGCCCATCGCCCCGCCGCCCGCGTACCGGGTTCGATGTGGTCCTCGATCGCCCGCGCCGCCGCCCGTTTCTCACCCGGTGAGGACGCCAGCTTCCTCGTTGCCGAGACGCCCGGTTCGCTCGGCACACCCGACACGCTCGACACACTCGGCCCGCCCACTGAGGTCTCCTCGCTACACCCGCCGACTCTCCAACGGCCCCAGGTACAGCGCCGGCAGACCCCCCGTGTCGATCACGAGCCGCTGCAGCACCACCGTCGGGTCCACCATCCAGAACTTCAACCGGTGGACCCCGGCCTTCGTCACGGAGTGTTTCGTCGCCGTCGCGTTGACGTTGTCGGAGGTGTGGCGGGCCCACACGTCGTTCAACAGCCCGTCATCTGCGCCGATGGTGATGTCGACGGTCTGGATCGGACCGGCGTCGAGGGAGACGCCGTAGCGTAGGCCGCCCGTCTGCAACGCAGGGTTACGCGGTGACAGGTACACCCACACCGTCACCTCGCCCCCGGAAACCCCGGAAGTCCTGGACGCCGTGGAAACCCCGGATGCCCCTGACACCCCTGACACCCCGGACACCCCGGAACCCGGCGTCAGCAGCGTCACCTCGTACTCCAGCCGCGGCGACCCCACCCCGCCCGGCGTCTGCCGGGGCAGCGTCACCGGCCACGGTGTCATTCCCGCGCCGGTCCGCCCGATGCCCTCGATACGGCGCCACCCGCCGACCGCCCGGTCGTAGTGCTCGCCGTCGATCGCGACGTACCCGCCCGCCTCCACGAACCCCCGCATTCCCCGCCCCGACGGCCGCTCGGCGACGCAGCCGACCGTGACCGATCCCCCGGCGCCGGTCACCGTCAGCTCCCCCTCGGCCCGTCCGGCCGGTGCCTTCGCCCAGTCCACCCGTACCTCGACCCGCACCTGCCGCTCGACCCGTCCCCGCGGCCGGTCCACGGTCAGCCACGGCACCGACGCCTCGATCCGGTAGTCGAAGGCGGTACGCCCCCGGTTGAACACCTCGACGAACTGCTGCGGCCGCGTCTGATACGGACTGAACGTCGGCAGTACGGCCGCCCCGGCACCCGGCTCGGCGGGCCACGCCGCCTCCGAGCCGTCCACCGCCACCCCGAGCTCCGCCGCCTCCGGCACCTCGATCCGCCGCACCGCCGGGAACAGCACATCCGGCAACGCCACGTTGTCCTTCTCCGGCTGCTGCCACCCGGCGTTGGGCCCGTACCGCTCCACATCCCCGTAGTCGATGTGCGGCTGGGTCTGGAAACCCCGCCATTTCCCGTTCGCCACCGCCGAGTTGAAGCGGTCGGCCAGCGCGAAGTCCGTCTCCAGTCCCGCTTCCGCCGCCTCCGCGAGGTCGTTCGTGGCGGCCCGGCCCTGGGCCGCGTAGAGCAGGTTCGTGAACTCGGCCGCGCGCAGCCCGTAGAGGTTGGCGGTGGCCTGGACCTCGTAGCCGACGAGTTCGAACCACGCGTCCCGCACCCCGGCCGGCAGCCGTCGGCCGATGCGCTCGGCCCGGCGTCCCAGCTCCCGCCACTCCTCCGTGACCCGCTCCAACTCCCGGTGTCCGAAGGCGAAGGGGGTCTGCTGGTCGTCGGTGACCACCCGGCCGTCGACGAGCGTGATCCGCCGGTTCAGCAGCTCCGGTTTGCGGCGCGCCTGCAAGTGTCCGTACGCGGCGAGGACCGAGGCGATCTCCTCGGCCTGTCCGGCGCCGAAGTTCTGCCGGGCGTAACGGAGTTCCCAGGCCGGAAGGTCGTCGGCATCCCAGTCCGCCGGGTTCCAGGCGTAGTCGAGGAAAAACTCGGTCGGCAGTTCGTTCCCCTTCAGGTCGCCGACGTTCGCGACCCACAGCCCGTGGTTCCCGTACGCGTGCGCCGCGTGCAGCTGCTCCCACACGTTCCGCAGGTTCGCCGTGTCCACCCACTTGTAGTTCCGCCCGGCGCCCACGTAGTCGAAGTGGTAGTACAGGCCGAAGCCGCCGGCCCGGTCGGCGTCCGCGGCTTCCGGGTGCTTACGGATGTTCCCCCAGTTGTCGTCCGTGAGGACCACCGTGACGTCGTCCGGTGCCCTCAACCCCCGGTCCCAGTACCGCTGCACCTCCTTGTAGAGCGTCCACACCTGCGGGGTGTCCGCCGCGGGCCGTCCCGTCACCTCCTCGATGATCTGCCGCTGTGCCGCGATGATCTCCTGCATCAGCTCGATGCCGTCGCCGTCGGGGAGGCTGGTGTCGCCGTTGCCGCGCATGCCGAGCGTGACGACGCCCTCGAAGCCCTGGTCGACCATGCGCTGTACTCCGGCCCGCCAATAGGCGCGTATCGCCTGGGAGTTGAGGCGGTACGACCACTCCCCCGTGCCGCCGTACGGATCGTGCCCCGGGGTCACGATCGCACCGGAGGAGTCCCGGACGGCGGCCACGGCGTGCCGGTTCCACTCCTCGATGCCCCGCATCATGGGCGCCTCGTGCGACGTGCCCATGACAATCCCGTACTCCGAGGCCCGCCGGTGGTTCTCCGGGTCGTCCTCCGCGAACGCCCGGCCCCACACCGCCGGCCAGAGGTAGTTCCCCTTCAGCCGCAGCAGCACCTCGAAGACCTTGCCGTAGAAGTCCGCGGTGAAGCCGCCCGGATACCCCGGCGCCTTGCCGGGACCGAAGTACTCTGGCGCCCAGGTCCCCAGCGCCGGGTTCTCGTCGTTGATGAAGAAGCCGCGGTACTTCACCACCGGCGTCCCCTGCGAGTACCGCCCCGGCCGCACCCACACCTCGTCGCGGTGCGCCGGCGGCACGTCGTCCCACCAGTGCCAGGGCGAGACCCCGATGCCGTACGAGACGTCGTAGGCACCGAAGATCGTGCCGCGCGGGTCGCTCCCCGCGATGACGAACGCCCGCTCCACCCCCGGCATCGGCCGCTCGACCACGGTCTGAAGCGAGGTCTCCCACCGGCCCCGCACCCCGGACACGTCCAGTTTCCCGGCGGCGACCAGACCGTCGATCAGCGCGCTGCGCCCGATCGTGCCGACCAGCACCACGTCACGCTCACGCGCGAGCGCGCCGCCGGGGCGTATGCCGGTGACGCGTTCGATGTCGTCCCTCAGGTCCGCCGCCACCCGTACGACTCCGGGGTGATCGCCGGGGTCCACCACGACCGGGGCGCCGACCAGGGGGAAGGCACCCGCCGTACGCGAGAAGGAGAGGTACGGACCCGCGTCCAGGGGCCCCGACGCCGGCGAGGTCACTCCGGACGACAGCACCGGTACCGCGGCGACTCCCGCCCCCAGAACGGCCCTTCGACTGACGGACGCAGCCATGGCACACCCCTCCACACCTCATTTGGTCAGCGGCATGACAAATGGTGGGGCGAGGGGAGGGAGGGGACAACGGGTCGTACCCGACGAATAGTTTCGTAACAGCAAAGAGGCCCGTACGACCGAAGTCGTACGGGCCTCTTCGAGACCTACCGGTCAGAGACCGGTCGGATCAGCCAAGACTACTTGTTGATCTTGGTGACCTGGCCGGCGCCCACCGTGCGACCACCCTCGCGGATGGCGAACTTCAGGCCCTCTTCCATGGCGACGGGCTGGATGAGCGAAACCGTCATCTCAGTGTTGTCGCCCGGCATGACCATCTCGGTACCCTCGGGGAGGGTCACGACGCCGGTCACGTCCGTGGTGCGGAAGTAGAACTGGGGACGGTAGTTGTTGAAGAACGGCGTGTGACGGCCACCCTCGTCCTTGGACAGGATGTACGCCTGGGCCTCGAACTCCGTGTGCGGGGTGACCGAGCCGGGCTTGATGATGACCTGGCCGCGCTCGACGTCCTCGCGCTTGATGCCACGGAGGAGGAGACCGACGTTCTCACCGGCCTGGCCCTCGTCGAGCAGCTTGCGGAACATCTCGATGCCGGTGACCGTGGTGGTGGTCTTCTCCTGCTTGATGCCGATGATGTCAACGGTCTCGTTGACCTTCAGGACACCACGCTCGATACGGCCGGTGACGACCGTACCGCGACCGGTGATCGTGAAGACGTCCTCGACGGGCATGAGGAACGGCTTGTCGACGTCACGCTCGGGGGTCGGGATCGACTCGTCGACGGCGGCCATCAGGTCGAGGACCGTCTGGCCCCACTCCTTGTCGCCCTCGAGAGCCTTGAGCGCCGAGACCTTGACGACCGGAAGGTCGTCGCCCGGGAACTCGTACTCGGAGAGGAGCTCACGGACCTCGAGCTCGACGAGCTCCAGGATCTCCTCGTCGTCCACCATGTCGGCCTTGTTCAGGGCGACGACGATGTACGGAACGCCGACCTGGCGGGCCAGGAGCACGTGCTCCTTGGTCTGCGGCATCGGGCCGTCGGTGGCGGCGACAACGAGGATCGCGCCGTCCATCTGCGCGGCACCCGTGATCATGTTCTTGATGTAGTCCGCGTGACCGGGGCAGTCGACGTGGGCGTAGTGACGCGTCTCGGTCTGGTACTCGACGTGCGCGATCGAGATCGTGATACCGCGCTGGCGCTCCTCAGGAGCCTTGTCGATCTGGTCGAAGGCCGAGGCCTCGTTCAGGTCCGGGTACGCGTCGTGCAGCACCTTGGTAATGGCGGCCGTGAGGGTCGTCTTACCGTGGTCGATGTGACCGATGGTGCCGATGTTGACGTGCGGCTTAGTCCGCTCGAACTTCGCCTTCGCCACTGGGTCCTCCTGTGGAGTGGTTCTGGTACGCCTTACTCATCGGCGCCAGGTGATCTTTGCTGGGATGCCGCCCGCCGGGGTTCTGATCCCGGGTTCCGGGGACGATCTCTCGTCCCGCTGCCGGTCTTCGGACCCCGGCGGTCGGTGTCAAGCCTAAAGCGTGCAAACGGTGTGTGTTACTCGCCCTTGGCCTTCGCGATGATCTCCTCGGCGACGTTCCGGGGAACCTCGGCGTAGGAGTCGAACTGCATCGAGTAGCTTGCGCGACCCGAGGTCTTGCTGCGGAGGTCGCCGACGTAGCCGAACATCTCCGAGAGGGGCACGAGGCCCTTCACGACGCGGGCACCGGCACGCTCCTCCATGGCCTGGATCTGGCCACGGCGGGAGTTGATGTCGCCGATGACGTCACCCATGTAGTCCTCGGGCGTGGTGACCTCGACGGCCATCATCGGCTCAAGGAGCACGGGAGACGCCTTGCGCGCGGCCTCCTTGAAGGCCTGCGAACCGGCGATCTTGAACGCGAGCTCGGAGGAGTCGACCTCGTGGTAGGCACCGTCGAGAAGCGTGATGCGGACACCCGTCATCTCGTACCCGGCGAGGATGCCGAACTGCATGGCCTCCTGCGCACCGGCGTCCACCGACGGGATGTACTCCCGCGGGATACGGCCACCGGTGACCTTGTTCACGAACTCGTACGCCGGACCGTCGGCCTCGGTGATGGGCTCGATCGCGATCTGCACCTTGGCGAACTGACCGGTACCACCGGTCTGCTTCTTGTGGGTGTAGTCCACACGCTCGACGGCCTTGCGGATCGTCTCACGGTACGCGACCTGCGGCTTACCGACGTTGGCCTCGACCTTGAACTCACGGCGCATACGGTCGACCAGCACCTCGAGGTGCAGCTCGCCCATACCACCGATGATGGTCTGGCCGGTCTCCTCGTCCGAGTGGACCTGGAAGGAGGGGTCCTCCTCCGCGAGACGCTGGATGGCCACACCCAGCTTCTCCTGGTCACCCTTGGACTTGGGCTCGATGGCGACCTGAATGACCGGCGCCGGGAAGTCCATGGACTCCAGGATGACCGGGTTCTTGTCGTCGGACAGCGTCTCACCGGTGGTGGTCTGCTTCAGGCCCATGACGGCGACGATGTCGCCGGCGCCCACCGACTCGATCTCCTCACGCTTGTTCGCGTGCATGCGGTAGATCTTGCCGATGCGCTCCTTCTTGCCCTTGACCGAGTTCAGCACTGCCGAACCCGCCTCCAGGCGGCCCGAGTAGACCCGGACGAAGGTGAGCTTGCCCAGGTGCGGGTCGCTCATGATCTTGAACGCGAGCGCGGACAGCGGCTCGTCCACGGACGGCTTGCGCTTGACGACGACCTCGGGGTCCTTGACGTCGTGGCCCTCGATGGCCTCGACGTCCAGGGGGGTCGGGAGGTAGCGCACGACCGCGTCGAGCAGGGGCTGGACGCCCTTGTTCTTGAACGCGGTGCCACAGAACACCGGGGTGACCGTGACGCCCTTGGACTTGCCGGACGCGATGGTGACGCGACGGATCGCGGCGTACAGCTGCTCCTCGGTGGGCTCGACGCCCTCCAGGAACAGCTCCATGATCTCGTCGTCGTTCTCGGCGACGGCCTCGACCAGCTTGCCGCGGTACTCCTCGGCGGCCTCGGCGTGCGTGGCCGGGATGTCGACGACGTCGTACATCTCGCCCTTCGCCGCCTCGGCGGACCACACGAGCGCCTTCATGCGGACCAGGTCCACAACGCCCTTGAAGTCCATCTCGGCACCGATCGGAAGCTGCATGATCAGCGGAACCGCACCGAGGCGGTCCTTGATCATGTCGACGCAGCGGTGGAACTCCGCGCCGGTCCGGTCGAGCTTGTTCACGAAGCAGATGCGCGGCACGCCGTAACGGTCGGCCTGACGCCACACCGTCTCGGACTGCGGCTCAACGCCGGCGACACCGTCGAACACCGTGACGGCACCGTCGAGGACGCGCAGCGAACGCTCCACCTCGACGGTGAAGTCGACGTGCCCCGGGGTGTCGATGATGTTGATGGTGTAGTCGTCGTCCTCGAGCGGCCAGTGACAGGTGGTGGCAGCAGAGGTGATCGTGATGCCACGCTCCTGCTCCTGCTCCATCCAGTCCATGGTGGCGGCGCCGTCGTGGACTTCACCGATCTTGTAGCTGACGCCGGTGTAGAAGAGGATCCGCTCAGTGGTGGTCGTCTTGCCCGCGTCGATGTGGGCCATGATCCCAATGTTGCGGACCTTGGCCAGGTCAAGTGAAGTGGTAGCCATAAGGCTTCAGTCTTCTCTCGGTCTCGATGGGGTCTGCGACTACCAGCGGTAGTGCGCGAAGGCCTTGTTGGACTCGGCCATCTTGTGGGTGTCCTCGCGCTTCTTGACGGCCGCACCGAGGCCGTTCGAAGCGTCGAGAAGCTCGTTGAGCAGACGCTCGGTCATGGTCTTCTCGCGACGGGCGCGGGAGTAGCCGACCAGCCAGCGGAGCGCGAGCGTGTTGGCGCGACCGGGCTTGACCTCGATCGGAACCTGGTACGTGGCGCCACCGACACGGCGGGACTTGACCTCAAGCGTGGGCTTGATGTTCTCCAGCGCGCGCTTCAGCGTGATGACCGGGTCGTTGCTGGTCTTCTCGCGCAGGCCCTCCATGGCGCCGTACACGATGCGCTCGGCGGTGGAGCGCTTGCCGTTCAGCAGCACCTTGTTGATCAGGGAGGTGACAAGAGGAGAACCGTAGACCGGGTCGATGATGACCGGGCGCTTCGGGGCGGGGCCCTTACGAGGCATTTTCTACTTCTCCTTCTTGGCGCCGTAGCGGCTGCGGGCCTGCTTGCGGTTCTTCACACCCTGGGTGTCAAGCGAACCGCGGATGATCTTGTAGCGAACACCGGGCAGGTCCTTCACACGGCCGCCGCGCACGAGCACGATGGAGTGCTCCTGCAGGTTGTGTCCCTCACCCGGAATGTAAGCGGTGACCTCGATCCCGCTGGTCAGACGCACACGCGCGACCTTACGCAGGGCCGAGTTCGGCTTCTTCGGGGTGGTCGTGAACACACGCGTGCAGACGCCACGACGCTGAGGGGAACCCTCGAGTGCGGGCGTCTTGTTCTTCTCGACCTTGTCCTGCCGGCCCTTCCGGACCAGCTGCTGGATCGTAGGCACTACTTCTCCGGTTTCTGTGTGCCGATGGTGAAGCTAACCTGGAACGTCACCGACCCACGCGGTCGGGTGTGTCGAATCCCGCAGACTTTCGCCGGTGAGCAAAAGGGGCGCAGATTGCGGTGGCCAGTGACGGCTCCCTTAGTGCGGTTCAAGGCACGCACGAGAGCCAGGGCACACCCCAGGCACAAGGTCTGAGCGTACCTACCTCATTCGCTGCGGTCAAAACAAATGGGTGGCACCCACGGCTCGGCACGGGACATGCCGAAGCCGGACCCCCTCAGCGATCTTCGATTCTACGGCGACCGCCCCTCACGGGGAGCTGGCGGCGGCCACGATCAGGAGCAGCAGCATCAGGGTCCAGCCGGTGAGCGCGAGCCAGCCGAAGACCAGTCCGGTCAGCGCTAACCCGTCGCCGCCCTCGTGGGTCCTGCGTATCTCGGCGCGGGCGGTGTGGCCGAGGATCGCCGCGGGGATGCCGGTGAGGCCGATCGTCGGCACGGTGAGCAGCCCGCAGACCAGGGAGCCGACCGCCTTGCCGTTGGTCGGCTGGACCGGGGGCGGCAGGAACGTCGGAGGCACCGGGCGGAAACCTGCCTGCGGCCCCTGGTACACCGGCGCCGCCAGCGGACCCTGGGGCAGATCGGCGACCAGGAGCATCAACTCGCCCACGGTCCGGGAGTCGTAGGCCCGCGCGACCCGCTTCTCCAGCTCGTCCTCGCGCAGCCGCCCCTCGGCGAAGCCGGCCCGGAGCACGTCCACCGTCCGCTCCCGGTCGGCGGTCGCGGCCAGCATCGACGCCCCGCTCTGCCCCTGCCAGGGCTGCGGCGACCCCTGCCCCTGCCCCTGCCCCTGCCCCTGCCCCTGCCACGGTGTCGGGTACGACACAGAGCACCTCCCCCGGCGCCGGAGACCGAATGCCTTCATCATGCTCCAACGCACAGAAAACGGCACCGGTTCCCTCCGGGGGTACAAAGGGGCCGCCCCCGGTTCCCTGTTAGAGGGGCGGGGGCGGCCGAGATAGAGGGGAGCGGGGGTTGCCGGCGTTGAGGGGAGCGCGGCCGACGACGTAGAGGGGGGTGGGGGCGGCCCCTTCACCAGGTGCGCCGGGTGCCGCCGGCGGCGCGTCCGCCTTGCCGACCGGTGTCGGATGCCGAGCCGCACCCGCTCGCGGGTGGCGGGGCCCCGGGGTCCCGGGAAGGGACACGGCGACGGGCGTCCGTCACCGGGTGCGCCGGGGACCGCCGGCCGCGCGTCCCGGCTTGCCGACCAGCGTCAGACGCCGAGCCGCACCCACTTGCGGGTGGCGGGGGCCCCGGGACCCCGGGAAGCGGCACGGCGACCGGCGTCCGTCACCGGGTGCGCCGGGCGCCGCCGGCCGCGCGTCCCGGCTTACCGACCGGCGTCAGACGCCGAGCCGCACCCGCTCGCGGGTGGCGGGGGCCCCGAGGTCCCGGGAAGCGGCACGGCGACGGCCGTCCGTCACCGGGTGCGCCAGGGACCGCCAGCCGCGCGTCCCGGCCTGCCGACCCGGCGTCAGATATCCGAGCCGCACCCACTTGCGGATGGAGCGACCCCGAGGTCCCGGGAAGCGGCACGGCGACGGGCGTCCATCACCGGGTGCGCCTGGCGCGCTGGGCGCCGCCCGCCGCGCGTTCCGCGGCGAACACGTCCTCCAGCCGGAACAGTTGGGCCCGTCCCGCCTTGGCGACCGGCGTCAGGTGCCCGAGCTGGACCCACTTGCGGATGGTGGCGGGGGCGACCCCGGCCTCCTGCGCGGCGAGCGGCCCGGGGATCAGCGTCGGCATCCCGCCCCTGGTGAGTGTCGTCATCGGTCCCATTCCCCCTCGTCCCAGGTGTGCCGGTAGGCCGGGTCGTCGTGGCAGCCGCAGTCCGGCTCCGGGCAGCGGCAGGCCGGGTTCACACAGAGCACCGCGCCCCGGTCGGGGAAGGCCCGCAGCGAGACGGAGTCGCACCAGGAGCAGCGGCCCGACACCCGTACGACGGTCTCGGTGTCCCCCAGCGCCCGCGCACAGCGCCGCGCCATCCGCCGCGTCTCGTCCCGCACATGCGCGGCGAGTACGGCGTCGGCCGCCACCTCGTCGAGCAGTCCGGCGATCCGCCGCAGCCGCTCGGGCACGGACACCCGTCGCGCCCGAGGCAGCCCGAGCCGCTCCCGCACGGCCTCCTCCAGTTCTACGACGCCGTCGGTGATGTCCCGGATCGTGTCGGAGATGTGCAGGCGCAGCGGGGCCGCGCTGTGGCCGGGGGCGGCGAGTCCGTGCCGTTGTTCCAGGAGGAGGGCCTCGGCGCGCTCCTCGCGGAGCCGGTCGGCGAGGTCGGGGGGCGGTGGGCCGGGGGCGCGGCGGGTGGGGGCGGTGCGGCCGGGGGCGAGTTCGACGGTGAGTTCGGGGAACTGCTGGAGCAGCATGCCGATCCAGAGGGCGGCGTGCGTGGTCGGGTCCGCCGCGGCGGACGCCGGACTCCGGTCAGGCAAGGGAGCCTCCCCGCGGAGCCGGCGCCGCCGGCATGTTCGGGAGGAGGTGCGCGGGGATCTCGACCGGGCGCCCCGAGCGGTAGAGCCGGCCGCCGCAGACGCCGTCGAACCAGTTGTCGGTCGGGGCGACGATGCGCTCGCAGTTCCGCCGTACCGGGCAGCGGGCGCAGGCCCGCAGAACGGGGGCCGCCTCCTTGACCTTCTTCGAGAAGACGGCCTTGGGCGGGAGCCCGGCGCAGGCGGCGGTGCTCTGCCAGCCCGCGGGTTCGTCGTAGGGGCGTGGTGGCGGGCAGGAGTCGGTGGACATGGGGCCTCCCTGTCGGACGGGTGTGGCACAGGCGTTTGGCACGTGCCATCCGGTCATCCAGGTTTACAGATTGCGCGCGCGCTCGCAACGTTCACTGCGGTCACCCACCTCACAGTCGTGACGACAATCCGTCACGAAACCGGCCCCCGGGGCCTCACCTCCACCAAACCTCCGCCCAATTAGGCGGATTTTCCTCAGTGCTTGCACGCGAGCACGTAATTCCGTGCGCGCAAGCAAGCTAAACTCGCTGCAATCCGAAGGAAGCGAGCACACAGATGACCAGCCAGGATCTGGACGCGTTCGCCGCGTGGGTCGAGGACCTGATGCGCGACCGCGGCTACGACATCGACAGCCCGCGCGGCGGCGGCAAGTCCCGGATAGCGGACGAGGCGGGCGTCCACCGGGCCGCCGTCACCCGCCTGTTGCAGCGCCAGAGCATGCCGGACCTCGAGACCACGCGCAGGCTCGCCCGCGTGCTGGGCGTGCCGGTCCGCGACATGCTCATCCGCTCCGGCCGGCTCACCGCGGAGGAACTCGCCGACCCGCACGAGTACCTGGCCTCCCCCGCGCCCGGCGCTGAGTTCGGCCGCCGCCCCACGCTGGAGGAGGTCGCCGACCTGCTGGGGGTACCGGCCGACCGGCGGGAGATGTTCGTGCGGGTGGTCGAGCAGTTCCTGCCGAACGAGGCGCCGGGGGCGGAGCACGCCGATCACGAGGGCGCCCGGATGCTGGTGACCGACTGACCGGCCGACGTCCGGTTTCCGCTTTGACGGTCCCCGTTTCGCGGTAGAGGGAACTGGTCCCTCCCTCCCCGCTCCCCAGGCTTCTCCCCCACCCTCACCCCACCCAGCACCCCCTCGGCTCCCGAGCCCCTCCCCCACCTCAGGTCACCGCTGCCCCACCGGTTCTCGGTTTTTAGTTGCGTGCGCGCACGCTCGTCTGTCACAGTTGGTGCAGCGGCGGAGCTGCGCCCGCAGGTCGGCCGCTCAGCGCCTCGTCGCGTCCCGCACGCTCTCCCGAAGCTGCCCCGAGGTGACCCGGCATGACCACACCCACTCCACCGAGCGCCTTCCCGGACGTCGAGGCGATGATCGTCGACATCCTGAAGGACGACCCCCGGCTCTCCGGCGCCGTCGTCGCCGTACAGGCGCCGACCGGCTTCGACGGCACGGCCGCCGCCGTGTTCGTCAACCGGCGCGGCGGCGCCTGGGTCGGCGAGCGCCATGTCGACCAGCCGCTGATCGAGCTGGAGGTGTACGGCCCGACCAAGCAGGCCGCGCACCTCCTGGCCAACGACGCCCGGCAGGCCGTACTAGCGATGGCGAACAACAGGTACGGCACGAACCTCGTCACCGAGGTCGAGGAGCAGGACGGCCCGCGCTGGCTGCCCGACTACCTCTACTCCGCGGCCAACCGCTACGTCACGGTGATGAAGGTGTACGTGGACGTCTACTGATCCCCTCCCCGATCCCCCGGACGCTCCACGCCGCACGCCCCACAGACCGAAGGCCCCGCCACCCCCCGGCGGGGCCTTCTTCGTACCCGGACCTCCCGAGTACGACCGCACCACATCCGAACTCACCTGGAAAACAAGGAGATTCACCATGGCAGGAACCAACTCCTCCGAGATCCGCATCGCCGGTGTGGGCCGTCTCTACGTCGCCCCGGCCGACACGGCCGTACCGTCGACGTTCTCCGCCGACGGCGCGACCGACTGGTCGTCCTGGAAGAACCTCGGGTTCACCTCCGGTGACGGCGTCACCTTCAGCAAGAAGGACAAGCTGGAGCCGGTCGACGTGTGGCAGGCCGTGAGCCCGGTGCACTTCGTGTACTCGGACCGCGACCTGACCCTGAAGTTCTCGCTGATGCAGTTCAACGAGGACACGCTGCCGTTCTTCATGGGCGGCGGCGGGGTCGCCGCGGTGACCGGTTCGACGGGTGTCTACCAGTACGACATCGCCGACCGGCCGTTCGCCGATGTCCGCGCCCTCGGACTGGAGTTCACGGATGTGCGGGCGAGCGACGGCTCGAAGGTGACGTACCGCTTCGGCATCCCGCGCGGCCAGGTCACCGCGTCGGACGACATCAAGCTGGCCCGCAAGTCGGCGGCGCAGCTGGGCATCACGTTCAGCGCGATGTCCGCGGCCGACGGTTCGCCGCTGGCCAGTTTCGTGATGAAGGACGCCGCGTACGCCGCGTCCTGACCCACCGGGGTGGGACGGGCGGGCTCGCCCGTCCCACCCCCAACCCCAACTCAGTTACTTACGAACCCAGTCAGGAGCCCTCATCACCATGACCCGTTTCGACGTCAACGCGGCCCGCGCCCAGCGGCTCGAAGCCCTCGGCCGTACCTGGTCGTTCGAACTCGACACCGAGAGCTACACCCTCCCCACCGAGTTGACCCGCGCCACCGCCAAGGCACTGCGCAAGCTCGACGACAACGACGTGGACGGGCTGCTCCGACTCCTGCTGGGCGAGAAGCAGTTCACCCGCTTCGAACAGCACGAGGTCACGATGCAGGACATCGCCGCCATCCTGGAGGCCTACGGCAAGGAGACCGGGCTCGGCCTGGGGGAAGGCTGAGCCTCGTCGGGTTCGTCGACGAACACGCCGAGGCCCTTGAGGCGGACCTGCTCCGCTATTACGGCATCGATCTGCTCGACTGGCACCGTGACCGGCTCTCCGCGCGCCGACTCACCGTGCTCATACGGCAGTTGCCGCACGACAGCGCCCTCAACCGGGAGCTGCACGGCGAGGCCGCCGACTGGTCGGTGACCGACCATCTGCTGGCCGCCGCCGTGGACCATCTCGCCGCCGCCAACTGGATGTTCGCCTCCGTCAACTCGGAGGAGGGCGACCAGCCGGACCCGCCGGCGCCGGTACCGCGCCCGTCGTACGACGACGACACGGAGACCGGGGGCGAGGAGATCCCGGCCGGGGCGCGGCCGAAGGAGACGGCGGCTGCGGACACGCATACGGACGCCGCAGCCCCGTCGACGGTCCAACTGGCCCGTTTCTTCGGCTGATCGTCAGTCCGCCGGCCCTTCCGCCCGTCCCGGTCCCGGCCCCTCGCCCCGGGACCGGCCGGGGGCCCGCCCCTCCAACTCATCAGCGAGGGCACGGACCTTGGCGGAGAGCCGGGGCCGTTTCTCACTTCGCTCGCCGGTGGAGGCGGACGCCGACGACGGCTCGGCAGGCTCTGCTCTACGTCCCTTGTCGCGTCCGGCACCGGCGTTCAGCGGGGGCACGCTGGGCCGCCCGTTGCGCCGTACGACCGGACGCCGTTCGGTAGGCGCGGGCCGCTTCTCGCGGACGTCACGGGCGGAGACGAGGATGTCGGCCTCGGTCTCCACCGGGGGCTCGACCTCGATCTCCGCCTCGGGTATTGGCCTGGGCGCCCCGTCCGCGAGGGACCGCTCCCGTTCCCCGCGTTCCTCTACCCGCGTCAACTCGGAGGGAGGCCGCAGCAGTTGAACATAGGGAAGCTGAATGACCTCACCGCCACCGCTCCCATTACTCTCACTCCCGCTCCCGTACTCATGAGGTGCGCGGTGCGGGCGGCGTCCGGTACGGGCGTCCTCCTGGCCCTGGAGGTAGGCGGCGGTGATGCGCCGCTCGTACGCCCGCCGGACGGCGGGGAGCTGCTCGTCGACGACGTCGGCCCAGCCGGCGCTGTAGGCGGCCAGTTCACGCCGGTCGAGTTCGGCGCGGGGAAGGACGACGAGGTCGTCGGGGGCGTAGCCGAGCCGTAGGACGAGTTCGGACAGCCGGGCGATGAGATGAGGGAGATCGGGGGCCTGTTCGAGCCAGTCGATCACATGCGTCTGCCGCGCGTCGCTCGCGTTCCCATCCACCCCGTAGGCCTTGCTCTCGTCTCTGCCCCACCGCGCCCCCCAGCGCGAGGACGGCCGCCCTGTCGCCGCCCACCGTCGTACACAGGCCCTCAAATGCCGTACGGGACCTGGTCATTCACCTCTCATTCACTGACGGGAGAACGGCCGGATACTACTTCACCGAGCCGGCACAACTGCCACCGCACCCCGCATCACCGCAGGTCCGGAGCGCCGAGCGGGCGGCGGGGTTCGGCAAACACGAAACGCCACCATGAGATTACTCGTACACTAGTTCGAACAGACGCTTCGAACGCCTCAGGAGCGCCACCTGTACCACCAGCCCAGCGGACAGACCGGAAAGCAGGCCGACATGGCGACTGGCACGAGCAACTCCCCGCACCAGCCGATCGACACCTACGCCCACCTCGCCCACCTCCTGCGCTCCCCCGCGCCGAACCGCGAGGCACTGCTCGACCGGCTGTACGAGGAGTTGCTCACGCGCGAGTCACGGGCGTACGCGGCGGGGTGGACGGACGCGCTGACGGAGGCGGGGCGGGGACGGGGCGGCCGACCGTGAACACCGGTCACCGCCTCACACGGTGAATGTGCACCAGACCTGCTTCTCGTCGAACCCGGTGCGATGCCATCCCCACCGCCGCGCCAACGCCTCGACGAGCCGCAGCCCCCGCCCGCCCTCGTCCAACAGGTCGGCGCACGCGGGCAGTTCGGGCGCCAGCGCAGGCGCACGGTCGGTCACCATCACCCGCAGAGACGGTGGAGCAAACTCCCGCCCGGTCCCGAGTGTCAGCTCCAACCCGGCGAGCCCACCGCCGTGCCGTACGGCATTGGTGCACAGTTCCCCCACGGCGAGCTCGACGGAGCCGGCCAACTCGCCCAGTTTCCAGTGCTCTTGGAGCCAGACGCGGGTGCGGTGCCGGGCCTCGGCGACGGGGCGGAGGGGGTCGAGGGCGGAGGTGTCCCAACCGACGCGGGTGGGGGTGGTGTTGAAGGGAGGGTGGTCCATCGTTCACCTCGCGGGGAGTCGATGAGCGGCTTGCTGCACAAGCTACTAGCGGAACTAAAACGCGTGCTACCCGATTCACTAAAACGAGTACTATCGTTGAACGAGTTGGACGCCCGGCTCACAGGTCGGCAAACTGTGCGCGCGAGCGAGGAGTTGATCCATGGCACCCCGACAGGCCCCCACCATTCGCCAACGTCGCTTCGGCGCCGAGCTGCGCAGACTGCGCGAGGCCATCGGCATGACCGCCCCGGTCGCGGGCGAACGGCTCGGCGCCGACCGGACGATGATCTCCAACATCGAGGCTGGTCGTTTCGGCATCAGCGAGGAGCGCCTCCGCCGTCTCGCGAGCATCTACGAATGCGACGACCCCGAACTGATCGACGCCCTCGCCTCGATGACCGGCGGACGGTCGAAGGGCTGGTGGGACGAGTACCGGGGCAAGATCCCGCCGGACTTCGTGGACCTTGCGGAACTCGAACATCACGCCACCGGGTTGCGCACGCTGCAGACCGCCCACATCCCTGGGCTCTTCCAGACCGAGGAGCACGCACGGGCATTGTTCGACCTCTTCGTCCCGGCACTGCCGCGCCTGGAGGTCGAGTTGAGGATCGCCCAGCGCCTGGCGAGGCACACCGTGATCGCGGACGCTCCGGGTATTCCGTACGTCGGCCTGGTCCACGAAGCGGCGCTGCGCATGCACACCGGAGGCCGCCGGGTCGCCAAGGCCCAACTCGGCCGGCTGCTGGAGGAGAGCGAGCGCCCCAACGTCCGGCTGCTCGTGATCCCGTTCACCGCTGAGGGCTTCCCCATGGCCGGCGACACGATGATGTACGTCTCCGCCGCCAGCTCCCACCTGGACACAGTCGAGGTGGACTCCCCCATCGGCGCGGTGTTCTTCGACTCTCCGACCCAACTGGCCAACTTCCGACGACGGCTGGACTTGGTCGAACAGGTCGCGTTGAATCCGAACAAGTCGAGAGACCTCATCCTCTCGATCGCCGCCGACCTGTGAGAGGTACCCCCGTGTCCGAGCCGAAGTGGCGCAAGTCCTCGTACTCCGAGGCATCCGCCAACGCGTGCGTCGAAATAGCGACCACCGGCCCCCTCATCGCGCTCCGCGACTCGAAGCAGCCGGAACTGCCGTGGGCGACGGTGAGCCGGAGGGCGTGGGCGGAGTTCGCGGGGGCCGTGGGGTCAGGGCTGCTGCGTACGGAGGCGTAGCTCGGCGCTGAACGCCCGCCGCTCATCTCCAGGCTCGCTTCCGCCCCGTCGGCCTCAGCCGAGGGGAGTCCGGCTGCGCCAGTGTCGGACCGCCCGCCTGACCTTCCTGGAGACGGACCAACGCGTCACGGCGGGCCAGCCGTTGACCTTGACGATGACGAAGTTCTCCGGGTCCCCGGGCTCTCGGCCCAGGGTGTCCACCACCCCTAGCCGCGCCGACCGCTCCACCGATGCCTCGGCTCCGATGAAGACCCAGAACACCGGATAGCGTGCCGCGCGCTTCATCGTCGCCATGAACTCCGCGCCGTCCTCCGGCTCCTCCGTCAGCACGACGAACACGACGGTGTGGTCCCGCAGATTCGCCGACGCGTCGAGGACAGCTTCCAGCGTCGGACTAAGCCGGAACGGCTGACCGCTGCGGATTTTCCCGCTCTCCTTCAAGCGCTGCAAGCCATTGTCGCGCTTCACACCGCGTAGCCGCGCGGTCGGCGAACCGCGGTCGAGCCAATCGTCGACCCAGACGTCGAGCCCCGCCGGCTCCGGAAGGGGAATCCTGATCGGTCTGCCGGCGCAGAACCAGATGCCTGCCGCCAGTCCGCCGAACTCGGACTCGGCCAGCGGCACGGCAAACCGAACGCTCTCCAACACCACATTGGGGACGAATCCGCCCTGGATATCCACGACTACCGCAGCGTCCACATCTTCCCCTTTTTAAGCCACGTTCTCGGCCACTCCGCAGATGATCGCATCGCGCATTACCGGGATTCAAGTCCTTCAGGAGAAGAAGAGTTCAACACAGAAGAGAGGCACACACATGTCAGGTCCCTCGGGCGGTAGCGCCGAACACTCCCTGGACTGGGGCAAGGACGTCCCTTCCCTGAGTAACGTCCTCCAGGCCTACTTCCGAAAAGACGAAGCCAAGACGCTCACCATGAAGGTGACGGCGATCAATCACTCGCTTGACTACGTGAAAATCGGTCTCGCTGCGGTGGCCACGGGACTCACTCTCGTCAAGGTCGACTTCACTCTCTTCAAAGTGGACGAGAAAGGGATCAGCTGGCTGGGAAACTCCCTCTACGCCTTTCCCTGGACCAAGCCCGACAACAAGTGGTGGCACAGGGTCATGCCCGACAAGATCGTCAGAAGACTGGAGACAGAGGACCAGGAAAAGAAGAACAAGGAACAGGAACAGAAGCAGGAGATGATGCGGAGGCTGGCGCAGGAGAAGCAACAGATACGCACCTGGGCGAAGGGGACCTTCTATAAAGCCGCGCAGGGCCAGGACCTGCACAGCGATGTCCGATTGGCCCAGCGGACAGCGGACGAAGCGAAAAGCGGCGTGGACGACCTTCGCAGCAGGCTGCGAGCGGCCGGAAGCGCCGGAAAACCGCAGGCACCAAAACCCAGGGACAGTACGGCTAAAAATCTCGTCGCATTGACGGGCTCCGTCAACACGCTGAGCCAGGCCTTGGCGGGCATCTAAAAGCAATGGACTGGGCCAGTTCATATGCACCCCGACCGCGAAAGGACCAGAGAACAGATGTCCCTCGTTCAGGCACTCAGCAGATCATCGACCGGACTCAAGAACTTCCAGACCCAGGCGGGCACGGCCGGTACCGCCGTCAAAGGCGTCGGTGACAAGGCGAAGTCCGGTGAAGGTCAGCTCAAGCAGTTCAAGACCGCCGCCCAGGGCTCCGGGAAGGAGCTGAAAGACCTCAAGACCGCCTCCGACCGGGCCGAGGTGTCCCTCGCCAAGGCCGGCAAGACGGGCTCGAGCGCCGGTGTCAATCTCGGCAAGTACGAATCCGGTGCGGGCAAAGCGGCCACCGGCCAGGACAAGATGAACAAGTCGATGAAGGGCAACTTCTTCGGCATGCTCATGAGCCTGCTCCAGCCACTCATCTCAAAGGTCATCGACATGGTGACCAACTCCAAGACCATGCAGAAGGTCCTGAAGCAGGCCTTCGAGGTCATCAAGTCCGTGATCAGCAGCGTCATGAAGGCCATCGAGCCGATCATGAAGAACGCGGGCAAGCTGATCAAGTCGGTGTGGAGCGGGATCAAGACGGCGATCACGAACATCGTCAAGGCCGTCGCCACGGTGATCAGGACCTACGTCAACGTATGGAAGTCGATCATCACCGGCGTCCTGAAGGCGATCGGTACGGTCGTCTCGAACGTCTGGAAGGGCATCAAGGCCGTCATCTCGCCGGTCGTGAGCTGGGTCAAGTCCGCGATCCCGGACGCCTTCCGGGCCGTGAAGGACCGGCTGTCCAGCATCTGGGGCGGACTGAAGGGCATCGCCGGCCAGGCCTTCAACGGCATCAAGGGCGCGGTCCGCGACCCGATCAACGCCGTCATCGGGCTCATCAACCGCGCGATCGGCGCCCTCAACGGCATCCACGTCTCCATCCCCGGCTGGGTCCCGATGGTCGGCGGCAAGACCTTCGGCGTCAGCCTGCCGAGGATTCCCGCGCTGGCCTCCGGCGGTGTCGTGATGCCCCGTTCCGGCGGTGTCCCGGCGCTCCTGGCCGAGGCCGGCGAGGCGGAGGCCGTCCTGCCGCTCAGCAAGCTCGACCGGCTGCTCAAGGCCGCGGCCTCACGCGGGCAGGCGTACGCCGGGATGTCCGGCACCGACGGCAGCGCGCTGCACATCGAGAACTACTACGCGGCCCAGACCAGCACCCCGCAGAGCACCGCCGACGCGCTGATGTTCCTGGCGAAGGCACGCGGATGAGCGGCGCGGCCGGCCCGCTCCGCGACCCCCTCGCCGGTGCCGTCCCCGCCCTGCGTTCCTTCCGGACCAGGGTCGACCAGGCCCAGTCCGGAGTACGGTCCTTCGCCCAACGCGTCACCGGCGCCGCCGCCGACCTCGACCGCGTCGCCGCACCCGCGGCCCAGGGCGCCACCGCCGTACAGCAGCTCAAGACGAACGCGGACACCGCGGCCCGTTCCGTCACCAGGACCGGGCAGACCGCGACCACCGCGGCCTCCGGCATCAAGTCGACCGCCACCAGGGTCAGTTCGGCCAAGAAGGCCCTCGGCAGGCTCAGCACCGGCCTGGGCGGTGTCTTCGCCGTGGTCGGCACCCTCATCGCCGCGTCCGGTGTCCTGGGCGGTCTCCTCGACACCTTCGGTACGGCGATGACGATCGGCTCCGGCGTGATGATCATCATCAACGCCGTCACCCGGGCCAACCCCCTCGGCTTCGTCGCCGGCATCCTGCTCCCCCTGGCCGGCTGGCTGCTGGACATCGCCCTGAACTCCGAGACCGGCCGGCGCCTGATGGACCAACTGGCCACGCTGATCCTGAAGTACGTCCAGAGCTACCTCACGATCCTCGGCCCGATCCTGAAGCTGATCGCGAGCGCGGTGAACACGTACGTCACCGGCTACCTCACCCTGATCACCACCACCCTCTCCGCCCTCGGCACGGTCATCGGCACCGGCTTCGCCGTCCTCAAGGCGCTGACCACCGGCGACACCCGCGCCCTGAGCGGCAGGGTGTCCGCGATCTGGAGCGGCTTCAAGAACGCCGTCAAGCCGGTCCTGAACTGGATCACCAAGGACATCCCGGCCGGCTTCACCCGGATCAAGAACGCCACCAGCAACACCCTGCGCGCGATGGGCCAGTTCGTCACCACCGGCGCCCAGACCGTCGCCGGGGTCGTGAAGGGTCCGATCGAGGGCCTGGTCGCCTTCGCGAACTGGGTGATCGACGGCCTGAACAAGCTCAGCTTCAGCATCCTCGGCAAGAAGTTCGGGGTGCACCTGAGCAAGATCCCGATGCTCGCGGAGGGCGGCATCGCGGTCCCCGGCGCCCGCACCGGCAAGGTCCTCTCCCTCACGGCCCTCGACCGCCAACGCGCCCTCGCCGCCCGCACCCGCACATCCCGGCACACCCAACGCGCCCACCACATCAAGGAGTTTTACGAGAGCAACGGCACCGGCGCCCACGGCACCGCAACCGACCTCCTCTTCCTGGCCACCGCCCACGCAGCCGCCCGAAGGTAAACCGCAACCACTCAACCCCGGCCCAGCAACACCCCCTAGGGGCGCGGGCAACGCGCAACCACTCCACCCCGGCCCAGCCTCACCCCCTAAGGGGCGCGGGGAACTGCGCGACCAGCCACAACGCACCCGCAGCCGACGAACAACCTCCCGGCGAAGCCACCACGCCCCCAACCCCCCTGCCCCACCCACCCCAGCGAGGTGACGCCCCATGCCCGATCTCACGACCACCCCATCCACCACGACCACCGACGACATCCCCCCCGGCACCCTCATCACCCGCGACGGCCAACTCCAGTGGGCGGGCCTGCTGCTCGGCCCCGGTACGCCGTACGAGATCGGCAGTGACGGACTGACCGGGTGGGAGGACCTGCCGGACTACGACACGACCGACGCCGATCACCCCACCGCGCACGGCGCCTGGCCGGGCGCACGGTACGCCAAGCCCCGCAAGGTCGGCGGCTCGGTGTGGACCGTGCCCCCGAGCGACGACACCGCGTCCTCGCTCGCCGCGACCCGCGCCCTGCGCCAGGCCCTGCTGCTCGGCGACTCCGAACGCTGGCTGGCGGTACGGCTGCACGGCGAGACCCTGGCCGTCCGGGCCCGGGTGAGTCAGCGCGTGCTGGCCGCCGACCGGACGTACACCACACAGGGCGTCTCCAAGGCCTCCGTGCAGTGGTACGCCACCGATCCGCGCCGCTACACCGTCGACGAGCAGACCGCCGTCACCGGCGCCCCGCAGCCGGAGAGCGGCCTCACCTGGCCGCTGACCTGGCCGCTGTACTGGGGCCAGGCATCGTCCACGGGAGACGTCGGCGCCGACAACTCCGGTTCGGCGCCCACGCATCCGGTCCTGACCTTCACCGGCCCCTGCACCAACCCGACCGTCACCGACCGGACGTCGGGCCGGCGGCTGCGCTACGAGATCGGACTCGCCGCCGGCGACGAACTCGTCGTGGACACGGCGGCCGGCACGGTCACCCTCAACGCCACCGCCTCCCGGCGCCACACCGCGGCGGCGGACAGCAGCCCCGAGGAGCTCTTCGCCTTCGAACCGGGCCGCGCCGAGCTGGCGTTCCGCCCCGACACCTACGACACGGGCGCGCAGCTCTCGGTGCGCTGGCGCTCGGCGGAGTGGTGATCGCATGACGGTCAGAGCGGCCTGGCTCACGCCGGGCGACCAGACTCGTGAGGACACCCGGCTGACCCTCTCCGGCCTGCTCACCATCAACGCGAGCACGGCCGAGAACGTCCCCCTGAAGGCACGCGGCGGCATCGTCCCCGGCGGTTTCGCGCTCACCGGCGCCACCGGGACGATGACGTTCACGATCGGCACCGGCCGCGCCTTCGTCCAGAGCTCCCGCATCCTCCAGGGCGCCTATCCGGTCGCGGTGACCGATCCCGAGACCCTGACCGTGCCGGACGGCGACGCCCAGTACGGCCGGATCGACCTGGTCGAACTCGCCGTACTGGACGACGACTACGACGGAACGGGCTCGACCACCGCGCTGTTACGGCTGGTCAAGGGCACCCCGGCGGCCGTCCCCACCGCCCCCGTCACCCCGAACGGCAACGCCGTCCCCCTCTACCGGATAGCGGTCCCGGCCGGCGCCTCGGCGGGGAACGGCGGTCTGTCGTGGACCACGGCGGTCACCAACCTCCGTTATTCCACGGCCGCGTTGGGCGGGATCGTCCCGGCGTCGGGCTTCGAGGGCGCCTATCCCGGGCAGTACCGCGACACCCCGGGCACGTTCCAGCGGTGGGACGGCTCGGCCTGGGTGTCGTACCCGAAGGCGGTGGGCGGCATCGCGCCCATCGGGGCGCTGACGACGGGCAGTTACGCCGGTCAGTACCAGGAGAACGCGTCCGGTCTCCTTCAGCGCTGGGACGGCTCCAACTGGCAGTACGCGGAGGGTCGTTCAAAGATCCTGCTGAGCGTGGAGCAGACCACCGCCCAGTCCGTCACCTCCGGCCCCTGGACGCAGATCACCCTCCAGACGACGGACGTCGACGACGTCACCGGCTGGTCGGGGTCGAACACCTACACCGTGCCGAGGGCGGGCTGGTGGCGGGTGAGCTGCACCCTCACCTGGTTCAACGAGTCCACGACCGGTTCGCGCGGCGCCCGGATCCACCAGAACGGCGCCGGAGTCCCCCGCGCCACCTGGCTGGTGGGAGCCGGCCCGGGCGCCACCAGCGTCACCGGCACGGCCCTCCTCAAGTGCGCGGCGGGCGACAAGCTCGCCCTCCACGGCCTCCAGAACTCCGGCACCACCCTCACCACCCTCGGCGGCTCGGGCTACGCCACCAGCTTCGCCGCGGAGTGGCTGCGCACCTGAACCGCCGCGCGTCCGGGGCCAGTCGCCCCGCCGGGGATCGACCGGGACGGCCCACGCACCGCAGCCCCACCATCTCACCCCCTCCACCACAGGAGCCCGTACATGAACCTCCGCAGCGCATGGGTGGCCGAGACCGGCCAGACCCGCGAGGACACCCGTCTGACCCAGCTCGGCGCGACCACTCCCGTCAATCCCCTGGAGGTCCGCTCCGGCATCCTCCCGGGTTCGTACGACGGCCTCTACCGCATGTCCGGCTTCTGGCTGGAGGGCGCGGCGGGCGCCATGTCGGCGACGGTCCACGAGGGACGCGCCGTCATCGCGGCGGGCGCCACCCGGGGCGCCTACCCGGTCACCCTCCCCGAGCCGTCCGCCCTGACCTTCACCGACGGCGACGCCACCAACCCCCGTATCGACCTGGTCGTCCTGCGGATCTACGACTCGCTCTACGACAACTCCGGCCAGACGAAGGCCGCCCTGGAGATCATCAAGGGCACCCCGGCCGCCACCCCCGTCGCCCCGGTGATCCCCGGCATCGGCCTCGCGCTCTACCAGGTCAGGGTCGCCGCGGGCATCAGCGCGGGCAGGGGCGGTATCACCTGGAGCACCGACGTCACCGACCTGCGCACCCCCGTCGTGGCGGTCGGCGGCATCCTCCCGGCGTACGGCGAGACCGGCAACGGCGCCTATCCGGGCCAGTTCCGCGACTCGGGCGGGGCGCTTCAGCGCTGGGACGGCTCGGCCTGGGTGTCGTACCCGAGCGCCCTGGGCGGGATCGCCCCGGCCGGCGCGGTCACCACCGCGAGCTACACCGGCCAGTACCGCGACACCTCCGGCGGTGTGCTCCAGCGCTGGAACGGCACCGCCTGGGTGAACTACCTGCCCGCGCCGACCTGGACGGACTACACCCCGGTGTGGGGAGCCGAGACCGGCGCCGCGCCCGTGGTCGGCAACGGCACGCTGGCGGGGTCGTACGCGAAGCTCGGGACGGTCGTGCACGTCCGGATCTATCTGAAGATCGGCTCGACGACCAACCTGGCCGCCCAGGACGCGAACGCGAACTGGACGTTCCGGCTGCCGTTCGCGCCGAACGGCACCGCGTGGAAGCTCGACGGCCGGGTGCTGAACGCGGAGGCCTACGACTCGTCGGCGCTGCTCTTCTACCAGGGCAGCGGCCTGCTCACGTCGACCAGCGGTGTCGGCTACGTCCGCTCGCTGCGCGACACCTCCGGCACCAGCACCGGCATCTGGGACAAGTCGCTGCCCTACGCCTGGGCGGTCGGCGACGTGCTGTCGATCCACGGCACGTACGAGTCCGCGTCGTGACGGTTCGTCGCGGACAGCTGCGACGCGTGGAGCCAGTCCTCTGACATCCCCTCAACCACCCACTCATTGATTGGAGTTCGACCATGGCCGTTCGCTCCGGCTGGCTCTCCCCGGACAGCCAGACCCGCGAGGACACCCGGCTCGTCTCGCTCGGTGCCCTCACCCCCACCTCGCCCGTCGCCACCCGCTCCGGCATCCTCCCGGGCTCCCCCGACGGCCAGTTCCGCATCACCGGCTTCACCCTGACCGGCACCGCGAGCAGCATGCGCGCCTCGGTCAGCCCCGGCCGCGCGGTCATCCAGTCCACCGACAGCCGCGGCGCCTACCCGGTCGCCCTGACCGAGTACCTGAACGTCACCTTCGCCGACGGCGACGCCCAGTACGGCCGGATCGACCTGCTCGTCCTGCGGATCTACGACGACCTCTACGACGGCTCGGGCCGCAGCGAGGCCGTCGTCGAGATCGTCCAGGGCACCCCCGCGGCCACCCCGGCGGTCCCGGCCACCCCCGACCTCGCCATCCCGCTCTACCAGATCGCCGTACCGAAGAACACGAGCGCGGGCACCGGCGGCATCGCCTGGGCCACCGCCCTCACCGGCGTCCGCAACGCGACGGTCGGCCTCGGCGGCATCCTCCCGGTCACCACCGACACCGCGAACGGCGCCTACCCGGGCCAGTACCGGGACGTGAGCGGCCAGTTGCAGCGCTGGAACGGCACCGCCTGGTCCGACTACCCGGTGCTGCCGACCTGGCAGAGCTGGACCCCGGCCTGGACCACCAACAGCGGTTCGGCGACCCCGTCCTTCGGCAACGCCTCGGTGAGCTGCCGGTACGTGAAGTTCGGTACGACCGTGCACCTGAACTTCCAGATCATCTTCGGCAGCACCACCACCTTCGGCACCAACCCCACCACCAACGACAACTGGCGCTTCTCGCTGCCGGTCGCCGCGGCCGCGACCCGGATGTCGATCGGCTTCGCCGAACTGTCGGCCAACACCGCGGGCAACCGCGTCATGGCCCGGCTCTACCCCACCACCACCGGGACCTTCGAGCTCGTCACCTCCTCAGGCCAGGGCACGGCCGTCGCCCTCACCAACACCGGTGGAGTGGACTCCCTCTCCCCGTGGACCTGGGCGAACGGCCACACCATCTTCGGGTCGGCGACCTACGAGGCCGCCGTATGACCACCGTCAACACGCCCTACCGGGCGATCTTCTGCGACCTGCGCACCGACAACACCATCGACATCCTGCCGCTGCGCGATGTCACCGTCGACGACTACATCGGCAAGGCCGGCTCGCTCTCGGGCACCATCCCGGTGCCGGACGCGGCGATGGCCGCCCGGGTCCGCCGGATCGAGGAGGGCCGCACCTCGGTCTACCTCCAGCGCGGCAGCGACCTGTGGTGGGGCGGCATCGTCTGGACCAGCACCCTCCAGAGCGACGACCAGGGCGTCCTCACCCTCGGTGTCCAGGCGGCGACCTTCGAGTCGTACGCGGGACGGCGCGTGATCCGGGCGCCCACACCGGAGTACGACGAGGACTACCAACTGGCGCTCCACGGTGACCAGTTGGATGTGGCCCGGGCCCTGTGGACCGACCTCCAGACCGCGCTGCCCGGCGGCGACATCGGCGTCACCTACGGCACCGAGACCTCCGGCGTGACCCGCTCGGCGAGCTACCGCGACGGCGACGAGACGGTCTACCTCGACGCGCTGGACGCCCTGGCCGCGCTGGAGAACGGCTTCGAGCACTACATCTCGGTGTACACGGACCCGACGACCGGCGCCCGGGTGCGCCGCCTCCGGCTCGGCAGCCCGAAGATCCTCACCGGCGCCACCGACCTGGTGATGGACCGCCCGGGCACGATCCTGGCGTACTCCTTCCCGCGCGACGCGACCCGCGGCGGCACCACCGACCGGGCCCGCGGCGCCTCCACCAACAGCGACCAGGCCAGCGAGTCCCGGCCGCTCTGCTCGACGGTCGCGGTGGCCAACGACCTGATCGGACAAGCGGGTTATCCCCGCATCGACCTGACCTCGGACCACAACGACATCACCGACACGGCCACCCTGACCGCCCTCGCCCGCACCGAACTGGCCGCCGCGACCGGCGCGGTGGTGATCCCCGAGATCAGCGTCCGCCTCGACGACCTGGTCCCGTCCGCGCTGATCGGCCGCACGGCCCGCATCCGGATCACCGACGAGTGGTACGCCGAGGGCCTCGACACCCGCTACCGGATCATCGGCGTCAAGGTCAGCCCCGCCCAGCGCGGCCGGCCCGACACCGCCGACCTCTACCTGGAGGAGGTCTGATGCCCCAGCTCCCCGAGGACATCATCGACCGGCTCACCCAGATGGAGCGCCGCATCCAGCAGCTCTCCACCGCCGTCAACACCCGCCCCGCCCTCAACACCGTCTCCGGCGGCACCCTGGAGGTCGGCCCGGCCACCGGCTCCCCGATCTTCAAGGTCGGCAAGTGGCCCGGCACCAGCGAGTACCGCATGGAACTCCGCCGCCAGACCGGCACCCGCGCCATGAGCATGTACAACGGCGACGGCACCGCCACCTCCGCCCAGCCCCTGCGGATCTACGACATCGCCGAGCGCGAGCTGATCTCGGACGACGTCGCCACCGGCGGTCTCGCCCGGCCCTGGCTGAACCTGCTGCCGCCGCAGGACGCGGCCGTCACCCGCTGGCCGCAGACTACGGCGACCACGATGACGACCATCGCGATGTCCTACAACGTCGTCTGGCAGCCGAAGATGCGGCTCCTCATGAACACCCGCGCCAGCTCCGGCGCCACCGGCTCCGTCCAGCTCCTCGTCAACGGCGCCCAGTGGGGCACCGTCGTCGCCGCCGGCGCCGACTTCGACCAGTCGGGCCCGGTCGCCTCCGACTTCTCCGCGGCCTACGGCGGCCTGCTCAAGGTCGAGGTCCAGGCCCAGGTCACCAGCGCCTCCGGCACCGTCTACGTCAACCCCGTACTGATGTACGGCCGCCAGACCTGAGGAAGGACAGCCCATGGACATCGACCCCACCCAGCCCTGGGGCCTCGCCATCGACTTCGCGGGCCGCGCCACCATCACCGAGGCCGGCCACACCGTCTACGTCAACGTCTCCGACTCCAGCTACAACAGCGTCATCGCCCCCGACTCGGTCACCGGCCTCTACTCCCCGGTCACCGTCACCGCCCAGTTCACCGAGTCCGGCCCCGGCGCCGCCACCCTCCGCGGCAGCGGCCGCGTCACCGTCCTCCCGGTCGGCACCAACCCGGTGGTCCCCGACCCCACAGCGGCCCAACAGGCGGTCGCCGCAGCCCTGGCCAACTTCGTGGACAACACGGCGGCATACACAACCCTCTGCGCCAAGTGGACCCCACCGGACACGCCCCCGGGAGACGGCGACGGCAACGGCAACGGCGAACCAACAGCAGCGGCAACTCCCTAGGGGCGCGGGGAACTGCGCGACCAGCCCCCACCCACCCGCACCCCGCACACAACCCGAGCCCCCACCCCAGGCCCGGGTTTTTTCATGCCCACCCCGCCGACCAAGAAGGCACCCCATGGCCCAACCCCTCTCCCCGGACACCCTGATCGCAGCCCTCAAAGCCGAGGGCATCACCGTCGTCGAACACCCCGGCTGGCGCACCAACAACCGCAACAGCAAAGGCAGTTGGGGCCCAGTGAACGGCGTCGTCATCCACCACAC
Source organism: Streptomyces sp. NPDC096013 (assembly GCF_044763565.1). Classification (NCBI taxonomy): domain Bacteria; kingdom Bacillati; phylum Actinomycetota; class Actinomycetes; order Kitasatosporales; family Streptomycetaceae; genus Streptomyces; species Streptomyces sp. NPDC096013. The sequence continues at coordinate 216,249 of NZ_JBIWGK010000010.1, read as the reverse complement.
CGTCACCACCGGCACCACCCCCTCCGTCAACCTCTGCTACAACGGCCACTCGGAACTCCCCGGCCCCCTCTGCCACGGCGTCATCGCCAAGGACGGCACCGTCCACCTCGTCGGCAACGGCCGAGCCAACCACGCGGGCAGCGGCGACGGCGCCGTACTGAAGGCCGTCATCGCCCAGAGCCCCACCCTCCCCGCCCCGAACCGGAACGACACGGACGGCAACGTCCACTTCTACGGCTTCGAGTGCGTCAACCTCGGCGACGGCAAGGACCCCTGGCCCGCGGTCCAGCTGGACGCGATGGTCCGGGCCTCGGCCGCACTCTGCCGGGCACACGGCTGGAACGCCCACTCGGTGATCGGCCACAAGGAGTGGACGAACACCAAGATCGACCCGCGGGGCTTCACGATGGCCGGCTTCCGCAGCCGCGTCGCCACCCGCCTCGGCACCAAGGTCACCCCGCCCGCCAAACCGGCCCACCAGCCCTTCCCCGGCGCGGACTGGTTCAAGAAGAACCCCGAGTCCGCGATCGTCACCGCGATGGGCAAGCGCCTGGTCGCCGTCGGCTGCTCGGCGTACACCACAGGTCCCGGCCCCCGGTGGACCACCGCGGACCGCGCCTCCTACGCCAAGTGGCAGCGCAAGCTCGGCTACACCGGCACCGCCGCCGACGGCTGGCCCGGCGCCACCTCCTGGGCCGCGCTGAAAGTCCCGTACAGCTCCTGAACCGCTCGGAAGGACGAGGTCCACCCATGTCAGAGGCCGCCAAGCGCACCCTCCGTACCGTTCTACAGACCGCTGTCGGCCTGTGTGTCCTGCTCCCGGCGGTCGTCGACGCCGCCGGTGTCCCGGACACCCTGCCCTGGGTGGCCGCGGCGCTGGCCGTCGCCGCCGGCGTCACCAGGGTCATGGCCCTGCCCGCCGTACAGGCCCTGCTGCCCTCCTGGCTGCGCACCGACGTGCCCGCGGCCGGGGACGGCGCGCTGCTGAAGCTGGTCAAGGCCGAGCCGGGACGGGAGGACATGTGAACGAATCCTCCTCCCTGTCCGACCCGCTCGCCGTCGCCGTGGAACTGGAACGGCTGCGCGGAACCGTCGAGGCCGGCTTCGCCCGCGTCGACGGCTCGCTCGCGCTGCTGGTCCAGCGCAGCGACCAGACCGACCGCCAGCTCGCCGACCACGAACAGCGGCTGGACGCCCTGGAACGCTCCCGCTGGCCGCTCGCCAGCATCGGCGCCCTGGCCGCGATCGCCACGGTGGTGGTCACGGCCTGGGAGCTGACACCGCACTGAGAAACGCCGAAGGGCGGCACCCCGCACGGGGTGCCGCCCTTCGACTCGTTTCAGCTACTCACTGGTTGTACGGACCGTAGTCGTAGTCCTCCAGCGGGACGGCCTGGCCGGAGCCCGTGCCGAACGGCGAGTAGTCGATGTCGTCGTAGCCGACGGCCGAGTACATCGCGGCCTTGGCTTCCTCGGTCGGCTCGACCCGGATGTTGCGGTAGCGGGACAGGCCCGTACCGGCCGGGATGAGCTTACCGATGATGACGTTCTCCTTGAGGCCGATCAGGGAGTCGGACTTGGCGTTGATCGCCGCGTCCGTCAGAACCCTGGTCGTCTCCTGGAAGGACGCCGCCGACAGCCAGGACTCCGTGGCCAGCGAGGCCTTGGTGATACCCATGAGCTGCGGACGACCGGAGGCCGGGTGACCGCCCTCCTGCACCACACGACGGTTCTCCTGCTCGAAGCGGGAGCGCTCGACCAGCTCGCCGGGCAGCAGCTCGGCGTCGCCGGACTCGATGATCGTCACACGGCGGAGCATCTGCCGGATGATGATCTCGATGTGCTTGTCGTGGATCGACACACCCTGCGAGTTGTACACCTTCTGGACCTCGCCGACCAGGTGGACCTGGACGGCACGCTGACCCAGGATGCGCAGCACGTCGTGCGGGTTGGTGGCACCCACGGTGAGCTTCTGGCCCACCTCGACGTGCTCGCCCTCGCTGACCAGAAGACGGGCACGTTTCGAGATCGGGAACGCCGTCTCGTCGCTGCCGTCGTCCGGGGTGACGACGATCTTCTTGGTCTTCTCGGTCTCCTCGATCCGCACGCGGCCCTGGGCCTCGGAGATCGGGGCGACACCCTTCGGCGTACGAGCCTCGAAGAGCTCGACGACACGGGGCAGACCCTGGGTGATGTCGTCACCGGCCACACCACCGGTGTGGAAGGTACGCATCGTCAGCTGCGTGCCGGGCTCACCGATGGACTGGGCGGCGATGATGCCGACCGCCTCACCGATGTCGACCAGCTTGCCGGTGGCCAGCGAGCGGCCGTAGCACATGGCGCAGGTGCCGACGGCGGACTCGCAGGTCAGGACCGAGCGGGTCTTGACCGTCTCGATGCCGTGCTTGACCAGCTCGTCGATGAGGACGTCGCCGAGGTCGGTGTTGGCCGGGGCCAGCACCTTGCCGTCGACGGTGATGTCCTCGGCCAGCGCACGGGCGTACACGCTGGTCTCGACGTTGTCGGCCTTGCGCAGGACGCCGTCCGCGCCGCGCTCCGCGATGTGCAGCTTGAGGCCGCGGTCGGTGCCGCAGTCCTCCTCGCGGATGATGACGTCCTGGGAGACGTCGACCAGACGACGGGTGAGGTAACCCGAGTCGGCGGTACGCAGCGCGGTGTCGGCCAGACCCTTACGGGCACCGTGGGTGGAGATGAAGTACTCCAGCACGGACAGGCCTTCACGGAAGGACGCCTTGATGGGACGGGGAATCGTCTCGTTCTTGGCGTTCGACACCAGACCACGCATACCGGCGATCTGACGCATCTGCATCATGTTTCCTCGGGCACCCGAGTCAACCATCATGAAGATGGGGTTGGTCTTCGGGAAGTTCGCGTTCATCGCCTCGGCGACCTCGTTGGTCGCCTTGGTCCAGATCGCGATGAGCTCCTGAGTGCGCTCTTCCTTGGTGATCAGACCGCGCTCGTACTGCTTCTGGACCTTCTCGTCCTGCGCCTCGTAACCCTTGACGATCTCCTTCTTCGCCTCGGGAACGACGACGTCGGAGATGGCCACGGTGACACCGGAACGGGTCGCCCAGAAGAAGCCGGCCGCCTTCAGGTTGTCGAGCGTCGCCGCCACGATGACCTTGGGGTAGCGCTCGGCCAGGTCGTTGACGATCTCGGAGAGCTGCTTCTTGCCCACCGAGTAGTCGACGAACGGGTAGTCCTCGGGCAGCAGCTCGTTGAAGAGCGCGCGGCCCAGGGTCGTACGGAGGCGGAAGGTGTCACCCTGCTGCCACTCGGGCTCGCCCTCCTCGCGGACCGGCGGCACCCAGCCACGCGGCGGGATGGTGCCCACCGGGAAGCGGATGTCGACGGGCGACTGGAGCGCCAGCTCGCCGGCGTCGAACGCCATCGTCGCCTCGGCCGTGGAGCCGAACGCGCGGCCCTCGCCCTTGACGTCGCGGAGCTCACCGTCGGTGGTGAGGAAGAACAGACCGAGGACCATGTCCTGGGTCGGCATCGTCACCGGACGGCCGTCGGCGGGCTTCAGGATGTTGTTCGAGGACAGCATCAGGATGCGGGCCTCGGCCTGCGCCTCCGCGGAGAGCGGCAGGTGCACGGCCATCTGGTCACCGTCGAAGTCCGCGTTGAACGCGGTGCAGACGAGCGGGTGGATCTGGATGGCCTTGCCCTCGACCAGCTGCGGCTCGAAGGCCTGGATGCCGAGGCGGTGCAGCGTGGGCGCACGGTTCAGCAGGACCGGGTGCTCCGCGATGACCTCTTCGAGGACGTCGTAGACCACCGTGCGGCCGCGCTCGACCATCCGCTTCGCCGACTTGATGTTCTGCGCGTGGTTCAGGTCGACCAGGCGCTTCATCACGAACGGCTTGAAGAGCTCCAGCGCCATGGCCTTCGGCAGACCGCACTGGTGGAGCTTCAGCTGCGGACCGACGACGATCACGGAACGCGCGGAGTAGTCCACGCGCTTGCCGAGCAGGTTCTGACGGAAGCGACCCTGCTTGCCCTTGAGCATGTCGGACAGCGACTTCAGCGGACGGTTGCCGGGGCCCGTCACCGGGCGGCCACGACGGCCGTTGTCGAAGAGCGCGTCGACGGCCTCCTGGAGCATGCGCTTCTCGTTGTTCACGATGATCTCGGGGGCACCGAGGTCGAGAAGGCGCTTCAGGCGGTTGTTGCGGTTGATCACACGGCGGTACAGGTCGTTCAGGTCGGAGGTCGCGAAGCGGCCACCGTCCAGCTGCACCATCGGGCGGAGGTCCGGCGGGATGACCGGGACGCAGTCGAGGACCATGCCCTTGGGGCTGTTGGAGGTCTGCAGGAACGCGGACACCACCTTGAGCCGCTTCAGCGCACGGGTCTTCTTCTGGCCCTTGCCGGTGCGGATGATCTCGCGGAGGCGCTCGGCCTCCTCGTCGAGGTCGAAGGACTCCAGGCGCTTCTGGAGCGCCGCGGCACCCATCGAACCGTCGAAGTACGTGCCGAAGCGGTCACGCAGCTCGCGGTAGAGGAGCTCGTCGCCCTCGAGGTCCTGGACCTTGAGGTTCTTGAACCGGGTCCACACCTCGTCCAGGCGGTCGATCTCGCGCTGCGCACGGTCGCGCAGCTGCTTCATCTCCCGCTCGGCGCCTTCGCGCACCTTGCGGCGCACGTCGGCCTTGGCGCCCTCGGCCTCCAGCTCGGCCAGGTCGGTCTCGAGCTTCTTGGCACGGGCCTCGAGGTCGGAGTCACGCCGGTTCTCGACCTGCTGACGCTCCACGGAGACGTGCGCCTCCAGCGAGGGCAGGTCACGCGTGCGGCGCTCTTCGTCGACGAACGTGATCATGTACGCCGCGAAGTAGATGACCTTCTCGAGGTCCTTCGGGGCGAGGTCGAGCAGGTATCCCAGACGGGACGGGACACCCTTGAAGTACCAGATGTGGGTGACGGGCGCGGCCAGTTCGATGTGGCCCATCCGCTCACGGCGCACCTTGGCGCGGGTCACCTCGACGCCGCAGCGCTCACAGATGATGCCCTTGAAGCGGACGCGCTTGTACTTGCCGCAGTAGCACTCCCAGTCCCGGGTCGGACCGAAGATCTTCTCGCAGAAGAGTCCGTCCTTTTCGGGCTTGAGCGTGCGGTAGTTGATGGTCTCGGGCTTCTTGACCTCGCCGTGGCTCCACTGACGGATGTCGTCAGCGGTTGCCAGACCGATCCGGAGCTCATCGAAGAAGTTGACGTCGAGCACTATGCGTCAATCCCTCTCAGGGTTGTAAGTCTTGGGGTCTGATACGGGGGTCCTGGGGCCGGAGACCTGCGCGCGGCAGGTCTCCGGACTCCCGTCAGACCTCTTCGACGCTGCTCGGCTCGCGCCGGGACAGGTCGATGCCGAGCTCCTCCGCTGCGCGGAAGACATCCTCGTCGGTGTCACGCATCTCGATGGACATACCGTCACTGGACAGCACCTCCACGTTCAGGCAGAGCGACTGCATCTCCTTGATGAGCACCTTGAAGGACTCGGGGATGCCGGGCTCGGGGATGTTCTCGCCCTTGACGATGGCCTCGTAGACCTTCACGCGGCCGGTGACGTCGTCGGACTTGATGGTGAGCAGCTCCTGGAGGGCGTACGCGGCGCCGTATGCCTCCAGCGCCCACACCTCCATCTCGCCGAAGCGCTGACCGCCGAACTGCGCCTTACCACCCAGCGGCTGCTGGGTGATCATCGAGTACGGACCGGTCGAACGGGCGTGCAGCTTGTCGTCGACCAGGTGGTGCAGCTTCAGGATGTACATGTAGCCGACCGAGATCGGCTCCGGGAACGGCTCGCCGGAGCGGCCGTCGAACAGCGGGGCCTTGCCGGTCGGGAGCACCATGCGCTCTCCGTCGCGGTTCGGGATCGTGTGCTGAAGCAGACCCGCGAGCTCGTCCTCACGCGCACCGTCGAAGACGGGGGTGGCGACGTTCGTACCCGGGACGACCTGGTCGGCACCGATGGCCTGTAGGCGCTGCGCCCATTCCTCGCCGAGCCCGGAGACGTCCCAGCCGCGGCTGGCGAGCCAGCCGAGGTGGATCTCCAGGACCTGTCCCGGGTTCATTCGGGACGGGACACCCAGCGGGTTCAGGATGATGTCGACCGGAGTCCCGTCCTCGAGGAACGGCATGTCCTCGATGGGCAGGATCTTCGAGATGACACCCTTGTTGCCGTGTCGGCCGGCCAGCTTGTCGCCGTCGGTGATCTTGCGCTTCTGCGCAACATACACCCGGACCAACTGGTTGACGCCCGGCGGCAGTTCGTCGCCCTCCTCGCGGTCGAAGACGCGGACGCCGATGACCTTGCCGATCTCGCCGTGCGGCACCTTCAGCGAGGTGTCGCGCACCTCGCGCGCCTTCTCACCGAAGATCGCGCGGAGCAGGCGCTCCTCGGGGGTCAGCTCGGTCTCACCCTTGGGCGTGACCTTGCCGACGAGGATGTCACCGGCGACGACCTCGGCACCGATCCGGATGATGCCGCGCTCGTCGAGGTCGGCGAGGACCTCCTCGGAGACGTTCGGGATGTCCCGGGTGATCTCCTCGGGGCCCAGCTTGGTGTCACGGGCGTCGACCTCGTGCTCCTCGATGTGGATCGAGGAGAGGACGTCGTCCTGGACGAGGCGCTGCGACAGGATGATCGCGTCCTCGTAGTTGTGACCCTCCCAGGGCATGAACGCCACGAGCAGGTTCTTGCCGAGCGCCATCTCGCCGAACTCGGTCGCGGGACCGTCGGCCAGCACCTGGCCGGCGATGACCCGGGCGCCCTCGTCCACGACAACCTTCTGGTTGACGGAGGTGCCCTGGTTCGAGCGGGAGAACTTCGCGAGGCGGTACGTGGTGTACGTGCCGTCGTCGTTGGCGGTGGTGATGTAGTCCGCGGAGACCTCCTGGACCACACCGTCCTTCTCCGACTTCAGGACGTCACCGGCGTCGACCGCGCAGCGGTACTCCATGCCGGTGCCGACCAGCGGCGCCTCGGACTTGATCAGCGGCACCGCCTGACGCATCATGTTCGCGCCCATGAGGGCACGGTTGGCGTCGTCGTGCTCCAGGAACGGGATCATCGCGGTCGCGACGGACACCATCTGGCGCGGGGAGACGTCCATGTAGTCGACGTCGTCACCGGGGACGTAGTCGACCTCTCCGCCACGGCGGCGGACCAGGACGCGGGTCTCCTCGAACCGGAAGTCGTCCCCGAGCGGCGCGTTGGCCTGCGCGATGACGAATCGGTCCTCTTCGTCGGCGGTCAGGTAGTCGACCTCGTCGGTGACGACACCGTCGGTGACCCGGCGGTACGGCGTCTCGACGAAACCGAACGCGTTGACCCGGCCGTAGGAGGCGAGCGAGCCGATCAGGCCGATGTTCGGGCCTTCAGGGGTCTCGATCGGGCACATGCGGCCGTAGTGCGAGGGGTGCACGTCACGGACCTCGAAGCCGGCCCGCTCACGGGAGAGACCACCCGGGCCAAGAGCCGACAGACGGCGCTTGTGGGTGAGACCCGACAGCGGGTTGTTCTGGTCCATGAACTGCGACAGCTGGCTGGTGCCGAAGAACTCCTTGATGGAGGCGACGACCGGCCGGATGTTGATCAGGGTCTGCGGCGTGATCGCCTCGACGTCCTGGGTCGTCATCCGCTCGCGGACGACACGCTCCATACGCGCCAGGCCCGTACGGACCTGGTTCTGGATGAGCTCGCCGACGTTGCGCAGACGGCGGTTGCCGAAGTGGTCGATGTCGTCGGTCTCGACGACGATCGTCGTGCCGTTGTCACCGACGGTCTCGGTCTCACCGGCGTGCAGCTTCACCAGGTACTTGATCGACGAGATGATGTCCTCGACGGTCAGCACACCGGCGTCGAGCGGGGCTTCGCCGCCCAGCTTCTTGTTGACCTTGTAGCGGCCGACCTTGGCGAGGTCGTAGCGCTTCGGGTTGAAGTAGAGGTTCTCCAGAAGCGTCTGCGCGGCCTCGCGGGTCGGGGGCTCGCCCGGACGCAGCTTGCGGTAGATGTCGAGGAGCGCGTCGTCCTGGCCCTGGGTGTGGTCCTTCTCCAGGGTGGCGCGCATGGACTCGTACTCGCCGAACTCCTCGAGGATCTGCTCGGTCGTCCAACCGAGAGCCTTGAGCAGGACGGTGACGGACTGCTTGCGCTTGCGGTCGATGCGGACACCGACCATGTCGCGCTTGTCGATCTCCATCTCCAGCCAGGCACCCCGGGACGGGATCACCTTGGCGGAGAAGATGTCCTTGTCGGACGTCTTGTCGATCGAGGAGTCGAAGTAGACACCCGGCGAACGGACCAGCTGCGACACGACGACACGCTCGGTGCCGTTGATGACGAAGGTGCCCTTGTTGGTCATGAGCGGGAAGTCGCCCATGAAGACCGTCTGGGACTTGATCTCGCCGGTCTCGTTGTTGGTGAATTCAGCGGTTACGAAGAGCGGGGCGGCGTACGTGAAGTCGCGCTCCTTGCACTCGTCGATGCTGTTCTTGGGAGGTTCGAAACGGTGGTCGCGGAAGGTCAGCGACATCGACCCGGAGAAGTCCTCGATCGGAGAGATCTCCTCGAAGATCTCCTCCAGACCGGACTTGGTGGGGACGTCCTGACCCGACTCCAGAGCCGCCTCGACCCGACTCTGCCAGGCGGTGTTGCCGAGCAGCCAGTCGAAGCTCTCGGTCTGCAACGCGAGCAGGTTGGGAACCTCGAGGGGCTCCTTGATCTTTGCAAAGGAGATGCGCAGCGGGGCGGTGCTGGCGCCGTTGTTCATATTCGCGGTCGAGGCAGTGCGCGAGGCGGCCAAGAGGGGGTCCTTCCGAGGGCTCGGACTCACTACGCGCGTACCGGCCCCTCTCAGGGGCAAGGAGACACGGACTTCCTGAGACGGCCCGGAAAGGCCAGGTCAGAGATGGTCCGGTCATCGATGCTCAAGTGAGGGCATGCCCCTGGTGACGGGCAGGGAGCAGCTAACAGGCAGCGCAAAGGGTCAGTGTAGCCACTCGGCGCACTGATGTCCAGCCCCGCTTTTTTGAGACCCTCGTCGTGCTCAACACCCTCGGCAAGCTCACGTCCTCAACGCGTTGATACTGCCCTCTTCGCCGCCGATCCATGCCTCGGATTCGGATCGTTGTGACGACGCGTCCTGAGAATTGCGCGCTGCGTGCGGTTCGTCAAGGCCTCCATGGCCCACACCACATGCCACCAGGGCTGCCCGGAGGCACGAAGAAGATCACCATACTCCGCGAACCCCTGACCGCAAGGCTGCCGCTCACCCGACCCGGGAACGCCGAAGAGCGACCACCCAGATGGATGATCGCTCTTCGGGGGTGAGGCGTTACAAGGTCCTTGGGACCCCGTTCACGGCCTCGAGGGTGTTACTTGACCTCGACCGAGGCGCCGGCGCCCTTGAGGGACTCGGCGGCCTTCTCGGCGGCCTCCTTGGCGACCTTCTCGAGGACGGGCTTCGGGGCGCCGTCCACGAGGTCCTTGGCCTCCTTGAGACCCAGGGAGGTCAGCTCACGCACGACCTTGATGACCTGGATCTTCTTCTCGCCGGCGCCGGTGAGGATGACGTCGAACTCGTCCTGCTCCTCAGCGGCCTCGACCGGGGCGCCGGGGGCGGCGGGGCCGGCAACGGCGACCGCGGCGGCGGCGGTGACGTCGAACTTCTCCTCGAACGCCTTCACGAACTCGGAAAGCTGGATGAGGGTCATGGTCTCGAACTCGGCGAGCAGTTCGTCCTGGGTGAGAGCCACGATGGCTTCCTTCCACTAATTTCGGCTGGTGCCGGTGTGTACATGTCTGGCGGGCGTACGTTCGGCCCGCTACGACCGTTGCCGTGCGGCGCGGAGCCTCAGGCGGCGGTCATGCTGCGAGCCGAATTACTCGGCACCGCCCTGCTCTTCTTGCTTGGCGCGAAGGGCGTCCACCGTGCGGACGAGCTTCGACGGGAGCGCCTGGAAGAGCTGCGCAGCCTGCGTCTGCTTGCCCTTGAAGGCACCCGCCAGCTTGGAGAGCAGAACCTCGCGGGACTCGAGGTCCGCGAGCTTCTTGATCTCGTCGGCGGACAGCGCCTTGCCGTCAAGGACACCGCCCTTGATGACGAGGTTCGGGTTGTCCTTGGCGAAGTCACGAAGACCCTTCGCCGACTCCACCGGGTCACCGGTGATGAAGGCGACCGCCGTCGGACCGTTGAACAGGTCGTCGAGCGTGTTGATCCCGGCCTCGTTGGCCGCAATCTTGGTCAGCGTGTTCTTCACCACGGCGTACTGGGCGTTCTCACCGAGCGAACGACGCAGCGTCTTGAGCTGCGCCACGGTGAGACCCCGGTACTCGGTCAGCACGGCGGCGTTCGAGTCGCGGAACTGTCCCGCGAGCTCGGCTACCGCGGCAGCCTTGTCGGGCCTTGCCATAGAGCGTCGGCCTCCTTCCGGGTGATGAGGACCGCTCAGAAGGGGCTGGGACAGAGAAAACGCCCCGGCGCAGGCGCACGGGGCGTAGCTCGACCGGAAACAGCATTCCGGGAGCACATCCAGTTCACCTGCGCGGGTCGTCCACTGTTCAGCGGATCCTTCGGTCACCACACCCTTGGGAGGCACGGCAACGACCAGCGGTCTTTGGCTTCTGGAGCAGAGTACGTGAACGCCGCAGGCTCAAGCAAATCCGCCCGTACGGCTCAGCCCTGGGCGCTCTTCATCAGCTCGGCGAGGTCGGTGGTGTCCTTCGCGGGCGGGGCGGTGACCGTCACCGGCCGGTTCAGGCCGAGGAAGGTGACCGTCAGGTCCAGCGGGCCCTTGTCGCCCTCGCCGCGCATCCGGAACCGCTTGGCGCGGTGGTCGCCGTCGACCCACATGTCCATGGTGATCGCGTCGACGCCCATCTTCTCGTACTGCCCGACGCTCCTCTCGCGCTGCTCCGCGGTGGCCTTGCCCTCGCTCTTGGCGGCGGCCCTGACGTCGGCGAGGGTGACCTTGCCGGCGTAGTGGGTGGTGCGCACTCCGTCGACGGTCTCGGTGCCGACCTTCTTCACGTCCTTGGCGCCGGTGAGGAAGGCGGTCTCGGCGGCCGGGTTCTTGTCGGCCTCGGCGGCGCCCATCGCGTTGGCGGTCAGGTCGGCGCCCGCGCCTCCGAGGGCGGACATGTCGAGCTTCACCCAGCTCTTGCCGCCCAGTTCCTTCGCCGTCCCGGGGCCGCCGTTGAGGTAGAGCGCCTTGCCGACGAGGCGCAGCTGGACCGTCCCGCCGGACGTGGACGAGGTCATCTTCATGCTCATGGCCTGCGGCTCGGTGGTCATCGCGGCCTCGGCCTCGACGGTCCCCTCGCCGGGCATCTCGCCGGCCATCCGGTAGCGGAGCGACGTGATGTCCTGCGTCTTCTTCGCCGCTGCGGCGACGGCCGCGGCGGGCGCCATGTCCGGCGAGCGGTCCGCGGCGGTCTTCGAGCAGCCGACCGCTCCCCCGGCGAGGAGCAGGGCGGCGAGCCCGGCACCGGTGACGCCGCGGCGCGTGGACCGACGTACGGGAGACCTCATGTGTTTCCCCCCAGGGAACAGAACGCGACGGCCGCGAAGAACCCATGGGACACAGGGAACGCATGGCCGATGCACAGCGAGAGCCGTGAGCCTAACCCCGGGCGGTGCCGGGGGTCTCCCGAATTCCCTTGGGCCCGGCCGGAGTTGGGCCCTGCTCAGGAGCTCGTGCCGGACCCCGTCGCCGTGTCGCCGCTGCCCGGGGTCAGGCCCTGCTTCTTCAGCAGTGCCGTGAAGTCCTCGGTGTCGCTCGCCGGGGGTACCGTCGCGTCGGCCTTCACTCCATAGTCGCTGTAGTACGCGGTCTGGGTGTACTGGCCCGACGACATCTGGCCCTTCTCGGTCTTCTTGACCAGGAGGTCCTGGGCGTTGATCCAGATGTCGACGTGCTCGGTGGTGACGCCGGCCGCGGTGAGCTGCTTCTTCAGGGCGGCGAGCTGGCTGGCGGTGAGGTTCGAGTTCCTGGCGGCGAGGTCGGCGACGTCGACCGTGCCCGCGTAGTGCGTGGTCCGCTGGCCGCGGACCGACTCCGTACCGACCTTCGTGACGTCACCGGAGGCGAGCAGGAGCTTCACCGACTGGTTCGGCGTCGAGTTCTGTATCTGGTCCTTGAGGTACGCGCCGGAGCTGCCGCCGAGTTTGGCCAGGTCGTCGTAGGCGTACTTGAGCCAGTGCTTGCCGTCGGCCTGCGCGGCGAACTTCTCGCCCATCTTGGCGTAGTACGCGTCCGGCAGATAGCGGGCCTCCATCGATGTGCTGCCCGCCGCGCGCATCGTGTCGGCCAGGGTGCCGCCGGTGTACGTCATCGTGAGGGTGCCGGTGAGGCCGTGGCCCCAGCCGAGGTTCCCCTTGGCGTCCATGGACATCAGGGAGCCCATCACGGTGGACGACTCGACCTTCGCGGAGTCCGCCTTGTCGGTGGACTGCTCGGCGCTGCGCAGGGCCGCGATGGGGCTCACCCGCGTCACGCCCTTGCCGAGGGCCTTGTCGTCCTTGCCGGAGCCCCCGGAGGAACCCGAGGAGCCACAGGCGGCCACCGAGGCCAGCGCGGTGGCCACCGCGATCGAGAGTCCCACCCGGCGCACGGTCGTGCTCTTCATCGGTCCCCACCCCTATGCGATTGCTGTGCCTGCCAAGAACGCTAGCGCAGGGCACTGACACCCCGTCCGAAAAGAGGACGAGCCCCGCAACCCGAAGGTTGCGGGGCTCGTCCGATGCTGACGCGCGCTGGACGCGGCTGCCGGGGTGAGCGCGAGACTCAGACGGCGGCCGGGTCCTCCTCGACGAGGAGGTTGCGGGTGCGGTTCGGGTCGACCGGAATGCCGGGGCCGATCGTGGTGCTGATCGCGGCCTTCTTGATGTAGCGACCCTTGGCGGCGGACGGCTTCAGACGGAGGATCTCGTCCAGGGCCGCGCCGTAGTTCTCCACCAGCTGGGTGTCGTCGAAGGACGACTTGCCGATGATGAAGTGCAGGTTCGAGTGCTTGTCGACGCGGAACTCGATCTTTCCGCCCTTGATCTCGTTGACGGCCTTCGCCACGTCCGGCGTCACGGTGCCGGTCTTGGGGTTCGGCATGAGACCACGGGGACCGAGCACGCGGCCGAGGCGGCCGACCTTGCCCATGAGGTCCGGGGTGGCGACGACGGCGTCGAAGTCCAGCCGGCCCTTCGCCACCTCGTCGATGAGTTCGTCGGAACCGACGATGTCGGCGCCTGCGGCGGTCGCGGCCTCGGCACGGTCACCGGTCGCGAAGACCAGGACCCGGGCGGTCTTGCCGGTGCCGTGCGGGAGGTTCACGGTGCCGCGGACCATCTGGTCGGCCTTGCGCGGGTCGACACCCAGACGGAAGGCGACCTCGACGGTGCCGTCGAACTTGGAGGTGGAGGTCTCCTTGGCGAGACGGACGGCCTCGAGCGGGGCGTACAGCTTCTCCCGGTCGATCTTGGCGTCCGCAGCGCGGAGAGACTTGCTGCGCTTGCTCACTACTGCTCCTGTGTGTGTTCTGAGGAGTCGTGGTGTGGGCCGAGCAGGCCCTGCCACGGTTTTTCCTACGAGGTGAAGGTCAGCCCTCGACCGTGATGCCCATGGAACGGGCGGTGCCGGCGATGATCTTCGACGCGGCGTCCAGGTCGTTGGCGTTCAGGTCGGGCAGCTTGGTCGTGGCGATCTCACGGACCTGCGCCTGGGTGATCTTGGCGACCTTGGTCTTGTGCGGCTCGCCGGAGCCCTTCTCGACACCCGCGGCCTTGAGGATCATCTTCGCGGCCGGCGGAGTCTTGGTGATGAAGGTGAAGGAGCGGTCTTCGTAGACCGTGATCTCCACCGGGATCACCCAGCCACGCTGCGACTCGGTCGCCGCGTTGTAGGCCTTGCAGAACTCCATGATGTTGACGCCGTGCTGACCCAGCGCGGGGCCGACCGGCGGAGCCGGGTTGGCCGCGCCGGCCTGGATCTGGAGCTTGATGAGCCCCGTGACCTTCTTCTTCTTGGGAGGCATGTGCTCTCTCCGGGTCCTAGTGAGAGTGTTCGGCTTCCGTCCGGTTAATCCGGATGGAGGCATACCGCACAACGATAACGGGTATCTGTGCGCGGCTAAAAACCGAGCAGGTCAGACGGGCTTTTGACAGCCCGTCTGACCTGCTCGGAAGACGTTGGTCCAGGAAGAACTAGTTCTTCTGGATCTGGTCGAAGGAGAGCTCCACCGGCGTCTCGCGGCCGAAGATCTCGACGAGACCCTTGACCTTCTTCGAGTCGGGGTTGATCTCGTTGATCGTCGCCTGGAGCGTCGCGAACGGGCCGTCCGTGACGGTGACCGAGTCGCCGACCTCGAAGTCCAGCACCTGGACCTCGACCTTGCGCTGCGGAACCGGCTTGCCCTCGGCCTCGGCGGCCTCACGCGCGGCCTTCTCCTCGGCCTCCGGGGCGAGCATCTTGACGATCTCGTCCAGGGTCAGCGGGTACGGGTCGTAGGCGTTGCCCACGAAGCCGGTGACGCCGGGGGTGTTGCGGACGACGCCCCAGGACTCGTTCGTCAGGTCCATGCGGACCAGGACGTAGCCCGGGAGCTTGTTCTGCTTGATGGTCTTGCGGTCGCCGTTCTTGATCTGGACGACCTCTTCCTGCGGCACCTCGGCCGCGAAGATGTAGTCCTCGACGTTCAGCGAGACGGCGCGCTGCTCCAGGTTGGTCTTCACGCGGTTCTCGTAACCGGCGTACGTGTGGATGACGTACCACTCGCCGGGAAGGAGACGCAGTTCCTCGCGCAGGGCGGCGACGGGGTCGACGGGCTCGGCCGGTTCGGCCTCTTCCTCGTCGTCCTCGGCCGCGGTCTCGTCGTCGAGGTCCTCGGCCGCTTCCTCGTCCTCGTCCTCGACGCGCACGGCGGCTTCCTCGGCGGGCTCGCCCGCGTCGGCGTCTGCAGCCTCGACCTCGTCCAGCTCCTCGTCCGCGCCCTCGACGATGTCGAGTTCGTCTTCCACGGACTCGTCCGGCTCGACGGCCTCGTTCAGGTTCGGGTCAGACACGTGGCTGCTTCTTCCTGGATACATGGGGGTGGAACACGCGAAAGGGGCGCCGGTCAGGGCGCCCTTCGCTTCCGGCCTCAGCCGAAGACGTACTTCGCGGCGTGATTGAGTCCATAGTCAATCACGGTCACCAGACCGATCATGATGACGACGAAGACGATCACGACGGTCGTGTACGTCGTCAGCTGGTTGCGCGTCGGCCAGACGACCTTGCGGAGCTCCGCGACGATCTGGCGGTAGAAGATGCCGAGGCGCTTCAGCGGGCCCTTCTTGGCGCGCTTGCCACCCTTGCGGGGCTTCTTCTTGGACTCCGACACCTCGTCCTGGGCATCAGGCATGTCGATGGAGCCCACGGCGTCCGCCATTCATCCTCACCTGTTCCCGGGTCGTGGCCGTGCCGCGCCCGGTCTGAGCCGCACGGCGGTGCATTGCTGTACGTACATGCGCTGCGCACACATCCTGGTGAAGGTGTGTGTAGCAGGGCCGGAGGGACTTGAACCCCCAACCGCCGGTTTTGGAGACCGGTGCTCTACCAATTGAGCTACGACCCTTTGTGACGTCCCCAACGTACCGCATCCGCCCGGGTGCTCGGTGTCCACCAAGCGGGGCACGGCTGTTGAAGGCCAACGAGCTAGGAGTGTACGTGCTCCGGCGCCGGTCGTCGAACAGAAAGTGCCTGTACGGGGATTGCCGGAGGAAGATCACCCAGGCCGGGGCGGGAATCCGGACGGTTGTTCAGTGCCTTCCCCATCCTGTTCAGTCTGTGAAACCGGTGTGCCGGGCGGGTTTCCGGTCTGAAACGATGGACCCCATGAGCGCCTCAACCCCTCCCACCGAGCGCCGGGTCTCCGCCCGAGTCGGCGCGATCTCCGAGTCCGCCACCCTCGCCGTGGACGCCAAGGCCAAGGCCCTCAAGGCCGCCGGACGTCCGGTGATCGGCTTCGGCGCGGGTGAACCGGACTTCCCGACCCCGGACTACGTCGTCCAGGCCGCCATCGAGGCCTGCTCGAACCCCAAGTACCACCGCTACACCCCGGCCGGCGGTCTCCCGGAGCTGAAGTCCGCGATCGCGGCGAAGACGCTGCGCGACTCGGGCTACGAGGTGGACGCCTCGCAGATCCTCGTCACCAACGGCGGCAAGCAGGCCATCTACGAGGCCTTCGCCGCGATCCTCGACCCGGGCGACGAGGTCATCGTCCCGGCGCCGTACTGGACGACGTACCCGGAGTCGATCCGCCTCGCGGGCGGTGTCCCCGTGGACGTCGTCGCCGACGAGACGACCGGCTACCGCGTCACCGTCGAGCAGCTGGAGGCGGCCCGCACGGAGAACACCAAGGTCGTCCTCTTCGTCTCGCCGTCCAACCCGACCGGCGCCGTCTACAGCGAGGCCGAGGCCGAGGCGATCGGCCGCTGGGCCGTCGAGCACGGCCTGTGGGTCATGACGGACGAGATCTACGAGCACCTCGTCTACGGCGACGCCAAGTTCACCTCGCTGCCCGCGATCCTCCCGGAGCTGCGTGACAAGTGCATTGTGGTCAACGGCGTCGCCAAGACGTACGCCATGACCGGCTGGCGGGTGGGCTGGATCATCGGCCCGAAGGACGTCGTCAAGGCCGCGACGAACCTCCAGTCGCACGCCACCTCGAACGTCTCGAACGTGGCCCAGGTCGCCGCGCTGGCCGCCGTCTCCGGTGACCTGAAGGCCGTCGCGGAGATGCGCGAGGCCTTCGACCGCCGCCGGAAGACGATCGTGCGCATGCTCAACGAGATCGACGGCGTGCTCTGCCCCGAGCCCGAGGGCGCGTTCTACGCCTACCCGTCGGTCAAGGCGCTGCTGGGCAAGGAGATCCGCGGCAAGCGCCCGCAGGACTCGGTCGAGCTGGCCGCGCTGATTCTGGAGGAGGCCGAGGTCGCGGTCGTCCCGGGCGAGGCCTTCGGGACCCCCGGTTACCTGCGGCTGTCGTACGCCCTGGGTGACGAGGACCTCGTCGAGGGCGTCAGCCGTATCCAGAAGCTGCTGGCGGAGGCCACGGACTGAGTTTTCGTGTCTCCACGCGTGTGTGCGGGCCGTTTCCCCTCCGGGGAGGCGGCCCGCTGCTTTGTGCGAGCAAGACCACGATCGGGGAAAGTGGTACCGGGACGGCGGAAACGTACGGCAGGATTCCCAGATGGAGCGTGTACGTGATGTCTCTGAACTGCCGAAAGCCCATCTGCACCTGCACTTCACCGGGTCGATGCGGCCGACCACCGTGCTGGAGCTGGCCGACAAGTACGGCGTGCGCCTGCCCGACGCCCTCACCGAGGCGCTGACCAGCGGGGAGCCGCCGAGGCTGCGGGCGACGGACGAGCGGGGCTGGTTCCGTTTCCAGCGGCTGTACGACGCGGCGCGGTCGTGTCTGCGGGAGCCCGAGGACATCCAGCGGCTGGTGCGCGAGGCCGCCGAGGAGGACGTCAGGGACGGCTCGGGCTGGCTGGAGATCCAGGTGGACCCGACGTCGTACGCGCCACGCCTGGGCGGGCTGATCCCGGCCCTGGAGGTCATTCTGGACGCGGTGGAGACGACCTCCCGGGAGACCGGGCTCGGGATGCGGGTCCTGGTGGCCGCGAACCGGATGAAGCACCCCCTGGACGCGCGGACCCTGGCCCGGCTCGCGGTGCGGTACGCGGACCAGGGTGTGGTCGGTTTCGGGCTCTCGAACGACGAACGCCGGGGTATGGCACGGGACTTCGACCGGGCCTTCGCGATCGCCCAGGAGGGCGGTCTGCTGTCGGCGCCGCACGGCGGCGAGCTGGCGGGACCGGCCTCGGTGCGGGACTGCCTGGACGACCTGCACGCGACCCGGATCGGCCACGGTGTGCGCGCGGCGGAGGACCCGCGGCTGCTGAAGCGGCTCGCCGACCGGGGCATCACCTGCGAGGTGTGCCCGGCGTCGAACGTGGCCCTGGGCGTCTACGAGAAGCCCGAGGACGTGCCCCTGAGGACCCTCTTCGAAGCGGGTGTCCCGCTGGCCCTGGGCGCCGACGACCCGCTCCTGTTCGGCTCCCGGCTGGCGGCCCAGTACGAGATCGCCCGCCGGTACCACGGCTTCACGGACCGCGAACTCGCCGAACTGGCCCGGCAGTCGGTCCGCGGCTCGGCCGCCCCGGAGGACATGAAGACCAAGCTCCTGTCGGGCATCGACGACTGGCTCACCGCCCCGGTCGCTTGAAGTGGGCGTAGGGCGGATACGGCTTGAAACAGATCGCGACCTCGGGGTGGCGCGAGCCGTCCCGGTAGGGGACCAGTTCGCCGCCCAGGGAGGTCATGAACGCCGAGCGCCCCTTGACGACCCCCTTCTCCCGCGGTCCCCAGCCGGCCGCGTGGGCGAAGTGGGCGGCGGCGGTGGCGAGCACGTCACGGCCGCCGATGAGGAAGTACGTACGCGCGTGCGTGCTGTGCCGCAACTGCCCACGGGCGTACGGCCGCTCCTCCCACGCGCGCGCGTGCCGCTCGGTACGGGCCTCGTCCGTGCGCACGGTGAGCGGGGTGCCCCGCCCCAGCGACCGCCGCAGCCCGGGCCACCTGGAGGGCCGTAGCCCCGCCTCCTGGTGGGCCACCACCAGGTCGACCAGTTCCCCGCACCCCTCGTCGGGCGGCACGCCGTCCCGCAGCGGGATGTGCACGATGGTGTGCCGGGAGTACGCGGCGAACGAGAACAGCCCGGCCAGCCGGCTCAGCCCGTCGTGGTCCCCCATGAGCATCCCGAACGGTGCCGGGTCGCGCAGTGAGGTGTGGCGCAGGGGCTGCCACGGCTGGACGACCCGGTGTTCGTGCGGGCCGGTCCGGGGCCTGAACTCGCGGAGTCTCAGCTCCATCGGGGATGCCTCATGGGGCAAGGGTCGCGGTCAGGCGGGGTCCCCGGCAACGGAGATTCCGCCCAGCAGCGTCCGGGCCAGGCGGGGCGCGAACTCGTCCACGGGAGGGCGGGCGCCGGTCTCCGCGGCCTCGTAGGCGAACGCGCGCTGTGCGCAGGCGCCCAGGAGGAGGGACGCAGCCGCGAAAGTGTCGGCGTCGGGGCGGACGCGGCCGACGGCCTGTTCGGCCCGCAGATAGGCGTCCAGGGCCTCGATCGGCTTGTGCGGGCCGGAGCCGAGCTGCCGCAGGACCTCGTCGTGGCGCCGCTTGAGCTGGGTCTCGGCGTACAGGGAGGCCGCGATCGGGAAGCTCTGCTCGTAGAAGAGGGCCGCCTGGCGGGCGATCTCCGTGAGGTTGTTCTCCAGGGAGTGCTGTCCGGGTTCGGCGGCCAGGCTGCGCAGGAGCGGGGTCAGCTGGGGCAGCCGTTCCGCGAGGACGCGGATGAACAGCTCCTCCTTGCTCGCGAAGTACTTGTAGAGCGCTGCTTCGGAGCAGCCCGCCGTCTTCGCGATCTCCTTGGTGGTCGCCTTGGCCAGGCCGACGGTGAGCATCAGCGCGTGCGCGGCGTCGAGGATGCGGACCCGGGCGGGCTTCAGGGTTTCCATGAACGGTCCGTTCGGACTTGACGGGTGGGTGAGTGCTTGCCCACCCTAGAGGCAGGCAGAGGTGAGTGAATACTCACCCACCTCGCGAAGGGGCAGGAGTGCGCCATGAAGCTCACCGTTTTCGGTGCCACCGGAGGCATCGGCCAGGAAATCGTCCGCCAGGGGCTGGCCTCGGGCCACGAGGTCACCGCGGTGGTCCGGGACCCCGCGCGGCTGACCGTGCGGGGCGCGGGCCTTGAGGTGGTCCGCGCGGATCTCACCGACCCGGAGGCGGTACGCCCGGCGGTCGCGGGCCGGGACGCGGTCCTGTCCGGGCTGGGCGCGCGCAGCCGCAAGGACGCGGGCATCGCGAGCCGGCTCACACGGACGGTGCTGACGGCCATGGAGGCGGAGGGGGTGCGCCGGGTCCTGGTGGTGAGCGCCGGTCCCATCGGCCCTGACCCGGCGGGCGCCGGACTCCTCGACCGCACCGCGCGCGGGCTGATCTCGGCCCTCCTGAAGGACGTCTACGACGACCTGCGGGCCATGGAGGCGGCCCTCGCCGCCAGCGCCACGGACTGGACGAGCGTCCGCCCGCCACGCCTCCAGAACAAGCCGGTGACGGGCACGTACCGCACGGTGGTCGGCGGCTTCCCGGACAAGGGCCGGTTCATCGGCCGCGCCGACGTCGCCCACGCGATGCTGGCGATGACCGACGACCCCGGGACGGTGAAACAGGGCGTGGGGCTGGCCTACTGAGGCCGGCCGAGCGGGGTCTACCGGCCGTCGAGGCTGACGCCGACCGTCACCGGTTCGTTCACGAGCGTGATCCCGAAGGCGTCGTGGACACCGGCGACGACCTCACGCGCGAGGCCGAGCAGGTCCTCGGTGGTCGCCTCGCCGCGGTTGGTGAGGGCGAGGGTGTGCTTGGTGGAGATACGGGCGGGTCCGCTGCCGTACCCCTTGGTGAAGCCCGCCTTGTCGATCAGCCAGGCGGCGGAGGTCTTGGTGTGTCCCTCCCCCGACGGATACGCGGGCGGCTCCGCGTCCTCCCCGAGGCGCTCCTTCACGCGCGCGTGGAACGCGGTGAACTGCTCGTCGGTGAGGATCGGGTTGGTGAAGAAGGAACCGGCCGACCAGGTGTCGTGGTCGTCGGGGTCCAGGACCATGCCCTTGCCCGCGCGCAGCGCGAGGACGGTCTCACGCGCGCGGGCGAGCGGCACGCGGTCGCCGGGCTCGACGCCGAGGACACGGGCGGTCTCGGCGTACTTGACCGGCGCCGACAGCCCGTCCGCGTCCTCCAGCCGGAACCGGACCCGCAGCACCACATAGCGCTCGGGGTCCGCCTTGAAGCGGCTGTGCCGGTACGAGAAGGCGCACTCCTCGTTCGTGAGGGTGACCGTCTCCCGGGTCCTGCGGTCGTAGGCGACGACCTCGGTGATGGTGGCGGAGACCTCCTGGCCGTACGCCCCCACGTTCTGGATCGGGGTCGCACCGGCCGACCCGGGGATGCCTGCGAGGCACTCGATCCCGGCGAGCCCGGCCTCGACGGTCCGCGCGACGGCGTCGGTCCACACCTCGCCGGCCGCCAGCTCCAGCCGCGTGCCGTCGAGCACGAAACCGCGGGTGGCGATCCTCAGGGCGATGCCCTCGAACCCCTTGTCCCCGATGACGAGGTTCGACCCGCCCCCGATGATCAGCAACGGCGTCCCGGAGTCGTCGGCCTCGCGCACGACGTCGATCACCTCGGCGTCGGTGGCCGCGGTGATCAGCCGGGTCGCGGGACCACCCAACCGGAAGGTGGTCAGGGGGGCGAGGGGAGCATCGTGGAGTTCCTGCACGCGCCCAAGACTACGAGACGGGACTGACACCACCGGGGTGGCGGGGTGCGGGCTTCGTCGCCGGGGCGGGAGCGTCGTGTCCAGGGCGGGGGGCGTCGGCGCGGGCCGCGTGACGTGTGACCGGGTGCGGGCGTCCGACGGCGCGTGCGGCGCGGGGCCCTCCGCCCGGCACCGGGTCACTCCCCCGGCACCACGCGCGCGTGGCCGGCAGCACGCGCACGCACGTGTGGAGCCTCCCGCCCTCAACTGCCGTACGGCCAACCCTTCTCCAAGCCCACCCATGCGTCGAGCCCCACCGGCGAACCCGCACGCACGCGTGGAGCCCCGCCGACGTCGGCGGGGCTCCACGCGTGCGTGCCAGGGTGTCCGGCTCAGCGACCGGCGCTCTCCAGCACCGGGTCGGAGTCCGCCGACCCGGCCGGCTCGTCGGACTCGAAGGACGCCACCGCCGCGAGCTGTGCCGCCCGGCGCCGTGTCGGGATGAACAGGGTCGCGACTCCGGCGAGGGCGACCACCGCCGCGCCGGTGACCAGGGCGGGCTTCAGGCCATCGACGAAGGTCTGTGCGGTCTGGTAGCCGCCCTGGGAGGAGAAGATCGACGCCATGACGGCGATGCCGAGCGCGCCGCCGACCTCGCGGAGCGCGTTGTTGGCGCCGGAGGCGATGCCCTGCTCCTGGGGACGGACGCTGGACATGACCAGGTTGGAGGCCGGTGCGAAGAACAGGGCCATGCCGATGCCGCTGAGGATCAGGCCGGGCAGCTGGGCGCTGTAGGAGACGTCGGTGGTGACCACGTAGGACAGGTAGCCGAGACCGGCCGCCTGGAGGAAGAGGCCCGCGGCGACGACCGGACGGCCGCCGATGCGGTCGGAGAGGATGCCGGCGACGGGGGCGACCAGCATGGGCATGCCGGTCCAGGGGAGCATCCGCAGACCCGCCTCGGTGGGCGAGTAGCCGAGAACGCCCTGCATGTACTGGCTGAGCAGGAAGATCGACCCGAACATCCCGAGGAACATCAGCAGGCTCGCCGCGTTGATCCCGGAGAAGGCGCGGGAGCGGAACAGCCGCATCGGAAGCATGGGGTTCTTGGCGTTGACGCTGTAGATGACGAATCCGGCGAAGAGCGCGCTCCCGGCGAACAGCCCGGTGAGGACGAGCGAGCTGGTCCAGCCGTCGGCGGGCCCGCGGACCAGGCCGTAGACGATGCCGAAGAGGCCGCTGCTGGCGAGGAGGGTGCCGGGGAAGTCGAGCGGGGCGCCGGTGCCGTGGGACTCGGAGAGGCGCAGGCGGGCGAGCGGGAGCAGGGCCAGGCCGAGGGGGACGTTCAGCCAGAAGATCCAGTGCCAGGAGATGTGCTCGGTGAGGCTGCCGCCGATGAGGGGTCCCGAGGCGACGGCGAGACCGTTCACCGCGCCCCATATGCCGTACGCCATCCCGCGCTTGGCGACGGGCACGGCCGCCGTCAGCAGGGTCAGTGTCAGCGGCATCATGATCGCCGCGCCGACGCCCTGGACCGCGCGGGCCGCGATGAGGGACTCGATGCCGGGCGCCATGGCCGCGGCGGCGGAGGCGGCGGTGAAGACGGTGATGCCGATGAGGAAGAGCCGGCGGCGGCCGAACCGGTCGCCGAGCGCCGCGCCGAACATCAGCAGGACGGCGAAGGTGAGCGTGTAGGCGCTCACGGTCCACTCCAGGTCGCCCAGGGCGCCCCCGAGGTCCTTGCGGATGGACGGCAGGGCGGTGGTGACGACGAGGTTGTCAAGGGCCGCCATGAAGCCGGCGACGCTGGTGATGACGAGGGCCCAGACCATTCCCCCGCGCCGTGCGGTTGGCTGTGACATCGCTCCCCCAAAGGGTGCTCGTATCGATGATTAGTTATCGATGACTAACTTTGCCGCGCAGAAAAAGGCGAAGAATCCGCCCTTTGCCGATGCGTGCTACTTCTCCAGCCGGCCAATGATCCGAGCCGACGGGTAGAGCCCTTCCCAGACCCGGTGCTCGGGTGGAAAACCCATGGCCGCCAGGGTGTTGATCAGCATTCCGTACGCGAGGAAGGTCGTGGTCTGGTCGACATCCGCCCCCAGGGGCACATGCACGACGTCCCAGAGCCGCATCCAGCCCTTCCGTACGGCCTCGCCGAACTCGTGGTCGCCCTCCGCCTCGGCGGCGGCCACCGTGATGTACGTCTGCATCTGCATCTGCAGCTTCTCGGGGTACTCCGAGATGAGCTGCACATAACGGTTGGCCATGGCATGCAGGGCCTCTTCGCCCTCCAGCCCCTTGGACGACTCCTCCAGGACCTGGCACACGTCCTCGACACACCTGAGCGAGGCCGCCGCGAAGATCGCCTTCTTGCCCGGGAAGAGCCGGAAGAGGTAGGGCTGCGAGACCCCGACCCTCTGGGCGATCGCCTCGGTGGAGGTGCCGTAGTACCCCCGCTGCGCGAACTCGGCGATCGCCGCGCGGATGACGCTCTCGCGCCTCTCTTCTGCGCTCATCCTGACCATACGAGAAAGTTAGTACTCAATCACTAACTAAGTCAAGGGGGACGCGGGTCCGGATGTACGGGTAAGGGGCACCCGCCATTGCGGACACCCCTTACCTCGACCGACGATCAGCCGGTCACGCCAGACGATCAACCGGTCACGCCAGCCGTACGACCGCCCGTGACATCCCCAGCACCTTCTGCCCCGCGCTCATCGCCACCAGGTCCACGCGGACCGTGTTGTCGTCGAGCTTGGCGGCGACCTTGGCGCTGACCTCGACGGTCGCCCCCTGGTCGTCGTTCGGGACGACGACGGGCTTGGTGAAGCGGACGCCGTACTCGACGACCGCGCCCGGGTCGCCGGTCCAGTCGGTCACCACGCGGATCGCCTCGGCCATGGTGAACATGCCGTGCGCGATGACGTCCGGGAGCCCGACCTCCTTGGCGAACTTCTCGTTCCAGTGGATCGGGTTGAAGTCCCCGGAGGCGCCCGCGTACTGGACGAGGGCGGCGCGGGTCACGGGGAAGGCCTGGGCCGGCAGTTCGGTGCCGACCTCGACCTCGTCGTACGCGATCTTCGCCGTCATGTCAGTTCTCCTCCGCCGCGCGGGCCACGAGCTTGGTCCAGGCGGTCACGACGTGCTCGCCCGCCTCGTCGTGGACCTCGCCGCGGATGTCCAGGATGTCGTTGCCCGCCATCGACTTGATCGCCTCGATCGTGGAGGTGACCGTGAGCCGGTCTCCGGCGCGCACGGGGCGGACGTAGACGAACTTCTGGTCGCCGTGCACGACGCGGCTGTAGTCGAGGCCGAGCTGCGGGTCCTGGACGACCTGTCCCGCCGCCTTGAACGTGATGGAGAAGACAAAGGTCGGCGGGGCGATCACATCGGAGTGACCGAGCGCCTTGGCGGCCTCCGGGTCCGTGTAGGCGGGGTTGGTGTCACCCACCGCCTCCGCGAACTCGCGGATCTTCTCCCGGCCCACCTCGTAGGGGTCGGTGGGCGGGTAGGTCCGCCCCACGAAGGACTGGTCGAGCGCCATGGCCCGGTACCTCCTGATGTTCCTGCTGCGGTGTGGAGAACGACGCGAGGCCGCCCCCAGACTTCGGGGACGGCCTCGTGTACGAGCCTGATTCTTATCGCGTTTCGCGATGCGCGGTGTGCGCATTGCAACGCGGGCAGTGCTTCTTCATCTCCAGTCGGTCCGGGTTGTTACGCCGGTTCTTCTTGGTGATGTAGTTCCGCTCCTTGCACTCCACGCAGGCCAGCGTGATCTTCGGGCGGACGTCGGTGGCAGCCACAGGAGTGCTCCTTGACGAACGGATGGGACTATGAACGCATAACAGAGTAGCCGATCGAAGGACCGACCCCGCAATCGGCTACTGTCAGTAGCGGTGACCGGACTTGAACCGGTGACACAGCGATTATGAGCCGCTTGCTCTACCGACTGAGCTACACCGCTGTGATGCAATCGGTTCCCATCTTGCGACGGGAACCTTTCACACCAGAGCCCCAATGCGGAATCGAACCGCAGACCTTCTCCTTACCATGGAGACGCTCTACCGACTGAGCTATTGGGGCGAGCGATGAAGACATTACACGCTCGGCGACCGTTCGCCCAAATCCGTTTCACAGCCCCGCTCAAGCCGCTTCCACGGCCCTCCCAGCGGCCTCGGGAGCCCCTCCCGTACGGCGGAACCACACCGGTACGACTATTGCGCTCCTCCCGGCCGTGAGCGGATCACCGTCCTAGGCTCGACTCACTCTGCGTGATCTTGCGCCCCTTTGCGCAGCCCCGAGCCCTGAGCCCCGCAGCCCCGAGCCCCTGGAGCGCGATGCCCGACAGCCAGCCCCAGCCGTCCCACTCGTCCTCGGGTTCCTCAGGCTCGTCGGGACCGGCCGACCCGGCCGCGCTCCTGCTCTGCGGGGCCCGGCTGACCGACGGCAGGACCGTGGACGTACGGCTGGGCGGCGGGCGTATCGAGGCGGTCGGCACGGCCGGCAGCCTGGCGACGGACGCCACCCGCGCGTGCGGCGCGCGCGTCGACCTCAGCGGCTATCTCCTCCTCCCGGCCCCCGCGGAACCGCACACGCACAGTGACACCGCCCTGTCGGCCGAGCACGGCGGACCGGTCTCCTACGCCCCCGAGGACGTCCAGCGCCGCGCCACCGAGGCCGCGCTGCTGCAACTCGGCCACGGGGCCACAGCGCAGCGGGCACACGTGCGCGTGGGGGACGTCCAGGGGCTGAGCGCGCTGGCCGCCGTCCTCCAGGCGCGGCGGGCACTGCGGGGGCTCGCGGAGCTGACGGCGGTGGCGATGCCCCGGCTGCTGACCGGGGTGGCGGGGGCGGACGGGCTCGCGATGCTGCGGGACGCGCTGAAAATGGGTGCCTCCGTAGTGGGCGGTTGTCCGGATCTGGACCCCGATCCGACGGGGTACGTGGAAGCGGTCCTGGAGGTGGCGTCCGAGCACGGCTGCCCGGTCGACCTGCACACGGACGCGGCCGACCCGACCCGGCTGGCCCGGCTGGCGGCGGTCGCGGGCGGCCTGCGCCCCGGGGTGACGCTCGGCCCGTGCGGGGGCCTGGGGCGGCTGCCCGCGGACACGGTCACCCGGATCGCGGACCACCTGGCCGCCGCCGACGTCACGGTGGTGTGCCTGCCGCAGGGCGGCTGCGGCGGCGTCGACCGCCGGGGCACGGCTCCCGTACGGCTGCTGCGCACGGCCGGCGTCCAGGTGGCGGCGGGCAGCGGCGCCCTGCGTGACGTGTCCAACCCGGTGGGCCGCGGGGACCCGTTGGAGGCGGCCTACCTGCTGGCCTCGCGGCACGGGATGCGGCCCGAGGACGCCTACGACACGGTGAGTTCCTCGGCACGCGCGGCGCTCGGGCTCCCGGAAGTGCGGGTCGAGGCGGGATTTCCGGCCGAACTGCTCGCGGTGCGCGGCGACCGGCTCGCGGGCGCGCTGTCGCTGGCGTACAGCAGGATCGTGGTGCACCGGGGGCGCGTGGTGGCACGGACGAGTGCGGTGCGGGAGTACTGCAACACGGCGGCGGGCTCGGAGTTGGGGCTGCCCCGGCAGGGACGGGGCGAGTTGTCGTGAGCCGCCGCCGCTGCGCCGGGGCGTACGCCTGAGGCGCCCGGGCTCCGGTCCGCGCGCCGGGCGCGTCCGGCACGGGTGTGCGCTGCTGGGGCGCGGCTGAAGTCATGCGGCGCGTGCGGCCGTCCGGGCGTACGGTCGAAGGCATGCGCATTGTCATCGCTGGAGGTCATGGTCAGATCGCGCTGCGGCTGGAGCGCTTGCTCGCCGCGCGCGGTGACGAGGTCGCGGGCATCATCCGCAAGGCAGAGCAGGGCGACGATCTGCGGGCGGCCGGCGCCGAACCGCTCGTGCTCGACCTGGAGTCGGCCTCGGTCGAGGAGGTCGCGACGCGGCTGCGGGGCGCGGACGCGGCGGTTTTCGCGGCGGGCGCGGGCCCGGGCAGCGGCACGGACCGCAAGAACACGGTGGACCGGGATGCGGCGGTGCTGTTCGCCGACGCGGCGGTCCTGGCGGGCGTACGACGTCATGTCGTCGTGTCCTCGATGGGCGCGGACCCGACGCACTCCGGGGACGACGTCTTCGACGTGTATCTGCGGGCCAAGGGCGAGGCCGACGCGTATGTGCGCGGCCTGGACGCCCTGGACTGGACGATCCTGCGGCCCGGTTCGCTCACGAACGACGCCGGCACCGGGCTGGTCCGGCTGGAGGCCCACACGGGGCGCGGTTCGGTTCCTCGGGACGATGTGGCCGCCGTCATCGCGGAGTTGGTGGAGACTCCCGCGACGGCCGGGCTGACGCTGGAGCTGATCAGTGGGTCCGCGCCGGTGTCGGTGGCGGTCAAGTCGGTGGCGGGGAACTGAGGGTCCGGGTCACGGGGTTCCCTGCCGGGTGGTTCTCTGCCGGCTGCCAGCCCGCCAGGTGGAGGCCTGCCGGGTGGAGGCCCGCCGGCCAGAGGACTAGAAGAGGGGCATCTGGCCGGGGAACTCCGGGACCACGTAGCCGTCCAACGCGGGCTGTGCGGCCCCGAGTTCCGCCTGGCGGCGGGACCCGGGGCAGGACACGAGGTCGCCGGTCTCCCGGGCTCCGGGCGGGTCGTGGCGCGCGAACCGTCCGGCCACGACGGCGATTTCACGACGGCACTCGGGGCAGCTTCTGCGGCGTGACGACATGTCATCAGTCTGCCCCGACGTGGGCCGGGTCGGCTGTCGAGGCTCGCTCGGGTGCGCTCAGCTGTGGGCGACGGTGAGGCCGTAGAACGCGACGCGGGCGCCCTTGGTGGTGCTGTCGGAGGACGACTGGTTGTACGAACCGGCCTTGAAGTACTGCTTGTAGGCGTTGAAGGACGACGGGATGGCGTAGTGCGTGGTGCTTCCGTTGACCGTCAGGTTGATGGTGTTCCCGCCCGAGACGCCGATCGTGTAGCTCCACGTCTTGCCGACCGGCACGTTGCCCACGGTGTGCAGGGTCTGGCCGCCCGAGGGGGAGTTCTCGGTGCCGAGCACGATGTCGCCGCTGGAGCGGTAGTACAGCTCCAGCAGCGGCTTGGTGGAGCTGCCGCCGCTGCCGAGGTGGATCTGGCCGACGCAGACGTTCGACGTGACGGAGACGACCCGCAGCGTCGCCTTCATCGTGTGGGTGCCGCTGAGCGACCAGTCGGCGGCGCTGCCGCTGCGATTCATCTCGCGCAGTTCGGAGCGGGCGTAGTTCGAGTTGGGGGTGGTGACGCCCTTCTCCGGCGCCCAGAAGGTCATCGCTCCGTCGCGGGTGTCCGTGTAGAAGTACGAGTCCTGGAAGCCGTTTGCCCCCTGGAGCCGGGACGAGGAGATCGTCGTGGGCGAGCCGGGGGAACCGATCGGCTCCTGGAGCTGCCAGACCGACAGGTCGAAGTTGCCGCCGGGTGCGACGGAGGGGTCCGCCTGGGGGGAGGCGACGACACCGGTACTGCCCGACGCGGCGGGGGCCGTGAGGGCGAGGCCGCCGGTGACGGCGACGACGGTGACCAGGGAGGTGAGCAGCGTACGCATGCGCATGGGGGGTGCCTTCCTGTCTGCTCTGGGGACTCGGTTGGCGGAGCGCGTGTTCATGTGTGTGAACTTTGTGTTTCAACATGAACGCGGTGTCGCGACAGTAGGGCTGTGGCACGGGCACGTCAAGATTGGCGGCAGAGCGGGTGGGCGCCGCGGAACGCCTGGGAGATGACCCCGGGAACGACGAAAGGGTCTGTGATCAGCATTGCTGCTGATCACAGACCCTTTCGGTCGTGTGGCGGCGCCAGGGTTCGAACCTGGGTAGGCTAAGCCGGCAGATTTACAGTCTGCTCCCTTTGGCCACTCGGGCACACCGCCGGGGTTGCTGCCTCTCGCACCGATTTTCGGCGGTGCTCCGTGGCAACGACGTAAACGATACCCGATGCACAGGGGTGCTTCGCCACCCGATTGACCGGCGCTCGGAGGGGAGGGGGTGGCTAGGCTTATGCGGATGCGGCCCGGGGCCTACACCGGGCTCGGCGGCTGCCCCGACGCACGCCGATACGCAGTGACACGCATCGATTCGCACCCCGATACAAGGAGCCACAGGACATGGCCGACTCCAGTTTCGACATCGTCTCGAAGGTCGAGCGGCAGGAGGTCGACAACGCCCTCAACCAGGCCGCCAAGGAGATCTCCCAGCGCTACGACTTCAAGGGCGTGGGTGCCTCGATCTCCTGGAACGCCGAGAAGATCCTCATGGAGGCGAACTCCGAGGAGCGGGTCAAGGCGATCCTCGACGTCTTCCAGTCCAAGCTGATCAAGCGCGGCATCTCGCTGAAGGCGCTGGACGCCGGTGAGCCGCAGCTCTCCGGCAAGGAGTACAAGATCTTCGCGTCGATCGAGGAGGGCATCTCCCAGGACAACGCGAAGAAGGTGGCGAAGATCATTCGCGACGAGGGTCCCAAGGGCGTGAAGGCCCAGGTGCAGGGCGACGAACTGCGGGTCAGCTCCAAGAGCCGCGACGACCTCCAGGCCGTGCAGGCCCTGCTCAAGGGCAAGGACTTCGACTTCGCGCTGCAGTTCGTGAACTACCGGTAGAACCGGAACCGGCCTCCCGCGGCATCGCGCGCGGGTACGGGGATGGGATACGGGGAAGGGTGGGCGACCGTCGGTGCCCACCCTTCTCGTCTGCCTGCTACGGCACGGGGCGCCCATTTCGTCCAGCCGCTACGGCACGGGCCCCATTTACGGCGGCGAATTCCAGGGGCCCCCTTACGGCTGGGGGCGGGGAGCGTTGGCATCGGCGGCTGCCGGACCGGACGACGCGAGGAGGGCCCCCACGCCTCTGGCAATGAGGGCGGGCGTGCCACACCCGGCATCCGCATCCGCGACAGGAGCCGCCGGGCAGGCCCTAGCTGCGTGAGTTGCCGAACAGGATGCGGTAGACGATCAGGAGGACGAGGGCGCCGCCTATCGCCGAGGCCCAGGTGGCGCCGTCGTAGAAGTTCTTCGCGACCGGGTGGTCCAGCCAACGGGCCGATATCCAGCCGCCGATGAACGCGCCGGCGACGCCGATGATCGTCGTGCCGATGAAGCCGCCCGGGTCGCGTCCCGGCAGCAGGAATTTGGCGATGGCTCCGGCCAACAGTCCCAGGATGATCCAGCTGATGATGCCCATGCCGTGAACCTGCCCTCTCCCGCTGTGCTTGCACTGATCCGGAGCTGTGAATTCCGTCCGTCCAGGCTGTGTTCGTCGGTCCTTGCGCACGGCCTGTCGCCGCAATGTTCGGCCGTGCTGATGAACAGGACGTCACGGGTGCGTGTGGTGGTTGCAGGCATCGGTGGCCTGCGACGATCCCTCAGGACGCCCGTGCCGTGGTGCGTATGCGGAAGTCGGGCCACGGTGTCGGTTCGGGGGCGTCGACACGGTCCGCGTACCAGCCCGTGCCGTCGAGCCAGGCGCGCAGCCAGTCGGCGAGGCTGGGCGCGTCGACGTACCACGCGTGATCGGCCTCGTCGGCGTTCGGCTCGTAGAGGAGGACCGTGGCCTGCGGGGAACGGCAGTCCACGCACGCGTACATCGCGCAGCCCCAGTGGGATATCGGCAGGACGCCCTCGGGCCAGGGCCAGTCGGGGTCCTTGTCGCCGCTCGCGCGGTGGGCGAGGTACTGCGCGACGGCGGCGGGCTCGCCGGCCGGTGGGTTGTCGAGCAAGGGCAACAGGCCGTACTCCGGGCCGAATCCGCCGTCCCCTATCCGCGTGTAGAGCGCGGCGAGCAGCGGGGGCAGGCGGAAGCCCAGGGCGGCCTCAGCGCGGGTCACCGCGGTCTCGTCCACGGGCGCCGGGAGTGAAGTCCAGCCCCACGGGCGGGTGTTGCGGGCCTCGGCGGCCACCCGGGTCAACAGTCGCTGCTCGTTCTCGGTCATGGGTTCATGGTGCCGCGCGCCTCTGACAGCCGGGCCGGGCTGTGGACAACCCGCTGGGTGTGGACAACCTGGCGGCTGTGGAAAACGTGCTGGTCCTACGCCTCGGTGGCGGCGTGGTGCGGTGCGGTGCGGTGACGGACGGTCAGGCCATGTCGGGTCGGGTCGGGCTGGGCCAGGTTGGGTCGGGCCTGGTCGGATCAGGCCTGGTCGGATCAGGCCTGGTCGGATCAGGCCAGGTCGGATCAGGCCAGGTCGGATCAGGCCAGGTCGGATCAGATCAGGCCGACGTCGACGTGCCGTTCTGCGAGCAGGGCGAGGATTTCCTCGAACGTGGGTGAGTGCGGAGCGGGCCGGAGGCAGGCGCGGGCGACGGCGGCGTCGTGCCAGACGAGGGTGAAGGGCGGGGCCGCTCCCCAGTTGCCGCGCAGGCAGTCGTTCAGGGCGTCCAGGCTCCGACCGAAGTATCCGGCGGGGCCGTTGACCGCCTCGCCCAGGGCGCAGAGGAAGCCGGGCGGGTCGGTGATGTGGCTGCCGTCGAGGTGGTAGGTGGTGCCCGGTGGGCGGTCCGGGAGGGTGTGGGGGTGGTTCGCCAGGGCCGTGTCGAGCCAGAACCGGCGGCCTGCGGCGTCGCAGCCGGCCCAGCGGTTCGGCTCGGAGGGGCGGCCCTCGCTCCAGAGGTCCCATACCTCCCGGGCCGCGAGTGGAGGCCGTTCCGACCATGGGTCCAGGGTGAGGTCGACCAGGCCCGGGCCGCGCGCGGAGGGAATCCAGGCCCGTAACTCGCCCTCGGCGGCAGCCTGTACAGGTCGACCGGACGAGTCCACGCGGACCACCTTGACGTGGCCCAGGTCCTCTTCCCCGGCGTCCAGTGCCCCCCGCAGCGCGCCGCGCGGGGAGCAGCCCAACAGGCGCAACGGGGGCTCCAGTTGTTCGGGGCGTTCCTCCGGGATGCGGGCCAGGTCCCGGCAGCTGCCCCAGGGTTCGCCGCTTGCGCCCCGTAACCGGTAGCCCGGGGACAGGGGCGGGCGCTGCGGATAGTCGTGGGGGTTGTCGTCGGACTGGCTGCCCTCGACGGTGACGTCCCTCAGCGACAGATCACGGGCGCACGGGCGGTCGCCCACGACGCGTACGTCCTCCAGCCGCCACTCGCCCACTCCCCCGCCGCGCTTGTCGAGGGTCTCCAGGGTGAGCGGTCCGAGCGGCGCCGGACCGTCGGCACGCGCGTGTGCGAGGGCCGTTCGCAGGGCGCGCTCAGGTGTGCAGCCGAGGAGTTCGTAGGTCTCCCGCACGGGTGGGGGCGGGTCGGCGAAGAGGTCGTCGGCGTCCTGGCACAGGGCCCAGGTCTGCTCGTGGCCGTGCTCGCCGGTGGCCTCGGCTCCTTCGTCGTACGACAGCAGGACGTACTTCGGCGCCCCCACCGCGGGCCGCCGTCAGCGGGCGGCGAACGGCTGGTCCGTGGACACGATTTCGCGGCCCAGGGGGAACAGCGAGACGGGGATCAGCTTGAAGTTGGCGATGCCGAACGGGATGCCGATGATCGTGATGCACATGGCGATGCCGGTGACGATGTGCGCGAGGGCCAGCCACCAGCCCGCGAGGACCAGCCACAGGACGTTGCCGACGCAGGAGGGGGCGCCCGCGTCCCGGCGCTCGACCGTCGTGTACCCGAAGGGCCACAGGGCGTAGACGCCGATGCGGAAGGCGGCGATCCCGAAAGGGATGCCGATGATGGTGATGCACAGCAGCGCGCCGGCGAGCAGGTACCCGAGGAACAGCCAGAAGCCGCTCAGGACGAGCCAAATGACGTTCAGGACGGTTTTCACTGAGGGCGACCTGCCATCTTCTCGAGCCGGGCGATGCGCTCCGCCATCGGCGGGTGTGTCGAGAACATCTTGGAGAGTCCCTGGCCCGGGCGGAAGGGGTTCGCGATCATCATGTGGCTCGCGGTCTCGATCCGTGGCTCCGGGGGCAGCGGAAGCTGCTTGGTGCCCGCGTCGAGCTTGCGCAGGGCGCTCGCCAGGGCGAGGGGGTCTCCGGTCAGCTGGGCGCCCGAGGCGTCGGCTTCGTACTCCCTGGAGCGGCTGATGGCCAGTTGGATGAGGCTGGCCGCGAGGGGACCCAGGATCATGATCATCAGCATGCCCAGGATGCCGGGGCCGTCGTCGTCGTTCGAGCGGCCGATCGGGATCAGCCAGGCGAAGTTGACCAGGAACATGATCACCGAGGCGAGGGCGCCGGCGACCGACGAGATCAGGATGTCCCGGTTGTAGACATGGCTCAGCTCGTGCCCGATGACTCCGCGCAGTTCGCGCTCGTCCAGGATGCGCAGGATGCCTTCGGTGCAGCACACGGCGGCATTGCGCGGGTTGCGGCCCGTCGCGAAGGCGTTGGGGGCCTCCGTGGGCGAGATGTACAGGCGGGGCATGGGCTGGCGGGCCTGGGTGGAGAGGTCGCGGACCATCCGGTACAGGGCCGGGGCCTCGAACTCGCTCACCGGGCGGGCGCGCATCGCGCGTAGCGCCAGTTTGTCGCTGTTCCAGTACGCGTACGCGTTCGTGCCCAGCGCGATCACGACCGCTACGAGGAGGCCCGTGCGGCCGAAGAAGCTGCCGATGACGATGATGAGTGCCGACAGTCCCCCGAGGAGAACTGCGGTCCTGAGCCCGTTGTGCCGGCGGTGCACGGTACGCCCTCCAAATCATGCAGCAGGGGAACCCTTTGCTTGCTGATCTCTGATGCCACTGGTCTCGCGGTGCACGTCCAGTGGACCCTTCCGCACTGGTCAACGCCAGGCGAGGGCCACTAGTTCCCTTGTGCGTGCGGAGGCGGGCGTGGGCCGTCCGGGTGAGGACTGTGGTATGTGCCGGTGGCTCAGAAGAGCCCGGTGCCGGCGAAGCGGAGCACCAACTGGGGTGCTCCGGAAAGGGCGATCCCGAGGGCGCCGGTGAGGGCGATCGCGGCGGTGAGGGGTGCGGGGACGCGGTGCTTGGCGGGCTCGCTCTCGGGTGCGCGGAACAGCAGTGCCGTCCACTGGAGGTAGTAGAAGAGCGCGATCACCACGTTGACGGCCATGACGACCGCGAGCCATCCCAGACCCGCCTCGACGGCCGCCGAGAAGACGGTCACCTTCGCGAAGAGCCCGATGATTCCCGGCGGCAGCCCGGCCAGGCACAGCAGGAAGAACGCCAGGAGCAGGGCGGCCACCGGGTTCGACGCGTACAGGCCGCGGTAGTCGCTGATCCGGTTGAGTGCCCTGCTACGGCCGACCAGTGCGGCCACCGCGAAGGCGCCGAGGTTCACGGCGGCGTACATGAGGGCGTAGGCGACGGTGGAGCCGATCGACTTCTGGGCGTCCTTGGAGTACGCGGCGGCGGCGATCGGCACCAGGAGGTAGCCGGCCTGGCCGACGGAGGACCAGGCGAGCAGCCGTACCGCACTGTACGCGCGCGTGGCCTGCTGGCGCAGGGCACCCAGGTTGCCGACTGTCATGGTCAGGGCGGCCAGGGCGGCGAGTGCCGGGCCCCACACGTCGGCGTACGACGGGAAGGCGACGACGGTGACGAGGATCAGGCCGGAGAAGCCGACCGCCTTGCCGACGACCGACAAGTAGGCGGCGATCGGGAGGGGCGCTCCTACGTAGGTGTCGGGTACCCAGAAGTGGAAGGGGACGGCGGCCGTCTTGAAGGCGAAGCCGACGAGGGTGAGGACGACGCCGGTCTGGGCGAGGGTGTGGAACTGGCCGTCGACGTGCTGGATGCGGTCGGCGATCCGGGTGAGGTACAGGGTGCCTGTGGTGGCGTACACGAAGCTGACGCCCATCAGGCTGACCGCGGTCGCGGTGACCGAGGACAGGAAGAACTTCAGGGCTGCCTCGGCGGACTTCCTGTCGCCTTGCCGGATGCCGACGAGGGCGAAGGCGGGCAGGGAGGCGACCTCCAGGGCGACGATCAGGGTCGCGAGGTCACGGGAGGCGGGCAGCAGGGTGGCGCCCGCGGCGGAGGACAGCAGCAGGAACCAGTACTCCCCTTCGGGGAGTCCCCTGTCGGCGTCCTTCAGGGTGGTGATCGACAGGAGGGCCGCCAGGAGGGCGCCGCCGAGGACCAGGAACTGGA
Organism: Streptomyces sp. NPDC096013; assembly: GCF_044763565.1. NCBI lineage: Bacteria > Bacillati > Actinomycetota > Actinomycetes > Kitasatosporales > Streptomycetaceae > Streptomyces > Streptomyces sp. NPDC096013. The sequence continues at coordinate 180,817 of NZ_JBIWGK010000010.1, read as the reverse complement.
TGACCAGGGTGAAGCGGTCCGCCGTATAGCTGCATGCTGTCGCGTCGCCGGTGAGGCAGAAGGTGGCGCGGTCGCCGTCCAGGAGGGGCAGCAGCATCAGGGCGGAGGCCGCCAGGCCCGCGACCGACACCCAGCCCAGGAGCGCTTTCCTGGCCTCCTGGAGGAACAGGTCGGCGACGAGGACCACCAGGCCGACGACCGCCGTGAGGGTGGGCGGTGCGATCGCGAGCCAGTCGACGGACTGGACCGTCGACTCCGCGAGAGGCTGGGCCAGGGCGCTCATCGGGTGCCTCCTGAGAGGAGCTGCTGCACGGCCGGGTCGGTCAGGCCGAGGAGTGCCTTCGGCCACAGGCCGGCGGCGACGGTGAGGGCGACGAGCGGGGTCCACGCGGCGAACTCGTACGTCTGGACGTCGGCGAGCTTCGGGGCCTCCTGCGCCACGGCGCCCATGCAGACGCGGCGGACCACGGCGAGCATGTACGCGGCGGTCAGGAGCGTGCCGAAGGCGGCGATCGCCATGAAGGTGAGGAACGCGGGGCGGCTCAGGTCGGCGGCGGGCTTGAACGCGCCGAACAGGGCCAGCATCTCGCCCCAGAATCCGGCGAGTCCGGGCAGTCCGAGCGAGGCGACGGCGGCGAACGCGAGGAGGCCGCCGAGGCGCGGGGCCTTGCCGTAGAGGGCCGCGCCGGTCTCCTCGGCGAGGGTGTCGAGGTCGGTGGTGCCGGTGCGGTCCTTGAGGGCGCCGACGAGGAAGAACAGCAGGCCGGTGATGAGGCCGTGGGCGATGTTGGCGAACAGCGCGCCGTTCACGCCGGTCGGGCTCATCGTCGAGATGCCGAGCAGGACGAAGCCCATGTGGCCGACGGAGGAGTACGCGATGAGGCGCTTGAGGTCGCCCTTCGCGCCTCGTTTCGCGAGGGCGAGGCAGGCCAGGGAGCCGTAGATGATGCCGACGACGGCGAAGGCGGCGAGGTACGGCGCGAAGGTGTGCATGCCGTCGGGGGCGACCGGCAGCAGGATGCGGACGAACCCGTACGTGCCCATCTTCAGCAGCACACCGGCCAGCAGGACCGAGCCGACGGTCGGGGCGGCGGTGTGGGCGTCGGGCAGCCAGCTGTGCAGGGGCCACATCGGGGTCTTGACCGCGAGCCCGATCCCGATCGCCAGAACGGCGATGACCTGCACGGATGTGGTCAGCGACCGGCCGTTGTCAGTGGCGAGTGCCACCATGTCGAATGTGCCCGCCTTGATCCCGATCAGGAGCAGGCCGAGCAGCATGACGACGGAGCCGAGCAGCGTGAAGAGGATGAACTTCCAGGCGGCCTGGGTGCGTTGGGCGCCGCCCCAGCGGGCGATGAGGAAGTACATCGGGATCAGGACGGTCTCGAAGGCGAGGAAGAAGAGGATCAGGTCGAGGACGGCGAAGGTGGCGAGGGTGCCGGACTCCAGGACGAGGATCAGGGCGACGAACGCCTTCGGGGACGGGCCAGCGGCCCCCGGCGCCAGTCGCTGATGTTGCTGTCTGAAGTAGGAGTAGAGCGCGCAGAGGAAGGTCAGCAGCGCGGTCAGGACCAGGAGGGGGAGGGAGATGCCGTCGATGCCGAGGTGGATGCGCACGTCGAGTGCGGGGATCCAGCTGATGTCGGTCGTGGCCTGCATCTTCGACGGGTGGTCGTGGTCGAAGCCGAGCGCGAGGACGATCGCGGCGATGAGGATCACGCCGGTCACGGTCACGCCGTGCCGTAGTACGGCCTGCTCGGGCGACTTCCCCTTCAGTCCGGGCGGGGCCGGCAGCAGGGCCGCGACGGCTCCCAGGAGCGGGCCGACGACGATGAACGCCAGAAGGACCTGCATCACGGACTCGTTGATATCGATCACGCCTGCTCACGCTCCCGTGGCGACGAGGAGGACGGCGACCGTCAGGACGACGGTGCCGGCGAGCAGCGCGCTCACATAGGTCTGAAGATTGCCGGTCTGGGCGCGCCTGACGGCGGCTCCGAGAAGGCGGGGCAGGGTGCCCGCGCCGCGTACGTAGGTGTCGACGACCTCGCGGTCGAGGAACCGGACGAGATCCGCCGCCGCCAGCACGGGGCGGACGAACAGCGCCCCGTAGACGGCGTCCAGGTGGAAGCCGGTGGCCGCGTGGCGGTGCAGCGGGCCGAGCAGGAGGCGGCCCGGGTCCGCCGGGTCGGATGCCGAGGCGACGTCTCCGTAGGCGGGCGTATGGCTCGCGATGGCCTCGGCCTCGACGAGTCCCGCGTCGCCCTCCGGGTGGGCCGCGACCGCGCCCAGGGGTGCGCCGGCCGCGAACGCGGTGGTCTGGCGCCAGGCGCCGTAGGTGACGACGACGCCGACGAGGGCGACGCCCGTGCCGAGCACCGAGGTGGTGAGCGTCGGGGTGAGGTCGCGGCCGTCGAACCAGTCGGGGAGCACGCGGTAGGCGAGTCCGCCGAGGGCGAGGGACGGGACGGCGAGCACCCACAGCACGGCGTTCATCGTCACGGGCTGCCTGCCGTGGTCGGGGGCTTCAACTCCCCTGCCGTGGAAGGCGAGCAGCCACAGACGCGTCGCGTACGCGGCGGTGAGGAGGGCGGCGAGCAGACCGGCGACGAGGACGATCCAGCCCGCGGCGCCGGGGATGTGCGCGGTGTCTCCGGTGGCCGCGTGTTCGGCGGCGCCGAGGACGGACTCCTTGGAGAAGAAGCCGCTTAAGGGCGGGATCGCGGCGAGCGCGAGGAGCGCCACGGTCATCGTCCAGAAGGCGTCGGGGACGCGGGCGCGGAGGTTGCCCATGCGCGACATGGCGGCGAGCGAGTTGGTGCCGGTGGCGTGGATGACGACGCCGGCCGCGAGGAAGAGCAGCGCCTTGAAGGCGCCGTGGGACAGGAGGTGGAAGACGGCGGCACCGCGGTCACCGACGGCGAGGGCACCGGTCATGTAGCCGAGTTGGCCGATGGTCGAGTAGGCGAGGACGCGCTTGATGTCGTCCTGGGCGAGCGCGGCGAGACCGGACCCGGCCATCGTGACGGCGGCCATGACGGCGAGGACGACCATGGCGGCCGAGGAGGCCTCGAAGACCGGGAGGAGCCGGGCGACGAAGTAGACGCCGGCGGCGACCATCGTCGCGGCGTGGATCAGCGCGGAGACGGGTGTCGGGCCCGCCATCGCGTCGGGGAGCCAGGTGTGCAGCGGGAACTGCGCCGACTTGCCCGCCACGCCGGCCAGAAGCAGCAGCGCGATCAGCGTCGGGTGGTGCAGCCCGCCGTGCGCGACGGTGTCCAGGACCTTGGTGATGCGGAAGGACCCGGCGTCGGTGGCGAGCGCGAACAGGCCGATCAGGAAGGGGACATCGCCGAGTTTGGTGACGAGGAATGCCTTGATGGAGGCGGCGCGCGCCTCTGGGGTCTCCCAGTAGTGGCCGACGAGGAAGTACGAGCAGATGCCCATGGCTTCCCAGCCGACCAGCAGCACGATCAGGTCGCCGGAGTAGACGACGAGGAGCATCGCGGAGGTGAAGAGGGAGACGAGCGCGGCGTACGACGGGTAGCGCGGGTCGTCGCGCAGATATCCCGTCGAGTAGATCTGCACACAGGTGGCGACGAAGCCGACGAGTACGGCGACGAGGGCGGCGAAGCCGTCGATGTGCAGGGCGAGTTCGACGGGGACCGAGCCGGTGGGGGTGAGTTCGGTGGCGGCGTCGACGGCCGCGTTACCGCCCTGGTGTACGGCGACGACCGCGGCCAGCGCGAGCGCGCCGAGCGACGGCAGGACGGCGAGCGGGCGGACGAACCCGGGGGCGGTACGGCCCAGGAGCAGGCCGGCCGCGGCGCCGAGGAACGGGAGGAGGGGGACGAGGACGGCGAGGGTGGTCGTGGTCACGCGGTGGCCTCAGCCTTCTTGGCCGTGGGGGGCTGGGGGCCGTTGTCGTTGCCGCTGTCGTCCGGGCCGTCAGTTCCGTCCGGGCCGTCGGACTCGTGGCCCTCGGCCGTGTCGCGGAGCTTGTCGATGTCCGAGGTACCGCGAGCCCGGTACACGGCGAGCACGATCGCCAGGCCGATGCCGATCTCCGCGGCGGCGATGGCGATGGTGAACAGGGTCAGCGCCTGGCCGGAGTGCAGCTTCTCCTCGGCGGTCCGGCTGAGCCAGACGTCGAAGGCGACGAGGTTGAGGTTCACGGCGTTGAGCATCAGCTCGACCGACATGAGGACGAGGATCGCGTTGCGGCGGGCGAGAACCCCATAGATGCCGGTGCAGAAGAGGAGGGCGGCGAGCACGGCGGGATAGACGAGGTGCATCAGCGGGCTCCCTTCTGCTCGGTCGGATCGTTGCCTTGAGACGGGCTATTTCGCCCGAACGTGTGATTACGGGAATCCGGGACGGATGGGGAACTACCGGTCGGCGGTCGGGAGTTCACAGGGGGAGAGCTCGACTCAGCCTTCGCCTTGCGGGACAGGACGATCGCGCCGACCAGTGCCGCGAGGAGGAGGACGGAGAGGGCCTCGAAGGGGAGGACCCAGTTCTGGAACAGGCTCGCGCCGGTCACCGCGGTCGAGCCGGCGGCCGGACCGTCCAGGTCCATCCAGGTCGAGCGGAAGGCGTCGACGACGACCCAGACCAGGGCCGCCGCGGCGGCGACGGCCACGGCGAGGGCGGCCCAGCGGTTGCCGGAGTCGGCGTCCGGTGAGCGGCCGATGGGGGCCTTGGTGAGCATCAGCCCGAAGAGAAGGAGGACGACGACGGAACCGACATAGATGAGGACCTGCACCCAGGCGATGAACTCGGCGGTGAGCAGGAGGTATTCGACGGCCACACCCCCGAGGGCCACCACGAGCCACAGGGCGGCGTGCACCAGCTGCTTGGTGGTGACGGTGACGAGGGCCGCGCCGAAGGTGACCAGGCCGACGAGGAGGAAGGCGATCTCGACGCCGGTCGGGGAGAGAAAGCCGTGCGGGTGGCTGGTAGCGGCGGTTGCCGTGGCGGCGGCGGTGGTGACGGTTGCGGCGAGGGTCATGACTGGCCCTCCGGCGGCTCGGCGGGGTCGACGGGGGTGGCGGACGGGGCCTCGGTGGGGTTGGGCTGCGCGGGCTCGGCGGGCTGCGCGGGCTTGGCCGGCTTCGGAGGCTCGGTGGCCGCTGTGGCTTGCGGGGGCTCTACCGGCTCTGCAGCTTGCGTAGCCTCCACGGCGTCCGTGGTTTCCGCGGCCTGTGCTGCTTCCACGGCCTCGGTTGCTTCCGCACCCTGCGCTGCCTCCGCAGCCTGTGCTGCCTCCGCGGCCTGTGTCGCGGCCAGCTTTTCGGCGGTTTTGCGGGCGGCGGCGATCTCCTTGGGTTCCTCGGCGGCGGGGTCGAGGGCGGGTGGGGCGGGGACCGTCCACATCCACTCGCGGAGCTTGTCGCGTTCGTGGGTGAGTTCGTGGATGTCGGTCTCGGCGTACTCGAACTCCGGGGACCAGAACAGCGCGTCGAAAGGACAGACCTCGATGCAGATACCGCAGTACATGCACAGGGAGAAGTCGATGGCGAAGCGGTCGAGGACGTTGCGGCTGCGCTCGCGACCGCCGGGGGCCGCCGCAGGGACCGTCTCCTTGTGGGAGTCGATGTAGATGCACCAGTCGGGGCACTCGCGGGCGCAGAGCATGCAGACCGTGCAGTTCTCCTCGAACAGGCCGATGACTCCGCGGGTGCGGGGCGGGAGGTCGGGCTGAGTGTCCGGGTACTGCTCGGTGACGGTCTTCTTCGTCATCGTGCGGAGGGTGACGGCCAGGCCCTTGGCCAGGCCGGAGCCGGGGATCGGGGCCATCAGAGGAACACCACCTTCACGACGCCGGTGAGGGCGATCTGAGCGAGGGAGAGGGGGACGAGGAGGGTCCAGGAGAGTTTCTGGAGCTGGTCCTCGCGCAGGCGGGGATAGGTGACGCGGAGCCAGATGACGACGAAGGCGAGGACCGCGGTCTTCAGCAGGGTCCACACCCAGCCGAGGCCGTCCGCGCCCCAGGGGCCGTGCCAGCCGCCCAGGAAGAGCACGGTGGTCAGGCCGCACAGGACGACGATTCCGGCGTACTCGGCGAGGAGGAAGAGGGCGAAGCGGAGACCGGTGTATTCGGTGTAGGCGCCGAAGATGATCTCGGAGTCGGCGACGGGCATGTCGAAGGGGGGCCGTTGGAGTTCGGCCAGGCCGGCGATGAAGAACACGATCGCGCCGACGATCTGCCAGGGCAGCCACCACCAGTGGAAGGCGTCGAGGATGCCGGGGAGGGAGACCGTGCCGGCCGCCATCGCCACGGAGGCGGCGGTGAGCAGCATGGGGAGTTCGTAGGCGAGGAGCTGTGCGGCGGTGCGGAGGCCGCCGAGGAGGGAGAACTTGTTGGCGGAGGCCCAGCCGGCCATGAGTGAGCCGAGGACGCTCACGCCCATCACCGCGAGGACGAAGAAGATGCCCGCGTCCAGGACCTGGCCGACGGCGCCCTCGCCCGGGCCGATCGGGATGGCGAGGAGGACGAGGAGGTACGGGAGGAGGGCGACGGCGGGGGCGAGTTGGAAGACACGGCGGTCCGCGTCCGCCGGGACGATGTCTTCTTTCTGGGCGAACTTCACGCCGTCGGCGACGAGTTGGGCCCAGCCGTGGAAGCCGCCGGCGTACATGGGGCCGAGGCGGCCCTGCATGTGGGCCATCACCTTGTGCTCGGTCTGACCGACGATCAGGGGGAAGGTGAGGAAGACGACGAAGACGATCAGGAGTCGCAGGGCGACGTCTAGCGCGTCGTTCACTGCGGGCCTCCTGTGGGGGTGTCGGGAGTTGGGTCCTGGCGCGCGGGGTTCTCCGAGGTGGGGTCCTCGGAGGGCGGGGGCGGTTCGGTCCGTTCAACTGCGGGCGGGGTAGGCGCAGTTGCGTCCGGAGCCGGCCTGGGGGCGTCTGGGTCCGGCTCGGGGTCGCCGCCCGCGGACGGTTCGGAGGAGGGTGAATCCGGTCCGGGTGCGGGAGAGTCCGGACTCGGTGCGGGAGAGTCCGGCTTGGTTGCGGGCGAGTCGGCTTCGGTCGGTGATCCGGCGGCCGACTCCTTGGCGGGGCTCGGCTTCGGTTCGGACTCGGGCCTGGCTGCGGACACCGGCGGGGGTTCGGACTCCGGCTTGGCCTCCGATACCGGCGCGGGTTCAGACTCGGGCCTGGCCTCAGACACCGGCGCGGGTTCAGACTCGGGCCGGCCCTCAGCTACCGGCGCGGGTCCGGATGCCGCCTTGGCATCGGGCGCAGGCTTGGGCTCAGACTCCGGCGCCGACTCCACCTCGGGCTTGGCCTCCGACTCGGGCTCCGGCTCCGGCTCCGCGAAGGCGGGGCGGGCGTTGTGCCACGGGGCGTCCGTGTTGCGGGGGGCGGTGGGGGGCTGGGGGGTGCTGCTCTCTTGCGCCTGTGCCTGTTCTGGCCCAGGTGCTGATCCCGATTCCACCGCAGGTGCAGGTGCCGGTGCCTGTTGTGACGCGGAGCCGTCGCTCGCGCTGCGGGAGCGGCGAGGGGGCGTTGCACCCGTCCCCTGCTGACTCGCCGAGCCCTCCGAGGCGCTGCGGGTGCGGCGGGGCGCGGCCGGGGTTCCCGAGCTCTGTTCCGCGCGGTCAGCACCGGTTCGCTGGGCCCGGCCCTGGTTCTGGTCCTGGCCCTGGCCCTGGCCCTGGCCCTGGCCCTGGCCCTCGGTCGACGGCGTCGCGCTCTCACCCGCCGGCGTTGCCCTCTCGGCCGACGGCACTTCGTTCCCGGCCGATGGCATCGCATCGTCGCCTGACGGCACCGCACCGTCGCCCGACGGCACCGCACCCCCAGCCGTGCTCCCCTGACTCGCGGACCCCTCCGAAGCGGAACGCCCTCGCCGTACAGGGCGGTCACCCGCCGCACGGGCCGGACCCTCACCCCCCGCGCGGGCCGGACGCTCGCCCGCAGCGCGTCCCGCGCCTCGTGCGGGGCGGGCCGGGGCTGCGGGGAGTTGGCCCTTCAGCGGGCCCCATTCGTTCGGGTCGGGGACGCCTGGGGGGAGCATCTGGCGGCGTTTGGGGGCGCCGTGGTCGGACTCGCCGGGTTCCTTGGCGCCGGGCCAGGCCTTGGCCACGCGGGCGGCGAGGACGAAGTCCTTGCGGAGGGGGTGGCCTTCGAAGGTTTCCGGGAGGAGGAGGTGGTCCAGTGCCGGGTGGCCCTCGAAGTCGACGCCGAACATCTCGTGGGTCTCGCGCTCGTGCCAGGCGGCACCCGCGTAGACGTCGACGGCGGTCGGGAGTGCCGGGGTCTCGTGCGGGACCGTCGTCCGGACGAGGAGTCGGCGTACCGGGGACAGTGCGACGACGTGGGCGGAGACGCGGAAGCCGGTGCCCGGTTCGTCGACCGCGCTCAGCCAGTCGAAGTAGGTGCAGCCCAGGGCGTCGCGGGCGGTGCGGAGGGCGGCGAGCCAGGTGGTGGGGGGTACGTCGACCGTGAGGAGTGCGTACGACTCCTCGGCCGTGGCCTCCGTACCGAACAGTTCCTCAACCGGGGCGGGCAGCCAGCCGACGGCGGTCATCGGGCATCCCCCGACTCCGACTCCGGCCCCGACTCCGGCCGTGACTCCGAACCGGGCCCCAACCCTGCCCCTGACCCCGAGTCAGAAGACAAGCCGGAACCAGCACCAGCACCAGCGTCGGCCCCCGCGCCCCGGCCCGCGCCCGGCGCAGCCCCCCGCACCGGCGCCGCAATCAACCCGCTCTGTAGCGCGGCCGTAGAAGGCCGGGCGGTGCTCGCTCCGTACCGTTCCCCCAGCGATTCCCGGGCGATCTTCTCCTGGAGTTTGAGGATGCCCTGGAGGAGCGCTTCGGGGCGGGGCGGGCAGCCGGGGACGTAGACGTCGACCGGGATGATCTGGTCGACGCCCTTCGTGACCGAGTAGGAGTCCCAGTACGGGCCGCCGCAGTTGCTGCACGCGCCGAAGGAGATGACGTACTTGGGCTCGGGCATCTGCTCGTAGAGGCGTTTCACGGCGGGGGCCATCTTGTCCGTGACCGTGCCGGAGACGACCATCAGGTCGGCCTGGCGTGGGCCCGGGGCGAAGGGGATCACGCCGAGGCGGATGAAGTCGTGGCGGGCCATGGACGCGGCGATGAACTCGATCGCGCAGCAGGCGAGGCCGAAGTTGAAGACCCAGAGGGAGTAGCGGCGGCCCCAGTTGAGGACGACCTTCATGGGTTCGGGGGCGAGGCGGGCGAGGGCGCCCAGGCGTTTCGGCTCGGGGAGGTACACCGGCTCAACCGGCTGCCCGTCGGAGTCCGGTGTCGTCACGTCCATGCCAGGACGCCCTTCTTGTATGCGTACAGCAGGCCCACGGCCAGGAAGCCGAGGAAGATGAACATCTCGACGAGGGTGGTCGCGCCGTAGCCGGGCGCGGCGAAGACCGTGGCCCAGGGGAAGAGGAAGATCGAGTCGACGGCGAAGACGACGTACAGGAACGCGTAGACGTAGTACCGGACCTGGGTGTGCGCCCAGCCTTCGCCGACCGGGTCGACCCCGCACTCGTACGTCAGGAGTTTCTCGGGGGTGGGGACCACCGGGCGCAGCAGGCGGCCCGCGCCGAAGGCCACGGCGACGAAGAGCACGCCGACGACGGCGAGCAGTCCGACGACGGAGTAGGACCGGAAGTAGTCCGCCGCGGCGACGACCACGGTCGGTTCCCGCAGGCCCGACGGCACACCTCCCGGCACGGAATCCCGTACGGCCGCCGACATGGATGCGGGCAAGGACTCCCGCACAGTCGCCGGCAAGGCCCCCTGGACCATCTCCCGCACGTCCGACCCCTCCTCCGCCCGATACCCGCGCTGATGCCCGCGCTACCCCGGTGACGCATGTGACCGCTGTGTTCGACGATCCGTACGCACGGGAGTCTAGGCCCTGTTAAAAGGACCGTAAGCAGTCCGTCGCGCGTGGGGATACACCGGAGGGCCATCGCGGAGGTGTCGGAGACGCATGGTGGGGTTTTCCCCAGGAGACCCGGGCGGCGGACCTCATGGCGCCGGGGCGCGTGAGGCGGCACGCTGGCCCGTATGACCGTACGCATCCCCTACGCCGATCCGGCGGCACCCGGTGGCGAGCTGGACGAGCCGTTGCCACCGGCCCGCTTCGCCTACGACCGGCACACCTGGAAGGAGATCGCGCATCTCCTGGCCAATCTGCCGATATCGGTGTTCGGCTTCGTCTATGTGGCGACGACGCTGTTCCTCAGCGCCGGGCTGACCATCACCGTGGTCGGATTCCCGCTGCTCGCGCTGGCGTTGATGGGCGCGCGGCTGATCGGGAAGTTCGAGCGCGGCCGGGCCCGGCGGCTGCTCGGGGTGCGGATCGACGAGCCGAGCCCGTTGCCGTGGCGCAAGGGCGGCGGGCTCGTGCAGCGGGTGTGGATGGCGCTGAAGGACCCGGTGGCCTGGCGGACGGTGCTGTACGACGGGATGCGGTTGCCGTGGGGCATCGTCACCTTCACCGTCACGCTGACCTCGCTGTTCGTGCTCTGGCCCGTACTGCCGTTCATTGCGCGCGGGCTGGCCAACGTGGACCGCGCGATGGTGCGCGGCCTCCTCTCCCCCTCCGACGAGCTGGAACGCCGTATCGCCGAACTGGAGTCTGACCGGGGTGTCGTGGTCGACACGGCGGCGGCGGACCTGCGGCGGATCGAGCGCGATCTGCACGACGGGGCGCAGGCCCGGCTGGTCAATCTGGCGATGGGGCTGGGGCTGGCCAAGGAGAAGCTGCTGGAGGGCCAGGCCGACGAGCATGTCGCCGCGATGGTCGACGAGGCGCACGGTGAAGTGAAGCTGGCGCTCCAGGAGTTGAGGGATCTCGCGCGTGGCATCCACCCGGCGGTGCTGACCGACCGCGGTCTCGACGCCGCCCTGTCCTCCGTCGCCTCTCGCTGCACGGTGCCGGTGAAGGTGACCGCCGACATCGGCGAGCGCCCGGCCGCGGCGATCGAGGGCATCGCGTACTTCACCGTCTCGGAGCTGCTCCAGAACATCAGCAAGCACAGCGGTGCCCGTACGGCGTCGGTGGACGTGTGGCGGGCCGAGGACCGGCTGCTGATCCAGGTCTGGGACGACGGCCGCGGCGGCGCCAACCTCGACGGCGGCACCGGCATGCGCGGCCTCGCGGAGCGGCTGGGCGCGGTGGACGGCCTGTTCGTCCTCGACTCCCCTCCGGGCGGCCCTACGACCGTCACGGCGGAACTGCCCTGGCGCGAACGCACCGCCGACGAGGCGGGGAGCCGGCGCTAACGCCCCTCCACCCTCGCCGAGGCCCCCCATAAGCCCGTCACCCCGTCACCCCGACCGCTCCGGCACGCGCGGCCCCGCCGCCCGCACCGGCGCGGTCGTCGGCGTGTCCGTCACCGGCAAGCGGCAAGCGGCAGGCAGCAGGCGGCGACGAGAGGTCGCGGGGTAGGGAAAACCCCCCGCCCGGGACGCCGACGGACTCCATGGTTCCCCGGGCGCCCGTCGACCAGTCTGGAGATAGGACAGCACGGCTGCGGATACGAGTAGAACGGGACGACACCGATGGCCACGGAGTACGGGCAGGGGTACGGAATGCACGGGACGGTCGCCGAGGAGCGGACGCGGCGCCGGCTGCCGGCCGCGCTGCGCGCACCGGTCGAGGCACGCAGCTGGCGCGAGCTGGGCTATGTCCTGCTGAGCCTGCCGATCAGCATCCTGCTCTTCACCTACGCCGTCACGATGGTGTCGCTCGGCGCGGGCCTGCTGATCACGTTCCTCGGTGTGCCGGTCCTGGCGGGCGCGCTGGCCGGCTGCCGCGGTTTCGGCGCGCTGGAGCGGGGGCGGGCCCGCCTGCTGCTCGGCCTGGACATCGCCGACCCCGAGCCGCTGCGCCTGAAGAAGAACGGCCCGATGGGCTGGATGGGCGCGGTCCTCAAGAGCGGCACGTCCTGGCGCCACCTGCTGTACGCGGTGCTCCACTTCCCCTGGGCGGTCTTCTCCTTCGTCGTCGCCCTCAGCTTCTGGTCCTACGGCTGGGCCCTACTGACGTACCCGCTGTGGTTCTGGGTCTTCCCGGTCTACGCCGGCCAGGGCGGCCTTCAGCTCTACGGCGACCAGCACCACCAGGTCTATCTGGACAACCCCTTCGAGATCACCGTCACCGCGCTGATCGGACTGCTGTTCACGCTGGCCACACCGTGGATCGTGCGGGCGCTGACGATGGTGGACCGGGTGATGGTGCGGGGGCTGCTCGGGCCGTCGACGCTGGCGACGCGGGTCGTGGAGCTGGAGTCGGACCGGGGTGTCGTGGTCGACACGGCGGCGGCGGACCTGCGGCGGATCGAGCGCGACCTGCACGACGGGGCGCAGGCCCGGCTGGTGGCGCTGGCGATGGATCTGGGGCTGGCGAAGGAGAAGCTGACGGAGGACCCGGAGGCGGCGGCGCGGATGGTGGGCGAGGCGCACGGTGAGGTGAAGACGGCGTTGCAGGAGCTGCGGGATCTGGCGCGGGGGATTCATCCGGCGGTGCTGACCGACCGGGGGCTCGACGCCGCGCTCTCCTCCGTCGCGTCGCGGTGCACGGTGCCGGTGCAGGTGGAGGTGGATCTGCCCGCGCGGCCCGCGGCGGCGATCGAGGGGATCGCGTACTTCACCGTCTCCGAGCTGCTTCAGAACGTGAGCAAGCACGCGCGGGCGACCTGGGTCGCCGTGGATGTGTGGCGGGTGGAGAACCGGCTGATGTTGCAGGTCGTGGACAACGGGGTCGGCGGGGCGGACCCGTCCGGCGGTTCCGGGCTGGCGGGTCTTGCCGGGCGGCTGGACGCGGTGGACGGGATTCTGGTAGTGGACTCGCCGGTGGGCGGGCCGACCCGGATCACGGCGGAGCTGCCCTGGCGGGGTTGAGGGCCTGAGGGGGCCTCGTCCTCACTTGCCGGACAGGCGGCGTCCCCCACCCCCCGACAGGCTGGGCCTCAGCCACCCCCAACAGGCTGGGTCTCAGCCTAACCACCCATCACACCCGAAACCGGTTAGATTTACCCCCAGCCTCCACCACCCACCCCCACCCCCCGATTCCCTCCCCCGCCCGCACCGCGGCGCGAACCCTGGAATGCTGGACCTGTCCTGTGGACGGACGCGGGTCGACGTGGGCCGGGCAGGGTGGCAATGGGGGGCCGAACATCGTGGAGGACAGGGTGCAGGTGGTCATCGCCGAGGATTCAGTGCTGCTCAGGGAGGGCCTGACCCGGTTGCTGACCGACCGCGGGCACGACGTGGTGGCCGGGGTGGGCGACGGGGTCGCGCTGGTGAAGACGATCACCGAGCTGGCCGCGCAGGGCGCACTGCCCGACGTGGTCGTGGCCGACGTACGGATGCCGCCGACGCACACCGACGAGGGCGTGCGGGCCGCGGTGGAGCTGCGCAAGGCGCATCCCGGTCTCGGCGTCCTGGTGCTGTCGCAGTACGTGGAGGAGCGCTACGCCACCGAACTGCTGGCCGGTTCCACGCACGGCGTCGGCTATCTGCTGAAGGACCGGGTCGCCGAGGTACGGGAGTTCGTGGACGCGGTGGTGCGGGTCGCCTCGGGGGGTACCGCCCTCGACCCGGAGGTCGTCGCGCAGTTGCTCGGGCGCAGCCGTAAGCAGGACGTGCTGGCGGGACTGACCCCCCGTGAGCGCGAGGTGCTGGGGCTGATGGCCGAAGGGCGGACGAACTCCGCGATAGCCCGGCAGCTCGTGGTGAGCGACGGCGCGGTCGAGAAGCACGTCAGCAATATCTTCCTGAAGCTGGGACTGTCACCGAGTGACGGGGATCACCGGCGTGTTCTGGCCGTCCTCACGTACCTCAACTCCTGACAAACTGACACTGTGTCAGCCGTCCGGTCGCCGACCGGCGGCTGTTCATCGCCGTCAGTCCACTGTCAGTCCACCGTCAGTGGGTTTCGAGAACCGGACAATGCACGGGAGCGTCGCCTAGGGAAGTGCCGGGGGGCAGGAAATCATGACAAGTCAGGGTGTCAGGCCGTCTCAAAACAGCATCCATCATGCGAACGGCCGCAGGAAGGTGACCCTTACAGACGTAGGGTTGATCCTGGGAGGGTCGGCGGTACGACCATGCCCGGACAGCGTCCTCGAAGAGGAGGTCCAGTTCAGTGACCAGCCAGGTCAGTAGCCCAGCGGAGCAGGCCGACGGAGCCGTCGTAGGGGAACAGCGCAAACCGGCGGGGGTGAAGGACGTCCAACGCCTGGACCGGGTGATCATCCGGTTCGCCGGTGACTCGGGTGACGGTATGCAGCTCACCGGCGACCGCTTCACCTCGGAGACGGCGTCCTTCGGGAACGACCTCTCCACACTGCCGAACTTCCCGGCCGAAATCCGCGCCCCCGCAGGCACCCTGCCGGGGGTTTCGTCGTTCCAGCTGCATTTCGCCGACCACGACATCCTCACCCCGGGGGACGCGCCGAACGTTCTGGTCGCGATGAACCCGGCCGCCCTGAAGGCGAACATCGGTGATGTTCCGCGCGGTGCGGAGATCATCGTCAACACGGACGAGTTCACCAAGAGGGCGTTGCAGAAGGTGGGTTACTCCGCCTCGCCGCTCGACGACGGTTCCCTGGACGGCTACAGCCTGCACCCCGTCCCCCTCACCACCCTCACCGTCGAGGCGCTCAAGGAGTTCGGCCTCACGCGCAAGGAGGCCGAGCGGAGCAAGAACATGTTCGCGCTGGGCCTGCTGTCGTGGATGTACCACCGGCCGACCGAGGGCACCGAGAAGTTCCTCAAGTCGAAGTTCGCGAAGAAGCCCGAGATCGCGGCCGCCAACATCGCCGCGTACAGGGCGGGCTGGAACTTCGGCGAGACGACGGAGGACTTCGCGGTCTCCTACGAGGTCGCGCCGGCCGCGACCGCGTTCCCGACCGGCACCTACCGCAACATCTCCGGGAACCTCGCCCTGTCCTACGGCCTGGTCGCCGCGTCCCGGCAGGCGGACCTCCCGCTGTTCCTGGGCTCGTACCCGATCACGCCGGCCTCGGACATCCTGCACGAGCTGAGCCGGCACAAGAACTTCGGCGTCCGCACCTTCCAGGCCGAGGACGAGATCGCGGGCATCGGGGCGGCCCTGGGGGCGGCCTTCGGCGGTTCCCTCGCGGTGACGACGACCTCCGGCCCGGGTGTCGCCCTGAAGAGCGAGACCATCGGGCTCGCCGTGTCCATGGAACTCCCGCTGCTCGTCCTGGACATCCAGCGCGGCGGGCCCTCCACCGGGCTGCCGACCAAGACCGAGCAGGCGGACCTGCTCCAGGCGATGTTCGGGCGCAACGGCGAGGCGCCGGTCCCGATCGTCGCCCCGTGCACCCCGGCCGACTGCTTCGACGCGGCGATCGAGGCCGCCCGGATCGCGCTCACCTACCGCACCCCGGTGATGCTCCTCTCGGACGGCTACCTGGCCAACGGCTCCGAGCCCTGGCGCATCCCCGACATCGACGAACTCCCGGACCTCACCGTCCAGTTCGCCCAGGGCCCCAACCACACCCTGGACGACGGCAGCGAGGTCTTCTGGCCGTACAAGCGCGACCCGCAGACCCTGGCCCGCCCGTGGGCCATCCCCGGCACCCCCGGCCTGGAACACCGCATCGGCGGCATCGAGAAGCAGGACGGCACGGGCAACATCTCCTACGACCCCGCCAACCACGACTTCATGGTCCGCACCCGCCAGGCCAAGATCGACGGCATCGACGTACCGGATCTGGAGGTCGACGACCCGCACGGGGCGCGCACGCTGGTCCTGGGCTGGGGTTCGACGTTCGGACCGATCACGGCGGCGGTACGGCGGCTGCGCGCGTCCGGCGAGTCCGTCGCGCAGGCGCATCTGCGTCACCTCAACCCCTTCCCGCGCAACCTCGGCGCGGTCCTGGGGCGCTACGACCGGGTGGTGATCCCCGAGATGAACCTCGGTCAGCTCGCCACGCTGGTGCGGGCGAAGTACCTGGTGGACGCACACTCGTACAACCAGGTGAACGGCATGCCGTTCAAGGCTGAGCAGCTCGCCACGGCTCTCAAGGAGGCCATCGATGGCTGAGACGTCCACGGAAGGCACGGGCACGATCGAGGCACTTTCGCTCGTCCCCAAGGCCGAGGCCGTGCAGTCCATGAAGGACTTCAAGTCCGATCAGGAAGTGCGCTGGTGCCCCGGCTGCGGTGACTACGCGATCCTCGCGGCGGTGCAGGGTTTCATGCCGGAACTGGGCCTCGCCAAGGAGAACATCGTCTTCGTCTCCGGCATCGGCTGCTCGTCCCGCTTCCCGTACTACATGAACACGTACGGCATGCACTCGATCCACGGCCGCGCGCCCGCGATCGCGACCGGACTGGCCGCGTCCCGGCGGGACCTGAGCGTGTGGGTGGTCACCGGTGACGGGGACGCCCTGTCGATCGGCGGCAACCACCTGATCCACGCCCTGCGCCGCAACGTCAACCTGAAGATCCTCCTCTTCAACAACCGGATCTACGGCCTGACGAAGGGCCAGTACTCGCCGACCTCCGAGGTCGGGAAGATCACCAAGTCGACGCCGATGGGCTCCCTGGACGCGCCCTTCAACCCGGTGTCGCTGGCGATCGGCGCGGAGGCGTCCTTCGTGGCCCGGACGATCGACTCGGACCGCAAGCACCTCACCCAGGTGCTGCGCGAGGCCGCCGCCCACCCCGGCACGGCCCTCGTGGAGATCTACCAGAACTGCAACATCTTCAACGACGGCGCCTTCGACGCCCTGAAGGACCGCCAGCAGGCCGAGGAGGCGGTGATCCGGCTGGAGCACGGCCAGCCGATCCGCTTCGGCGCCGACGGTGCGCGGGGTGTCGTACGGGATGCGGCGAGCGGCGATCTGAAGGTGGTCGACGTGACCCCGGAGAACGAGGCCGGAATCCTGGTCCACGACGCCCACGCGGCCTCCCCGACCACGGCCTTCGCGCTGTCCCGGCTGGCCGACCCGGACACCCTGCACCACACCCCGATCGGGGTGCTGCGGTCGGTGCAGCGGCCGGTCTACGACACGCAGATGGCCGACCAGCTCGACACGGCGATCGTGCAGAACGGCAAGGGCGACCTGGCCGCGCTGCTGGCCGGCGGGGACACCTGGACGGTCGTGGGCTGACCGTTACGACCGCGCGGAAGGGGCGGGTTCGAGCACCTCGTCGGTGCCGGCCCGCCCCTTCGCCGTGTCGTACGCCTCGCGCGCCTCCAGCACCTTCCCCAGCCGGTCCTGGGTCCACTGGGCCAGGCCCCGCACCTGTTCGGCGGCCTCGCGGCCCAGGTCGGTCAGGGAGTAGTCGACGCGCGGCGGGATCACCGGCTGGGCGTCGCGGTGGACCAGGCCGTCCCGCTCCAGGGTCTGGAGGGTCTGCGCGAGCATCTTCTCGCTCACCTGCCGCACCTCGCCGATCGCGCGGCGGAGTTCGCTGAAGCGGTAGGGGCGGTCGAGGAGTTCGATCAGGACGAGGACGCCCCAGCGGGACGTGACGTGCTCCATGACCAGGCGGTGCGGACACATCGCCTCGGCCTCGGCCGTGACGCGGCTGCTGGACATCTCTGCGCTTACTGCCATGCCGGTACCTTACTTCAAAGTGGGTACTTTCCAAGAGTTAGCGCCACCCCTATGGTTAGTGACACGCACCGCACACCCCTTCAAGGAGTCATCACCATGAGCATCGTCGTCACCGGAGCCACCGGACACCTCGGCCGCCACGTAGTGGAGCAGTTGCTGGAGAAGGTTCCGGCCGACCGGATCACCGCCGTCGTCCGCACCCCGGAGAAGGCCGCCGACTTCGCGGAGCGGGGCGTGAAGATCGCCGTCGCGGACTACAACGCCCCCGAGACCTTCGACACCCTCTTCGCCGCGGGCGACAAGGTGCTGCTGATCTCCGGCAACGAGTTCGACAAGGGCCGCGTCGGCCAGCACCAGGTCGTCATCGACGCCGCGAAGGCCGCCGGTGTCGCCCTCCTCGCCTACACCAGCGCCCCCGGCACCCTCACCGCCGCCCTGGCCGACGACCACCGCGGCACCGAGAAGGCGCTGCTCGCGTCCGGAGTGCCGTACGCCCTGCTCCGCAACGGCTGGTACAACGAGAACTACACCGAGAACCTCGCCCCCGTGCTGGAGCACAACGCCGTCGTGGCCGCCGCCGGTGACGGCCGGATCTCCGCCGCCTCGCGCGCCGACTACGCCGCTGCCGCCGTCGCCGTGCTGACCGGCGAGGGCCACGAGAACCAGATCTACGAGCTGGGCGGCGACGAGGCGTGGAGCTTCGCCGAGTACGCGGCCGAGCTGAGCCGCCAGACCGGCAAGGAGATCGCCTACAACAGCGTCCCCGGCGAGACGCTCGTCGGCATCCTCACCGGCGCCGGTCTGCCCGAGCCGTTCGCCGCGATCCTCGCCGGTGTCGACGCCTCCATCGAGAAGGGCGAACTGGTCGTCACCTCCGGCGACCTGTCCCGTCTGTCGGGCCGCCCGACCACGCCGATCAGCGAGTCGATCGCCCTCGCGCTCAAGGGCTGACCGCCTCCCGGTCCTCACGGCGTGATGACCGGGATTGTTCCGGGGTTCCGGCCTGCGCGCCGGCCCCGCTCAGGCCGCGTCGGCCCACCTCGGGGGGCGCGTGCCGGACGCGGAGGTGCCGCTCCTTCCCGGGCGGCGTCATGACCGTATGGCGATACGGACATGACAGCCGGGCCCGCTCGGCGCTACCTTCGTGCTGGCCGCGCCGACGCGGCCGAGCGGGGCACGTGCGAAGGAGGGGCCCGTGAGCGGGAGGCCGAAGGGCGACCAGCACCACATAGGACTGCTGAACGGTTTCGCGGCCTACGGCATGTGGGGCCTGGTCCCGCTGTTCTGGCCGCTGCTGAAGCCCGCCGGCGCCGCCGAGATCCTCGCCCACCGGATGGTGTGGTCGCTCGCCTTCGTCGCCGTGGCGCTCCTGGTGATCCGGCGCTGGGCCTGGGCCGGTGAACTCCTGCGCCAGCCGCGCAAGCTGGGCCTCGTGACGATCGCCGCGGCCTTCATCACCGTCAACTGGGGCGTCTACATCTGGGCCGTGAACAGCGGCCATGTCGTCGAGGCGTCCCTCGGCTACTTCATCAACCCCCTCGTCACCATCGCGATGGGCGTCCTGCTCCTGAAGGAACGGCTGCGCCCCGCGCAGTGGGCCGCGGTCGGCGTCGGACTCGCCGCCGTCCTCGTCCTGGCCGTCGGCTACGGCCGGCCGCCGTGGATCTCCCTCACGCTCGCGTTCTCCTTCGCCACGTACGGCCTGGTGAAGAAGAAGGTCAACCTCGGCGGCATCGAGTCGCTGGCCGCGGAGACCGCGATCCAGTTCTTCCCCGCGCTCGCCTACCTGCTGTGGCTCAACGCCCACGGCACCCTGACCTTCGCCGAGGAGGGCGCGGGCCACGCCACCCTCCTCGCCTCCACCGGCATCGTCACCGCCCTCCCCCTCGTCTGCTTCGGCGCGGCGGCGATCCGGGTCCCGCTGTCGACCCTCGGCCTGCTCCAGTACCTGGCACCGGTGTTCCAGTTCCTGCTGGGCATCCTGTACTTCCACGAGTCGATGCCGCCCGCACGCTGGGCGGGCTTCGCCCTGGTGTGGCTGGCCCTGGCCCTGCTGACGACGGACGCGTGGCGGACGGCACGACGGGACAGGGCCACGGCGGCGGCGCTACGGCGTACCAGCGCGGCCACGACCCCGGCGGACGCGGCGGGCGCGGCGAGCCCGGCGGACACGGTCGAGGCGTAGCCCCGCGCGAGCGCCGCTCCGGTGCCAGAGTGAGGGCCATGACACAGACGCCCGAACCGGCCGAGCCCACCACGCCCCTGCACTGGAAACTGGTCATCGACGCGGCGGACCCGCACGCCCAGGCGGACTTCTGGGCCGCCGCGCTCCACTACGAGGCCGAGGACAACAGCTCCCTGGTCCAACAGCTCCTGGAAATGGGCGCGTTGCCCGCGGCGGCGACCGTCCGTTTCCACGGCCGCCCGGCGTTCCGCGACCTGATGGCCGTACGGCATCCCGACGACCCCTACGACAGGCAGCGCGGCACCGGTCTCGGCCGCCGCATCCTCTTCCAGCGCGTACCGGAGCCGAAGACGGTCAAGAACCGCCTGCACCTCGACCTGCACCCCGGCCCGGAGCGGCGCGAGGCCGAGGTGGAGCGGCTCACCGGGCTCGGCGCGAGCCTGCTGCGGCGGGTGTCGGAGCCCGCCGGGACGTGGGTGGTGATGACGGACCCCGAGGGCAACGAGTTCTGCGTCGCCTAGACGGCGGGCAGGGCTCAGTTGCCGGCCTTGCGGGCGCGTTCGGTGAGGCGGCCCATGCGGGCGCGGGCGGACTCCAGTTCCTCGATGTCGTCGGCCGCGGGACCGTCCTCGGCGGCGAGTCCGGTCCACAGGTCGATCAGGTCGCGGCCGAGGGCGAGGCCCTGCTCCGGGTCGCGTACGGCACGCCAGGCGGTGGCCGCGCTCTGGACGTTGCCGTAGGCCGACTCCGCGTCGTGGGCGCGGTGGCGGATGCGGGCGAGATCGAGGGAGAGGTGGAAGGAGCGGAGCGGGTCGCCGGCCAAGTAGGCGATGTAGGCGGCGAGTTCACGCAGCCGGAGGGCTTCGGGGTGTTCCGCGCCGAGCGCGTTCACCGCGTCCGTCACGGTGCGTTCCGCGAGCCCGGCCGCCTCCTCGATGCGGCCCGCCTTGACCGCGTCGTTGATCCGCACCATCGGCTCGACCAGGAACGCCGTACCGGCTCCGTCGGTCGTCACCGGGTCGTCCCCCAGCACGGCCTCGGCCACGGCGTCGAACCCGCGGGCCGGGGTGGGCTTGGCGTCGGGTTCGGGAGCGGTGAGGACGAGGTCGGGGATGGGGGCCGGGGCCGGGGCAGGTGCCGCGAGGGGGGTGAGGGGCCTGGGCTCGTCGCGGGGTGCGGGCGCGGTCTCCGGTGCGTCCGTCGCCGTCGGCCTCGCGTCCGCGACCGGCGAGCCATCCATCGCCGGCGGTGGGCCGAACGCTCCCGTGGGCGGCTGGACCTGGCCGAGGGGGGTGTCGTTGCGGGCGGACTCCGGTACGGCGGGCAGGGGGAACGTGGGTGCCGACTCCCCGGCCGACTCGGGTACGGCACGCAGCGGGAAGGTGGGGACCACGGCCTCGCCCTGTTCCGCTTCCGGTACGGGCCGGAGCCTGTGGGTGGCCGGGTCACCGCTCGGGCGCCGGTCCTCGGGCGCCGACGTCGATTCCGGTTCCGGCGCCGCGGCGACCGCGGGCGGAAGCTGCGGCGGCGGTGGCGGAAACCCGGCCGGGGCACCGGCGGACGCCGCGTCGGTCCCGGCCCGCTCCCCCGCAGCCGTACTACGACCGCCGCCCCCGCCCATCGCCCACGGCTCGGCCGAGAAATGGCTGGAGCCGTCGGGATCGATCTTCAGCGGAACGACGTACCCGATACGGGCGTCGTGGACGGTCGCGTGCACGGGATGACCGGTGGCCGTGGCGATGCGATGGAGGTGACTGAGGACCGCCTGCTGGATCTCCTCGCCGGCGGCCACCGCGACCGGTACCCCGCCGATCGACGCGCCGCCGGCGCCCGGGCCGTCAACAGGTACGCGTACCTCGAAAGGTGACGCCGCGGGTGCCAAGCGTGCGGTGCGCTTCTGCTCCCGCTTCTTCTCGCGGCTGAGTCGAGTCATCGGTTCCCTCACTCGCATGCGTCGGAGAGTCGGCCGGCGACGGCTGCGGTTCCCATGGTGCTCCCCACCGCCGACGGGCACGAACTCCCCAGCGTCAAGATCCGTTCCTACGCGTACTGTTGAGTCTCTCCGCTCCCTTCCGGTTCTCAGGTCACCGCGACGTCACAGCCTCGTCCCAGGAGTTCCCGACGAGTCGCGCGACCCTGAGAACGCCACGAGGATCGGCGGGGTCACGAGGGAGGAGCTCGGTGATGCAGACAGGTGGACGGCAGGGCCCGGAGATCTGGCTCCGCGGACCGGTGTCGCTGGACGACGGTCCGCACGCGGGGGCACCGGAAACACCCGAGCGCCCCTCCAGTATCCCCGTCGGCGTCCCCGCCCATCGCCCCGCCTCGCCCCGCCGCTTCTCCTGGGTGGCCACCCACGGCGGCACCGGCGTCACCACCCTCGCCTCCGTCTACGGCGGCCAGGACTGCGGCCGTGACTGGCCGACCCCGCAGGACCCGCCGTCGGTCCTGCTGGTCGCCCGCACCCATGCGGCGGGCCTGGCCGCGGTGACCCGCGCCGTGGAGGTCTTCCGGCGCGGCGAGGCGCCACCGGGCCTGGACCTGGACGCCGTGGTCCTGGTCGCGGACGCCCCCGGCCGGCTCCCCCGCCAGCTCGCCCAGTACATCAAGTCCATCGAGTCGGTGATCGACGTCTACCGAGTCCCCTGGGTCCCGTCCTGGCGCCTGGGCGACCTGACCGGGCCCCCACCCCGGG
The DNA here is from genome assembly GCF_044763565.1 of Streptomyces sp. NPDC096013. NCBI lineage: Bacteria > Bacillati > Actinomycetota > Actinomycetes > Kitasatosporales > Streptomycetaceae > Streptomyces > Streptomyces sp. NPDC096013. Next base: position 158,350 of record NZ_JBIWGK010000010.1, on the reverse strand, counting down.
AGACAGCCCCCCTGTCGCGCCTGACAGGCACCATCCCCACCTTCTGACCCAGCTCCGCCGCGTGGACGCCCCTAGGGGGCGCGGGGAACTGCGCGACCAGCCACGACGCACCCGCACCCCGCACACGACCCAGTCCACCACCCCGAACCCGGCCCCATGGACAGACAGTTGCGCATGCATATAATGCACACAGCTATAACCACCGCGCGCCGATTACCCCTGGGGGACCCATGACTCGCCGTTTTCTGTTCGTCCTGGGCAGCGCCCGCCTGGACGGCAACACCGAACTCCTGGCCCGCAGGGCCGCCGAACAACTGCCCCCCGGCACCGAGCAGGAGTGGATCCGCCTCGCCGACCACCCCCTCCCCGACTTCCTGGACATCCGCCACGACGGAACCGACGCGACCGACGGAGTCGTCGGCGCGGTCAGGCCCGACGAGAACGACACCGTCCGGCACCTCCTGGACGCCACCCTCGCCGCGACGGACATCGTGATCGCCTCACCGGTGTACTGGTACTCCCTGTCCGGCCTCACCAAGCGCTACCTGGACTACTGGTCCGACTGGCTGCGCGTCCCCGGCGCCGACTTCAGGGCGACGATGGCCGGCCGGACCCTCTGGGGCGTCTCCGCCCTCGCCCACGACCAGTTCGTGGTGGCCGACCCGCTGATCGGCACGCTCAACAATTCGGCCGCGTACCTGAAGATGCGCTTCGGCGGGGTCCTCCTCGGCAACGGCAGCGCCCCCGGCGACGTGCTCAAGGACTCCGAGGCCCTGACCCGGGCGAAGACGTTCTTCACCCAGGAAGCCCCCCTCGCCCGCTTCCCCTACGAGAACGTCCCCGCGTAACCGCGCGGCACCGCCTACGCCGTGATGTCCTTCGCCGTGAACCGCGCCCACGCCGCCGACCCGAACACCGCCGCGTACAGCGCCTGAAGGCCCAGGTTCTTCACCAGGTCGTCCCAGTACACCGGTTCGCGCATGAGGTCGGCGAAGGACAGCCAGTAGTGGGAGAAGAAGTACGGCTGGAGCGCGTGCAGCTGGGGAATCTGGTCGAGGATCTGCACGGTGATCAGCAGTCCCACCGTGGTCGCCATCGCCGCGATGCCGCTGCTGGTCATGGTCGAGACGAACAGCCCCAGAGCCGCGATCCCGACAAGGGACGCGGCCACGGCCAGCGCGATCAGCAGCGCCCGCCCCAGCCCCTCGGCGAAGCTGATCTGGGTACCGGAGATGGTCGTCAGATCCCCCAGCGGAAACAACAGCGCGCCCACGGTCAGCGCCGACAACGCCACGACCAGCGTCGCCACCACGCAGAACGTCATCACCGTCGCGTACTTGGTGAGCAGCAACCGCGTCCGCCCGGCCGGAGCCACCAGCAGATACCGCAAAGTGCCGCTGCTGGCCTCCCCGGCGATCGCGTCACCGGCGACCACTCCGATGGCCATGGGCAGAAAGAAGGGAAGGGTCGCGGCCAGCGCGGTGAACACCAGGAACAGCCCGTTGTTGGTGACCTCGGCGATGAACGCGGGCCCCCCGCCCCCGCCGCCGTTCCCCCGCCCGACGGACGATCCGTCCCGCGTCTCCACCTTGACCGCGATCCCGACCAGGATCGGCACGGCGGCCAGCACGCCGAGCAACGCCAGCGTGCGCCACCGCCGGAACGTGGTCACCAGCTCGCTCCGCAGCAGCCCGAACGTCCAGATCATCCGCGGTGCCCGCACGGCGAGTTCAGCCTGCGACATCGAAGCCCTCCCCCGTGAGCGCCACGAACGCGTCCTCCAGGGACGCCCGTTCGACCCCGAACCCCCGCACCCGCACCCCGGCGGTCACCAACGCCTTGTTCACCTCGGCGAGTTCACGATCGGGCGGCTCCGCGGTCACCCGCTCGTCCGCTGCGACCACGTCGGCCAGGCCCAGTTCCTTCAGCACCCGCGCCGCGTCCGCCGTGTCGGGGGTCGCCACGAACAGCCGCCCCCTTGTCCCCGCGGCCAGCTCGGTCACCGGACCCTGGGTGATCAGCCGCCCTTGTGCCATCACGGCCGCGTGTGTGCAGACCTGCTCGATCTCGTCGAGGAGGTGGGAGGAGAGGAAGACGGTCGTGCCGTCGGACGCCAACTCCCGGATCAGGGAACGGATCTCACGCATCCCCTGCGGGTCGAGCCCGTTGGTCGGCTCGTCCAGGACGAGCAGCTGCCGGGGCTGGAGCAGGGCGGACGCGAGCCCGAGCCGCTGCTTCATCCCCAGCGAGTACGCCTTCGCCTTCTTCCCGGAGGCGGCCGTGAGACCCACCCGGTCCAGCGCGGCGGCGACGCGGGCGCGCCGGGTGCGCGGGTCGGCGGTCGGGTCGGCGGCGTCGTAGCGCAGGAGGTTGTCGCGGCCGGAGAGGAAGCCGTACAGGGCGGGGCCCTCGATCAGGGCGCCGACGTGCGGCAGGACCGTGCGGACCGATTTCGGCATGGGGCGGCCCAGGACGCGGGCCGTGCCGGAGGTGGGCTCGATGAGGCCCATCAGCATGCGGATGGTGGTGGTCTTGCCGGAGCCGTTGGGACCGAGGAAGCCGAAGACGCTGCCCGCCGGGACGGTCAGATCGAGACCGTCCACGGCGAGCTGTCCGCCGCGGAAGCGCTTGGTGAGCCCGCGGGTGGCGATGACAGCGCCGCCCGCGTCTCCCCGGTCCCGCACCTCGGCGGACGGTTCGCCCATCGGCTCCCTCAATTCCTCGTCCCCCTGCGGCGGTCGGTCAACCGCCGGTGGTCACTTCGCCGCGTCCGCCGCCTTCACCAGCGCGCTCTTGGTGACCGCGCCGACGTAGACCTTGCCGTCGTCGGTGACCAGGGCGTTGACAAGGCGGGTCGAGAAGACCGTGCCCTTGCCGAAGTCACCCTTGACCTGGTCGCCGAGCGAGCCGAGGAAGCCGCTGAGGTCGCCGCCGCCGGCCGAGGAGCCGGTCGGGACGCCCTGGCCGCCGGTGTCGAAGGTGGCGATGGAGTTCCAGCCCTTGCCGATGACCGTGGGGGCGTCGGCGCTCTTGCCGAGGCCCTTGTCCGCCTTGTCGTGCCCACCGAACGGGGCCGCGTGGTCCGGGGTCTCCTTCGTCGCGCCGTCCTCCGTGGTGACCTTCGCGCCCTTGGGCGTCTTGAAGTCGAAGGTCGAGGCGGCCGGCTTGGCGAGGCTGAGCTGGGTGAAGCCGACGTCGACGACGGCCGCGCCGCCGCTCGCCGGGGTGAGCGTGAACTTGAGCGGCAGGCCGGTCTTGGCGTCCACCGCGACGCTGATCGTGCCGACCGTCGTACCGGACTGCTTGGGCTTGATCAGCAGCTTGTAGGCGTCGCGGCCCGCGACGTGCTCGGTGCCGTCGACGGTGACCGAGGTGGTGTCGTCGACCGACTTCAGCGCCTCGTCGGTGAGGCCCTTGGGCGTGGCCCGGGTCTCGTCGCTCTTGGCGGCGCCGGCGGCGGTCGTGCCGTGGTAGACCTCGTTCGACTTGCTGTCGTAGCCCCAGACGTCCTTGCCGTTGTGGATGAGGCTGTACTCCGCCGCGTTCTCCAGCAGGGAGACCTTCTGCCGGTCGGGGCCGTCGGCCGCGACGCGCAGGGTGTGGGTGCCGGTGGCCAGCTCGGTGAGCTTGGCGGACGGGTCGGCCGAGGAGCCGTCGCCGGACTTCGTGGCCCCGGACAGCATGCTGCTCTCCAGGCCGCCGAGGTCGGGCAGGCCGAGGTCGGTGCTGATCTTCACGGTGCCGGACAGCTGCTGGACGTCCGACTTGGCGATCTTGTCGAGGAGCTGCTGCGCGGTGACCTTCGGGAGATTCGGGTCGCCGGAGTCGGCGAGCGCGGGGACCAGTCCGATGGTCGCCGCCGCCACCCCCACCACGGTGACCGGGACGATGTACCGCGCCGCCCTGCGCCGCCCGGACCGGAGGTCCTCGACCTCGCCGGCGTCCGTGCTGTCGTCGGTTTCGTACGGTGCCATGTCTGCCTTACCTCCGTCGTCGGCGGCGGCCGGTCCGTCCTGTACTCGTCCCACCCTGAGCCGCCATTCTCACCCGAATCGGTGAGGAGTGGTGTTTTCCGTGTTCTCCATCTGACCAAATCCGCCACCCATAAGCGTCAGACCCCGGAGGCAACTCCATGTACTCCTGCGGTATGACACCCGGAGCCGCCAACTCCCCCGACCCGTAGGGGTTCCCCGCAGCACGAGGTGAGGAGGCCGCGGCCACCCGATCGGATCACGGCGAGGCCGGAACAACCGGACCCGCACCCTCCGCCAAGTGATGCGCATCACATCGAGTCGCATACCCCTTATATACGTACAAACAGGTGGCACCACACCGCGCCGACACACCACGCGGACCCATCGCATCGACCAAAGGGGTCGCCATGCACGCCACCACCAAGCACCTCACCGAATACGCGGCCACGGGCGTCGCGGTCCTCACCCTCACGCTCGCCGGCTGCGGAAGCGGCGGCGGCAGCGCGAGCGGCGCCCCGGCCGCGACGCCCGCCGCGGCCACCTCCGGGACGACCCTCATGACCGCGAAGGTCGCCAAGCTCGGCACGGTCGTGACGGACGGCAAGGGGTACGTCCTCTACCGCTTCGACGCGGACTCCGCGCACCCCACGAAGGTCAGCTGCTACGGCACCTGTGCCGTGGTCTGGCCCGCGGCGACCGTCAAGGGCTCCGTGACCGTGAAGGGCATCCACAAGAGCCTCGTCTCCACGGTGAAGCGCACCGGCGGGGGCTCGCAGCTCACGCTGGCCGGGTGGCCTTTGTACCGGTACGACAAGGACACCAAGCCGAAGCAGGCCCACGGCCAGGGCGTGGACGGCACCTGGTGGGCGGTGACGCCCAGCGGGGCGAAGGCCATGACGAGCGCCGCCTCCGGCTCATCCGGGGGAGGCGGCTACTGAACGGGGCTCAGCCCGCCCGGTGCACCACCGCGTCGCACATCTCCAGGAGGGCGACCTTCGCGTCGCACTCCGGGAGCGGGGCGAGGGCCGAGCGGGCGTCCTCCGCGTACCGCACGGTGTCGCGGCGGGCCTGCTCCAGGGCCGGGTGGGCGCGCAGCCGGGCGAGGGCCTCGGCGTGCCGGGCATCGTCCGTGAGGTCGGAGTCGAGCAGCTCGCACAGGGCGATGTCCTCGGCGAGGCCGAGCCGGTCGGCCCGCTCGCGCAGCCGCAGCACCGGGAGCGTGGGGATGCCCTCGCGCAGGTCGGTGCCCGGGGTCTTGCCGGACTCGTGGCCGTCGGAGGCGATGTCCAGGACGTCGTCGGCGAGCTGGAAGGCGACGCCGAGCCGCTCGCCGTACTGGGTGAGGACGTCCACGACGGTGTCGTCGCAGCCGGCCATCATCGAGCCGAAGCGGCAGGCGACCGCGACCAGGGAGCCGGTCTTGCCGCCGAGCACGTCGAGGTAGTGCTCGACCGGGTCGCGCCCGTCGGACGGTCCCGCGGTCTCCAGGATCTGGCCGGTGACGAGCCGTTCGAACGCCTCGGCCTGCACGCGGACGGCCTCGGGGCCGAGGTCGGCCAGGGTGTGCGAGGCGCGCGCGAAGAGGAAGTCGCCGGTGAGGACCGCGAGCGAGTTGCCCCAGCGGGCGTTGGCGCTCTCCACCCCGCGCCGTACGGCCGCCTCGTCCATGACGTCGTCGTGGTACAGCGTGGCGAGGTGGGTCAGCTCGACGACGACCGCCGAGGGCACGACACCCGGCGCGTACGGGTCGCCGAACTGGGCGGCGAGCATCACGAGGAGCGGCCTGAACCGCTTCCCGCCCGCGCGCACGAGGTGCTGGGCGGCCTCCGTGATGAAGGGGACCTCGCTCTTGGTGGCTTCGAGCAGACCCTCCTCGACTGCCGCCAATCCGGCCTGGACATCGGCTTCCAGAGCCTGGTCCCGCACGCTCAGCCCGAACGGCCCGACGACGGTCACGAGGGGTCTCCTGTCTGCTGGTGTCCCTGGGCGGTCACACGGTTTGTCGATAGGTCGCTGCCATCACTCAAGTCAGCGTATCCGGTCGGCTTTCGATCACCCATGCCGCCCACCCGTCCAGCACGGGCGGTATCGGATCACGACCGGTATGTTTTTGATCACCTGATAAGAACGGATATTTATCGACTTACGCGGAAGTAGTGGATGGTGTCTCGAACCGCGCTCGAAGCCCAGCCCGCAAGCGAACCGCCTCCCGAGGACGACCACGCCTTCTTCGGCCAGCCCAAGGGGCTGCTCACGCTCTCCGGGCTCGAGGTCTGGGAGCGGTTCTCGTTCCTCGGCATGCAGGCCATCCTCGTCCTCTACTTCGCGGATACCGTCGCGCACGGCGGCATGGGCATGTCGTCCGGAACGGCCGCGTCCGTGTCGGCAGCCTACGGAACGCTGGTCTATCTCGTCTCGGTCGCGGGCGGCTGGCTCGCCGACCGCATCCTCGGCTCGTACCGCGCGGTGCTGTGGGGCGGCATCCTCATCGCCTGTGGCCACTACGCGATGGCGGTGCCCACCCCCACGATGACCTGGGCGGGCCTCGGCCTCATCAGCGGCGGGACCGGTCTGCTCAAGCCCAACGTGGCCACCATGGTCGGCAAGCTCTACCGCACCGACGACGAGCGCCGGGACGCCGGTTTCGCGCTCTACTACATGGCGATCAACATCGGCGCCTTCGCGGGCCCGCTGATCACCGGCTGGCTCGGCGACCACAAAGGCTGGCACTGGGGCTTCTCCGCGGCCGCGGTCGGCATGACCTTCGGGCTGATCCAGTACGTCGCGGGCCGCCGTCACCTGGCCGGACGCGGGAACACCGCCGAGTTCGCGCTCGCGCCGGACGCGATGCGCCGCGCGGTCCGGCTGATCGTCGTCGGCATCCTGGCCGCCGCCGTACTCGCCGTCCTGCTGGCAGGCGCCGGCTGGCTCACGATGGGGCGCTTCGTCGACCTCCTCACGGTCGTCTCCGTCATCGCGCCGGCCGTGTACTTCGCGGTGATGTTCATGAGCCCCCGGGTGAGCGCCGAGGAACGCGGGCGGCTGCGCCCGTACGTCGTGCTGTTCCTGGCCTCCACGGTCTTCAACTTCATCCTGTTCCAGGCGTATTCGACGATGATGCTGCTGGCCGCGTCGAACGCCGAGACCACCATCCTCGGCTTCGACTTCCCCGCCGGCTGGTACGCGAGCGCGCTCGGCGCCTTCGAGGTCGGGCTCGCGCCCGTGGTCGCCGCGCTCTGGGTCCGCATGGGCCGCGGCCAGCCGCACGCCTCCAACAAGATCGCGATAGGCGTCGTACTCGGCGGCCTGTCCTTCCTGCTGATGGTGCTGCCGACCAGCGGGCACACCGGCGACGCCTACCGCATGTCGGCCTGGTGGATCGTCGGCTCGTACTTCCTGCTCGGCCTCGGCGACATCCTCCTGGAGACCTCCGGCATGTCGGCCACCACCAAGCTCGCCCCGGCCGCCTTCGCCAGCCAGACCATGTCCCTCTGGTTCCTGTCCCTCGCCCTCGCCAACGGCATCCAGGCCCAGACCGTGAAGCTCTACGACGACGTCTCCAAACCGGCCTACTTCGGCGTCAACGGAGCCATCGCGGTGGCCGCCGGCCTCGCCGTGATGGCCGCCGCGCCCTGGCTGCGCCGCACCATGCACCCGGTCCACTGAACCTGCGGGGTCCCTCATGCGCATCCGTACGTCCTTCCCCCACGAGACGTTCCACGAGGACATCCGCATCCCCCTGTCGGACAGCACACGGCTCTACGCGCGCGTGTGGCGCCCGGTGACGGACGAACCGGTCCCCGCGCTCCTGGAGTACCTCCCGTACCGGCTGACCGACTGGACCGCGCCCCGCGACGCCCAGCGCCACCCCTGGTACGCGGGCCACGGCTACGCCTCCGTCCGCGTCGACGTGCGCGGGCACGGCAACAGCGAGGGCCTGCCCGGCGACGAGTACGACGCGCAGGAACTCGCCGACGGCGTCGAGGTCGTCAACTGGCTTGCCGCACAGCCCTGGTGCACCGGCAAGGTCGGCATGTTCGGCATCTCCTGGGGCGGCTTCAACTCCCTCCAGATCGCCGCGCTGGCCCCCGAGCCCCTGAAGGCGATCGTCACCGTCTGCTCCACGGACGACCGCTACGACAACGACGTGCACTACATGGGCGGTTCGGCCCTCGCCGTCGACCTGCACGCCTGGGCGGCCACCATGCTCGCCTTCGTCGCCCGGCCGCCGGACCCCCAGTACACGGGCCTCGTCTGGCGCGACATGTGGCTGGGCCGCCTGGCGGAGATCGACCCGTTCATCCACACCTGGCTCGCCCACCAACTCCGCGACGACTACTGGAAGCACGGCAGCGTCTGCGAGGACTACGGCGCGATCGACGCGGCCGTCCTCGCGGTCGGCGGCTGGCACGACCCGTACCGCGACACGGTCCTCCGGCTCGTCGAACACCTCCCGCCGGACCGCGTACGCGGCCTGATCGGCCCCTGGTCCCACCAGTACCCCGACCGCGGCCTCCCGCCGGGCCCGGCGATCGGCTTCCTCCAGGAGACCCTCCGCTGGTGGGACCAGCACCTCAAGGGCATCGACACGGGCGTCATGACGGACCCCCTCCTACGGGCCTACGTCAGCGACTCGCATCCCCCGGCCACGGTCTACGACACCCTCCCGGGCCGCTGGGTCGGCGAACCCGCGTGGCCCTCGCCGCACGTGAAGACGACGACGTACGGCCTCCGGGGCGCCCCCGTGGTCGTCCGCTCGCCCATGCACACCGGGGTGGACGCGGGCCGGTTCTTCCCCTTCGGGAACGACGCCGACCTGCCGCCGGACCAGCGGGACGAGGACGCGCGGTCGGCGTGCTTCGAGTTCGAGGTGCCGGCCGAGACCTGGGTGCTGGGACGGCCGAGGGTACGGCTGCGGCTGACCTGCGAGGTGCCGCGCGGGCAGGTGATCGCCCGGCTCTGCGACGTCGCCCCCGACGGCTCCTCGACCCTGGTCACCCGGGGCGTGCTCAATCTGTCGGCGCGGCACGGGCGGGACCGGGCGGTGCCCTGGACGCCGGGGACCACCGAGGACGTCACCTTCGAGCTGAACGGCATCGGGCACGCGTTCCCGCCCGGGCACCGGATCCGGCTCGCGGTGTCGTCGGCGTACTGGCCGTGGATCTGGCCGCAGCCGGGGTCCGCGGCGGGCTTCACGCTGGACCCCGAGGGCAGCGCGCTCGAACTCCCGGTGCGGGAGCAGGAGTTGACGGACGACATCCGCTTCGAGGAGCCCGAGGAGGCCGCGCCGCTCGGGGTCAACCACCCGGCCACGCTGGACGAACCGCGGCCCGAGCGGCTCGTCGTGCGGGACGTGGCGAAGGGCGAGTGGCGGCTCGAAGTGGACCCCCGGTACGGCGGCACGCGCGTGTATCCCGACGGGTTGGAGTTCACCGAGGACGCGCTGGAGACGTACACGATCGACGAGTCCGATCCGCTGTCCGCGCGCACCCTCTCGGAGTGGTCGATCCGGCTGCACCGGCCGGAGCTCGGCTGGGACGCGAGGGTGCGGACCCGGTCGGAGATCACGTGCGACGAAACGGACTTTCTCACCTCAAATGAGGTGATCTGCACCGAGGGTGGAGAAGTGATCTTCCATCACACCTGGGAGAAAAGGATTCCGAGAACTGCCAGTTGAGGTTGAATGCCCGATTTGCCGTTCTTTATCTTCTCGTGAGTTGGGTCACGCGTTTCTGTGCGCGACCTGTGTCCCGGCCTGTCCCCATTTCCCCTTGCGGCAATTGACAGTTGACCCTTGGCTCATGCAAAGGATCAAGTGCCCCATACGCCTCAGACCAAGGTCAATAGGGGTTAGGTGTGATTCCGCCACTTGTTCCGGACATGTGCTCTCGCATAGTTTCCCGGCCTGTCGAGCGGAACGCCGAATCCTGCCGCCGCCCGGCATCCCAGTCACGAACTTCTCGCACGGCAGGAGCGGGGGAACCAGGTAAGTCGCCGGACCGGTCGTCACGACCGGGACGGCTCGGGGTTAAGCCACGTCCGAGGACGCGGCCGGGCACCTCCCAGCCCGAACCCGACAGCTCACCTCGCAGGCGACGGAGAGGAACCTCGCCATGCGTGCAACCACTCAGTCCCGCCGTGCCCGCCTCGTCCGCCGTGCCGTCATCGCCGGCACCGGTGCGGCGATCCTGGCCCTGCCCGTCGTCGGTGCGACCACCGCGTCCGCGGCCACCACGTCGACCAGCTCGACCACTCTCGCCGGGTACCCCAACACCCTTGACGGGTGGATCCGGGAGTCGCTCGCGATCATGGCGCAGAAGGGGATTCCGGGTACGTACAACGGGATCTACCGGAACGTGATCCGTGAGTCGTCCGGCAACCAGTACGCGATCAACAACTGGGACTCCAACGCGGCGGCCGGTACGCCGTCGAAGGGGCTGCTCCAGGTGATCGACCCGACGTTCAACGCGTACCACGTGGCCGGGACTTCGTTCGACCCGTACGACCCGGTCGCGAACATCACCGCGGCCTGCAACTACGCGGCGGCGGTGTACGGCTCGATCGACAACGTCTACGGCGCCTACTAGGAACCGTTGGATCAGCCACGACGGCCGGGTGGTGAGTGACACCGCCGTCGTGGCTGGTCGCGCCCGCGCGGCGGAGCCGCACAAGGACACAGCGCCGCGCCCCTTTGGGGCGCCTCAGCCGAAGAGTCTCTCCAGTACCACCGCGATGCCGTCGTCCTCGTTCGAGGTTGTCACCTCGTCGGCCACCGCCTTGAGTTCGGGGTGGGCGTTGGCCATCGCCACTCCGTGGGCCGCCCAGTCGAACATCGGGATGTCGTTCGGCATGTCGCCGAAGGCGATGGTGTCGGAGGGGGTCAGGCCCAGGTGCCGGGCGGCCAGGGCGAGGCCCGTCGCCTTGGTGATGCCGAGTGGCTGGAGTTCGACGGTGCCGGGGCCCGACATGGTGACCGAGGCCAGGGAACCGACCACCGAGCGGGCCGTGGCCGCCAACTCGTCGTCCGCCAGGGCCGGGTGACGGAGCAGCACCTTGCTGATGGGCTCGCACCAGAGGTCGTCCCGCCGGCCCACCCGTACCGCGGGGAGGGTGGGGTGCGGCATCAGATAGCCGGGCTCGATGAGCGTGAGGCCGTCGACGCCGTCCTGGTCGACCGCCGCGTACACCTGGCCCACCTCCGCCTCGATCTTGCCGAGCGCCGTCTCCGCCAACTCCCGGTCCAGGGTGACCGACCAGAGCAGACGGTCCGCGCCGGCGTCGTACAACTGCGCGCCCTGTCCGCACACCGCGAGCCCCTTGGAGCCGAGGACGTCCAGCAGGGGCCGCACCCTCGGCGCGGGCCTGCCGGTGACGACGAGATGCCGGGCACCGGCCGCCGCCACCCGCGCGAGCACGGCGAGAGACCGGTCGGAGAGCGTGTCGTCGCCGCGCAGCAGCGTCCCGTCCAGGTCGGTGGCGATCAGTGCATATGCGAGGGGTGCGGCCATGATCAGAGAATACGGATGGAAAGCCCCACCGACTCGACACGAACCGGACGGCTGCTGCCTTCACATGCGTTGACCCGTGTTCCGGTTGGTTGGACACAAACGGCCGTCATGCCGAGTCCCGGATCACCAGTTCGGTGGGCAGGATCACGCCGGCCGTGTCCTCGCCGGCGATCTGGGCGAGGAGCACGCGGACCATTTCGGCGCTGATGCGGTCGTAGGGCTGGCGCATGGTCGTGAGGGCCGGGGTGATGGAGGTGGCCGCGGCCGAGTCGTCGAAGCCTCCGACAGCGATGTCATCCGGGACCGAACGGCCGGATTTCTGGAGGGTGTCGACCACTCCGAGGGCCATCAGGTCCGAGGCCACGAAGACCGCGTCGATGTCGGGGGCCTGGGCGAGAAGGCGCCGTGCCGCTTCCTCGCCGCCCGTGCGGCGGTAGTCGCCCTCCACCACGAGGGCCGGGTCGTGCGGAAGGCCCGCTTCCGTCAGGACGTCCCGGTAACCCGCCAGGCGGTCGGGGCCGCCGGGGGCGTCCAGCGGGCCGGTGACCATGGCGATGCGGCGGCGGCCTCGGGCGAGGAGGTGGCGGACCATGTCCTGGGCGCCCTCCCGGTCGGCCGCTGCCACGTAGCTGTATGTGGAGGCGGTGCCCAGGGGTTTGCCGCAGGCCACCAACGGGATGCCCGCGGACCGGAGTTCGGCCGCCACCGGGTCGCCGCTGTGGTTGGAGACGAGGAGGACGCCGTCGACGTGGCCCGAGGTGATGTACCGCGTGAGGCGGCGGCGGTCGTCCTTCGACGAGGCCAGCATCAGCAGCAGCGGGATGTCGTGACGGGCCAGGTGTTCGGTGCAACCCCGCAGCAGGACATTGAAGTTGGGGTCCTCGAAGAACTTCTCCTGCGGCTCGGTGAGGAGGAACGCCACCGAGTCCGACCGGCCGGTGCTCAGGGAGCGGGCGTGCCGGTTGACGACGTAGCCCGTCTTCCTGATCGCCGTCTCCACCGCGGTGCGGGCGGCCGGTGAGACGTAGTGGCCGCCGTTCAGGAACCGGGAGACGGTCCCCCGGGAGACTCCTGCCTCCCGGGCCACGTCGTGGATGGTGGGCGGTTTGCGGCGTCCGTTCGGACTGGTGGTCATGGTCCTCGTTCTGCCCGTTCGGCTGCGGTGGGGGGAGTTGCGGCTCAGTGCTGACACCTCGGGACGCACATCTCAGGCCTTGACCGATCCGCTCAGGAGGTCCAGGGACCAGAAGCGCTGGATCACCAGGAACAGCGCGATCAGGGGGAGGATCGCGAGGAAGCAGCCCATGATGACCAGGGTGTAGAGCGCGGGTTGGGAGGCGCCCTGGTTGAGCAGGGTGTAAAGGCCCAGCGTGAGCGGGAACTTGGTGTCGTCGGCGAGCATCACGTACGGCAGCAGGAAGTTGTTCCAGATGCCGACGAACTGGAACAGGAACACCGTGATGAGCCCGGGCATCATCATCGGCACCGCGATCCGCGAGAAGATCCGCCACTCGCTCGCGCCGTCCATGCGGGCGGCTTCGAGGAGTTCATTGGGGACGGAGGCGGCCGCGTAGATGCGGACGAGGTAGACGCCGTAGGGGGAGAGGATCGACGGGAGGAGCATCGACCAGTACGAGTCGGCCAGGCCCAGTTTCGACAGGAGCAGGTACTGGGGGACGGTCAGCACGATGCTCGGGACGAGGACGCCCGCCAGCATCAGCTTGAAGACGAACTCCCGTCCCCTGAAGGCGAACCGGCCGAGCGCGTAGCCGCCGGCGGCCGAGACCGCGGCGGACAGGAGGGCGCCGCCGCCCGCGTAGAAGAGGGAGTTGACCATCCACTGCCAGTAGATGCCGTTCCGGTACGAGCTGAGCTGCCTGAGGTTGTCGAGGAAGCCGGTGCCGGGCGCGAAGGTGAACGTGGAGAAGAGTTCGCCGCGGCCCTTGCTGGCGGCGATGACCACCCAGACCACGGGGATCAGGCAGTACAGCGAGCCGAGGATCAGGACGAGGGTGGGCACCCACGCGGTGCGCTTCCGCCGGGCGAGGCCCGGGCGGGCGTCGGTGGCGGTGAGGGTGAGGGGGGTCATGCCCGGTCCTCCCGGGTGTAGCGGTCGGAGACGCGCAGCAGGGTGAAGGAGAGCGCGAAGGTCGCCAGGGCCAGCACCACGGCGGTGGCGGAGGCGCCGTAGATGTCCGACCTGAGGAAGGCGGCGTCGTAGATGGCCATCAGCGGACTCCAGGAGCTGGAGAGGCCGTTGGTCAGCGGCTTGAGGGCCATGGGCTCGGTGAAGACCTGGAGCGTGGCGATGACCGAGAAGAAGAACGTGAGCACGAGGGACGGCATCACGATCGGGATCTTGATCCGCAGGGCGATCTTCAGGTCGGAGGCGCCGTCGATGCGGGCGGCCTCGTAGATCTCCGGCGGGATCGAGCGCAGCGCGGTGTAGATGACGATCATGTTGAAGCCGGTGCCGCCCCACACCGCGATGTTCGCGAAGGAGAGGTACAGGTTGCCGCCGTCGAACAGGTCGGGCTGCGGGAGGCCGAACTCGCGGAGCAGGTAGTAGAAGGGGCTGACCGTCGGCAGGTAGAGGAAGCCCCACATCAGGGCGGCGATGATGCCGGGGACGGCGTACGGCAGGAAGATCGCGAGGCGGGCGAACTTGGCGCTGCGGGCCTGCGGGGTGTCCAGCATCAGCGCGAAGACCAGGGCGAGACCGAGCATCGTGGGGATGACGATCAGGCCGTAGCCGAAGGCGCGCAGGACGCTGTGGCCGAACTCGGAGTCCTCGAAGACGGCGGTGTAGTTGCCGATGCCGTTCCAGACCTGCTGTCGGGCACCCTTGCCGAGGCCGATGCCCTTGACCTGGACCTTGTGGAGGCTGAGCCACACCGCGTACCCGATGGGTACGACGGTGAAGGCGGCGAACAGGAGCACGGCCGGTACGAGGAACCAGTACGGCGCGCTGCGGCCACGACGGCGGACGCGGTGGGGGCGGACGGGTGTGGCGGTGCCGTCCGCCAAGGGCCCGGCCGACAGCCGGTCGGAGCCCTTGAGCGGCGTGCTGGTCATGCCTCGGTCACCTTGAAGCCCTGCTTCTTCATGTCACTGAAGGTCTTGGCCTGCATGGTGGCCAGCGCGGTGTCGAACTGCGCCGCCTTCTTCGCCTTGGCGGCGGAGCCGAACGCGTCGCTGAAGGTGTCGTAGGCGACCTGGACGTTCGGGCCCCAGGCGGAGGCGGCCGTGGTCGCGGCGATCTTCGCGGCCGTGTCGTAGAAGTCGGTCTGGTTCGGGAAGAAGGCGGGGGTGGTGAGCACCGAGCCGGACTGGCCCTTGGTGGCCGCCGGGTAGATGCCGGCCTCCTTGACCAGGGCGGCGAGCGCCTCGGGGTCGGTGTTCAGCCAGTTCGCGAACTTGGTCGCGGCCTCGGCGTGCTTGGAGTCGGTGGAGACGCCGGTGGAGGAGCCGCCCCAACTGCCGGTGACGTCCTCGCCCGCGCTCCACTGCGGCAGCGGGGCCATGCGCCACTTGCCCTTGGTGTCGGGGGCCGAGCTGACCAGCACACCGGGCGCCCACACGGCGGAGACCCAGCCGAGGTGGGTGCCCTTGTTCAGCGCGTTGTTCCAGGCCGGCGTGTACATCGGCTGGTTGTCGATCGCGCCCTCCTGGACGAGCCCGCCCCAGAAGTCGGTGACCTTCTTCGTGGCCGCGTCGTCGATGCCGACGGTCCACTTGCCGCCGCTCTCCACGGTCCACCACTTGGCACCGGCCTGCTGCGCCAACCCGGCGAACAGGCCGGGGTCGTTGGAGGAGAAGGTCGTCAAGTAGGCGTTCGGCAGGGCCTTCTTGGCGGCGCGGGCGGTCTTCGCGAAGTCGTCCCAGGTCGCCGGGACGGTCAGGTTGTGCTGCTTGAACAGGTCCTCGCGGTAGAAGAACATCAGCGGCCCGGAGTCCTGCGGTATCGCGTAGACCGCGTCGGTGCCGAGCGTGACCATCGCCCAAAGCCCCTCGGCGAACTCGGACTTGGTGGACTTCGCGTACTTCGAGATGTCGGCGAGCACGTCGTTGGAGACCAGCGTCGGCAGCGACTGGTACTCGACCTGGATGAGGTCGGGGGCGTTGCCCGCCTTCTTCGCGGTGATCAGCTTGGAGACGATGTCCTTGCCCGCGGCCTGCTTGGAGACGGTGACCGTGATGTCCGGGTTCTTCTTGTTCCAGATCGCGGCGACCTTGTCCATGTTCGGCGCCCAGGACCAGTAGGTCAGCTTGACGGGCCCGCTGCTCTTGCCGGAGTCGTCGCCGGAACCGCCGCAGGCGGCGAGGGTGCCCGTGAGGCCTACGGCTGCCGCCCCGGCAAGGATGCTGCGCCTGCTGAACTGGTGGCGGTGGATCGACATCTTCATCTCCCCTGACTGGGTGCGAGCCGGTCACCGGCTCTGTGACCGTGCACAGTAGAGAATTGTTTCGGACCCTTGTCAATGGATGAACCCTGGGGTTACCTACTTGTTGCTGACGGATGGACGCCACAATCGTTCATGTGCACGATCACAGAATCAGCAGCATTTCAGTCGCCCAAGTCGTCGATTCCCCGGGAGTGAACCCATGCCGTCCCCCGCCCCGCACGACCGTCTGCCGCTCGCCTTCGGTGGTGACTACAACCCCGAGCAGTGGCCGCGGGAGGTCTGGGAAGAGGACGTACGGCTGATGCGGGAGGCCGGTGTCACGGCGGTCTCCCTCGGCGTCTTCTCCTGGGCCCGCCTGGAGCCGCGCCCCGGCGCCTACGACTGGGAGTGGCTCGACACGGTGATGGGCCTGCTGCACACGGCCGGGATCTCCGTGAACCTCGGCACACCCACCGTCGTACCGCCGGCGTGGTTCTACCGCGCACACCCCGACGCGCTGCCCGTGACCCGCGAGGGAGTGCGCCTCGCCTTCGGCTCGCGGGGCGCGATCTGCCACTCCCACCCCGAGTACCGGGCGGCGGCGGCCACGATCACGACCGCGCTGGCCGAGCGCTACGGCAGCCACCCCGCCGTGGTCCTCTGGCACGTCCACAACGAGTACGGCGCCCCCGTCCTCGCCTGCTACTGCGACATCTGCGCGGCGGCCTTCCGGGACTGGCTGCGTGAGCGCCACGGCACCCTCGACGCCCTAAACCACGCCTGGGGAACGGCGTTCTGGGGCCAGCAGTACGGCGACTGGGAGGAGATCACCCCGCCCCGCGCGACCCCGTCCGTATGCAATCCCACCCAGCAGCTGGACTACCGGCGCTTCGCCGACGCGCAGGCCCGCGCCAACTTCACCGCCGAGCGGGACATCCTGCACCGCCTCTCCCCCGGCGTCCCCGTCACCACCAACTTCATGGTCGCGCCGAGCCAGGGCCAGGGCGTCGACTACTGGGCCTGGGCGAAGGAGGTCGACCTCGTCACCAACGACCACTACCTGATGACCGACGGCCGCCGTACGCACGTGAACCTGGCGCTGGCCGCCGACCTGACGCGCTCGGTGGCGGGCGGCGGCCCGTGGCTGCTGCTGGAACACGCCACGTCCGGGGTCAACTGGCAGCCGTACAACCCCGCGAAGCGTCCCGGTGAGATGGCCCGCAACTCGCTCGGGCATGTGGCGCGGGGTTCCGAGGGCGCGATGTTCTTCCAGTGGCGGCAGTCGCAGTCGGGCGCGGAGAAGTTCCACACCGCGATGCTGGCGAACTCCGGTACGGACAACCGGGGTTGGCGCGAGGTGACCGAACTCGGGCGCCGGGTCTCCGACCTGAGCCGGGCCGGGCTGCGCGGCACCCGGACCCGCGGTGACGTGGCGATGGTGTGGTCCTGGGACTCCTGGTGGGCACAGAGCCTGGAGTGGCGGCCGAGCCAGGACCTGGACGCGCGCGAGCGGCTGGACTCCTTCTACGAGGCCCTGTACGACCGGCACTTGACGGTGGACTTCGTGCCGCCGACGGGGCTCGGCGACCTGGACCCGGAGCGGTATCCGCTGCTGGTGGTACCGCAGTTGTACGCGGCGCCGCTCGGGGTGGGCGCCGAGCTGGAACGGTATGTGTCGGCGGGCGGGACCCTGCTGGTCTCCTTCTTCTCCGGGATCGCCGACGAGAACGACACGCTGCATCCGGGCGCGTATCCGGGAGCGCTGCGGGACGTACTCGGCCTGACCGTCGAGGAGTTCGACCCGCTGCTGCCGGGCGAGACGGTGTCGGTCCGGGCGGCGGACGGCGCCTCCTACACGGCGGATCTGTGGACGGAGGTCGTGGTGCCGGGCGACGGCTGCGAGGTCCTGGCCCGGTTCGAGGGTGGCCGCAGGTCGGGCGGCCCGGCGCTGACGCGGCGCGCGGTGGGGTCGGGGGCGGCCTGGTACCTGGCCACGCGCCTCACCGGCGACGACCTCGCCGCCGTGGTGGACCTCGCCCTCGCGGACGCCGGGATCACTCCGGCCGGGCTGCCGCGCGATGTCGAACTCGTCGTACGGGAGGGCGAGTCGGGAACGTTTCGCTTCGCGGTGAACCACACCGGAGCCGAGGTGAAGGTGGTGCTGCCGGACGGGAGTCGGGCGGCGGTGCCGGCGGGCGGGGTGGAGGTGTTCCGGGACCGGCGGTGACGACTCAGGTGTTGGAGGTGTTCCGGTCGGCGTCACTAACCGGCTTGTTGGGGGGAGGTGTTCCGGTCGGCGTCACCAACTGGCCTGTCGGGGGGAGGTGTTCCGGTCGGCGTCACCAACCGGCCCGTGGGGGGGGGGAGGTGCTCCGGTCGGCCTCACCAACCAGCCTGCCGGGGGCAGGTGTTCCGGTCGGCGTCACCAACCGGCTTGTGGGGGCGAGGTGTTCCGGTCGGCGTCATCAACCGGCTTGTTGGGGCGAGGTGCTCCGGTCGGCGTCACCAACTGGCCAGTCGGGGCGAGATGTTCCGACCGGCTCCACCAACTGGCCTGTCGGGGCGAGGCTCCGGTCAGCCTCACCAACCAGCCTGCCGGGGCGAGATGTTCCGGTCGGCCACACCAACCAAACTGCCGGGCCGAGGTGCTCCGACCGGCCACACCAACCAACCTGCCGGGCCGAGGTGCTCCGACCGGCCTCACAACCAACCTGCCGGGCCGAGATGTTCCGACCGGCCTCACAACCAACCTGCCGGGCCGAGGTGCTCCGACCGGCCTCACCAACCAGCCCGCCGGGGCCAGCTGCTCCGGTCGGCCCCACCAACTCCTGTGCGGTGGGACTCAGTTACTTCTGTTGCTTCTTTCGGTGAAGGGAACTTCGTGATGCGCAGACGCAGTGTTCTTACGGCGGCGGCGGCGGGGGCGGCGGCACTCGCGCTGCCGGTGCTGGGTGCGACCCCGGCGGTGGCGAGCACCGGTACCGGTACGTCGACCGGGGGTTCGAGCGGGGGCGTGCCCGACCGGCGCCGGCTGGAGATCCGGGGGATGGACATCTCGTCGCTCCCCAAGGACGAGGCGCACGGGGCGGTCTACCGCCGAGCGGACGGCCGCCGGGACGACCCGATCCGCATCCTGGCCGACGCGGGTGTCACCCACGCCCGCCTCAAGGTGTGGGTGAACCCCGCCGACGGCTACAACAACAAGAAGCACATCCTGCCGCTGGCCAAGCGGCTGCGCCGGGCGGGCATCGGCATCTGGGTCGACTTCCACTACTCCGACACCTGGGCCGACCCGTCCCACCAGACCAAGCCGGCCGCCTGGGCCGACCTGGACGTGGCGGGCCTGACGCGGGCGGTCTACGACCACACCGCCGACGTCCTGGGCGCCCTGCGCCGCCAGGGCACCCCGGCCGACCTGGTGCAGATCGGCAACGAGATCAACGGCGGCCTGCTCTGGCCCACCGGCAAGAACTGGGGTGACGACGCCGGGGGTTGGGCCAACCTGACGACCTTCCTCAAGGCGGGCCTGAACGCCGCCCAGGACACCACCCCGCGCATCCGCACGATGCTCCACATCGCGTCGGGCGGCGACAACGGCACGTCCCGCTGGTGGTACGACAACGTGGTCGCCGACGGCGTCGACTTCGACGTCATCGCCCAGTCCTACTACCCCTTCTGGCACGGCACCCCGGACGCGGCGGCCGCCAACCTGGCCGACCTGGCGTCCCGTTACGACAAGCCGGTCCTGATCGCCGAGACGGCGTACCCGTTCACGCTGGAGAGCGAGGACGCCACGAACGACATCATGTACGACCCCTCCCAACTGACCTCGGGCTACCCGGCGACCCCGGCGGGCCAGGCGGCATGGCTGCGGACGGTGGCGGACCTGATGGCGAACGTTCCCGGCGACAAGGGCCTGGGCTACTGCTACTGGGAGGGCGTGTGGACGTACCGCGCGGGCGACGGCTGGGACCCGACCGACCCGACATCCGGCAACGCGTGGGAGAACCTGGCCCTGTTCGACTTCCGGGACCGGGCACTGCCGGGGTTGAAGACGCTTGGGGGGTACCGGGGTTGAGGACGTCGGGGCGGTGTCGGGGGTGAGGGCACCGGGGTGGCGTTAAGGGTAGGGACGCCGGGGTGGTGCTGGGGGTAGGGACGCTGGGGTGGTGTCGGGGGCGGGGACGCCGGGGTGGCGTTGGGGCAGGGACGCTGGGGCGGTGCTGGGGGTGAGGGCGCCGGAGCGGTGTAGGTCGTAGCGCCCTCAACAGCGCGGCGAACGGCCCCGGTTGGGACCCGCGGCAACGGCGACTCGGCCCTTTCCGCCTCGCCCCTTTCCGCCTCAACCCCTTCCGCCTCGGCGCCCTCCCCATCACTCGGGAGCAGTACGCCCAGGTGACCTGTCGCCTACCCGTGCGCCGCCGCCAGATGCTTCGCCAGCCGTGGTGACGCGAACTCCGTGCCGCACACGAACCGCATCACCGGTCCGTACGACGACGCGGCCGGGAGGCCGGTGAAGTAGACGCCCGGGACGGACGACACATAGCCGGCGCCGAGCTTCGGGGTGCCGCGGCTCACCGCCAGCTGGGTGCGGAGTTCGTGGCCCAGGAAGTCCATCGCCGCGATGTCGACGCGGTAGCCCGTCGCGGCGATGACATGGTCGGCGGTGAGTCGCTCGGTGCCGCCGCCCGGGGTCGCGACGGTGAGCGTCGGGCCGGAGTTCGCCGGACCCGCCTCCGCCCGTACGATCCGCTCGACCTCGCTGACCCGCACCTTCCCCTGGAACCGCTCGCGCAGCCACCACGCACCGAGCGGGCCGAGCACCCGGCGGACCAGGTAGTGCCGGGTCCGGGCGGGGAGGTAGCGGTACGGATGGGGGTAGTAGCTCAGGGCCCATAGGGACCAGGCTCGTCCGAAGGGCGACTCGGGACGCAGCTTGGGCTGCTCCCACGGCGCGGCGCCGAACGCCACCCGGCCGTGTCCGCGCGAGACGATCCGGACCTGGGCGCCCGCCTCGGCCGCCAACGCCGCTGTCTCCAGGGCGGACTGACCGGCGCCGACGACGATCAGCTCCTTGCCCTTGAACCCGCTCAGGTCGTGGTGCTGGGAGCTGTGCGAGACGGGGGCGGTGGGTGCGGGGCCGTCGATCACCGCCGCCGCCAGCTCCGGGGGGAGGTGGGCGAGGCCGTAGAGGCCGGTCGCGACCACGACCGCCCGGGCTGTGAACAACTCCCCCGAGTCCAGCTTGAGTTCGAAGCCACCGCCCTTCTTCCGGTCGACGGAGACGACCCGTACCCGCTCCAGCTCGGGCACCAGCTTCTGCTGGAACCACTCGCCGTAGTCGATGAAGGTCTCCACCGGGATGATGTCCTCGTCGGTGACCAGGCGGGGGATGCCGGCCGCGTCGCAGTAGTCGGCGAGGGTGTGGCCGGGCTGCGGGGCGTCGAGGCTGGAGGCGGCCGGGGTCGACTTCAGGAGCATCCCGGCGGGCATGTGGTCGCGCCAGCTGACCATGGGCTCGCCGAAGACACGGACCGGAATGCCGCGTGCCCGCAGATGGGCGGCGGTGGACAGGCCGAACGGCCCGGCGCCGATGACTGCTACCGGTTGAATCACGAAGTCCCTCCCCAGGACGTCAATTCGTCACTTCGCACAGGAACCGCTCACCGGAGCCGCTCACTGGAACCGCACCCGCTAAAGCCGCACCTGCTGGAGCCGCCGGTGCCGCCAGAGCCAGTGCCCGCTGCTGGAGCCACTGCCTGAACTGCTGCCGGCGTCAAACGGCTTGGACTACAGCCGAAGTCGCACTGCGCGAACCACGGCTGGAATCACGTTGCTTGGACTACGGCTTGGTGCCGCTGCCGCGCCGGTTGGTGCGCCACAGCTGGTACAGATGCCTCGCGCCCGGCCGCACGAAGCGGGCCAGCATCGTGAAGAACGGCCGCAGGTCGTCACCCGCGAGCCAGGCCAGCTCCGTCCCGCTCGCCCGCGCCGGCGCGTGCGGCGTCGTATAGCCGCTGCGGCGGTAGGCGAGGAGGGCGGGCAGGTCGATGTTCTCCACGATGTACCGGTGGCCGGCGCGCTGTTCGCCCTCGGGGACGGGGCGGCCGGTCAGGTCGAGGTGCATGGCGCGGACGACGTCCACCCCCGACTCGCTCTCGAAGAGCCGGAACTGGGCGCCCATGCGGGGGTTGAAGTCGAGCAGTTTGTACTGGCCGTCGCGCCGGTCGAAGCGCAGGTCGAGGTCGATGACGCCGGTGAAGCCGATCTGTTTGATGAAACGTGCGGCGATGTCCGCGAGTTCCGGATTGTCGACCACGTACGCATTCGCCGTCATACCCGCGTGCGGCGGCCAGGAGCGCACCTTGACGCCGGTGAACATGGCGAGCGGCGTGGAGTCCTGGTCGAAGTAGGCGTGCACGATCCAGTCCTCGGCCTCCTCCCTCGGCAGGTACTCCTGGAGGATCACCCCGGGCTGCTCCCCCCAGTCCCGGGCCAGCGCGAGCAGCCCCTCGCGGGTCGCGATCCTCGTCGTCCCGTTCACGGCCGGCTGGGAACGCCGTACGAACGCCTCCCTGTTCTTCGCCACGATCGGGAAGCGGGCCTTCTCCGCGAAGTCGACGATGTCGTCGTACGACTGCGGGAAGGCGGCCGTGGGGCTCGCGATGCCGTGTTCGGCACAGAGTTCGTGCAGGCCCTGTTTGCTCGCGAGGTGTCGCGGCAACTTCGGTTCCACACGCGGGAAGAGGAAACGGGAGCCGAGTGCCTCCTGATGCTCGGCGATCAGAACGGCGGCCTCCTCGTCCGTCGGGATGAGGACGGTGGGCCGGCCGATATGGCGCCCGATGCGCAGCAGGCCCTCCACCAGTCGACCGGGTTCCTCCGTGCCGGTCGTCGGCCAGACGAACGCGCGCTCCAGATAACGGGACGCGGCCGCCGGTGTGTAACGGTCCTCCGTGATCGCATACATCGGCACGCCGAGGCGCCCCAGACTCCGGATCGCGCCCACCCCGCCGTGATGCAGCGGATAGTCGCCGAACTTGACGATGAGGCCCGGCACTTCGCGGTCGGCCTCGAAAGGCACGCTGCTGAAGCGCTTGGCCACGGGTCCCCCCACGTGTCCCCCCTACGGACCGGACCCACCCCGTCCGTGTCCCCCAAATGACGCTAAGCCGGAATTGCCTCTTCCGACAAGGCCTATTCGGACATTGCGAACTCTTTAGACACTGCCGGTTCGCGCAACTCACCCGTAACGTGTGGCCCGGCCACATGCGAGTACGTACGAGAGTGAGGCAGCACCCATGCCCCCCTTCGATCTTCCCGAGGGCGATCCCTTCGGCCCGCACAACCTTCCCTACGGCGTCTTCTCGCCCATCGGCTCGGACGAGCGGACCGTCGGTGTCCGGCTCGGCGACCACGTCCTCGACGCGGGCGCGGCGGCGGAGGCCCTCGGTTCGCCCTACGTCTCCCTCCTCGCGCACCCGACTCTGGGCCCGCTGCTCGCCGCCGGCCACACGGCCTGGTCGGACGTCCGGCGCGCGCTGACCGCGTGGGTGACGGTCCCCTCCCACCAGGACACGATCGCCCCGTACTTCCACCCCCTCTCGTCGGTGACCCTGCACCTCCCCTTCGAAGTCGCGGACTACGTCGACTTCTACGCCTCCGAGAACCACGCCCGGAACGTCGGCCGCATCTTCCGCCCCGACGCCCCCGACACGCTGACCCCCAACTGGAAGCACCTGCCCATCGGTTACCACGGCCGCGCCGGCACGGTCGTCGTATCGGGCACGGATGTCGTACGTCCGTCCGGACAGCGCAAGTCCCCCGCCGACCCCGCGCCCGTCTTCGGCCCGTCGGTCCGCCTGGACATCGAGGCGGAGGTCGGCTTCGTGGTGGGCGCGCCGTCGACGCTGGGCACGCCGGTGCCGCTCGCCGACTTCCGCGAGCACGTGTTCGGCCTGTGCCTCCTCAACGACTGGTCGGCACGCGACATCCAGGCCTGGGAGTACGTCCCCCTCGGTCCGTTCCTCGGCAAGTCCTTCGCCACGTCGGTGTCGGCGTGGATCACCCCGCTGGACGCGCTGGAGGACTCCCGGGTCGCCCCGCCCGAGCGCACCCACGAACTCCTCCCCTACCTGGACGACTCGGCCGAGGAACCCGGCGGCTACGACCTCCGCATCACCGTCGCGATCAACGGCCACACGGTCTCCGAGCCGCCGTTCTCCACCATGTACTGGACGGCCGCCCAGCAGCTCGCCCAGATGACGGCCAACGGCGCGTCCCTCCGCACCGGCGACCTGTACGGCTCGGGCACGGTCAGCGGCCCGCTCGAACGCGAGCGCGGCTCCCTGCTCGAACTGACCTGGAACGGCCGCGACCCCCTCGAACTCCCTTCCGGCAAGCGGACGTTCCTGGAGGACGGCGACGAGGTGACCCTGTCGGCGTGGGCCCCGGGCACAGACGGAACACGAGTGGGGCTGGGCGAGGTCACCGGGCGGGTGGTGGGGCGGGGGTGAGGTGGTAGCGGGTCGGCGGCTGCGGACGGGGTGGTGCGGGCGGCGGTTTCCGGTGAGGGCGTCCGGTGCTCGCGCGCCTGGTGGTTGGGGGCGGGAGCGTCCGGTGGTCGGGGGCGGGAGCGTCCGATGGTCGGGGGCGGGAGCGTCCGGTGGTCGGGGTCGAGGGCGTCCGGTGGTCGCGAGGCCGGGGGCGGTCGGTGGACGCGCGGCCGGTGCGGTCGGTGGTCGTTGTACACCTGACGCCGGTCGTCCGTGCCGTCATACTGGCGGCGGGCGACGCACATGCCGTGTGCCCGCCCCCGGGTACAGCCGCACCCGCGCCTCGTGCTCCACCCGCACTTCCTGCACGCCCCGTCCGACCCACGCGTCTCGCACCTCCCGCACTTCCCGCACCTCCAGTTCCTCCCGCACATCCCGTTCCTTCCGCGCCTCCCGCACCTTCCGTTCCTTCCGCTGACCAGGATCCGGAGCCCGTGGCATGACTGTCTGCCTGCTCCTGCTGAGCGTCGTCGCCCTCTCGGCCGCCGTGCCGGCCCCGCGTGCGCTGACCCGGGCCGTGTGGCCCGAACGGGAACCCGTGGTCGGCCTGTGGGTGTGGCAGTGCCTGGTCGCAACGGTCCTGCTGTGCTGTCTCGCCGCCCTGGTGCTGGGTGCCGCCGCCGTCTTCCACACGGTCCGCGACCATGTCTTCGCCCCAGCTCCGCCCGCCGTGACCGCGGCCTACGACCTCTCCGCCGCCCCGGCCTGGGCGGTCGCCCTGACGCTGTCACTGGCCTGCGGAGCCGCCTGGACGACGGCGATGCTGGCCCGCGAACTCGCCGAGGCACGGCGCCGACGCGGCCAGGCCCGGGCGCAGCTGCGGGAGCGCGCCCCCGATCTGCCGGCCGGGCTGCCCGCGGCGCGCGGTCCCCTGCTGGTGCTGGAGGACGAGTACCCGGACGCCTGGTGGATGCCCGGCCACCCGCCCCAACTGGTCGTCACCACGGGCGCGTTGCACCGCCTCACCGGCCACCAGCTGGACGCGGTCCTCACTCACGAGCGCGGTCACGCCCGCGCCCACCACGACTGGCTGCTCCACCTCTCGACGGCGCTGGCCTCCGGTTTTCCGCACGTCCCGCTGTTCGCCCACTTCTGCGACCAGACCCACCGCCTGGTCGAACTGGCCGCGGACGACACCGCCTCGCGCCAGTGCGGCCACCTGACGACGGCGTTGGCCCTCATCGAGCTGAACAACCACCGAGGCGTCCTCTCCTGCGCCTCCAGCCACCGCCTCCTCGGCGAACGCGTCGACCGCCTCCTGGACCCCCGCCCCCGCCTGGGCCGCCGCCACCGCGCCCTGACGACTACGGTCGCGACGTTGGTCCCCCTGCTCCCCCTGCTGATCGTGTTCGCACCTGGGCTGACGGCGTTGGGGTGAGGGCGGTGGATCGAGGGCGCCGGGAGGCCCTGGACTGACGTCGGCGGGGAGGGACCTGGCGTTACGGGTCAGGGTGAGGGCGGTGGATCGAGAGCGCCGGGTGAGGACCCTGGACTGACGTCGGCTGGGAGGACCTCGGCCTGACGAGTCAGGGCCGGTGCCGGTGAGTCGAACTCACCCGGTGAGGACCCTGGACTGACGGCGGCGGAGAGGACCTCGGCCTGATGGGTCAAGGCCGGTGACGGTGATTCGAGGACGCCGGGTGAGGACCCTGGACTGACGTCGGCTGGGAGGACCTCGGCCTGACGAGTCAGGGCCGGTGCCGGTGAGTCGAACTCACCCGGTGAGGACCC
>NZ_JBIWGK010000010.1:0-132100 GCF_044763565.1 Streptomyces sp. NPDC096013 | reverse complement strand
CCCTGGGCTGACGGCTCCGGGCCGGAGAACGGCGTGCTGACGGCATCGGGTGAGGGCCCCAAGCCCGCGCCCGGCACCCCGAACTCACACCCTGGACCCCCAAAACCTGAACCCACGGCCCCGCACCGGCACCCCAGCCCGACCGCCCTGGGCCGCGGACCGTACCGGGGCCACCCCCACACCCCAGCCCCGGTCCCTCACTCCGATCCCGGCACCCGCACTCCGCTGTCAGCCCTCGCGCCCCGCACCGCTACCAGTCCCCACACCCCGCTCCCGGTCCCTCCCCTTCCCCGGGCTCCCCTTCCCCCGGCTCCCCGCTCCCCCTCCCTACATCCAATCCTCCGGCTCCGGCTCCGCATCCATCTCCGGCCAGTAATCCGCCCCGGGGTCAACATCCTTCGCCGCCCGCCCAGTCGCAGGCGCCGCCGCCTGCACCGGCACCGAGGCTCCGGCCCCAGCACCGGCACCGGCCCCAGCCGGAGTCGCCCCCTCCGGTGCCTCCCCCAGCGCGGCCAGCACCCCGATCACGCCCTCGCCGTACGTCGCCAGCTTCTTCTCGCCGACCCCGCTGATCTCCCCGAGCTGTCCCACCGAGGTCGGCCACACCGTCGCGATCTCCCGCAACGTCGCGTCGTGGAAGATGACGTACGCCGGAACCCCTTGTTCGCGGGCCTGTTCCGCACGCCACGCACGCAGCGCCTCGAAGGCCGGCTGGAGCGACTCCGGCAACTCCACCGCCGCCGCCTTGGCCTTGCGCTCGCCGCGCCCCGAGGACGACCCCGAGCGCGAGGAACCCGCCGGCTTCTTCGGCTCCTTGCGCAGCGGCACTTCCCGCTCGCGCCGCAGCACGGTCCCGCTCGCCTCGGTGAGCACCAGCGTGCCGTACTCCCCCTCGACCGCGAGCAGTCCCTGTGCCAGCAACTGCCGTACGACACCTCTCCATTCGCCCTCGGAGAGATCCTCGCCGATGCCGAACACGGACAGCTGGTCGTGGTCGAACTGGATCACCTTGGCCGTGCGGCGCCCCATGAGGATGTCGACGATCTGCACGGCGCCGAACTTCTGGCCCCGCTCCCGCTGGAGCCGCACCACCGTCGACAGCACCTTCTGCGCGGCGACCGTGCCGTCCCACGTCTCCGGCGGGACCAGGCACGTGTCGCAGTTGCCGCAGGCCGCCGCGTCCGGGTCCTGCCCGAAGTAGGCGAGGAGTTGGCCACGCCGGCACTGCGCGGTCTCGCAGAGCGCGAGCATGGCCTCCAGGTGGGCGGCGGCCCGACGGCGGAACGCCTCGTCGCCCTCGCTGGACTGGATCATCTTGCGCTGTTGTATGACGTCGTTCAGGCCGTACGCCATCCATGCCGTGGACGGCATGCCGTCGCGCCCGGCACGGCCCGTCTCCTGGTAGTAGCCCTCCACCGACTTGGGCAGGTCGAGGTGGGCGACGAACCGTACGTCCGGCTTGTCGATGCCCATGCCGAAGGCGATGGTCGCGACGACGACCAGGCCCTCTTCGCGCAGGAACCGCGACTGGTGCGCCGCACGGGTGCCCGAGTCCAGGCCCGCGTGGTACGGCACCGCCTCGATGCCGTTGCGCGACAGGAACTCGGCGGTGGTGTCGACGGACCTGCGCGACAGGCAGTACACGATGCCCGCGTCGCCCGCGTGCTCCTCGCGCAGGAAGCTCAGCAGCTGCTTCTTGGGGTCGGCCTTCGGCACGATCCGGTACTGGATGTTGGGCCGGTCGAAGCTCGCCACGAAGTGCCGGGCGCTCGGCATGTTCAGCCGCTGGGTGATCTCCTTGTGCGTCGCGTCCGTGGCCGTCGCCGTGAGCGCGATCCGCGGGACGTCCGGCCACCGCTCGCCGAGCACCGAGAGGGAGAGGTAGTCGGGGCGGAAGTCGTGCCCCCAGGACGACACACAGTGCGCCTCGTCGATCGCGAACACGGAGATCTTGCCGCGCGAGAGCAGGTCCAGCGTGTTGTCGAGCCGCAGCCGCTCCGGCGCGAGGTAGATCAGGTCCAGCTCGCCCGCCAGGAACTCCGCCTCGACCACACGCCGCTCGTCGAAGTCCTGCGTCGAGTTCATGAACCCGGCGCGCACGCCGAGCGCGCGCAGCGCGTCCACCTGGTCCTGCATCAGCGCGATCAGCGGGGAGACGACCACTCCCGTACCAGGTCTGACCAGGGACGGGATCTGGTAGCAGAGCGACTTGCCGCCGCCGGTCGGCATGAGGACGACGGCGTCACCGCCCGCCACCACATGCTCGATGACCGCTTCCTGCTCGCCCCGGAAGCTGTCGTAGCCGAAGACGCGGTGGAGCGTGGCCAGTGCCTCGCTCTCGCCGTGTGTCGCCGGCGTCCGTACTTCGGTCGTCACAACCGTCCCGCCCATCCCGTGCATCGCTCGTCCCCCGTACGTCGTCCCTCGACCACTGCGTCCACGATAGGGCTCCGCGCTGACAGCGTCGGAGTTATCCACAGGCTGGTGACGGTGGCGGGTGCGGCCCGGCGGCGGTTACCGGCTGTGGTCAGTCGATTGGCTCCCGTCACATGGCGCGACCGATCCGGCCGGAACATGCTGCTGGGGCGGGACCGCGGAGGCCCGCCACGCCCCGAACGGACGGCGCGCCGTGCGTGCGGCCGCCTCCCGAAGCCAAGGAGCCCCCACCATGTCCCCTCGGTCCCTGCTGGGTGCCGTCAAGGCCGCCGCCGCGCTGGCGACCGCCGCGGCCCTCGCGCTGGCCGCCGCCCCGGCCCACGCCGCGCCCTCCCCCGACCCGTCCGTGTGGACCCAGCTGAGCAGGACGACTCAGGCCACCGGCAAGTACGGGTACGAGGGGTTCGCGGCGGCCGGCGGCTACGGGCGCACCGACACCTGCGTCGCCGACCCGACCGCGGGCGGTATGGGCTACCACTACGTCAACCCTGCGAACATCGGCTCGGTCGACCCGCAGAAGCCCGCTGCCCTCGTCTACGCGGACGGGTTCACGAACGCCTACACGGGCACGTCCAGCGGCGGCGCGCGCAAGCTGGTCGCGGTGGAGTGGGTCGTGAAGGACACGGGACAGACCGCGCCGACGCTGTTCGGGCAGACCTTCCAGAAGGGTCAGCTCCCCGGCTACTTCACCCTGCACGCCTGGCTCTACAAGCCCAACTCGGCGGGCCTGTTCGCCGCGTGGAACCCCGAGGTCGCCTGTCCGGCGGTCTGACCGCACACACGAAGGCCCCGGTTCCCTCGACAGGGAACCGGGGCCTTCGGCCTGTGCTCAGCGCACGAACACGCCGGCCTGGTTGGCCAGGTCCAGGAAGTACTGCGGGGCCACACCGAGGACGAGCGTGGCCGCCACGGCCACTCCGATCGTCGCCATGGTCAGCGGGGACGGGACCGCGACGGTGGGGCCGTCCGGCCTGGGCTCGCTGAAGAACATGAGCACGATCACGCGGATGTAGAAGAACGCCGCGATGGCCGACGAGAGCACACCGACCACGACCAGCGGCGCCGCGCCACCGGCCGCCGCCGCCTTGAACACGGCGAACTTCCCGGCGAAGCCCGCCGTCAGCGGAATGCCCGCGAAGGAGAGCAGGAACACGGCGAACACCGCCGCGACCAGGGGTGACCTCCGCCCGAGCCCCGCCCACTTCGACAGGTGCGTCGCCTCGCCTCCCGCGTCCCTCACGAGCGTGACGACCGCGAAGGCGCCGATCGTCACGAACGAGTAGGCGCCCAGGTAGAACAGCACGGAGGAGACGCCGTCCCGGGTGGTCGCGATGACACCCGCGAGGATGAAGCCCGCGTGCGCGATCGAGGAGTACGCCAGGAGCCGCTTGATGTCGGTCTGGGTGATCGCGACGATCGCGCCGCCCAGCATCGTGATGATCGCCACGCCCCACATGACGGGCCGCCAGTCCCAGCGCAGGCCCGGCAGCACGACGTAGAGCAGGCGGAGCAGCGCTCCGAAGGCGGCCACCTTGGTGGCGGCGGCCATGAAGCCGGTGACCGGGGTCGGCGCGCCCTGGTAGACGTCGGGCGTCCACATGTGGAACGGCACCGCGCCGACCTTGAACAGCAGCCCCATGGCGATCATCGCGCCGCCGATGAGCAGCAGCGCGTCGTTGCCCATGGTGTCCGCGAGGGCGGGGTTGATGTTGGTGATGGAGCCGTCGACGACCTGGGAGATCGTGGCGTACGACATCGAGCCCGCGTAGCCGTAGAGCAGCGCGATGCCGAACAGGGTGAACGCGGAGGCGAAGGCGCCCAGGAGGAAGTACTTGACCGCGGCCTCCTGCGACAGGAGCCGCTTGCGGCGGGCCAGGGCGCACAGGAGGTAGAGCGGGAGCGAGAAGACTTCCAGGGCGACGAACAGGGTCAACAGGTCGTTGGCCGACGGGAAGACGAGCATTCCGGCGACCGCGAAGAGCAGGAGCGGGAACACCTCCGTGGTGGTGAACCCGGCCTTGACGGCGGCCTTCTCGCTGTCGCTGCCCGGTACGGACGCGGCCTGCGCGGCGAACGAGTCGACCCGGTTGCCGTGCGCCTCCGGGTCGAGCCTGCGCTCGGCGAAGGTGAACAGGCCGACCAGTCCGGAGAGCAGGATCACGCCCTGAAGGAACAGGGAGGGCCCGTCGACCGCGATCGCGCCCATGGCCGCGATGTGCGCCTTGGTGGTGCCGTACCCGTCAGCCGCGAGCGCCACGACCGCCGCGAAGGCGGCGCACAGCGCCACGGCGGACACGAACACCTGGGCGTAGTAACGGGACTTGCGCGGGACGAACGCTTCGACCAGCACCCCGATGAGGGCCGCGCCGAGGATGATCAAGGTGGGCGACAATTGCGCGTACTCGATCTTCGGCGCGGGGATCTTCGCGATCGGGTCGGCCGACGTTGCCGCCGTTGTCCACAGGCTGTGGACGGCTGTTGCGCTCACTTGGCCGCCTCCACCGAGGGCTTGGGATCTTTCTTGTGTACGTCGGACAGGGTCTGCTTGACCGACGGGTTCACGATGTCCGTGACGGGCTTCGGGTAGACGCCCAGGAAGATCAGCAGCACGATCAGCGGGGCGACGACCAGGAGTTCACGCGGGCGCAGGTCCGGCATCGTGGCGACCTCGGGCTTCACCGGGCCGGTCATCGTCCGCTGGTAGAGGACCAGGGTGTACAGCGCTGCGAGGACGATGCCGAAGGTGGCGATGATCCCGATCGCGGGGTAGCGCGAGAACGTGCCGACCAGGACCAGGAACTCGCTCACGAAGGGTGCGAGTCCGGGCAGCGACAGTGTGGCCAGACCGCCGATCAGGAAGGTGCCGGCGAGCACCGGGGCGACTTTCTGCACCCCTCCGTAGTCGGCGATCAGACGCGAGCCGCGCCGCGAGATCAGGAAGCCGGCGACGAGCATCAACGCGGCCGTGGAAATGCCGTGGTTGACCATGTA
Source organism: Streptomyces sp. NPDC096013 (assembly GCF_044763565.1). Classification (NCBI taxonomy): domain Bacteria; kingdom Bacillati; phylum Actinomycetota; class Actinomycetes; order Kitasatosporales; family Streptomycetaceae; genus Streptomyces; species Streptomyces sp. NPDC096013. Next base: position 126,673 of record NZ_JBIWGK010000010.1, on the reverse strand, counting down.
CAGCGTCGCGCCGGACTGCCCCTGGCTGGTCATCGCGAAGATGCCCAGGATGATGAACCCGAAGTGGGAGATCGACGCGTACGCCACCAGCCGCTTGATGTCCCGCTGGCCGACCGCGAGCAGCGCGCCGTAGATGATGCTGATCACGGCGAGGACGAGGATCACGGGCGTGGCCCACTTGCTGGCCTCCGGGAACAGCTGGAGGCAGAAGCGGAGCATCGCGAAGGTGCCGACCTTGTCGACGACCGCCGTGATCAGTACGGCGACCGGGGCGGTGGCCTCGCCCATCGCGTTGGGCAGCCAGGTGTGCAGCGGCCACAGGGGCGCCTTCACCGCGAAGGCGAAGAAGAAGCCCAGGAACAGCCAGCGTTCGGTGTTGGTCGCCATGTGCAGCGAGCCGTTGGCCCGTGCCTGCGCGATCTCCGCGAGAGAGAAGTTTCCGGCCACTACGTAGAGGCCGATCACGGCCGCCAGCATGATGAGGCCGCCGACCAGGTTGTAGAGCAGGAACTTGACGGCCGCGTACGACCTTTGGGTGGCCGCCGCCTCGTCGCCGTGCTCGTGGGCCCGGTCCCCGAAGCCGCCGATGAGGAAGTACATCGGGATCAGCATGGCTTCGAAGAAGATGTAGAAGAGGAAGACGTCGGTGGCCTCGAAGGAGATGATCACCATCGCCTCCACCGCAAGGATGAGGGCGAAGAAGCCCTGGGTGGGCCGCCAGCGCTTGCTGCCGGTCTCCAGGGGGTCGGCGTCGTGCCAGCCGGCCAGGATCACGAACGGGATCAGCAGGGCGGTGAGCGCGAGGAGCGCGACCGCGATGCCGTCCACACCCAGCTCGTAGCGGACTCCGAAGGCGGCGATCCAGGGGTGGGACTCGGTGAGTTGGTAGCGGTCGCCGCCCGGGTCGAAGCGCACCAGGGTCGTGACGGCCAGCGCGAGCGTCGCCAGCGAGACCAGCAGCGCCAGCCATTTCGCCGCGGTGCGCCGGGCGGCCGGGACGGCGGCCGTGGCCACCGCCCCGAGGGCCGGGAGCGCCGCCGTCGCTGTCAGGAGGGGAAAGGACATCGGTATCAGACCGCCCTCATCAGCAGGGTCGCGGCGACGAGGATGGCCGCACCGCCGAACATCGAGACCGCGTACGACCGCGCATAGCCGTTCTGCAGTTTGCGCAGCCTTCCGGAGAGGCCGCCCATGGACGCCGCCGTGCCGTTGACGACGCCGTCGACCAGGGTGTGGTCGACGTAGACCAGGGAGCGGGTGAGGTGCTCGCCGCCGCGCACCAGGACGACGTGGTTGAAGTCGTCCTGGAGGAGGTCGCGGCGGGCGGCCCGGGTGAGCAGCGAGCCGCGCGGGGCGACGGCCGGGACGGGCTTGCGGCCGTACTGCGCCCAGGCGATCGCGACGCCGACGATCAGGACCGCCATGGTGGCCAGGGTGACCGTCAGGGCGCTGACCGGGGAGTTGCCCTCCTCGTGGCCTGTGATGGGCTCCAGCCAGTGCAGGAAGCGGTTCCCGATCCCGAAGAAGGCGCCCGCGCCGACCGAGCCGATCGCCAGGACCATCATGGGGATGGTCATGGTCTTCGGGGACTCGTGCGGGTGCGGGTCGTCGCCGTTCTCGTCCGGCTGCCAGCGCTTCTCCCCGAAGAAGGTCATCAGCATCACGCGCGTCATGTAGTACGCCGTGATGGCCGCGCCCAGCAGGGCCGCGCCGCCGAGGATCCAGCCCTCGGTGCCGCCCTTGGCGAAGGCCGCCTCGATGATCTTGTCCTTGGAGAAGAAGCCGGACAGGCCAGGGAAGCCGATGATGGCGAGGTAGCCGAGACCGAAGGTGACGAACGTGATCGGCATGTACGAGCGGAGGCCGCCGTACTTGCGCATGTCGACCTCGTCGTTCATCCCGTGCATGACCGAACCGGCGCCGAGGAACAGTCCGGCCTTGAAGAAGCCGTGCGTCACCAGGTGCATGATCGCGAAGACGTAGCCGATGGGGCCGAGTCCTGCGGCGAGCACCATGTAGCCGATCTGCGACATGGTCGAGCCGGCGAGGGCCTTCTTGATGTCGTCCTTCGCGCAACCGACGATCGCACCGAACAGGAGCGTGACGGCACCGACGACGGTGACCACCAGCTGTGCGTTCGGCGCGCCGTTGAAGATCGCTCCGGAGCGGACGATCAGGTACACGCCGGCGGTCACCATGGTCGCGGCGTGGATGAGGGCCGAGACCGGGGTCGGGCCCTCCATCGCGTCGCCGAGCCAGGACTGGAGCGGCACCTGGGCGGACTTGCCGCAGGCCGCGAGGAGCAGCATCAGGGCGATGCCCGTGAGTTTGCCCTCGGAGGCGTCACCGACGTGGCTGAGGACCGGCCCGAAGGCGAACGTCCCGAACGTGGTGAACATCAGCATGATGGCGATCGACAGGCCCATGTCGCCGACCCGGTTGACCAGGAAGGCCTTCTTCGCGGCGGTGGCCGCGCTGGGCTTGTGCTGCCAGAAGCCGATCAGCAGGTAGGAGGCGAGACCGACGCCCTCCCAGCCGACGTACAGCAGCAGGTAGTTGTCGGCGAGGACGAGGATCAGCATCGCCGCGAGGAACAGGTTCAGATAGCCGAAGAAGCGGCGCTTGCGCTCGTCGTGCTCCATGTACCCGATCGAGTACAGGTGGATCAGCGAGCCGACGCCGGTGATCAGCAGGACGAAGGTCATCGACAGTTGGTCGAGGCGGAAGGTGACGTCCGCCTGGAAGCCCTCGACGGGGACCCAGGTCCACAGGTGCTGCATGAGCGTCCGGTGCTCGGCGCTCTTCCCCAGCAGGTCGGTGAAGAGGACGACACCGATCACGAAGGAGGCGGCCGCGAGGATCGTGCCGATCCAGTGGCCGACGGCGTCGAGCCGCCGGCCGCCGCACAGCAGTACGGCCGCTCCGAGCAGAGGCGCCGCTACCAGCAGCGCAATCAGGTTCTCCACGATTCAGCGACCCCTCAGAGCTTCATCAGGCTGGCGTCGTCGACCGAGGCCGAGTGGCGGGAACGGAACAGCGACACGATGATCGCGAGCCCGACCACGACCTCCGCGGCGGCGACGACCATCGTGAAGAAGGCGATGACCTGACCGTCGAGATTGCCGTGCATCCGGGAGAAGGTGACGAACGCGAGGTTGCAGGCGTTGAGCATCAGCTCGATGCACATGAACACGACGATCGCGTTCCGCCTGATCAGCACTCCGGTGGCGCCGATCGTGAACAACAGGGCGGAGAGATAGAGGTAGTTGACGGGGTTCACTTCGACGCCTCCTCGGTCCGCTTGAGGTTCGCCGGCTCGATCTCGGTGCGCTCCAGGCGCTCCTCGGCGCGCTGCTCCAGGGCCCGCAGATCGTCGAGCGCCTCGCTGGACACGTCACGGATCTGGCCGCGGTCACGGAGCGTCTTGCTGACCGTGAGCTCGGACGGGGTGCCGTCGGGCAGCAGGCCCGCGATGTCCACCGCGTTGTGCCGGGCGTAGACGCCCGGGGCGGGGAGCGGCGGGACGTGCTTGCCCTCGCGGACGCGCTGCTCGGACAGCTCGCGCTGGGTCCTGGGCCGCTCGGTGCGCTCGCGGTGCGTGAGCACCATGGCGCCTACGGCGGCGGTGATCAGCAGGGCGCCGGTGATCTCGAAGGCGAACACGTACTTCGTGAAGATGAGGGCGGCCAGGCCCTCCACGTTGCCGTTGGCGTTGGCCGTGCTCAGGCCGCCGAACTGGGTCAGCGAGGCGTTGCCGATGCCCGCGAAGAGCAGGATGCCGAAGCCGAGCCCACAGAGAAGGGCCAGCCAGCGCTGGCCCTTGATGGTCTCCGTCAGGGAGTCCGCTGCCGTGACGCCGACCAGCATCACCACGAAGAGGAACAGCATCATGATCGCGCCGGTGTAGACGACGATCTGCACGATGCCCAGGAAGTAGGCGCCGTTGGCGAGGTAGAACACCGCCAGGATGATCATGGTCCCGGCGAGGGAGAGCGCACTGTGCACGGCCCTCTTCATGAGGACGGTGGACAGGGCGCCGATCACCGCGACCGTGCCGAGGACCCAGAACTGGAAGGCCTCTCCGGTGGAGGTGGAGTAGGCGGCGGCGACGAACTGCGGGCTCATGCCTCCACCCCCTCTTCCTTCGCCGCGCCCGAAGGGCTCGCCGATGAACTCGGTTCGCCCTTGGAGACGGCGACCTGGGGCACCGTGCCGGGCGCGGCCTCCGTCACCAGGCCCCGGTAGTAGTCCTGTTCGTCCATCCCCGGGTAGATGGCGTGCGGGCTGTCGACCATGGTGTCCTCAAGGCCGGCCAGCAGCTGTTCCTTGGTGTAGATGAGGTTGGCGCGGCTGCTGTCCGCCAGCTCGAACTCGTTGGTCATCGTCAACGCGCGCGTGGGGCACGCCTCGATGCACAGGCCGCACAGGATGCAGCGGGCGTAGTTGATCTGGTAGACGCGGCCGTACCGCTCGCCCGGCGAGTAGCGCTCCTCGTCGGTGTTGTCGGCGCCCTCCACGTAGATGGCGTCGGCGGGGCAGGCCCAGGCGCACAGCTCGCAGCCGACGCACTTCTCCAGGCCGTCCGGATGGCGGTTGAGCTGGTGCCGTCCGTGGAACCGCGGGGCGGTGGTCTTCTCCTGCTCCGGGTACTGCTCGGTCAGCCGCTTCTTGAACATGGCCTTGAAGGTCACGCCGAAGCCGGCCACGGGGTTCTGGAAACCGGGTTTGGTCTCCTTGGGCTCCTCAGCCATCGGACGCCTCCTTTCCATCCAGAGATCCGTCACTGCCAGTGTCCGGCCCGCCACTGACAATCAACTCCCGCTCGCGGCGCGAGGGGCGCCGCGGCACCGGAGGCAACTCCTGTCCCGGCAGCGGCGGCACGGGGAATCCGCCCGCCATCGCGTCGAACCCGGCGGGTTCCCCGGCCGGTTGCGCGTCGTCCTTGGCCTTCTGGCGGAACATGTCCGCGATGAAGGACAGCAACAGCAGGACGAGCACACCGCCGCCGACGTAGAGGGCGATGTCGGCGAAGTCGTAGTTCTCGTTCTTCAGGGTCCGTACGGTCGCGACGAGCATCAGCCAGACCACGGAGACCGGGATGAGGACCTTCCAGCCGAGCTTCATCAACTGGTCGTAGCGCACGCGCGGGAGGGTGCCGCGGAGCCAGATGAAGAAGAACAGCAGCAGCTGGACCTTGATGACGAACCAGAGCATCGGCCACCAGCCGTGGTTCGCGCCCTCCCAGAAGGAGCTGATCGGCCACGGGGCCCGCCAGCCGCCCAGGAAGAGCGTGGCCGACACCGCGGAGACCGTCACCATGTTCACGTACTCGGCGAGCATGAAGAGCGCGAACTTGATGGACGAGTACTCGGTGTTGAAGCCGCCGACCAGGTCGCCCTCGGACTCCGGCATGTCGAAGGGGGCGCGGTTGGTCTCCCCGACCATCGTGACGATGTAGATGATGAAGGAGACCGGCAGCAGGATGATGTACCAGCGGTCGTGCTGTTGTTCAACGATCGTCGACGTCGACATCGACCCGGAGTAGAGGAACACCGAGGCGAACGCGGCGCCCATCGCGATCTCGTAGGAGATCATCTGCGCGCAGGACCGCAGACCGCCGAGCAGCGGGTACGTGGAGCCGGAGCTCCAGCCGGCGAGGACGATGCCGTAGATGCCGACCGAGGCGACCGCGAGGATGTAGAGCATCGCGATCGGCAGGTCGGTGAGCTGCATCGTGGTGCGGTGGCCGAAGATCGACACCTCGTTGTCGGCGGGCCCGAAGGGGATCACCGCGATCGCCATGAAGGCCGGGATGGCCGCGACGACCGGCGCGAGGATGTAGATCAGCTTGTCGGCGCGCTTGACGATCAGGTCTTCCTTGAGCATCAGCTTCACGCCGTCGGCGAGCGACTGGAGCATGCCCCAGGGGCCGTGCCGGTTGGGTCCGATGCGCAGCTGCATCCAGGCGACGACCTTGCGTTCCCAGACGATCGAGAACAGCACGGTGATCATCAGGAAGGCGAAGCAGAACACCGCCTTGACGACGACCAGCCACCAGGGGTCGCGGCCGAACATCGAGAGGTCTTCGGCAGCGAGGTACGGGTACGGGCTCATGCCTCCACCTCCTTGGGGGCTTCGGCGGCGGGCTTCGCCGGGCCGATGCGGACGAGTGCGCCGGGCAGCGCCCCGGTGTCGGAGGCGACGCCCCCGCCGGTGGAGTTCAGCGGGAGCCAGACCACCCGGTCGGGCATCTCGGTGACCCGCAGCGGGAGTTCGACGGTTCCGGAGCCGCCGGTCACGGCCAGCGCGTCGCCGTCCTTGACGCCCGCCTCGGCGGCCGTGGCGGCAGACACGCGCGCGTGGGCGGCGTGCCGGGTGCCGGCGAGCGCGTCGTCGCCCTCCTGGAGCGCGCCCTGGTCGAGCAGCAGCCGGTGCCCGGCGAGCACGGCCTCCCCGGCGGCCGGCCGGGGCAGCACGCCCGCGGTCTCCAACGGATCACTGGCCCGCGGCCCGTCCCAGGCACCGAGCCGGTCCAGCTCCGCGCGCGTGGTGCGCAGATCGGGCAGACCCAGGTGTACGTCCATGGCGTCGGCCAGCATCTGTAGGACGCGGGCGTCGGTGGGGGCGAGGGTGCGGGTCATCTGGTCGGGCTTGAGCGCCGCGTCGAAGAAGCGGACCCTGCCCTCCCAGTTGAGGAAGGTGCCCGCCTTCTCGGCGACCGCCGCGACCGGGAACACCACGTCCGCGTGTTCGGTGACCTCGCTGGGCCGCAGTTCGAGCGACACCAGGAAGCCCACTTCGTGCAGGGCCGCACGCGTGCGTGCCGGGTCGGGCAGATCGCCCGCCTCCACACCCGCGACGACCAGCGCCCGCAGCTCACCACCGGCGGCGGCCTCGACGATCTGACCGGCGTCGCGGCCGTAGCGGTGCGGGAGTTCGGCGACGCCCCAGGCGACGGCGACCTCCTCACGCGCGCGCGGGTCGGTGGCCGGACGACCGCCGGGCAGCAGCGACGGCAGCGCACCCGCCTCGATCGCCCCGCGCTCCCCGGCCCGGCGCGGAATCCACACCAGCTGGGACCCGGTCGCGAACGAGGCACGTACGGCGGCGGTGAGCCCCCCGGCGACGGCGGCCAGCCGCTCGCCGACGACGATCACCGCGCCCTCGGAGCGCAGCGCCTCGGAGGCACTGGCGCCGTCGTCCTCAAGGCCGACACCGCTCGCGAGCGCGTCCAGCCACTCGGTCTCGGTGCCCGGAGCGGCCGGCAGCAGCGTGCCGCCCGCCTTCTCCAGACCCCGCGTGGCGTGGGTGGCGAGCGAGAACACCCGCTGCCCGTGCTTGCGCGCGGCCTTGCGCAGCCGCAGGAAGACGCCGGGCGCCTCCTCCTCGGACTCGAACCCGACCAGCAGAACGGCGGGCGCCTTCTCCAGGGAGGTGTACGTGACGCCGTTACCGTCGAGGTCCCGGCCCCGGCCCGCGACCCGGGCGGCCAGGAAGTCGGCCTCCTCGCTGCTGTGCACGCGCGCGCGGAAGTCGATGTCGTTCGTGTCGAGGGCCACACGCGCGAACTTGCTGTACGCGTAGGCGTCCTCGATGGTGAGGCGTCCGCCGGTCAGCACACCGGTGCGGCCCCGCGCGGCCGACAGCCCCTGGGCGGCGGCCTCCAGGGCCTCCGGCCAGGACGCGGGCTCCAGGACGCCGTCCGCGTTCCGCACGAGGGGCGTCTGCAACCGGTCGCGCTGCTGCGCGTACCGGAAGGCGAAGCGCCCCTTGTCGCAGACCCACTCCTCGTTGACCTCGGGGTCCACGGCGGCCAGGCGCCGCATGACCTTGCCGCGCCGGTGGTCGGTGCGGGTCGCGCAGCCCCCGGCGCAGTGCTCGCACACCGACGGCGTGGAGACCAGGTCGAAGGGGCGGGAGCGGAATCGGTACGCCGCCGAGGTCAGCGCGCCCACCGGGCAGATCTGGATGGTGTTCCCGGAGAAGTACGACTCGAAGGGGTCGCCCTCACCGGTGCCGATCTGCTGGAGCGCGCCCCGCTCGACCATCTCGATCATCGGGTCGCCCGCGATCTGGTTGGAGAAGCGGGTGCAGCGCGCGCACAGCACGCACCGTTCGCGGTCCAGGAGCACCTGGGTGGAGATCGGGACGGGCTTCTCGTAGGTCCGCTTCCGGCCCTCGAAGCGGGACTCTGCGTTGCCGTGGGACATCGCCTGGTTCTGCAGGGGGCACTCGCCGCCCTTGTCGCAGACCGGGCAGTCCAGCGGGTGGTTGATGAGCAGCAGCTCCATCACACCGTGCTGCGACTTCTCCGCGACCGGCGAGGTGAGCTGGGTCTTGACGACCATGCCGTCCGTGCACGTGATCGTGCAGGACGCCATCGGCTTGCGCTGGCCCTCGACCTCGACGATGCACTGGCGGCAGGCGCCGACCGGGTCGAGGAGGGGATGGTCGCAGAACCGGGGGACCTCGATGCCGAGCTGCTCGGCGGCGCGGATGACCAGGGTGCCCTTGGGCACGCTGATCTCGGCGCCGTCGATCGTCAGCGAGACGAGATCCTCGGGCGGGACCGCAGCCTCGCCCCCTCCGGAGGGGCGCGAGCCCGCGGCGGAGCCGCTGGTCGACTGCTGTACCGTCATGCGTTCACCTCCGTGCGGTCGGCCCAGGCCGTGGACTTGGCCGGGTCGAAGGGGCAGCCCCGGCCCGTGATGTGCTGCTCGTACTCCTCGCGGAAGTACTTGAGCGAGGAGAAGATCGGCGAGGCGGCGCCGTCGCCGAGGGCGCAGAAGGACTTGCCGTTGATGTTGTCGGCGATGTCGTTCAGCTTGTCGAGGTCGGACATGACGCCCTTGCCGGCCTCGATGTCGCGCAGCAACTGCACGAGCCAGTACGTCCCCTCACGGCACGGTGTGCACTTGCCGCAGGACTCGTGGGCGTAGAACTCGGTCCAGCGGGTGACGGCACGCACCACGCAGGTCGTCTCGTCGAAACATTGCAGAGCCTTGGTGCCGAGCATGGAACCCGCGGCACCGACTCCTTCGTAGTCAAGAGGGACGTCGAGGTGCTCGTCGGTGAACATCGGCGTGGAAGACCCGCCCGGCGTCCAGAACTTGAGGCGGTGCCCGGCCCGCATCCCGCCGCTCATGTCGAGCAGCTGGCGGAGTGTGATGCCGAGCGGCGCCTCGTACTGACCGGGACTGGTGACATGGCCGCTGAGCGAGTAGAGCGTGAAGCCCGGAGACTTCTCGCTGCCCATCGACCTGAACCATTCCTTGCCTTTTTGCAGAATGGCGGGAACTGACGCGATCGACTCGACGTTATTCACCACAGTCGGGCACGCATAGAGGCCCGCGACCGCAGGGAAAGGGGGACGGAGCCGCGGTTGACCACGGCGGCCTTCGAGCGAGTCGAGCAGCGCGGTCTCCTCGCCACAGATGTACGCGCCCGCACCCGCGTGCACGGTGAGCTGGAGATCGAGTCCGCTGCCCAGGATGTTCTCGCCGAGGAAGCCGGCCGCGTAGGCCTCGCGCACGGCCTCGTGCAACCGCCGCAATACGGGGACGACTTCACCACGCAGATAGATGAAGGCATGAGACGACCTGATGGCATAACACGCGATGACAATGCCCTCGATGAGGCTATGCGGGTTGGCGAACAGGAGCGGGATATCCTTACAGGTCCCGGGCTCCGACTCGTCGGCGTTGACAACTAGATAGTGCGGTTTTCCATCCCCTTGGGGAATGAATTGCCATTTCATTCCGGTGGGGAAGCCGGCGCCACCACGACCGCGCAGACCGGAGTCCTTCACATACGCGATGAGGTCGTCCGGCGACATCGCGAGCGCCTTGCGGAGCCCCTCGTATCCCTCGTGCCTCCGGTACGTGTCCAGAGTCCAGGACTCGTTCTCGTCCCAGAAGGCCGACAGCACGGGTGCGAGCAGCTTCTCGGGGCTGTGGTCTTTCACTTCGGGTGCCAAGGTCATCACTCCCCCTCCTCGGCGACAGGCCCCGCCGGGTGGGCGGGGTCGGAGGCCGACGTGTCCTGCGGCGCGTCGTGCGAACTGAGGTGCTCGGTCGTCGGCGACTCGTCCTGCGGAGCACCGGAGCCCCGCGGATGGACCACGCGCGCGGGTGCGGTCTCTCCCCTGGCCAGGCGGAGACCCACCAGTGACGCGGGTCCCGCACCGCCGCTCGCCTCGACGGCCCCTGGCCGCTCGTCGGGGAAGCCGGCGAGAATCCGCGCGGTCTCCTTGAAGGTGCACATCGGCGCCCCGCGCGTGGGCTCCACCGGAGCGCCCGCGCGCAGGTCGTCGACGAGGCGCCGGGCGCTGGCGGGGGTCTGGTTGTCGAAGAACTCCCAGTTGACCATCACGACGGGCGCGAAGTCGCAGGCCGCGTTGCACTCGATGTGCTCCAGGGTGACCTTGCCGTCGTCGGTGGTCTCACCGTTGCCGACGCCCAGGTGCTCCTGGAGCGACTCGAAGATCGCGTCGCCGCCCATCACCGCGCACAGGGTGTTGGTGCAGACCCCGACCTGGTAGTCACCGCTCGGCCGGCGCCGGTACATGGAGTAGAAGGTCGCCACGGCGGCGACCTCGGCCGTCGTCAGTTGCAGCAGGTCCGCGCAGAACTGCTGGCCTGTGCGCGTGACATGACCCTCTTCCGCCTGCACGAGATGCAGCAACGGCAGGAGGGCCGAACGGGAGTCCGGGTAGCGGGCGATGATCTCCCGCCCGTCGGCCTCCAGCCGGGCCCGGACGTCGTCCGGGTAGGCGGGCGCGGGCAGTTGGGGCATGCCCAGACTGACGCCCTGCTCCGAAGAACTGGTGGTCACCGGTCGACGCCTCCCATCACGGGGTCGATGGACGCGACGGCGACGATGACGTCGGCGACCTGGCCGCCCTCGCACATCGCCGCCATGGCCTGAAGGTTGGTGAAGGACGGGTCCCTGAAGTGGACCCGGTAGGGGCGGGTGCCTCCGTCGGACACGGCGTGCACCCCGAGTTCGCCCTTGGGTGACTCGACCGCCGCGTACGCCTGTCCCGGCGGCACGCGGAAGCCTTCGGTCACCAGCTTGAAGTGGTGGATCAGGGCCTCCATGGAGGTGCCCATGATCTGCTTGATGTGGTCGAGCGAGTTGCCCAACCCGTCCGGCCCGAGCGCGAGTTGGGCGGGCCAGGCGATCTTCTTGTCGGCGACCATGACCGGGCCGGGCTGGAGCCGGTCCAGACACTGCTCGACGATCCGCAGCGACTGGCGCATCTCCTCCAGGCGGATGAGGAAGCGGCCGTAGGAGTCGCAGGTGTCTGCGGTCGGGACGTCGAAGTCGTACGTCTCGTAGTCGCAGTACGGCTGCGCCTTGCGCAGGTCGTGCGGCAGGCCGGTGGAGCGCAGGATCGGGCCGGTGGCGCCGAGGGCCATGCAGCCGGCCAGGTCGAGGTAGCCGACGTCCTGCATACGGGCCTTGAAGATGGGGTTCCCGGTGGCGAGCTTGTCGTACTCGGGGAGGTTCTTCTTCATCTTCTTGACGAACTCGCGGATCTGGTCCACCGCGCCGGGCGGCAGGTCCTGGGCGAGTCCGCCGGGGCGGATGTACGCGTGGTTCATCCGCAGGCCCGTGATGAGCTCGTAGATGTCGAGAATCATTTCACGATCGCGGAATCCGTAGATCATGATCGTGGTGGCGCCGAGCTCCATGCCGCCGGTGGCGATGCACACCAGGTGGGAGGACATCCGGTTCAGCTCCATCAGGAGCACCCGGATGATCTTCGCCCGCTCGGTGATCTGCTCCTCGACGCCGAGGAGTTTCTCGACGGCGAGACAGTAGGCGGTCTCGTTGAAGAAGGACGTCAGGTAGTCCATGCGCGTCACGAACGTGGTGCCCTGCGTCCACGTGCGGTACTCGAGGTTCTTCTCGATCCCGGTGTGGAGGTAGCCGATGCCGCAGCGGGCCTCGGTGACCGTCTCGCCGTCGATCTCCAGGATGAGACGGAGCACCCCGTGCGTGGAGGGGTGCTGGGGCCCCATGTTGACGACGATGCGCTCGTCGTCGGCCTTGGCCGCGGACTGGACGACCTCGTCCCAGTCGCCACCGGTGACCGTATATACGGTGCCCTCGGTGGTCTCGCGCGCCGAAGCGGCGGAAGCGGATGCTGACTGCGTGCTCACGAGTACGACCTCCGCTGGTCCGGAGCCGGGATCTGGGCGCCCTTGTACTCGACGGCGATGCCGCCGAGGGGGTAGTCCTTGCGCTGCGGGTGGCCCTGCCAGTCGTCCGGCATCATGATCCGCGTCAGGGCCGGGTGACCGTCGAAGACGATCCCGAAGAAGTCGTACGTCTCGCGCTCGTGCCAGTCGTTGGTCGGATAGACCGGGACCAGGGACGGGATGTGCGGATCGCTGTCCGGGGCGCTGACTTCGAGGCGGATCAGCCGGTTGTGGGTGATCGAGCGAAGGTGGTAGACGGCGTGCAGCTCGCGGCCCTTGTCGTGCGGGTAGTGCACCGCGCTGACGCCGGTGCAGAGCTCGAAGCGCAGGGCCGGGTCGTCGCGCAGGGTCCGGGCGACGCGCACCAGGTGCTCGCGTTCGATGTGGAAGGTGATCTCGTCGCGGTCGACGACCGTCTTCTCGATCGCGTTGCCGGGCAGCAGGCCCTGTTCCTCCAGGGCGCCCTCCAGCTCGTCGGCGACCTCGTCGAACCAGCCGCCGTAGGGCCGCCTCGCGGCCCCCGGGAGGCGGATCGAGCGGACCAGGCCGCCGTAGCCGGAGGTGTCGCCGCCGTTGTTGGCGCCGAACATGCCGCGCTGGACGCGGATCTCCTCACCGCCGTCGCCGCGCTGGCCGGGAAGGTTGGAGGCACCCAGGTCCTGCTCCGGGTTGACTCCGTTGGTGCCGTTCGCGTCACTCACCGCAGCAGGCCCTTCATCTCGATGGTGGGCAGTGCCTTGAGCGCCGCCTCCTCCGCCTCACGGGCCGCCTCCTCGGCGTTCACGCCGAGCTTGGAGGACTGGATCTTCTGGTGGAGCTTGAGGATCGCGTCCATCAGCATCTCGGGCCGTGGCGGACAGCCCGGGAGGTAGATGTCGACCGGGACGATGTGGTCGACGCCCTGCACGATCGCGTAGTTGTTGAACATGCCGCCCGACGAGGCGCACACGCCCATGGAGATGACCCACTTGGGGTTCGGCATCTGGTCGTAGACCTGCCGCAGCACCGGCGCCATCTTCTGGCTGACCCGGCCCGCGACGATCATCAGGTCCGCCTGGCGCGGAGATCCGCGGAAGACCTCCATGCCGAAGCGGGCCAGGTCGTAGCGTCCGGCGCCGGTCGTCATCATCTCGATGGCGCAGCAGGCGAGGCCGAACGTGGCCGGGAAGACGGACGCCTTGCGCACCCAGCCCGCGGCCTGCTCGACGGTCGTCAGCAGGAAACCGCTCGGCAGCTTTTCTTCGAGTCCCATGGTCTAAGGCCCCTCAGTCCCATTCCAGGCCGCCGCGCCGCCATACGTACGCGTACGCGACGAAGACGGTGAGCACGAAGAGCAGCATCTCCACGAGCCCGAAAACACCCAGGGCGTCGAAGGTGACGGCCCAGGGGTAGAGGAAGACGATCTCGATGTCGAAGACGATGAAGAGCATCGCCGTCAGGTAGTACTTGATGGGGAAGCGCCCGCCGCCGGCCGGCGTGGGGGTCGGCTCGATGCCGCACTCGTACGCTTCGAGCTTGGCCCGGTTGTACCGCTTCGGACCGATCAGCGTGGCCATGACCACGGAGAAGATCGCAAAGCCTGCCCCGAGGGCTCCCAGTACGAGGATGGGCGCATACGCGTTCACCGCTCCTCGCTCCTCTCAGTCGGCACTGACTGCTGGCGATGGCATCGGGTCAGCTTCCGGCTCACGTGCCCCTCAACCCCCGTTCGTCCCAACGAAGATCGCGAACATGTGAAGCAGGTCACAAGCCCAACTGCCTCGCATCTTATGCCCGGCGCTCTGTGATCTGCGACACGGGGTATTGCACAAGCTTTGTGATCTCCACCACCTGACGAACGATCATCAAGCCGGATGAGCGGTGATCTTCACACCCGAAGCGTCCGAGTGATCACGAGAGGTGACATTCGCGCTCGTCATCGCAGGCCGAAGGGGTCGTCTCCATATCAAGAGGGTTCCCTTGCATGCAAATTGGAGTTGGACGCGGCGGCTTGATAGTGGAAGCGCGTTCACACATCAGAGGGAGGCCCGCGGCACGGTGTGGACGCGTGCACGCGTTCACGAAGTCACCCGCCGGCGGTACCCACGCAGGACGCACGCATTCCGGTAACCGTTCCGTGACCTCCACCACACTCATGAGAGGCCCATGAGAACGGGGCTTGGCCACCGGTCCCAACAGATGGTAGGCGGCGGGCAATTCGGGCGTACCGACGAAAGGCCGTGATCACGGGCCTGATCGCCCAGGTCCGCAATGTCCGTTACGGCGTCAATAAGGAACGACACACCCGGGGTTGATGACGCCCGTTGAACAATTGTGGCGCAGCACACGTTTCTTGAAGGTATGGAGGAGCCCCTGATACCGGTTGGTCTCATGTCCCACACCGCTCACATACGTAGCCACCGGAAACCCCGCCGCAGCGCGACGACGAACATCGCCGTGCGGGCCGGAGTTGCCGGTGGCGTTCTCAGCATGGCGGCGGCGGGTGCAGCCTCGGCCAACGCTGCTGAGACGACACAGACCCTGCAACTGCCCACCCTGACCGCCGACCTGGCCACCCAGGTCGCCCAGTCCGCCGAGGCCACGCAGCAGGCCGCGGCGAACTACCAGCTGCAGGCGGAGCGTGACACGGCCGCCGCGAATGCCGCGAAGCAGGCGAAGGCGGACCTCGCCGACGCCAAGAAGAAGGCGGAGGCCAAGAAGAAGGCGGCCCAGGAAGCCGCTCGCAAGGCCGCTGCGGCGCGCGCGGCCTCCCGCAGCTCCGAGCGGACCACCCTGTCCGCGGCGACGACCACAAGCGCCTCCACGAGCACCGGCTCGTCGACGGCCACGGGTTCGGCCGCGGCCATCGTGGCCTTCGTGAAGGCGCAGATCGGCAAGTCGTACGTCCTGGGCGCCACCGGCCCCAGCGCCTACGACTGTTCGGGACTCGTCGGCGCCGCCTTCAAGCAGGTCGGCATCAGCCTGCCGCGTGTCTCCCAGGACCAGTCGACCGCCGGTACTCAGGTCTCCCTGAGCAACCTTCAGGCCGGCGACATCCTGTACTGGGGCAGCGCGGGCAGCGCGTACCACGTGGCGGTGTACGTGGGCGACGGCATGTTCGTCGGCGCGCAGAACCCCTCCACCGGCATCGTGGAGCGGCCGCTGTCCTACGACATGCCGACCGGTGCGGTGCGGGTGCTCTGAGCCCGCGCACGACGCCGTGAGCATGGGGCCGCTGCCGCTCGGGGGCAGCGGTCCCCTCGGCGTACCCTCCGGTCACCCCGGACCCACGGGGCGTTCCCACTACCGGAGTTCGCCGCTTCCCTGAAAGGCTCTCTTCTCCTGTTCGGCTAACCAGTACGCCGGACGTCAAACCGGAAGAGAGCAATCCATGCCCCGAGTCTTCGTCCAGGGCAGTCCCGTCGACTCCTGTCCCTGGCCCGCGCCCGACGCCCGCCGCGGTTCCGTGCGACGGGTCACCGAGGTCGGCGAGGAGGTCCTGCACCGCCCGTGCCGGGACGTCACCGAGTTCGGGCCCGATCTCGCCGCGCTCATCGCCGACATGTTCCTCACCATGTACATCGCCGACGGAGCCGGCCTCGCGGCCAACCAAGTGGGCGTCGATCTGCGCCTGTTCGTGTACGACTGCTTCGACGACGACGGTGTCCGACATGTCGGACACATCGTCAACCCGGTCCTCGACCCGCTCGACCCCGCCGGGCGCCGGCTGCTCGACGAGGGCGAGGGCTGCCTGTCGGTGCCGGGCGCCGTGATGGACGTACCGCGTCCGGACCGGGCCGTGGTGCGCGGGCTCGACAAGGACGGCGACCCGCTGGTGATCGAGGGCACGGGGTACTTCGCGCGCTGCCTCGCCCATGAGACCGACCACGTCAACGGTCAGGTGTACCTGGACCGGCTCTCCAAGCGGGACCGCAAGGAGGCGCTGCGGCAGATGGCGGACCGGCGCGACGAGGTGTTCGCCCGCCGGGCCGCCAAGGCAGCCGCGCTCAGCAGCTGATCACACCGGAGCCAGAAGCCGGGGCGGCCTGAAGGCCGGCCCAGAAGCCCGAGCCCGAAGGCCGGCCCGGAAGCTCGGGGCCGAAGGCCGCCCCGAAGCCCGGGGCCCCGAAGCGCTGCCCTACGGCTGCTGCCGCTACGCCTTCGGCGCCACCTTGCTCAGGCCGTTGATGATGCGGTCCATCGCGTCGCCGCCAGAGGGGTCGGTGAGGTTGGCCAGCATCTTCAGGGTGAACTTCATCAGCAGCGGGTGCGTCAGGCCGCGCTGGGCCGCGATCTTCATGACCTTCGGGTTGCCGATGAGCTTCACGAAGGCGCGGCCCAGCGTGTAGTAGCCGCCGTAGGTGTCCTTGAGGACCTGCGGGTAGCGCTGAAGGGCGAGTTCACGCTGGGACGGGGTCGCGCGGGCGTGGGCCTGGACGATGACGTCGGCGGCGATCTGGCCGGACTCCATGGCGTAGGCGATGCCCTCGCCGTTGAAGGGGTTCACCAGGCCGCCGGCGTCGCCGACCAGCAACAACCCCTTCGTGTAGTGGGGTTGACGGTTGAAGGCCATCGGGAGGGCGGCGCCGCGGATCGGGCCGGTCATGTTTTCGGGGGTGTAGCCCCAGTCCTCGGGCATGGACGCGCACCACGCCTTCAGCACCTCGCGCCAGTCCAGTTCCTTGAAGGAGTCGGAGGTGTTGAGGACGCCCAGGCCGACGTTCGAGGTGCCGTCGCCCATGCCGAAGATCCAGCCGTAGCCGGGCAGCAGGCGGTCCTCGGCGCCGCGGCGGTCCCACAGCTCCAGCCAGGACTCCAGGTAGTCGTCCTCGTGGCGGGGCGAGGTGAAGTACGTCCGTACGGCCACGCCCATCGGGCGGTCCTCGCGGCGGTGCAGGCCCATCGCGAGGGAGAGGCGGGTTGAGTTGCCGTCGGCGGCGACCACCAGGGGCGCGTGGAAGGTGACCTCGCGCTTCTCCTCGCCGAGCCTGGCGTGGACGCCGGTGATGCGGCCGGTGCGCTCGTCGAGGATGGGGGCGCCGACGTTGCAGCGCTCGTAGAGCCGGGCGCCGGCCTTCTGGGCGTTGTGGGCGAGCTGCTCGTCGAAGTCGTCGCGCTTGCGGACGAGGCCGTAGTCGGGGAAGGAGGCGAGATCGGGCCAGTCCAACTGGAGGCGTACACCGCCGCCGATGATCCGCAGGCCCTTGTTGCGCAGCCAGCCGGCCTCCTCGGAGATGTCGATGCCCATGCCCACGAGCTGCTTGGTGGCGCGCGGGGTGAGGCCGTCGCCGCAGACCTTCTCGCGCGGGAACTCGGTCTTCTCCAGCAGGAGGACGTCGAGTCCGGACTTGGCGAGGTGGTAGGCGGTGGCGGAGCCGGCTGGCCCCGCGCCGACGACGATCACATCGGCGGTGTTTTCGGAGAGGGGCTCGGTCACGGCGGGATCTCCCCAAGTTCGGAATCTGCGTGCCGACCGGCACTGGACATGGGCAGTCTATTCAGCGCCACTGATCACCCGGCTGAAGGGCTGCCCCGTGAACCGAGCTCTCCCCGCAGTACGGCTGCGTGTTCCCACCGACGAGGACGCCGTCGCCTGGCACCGGGCCTTCGACCACCCCGATGTCATGGAGTTCCACGGCGGCAGGACCGCGGAGCTGTCCGTCTACGAGGAGTTGACCGCCCGCCAGCGCCGGCACGACGCGGAACGCGGTTTCTGCCTGTGGACGATGCTCGACGCCGAGGACCGGGTGATCGGCTTCACCGGCGCCCAGCCGTGGCCGCACGAGTGGGGGCCGAAGGGCGAGATCGAGATCGGGTGGCGGCTGGGGCGGGAGTTCTGGGGCCAGGGGTATGCCACGGCGGCGGCGGAAACGACCCTGGAGCGGGTGCGGGCGGCCGGGGTGCCGAGCGTGGTGGCGATGGTCCTGGCCCGCAACACGCGGTCGATCGCGGTGACCCGGCGGCTGGGCATGCGTCTCGCCGAGGTCTTCACCACGCCCTCGCGCGAGGAGGAGGGCCACTGCTACCGGCTCGAACTGTAACTCAAGGTAACCATCCGCTACAGAACGACACTTGACGCTTCCGGTCGGGACCGGACCGGGGTTACCCTTCCGGTACCGCTGGGGGTGACATCTGTGCGCATAACACCCAAAACACCTGAAGTGCGCGTGCCACGGCTCGTCGGCCTGATGGCCGTGGACGCGCGCGAGACCGCCCGGTCGCGCGGGCTGTTCATCAACTCTCCGGACCGCCCCGACTTCCATCTCGCCGTCGTCGACTACGTCGTACGGCAGTACCCGCAGCCGGACGCCGAGGTACCGCGGGACTCCGTGGTCTACGTCTGGTGCGACTTCGGCGAGGGCGACGGCGGGGGCGGCATACGCGAGCCGCGCATCCCCCGGCCGCCGGGCGGCGGAATGCAGCGCGAACTGGACGAGCCGCCGGGAGACCCGTACTTCGAGGTGCTCAGGTAGCCAGGCCGGGGACCAGGACCACGCGACCGACCCCACGCACGGGTCCCGAGGGCGTACGGAGGCCCTGTACCCGAGGGCGTACTCAGGCCTCAGGCCCCGTACCCGAAGGCGTGCTCAGGCCTGGGCCTGCTTGAAGCCGCGGTGCAGGGCCACGATCCCGCCGCTCAGGTTGCGGTACGCGACCTTCGACCAGCCGGCCTTGCGCAGCCGCTCGGCCAGTGCGGGCTGGTCGGGCCAGGCGCGGATGGACTCGGCGAGATAGACGTACGCGTCCGGGTTCGAGGAGACCGCGCGGGCGACCGGCGGCAGCGCGCGCATCAGGTACTCGGTGTAGACCGTGCGGAACGGCGCCCAGGTCGGGTGCGAGAACTCGCAGATCACCACCCGGCCGCCGGGCTTGGTCACCCGGTACAGCTCACGCAGCGCGGTGTCGGTGTCCTGCACGTTGCGCAGCCCGAAGGAGATGGTCACGGCGTCGAACGTGTCGTCCTTGAACGGCAGCCGCGTCGCGTCGCCGGCCGTGAGCGGCAGCCAGGGGTGGCGCTTCTTTCCGACCTGGAGCATGCCGAGGGAGAAGTCGCAGGGCACGACATAGGCGCCGCTGCGGGCGAAGGGGAGGGACGAGGTCGCCGTACCGGCCGCGAGGTCCAGGATCTTCTGCGCGGGGCGGGCGTCGACCGCCTTCGTGACCTCCTTGCGCCATCGGCGGTCCTGGCCGAGGGACAGCACGTCGTTGGTGAGGTCGTACCGTTCCGCCACGTCGTCGAACATCGAGGCGACTTCGTGCGGCTGCTTGTCCAGGGATGCGCGGGTCACCGGCCCATTGTGGCAGCACGGGCCGGACACCCCGAAGGCGCCCGGCCCGTAGCCGACCTACTTCCGCCCGACCTGTGACGGCCTACGACGGCCTACGACGGCAGGAGTCTGGGTTTCTTCTTCGCCGCCACGTCCTCCACCCAGCCGCAGAGCACGATGAAGACGGCGATCAGAATCCAGCCGATGCCGAACATGAACCACTGGCTGCCCAGCGGAAGCCACTTCTCGAAGGCGGGCACCTTCCAGAACTGGTCGGTCAGCGGCACCGCGAGCACCAGCGCGATCTCGTGCCAGAGGTAGATGGTGACGGCCCGCGCGTTGAAGATCGTGACGATCCGGTCGAGCCGCCTGAAGCGGGCCAGCCAGGCGAAGTCGATGTTGAAGTATGCCTTGGTCCACATCAGCAGCATGACGTAACCGGCCGACCAGTAGGTCTGGGCGAGCGGGCTCTCGTCCAGGTCGTAGGTGCCGCCGGCCTCGGCCTGGTGCGTGAAGGCGTACCAGCCGCCGAAGACGATCGCGGCGACCGACAGCGTGACCACCAGGAAGGGCCGCAGCTTCTGGAGCACGCCGTCGCGGTGCGCGAAGCCGAGGACCCAGCAGAAGAGGTACGTCGACAGGTCCCACATCGCGTTGCCGAGCCGGTTGTCCGGCCCCGCCCAGACGAACTTCAGGACGACGATCGGCACCAGGGTCAGCAGCAGCACCGGGATCGGCGCCTTGCGGAAGATCCACAGCAACGCCGGCGAGAGCATCACGAACCACAGATACGTCCGCAGGTACCAGAGGATCTCCCAGGCCTGCGTGCCCCAGGCGTTGCCGGGCGGGTCGCCGACGGGCACGATCCAGAAGACGATCTGCCAGCCCGGCATCCAGTCGTGGATCATCATCGCGACGACCACGAAGAAGCCCCAGAACCAGAACGGCGGCAGCAGCCTCCGCATCCGGCTCTTGACCACCTTGAACGCGGGCCGCTCCAGCGACTTCGCCATCAGCGTCCCGGCCAGCCCGAACATGATCCCCATCGAGGGGAACACCATCCCGCACCAGGCCCACCCGAAGGTGTGGTAGGTCACGACCCGGATCAGCGCGACGGCCCGCAGGGTGTCGAAGTACCGGTCCCGGCCCGCCTTTCGGGGCGGCGGCGCGGGCTCCTCGATGACCTCCTCGACCACCGGCTCCGGCACCGGCACCGGCTCGACCACCGGCTCCGGCTCCATGACGGGGAGAGGCGCCGTCTCGTACGGCGACTGCCCGTGATCGGTGTACTGCTGCTGCTCGTACGGCTGTTGGACGTACGGCGGTGGGACGTACGGCTGGGGCTCGCCGTACTGCTGGGGCTGGCCGTACTGCTGCGGATGGCCGAACCCCTGGTAGCCGTACGGCTGTTGGGGCTGCGGCGGCTGCTGGGGCCGGTCGTAGCCGCCGCCGTAGCCCTGCTGCTGTTCCCAGCTCATCAGCTCGCCCCCGCCGGTGTGCCGACCTCGCCGGTGCGCTTGAGTTTCTGCCAGCGCAGCCGGCCGCCGGTCAGGGCGGTGATGCTGGAGTGGATGAGGACGAGGTACATCATCTGGCGGTAGGCCAGTTGCTGGAGCGGCATCATCAGCAGATAGCGGTACTTCTCCCGGTCCAGCCTGAACGCGTAGGCCGCGCACAGGAGTTGGATGCCGAGCACCGCGAACCACATCGCCAGGGACGCCCAGAAGTCGACGAAGATCATCGAGTAGACGGTGAAGACGTCGATCAGCGGGGCGAAGACCGGCGTGATGATCTGGAAGATGACCACCAGAGGCATGCCGACCCGGCCGAAGCGGCCCGAAGGACCCGTGTCCGTAAGGGACTTGCGGTGCTTCCACAGGGCCTGCATGGTGCCGTAGGACCAGCGGTAGCGCTGCGACCAGAGCTGCTTGAGGGAGGCGGGGGCCTCGGTCCAGGCCTTGGCGTGCTCCTGGTAGACGACCCGCCAGCCCGCGCGGTGCATGGCGATGGTGATGTCGGTGTCCTCGGCGAGGGTGTCCTCGCTCATGCCGCCGACCTGGAGCACCGCCTCGCGGCGGAACGCGCCGATCGCGCCCGGGATGGTGGGCATGCAGCGCAGCAGGTCGTACATGCGGCGGTCGAGGTTGAAGCCCATCACGTACTCGATGTGCTGCCAGGCGCCGATGACGGTGTTGCGGTTGCCGACCTTGGCGTTGCCCGCGACCGCGCCGACCTCGGGGTCGGCGAAGGGCTGCACGAGGTGCCGTACGGTGTCGGGCTCGAAGACGGTGTCGCCGTCCATCATCACGACGATGTCGTAACTCGCGCTGCGTACACCGTTGTTGAGGGCGGCGGGCTTGCCCGCGTTCTCCTGGCGGATGACCCGGACGTTCGTCATGCCGAAGGAGCGGGCCGCCTCGCGGGCGATCTCGGAGGTGCCGTCCGAGGAGCCGTCGTCGACGACGATGACCTCGATCGGGTGGGTGCTCTTCGCCAGCGACTCAAGGGTGTTGGCGATGCACTCCTTCTCGTTGTACGCCGGGACGATGACGGTCACCGGGCGGGTGACGGTCGGGCCCCAGCTGAACCTGCGTTTGTTGCGCTGTCTGTAGTGGCGCCGGGCGAGGATCAGCATCATCCCGAAGCGGCTCATCACGGCGATGCCGACGACCGTGAGGCCCGCCGCGAGTCCCGGCACCACCCACTCCGCGACGGTGACGGCGTAGATGAGCGCCTTGCCCTCGTAGAGGGTCATGCCGGTGGCCTCGCGGTGGGCGCCCTGGAGGACCGAGATCCCGTTCCCGGAGCCGTTGCCGGCCGCTCCCCCGGTACCGCCGCCGACGGCCGAGCCGACCGGGGCCCGGCCGTTGCCCGCTCCGGCGGGTCCGGCGGAGGAGGCCGCGGAAGGCGCCGCGGACGGCGTGGCGCCGGCGGTGACCGTGCCGGTGCCCGTCCCCGCGGCGGCACCCGCGCCCGCTCCGGCACCCGCTCCGGTACCCGCGCCGGTCCCGCTCGCCCGCTGGGCGGAGGCGTTCTTGGCGATGGCGCCGCTCACCGTGGTGAACGTGTAGCCCTTCGCCTTCATCTTCTCGATGTACTCGGGCAGCGCCTTCATCGTCTGCGAGCGCACACCGCCGGCGTCGTGGAACAGCACCGAGGAGCCCGAAGTCCCGGACGGCGTCGCCCACTTGATGATCTTCGCGACGCCGGGCTGCTTCCAGTCGTCGCTGTCGGTGTCGACGAAGACGCTGGTGTAGCCGGACGCGCCGAGCTTCTTGTAGACGGGGTAGCTGTAGTTGTCGATCGCGTCCGTCTCCGAGGAGTACGGCGCGCGGAACAGCGTGGTGGTGATCCCGGCGGCGCCCGCGAGCGCGAGCTGTGTCTGCTCCATCTCCCGCTTGATGCGGGCGTCGCTCTGGTACGAGAGGTCGACGTGGGTGAAGGTGTGGATGCCGACCTCGTTGCCCTGCGCGACCATCTGCTTCACGATGCCCGGGTAGCGCGAGACCATCGAGCCCACCAGGAAGAACGTGCCCGGCACGTCGTACTTCTCGAGGATCTTCAGGACCGTCGGCGTGTACGTGGGGTTCGGGCCGTCGTCGAAGGTGAGGACGATGGTCTTCTTCGGGATGGTCTGGGTGACCGGCTTGCCGTTGCGGAAGGTGAGGATCGGGCCGCCGTTGAGGACCTTGTCGGGCACCTTGCTCGCGCTCGCGCCGTCCCGGACGCGTTGGTCGCCGCCGACTTCCGCGCGCAGGTAGCCGTCGAGCAGCATCACACAGGTGAGACCGAGGAGAAGCAGCAGGGCGAGGATCACCCGGGGTCGCTGGAGCGCGGCGGCCTTGCCGGCCGCGCGCTCCATCCGGGTGGGGGCGCGCCGGCGCCCGCGCGAAGGAGTCGTCGTAGTCATGGCTGCGGTGGTGCTCCGGTCAGTGTGCGGTGGCTGAGGAGGACGGGGCCGCACCCGTGGGGGTGCCCGAGGGGATGTCGGTCGGGGCGCCGGTCGGAACACCGGAGGGCGCTACGCCGCCTCTGCCGCCGTCGGGGCCGTAGCCGCCGCCGGGAGCCGAACCGGCCTGGCCGCCGCCGAACGGCAGCAGCGAGGAGGGGTTGAGCGAGATGCCCCAGCCCATGAAGGCCATGCCGAGTACGAACGCGTACCCGAGGCAGACGGCGCCCATGAGGAGGCCGATCCGGCGCAGCACCTTTGACCGGCGGCCGGAGTTGTCAACGAACACGGGCCCTTCTGCGGACCCGTTGCCGGCTTTGCGGCGGCGACCCCGCGCGGCGGCGGGGTTTTCGATGGCGGACTCGGATTGCATTCCCCAGATATTAGGCAGGCTTTATGTGACCAAAACTCTGTTTCTCTTGTGAGCCTGCCCAGAAAAACGACGCAACCTGTGCCTTCTCTTAGAGAACCCAGGAAATGCCTTATGAACGACCGGTGTCGGCAGTGTCCTCAATATTCCATTTAGCCACCCGACTTGACCGTTTCGTTCACCGATACCCGTGGGTTACCCATGGTCTCTCTGTCTTCGTGAGACACAGCCCCATGTGCTTGATTTAGCCTTCGGAAACCGACTCTGTTTCCATCCTGAGACAGAAATCACCGTCCCTAGACGGAAAGGGTGCATGCTCAATGAGGAGTTTCCTGAAACCGGCGGCCGGGCTCACCTGCTTGTTTGCCCTCGCGGTCACCGGCTGCTCCTCGTCGGGCACCGGCGACTCGTCGGGTTCGGCCCCCGGGGCGAGCGGGAGCGCCACCCCGACGCCGTCGGCATCCGCCTCGTCGGGCTCGTCGTCGGGCTCGTCGTCGGCCACGGCCTACGCGCCGTACGTCAGCGCCACGACCGCCTCCGACCTGGACGGCGCGGGGTCCGCGTCGACGTACAACCTGTCCTTCGCCATCGCCAAGGGCAGCACCTGTACGCCGGAGTGGAACGGTACGACGGCGATCGACGACTCGGCCGTGAAGTCCCGGATCTCGGCGCTCAAGACCTCCGGTGCCAGTGTCCGGGTCTCCTTCGGCGGGGCGTCCGGCAAGGAGTTGGCGCAGACCTGTACGACCGCGTCGGCGCTCGCGAAGGCGTACGGGGAGGCGTTGGACGCGGCGGGTTCGACCCAGGCCGACTTCGACATCGAGGGTGACGCGCTCACCGACTCGACGTCGGTCGCCCTGCGCTCCAAGGCGATAGCCCTGCTCCAGAAGGAACGCAGCGGCCTGAAGGTCTCCTTCACGCTGCCCGTGATGCCGTCCGGACTCGACTCCGACAGTCTCGCGCTGCTGGAGTCCGCCAACGACAACGCGGTCGCGGTCTCCACGGTCAACATCATGACGATGAACTACGGGGAGTCGTACACGGGGGACATGGGCGACTACGCGATCACGTCGGCGACGGCCACGCACACGCAGCTGAAGAAGGTGTTCGGGTTGTCGGACGCGGGGGCGTGGGAGGGGATGGCGCTCACGTCGATGCTCGGGGTGAACGATGTCTCCGGGGAGACGTTTTCCCTCTCGGATGCGGCGCAGGTGCGGGGGTTCGCCGAGGCGAAGGGGGTTGCGTGGGTGTCCATGTGGTCGACGTTTCGGGATCAGCAGTGTGAGAGCGGGTCGTCCAATGACGA
The DNA here is from genome assembly GCF_044763565.1 of Streptomyces sp. NPDC096013. NCBI lineage: Bacteria > Bacillati > Actinomycetota > Actinomycetes > Kitasatosporales > Streptomycetaceae > Streptomyces > Streptomyces sp. NPDC096013. Next base: position 101,595 of record NZ_JBIWGK010000010.1, on the reverse strand, counting down.
TGCGGCGACGGATTGCAGTGGGGTGACGCAGGGGGCCGGGGCGTTTGGGGAGGCGTTCGCGGGGTGACCGTGCGTTGTCGGCTGACGGTGCGTTTACCGGGTGCGGTGCGTTGTTGGCTGACGGTGCGTTGTGGCTGGTCGCGCAGTTCCCCGCGCCCCTAGAAGATTGGGTGTTGGGCCGACCGAGGCTGGTTGCGGCCGCGCGTTGGAGCCGCAGAACGACACAGCCCCGCGCCCCTGAAGGACGGATGCTGGTCGCTAGCACGCGGCGGAGCCGCACAACGGCACAGCCCCGCGCCCCTAAAAGATGGATGCAGGTCGCGAGCGTGCTGCCGAGCCGCACGACGAGACCGCCCCCGCGCCCAAAAACCGCAAGACGACACACCCCGCGCCCCCGAGGAAACCCCTACCGGCGTCTATGGACCAGGCGGCCCGCGCATACCGTTGCGATGCACTTGCCGGTCTTGTCGAATACGGCGAGGTCGGCTCGGCTCAGGTCGGTGAGGGTGGTGGGGCGGGGGGCTGGGAGGATCTGCACGCCGTTTCGCTCGGCCGCCGCGCGGAGTTCCGGTGTGTCGGCGTGCTGCTCCAGGACCGCCACCGCACCCAGTTTCAGTACGGCGTGGATTCGTTCGCGGGGGCTCGGGGCGTCCGGGAGGGGGCCCTCGTGGACGCGGGCGGGGCCCAGGACGCCGGGCCAGCTCCGTACCCGGGCGGTGGGGAAGCGGGCCTGGAGTTCCGGCAGGGTTCCGGTGCCCGCGATCCGGGTGCCCTCGACGGCGACGGAGCCGCCCTCGTCCGCGGTGTGAATCGTCAGCACGGGTCAGTTGGCCGACAGGAGCTTCAACTCGGGGTGGGCCGTGCCGCCTTCGATGGCCGTGGACGAGATGTGGGACATCACGCGCTCGTCGACCGGGTCGTTCGCCGGGTCGTCGTGGACGACGATGTGCTCGTAGGTGGTGGTCCGCTGGGCGGGGACCCGGCCCGCCTTGCGGATGAGGTCGATGATCTCCAGGCGGTTGGAGCGGTGCTTGGCGCCGGCCGAGGAGACGACGTTCTCCTCCAGCATGATCGAGCCGAGGTCGTCCGCGCCGTAGTGCAGGGAGAGTTGGCCGACCTCCTTGCCCGTCGTCAGCCAACTGCCCTGGATGTGGGCGATGTTGTCCATGAAGAGACGCGCGATGGCGATCATCCGCAGGTACTCGAAGAGCGTGGCCTGCGTGCGGCCCTTCAGGTGGTTGTTCTCGGGCTGGTAGGTGTACGGGATGAAGGCGCGGAAGCCGCCCGTGCGGTCCTGTACGTCGCGGATCATCCGCAGGTGCTCGATGCGCTCGGCGTTGGTCTCGCCGGTGCCCATGAGCATCGTCGACGTGGACTCGACGCCCAGGTTGTGCGCCGTCTCCATGATCTCCAGCCAGCGCTCGCCGGACTCCTTGAGCGGGGCGATCGCCTTGCGGGGGCGCGCGGGGAGCAGTTCGGCGCCTGCGCCGGCGAAGGAGTCGAGACCGGCCGCGTGGATACGGGTGATGGCCTCCTCGACCGACACCCCGCTGATCCGGGCCATGTGCTCGACCTCGGACGCGCCGAGGGAGTGGATGACCAGCTCCGGGTACGCGCCCTTGATCGCGGCGAAGTGCTCCTCGTAGTACTCGACGCCGAAGTCGGGGTGGTGGCCGCCCTGGAACATGATCTGCGTGCCACCGAGTTCGACGGTCTCCGCGCACCGGCGCAGGATGTCGTCGAGGTCGCGCGTCCAGCCCTTGGCGGTGTCCTTGGGCGCGGCGTAGAAGGCGCAGAACTTGCACGCCGTGACGCACACGTTCGTGTAGTTGATGTTCCGCTCGATGATGTACGTCGCGATGTGCTCCGTACCCGCGTACCGCCGCTTGCGTACGGCGTCGGCGGCGGCGCCGAGCGCGTGCAGCGGGGCGTCGCGGTAGAGGTCGAGCGCCTCTTCGGGGGTGATGCGCCCGCCGTCGGCGGCACGGTCGAGGACGGACTGAAGCTCGGCCTTCTCGGTCACCGGGAGGTCCCTTTCGTCAAGGGTTGCGGACGGGCAGCTGGTGCTGACGGACCTTGTCAGCCTACGCCAGCGGTTTTCCCGCCCGGACCTCAGGCCGTGTACGCGCCGACCAGAAGTCCGAGGAGAGCACCGGCCAGCAGAAACGGGCCAAAGGGGACGGTGGCGGGTCCTCGCCGGGCCGGGAGGCCGTCGTGGTCCACCCGGACGAGACCCTCGTAGAGCGCCCTGACCAGGAACCCCGCGAAGGCCCCGAGCATCACCGTCGGCCACCCGTACCACCCGAGGACGACGCCCGCCCAGACCGCGAGCCGCACTTCCCCGAGCCCCAGCCCACCGCCTCCGGGGTCGATACGGGTCAACCCGTAGTAGCCGGCGCCGAGGGCGAGGCCGCCGAGGAGCGCGGTCGTCCAGTGCCCGGTGTGCTCGGGCACGAGGGTGACGAGGCCGAGGAGGGCGAGGGCGGCGCCCGCGAGGGGAAGTCCGGCCCCGGGCGCCGCGACCGCGAGGGGCGCGAGCAGCAGCCACACCGCCAGCTCGGGCCGGGTACCGGTGGCGGCGGCGAGGGCAACACACACCAGCACGACGAGGAGCGCGGTACCGGCGCCCCGCCGGCCGACCCGCGCCACCACCGCCCCGGCTCCCGCGCCCCACAACCCGGCGACGGCGATGAGCAGTTGGTCGTAGTCCACGCGGTCGCTACTTGACCTTGGACATCCGCGCGGTCGGCGAGCCCTCGGCCGAGCTGTCCGACACATACTTCAGGTCGTCGTCCACGGGGGTGAGGGTGACGGTGTGCGCGGCCTGGTTGCACACGTCCCGGTTCGTCTTCGCCCCCGCGGCCGCCGCCACGAGCCGCGTCTCCGTCACCTGCTTCAGGGTCAGCACGTCGTCGCAGACCCCACCGAGCTGGTCGGTCTGCCGCAACACCCCCACCTGCTCCCCTACGGCCGCCTCGCGCACCGTCAGCCGGAAGGTCCCGTCCGGAAGGGTGCCGCCGAGGGCGGTGCCGTCGCCCTGCCAGGTGCCGAGGTAGGCGGCGGGGACGGAACCGAGCGGAGTGCCCGCGGCCGAGCCGGACGGCCCGCTCGGGGTGGAGGCGGCCGAGTTGTCGTGGCCCTTGTCGCCCGGCTGGATGACGTACAGCAGGACCGGCACCAGGGTCACCACCGCGAGCGCCCCGGCGACGGCGAGCGCCACGGTGCAGCCGACCCGGCGCCCGCGCCCCTCGGGTCCCGGGGTCGCGGTGGCGGCGACGGAGAAGGAGACCTTCCCCGGACGGTGACCCGAGGCCGTGTCGTGCGGGGCCGCGTCCCGCGGTTCGGGCACGAACCCGGCCGTCCGCGGAAGGGAGCCGGGCATCACCGGCGCGGGCCCGAACGCCCCGGCCTCCACTCCCCCGACCGACGGTGTGCTGAACCCCACCGGCCCCGAGTGCACCCCCTCGGCCACCCCGGCGGCCTCAAGGTTCAGCAGCTGTACGGCACTTCGGCTGACCTGTTCGACCAGCGCCCCCGGCAGCCACCCGCCCGCGACCAGCCGGGCCGCCCCGTCCGGAGCGAGCCGCCGGGACACCTCGCCCGGAGTCGGCCGCCGGGCGGGGTCCTTGGCCAGGCAGGCGCTCGCCAGGTCCCGCAACTCCCCGTCCATCGAGCCCAGTTCGGGTTCCTCGTGGACGACCTTGTAGAGCAGCGCGGCGGAGGAGTCGCCGGGGAAGGGGGAGGTGCCGGTGGCCGCGTACGCCAGCACGGCACCCAGCGAGAAGACGTCGGAGGCGCCCGTCGCGCCTTTCCCGAGGATCTGCTCGGGAGCCATGTAACCGGGCGAGCCGACGGAGACGCCGGTGGAGGTGAGGGAGGCGGTGCCGTCCGTGGCGCGGGCGATGCCGAAGTCGATGAGGAGCGGTCCGTCGAGGGTGAGCAGCACGTTGGACGGCTTCACGTCCCGGTGCACGAGCCCCAGCTCGTGGACGGCCGTGAGCGCTTCGGCCAGCCCCGCGCCCAGCGCCCGCACGGTCGCGGTGGGCAGCGGCCCGCCGTCCGCGACGGCGGCGGAGAGGGAGGGTCCGGCGGCGTAGGCCGTGGCCACCCAGGGCACGGCGGCCTCGGGGTCGGCGTCCAGCACGGGAGCGGTCCAGGCGCCGCCCACCCGGCGGGCGGCGTCGACCTCGCGGCGGAAGCGGGCGCGGAACTCCTCGTCGAGCGCGAAGTGCGGATGCACGATCTTGACCGCGACCGTACGGCCGCCCGCGCTGCGCCCGAGGTAGACCCGGCCCATCCCACCGGAGCCCAGCCGGCCGAGCAGCCGGTAGGGCCCCACCACCGTGGGTTCGTCGTCTCCGAGCGGCTGCATGCCGTCCACCCCTCCCCCGTACGACTTCCAGCAGGGTAGTGCGCACACCCCACCGGTGATTACGGCTGGAGCAGATCCACGTTCACGTCCGCCGGGAAACCGGTCGTGGGGCCGACCCTGCGGGCGAACTCGGCGACCGCGGCCAGCTGGGGGGCGCCGAAGCGGAAGTCGAGGGTGGTGAAGTACCGCTCCAGGACCTCCTCGTCGAACTCCTCCCAGCGGGCGGCCTGTTCGGCGACCTTGCCGACCTCTTCGAGGGAGAGGTTGCGGGAGGCGAGGAAGGCCTCGTGGACCTTGCGGGTGATGACCGGCTCGCGCTCCAGGTAGTCGCGGCGGGCGGCCCACACGGCGAAGACGAACGGCAGCCCGGTCCACTCCTTCCAGAGCGAGCCGAGGTCGTGCACCTCCAGGCCGAAGCGGGGCCCGTCGAGCAGGTTGGCGCGCAGGGCGGCGTCGCCGATGAGGACGGCGGCCTCCGCCTCCTGCATCATCAGGCTCAGGTCGGGCGGGCAGGTGTAGTAGTCGGGCTGGACGCCGTAGCGCTCGGCGAGCAGGAGCTGCGCGAGGCGTACGGAGGTCCGCGAGGTCGAGCCGAGGGCGACCCGGCGGCCGTCCAGCTGGTCCAGCGGGACCTGCGAGACGATCACGCAGGACATCACCGGGCCGTCGCAGCCGACGGCGATGTCGGGGAAGGCGACCAGGTCGTCCGCGTTGCGGAGGAACTCGACGAGCGTGATGGGCCCGATGTCGAGGTCGCCCTGCACCAGCTGCTCGCTGAGCTTCTCCGGGGTGTCCTTGGTCAGCTCGAAGTCGAGAAGCGTGCCTGTTCTCGCGAGCCCCCAGTACAGAGGCAGGCAGTTCAGGAACTGAATGTGGCCGACGCGCGGCCGGGTGCGAGAATTGTCCACAACGTGAGGCTAGACCTCATGCGGTACGCTCCATACTTCGGCCCCACAGTCAAGCCTTTGGCGATCTTCAAACGTCCGGGTGATGTGATCTTGGCCTCTATTGCTTTCGGCTGCCCGCGTGCTAGGCTCGCCGCAAGTTGCAGTTTGGTTTCCCTTGCAGTACAGAGCCTGCGGAGCATGTAACCGCAGGCTCTAGTCGTTTTCAGACGTATGCAGTAGTGCGGGACTTGTTTTCACACTTGCAGGGTTCTGGAGCAGGGCAACCCTTTGGGCCCAAGGAGGGCTTATGGCTACCGGAACCGTGAAGTGGTTCAACGCCGAAAAGGGCTTTGGCTTCATCGCCCAAGAAGGCGGCGGCCCCGACGTCTTCGTTCACTACTCCGCGATCAACGCGAGCGGCTTCCGCTCGCTGGAGGAGAACCAGCAGGTCTCCTTCGACGTGACCCAGGGTCCGAAGGGCCCGCAGGCGGAGAACGTCACCCCCGTCTGAGTCACCTGATCGCAGTTTCTTCGGCCTCGGAGCCTGGTGCTTTGATCCGGAACAGATAGCAGTACCCAAGGAGCCCCGTGCCGCAAGGCGACGGGGCTCCTGCCTTTACCGGCCTCGTGTGCGGGAGCATGGGGGCATGGAGCAACTTGGTGCCGCGCTGCGGGCGTGGCGGGACCGGGTCGATCCCGCCACGGTGGGTTTCGCGCAGGGCTCACCCCGGCGGGTGCCCGGTCTGCGGCGGGCGGAGCTGGCGACGCTGGCCGGGATCTCCGTCGAGTACGTGGTCCGGCTGGAGCAGGGACGGGTGGCGACACCCTCGGCGCAGGTCTGCTCGGCCCTGGCCCGCGCCCTGCGCCTGTCCGACGACGAGCACGCCCACCTGCTGCGCATGGCCGGGCACGCGGCGGACCCGGCCCGGGTTCCGCGCATGATCCCGGAAAGCCTGCACCGCATCGTGGACCAGCTCTCCGCCAACCCGCTGGCGATCTACGACGCCACCTGGCAGCTGCTGCACTGGAACCCGTTGTTCGCCGCCACGTTCGGCGATCCCACGGTCGACGGCGCGGGCGAACGCAACGTCCTGCTCCGGCAGTTCCTGGACGAGCTGCCCCGGGTCCGGCAGACGGCGGCCGAGCGGGCTGAGTTCGAGGAGTCCCTGGTCGCCGACCTGCGCGCCACGACGAGCCGCTACCCCGACGATCCCGACCTCCCGGCACTCGTGTCGAGGCTGAACCTCAGCCCGCGGTTCCGCGAGCTGTGGAACCGCCGGGCGGTGGGCGGTCACCAGAGCGCGTACAAACTCGTGGAGCACCCGGACGTCGGGGACATCGCCCTGACCTCCGACATCCTCACCACCCAGGACACCAACCTCCGCCTCGTGGTGAACACCCCACAGCCGGGCACCGACGCCCGCGGCAAGCTCGAACTCCTCGCGGCCATCGGGGTCCAGAGGATGTCCCCGCGGAGATGAAGGCCCCCGTTCCGCCCCGTCCGGTGGACCGGGCCGCCGGGTGGTACGCGCCGTACCAGGAAGACCCGTAGCTCCCGCCGACGCTCCCCAGCGCTCACTGTCGAGTGGTGAACGGCGCACGACGGCGCCGTCCGGAACCACCGGGAGCCGGCATGACCACCACCTTCATCACCGGGGCCAACAAGTCCCTCGGATTCGAGACCGCCCGCCGCCTCGTGGACGCGGGGCACACCGTCCTCCTCGGCGCCCGCGACCCCGAGCGCGGGCGGGCCGCGGCGGATTCGATCGGCGCCCGGTTCGTCCGCATCGACGTGACCGACGACGCCTCGGTCCGGGCCGCTGCCGCGGACGTCGCCGCGCACGAGGGAACCCTCGACGTCCTGGTCAACAACGCCGGCGTCCTCGGCAGGATCGGCCCCGTCGAGGAGTACACCGCGGCCGACGTGAGCGCCGTACTCGACGTGAACGTCGTCGGGATCGTGCGCGTCACCCACGCCTTCCTCCCGCTGCTGCGCACGTCGTCGAACCCCGTCATCGTCAACGTGTCCAGCGGGATGGGCTCCTTCGGCCTGACCCAGGACCCGGAGCGGATCGAGTCGCAGTACGCCCTGCCGCTCTACAGCGCCTCGAAGGCCGCGGTCACGATGCTCACGACGCAGTACGCCAGGGAACTCAAGGGCGTGAAGGTCAACGCCGCGGACCCCGGCCAGACCGCGACCGACTTCACCGGCGGCCTCGGCCACACCGTCGCCGAGGGCGCGGAGTCCATCGTGACCCTCGCGACGATCGGCCCGGACGGCCCGACGGGCCGGTTCATCGACCGCGCCGGGAACCTGCCGTGGTGAACCCGCCCCGAACCCGGGGGCGGTCGTTGCCGGTGGTCGGGGCGGGTGTCAGTGGGCGTCGATAAGGTGCCCGGTCATGACCTCCACGCCCCACCCGTCCCCCGAGGCCGACCACGTGTCGAGCACCCGGATCTTCTACGACGCGATCGCCGAGGACTACGCCGAGCTGTTCGCCGGGAAGCACACGGCGAACCCGTTGGACCGGGCGCTGCTGGCCGGGTTCGCCGAGCTGGTGACCCGGGGCGGGGGCGGGGAGGTGGCGGATCTCGGGTGCGGGCCGGGGCGGGTGACGGCGTACCTCGCGTCCCTCGGGCTGTCGGTCTTCGGCCTCGACCTGTCCGAGCCGATGCTCGCGATCGCGCGGCGCGAGAATCCGGGGCTGCGGTTCCGGCAGGGCTCGATGCTGGAACTGGACGTCCCGGACGGGGAGTTGGCGGCGGTCGTCTCCTGGTACTCGTCCATCCACACGCCTGTGGAACAACTCCCGTCCCTGTTCGCGGAGTTCCACCGGGTCCTGGCACCGGGCGGCCACCTGCTCCTCGCCTTCCAGGCCGGCGACCAGCCCCTCACCCTGGACCGGCCCTTCGGCCACCCGGTGACCCTGGACTTCCAACGCCGTGACCCGGAGCGGATGGCCGACCTGCTGGAGGCGGCGGGGTTCACCCTCCGGTCACGGACACTCCGCGCGCCGGACGAGGACATCGGGGACTCGGCACCGCAGGCGTTTCTGATCGGGCGCAAGGCGGTGGCCGGGGTCTAGGGGTCGGCGGGCGGGGTCAGGTTCCGGAGGGGTGCTCCCGCATCCAGCGGCGGGCGCCGACCTCGCTCGGGTACTCGCGGACGGTGAAGACCGCGATGACCCAGCCGACGCAGCCCGCCGCGAGTGCCGGAGCCACCGGTGCCGCGACCAGCCAGAGGACACGGCCCGCGACGGCCAGGCCGGTGGAGCGGCGGGTCTCGTCCCGTTTGGAGCGGCGGGACCGGTCGGGCGACGGCGGGTCGAGCAGCTTCTCGCGGTGGTCGCGGCGCTGCACCCGCCACCCCCAGACCAGGGCGACGAAGGACAGCGCCACTTGCGCCCAGTCCCACACCGCACGGACCGGCGAGGGCAGGCTGGTGCGGAAGCTGCCGTAGAGGACGAGCGCGATGTAGCAGAAGAAGGCCAGCAGGACGAGCCAGAGGAGGGCGCCTGAAGCCCGGCGCAGCCAGTAGCGCGTGCCGCGTTCGTACCAGGTGGTGCCGAGGCCGGGCAGGGCGGGAACGCGGGTCGGGGTGCCGGGCGCGCGGGCCTCAGAAGATGCTTTTGATGCCATGCCAGACGTCATCCTTCAGTCGTACGAAGTCATGCCCGGTCTCCGTCATGACATGACCCGAACCGTGCAGCACACCGCCGACCACACCGTGGTCGTGGATGTCCTCGCTCCAGTGCTCGTGGAACGCGTGGTCGATCACCCCGGTCGCCCCGATCACCACCACGCCGCCGACACCGGCCACCACGGCGGTCGGGAGCTCCACCGGCAGGGCGGCCACGGCGACCGCGGTGAGACCCACGCCGGCCGCCAGCCCGGCGATGTTGGCACCCCCGTCCACCGCCACGGAGTGCTGCCACGACCAGCCCTTGTCGTGGTCGTCGGAAGCCTCCAGCAACCCGCAGGCACCGGCGGCGGCCACGTCCAGGACGGGAATCTCCTTGAGGAAGTCCGGCAGCTTGTCCAGGCCCTCGCCCGCACGCAACGCGTCCGCGGCGTCGCCCAGTTTGACGTTCAGGGCGCGGTCGTAGGGCAGCTTGGTGCTGCCGTAGTCGGCGCGGGCGATGTCCTCTTCCAGGGACTGGACCCTGGCGACGGCGTCGGCGTAGGCGCCCTTGGCGGGAAGGTCCTTGGGGAGCGCGCGGCCGGCCTTCTGGTACGCCTTGCGTTCCGCGCGGAGTTCCTTCTTGGCCGCCTGCTGCTCGGCCTTGGCGTCGTCGATCTTCGTGCGGGCCTTGGCTCCGCCGACCCGCGCGTCCTCGGCGTCGTAGGCGTACAGACCGCGCAGGTAGTCGACGACGGTGACCTTGTCGCCCGCGGACACCTCCGCCGTGCCGGTCACCTCCGCGTACAGCGCCTCCAGCTGGTCCGCCGCCGCGAGCCGCGCCTTCTGGGCCGTGTGCAGGACCTCCTTGCGCACGGTGTCGTACTCGCTCATGGCGGAGAGCGTCTTCTGCTCGTCCGCACTGGGCGGATTCGCGGTGACGGTCGGCAGCGGGACACCCTTGTCCCCCGTCACGACGCCCTTCTTCGCCGCCACGTGCTCGGCGTTCTGGAGGGCCGTCTCGCAGGTGGAGAGCGCGTCGGCGAGCGTGTCCAGGATGTCGCCCGCCTCGTGCACGAGCGCGGCGAAGGCACCGGCGGTCACCGCGTCCTCGGTGTACGTGGCGCGGAAGGACTCCGCCGCCTCGCCCTTCCAGCCCGCGTCGTCGACCAGGGCCTCCACGGCGCGCGTCAGCGGACTGATGACGTCGTCGAGCTTGTCCTTGGCGTTCTTGTACGTCGTGGCCATCGTGCGGAGTCCGCCGATGTCGCCGCCCACCCAGCTGTCGGTCATCTGCCTCTCACTCCGCCATCAGGTCGTCGAACACGCCGTGGACGTCGACGTCGTGCCGGTGGAAGGAGTCGCGGGCGTACGCGACCTTGTCGCCCCGGTCGTCGAGCCGGTCGGCGAAGCCCGTGTGGAGGGCGACGATGAGGTCGGCGACTTCCTTGATGACGTGGTCCAGGCCGGAGTCCCCGCCGCTGACCAGGGGCGGGGCCACCTGGTCGTGCAGCTTCCGGTAGTCCGTGGCCTGGTCGTGGAACGTCGAGGCCATCGACGTCAGGTCGCTCAGCACCGCCTTGAAATCGACCGGCATCAGCGCATCTCCCGTGCGTAGGCGGCCAGTTCGGCCGGCTCCCAGTTCCGCAGCCCGGGAGCGAGGCGCGGGTCGAGCAGTACGGTCGCCCCCTGCTCACCCACTCCCTCGGCCAGCGGCCCGATCGAGGTGGCGACCCACGGCTGGGCGTCACCAAGCGCGTCGACCAGCTTCTCCAGGGTCGTGAAGGCGTAGGCCACGTAACCGGTCGCGTCCCCGGGACGCTCGAACAACTCATACACAACGAACGGCACCCTCACCCCCCGCCCGTCCTCCCCCACCGCGTCGACATACCGCGGATGCGCCGGCACGAACACCGCCGTCTCGTACGCCGGCACCCCCGCCTTCGGCCCCGGTCTCCCCGTCGCCTCCGCCGGTACCACCGGCGTGGCCTCCGCGAGGTCGAGCAGGCTGGAGCGGCGCGGCTCGGGGGGAGCGGGTGTCGCCGACGCCCCCTGTGTGTAGTCAAGAAGGCGTGACCGGTTCGGCTCCCCCACCGCCGTCTCCTCTTTCCCGCGAGTCCTCGTCGTCACCATGGACGTTTACGCGCCATCACAGTAGCCACGTCACCCGCGCCCAAATCCGGCTATGTCCCGCCTCCGAACCCGTTGCATGCGCAATGCATACGGCCGCTTGGTCCGGGCCTGGGCATCCCTTGACCGGGGGATGACCAGGCCGGGGAGGCGACAGGGGCACCGGCGCTACTCCCCTGGGAGCGCCCCGGCCAGATCCAGCGCCGCCACGTACCCGAACGTCATCGCCGGCCCGATCGTCGACCCCGCGCCGGCGTAGCTGTGCCCCATCACCGCCGCGCTCGCGTTGCCCGCCGCGTACAGACCCGGGATCACCGAACCGTCCGGCCGGAGCACCCGCGCCCGTGCGTCCGTACGCATGCCGCCCTTCGTGCCGAGGTCGCCGGGGACGATGCGGAAGGCGTGGTACGGGGGCAGCCAGAGGGGGGCGAGGCAGGAGTTGGGGAGGATCGACGGGTCCGTGTAGTAGTGGTCGTAGGCGCTGTCGCCGCGCCGGAAGTCCGTGTCCTTGCCGCTCGCCGCAAGGGAGTTGAAGCGGTTCACCGTGGAGCGGAGCGCTGCCGCCGGGACGCCGATCGACGTGGCCAGCGCGTCCAGGGTCCACGCCTTGTACGCCGCGCCCGAGCTGTACCAGTCGTCGGGGAACGCCAACGTCGGCAGCACGTCCCGGAACAGGTAGCGGTTGCGGTAGTTCTGGTCGACGATCAGCCAGGCCGGGATGTCGGGCGCGGCGGCGTTGCGGTCGTACATGGTGTGGACGACGTCGCTGTACGGTCCGGCCTCGTTGACGAAGCGGGCGCCGGCCCGGTTGACCAACAGGCCGCCGGGGAGGGTGCGTTCGGCGAGGCAGAAGTACGGGTCGCCGGGGAGCGGGATGGCCGGTCCCCACCAGGCGTCGTCCATCAACGCCAGTGCGGCGCCCGCCCGTTGGCCCGCCTGGATGCCGTCCCCGGTGTTCTCCTTCGCGCCGACGGTCCAGTCCGTGCCGATCGGCTGTCGCTGGTACTGGGCGCGCATCGCCGCGTTGTGCTCGAAGCCGCCGGAGCCGACCACCACCCCGCGCCGGGCGCGCACCAGCCCGGCGGCGCCGGAGCGGGTGACGACCGCGCCGGTGACGGCCCCGCCCTCCAGGTAGAGGTCCGTGAGCGGGGTGTTGAGCCACACCGGCACCTGCGCGGACTGAAGTCCGGCGCGCAGCCCGGCGGCGAGGGACTGGCCCATGGTGAGTGGTGTCTGGCCGAGCAGGGCAGCCTTCGTTCCCCGGGCCAGGCACTCGGTGGCGACGGCCGCGCCCTTGGCGCTGACCGCGGCGAGGTCGAGCCATTTGTAGTCGGCGCTGAAGACGACCATGCCCGAAGGGACCGCCAGGTAGGGCGGGTTGAGGTGGGCGAGTTCGGCGCCGAGGATGTTGCCGTCGAGCTGGTCGGGTTCTATGGAGCGGCCGTTGGGGAGCCCGCCCGGCAACTCCGGGTAGTAGTCGCTGTATCCCTCCATCCAGCGGAAGCGCAGCGGGCTGTTCGCCATCACGAAGGAGATCATGGCGGGCCCGTGCGCGAGGAACGACTGCCGTCGGTCGGCGGGCACGTCCGCGCCGACGACCGCCGAGAGGTACGCGGCGGCCTTGGCGGGGGTGTCCGGGACTCCGGCCGCCAGGATCACCGGGTTGTTGGGGATCCAGATCCCGGCCCCGGAACGGGCCGCCGAGCCCCCGAACGTCGGCGCCTTCTCCACCACCACACAGCTCAGCCCCTGCCGGGCGGCGGTCAGCGCGGCCGTCATCCCGGCCGCCCCCGCACCGATCACCACGACGTCGTAGGTGCCGAGGAGGGGGAGGTCGGCGGCACGCGCCGTGTGCTGCACGCCGGCCGCCACACCGAGCGCGGCGACCGCACCACCCGCCAACACGATTCTTCTACCGGGGAGTTGTACGTGTGCGTCCGTGCTCGTGGTCATGGCCGCTCCAGCCCGACGGGGAATGGGCTGGGAATGTCGCGCGGGGGTCTTGGGAAGTCAATGACCAGGTCCGCACCAACTCATCCTGAACTGTGCCTAGTTCGCGTACAGCTCCTCGATGTCGCGTGCGAAGTCCCGCATGATGACCTCCCGCCGCAGCTTCATCGAGGGTGTCAGCTGTTCCGCCGCCTCGGTGAAGGCCACCGGCAGGACTCTGAAACGGCGGATGGACTCGGGCCGGGAGACCAGCTTGTTGGCCTCGTCGACGGCCCGTTGCAGGACCGCGAGCAACTCCTCGTCGTTGACCAGGAGTTCCGCCGGCACCGGGTGCTTGCCGTTCATCTGGCGCCAGTGGGTGATGCCTTCGGGGTCGAGGGTGATGAGGGCGGCGACGTAGGGGCGGCGGTCGCCGACGACCATGCACTGGCCGATCAGCGGGTGGGAGCGGAGCCAGTTCTCCAGCGGGGCGGGGGCCACGTTCTTGCCGCCCGCGGTGATCAGGATCTCCTTCTTGCGGCCGGTGATGGTGAGGTAGCCCTCGTCGTCGAGGCGGCCGATGTCGCCGGTCGCGAACCAGCCGTCCTGGGACGCGGGGATCACCCCGTCGCCGTGCGGGTCCCAGTAGCCGCGGAAGACCTGGCCGCCGGAGAGGAGGATCTCGCCGTCCGACGCGATCCGCACCCGGGTTCCCGGCATCGGCCAACCCACCGTCCCCAGGCGGGGTTTGAGCGGCGGGGTGCAGGTCGCCGCCGCGGTGGTCTCGGTCAGGCCGTAGCCCTCGAAGATCTCGATGCCCGCGCCGGCGTAGAACGCGGCCAGCCGCCGCCCGAGCGGGGAGCCGCCGCAGATGACGTAACGGAGCTTGCCGCCGAGGGCGTTGCGGATCTTGCGGTAGACCAGCGGATCGTAGAAGGCACGGGCGGTCCTCAACGGGCGGGTCGGGCCGGGCCCCTTGCCGGACTGGCGGGCCTCCAGTGCCTCGCCGTAGCGGCGGGCGACGCTCGTCGCGCGGTCGAAGACCTTGCCCCGGCCGCCCTTCTCGGCCTTCGCCCGGGCGTTGTTGAAGACCTTCTCCAGCATGTACGGGATGGCGAGCAGGAAGGTGGGCTGGAAACTCGCCAGATCGGCGAGCAGGTCCTCGGACTTGAGGCTCGCCGCGTGGCCGAGGCGGACCCGGGCGCGGATGCAGGCGACGGCGACCATGCGGCCGAAGACATGGGAGTAGGGGAGGAAGAGGAGTGTGGAGGGCTCTTCGTCGGCCTTGTTCTTGAAGACGCCGTAGAGGAGTTCGATCGCGTTGTCGACCTCGGCGAGGAAGTTGCCGTGGGTGATCGCGCAGCCCTTGGGGCGGCCCGTGGTGCCCGAGGTGTAGATGACGGTGGCGAGCGTGTCGGGCAGCAACACCCCGCGCCGTACGGCGACTTCCTGGTCCGGGACGGTCCGGCCCAGCTCGGCCAGCCGGTCCAGGTGGCCCTTCTCGAAGACCCACATGTGCCGCAGGTCGGGCAGCCGGGGCGTCTCCGGGCCCAGCGCCGCGGCCTGCGCGACCGTCTCGGCGGCCATCGCCACCGCGCCCGAGTCCTGGAGGATCCACCGGATCTGGAAGAGCGAGGAGGTCGGGTACACCGGCACGGTCACCAGCCCGGCCGCCCACGCGGCGAAGTCGAGGAGCGTCCACTCGTACGAGGTCCGCGCCATGACCGCGATCCGGTCCCCCGGCGCGAGCCCCTCCGCGATCAGCCCCTTGGCGACGGCCTGCACCCGCTCGGCGAACTCCGCCGCCGTCATGTCGCGCCAGTTCCCGTCCTCGTCCTGCCTGCTGAGGACCGGATGCGCGGGCGCCGCCACCGCGTTCTCGAACGGCAGGTCCGCGAGCGACCCATGGGTCGGCGGCGGCACCATCGGCGGTACGGCGACCTCCCGCACCACGCCGTCCAGCCGCCGGATCTCGGGCTCGACGAGCACGGGCGCGCCGTCGTAGTCGTAGCCGGACGGATAGACGAGGGACATGGCAGCTCCTGTGGCGTGCAGCTTGTACCGCTCTGCTGCATTAGGTACGCATGGTGCGTACCGAGGCGTTCATCCCGGCCTGCGGCCGAGGGTGTTACCCCGGGTCAGGTCGAAGATCGTACGGGCCCCTCGTGGGGAGTTCGTGCGGTTTCGGAGGTGGTCCGGAGTCGTACCTGTGCAACCTCGGCGGGTTCGCGAGGCTTTGTCGGCCGTACGCCGGCCCTGTGTCACCTCTGCGTCGGCCATGCGTCCGCCATGGCGCGCCAGGCTCGCCCCACTTGGACTTACCTGCGGTAACCTTACTGTGAAGTAAGCCGAAAAGAGCCGCACAGGACGCCACCCGGGAGTGGGACATGGCCGACCTCCACCCGACCCTCACCGACACCCCCGCGCTCACCCCGCTCCTCCTCCGCGGCGCCCTCCTCTCCCCCTTCAAGAGGCCCCGCCCCAACGCCGCGTTCCCCCGCACCCGCCTGGTCCTGCCCGGCGTCCGCGTGGACCTCGCCAAACTCGCCGCCTACGAACGGGTCTGCGGCTTCGCCACCGGCGACGACGCCCTCCCCCTCACCTACCCGCACGTCCTCGGCTTCCCGCTGGCCATGCGCCTGATGAGCTGCCGCGCCTTCCCGCTCCCCCTGCTCGGCCTGGTCCACACCTCGGTGGAGATCACCCGGCACAGGGCGGTACAGGCCACCGGGGAGCACGAACTGACGGTCTACGTCGACGAGTTGGCCCCGCACCGACGCGGCACGGAGGCGACGGTCACGACGGAGATGCGGGCGGGCGACGGCGCGGGCAGGGTCGTGTGGGAGTCACGGAGCACCTATCTCGCCCGGCACCACCGCGCCGACGCGCGGGAACAGGGAGTGCCGGGGGAAGCGGGCGACACACGGGAAGCGCGCAAGCCCCTGCCCGCCGTCGCCGAGTGGCGCCTCGCCGAGGACGTCGGCCGACGCTACGGCTCCGCGTCCGGCGACCGCAACCCCATCCACCTCTCCCCCCTCACCGCCCGCCTCTTCGGCTTCCCCCGCGCGATCGCCCACGGCATGTGGACGGCGGCCCGGTGCCTCGCGGCGCACGGCACGCCCGAAGCGGCGTACGTACGGGCCGAGTTCAGGGCGCCGGTGCTGTTGCCGGGGGTGGTGGAGTACGCGGCGGAAGGCGGCCGTTTCCAGCTGCGGAGCGGCGAGCGCACGCACGTGGACGGTTTCGTCCGACCGCTCCCTTTATGAGCCGTACAAGGCGCGTGAGCCGTACGAGGTGCGTGAGCCGGTGAACGCTACGGCGTCCACGGCCGCCCCTCCATCAACTGCCCCAGGCCCGCCCACGCGAAGTTCATCAGGGTCGCCGCCGCCTGCTTGGCGGTGACGCCCGGGGTCGCGTTCGACCAGGCCGCGAGGGACTCGGCGGCGCCGACCAGGGCCTCGGCCAGGCCGGCGACCTCGCGGTCGGCGAGGTCGGGGTCGCGATGGGCCTCGCGGGCGGCGACCGCTATCAACTGGGTGACGAACGCGACGAGTTCGGCGCGCATCGCGGCCACCTCGGCGGCGAAGGGCTCACCGTGGGTGCGGGCCTGGAGGTGCAACACCGCCCAGCCGTCGGGGTGGTGCGCGGTGTGGGTGAAGAACGCCCGCAGTCCGTCCCAGAGTTGGCGGTCGGCCGGTGCCCCGGTGTCCACCCCGGCCCTCACCGCCTCGGTGAGCGCCTCGCCCTCGCGCCGGATGCACGCGGTGAACAGGTCTTCCTTCGAGTTCAGGTAGAGATACACCAACGGCTTGGAGACACCGGCGAGTTCGGCGATCTCGTCCATCGACGCGGCCATGTACCCGCGCTGCCCGAAGGTCCGCACGGCGGCGTCGAGCATCTGCTGCTCCCGGACCGCCCGCGGCATCCGTTTGGTCTTCACGGCACCCATGGGGCAAGGGTAGTTGGACCGGACCGCACGGCTGCCGACAGAACTTCTAGGAAGCCTGGCCCTGCGGGTGCGACGCCGGCTGGGCGGCGTCCACCGTCTCGTCCTCCTGGCTGCGGTTGGCGTCCAGGTTGGCCTTCATCCGGTCGACCCGCTCGACGATCTGCACCGAGGCCCGGTCCCGCACCCCGCGCAGCACCACGAAGCTGATCGGCGCCGAGATCACCAGCGCCAGCAGCACGATCCACATGCCGTTGGAATCGCCGAAACCGCGCGGGAAGACGCCGAGATAGACGAGGCCCCAGACGACGCCGAGGCAGCCCGCGAAGACCCCGAGGCGCCACAGTGTGTAGCGGAACATCTCAATCCACTCTTCCGTAACGAACAGACCTGACCGGACGGACTCAACCGAACAGTCCTCTTCAGTGAAGCACGCGCCCCCGCCGATCTTCGGGCGGGGTCGGCGCCTCACAGCAGGGGCAGCAGCATGACGATGTCGTCCCGGTCGTCCCCGGGGGCGACGCGGATCGCGCCCGGCACCCGGCCGACCTCCTTGTAGCCGCAGGAGCCGTAGAACCGCTCCAGGCCGTGGCCGCCCCGGCAGGTGAGGCGGATCGCCTCGATGCCGTCGAGGCCGCGGGCCGCCCGCTCGGCGGCGGCGAGGAGGTCGCGGCCGTAGCCCTTGCCCTGGTGGCGGGGATGGACCATCACCGTGTAGAGCCACAGCCAGTGCAGCATCAGCCGGTGGGTGTTGAAGGAGAGGAACACGGTCGCGGCGACCGTGCCCGTCTCGTCCCGGCCGACCAGCAGCCGGGTCCGGCCCTCCGCCATCGCGACGAAGTGCCGGACCAGCTCGGGCCGTATCTCGTCCGCCGTCACCGGCGCGACAAAGCCCACCGAGCCCCCCGCGTTGGAGACGTCCGCCCAGAGGGCGAGGATCTCCTCGCGGAGAGCGGGGGTGATCGCGGGGTCCAGCTCAAAGGTCAGTGACATGGTGCCGTGTTCGTCTCGGAAGGGGTCGTCACACCCGCATCGGCTGCGGGGAATCGCGCCGCGCCGGGTCCGGGCCGTCGTATTCGCGGATGATCTCGTAGCGCGTGTTCCGCTCGACCGGCTGGAAACCGGCGTCGCGGATCAGGTCGAGGAGGTCGTCGCGGGTGAGCTTGTTCGGGGTGCCGTAGTTGTCGGCGTCGTGCGTGATCTTGTACTCGACGACCGAGCCGTCCATGTCGTCCGCGCCGTGCTGGAGGGCGAGCTGAGCCGTCTGCACACCGTGCATGACCCAGAAGACCTTGACGTGCGGGACGTTGTCGAAGAGCAGCCGCGAGACCGCGAAGGTCTTCAACGCCTCGGCGCCGGTGGCCATCTGGGTCCGCGCCTGGAGGCGGTTGCGGACCTTGCCGTCCTTCATGTCGACGAAGTCGTGCTGGTAGCGCAGCGGGATGAAGACCTGGAACCCGCCGGTCTCGTCCTGGAGTTCACGCAGCCGCAGCACGTGGTCCACGCGGTGACGCGGCTCCTCGATGTGGCCGTAGAGCATGGTGCACGGGGTCTTGAGACCCTTCTCGTGCGCCAGCCGGTGGATGCGCGACCAGTCCTCCCAGTGCGTGCGATGGTCCACGATGTGCTGGCGGACCTCCCAGTCGAAGATCTCCGCGCCGCCGCCGGTGAGGGACTCCAGCCCGGCCTCGATCAGCTCGTCGAGGATCTCGCTCGCGCTCAGCCCCGAGATGGTCTCGAAGTGGTGGATCTCCGTGGCCGTGAACGCCTTCAGGGAGACCTCGGGGAGGGCCTTCTTCAGCTCGCTCAGCGACCGGGGGTAGTAGCGCCAGGGCAGGTTCGGGTGCAGGCCGTTGACGATGTGCAGCTCGGTGAGGTTCTCGCCCTGCATCGCCTTCGCAAGCCGGACGGCCTCCTCGATGCGCATCGTGTACGCGTCCTTCTCGCCCGGCTTGCGCTGGAACGAGCAGTAGGCGCAGGACGCGGTGCACACATTGGTCATGTTCAGGTGGCGGTTGACGTTGAAGTGGACGACATCGCCGTTCTTCCGCGTCCGCACCTCGTGCGCGAGTCCGCCCAGCCAGGCCAGGTCGTCCGACTCGTACAGCGCGATGCCGTCCTCACGGGACAGCCGCTCACCGGAGCGGACCTTCTGCTCCAGCTCGCGCTTGAGCCCGACATCCATGCCCATACCTCTTCCTACGACAGTCTCGATAAACCGTACGCCTATACCGTCAGACCTCTTCGGGCAGCTCTCCGACCCGGTTCTCCCACTTCGTGGAGAGCACGATCGTGGTACGGGTCCTGGAGACCCCCTTCGTCCCGCTGAGCCGCCGGATGGTCTTCTCCAGGCCGTCCACGTCGGGTGCCCGCACCTTGAGCATGAACGAGTCCTCGCCCGCGATGAACCAGCAGTCCTCGATCTCGCTGAGGTCCTTCAGCCGGCGCGCCACGTCCTCGTGGTCGGCGGCGTCGGAGAGCGAGATGCCGATCAGGGCGATGACGCCGAGGCCGAGGGAGGCCGAGTCGACGGTCGCGCGGTAGCCGGTGATGACACCGGCCGCCTCCAGCCGGTTGATGCGGTCGGTGACACTGGGTCCCGACAGGCCGACGAGGCGCCCCAGCTCCGCGTAGGAGGCCCGGCCGTTCTCTCTCAGGGCCTGGATGAGCTGCCTGTCCACCGCGTCCATGCGATCGATTGCCTTCCGATTCGTACCAGTGAATAGATGAGGTGCCGTACGTCAGGTGGTGGTGCGGGAACCCCCGAGGTCGCCCTTCCACCGCCGGTACAGCCCGTGCCGGACGCCGGCCGAGTCCAGCACCCGCCCGGCGACGAAGTCCACCAGGTCCTGGATGTGGGTCGCCCCGGCGTAGAACCCGGGCGAGGCGGGCACCACGGCCGCGCCCAGGTCGTCCAGGGTCACGAGGTGCCGCAGCGTCTGCCCGTTCAACGGCGTCTCCCGTACGGCGACCACCAGCTTGCGCCCCTCTTTCAGGGTCACGCTCGCCGCCCGCTGCAACAGATCCTTGCTCAGCCCGAGGGCGATCCCGGCGACACACGCGGTCGACGCGGGCACGACGATCATCCCCTTCGCGGGGTACGACCCCGAGGACGGCCCCGCCGCGAGGTCGCCCGCGCTCCAGTGCCGTACCGCGCCGGTGTCGGGCTGGAAGGTGCCGGGCTTGCCGTCGGCGCCGCGGGCCAGCCATTCCCGCAGGTCGTCCTGCCAGTGCGCGTCCCGGTAGGAGATCCCCGTCTCGTCCAGGAGCGTCAGCCGGGACGCGCGGGACACCACGAGGTCGACGCTCTCGCCGGCGTCGAGGAGCGCGCGCAGGACCGCAGCCGCGTATGGGGTGCCGGAGGCGCCGGACACCCCTACGATCCAAGGCGTACGCGGCGTCTCTCCTGGCTTGACTGGGTTCACGACACCGAGCCTAGCTGGCGTGGCGGGACGGGAACCGGCCAAGGGTGCCGGGGCGTTCTTCGGTGGGGACGAGTGAGTCGTGGGGGGTGCCATGTCCGGTGCGGAGTTGGAGTGGTCGCGAGGCGACCGCGCGAAGGCCGCGGCCAAGCTGATGGTGGGCTGGGTCGCGCTGTTGTGGCTGCTGGAAGTGGTGGACGTGATCAGCGGCCACGCTCTCGACGGCTTCGGGATCGTCCCGCGTGAGCCGTCCGAACTGATCGACGTCGTCCCGGCCGCGTTCATCCACTTCGGCTTCGCGCATGTCGCCGCGAACAGCGTGCCGCTGCTGGTGTTCGGCTTCCTCGCCGCGCTGGGCGGCATCCGGCGGTTCGCCGCCGTCAGCGCGCTGATCATCGTCGCGGACGGCCTCGGGGTGTGGCTCATATCCCCGGCCCACACGAACACGGCGGGCGCGTCGGGCCTGATCTTCGGCCTCTTCGGCTTCCTGCTGGTGAGCGGTTTCGCGGAACGCCGGCCGCTGGGCATCGTCGTGGGACTGCTCGTCGGCGCGGTGTGGGGCGGCTCGATCCTGTTCGGACTCGCGCCGACCCAGTCCGGAGTGAGCTGGCAGGCCCACCTGATCGGGCTGGTGGCCGGGGTGGGCGCGGCGTTCGTGTTCCGCCGCCGGCCCACTCCGCGGACCTCGCTCACCGCCGCCTAGACGGTGAGGCGGTCGCTCACACCGTCAGCCCGCGCACCAGCAGATCCAGCAGCGCGCACACGAACAGCGCGATGCCGATGAACCCGTTGACGCTGAAGAACGCCCGGTTGAGGCGGGACAGGTCGTGGGGCCGGACGATCGAGTGCTCGTACACGAACGCGCCCGCGACGATCAGCAGGCCGAACCAGAAGAAGGCACCGGCGCCGGTCGCCGCGCCGTACCAGGCGAGCAGCGCGGTCGTGACCGTGTGGCAGACGCGGGCACCCCAGATGGACGCCGGGATGCCGAAGCGGGCCGGCACCGACATGACGCCGATCTCGCGGTCGGTCTCGATGTCCTGGCAGGCGTAGATCAGGTCGAAGCCGCCGATCCAGATGCCGACGGCCAGACCGAGGATCACCGCGTCCCAGGACCACTCGCCGGAGATCGCCAGCCAGCCGCCGACCGGGCCCATGGCCTGGGCGAGACCGAGGATGGCCTGCGGGAAGTTCGTGAACCGCTTGCCGTAGGGATAGACCACCATCGGGATCACCGCGATGGGCGCCAGCGCCAGGCAGAGCGGGTTGAGGAGCGCCGCCGAGCCCAGGAAGACGACGAGGGCGACGAGGGCGCCCGTCCACGCGTGCTTCACCGACATCGCGCCGGTGACCAGCTCGCGGTGCGCGGTGCGCGGGTTACGGGCGTCGATCTCGCGGTCGATGATCCGGTTGACCGCCATCGCGAAGGTCCGCAGGCCCACCATGCAGATGGTGACCAGCAGCAGCCGCCCCCAGTGGATGTTCTTGTCCCACTGGAACATCGCGGTCAGTGCGGCGATGTAGGCGAAGGGCAGGGCGAAGACGGAGTGCTCGATCATGACGAGCCGGAGGAACGCGCGGGTCCTGCCGGGCTGGGGCAGCGCGGCGGCTGAGGAACTCACAGGCCGCACTCCGTCCCACGGCGCTCGACCGGATCACCTCCGCGCCGGCGGAGAAGCCCCGCCGACGCGCTGCCGCATCCCCTCATCGCCATCGCCCTCACAGTCCGTATTCCTTCCAACGCCGCGTCACCCGTTCGGCCGTCTCCGGGTCGGACAGCACCATCTCGGGCCAGCCGCCGTCCCGCGTGTAGCCCTCCTCGGGCCACTTCCTCGTCGCGTCGATCCCCGCCTTGCCGCCCCAGAACTGCTGGTAGGAGGCGTGGTCGAGATGATCGACGGGTCCTTCCACGACCGAGAGGTCGCGGGCGTAGTCCGTGTTGCCGAGGGCCCGCCACGCGACCTCGTGCAGATCGTGGACGTCGCAGTCGGAGTCGACGACCACGATCAGCTTGGTCAGGGACATCATGTGCGCACCCCAGACCGCGTGCATCACCTTCTGGGCGTGCTTCGGGTACTTCTTGTCGATGGAGACGATCGCGCAGTTGTGGAATCCGCCCGCTTCGGGCAGGTGGTAGTCCACGATGTCCGGCACGATGATCTTCAGCAGCGGCAGGAAGAACCGCTCCGTCGCCCGTCCCAGGGGTCCGTCCTCCGTCGGAGGCCGGCCTACGACGATCGACTGGAGCAACGGCCGCTTCCGCATCGTCACGCAGTCGATGGTCAGCGCGGGGAAGGGCTCCTGCGGTGTGTAGAACCCGGTGTGGTCCCCGAACGGCCCCTCCGGCAGCATCTCGCCGGGCTCCAGCCACCCCTCGATGACGACCTCGGCCTGCGCGGGCACCTGGAGCGGCACGGTCTTGCAGTCGACCATCTCGATGCGCTTGCCCGCGATGAACCCAGCGAAGAGGTACTCGTCGATGTCACCGGGGAGGGGCGCGGTGGAGGCGTAGGTCACGGCGGGCGGACACCCGAAGGCGATGGCGACCGGCAGCCGCTCACCCCGCCGGGCCGCGACCTGGTAGTGGTTGCGGCTGTCCTTGTGGATCTGCCAGTGCATGCCGATGGTGCGCTTGTCGTGGCGCTGGAGCCGGTAGAGCCCGAGATTGCGGACCCCGCTCTCCGGGTCCTTGGTGTGCGTGAGCCCGAGGTTGAAGAAGGACCCGCCGTCCTGAGGCCAGGTGAAGAGGGCGGGCAGGGCATCGAGGTCGACGTCGTCACCCGTGAGCACCACCTCCTGCACCGGTGCTTCCTTGACCTTCTTCGGCGGTACGTGGGTCATCGAGCCGAGCTTCCCGAAGGCGTCCCGCACGCCCATGAAGCCCTGCGGCAGCTCGGGCCGCAGCAGCCCGCCGATCTTGTCGGAGATGTCGCCGTACGACTTCAGCCCCAGGGCCTTCAGCAGCCGCCGGTCGGTCCCGAAGACGTTCATGGCGAGGGGCATCGAGGACCCCTTCACCTTCTCGAAGAGGAGCGCGGGTCCACCGGCCTTCTGGACCCGGTCGACGATCTCCCCGACCTCCAGATAGGGGTCCACCTCGGCCTTGATGCGCTTGAGGTCTCCCTCGCGCTCCAGTGCCCTGAGCAGGGAGCGAAGATCGTCGTAAGCCATGTGTCCAAGTATCGGCCACCCGCTAACCTGACCCCGTCACCGGGGCCGTCCCACCACTCAGGAGAACTCGCCGCCATGCTGAGGTATCTGCCGTTCCTGCTGGTCCTGGCCCTGTGGATCTACGCCTTCGTGGACTGCCTGAACACACCCGAGGAGGATGTGCGGGGCATGCCGAAGCTGGCGTGGGTGTTCGTGATCCTGCTCTTCGGCGAGGTGCTCGTCGGCCCGGTCGCGTGGCTGATCGCGGGCCGGGCGCGGCGCACCGGGGCCGAGGCGACGGCCGCGCCGGGCCAGTGGATCGCGCCGGACGACAACCCCGAGTTCCTGAAGTCCCTGAACAAGGACGACCTCAAGGACGACCCCAAGGCGGAGTGACGTCAGGCGATACGTGCAGGTTGTACGCCGGTGAGCGCCCCGAAGCGGACAATGCGCCTCTGGGCCCGGACCGGCAGGAACCGGACACTTACCTCGCATGACGACTGCTCCCGCCGACTCCGCCGGCACCCTCGCCCCCGCATACGGTGACAAGGTCATCGCCGTCGAGACGGCCGGCGCCGAGCCCATCCCCGACGCCGAACGCCACGGCAGCCCGCTCCAGCTGCTCTGGACCTGGGCGTCCCCGAACATCGAGTTCGCGACCGTCTACATCGGCGTGATCTCGGTCCTCTTCTTCGGCCTGTCCTTCTGGCAGGCGACCGCGGCGATCGTCCTGGGCACGGCCCTCGGCGCGATCACGCAGGGCTTCCTCTCCCTGGACGGCCCGCGCTTCGGCGTCCCGCAGATGGTGATCGGCCGCTTCTCCTTCGGCTTCCGCGGCAACATCCTCCCGTCGGCGGCCAACGGCCTTGTGGCGGGCGTCGGCTGGTTCGCGGTGAACAGCGTGAGCGCGGCGTTCGCCCTCAACACGCTGACGGGCCTGCGCCCCCTCCCGTCCCTGCTGCTGGTGGTGGTCGCCGAGATCCTGATCGGCTTCATCGGCCACAACTTCGTGCACACCTTCGAGAAGTACGCGTTCCCGGCGCTGGCCCTGATCTTCCTGCTGGCCGGGGTGTGGACGTTCAAGGACGCGCACCTGGGCGGGGGCGGCACGGGCGGCGGAATGGGCGGCTTCCTGCTGGCGTTCAGCGCGGCGTGGGGTTATGCGGCGGGCTGGAACCCGTACGCCACCGACTACGCGCGCTATCTCCCCCGCACGGCGAACAAGTTCAGGACGGTGCTGTACCCCGCGCTGGGCCTGTTCGTGTCGGTGACGTTCGTGGCGGTGATGGGCGCGGCCTCGGCAACTCTCCTGGCCCCCAAGGACGCAACCCCCACGGCGGCCTTCACCGGCCATCTCCCGTCCTGGCTCGGCAACTTGGTCCTGATCGCGATCATCCTGGGCGCCGTCTCCGCGAACGCCCTGAACGTCTACTCCGGCGCGATCTCCCTCACCGCCCTCGGCCTGAAACTCCCCGCGTGGCTCAACCGCAGCGTCCTGGTGGTGGTCTCAGGCGTAGCCGGTACGGCGGCGGCATGGGCGTCCCTGTCCGACGCGGGTTCGGCGTACGAGGCGTTCCTGCTGGTGATCGCGTACTGGGTGGCGCCGTGGCTGGGCGTGGTGCTGGTGGAACGCTGGTTCCAGTCGCGCTCCACGACCACCACAGCGGACCTGGCCCCCCGCCTCACCGACCCCACCTTCACCAACTGGCCTGGCTTGGCAGCCCTGTTGATCGGCATCGCGGTCTCCGTCCCCCTCTTCTCCAACCAGGAGGACTACGTCGGCTACGTCCCGGAACACTGGCCGTCCTTCGGCGACAGCACGCCGATCGTGGGCTTCGTGCTGAGCGCGGTGCTGTACGTGGCCTTCACCCGCATCGCCGGACGGACGTCGACGCCGGTGCCGGTGCCGACTGAGGCCGGGGCCGGGGCCGGGGCTTCGTAGGCGAGTTCAAGGCCGAGGAAAGGTACCGTCCCTCGATCGTGACCGTGGGGCCACTCGCTTCTTGGCCAGTGTCGGGCTTCCACGGCCCGAGTAAAGGGCGCTCCGCTGCGCTCCGCGTCGCCTCCGGCGATGGCCCTGCGGGCCACCCTTGACTAGGGCCGCTCCAGCCCGTTTCAGAAGCGAGCGAGCGGCCCGGAGGAACGGGTGGCCAGCCAGGAATCCCCGTGCCTGTACTGAGCTGTGGACCGGTGTGAAGGGGGCGCGCTCGCGTCTCGCCAGCACGCCGGGTCGGCTCAGCGGCGACCGCCCGGTGGGGACTTCCCCAACAGACAAAGAGCAGAAGGCGAGAAGCAAGGGGCAAGGGGGGAGTGGGCGGCGGTCGGTGGGTGGGGGTCGCTGGAAGCTGGGGGTAAATCTAACCACCGTCATGTCCTGTAACTGGTTAGGAAAGACCCCGGCCTGCGTCGCCCCTACCCGAGGGCAAGGGCCAGGCGGAAGCTGGGGCGGGGCCGAGGCAGGGAGCGCCCCTCCCGTCCCCGTCACTGCTCGTCAAGGCCGACCAGGAGGGTGACGCCGAAGAGGACATGCTCCTCGCCGCCCTGCCAGCCCGTGCCGTCACGGGCACTCCAGCTTCCCGCCCCCGCTCCTGCTCCTGCTCCCGTCATCGCCGTCTCCTTTGTCGCCTGCCGTGCCGTTTGCGAGGCTCTCAGCCCGCCAGCTTCCTTCGCCTGGGACCAAGGCGCCCCCGCTACCCTCCGCAGGCTGGGGTCTTTTCTGACCGGTCATCACATCCGACGGTGGTTAGCTTTACCCCCAGCCTCCAGCACCCCCCAGCCGCCCGTTGGCCACTGCTCCCTGCTCGTTGCGTGCCGAGGAAGTCCCCACCGGCCGGTAGCCGCTAAGCCGACCCGACGTGCAGGTCAGACGGCACCGCGCCTACACGCGTCGACCGGAAGCCGCTGAGCCGACCCGCCATGCGCGCCAGACGGAAGCGCACGAGCACCCACCGACCGATCGCCGCGAGTCGTCACGGCCCGCACGGGGAATGCCAGTCCGTGCGCCCGCGCATGCGCATCCTGACCTTGCCCCGACCCTGGCCTCTCAGGCAGGACCGCCTCCCCTGGAAGCCGAGGTCACATGTAACCGGTCACCGGGTGCGACGGTGGTTAGTTTTTTTCCCAGCTTCTGGGACCCTCCCACCGGAGGTTGGCCCCTGAGCCGGCTCGGCGTGCAGGTATGACGCCAGCGCGTCACCCTCGCCCCCCAACCATCGCTAGAAGCCGGGGTCATTCCTAACCAGTTACAGGACATGACGGTGGTTAGATTTACCCCCAGCTTCCAGCGACCCCCACCCACCGACCGCCGCCCACTCCCCCCTTGCCCCTTGCTTCTCGCCTTCTGCTCTTTGTCTGTTGGGGAAGTCCCCACCGGGCGGTCGCCGCTGAGCCGACCCGGCGTGCTGGCGAGACGCGAGCGCGCCCCCTTCACACCGGTCCACAGCTCAGTACAGGCACGGGGATTCCTGGCTGGCCACCCGTTCCTCCGGGCCGCTCGCTCGCTTCTGAAACGGGCTGGAGCGGACCGAGTCAAGGGTGGAGCGCAGCGGAATCGGCGCAGCCGACGCGACCGCAGGGAGCGCCCTTTACTCGGGCCGTGGAAGCCCGACACTGGCCAAGAAGCGAGTGGCCCAACGGTCACGGGGAAATGCCGAGAGGGGAAGCAGGCCCCCGGATCAGGAGAGCGGCGGCGGTGGCACGAGGACACAGAACTCGTGGCCCTCCGGGTCGGACAGGCACGTCCACGGCACGTCGCCCTGGCCGAGGTCGAGATCCGTCGCCCCGAGCGCCCGCAGCCGGTCCACCTCCGCCGTCCTGTCGTAGGCCGGGTAGGGCAACAGGTCGAGGTGGACGCGGTCCGGGGTCGTCTTCGGGGCCGGTACACGGAGGAACTCCAGGTACGGTCCGACACCCTCGGCGGAGCGCAACGACGCCTGGTCGGGGGTCAGTTCACACAGGGTCCAGTCCGTCACCCCGGCCCAGAACCGCGCCATCGC
Organism: Streptomyces sp. NPDC096013; assembly: GCF_044763565.1. Lineage (NCBI taxonomy): Bacteria > Bacillati > Actinomycetota > Actinomycetes > Kitasatosporales > Streptomycetaceae > Streptomyces > Streptomyces sp. NPDC096013. The sequence continues at coordinate 74,145 of NZ_JBIWGK010000010.1, read as the reverse complement.
CCGCGGATCCACACAGTCGACGACGACCGCGGCGATCGGACCGGTGTCGCGGTAGATCTCCCGGGGTTCGAGGACGCAGAACTCGTTGCCCTCCGGGTCGGCGAGGACAGTCCAGGGGACGTCGCCCTGGCCCACGTCGGCCGGCGTCGCGCCGAGGGAGCGCAGGCGGGCGACCAACTCCGCCTGGTGGGCCGTGGAAGTGGTGGCGAGGTCGAGGTGGAGGCGGTTCTTGGTCGGCGTCTTGGGGTGGGGGACGGGGACGACGTCGATACCCAGGCCGACCGGTTCCGGCCAGACGCGGCCGCCCGCAGGACCGGCATACGTCGTCACGCCTGGGCTGAAGGCGCTCCAGCCGAGCGCTTCCGCCCAGAACCGGCCCACCGCCGGGGCGTCGACGGCCTTGATGTTCACCTGGACGGGGCGCAGTGCCATACCAGTGATCTTATGCACCGCCCGCGCGGACGGCGGACGGCGGACGGCGGACGGCAGCGCTTACGCCACTGTCCGCAGCCCTCGTACCTGCGCCGCGCCCATCCCCCGTACCACCCGGTGCGCGCACGCCGCCGACAGCAGTTCGCCCAGCAGGTCGGGGTCGTCTATCTCCAGGCCGAGGAGGGACTCGATGCGTTCGAGGCGCTGGTAGAGGGACTGGCGGCCGATGTGCAGCAGAGCCGCCGTCCGCGTCGGCGAGCAGCCGTGCCGCAGATGGACTTCGAGCGTGCGGACCAGGTCGCTGGGGTGGGCCGCCTCCCAGGACAGGAGGGGGCCGAGGGCGTGCTGGACCAGGCGGGCGAGGCGGTCGCGGTTGGTGTCGATGCCGCCGCGGGTCAGCTCGCGTTCCAGGGCCAGGGAGCGCGCCGAGGTCACCAACGGGCCCTCGGGGGCGGCCGGTTCGGCCGACGGGACGGTCAGCGCCAGCTCCAGTGTCGTACGGGCCGCCCGCAACGTGTCGCTCCAGCGCAGCCACCCGCTGCCCGCCTCGACCGCGTGCCCCACCGCGACCGTCAGGCCGGGGTCCGCGGCCGTACGGAAGGCCTCCTGGACGGTTCGGACGGGGTCGCCCGCGACGGATGCCGGGAGCGCGAGCAGGGCCAGGACGTCGGCCGGGAACGCCGCCCGCAGGACGCCCGCGCCGCCGAGCAGTCGTACCGCCCGGTCCACGGCCGTCAGGTCCCTCGCGCCGTGGACGGAGACGCCGATCAGGCGGGCGCCGGGGCCGGGGTGGAAGCCGGCCAGGGCGGAGCGGGCCTCGACCTCGGGCTGGTTCAGTGCGGCGCGGTCCGCCAGGTCGGCCAGGAGGGCGGCCGTGTGGTCGTCGCCCCACGGGCGGACCACCGAACGGCCGGAGAGTCCGCGGGCCACGATCGCCCGGTTGGCCGCCTCGGTGATCCGTACGAAGGGGACGACCCGGTGCAGGGCCAGCAAGGGCAGGTTCAGACGGCGGGCCTCGTCGGTGACCTCGGGCGGCATCGTCGGCAGGGAGCGGCCGATCTCCACGGCCAGGCCGGACGCACCCCGGGCCGCCAGCTCGCGGACGTAGCGGCGGCGGATCTCGGCGTCGGTGTCGGTGAGGCCGAAGCCGTTGGTGAGGAGGAGTTCGCCGCCGTCGAGGAAGTTCGCGCCCTCGTAGACCTCGCTGGAGTGGACCCAGCGCACGGGGCGGTCGAGGGCGGTCTCCCCGGCGAGGAGCTCGGGCTCGGTGGCGCGGACCGGGTCGAGGGCGAGGACCTCACGGAGGGTGAGTGCGGGCACGGGAACCTCCAGAGGCGCTGACAGTTCGTCCGGCTAAGGGTTGCGGGGAGAGTACTTTCCGCACGTTGCCCTCGTGTTTCGGCCACTGGAGAGTGGAGTCCATGAACCGCATCGATCAGGCACAGGCACGGACCTGGCTCGCCACCGCCGTCGCGGAGGCCCGCGCCGGGCTCGCCGAGGGCGGCATCCCGATCGGCGCCGCGCTCTACGCCGCCGACGGCACCCTGCTGGGCCGCGGCCACAACCGGCGCGTCCAGGACGACGACCCCTCGATGCACGCGGAGACGGCCGCGTTCCGGTCGGCGGGGCGGCAGCGGTCGTACCGGGGCACGACGATGGTGACGACCCTCTCCCCCTGCTGGTACTGCTCCGGGCTGGTGCGGCAGTTCGGCATCTCGCGGGTCGTCGTCGGCGAGGCCGCCACCTTCCACGGCGGCCACGACTGGCTGGCCGAGCACGGGGTGGAGATCGTCCTCCTCGACGACCCCGAATGCACCTCCCTGATGCGCGACTTCATCAAGAACAACCCGGAACTGTGGAACGAGGACATCGGTGACTGAGCCCCAGACCCAGACCCACCCCCGGACCGAACCCCGCATCCCGACCATCGATCTCGGGCCCTGGATCTCCGGTGACGAGCAGACGCGGAAGGACATCGCCCGGACCGTCGACGACGCCCTCCAGACCGCCGGGTTCCTGCTCGTCACCGGGCACGGGGTTGATGCCTCTCTGCGGTCCCGTATCCGGGAGGCGGCCCGCGCCTTCTTCCGGCTTCCCGCCGAGGTGAAGGCGGCCTACTCCGCCAAGGTCGGCGGGCGGGGGTGGCTCGGGCCCGGCGCCGAGGCCAACGGGTGTTCGGAGGGGACCGAGACGCCGCCCGATCTGAAGGAGTCGCTGACCTTCGCCACGCACCGGCCCTTCGAGGACCCGGTGATCAACGCGGAGTGGTACGCGCCCAACGTGTGGCCGGCCGAGATCCCCGAACTGCGGGCGCTCTGCGAGGAGTACCTCGACCGGATGGGCGAGCTGGAGAAGCAACTGCTGTCACTGCTCGGGGTCGCGCTCGGACTCGAACCCGACTTCTTCTCCCGGCACATGGACCATCCGACATACGGGTTCAACATCAACTGGTACCCGGGCGTGGAGGTCGTCGGGGAGCCGGAGCCGGGGCAGTTCCGGATCGGGCCGCACACCGACTTCGGGACGGTGACGATCCTCGACCGGCAGGCCGGGAAGGGGGGACTCCAGGTCTTCACCGATGAGGGCGGATGGGAGGACGCGCCGTTCGATCCGGCGGCGTTCACCATCAACATCGGTGATCTGATGGCCCGTTGGACCGGTGACCGGTGGCGGTCCGGGCGGCACCGGGTGCTGCCGCCGCCCGCCGACTCGCCGGCCGAGGAGCTGATGTCGCTCGTGTACTTCGGCGAGTGCACCCCGGGCACGCTCGTCGAGTCCGTGCCCGCACCCGTCGGACGCGTGGCCTACGACGCCGTCGACTCGCATGTCTATCTGCGGGAGAAGCTGGACTCGATCACCGTCGACTGACGGCCGCCCTCTTCACCGTCACCTATGTCCACTCTTCCGATATTTTCGTAACCCAACGGACACCACGCGATCTAGTACGAAACAACTCCCCCTATTTACCCTGGTGTTGATAGACAGAGTGCCGGACGACCGCTCAGGGGGAGATGCGGTGGGAAGAGGGCTGCACGGACGCGGGGCACTGTTCGAGGCACAGCCGCCCGGTCTGGCCTCGCGCCTGACCGGTCTGCGCCCGTACGAGCTGCTCACCTCGCCGTACGAACACCCGGAACCGCCCTTCGTGGTGCTCGCGGGCGCGCGGGGGCTCGGCAAGAGCATGGCGCTGGCCGAGCTGCGGAGCGCGTACCGCGGGCACACGCCGGTCGCGCTGATCGACTGCGAGGCCGACCGGCTGACCCGGCTGCCGGACGGGCGGCCCGCCGCGACCTGGTCGCCGGTGTGGCAGGCGCTGGAGACCGTCGCGGAGCAGCTGCGGGAGCCGGTGGCGCGCGGCTCCGGGAGCATCGACTTCCCGCGGCTGGAAGCCGGGCTGCTCGCCGTGTGCGCGACCGGCTGGGGCTCGCGGGACGAGGACAGCGCCCGCGAGGAGGCCCGCCGCATCCTGCTGCTGAGCGACCCGGCGCGGCGCTGGGCGACGATCGCGCAGGGCTGGGCCGGCAAGGTCGCGTCCCGGCTGATCGCCAACCTGTCCGGTACGGGACCGGTGGGCCAGGCCGTCATCGAGGCGACCCTGGACACCCTCTTCGACCTGGTGTGGACGCCGAACGGGCTGCTGAAGGCGGGCGCGGACTGGTACAGCGCCTATCCGGGCGCGAGCGGTGACGCCAAGCGCGGGCTGATCGAGATCGCCCGGGACTTCCGCGCCGACGGCACCTCCCGCGCGGACGCCGAACGCTGGCTGCTGCGGGCCCTGTTGGCCGATCTGACGGACACCTACCGGCGCCGGTGGGAGCGGATGCGCCGGGTCGGGCGGCCGGTCGTGCTGGTCGACAACGTGCAGTCGGGGCCCGGTCCCGGGCTGATGAAGGCCGTACTGAAGGAGCGTGCCGACGGCACCGGGGACCAGGTGGTGTTCATCGCCGGGCTGCGCGGTCACCGTCATCCCGATCTGCCGGACGCCGTACGGCATCCGCTGCCGGAGGTGGCGCGGGCGAGCGGGTGGGTGCCGGGGGCCTCGCCGTCGTCGCGGGCGCTGGTGGTGACGCTGCCGCCGCTGACGCCGGAGGAGGCGCGGCGCGTCATCGCCGACGCGTGTGTCACGGACGGCGCCACGCGGGTCGAGGTGCCACCCCAACTGCCGTACGCCATCCACCGGTTGACGGCCGGCAGTCCGCTGGGGGCGGCGGTGCTGGGGCAGGCCGTACGGCAGAACCGGCCCGCGGGGGCGGTCAGTCCCGGTGAGCTGCTGACCGCCGGGCTGAAGCCGGACGGGGACGCGGAGCACGAACAGCGGCCGGTGTACCGGGAGTTGCTCGACCGGCTGGTGCCACCGGGTCTCGCGGAGGAGCTGGCCGTGCTGGCCACCGCGCACGACGGCGACTCGGCACGCGCACTGGCCGAGGCCAGGCTCGGGGACAGTTTCGGGGCGGCCGGGGTGAACCGGCTGCGCACCCAGCTCACCGCGGAGGGACTCCCCCCGGCCGAGGGCTACTTCGTCGGCGACCCCTTCCTCCGCACCCTGCTCCTCCTCCGCCTGCACCTCGACGACGCCGACCACGGCCGCTGGCGTGCCGTGCACCGCTCCCTGCTCACGCACTACGAGGGGCTGCCCGGCGACCCGGACACCCCGGCCCGCGCCCGCTACCGCCTGCACCACGAACTCGCCCTGGGCGACACGGCGGACGCGGTCGCGTATCTGCGGAACACCTTCCGCGCCATCACGCCGTGCGCCTGGCTGGAGACGCTGCTGTTCATCACCGCCGCGCCCTACTACCACGCGCACGATCCGCACGGCCGGGACATCGGCGCGCCCGGCGACCACCGCAAGGCGGTCGCGCTGGCCCGCACGGACGCCGCCGAGGAACCCCCGGAGGGCGTGGACACGGCACTGCATCTGACGGTACGGCGGCTGCTGCACGCGGTGTGGCAGGTGACGGACCCGCTGGTGCTGCCGGACGAGGAGGTCGCGGGCCGGATGCACTTCGATCTGGAGCAGCTGTCGAACATCTGGCCCGCGGGCAGCGAACCGCTGTGGCGGGCCGCCCAGCAGTGGCCCGAACAGGCCCTGGCCGGGCGCCCATTGCGGGTGCCCGGCTGCGACGACCGGGACGGGGGTCCGCGATGAGGCCGTGGATGCGTGCAGTGGTCCAGCGGATCAGGACCATCCCGATCTACCGCTACACGGCCCTCGTGGTCGCCGCCGCGCTGGTCTTCGGGCTCGTCGTGCTGACCCGTGCGCTGCTGCACGACGACCGCTCGTGCGCGGCCGGGGTGGCGCGGCCCGAGGACAGCGATGAGTGCGTGGGGGTGTCGACCTCCGCGTTCGACTTCGGGCAGCGTCCGTTCGCCGACACCATCCGGGCGGTGGCCCGCGAGAACAGCAGGCTGAAGCCGGGCACGTACGTCACCGTCGCGCTCTTCGAGCCGTTCACCGCGACCGACGCCGACACCATGAACGACGTACGGCACGAGTTGCAGGGCGCCTATCTCGCGCAGTACCACTCCAACCACGACGGCAACGGCGAGACCCCGTACATCCGGCTCGTGCTCGCCAACCCCGGTGCCTCGGGCGCCTATTGGGAGCGCACGGTCGACCGGATAGTGACGATGACGAGGTCGTCCGACCGGCTGCGCGCGGTCACCGGCATAGGGACGAGCACCGACAACAACAAGAAGGCCGTGGCGAAGCTGACCCGGCTCGGCGTCCCGGTGATCGGCACCTCGATCACCGCCGACGACCTCGCCAACGGGCAGCGGGGCAAGGACCCTTACCCCGGTCTGGCCCGCGTCGCCCCCACCAACACGGACGAGGCGCGCGCCCTCGCGTCCTTCGCCAAGGTGACGGCGGACCGGGCGCTGCTGGTCTACGACAAGCCCGGCGACCCGTACACGAAGACGCTCCAGGGGGCCTTCTCCACGCTGCTGAAGGGCTCGCCGTACGGCTCGTGGCCGTTCACCCCGCCCGCCGACCGCAGCCAGGAGGGCAGCACGCCCAACACCTTCCGGCAGATCAGCGACCTGATCTGCGACACGGACACCAAGCTGGACACGGTGTTCTTCGCCGGACGGCACACCCAACTCCGCCAGTTCATCAACGCGTTGGGCCGCCGCGGCTGCCAGTCCCGTTCGTTCACGGTGCTCACCGGCGACGAGGGCTCGTACCTCACCGGCGACAAGAAGCTCGACCGCAGCGCCCTGCGGCACGGTGTCGCCGTGCGCTACACCTCCCTCGCCCACCCGGACGCGTGGCTCAAGAGGCCCCCGGCGAGCGGGGGTTCGGCCCAGGACACCCGCGACCTCGACAGGCTGCTGACCTCCGCGAAGGCCCGCCCGGTCGGCCCGATCGGCCCGGTCTCCCTCGACGACGGCCAGGCGATCATCGCCTACGACGCGACGCGCCTCGCCGTCCACGGCATCCGCGAGGCCACCCCCGACCAGCAGAAGATCCCGCCGCTGGCCGACGTCGGCCTGCAATGGCCGCAGGTGAAGGGCTCGTTGCGGGTGAACGGCGCGAGCGGCTGGATCTGCCTGGACGTGCACGGCAACCCGTACGACAAGGCCGTACCGATAGTGGAACTCACCCCACAGGGCGGCTCCCGCTTCGTGAAGATCGCCTGGCCGGAGGACGGGCCGCCCGCGAAGGACTGCCTGCCTCCGGCCTGAACACCCTTGCGGGAGTCGCGGCCTACACGCCGGCGTAGGAGTGCTTGCCGCCGACGAAGATGTTGACGCCGTAGTAGTTGAACAGCCAGCAGCCGAAGGCGATCAGGGCCAGGTAGGCGGCCTTGCGGCCCTTCCAGCCGGCGGTGGCGCGGGCGTGCAGGTAGCAGGCGTAGGCGACCCAGGTGATGAACGCCCAGGTCTCCTTCGGGTCCCAGCCCCAGTAGCGGCCCCACGCGGACTCGGCCCAGATCGCGCCCGCGATGATCGTGAACGTCCACAGCGGGAAGACGGCCGCGTTGACGCGGTAGGAGAACTTGTCGAGGTTCGCCGAGGCGGGCAGCCGCTCCATCACGGAGGTGGCGAAGGCGCCGGGCTGGCCGCCGTTGGCCAGCTTGTTCTCGTAACTGTCCTTGAAGAGGTACAGGAGGGTGCCGACCGCGCCGACGTAGAAGACCGCGCCGCAGATGATCGCCGTGGAGACGTGGATGTACAGCCAGTACGAGTGGAGCGCGGGAACCAGCTGGTCGCTGGCGGTGTACAGGACGGTGACCGCGATGCCGAGATCGAGGAGGACCGTCGTGACCAGGAACAGGCCGAGCCAGCGCACGTTCTTCTTGAGCAGCAGCAGCGTGACGTACACACCGACGGCGACCGTGGAGAAGGTGATGTTGAACTCGTACATGTTGCCCCAGGGCGCCCGCTCCACCGAGGCCGCGCGGGCGATGACGCCGCTCAGCTCCACGAGGAACGCGAGCACCGTGAGGGACACGGCGATACGGCCGTAGAGGTCGCCCTGCTCGTCGCCGCCGTGCGCGCCGGGCCCGTCCGGGACGTCGCGCGAGCCGGACGCGGCGCGGACGACGACCTTGGGCCGCTCCAGGACGGCGGTGCCGCCGGCGGTCTGCACGGTGACGGCGGGCGCGTCCGCCTTCTTCGCGGCGGTGCCGGTCAGCGCGGCGGCCGTACGGCCGATCTTGCTGCGACTGCCGAAGGTCCATTCGGCGATGTACGCGAAGAAGGCCAGGGTGTAGACGGCCATCGAGGAGTAGATCAGCGTGTTGCTGAGGTTGGCCAGGTGTTCGTTGGTGGCGGCGGCGAGGTTCATCACTGCTGCTCAGCCCCTTCGGCGGGTACGGGCGGTTCGACGGGGGAGCCGTCGGAGTCGGGGGTGTTCGGTGCGTCGTCTTCGGTCTTCGTCGGGGCCCGGTCGTGCACGAGCGCGGCCAGGTCGCCGAGTTCCTCGGGGAGTTTCGCGGACTCGCTGCGGCCGAGCCCGGCCATCTCGACGACGGTGACACCGTCGTCGCCGGTGGTCGCCCGCACCCAGACGCGGCGGCGCTGGATGAACAGGGAGCCGGCCAGACCGAGGATCGCGGTGAGCGCGCCGGCCAGGGCCCAGTCGGTGCCGGGCTGCTGGACGACCTGGAAGCCCGCCCACTCCTTGATCTGCTTGTCGAAGGTGATCGACCCGGCGCCGTTCGGCAGCTTCATCGTCTCGCCCGGCAGCAGCTGGGACTTGAGGATGGCGCCCTTGGCGGTCTTGAACTGCTTCAGGTTCTTGGTGTCCAGCTGGTACACGTTCTGCGGGATGCCCGAGTTGACGCCCAGGTCACCGTGGTAGCCGGTCACGTTGAGCACCGGGTAGTCCAGCCCGGGGTACTGGGAGAACATCGTGCCGCTGCCCTTGGCGTACGTCGGCACGAACAGGGCCGCGAAGCCGAGCTGTTCGGCGACTCCCTGGGCGTTCTTGTAGCCGTCGAGGACCTTGATCGCGCCCTGCGAGGTGACGTTGGAGTCGATCGGCAGCATCGGCACGGCCTGGTGGTAGACCACGTTGCCCTTGCCGTCCCGGACGGTGACGACCGGGGCGTAGCCGTGGCTGACGAGATAGACCTTCGAGTCGCCGATCTCCAGCGGCTCGTTGACCTTGATGGTGTGCTTCTCCGCCTTGCCGTAGGCGCCGAGGCTGTAGGTGATGTCGGCCTGGTAGGTGCGCGGGGTGCCGCGGTTGGGGCCGGTGCGCTCGTAGGTGCCGACGAAGTTCTTCAGGTTGAAGCTGAAGGGCACGAGGTCGTCGTCGCTGAAGAGGTTCCCGGACTTGAAGTCGTCGTACTGCGTGAGGGTGTTGGAGAAGCCGTCGCCCTCGACGATCAGCTTGTCGCCCTCCGACTTGAAGAGCTGTCCCCAGGCGAAGGCGATCAGCATCACGATCAGCGCGAGGTGGAAGAGGAGGTTGCCGGTCTCGCGGAGGTAGCCCTTCTCGGCGGCGACGGCGTCACCGTCGACATGGGCGCGGAAGCGGCGCTTCCGCAGGGTCGCGAGGGCGACCTCACGGACCTGCTCGGGCTCGGCGGCGGTACGCCACGTGGCGTACGCGGGAAGGCGGTTGAGGCGCTTGGGCGCGCCCGGCGGCCGGCCGCGGAGCTGGCCGACGAACTGCCAGGTGCGCGGGATGATGCAGCCGATGAGGGAGACGAACAGCAGGACGTAGATCGCGCCGAACCAGGCGGAGCCGTAGACGTGGAAGAGGCCGAGCTTCTGGTAGATCGGGCCGAGCGTCTTGTGCGCGTCCAGGAACTCGGAGACCTTCAGCGCGTCGGTGCCGGACTGCGGGATCAGCGAGCCGGGGACCGCGCCGAGCGACAGCAGGAACAGCAGCATCAGCGCGACCCGCATCGAGGTCAGCTGGCGCCACATCCAGCGCGCCCAGCCGAGCGCCTCACGGCCGGTCCAGGCGAGCCAGCCGGCCGGGCCGGGCCTGCGGTTGCCGCCGAAGGAGCCGGGCATGGCGGTCTCGACGGGGGCCGTGGAGAGCTGGGAGCCGGCGGCGCCGAGGTCCTGGTCGTCGGCGGAGGAGTCGGCCCGGGGCGTCTCGGCGGCCGAGTCGGCGGTCGTCTTGCTCATCGATCAGATCCCTACAGTGAAGCCGTCGGACCAGCCCTGCATGTCCTGCACCAGCGCGTCCCAGGCACCGGTGAGCAGCAGCACGCCGGTCACGATCATCATGGTGCCGCCGACGCGCATCACCCAGACGTAGTGGCGCTTGACCCAGCCGAAGGCGCCGAGGGCCTTGCGGAACGCGACCGCGGTGAGGACGAAGGGGACACCCAGGCCGAGACAGTACGCGACGGTCAGTATGGCGCCGCGACCGGCACTCGACTGCTGCGAGGAGAGCGCGATGACGGAGGCGAGCGTGGGGCCGATGCAGGGCGTCCAGCCGATCCCGAACAGCGCGCCGAGCACGGGCGCCCCTATCAACCCGGCGGCGGGCCGCTTGTGGAAGCGGAACTCACGCTGGGTCAGCCAGGGCATGAGCCCCATGAAGAAGATGCCCATGAGGATCATGAACACGCCGAGGATCTTGGTCATGACCCCCTGCTGCTCCTGCAACGTCTGCCCGAAGTAGCCGAACAGCGCCCCGCCGGAGACGAACACGACGGTGAAACCGAGCACGAAGAGGGAGGCGCCCGCGACCATCCGGCCCCGGCGCGCCTCACCGAGGTCGGTGCCGCTGACTCCGGTGACGTAGGAGAGATAGCCGGGGACGAGCGGCAGGACGCAGGGCGAGAAGAAGGAGACGAGCCCGCCGAGCACCGCGATCGGCAGCGCGAGCAGCAGGGCCCCGCTGTAGACCGTGGAGTTCAGGCCTGTGGTTGCGGCCAGCAGCACGTCAGCTCACTTCTCCGCGATGACCGGGTCGAGCATCTCGCGGAGCTTGTCCTCGCTGAGTGCCTGGAGCGCGCGGGCCGCGATCTTGCCGTCCCGGTCGATGACGATCGTGGAGGGGATGGCCTGCGGGTTGAGGGTGCCCTTCTTGAAGCGGAGCATCAGCCGGCCCGTCGGGTCGTAGAGACTCGGGTACGGGACGGCGTACTTCTTCTCGAAGGCGACGGCCGGTTCGGTGCTGGTGTCACGGGTGTTGAGGCCGACGAACTGGACGTCCTTGCCCGCGGTGGCCTTGGCGACCTGGACGAGGTTGTCCGCCTCGGCGCGGCACGGGGAGCACCAGGAGCCCCACACGTTGACGACGAGGACCTTGCCCTTGTAGTCGGCGGTGTCGAGCGTCTTGCCGTCGATGGTCTTGCCGGACAGGTCGGGGGCGGCTTGTCGGTCGCCCTTCTTGACGGTCGCGATGCCGTCGGAGCCGGTGATGAAGTTGGTGTTGCCCGAGCCTCCGGAGGTGCCTCCGGAGCTGCACGCGGACAGCACCAACGCGGCGACGGCGACACCGGCGGTCGACAGGACGGAGCGGCTACGGGCGCGACTGGCGGCACTCATGTGAAAAGTTTCGCATGTCCGTTCCGGGGATCTTGCGCGCCCCCCTCAAGGGCGCCCCTCGGGCGGAAAACCGCATTTCAGGCGGCGTCTCCGGTGGCCGTGGAGGAGGCCGACGAGGACGCGTCGGGGCTCGCGGCGAGGAAGGACTTCCAGCCGCCGGCCGGGGCCTGGCCGACGTCGAGGCCGCGCAGCTTGGCGAGCACCTCGGGCTTCTGCACGTCGATCCAGTCGGTGAACTGCTTGAAGGAGACGAGGCGTACGTCCTCGCCCTTCTCCTTCAGCCGGGCGATGTGCTTGAAGGCCTGCTCGACGGCGTCCATGTAGATGCCGCCGTTCCAGTGCTCGAAGTGGTTGCCGATGAAGAAGGGGGCGCGGTTGGTCTCGTACGCCCGCTGGAAGCCGGAGATGTAGGCCTGCGCGGCCTGGGTACGCCAGCCCGGGTAGTTGTAGGCGGGCGCGTTGGTGGAGTTGACCGACTGGTTGGCCAGCATGTTGTAGTCCATCGAGAGGACCTCGAAGCTGTGCCCGGGGAAGGGGACGGCCTGGAGCGGGTAGTCCCAGACGCCGTTGCGCTTGACGGGCCAGACCTGACGGCCGCCGGGCGAGGAGGCGTCGTAGCGCCAGCCCAGCGAGCGGGCGGTGGGCAGCAGGTTGTCCTGGCCGAGCAGGCAGGGGGTGCGGCCGCCGACGAGTTCCTTCTCGTAGTCGAAGGGCAGGGACGGCAGGTTCGTCCAGCCGGTGTTGGTGCGCCACTCCTTGACGAAGGACTTGGCCTGGTCGATCTCGCTGCGCCACTGCTGGGGCGTCCAGTGGGCGACCGTGCCGTAGCCGGAGCAGAAGTGGCCGTTGAAGTGGGTGCCTATCTCGTGGCCTTCGAGCCAGGCGCGGCGGACGTTGGTGAGGGTGGCCTTGACGTGTTCGTCGGTGAGGTAGCCGATGTCGGAGGCGCCGCGGGCGTTGTTCGGCGGGTTGTACAGGCGCTTCTTCGACTCGGGCAGCAGATAGAGGCCGGAGAGGAAGAAGGTCATGCTCGCGCCGTGCTGCTTGGCGAGGTCGAGGAAGCGGGGGAACAGGCCGTTGCCCACCTCGCCCGCGCCGTCCCAGGAGAAGATCACGAACTGCGGCGGGGTCTGGCCCGGCTCCAGCGGCACCGGCTTCGCGGGCTGCTTGGGCTGCGCGCCGGTGAAGGACGTGGAGCCGTCACCGATGGGCTTGGCGCGCGGCTCCATCGACTTGGTGGGGCCGCCGGAGTGTCCCTTGCCCGAACCGCCGGAGGGGCTCGGCTTGTCCGAGCCGAGCGTCCCGCACCCCGCGAGTCCTACGGCCGCCGCGGCGCCCGCACCGACTCCGAGTGCGCCTCGTCGAGTGAGACTCCGCATTGCTTCCCCATCCGTCGCGTCCTCTGTGGTCTACCTGTGAGAGGACGCGACGGACAAGAAAGTTCGCCGAGAACGATGTGGGTTGCGAAACAAATGTCACAGGGCCGTCACCGGATCCGCCCCTGACGAGTGATCAACCCGTCTTTTTCAGGCGCCGAACGCCTTGTCCTTGCCCTTGACGGGCTTGGCGCCGGCGAGGAGATGGGCCGGGACGAGATCGCGGGCCGGCTCGGTGTAGCCGACGGACACGATCTTGTCGCCGCGGTAGGTGAACGTCGTCAGGGACGCGAGGGTGCACTGCCGCTTGCGCGGGTCGTGCCACAGCCGCCGCCGCTCGACGTACGACCGCACGATCCAGATCGGCAGCTGATGGCTGACCAGCACCGCCTCGTGTCCGCGCGCGGCGTCCTTGGCGGCGTCCAGCGCGCCCATCATGCGGACGACCTGATCGACGTAGGGCTCACCCCACGACGGCTTGAACGGGTTGACCAGGTACTTCCAGTTGTCCGGCTTCTTCAGCGCGCCGTCGCCCACGCCGAAGGTCTTGCCCTGGAAGACGTTCTCGGCCTCGATGAGCCGCGCGTCGGTCCCGAGGTCGAGGCCGTGCGCCTTGGCGATCGGGGTGGCGGTCTCCTGCGCGCGCTCCAGCGGGGAGGCGACGACGTGGGTGACATCGCGGGAGGAGAGGTGCTCGGCGACCCGGTCGGCCATCTGCCGCCCCAGCTCGGAGAGGTGGTAGCCGGGAAGACGGCCGTAGAGGACGCCGTCGGGGTTGGCGACCTCCCCGTGCCGCATCACATGGACGACGGTGATGTCACTGCTGCTCATTCGGTGGCCTCCGCCGCCGCTCGGGCCGCCGCCGGGAGGGCGTCGGCGATCCGCTGGATGGCCCGTTCGTCGTGGGCCGTGGACACGAACCAGGACTCGAAGGACGAGGGCGGCAGATAGACACCGTTCGCCAGCATCGAGTGGAAGAACGCGGTGAAGCGGTACGACTCCTGCGCCTTGGCGTCCTCGTAGGTGCGCACGCTCCGGTCGGTGAAGAACACGGAGAACATGTTGGAGGCGTGCTGGATGCGGTGCGCGACGCCTTCCTTGGCGAGCGCCTCGGTGACCAGGGCCTGGATCTGCGCGGACACGGCGTCGATCGTGTCGTAGGCCGCGTCGTCGAGGAGGCGCAGCTGGGCGAGGCCCGCGGCGGTGGCGACGGGGTTCCCGGAGAGGGTGCCGGCCTGGTAGACGGGCCCGGCGGGGGCGAGGTACGCCATGATGTCGGCGCGCCCGCCGAACGCGGCGGCGGGGAAGCCGCCGCCCATGACCTTCCCGAAGGTCATCAGGTCGGGTACGACCCCGTCGATCCCGAACCAGCCGGCCCTGCTGGTGCGGAACCCGGTCATGACCTCGTCGGAGATGAAGAGGGCACCGTTCTTCCGGCAGGCGTCCTTGAGCCCCTGGTTGAACCCGGGCATCGGCGGCACGACACCCATGTTCCCCGGCGAGGCCTCCGTGATCACGCAGGCGATCTCACCAGGGTGCCGGTGGAAGGCCTCGTTGACGGCTTCGAGGTCGTTGTACGGCAGCACGATCGTGTCGCCCGCCTGGGCGCCGGTGACGCCGGGGGTGTCGGGCAGCGCGAAGGTGGCGACACCGGAACCGGCGGCGGCGAGCAGCGCGTCGACGTGACCGTGGTAACACCCGGCGAACTTGATGACCTTGGGCCGGCCGGTGAACCCGCGGGCGAGCCGGATCGCGGACATCGTGGCCTCGGTCCCGCTGCTCACGAGCCGCACCTGCTGCACGGGCTCGACGCGGGCGACGATCTCCTCGGCGAGCGCGACCTCGCCCTCACCCGGGGTGCCGAAGGAGGTGCCGCGCGAGACGGCGTCGTGGACGGCGGCGATCACCTCGGGGTGCGAGTGCCCAAGGATCATCGGGCCCCAGGAGCAGACGAGGTCGACGTACTCGCGGCCGTCCGCGTCCGTCAGATAGGGGCCGGTGCCGGACACCATGAAGCGGGGCGTGCCGCCGACGGCACGGAAGGCGCGCACCGGGGAGTTCACGCCGCCCGGGGTGACGACCGCCGCACGGTCGAAGAGAGCCTGCGAGACGGGTGCGTCGTAGGGGTACGGCAGGGCGTGCGGCGCCCCGCTCGCCCCTCCGCTGGGCGTTTCGCTGGGCGTTCCGCTGGACGTTTCGGTCATGACCTGCGACTTCTCCGGCTTCTCGGACTTCTCGGATCACTGGGGTCCGGTGACTCAGGGACCTCCTCAGGGTAGGCGGCGGGAGAACGGGCAGGGGCCCCCACCCGTCTGCGAGACTGGGACCTGATACACACAGGGACACACAGCACATGCGGGCGCCGGTGTTCAGGGCTTGCGCAGATCCTGCGGACAGGTGTTTCAGCGCACGTTTCGGCGGGCGGCCGTGGGGGAGGTCACTGACACGATGATCGGGTTGCGCGGCGAGGGCCACGCGTCCTGGAAAAGCAGTCGGGTGGAGATATGCATCGCGGTGGCGGACTGGGCGAGGGGACTGACGACCTGGGTCCTCGGCGTGCCCGGCGGGGGAAGCACCGGCGCGACGCGGAGGAGGCCGCCGAGGCGGCACGGCAGAGTGGTCCCGGGTCCGGGGGGTCCGGTGGATCCCATGTGGGTTCGGATGAGTCGGATCGCGACGAGCGCCGTATCGAACGTCGGATCGATCAGTTGCGGGCGGGGAGCAGGAATGGTGGTCGGGTGGGGGTGACCTACAAATACTTCGGCGCGCCCGACGGCGCGACCGCGGCCCGCGTCCCGATCTCGATGCGCCCCGAGGAACTGGGCGGCGACGAGCTCGGCATGAACGGCATGTTCACCAAGATCAAGCCGGAGACGATGGCCGCGATGGTCCTCACCGGCATCGAGGGCGTCCCGCTCAACAAGGTGCCCCCGCTGGAACTGGTGGTCCTCCACCCCGACTACGCCGTCGTCAAACTCCCGATGACGGTCGTCGACCCGCTGCGCGGAATCGGCGAGGAGGCGGTGGGCGCGGCGGCGTTCATCTGGTCGACGGTGCCGGACCGGGGTGGGCCTCGGGACGCGTTCAATGTGTACCAGTTGCTGCACGAGTGGCAGGACTTCAGCCACCGGTTGCATGAGGCGGGGCATCAGCCGTACTGCCTTGTGTGGCCTTGAGTCGGGGTTCGGCCGTGACGTGAGGTGAGGTGAGGGGCGGGGTCTTCGGGCCTCGCCTTTTTCGTGTTCGGGGGCGTTGGGGTGGGTGCGGGGCGCCGGGGCGGTCAAGGAGTGGCGGGGCGGGGGGCGCCGTTTGTACAGTGCGGGCCTGAGCCCGACGGTCGGCATGCCAGGATGATGATCTGACAGCCACTCACCAAGACGGAGCCTGGCCCCATGACCTCTCCCAGCGGAGACGGCAGTGACGCGCAGCCACTGATCATCGACACCAGCAAGCCCCACCCGGCCCGGATGTACGACTACTTCCTCGGCGGCAAGGACCACTACGAGGTCGACCGGGAGGCCGCCGAGCAGTTCATCAAGGCGGCACCGGAGGTGCGGGAAGGGGTCCGGGCGAACCGGCGCTTCATGCACCGCGCCGTCCGGCACATCGTCGCCGAGGGCGGGGTGCGCCAGATCCTCGACATCGGCACCGGCCTGCCCACCGAGCCGAACGTGCACCAGATCGCGCACGCCATCGCCCCTGACACCCGGATCGTCTACGTCGACAACGACCCGATCGTCAGCACCCACTCGATGGCCCTCATGGAGGACACCGACACCTCCGTCATCCTGGCCGACCTGCGCGACCCCCGCACGATCCTCGACCACCCCGAGGTCCGCAAGGCCATCGACTTCGACCAGCCGGTCGCGGTCCTGCTGGTCGCCGTCGTCCACTTCCTGTCCGACGAGGGCGATCCCTACGGCATCGTCGCCACCCTGCGCGACGCCCTGCCGACCGGTTCCTACCTCGTCCTCTCGCACGCCACCGGCGACGTCCACGAGGACGGCCGGCACGACGCGGCCTCCGTCTACAACCGGGCCACCGCGACCCTCAACCTCCGCTCCCACGCCCAAGTCCTGGACTTCTTCGGCGACTTCACCCTCGTCGACCCGGGCCTGGTCCGCGTCACGCACTGGCGCCCGGAGGAGACCCCGGCGCCCGGCGCCACGCCGATCGGGATCTACGGCGGAGTCGCCCGCAAGGACAACTAGCCATCGGTGTGGTGCACGGCAGTTGGTCGCCCAGCCCGTCCAGCCCGCCCAATCCGCCCGGATCGCGCAACCTGTCGTGGTCCGGGCGGAGTTGGACGCCCTGCCGCGCAACGGGCCGTCCCCCGGGCGGGGGTGGTGCCAGCCGTACCCCGGACCGGGCAGCCCACCCCCTCGTGGCGGGAGCCCGGCGACGGCATCGTTGACCTCGCAAGGCCAAGGTCGACGACTCGCCGGAAGGAACCGCCCGCCATGTCCCACACCGCCGTCTCCCTCACGAAGAACGCCCGCACCACCCGGCCGTCCGCCACCCGGCGAACCCCCAGCGGCACGCCCCGCGTCATGCCCCTCTGGCAGGCGATGGCCCACCTGTTCACCCCGGCCGACGGCACGGCGGCACGGCCATGAACTCCCGCTCCACCTACCCCTATTGAGCGGCGCCGCTCCGCTCACCGACACCACCGCCCCGGCGGCGACACATCACACCCACCGGGACCGCCGGGAAAGCCGGGCCTGCGGGGTCACCCCGCGTGCACCTCGCGTTCACGTCCCCCGCGAAGCATGCCGCTCATGAGACGTGTCACCCCCGCCCTGGTCCTGGGCGTCACCGCGCTGCTGGCCACCCCCTTCGCCGCCCAGGCCGCCCCCGGTCACGGCGGCGGCGACGCCCACGCCGACAGCTTCGGCACGAAGGCCGTGTACCAGCCGGAGCAGGACTCCCGCTCGTACCAGAAGGTCCCGGCCGGCTTCACCCCCGTCTTCACCGAGAACGTGTCGCGGCACGGGGCCCGTTCCGCGACCGACAGTTCGGACGGCGACCTGATCCTCGCGCTCCTCGACAAGGCCCGGGCCGAGGGTCAACTCACCGCGAAGGGCCGGGAGTTCGGGCCGAAGGCCAAGGCCCTCGAAGCCGCCATGAGCACCGTCGGCTACGGGAACCTCAGCGCGCGCGGCAAGGAGGAGATCCACGACACCGCCGTACGCATGGCGAAGCGGCTGCCGACTCTCTTCGCGTCGATCGCGAAGAAGAAGGAGACCATCGACGTCGTCAGCTCGGGTCAGGGCCGTGCGGTCGACAGTGCCAACCTCTACGGCGCGGCCCTCGCCCAGACCGACCCCGATCTGACCTCCCTGATCGGCACGACCCGTACCGACAAGGACCTGCTCTACTTCCACAAGGCGGACGGGGGTGCCGCGTACCGCGACTACATCGCCAACGACCAGCGGCTCGCCACCACCCTGAAGACCCTCACCGACCAGCCGAGGACGCACCGGGCCGCCCGTGACGTACTGAGGAAGCTGTTCACGCCGGCGTTCGTGGACCGGATCACGGCGGGCGAGTTCGCGTCGATCGGCACCGACGTCGAGGCCGCCACCGCCGTCTACAACCTGTACGCCATCGCCCCCGCGATGAGCGAGGAGAGCCCGGGCGGCAAGGGCTGGGGCATGGACCGGTACCTCTCGGCGGCCGACGCCGACTGGTTCGGGTACGTCTCCGACACCGAGGACTTCTACGAGAAGGGGCCGGGCTTCGCGGACAGCGACATCACGTACAGGATGGCCGGTGTCCTGCTCGACGACTTCTTCAAGAAGGCCGAGGCCAAGCGCGACGGCACCAGCGGCCTGGGCGCCGAACTCCGCTTCACGCACGCCGAGGAGATCATCCCGCTGGCCGCGCTGATGGGCCTCCCGGGCAGCACCCAGGGCGTCACCGCCGAGCACCCGTACACCTACGCCACCAACTCCTGGCGCGGCGCGGCCGTGGCCCCCCTCGGCTCGAACATCCAGTGGGACGTCTTCCGCAAGGGCAGCACCTACCTGGTCCGCATGCTCTACAACGAGAAGGAGACCGCGTTCAAGGCGGGCTGCCGTCCCGTCTCCAAGGGCAGCAAGTTCTACGACCTGAACGAACTGGAGCGCTGCTTCGGCCGGACGGGCTCCAACGGCTGACCCGGCGACCGGCCGAGACCAGCTGACACCGGTTGAGGCGGATCGAGGCCGACGGACTCCCGCCCAGGCAAGTCAGTTCCGCAACCCCGCCCCGGGCACGTCAGTTCCGCAGCCCCGGCCGGGTGCCCCGGGACCCGGGCCCCGGCTCCGCCGCGCCGCCGACCGTGAAGCCGATCACCGAGCCGCCGCCGTCCCGCCGTAGCGCGAAGGGTGCTCCGCCGTGGGCCAGGGCGACCTCGCGGACGATGGAGAGGCCGAGGCCGGAGCCGGGAAGGGAGCGGGCGTCGGCGGCGCGGTAGAAGCGGTCGAAGATGCGGAAGAGGTCGGTCTCGGAGACGCCGGGGCCCCGGTCGAGGACCTCGACGCGGACCGTGCCGGGGAGGGCCGGGCCCGAGACCGCGATCTCGATCGGGGTCTGGCCTGCGCGGTCGAACTTGGCCGCGTTCTCGACGAGGTTGGAGATCGCGCGCTGGAGCATGCCGGGGCGGCCGTCGGTCGTGGTGTCGCCGCTCGCGCGGACGGTGATGTCCCGGCCGGTGCGGCGGCGGGCCAGGCCCGCCACGTCCTCCGCGATGTCGGCGAGGTCGACCTGCTGGGGCGGCTCGGTGTCGGACTGGCCGGCCGCGAGGTCCACCAACTCGTTGACCAGGTCGGTGAGTTCGCGGGCCTCCTGCGAGAGGTCGGCGACCAGCTCCTCGCGCGTGGCGGGCGGCAGCTCGTCGATCCGCCGCAGCAGCGAGATGTTCGTACGGAGGGAGGTCAGCGGGGTGCGCAGCTCGTGGCCCGCGTCCTGGATCAGACGGCGCTGGTCCTCCTCCGACTGCGCGAGCCGGCCGAGCATCCGGTCGAAGGCGCGGCCGAGGCGGCCCACCTCGTCGTAGCCGGTGACCGGCACCTGGACGCCGAGGCGGCGGGTGCGGGCCACGTCCTCGGCGGCGGCGGTGAGCACGATCAGCCGGCGCGTGATGCGCCGCGCCAGCCACCAGCCGCACAGCCCGGCCAGCACCACCACGGCCGCCATCAGCACGAACGTCCGCTGCTGAAGGGCCCGCAGCAGATCCTCCGTGTCGCTGAACTCCTGCGCGACCTGCACCGCGCCCCGCCCGGCCCCGAGCGAGACGGTCGCGATGCGGTACACGTCCTCGGCGACGGCGACGTCCTTGTGCTCGGCCGTCTTCCCGGCGATCCGCTCGCCCGCGATCGCCCGGTCGTCGCCGGTGACGGGCAGCGCCGGGCTGCCGCTGTCGAGGACACCGCCGTCCGGGCCGAGCACCTGCACGTCCGTGCGGGCGGGGCGCACGATGTCGTGGCCGGGCGCGGAGGACGAGAAGTCGTCCGGGGTCATCTGGTGCGTGCGCACCTCGTCCTGGAGATCCTGGACGACCTGGTCGAACACGGACTCCTGATCGACGCGGACCAGGCGGGCCGCCGCGCCGTACGACAGCACGCCGACGAGCAGGGTGACGGCCGCGGTCACCGCCGCGAAGGACACCACGAACGTGGTGCGCAGCGAGACGAGCCTGGGTCGCCTGGTGGCCACGAACCGCCGCAGGCGGCCCACTCAGTCCTCCCGCAGCACGTAACCCACGCCACGCACCGTGTGGATCAGCTGCGGCGCGCCGGGCTGGTCGAGCTTGCGGCGCAGGTAGCCGACGTAGACGGCGAGGTTCTTGGAGCCGGGGCCGAAGTCGTAGCCCCAGATGCGGTCGTAGATCGTGGAGTGGTCCAGGACGATGCCCGCGTTGCGGACGAGGAGTTCGAGGAGTTCGAACTCGGTCCGGGTCAGCTCCAGTTCGCGGTCGTCGCGCCAGACGCGGCGGGCCTGGAGGTCCATGCGGAGACCGGCCGCGGAGATCTGCTTGTCGGAGGACATCGCCGTGTGCGGGTCGTCCCGCAGTACGTCGGGGGCGGTGCCGGGGATTCCGGACGGGCCGGGGGTTCCGGGGACGCCGTTCGCCGGGACCGGGCTGGTGCGGCGGAGCAGCGCGCGGAGCCTGGCGAAGACCTCCTCCACGTCGAAGGGCTTCACGACGTAGTCGTCGGCGCCGGCGTCGAGACCGGCGATGCGGTCGGCGGTCTCCACGAGTGCCGTCAGCATGAGGATCGGGGTGCGGTCGCCCTCCGCGCGCAGCACACGGCAGACCTGGAGGCCGTCGATGCCGGGCATCATGACGTCGAGGAGCAGGATGTCCGGCGGGGTGCGGTGCGCCTGCGCGAGCGCCTCGACACCGTCGGCGACCGCGGTCACCTGGTAGCCCTCCAGGGTCAGGGCCCGCTCCAGGGCATGACGGATGGCGCGGTCGTCTTCGGCGAGCAGCACAGTCTGGGGCACGTCATCCAGTGTGCCAAGGCCTCCGGCGGTGGGGCGGTGGGGGCGGGTCTACGATCACCCTTTTTACCTGGCTCTCACCGAGGTGGGCGCAACCCGGCCCCCGCTCCTACCGTCTTCTCACGGTCGGGTGCGGCAGACCCGCCCGGGGGCCGCGCCCCCAGCCCCCCGGGCCCCGCTTCGGCCCTGAACGGAGCCTCGTCCTCACCCGCCGGACGGGCCGATGTTCAGTGCCGCCAGCTGGTCCGCGAACGGTACGACCGCCGGCCTGTCCGCCGGGCGCGCTGCCGACAGGCCCCGCATCAGGGCGGCCAGCTCGCCCGCCGCCCGGTCGACACGTTCCGGGAGGCCCTCCGCGCCCCAGTCCTCCGAGGCGGCGTAGACCGCGGTCGGGACGACGATCGCCCGGAGGTAGGCGAACAGCGGGCGGAGGGCGTGGTCCAGGACCAGGGAGTGGCGGGCGCTGCCGCCCGTCGCCGCGATCAGGACCGGCTTGCCGGCCAGCGCGTCCTTCTCCAGGACGTCGAAGAAGGACTTGAACAGTCCGCTGTACGACGCCGAGAACACCGGGGTGACGGCGATCAGGCCGTCCGCCTCCGTCACCGCGGCCAGCGCGGACGCCAGCTTCTTGCCGGGGAAGCCGTTGGTGAGGTTGTGGGCTATCTCGACCGCGAGGTCGCGCAGCTCCACGACCTGGATCTCCGCGGGGACGCGGTCCGCCGTGGCGGTGGCCAGGCGGTCGGCCAGCAGGCGGGTGGACGAGGGGACGCTCAGGCCCGCCGAGACGACGACCAGCTTCATGCGACGGTCACCCCTTCCTTCTCCTCGGCTTCCTCGGCCGCCGCACGCAGCGACTCGTGGGTCGGCGCGTCCGGCACATTCGCCGGGCGGTTGGCCGCGAACTCCTTGCGCAGGACGGGTACGACCTCCTCGCCCAGCAGGTCGAGCTGCTCCAGGACCGTCTTGAGCGGCAGCCCGGCGTGGTCCAGCAGGAACAGCTGGCGCTGGTAGTCACCGGCGTAGTCGCGGAAGGCGAGGGTCTTCTCGATGACCTCCTCCGGGGAGCCGACCGTCAGCGGGGTCTGGTCGGTGAAGTCCTCCAGGGAGGGCCCGTGGCCGTAGACCGGGGCGTTGTCGAAGTACGGGCGGAACTCGCGGACGGCGTCCTGGGAGTTCTTCCGCATGAAGACCTGGCCGCCGAGCCCGACGATGGCCTGCTCCGGTGTGCCG
Source organism: Streptomyces sp. NPDC096013 (assembly GCF_044763565.1). Taxonomy (NCBI): domain Bacteria; kingdom Bacillati; phylum Actinomycetota; class Actinomycetes; order Kitasatosporales; family Streptomycetaceae; genus Streptomyces; species Streptomyces sp. NPDC096013. The sequence goes on along the minus strand of NZ_JBIWGK010000010.1, from coordinate 51,655 downwards.
TGCCCGTAGTGCGCGTACCGCTCCCGGTACAGCTCGACCATCTGCTTGGTGTGGTCGGCCGGCCAGAAGATGTTGTTGTGGAAGAACCCGTCGCCGTAGAAGGCCGCCTGCTCGGCGATCTCGGGGCTGCGGATCGAACCGTGCCAGACGAACGGCGGTACGTCGTCCAGCGGGCGGGGCGTCGAGGTGAACCCCTGGAGCGGCGAGCGGAACTTGCCCTCCCAGTTCACGACGTCCTCGCGCCACAGGCGGCGCAGCAGGGCGTAGTTCTCGATGGCGAGGTTGATGCCCTGGCGGATGTCCTGGCCGAACCACGGGTACACCGGGCCGGTGTTGCCGCGGCCCATCATCAGGTCCACCCGGCCGTCGGCCAGGTGCTGGAGCATCGCGAAGTCCTCCGCGATCTTCACCGGGTCGTTGGTGGTGATGAGCGTGGTGGAGGTGGAGAGGATCAGCTTCTCCGTCCGCGCCGCGATGTAGCCGAGCATCGTGGTGGGCGACGACGGCACGAACGGCGGGTTGTGGTGCTCACCGGTCGCGAAGACGTCGAGCCCGACTTCCTCGGCCTTCAGCGCGATGGCGACCATGGCCTTGATGCGCTCCCGCTCGGTCGGCGTCCGTCCGGTGGTCGGGTCCGGTGTGACATCGCCGACGCTGAAGATCCCGAACTGCATGGTCGTTCACCCTCCAGGTTGTTGATTATTCAACTATACCCCCCAACGGCTACCTCGCCGCACATATTCCGCGGGGGGGGGGCCGGGGGGCGGGGTGGGGCGGATTCCGGAGGGGTGCGGGCGGACTCGGTGCCGGTGCGTGGGCGGGCCCGGGTGCGGCTGACGCCGACGCCTGGGAGGCCGGGGCGGGGACGATGCCGTGCCCGCGCAGGCCGGGGCGGGGCTGACCCCGACACCGAAGCTGGCCGGAGCGTGGGCGACGCCGGTGCCGGCCCGCGTGCCTCTGACGCCAGTGCCGGAGCCGCCGCGGCCCGGGCGGGGGCGGCTCCGACGCCTGGGCATGTCCGCGCGGGGTCGATGCCGTGCCGCGCAGTCCCGGACTGGGCTGACTCCAACGCCTGAGCCCGCCCGCGCCGAGTCGATGCCGGTGCCGGAGCTGGCCCGAACGGGGCTGACTCCAACGCCTGAGGCGGCCCACGCGGGGTCGATGCCGACGCCTGGGCAGGCCCGGGTGAAGCTGCCGCCAATGTCCGGGTCGGCCCCCGTCAACGTCACCCCCCGGCCGTTGTCAGTGGCTCGTCCTACGATCGCCTCATGGCCGTCCCGGACCGTGACACCCGAGGAATCGTCGACCCCGCCGAGCTCCTCGCGCGCGTGCACTTCCGCCGCCCCGAACCCGCCGGGCCCCTCCGCCCGTACATCGAGCACTACTGGCTCATCGACTGGGACCTGACCGAGCCCTACGTCTCCCACGTCGTCCCGCACCCGGCCGTGCACATCGTCTTCCAGCGGCTCGCGGGCGAGGACGCCTTCGTCGAGGTCGCGGGCATCCCGCACGGCCTCTTCGCCCAGAAACTGGAGGGACGGGGACGGGTCTGCGGCATCAAGTTCCGGCCCGGCGCGTTCCGTTCGGTCGCGCCGGACCGCCCGGTGTCGGAGTGGACGGGACGGCGGGTCCGGCAACCCGAGGTGTTCCCCGGCACCGACCCCGCCACGGTCCTGGACCCCGCCGACGAGACCGCCCGCGTCGCCGCGCTCGACGCCTTCCTGCTCGCCCTCGTCCCCCGCCCCGATCCGCAGACCGACCTCGCGACCACCCTGGTCGACCGCATCCGCACCGACCGCACGATCCGCCGCGTGACCGACTTCGCCCGCGCGGAGGGCCTCTCCGTACGGCTGCTGCAACGCCTCTTCGCCGGCTACGTCGGCGTCGGCCCGAAGTGGGTCATCCTGCGCTACCGCATCCACGACGCCCTGGAGCGGGCGGGCGTCGGCGAGCCCGTGGACTGGGCAGGGCTGGCCGCCGACCTCGGCTACGCCGACCAGGCCCACCTGGTCCGCGACTTCACAGCCACGGTCGGGGTGACCCCGACGGCGTACGCGCAGGGTGCGCAGAGCGGGCAGGGCGGGCGCTGACGCCGGTTTCCCGATCCCGCGTGCGCCTTCGGCGGACCAGCGGCACTGGGCCGACGCACCCACCCGCCCGCTGGTAGCTTTCGCAGCGGCCGGACGACAGCGGGAAGAGAGCACGGTGCACCGAACCCAGACCCTGACCCGTTGGTTCACCCAGGACAACAACCCCATGCAGGTCTTCGGGACGGTCGCCGGCATCGTCGTCGGCGCGATCGCGGTGCGCCCGATCGGCACCTCCGGCACAGGGCTCGCGGTGCTGTGTCTGCTCGTCCTGGTCTCGCTGATGACGTGCACGCGGCTCATCCCCGAGGACCGGCTCTCGCCCCGCGCGCAGCTCACGGTGCTCTGCGTCTGGTCGCTCGGGGCCGCCGCGCTGCTGGCTCTCGACCGGTCCGGTGCCTCGGCCCTGTTCGCCTACTTCGTCACCGGGCACGCCGGGTACCGCCTCGACAGCCGCCGCTCCCTGCCCTTCGCCGCGTGCACCAGCATCCTCTGCGCGGGGGTACTGCTCCTGCCGTGGGGCGGGCACCACACCTCGTGGATCGTGGGCGCCTTCACCGGGGTCAGCGTGCTCGTAGGCATCTCCAACCGCGCCCACGCCGAGGCACTGCGCTCCGCGCGGGCCGCCGCCGAGCAGGCGGAGCTGGCCGCGCGGGCCGTGGCACGGGCCGAGGCGCTCGCCGAGCGGGCTCGGATAGCCCGGGACGTGCACGACGTACTGGCCCACTCGCTGGCCGGGGTGAACATGCAACTGGAGGTCACCGACGCCCTGTTGGAGTCCGGCGACATCGGGCGGGCCCGGGAGGCGGCCCAGCGGGCGCAGAGCCTGGTGCGCTCGGGGCTGACCGAGGTGCAGCGCACGGTCGGGGACCTGCGCGAGGACGCGCTGCCGCTGGTGGAGACGTTGCGGTCCATGCTCGAATCCGCGACCGGCGCCGGTACCCTGACCGTCGACGGGCCGCCGCGTGAACTGCCCGTCCGCCGCACCCAGGTGATCGTGCGCTGTGCCCAGGAGGCGCTGACCAACGCGCACAAGTACGCACCCGGCGCCCCGGTCCGCATGCGCCTGGAGTACCTGGAACAACGGGAGGGGCTCCCGGAGGAGACCGTCTTCGAGGTGGTCAACTCCGCGCCGCCGGAGGGCTCTCGGCCCTTGGCGGGAGCGGGGAGCGGGATGGGACTCGTCGGGATGCGCGAGCGCCTCGACCTGGTGGGCGGCACGGTCACGGCCGGGCCGATCGTGGACGGCGACGACGCGGGAGGATGGCGAGTGCGCGTGGTGATCCCGGCATGAGCGACGAGAAGCAGGGGCAGCGACAGGGGCAGGAGCAGGAGCAGGCGGATGCTCGGCGCGAGCAGCAGGGCCTGGTCCGGGTGGTCGTCGCCGACGACCAGACCGCCGTGCGCGAGGCGCTGGCGACCGTACTGGATCTCCAGCCCGGCGTGGAGGTCGTCGCGACGGCCAAGGACGGCGGGGAGGCCGTGCGGGCCGCCGAGGAGCACTCGCCGGACGTGATCCTGATGGATCTCAACATGCCGCGGGTGGACGGGGTGGAGGCCACCCGGCTGATCGCCGAGCGCTTTCCCCGGGTCGCCGTCGTGGTGCTCACCACCTTCGCCGACGAGGAGTACATCCTCGCCGCGCTCGGTGCCGGCGCCCGCGGCTACCTCACCAAGGAGTCCGGCCGGCAGGACATCACCCGCGCGGTGCGGGCCGCGGCGGCCGGGCAGTCCGTGCTCGACCCCGCCGTACGGGACCGGCTCGTCGCCGCCGCCGCGCGGGGCGGGGTCCCCGCCGAGCGGCCTGCCAGCGGACTCGCCCCGGACCTCACCCCCCGGGAGGTCGAGGTCCTCACCCTGATCGGCGAGGGCCTGACCAACCGGGGCATCGCGGAGCGGCTGGTGGTCAGCGAGGCCACGGTGAAGACCCATATCAACAACCTCTTCGCCAAGGCCCATCTGCGGGACCGGGCGCACGCCGTGAGGTACGCGTTCACCCACGGACTGGTGAAGACCCACGGGTGAGGGTCCCGGCCGGTGCCGGCAGGCGGACGCGGGCCAGCAGCAGGAACACCCGGGTGAGGACCATGGCCAGCGCCATGATGACGAAGAACGGCGCGACGGCGTCCTGCGCTATGTGGTGGTCCAGCATGAACGTGCCGAGGTGGTCGCGGAACCAGGTGTTGTGCTCGGCGAGGAAGATGAAGGCGACGCGCAGGGCGACCACCGCGGTCCAGATCGCCACGAAGCCCGCGCCGCACCGGGTGTGCACCTTCCCCGTGCCCGGGTCCCGCTCGACGCCGGTCGTGAGCGTCGCCACGAGACCGCAGGCCAGTCCGATCGCGGCGCCCACCAGATAGACGACCACGTCGGCGTGGTGGGCGGGCATCCCCTTCAGATAGAAGTAGCCCACCGCGGACACCGTGCCGATCGGCATCAGCACCTTGTGCAGGTCGTACTTCCGGCGTCCGTACTGCGTCAGCATCATCACCGCGAAGATGCCCCCGCTGATCGTCAGCGCCTGCTCCATGTCCGTCATGACGTCGCACTCCTCGGTCTCCGGCGGTGGTCCCGCCGCGCGTTTTCCTGAGGACGACTCTTCCGCCGGAGCCGGGAAAGCTCCCGGACCCACGGGTGGAACTCCGGGTGGAGATGACAGGTGGAGCCGCCTCTTGGGGGCGGTCGCCGGGCGGTCCGCCGCCGGTGACCGCCCCTGCGGCTCAGCGCTTGAGCGTGAACGTGAAGTCGCCGGTGAGCCGGGCGTCCAGCCGGACCCCCGACACGAGGCTCCCGTCCGCGATCAGCCTCCCGGCCTCGGCCCGTGACAGACCGCAGCCCTCGGCGATCAGCCGTACCGGCCGGACCGGTATCCGCGCCCCGAACCGCACCGCGACGTCGATCACCTCGTGGTCGAGGTGCTCCGTTCCGCCGGTGTCGAGACGCCAGGCTCCGGCCCAGTCGAGGGCGATGCGGTTACGTCGCCGCAGCACCGGGTCCTGGAGCAACTCGGCTGCCAGGACGGGGTCGTTGGCGTGCAGCCGGTCCAGGAGTCCTGGCGGTACGGAGCGCACGTTCGCCCGCTCCAGGACCGTCAGCTTCGTGGTGGCCCCGCAGCCGTCGCAGAGCGCGAGGAGCCAGGCGTCGATGAGTTTGTGATGGGCGTTGACACGGAACTTGCCGTGCGCGCGGAAGCGTTCGGACGCGCACGCGTGGCAACGGCGGAGGACGAGCGGAAGGCAGGTGGGCATGACAAACCAGGTCGCGAGCACAGAAGTACACCGGTTCCAGTGAGAAGTCCGCAGCGGAAAGAGGCGCGGCGCACAGACGCGACGCGCGACAGATCAGCACTCGGGAGGTCTCACACGGTGTGCAACGGAACGTCCTTGCCCAGACGACGGGATTCCACAGCACGCTAACGGCGTCCGACGGCGCCGCTCAACGGGTTTTCGGCGCCGTGGGCGCTACACGTCCCCCGCACGCAGCCGCGCGATCTGCTGCCCGCTGAACTCCACCGTCCGCCTCATGTGCCCGACGATCACGGCGAGTTCGGCGTCGCCGAGATCGTCGAAGAGGGTGAACCAGCCGCCGCCGAGCCGGTTCCATGTGCGCCCGAACTCGGCGATCTTCTCCGGCACGGTCGCCACCAGCACCCGCCGCCGGTCCTCCGAGTCCCGCTCACGGACCACGTAACCGGCCCGCTCCAGCCGGTCCACGAGCCGCGTCGCCGACCCCGTCGTCAGCCCGGTCAGCTCGGCGACCCGGCCCGTCGTCACGGGCCCGGCCTCCAGGGTGAGCAGGTTCAGACACTGGAGATCGGTGGGGTGCAGCCCGAGGCGGTCGGCGACGGCCTGGTTGAACAGGGCGTAGGACGCCATGTACCGGCGCGACACGGAGGACAACTCGTGCAGCAGCCGCGCCCGCGCGTTCCCGGACATGTCGCACCCCTCGTCGCCTGTGCCGTCCCGCGCGTGCCGTCCGTGCCGTGCGGAGATCGAGATCGTACGACGTGCTCGCGGGCGCGGCTCCGCGCTCTCACGGGTGTGGCTCAGAAGTAGTAGGTGTCACCGGTGTCCAGGACGAGCACCCGCTGCTGGTCGTTGGCCCGGTTCCCGTCCACCGCGCCCCCGCCCCACAGCGTGTCCAGCTCCATCAGCACCTCGGAGGACGTGTCCCGCATCCGTACCCGCAGGTCGATCCGTTCGCCCACGCCGTCCGCGGCGAGCGCCCCCGTCCGGCAGACCACCGCCCGCTCCCCCGACCGCGCGCACCCCTCCGGCAGCGTCTGCGCGTCCGCGAGCGGCTTCGACCAGCGCAGCCGTACGGTCGCGTCGGGCACCGCGGACGGGCCGTGGTTGCGCGGGGTGAACCGGACGTCGACCCGCCCGGCGGTCATGGCGGCGGAGCCGTGATAGGCGAGATCCGCCTCCGGGCCGGGGAGGTCCGGGTGCCCCGGCGCCGCGCCCATCACCGCCAGTGCGGCACCCCCTGCCGCGAGAATCCGCAGTACCCCTGGTACCCGCATGCGATCCGCTCCTCAGTACGCCGCGCCCCTGCACCACGCCACCGTGGTCGTACGGATGTATCCCCCGCGGAGCGGGTGACAGGCGCCCTCCAACAGGTGACAGCCGCGTGATCTGATGGCGCCCATGCTCGTGCTCCGCTCCGCAGCCCTCTTCGTCGTCGCCGCCTTCTTCGAGATCGGCGGCGCCTGGCTGGTCTGGCAGGGGGTGCGCGAACACCGCGGCTGGCTCTGGATCGGCGGCGGGATCATGGCCCTCGGCGTCTACGGCTTCGTCGCCACCTTCCAGCCCGACGCCCACTTCGGCCGCATCCTCGCGGCCTACGGCGGGATCTTCGTCGCCGGTTCACTGGCCTGGGGCGCGGTCGCCGACGGCTACCGGCCCGACCGCTGGGACATCGCCGGCGCCCTGATCTGCCTGGCCGGGATGGCCGTGATCATGTGGGCGCCGAGGGGGAACTGACCCGGAACCGGGCCCGCCTATCCTGGACGGAGTCGTACGTACGATCCCGTCGAACCGTCCCCAGGAGCAGCCCATGGCCACCGCCGCACCGTCCGCCGCCTCCCGAATCGCGGTCGTCACCGGGGCGAGCGGCGGCATCGGCGCCGCCACGGCCCGGCAGCTCGCCTCCGCCGGGTACCGCGTCGTCGTCACCGCACGCCGCAAGGACCGTATCGAGGCGCTCGCCGAGGAGATCAACGCGAACGGCGGCCAGGCCACGGCCTACGCCCTCGACGTCACCGACCGGGCCGCCGTCGACGAGTTCGCGACCGCGTTCAAGACGATCGGCGTCCTGGTCAACAACGCGGGCGGCGCGCTCGGCGCCGACCCGGTCGCCACCGGCGACCCCGCGGACTGGCGCACGATGTACGAGACGAACGTCCTCGGCACCCTGAACATCACGCAGGCCCTGCTCCCGGCCCTCACCGCGAGCGGCGACGGCACGGTCGTGGTCGTCTCCTCCACGGCGGGCCACGGCACGTACGAGGGCGGCGCGGGCTATGTCGCCGCCAAGCACGGCTCGCACGTCCTCGCGGAGACGCTGCGGCTGGAGATCGTCGGCACCCCGGTGCGGGTCATCGAGGTCGCGCCCGGCATGGTCAAGACGGACGAGTTCGCGCTGACCCGCTTCGGCGGCGACGCGGAGAAGGCGGCGAAGGTCTACGCGGGCGTCGCCGAGCCCCTCACCGCCGACGACGTGGCCGACACCATCACGTGGGCGGTCACCCGCCCCAGCCACGTCAACATCGACCTCCTCGTCGTCCGCCCCCGCGCCCAGGCCTCGAACACCAAGGTCCACCGGGAGCTGTGATGACCGGCGAAGCGGGCCGCCCGGACGGCCCCGACAACTCCCAAGAGGCCCTGGACAAGCGCCGGTTGGCCGAGGAGACCAGGAACGAACGCAAGGTCTGGTACTTCCTCGGCTACTTCCTCTTCGGCATCCATGTCGTCGCGTTCGTGATGATCTACGCGGTGACCCACGCCCCGAACAAGTAGGCGCGGCGCGGCAGTCGGGCCTCATGGCGCAGGCGTCGCCCGCACCGTGGTGGTGATCAGGCTCGCGTCGTGCATGAACAGGACCAGCGGACAGGATTTGGCCCGGTCGTGACCGGTACCGCTCTTCGCATCCGAACCCGAATCCGAATCGCACGCGGCAAGGCCTGTGGTGGCCACCGCAGCCATCCCCGGAACCCGCCCTCAAAGGCACGCCTTGTGGTCATCATCCGCATCTCCATTCACCTCGCCCGGATTCAGTTCAGGGACTTGATGATGCGATCGATTCGCACCGCGGCCTTCTCCGTGGTGCCCTTGATGTAGAAGCCGTCAACGGCCGCATAGGTGACGTGGTCGAAATTCCACTTGTCGGGCATGTTCTTCGCGCCGCCCTCGAACATCGACATGACGAACGTGCTGGAAAAGGACGAGTTCTCGCGGATCGTGTTCGCGGTCGAGGTGGACAACTCCGGCTCCACGCCCGCGAAGACGCCCTTGCCGACCTGGAAGACCCAGAGCGGCAACTGGGTTGTCCCGGTGGGGGTGAAGGTGACCCGACCAGCCAGAAGCCGACGGCGCCGGGGTACTGGCTCTCGACGTGCGCCACGGCCGCGCCGGCGAGGTCGGCGGAGATCGGGAGGGTGCCGTCGGCCATGACGGAGTCCTGCATCACGCAGGACTGCACGTTGTAGTTGGCCAGGACGGCGATCGGGTTGCCGTCGAGGTCGTTGAAGCGGGCGACGTACACGCCCTTGTCGGAGGGCAGTTGCTCATTCACGCCGAGCCAGTAGCCGTCCGCGGTCAGGACGTTGCGGTTCACGTTGACGTCAACTCGACCGGAGCCGTAGCCGACCTCGGCGTCCTGGAGGTTCTTCACGGCGTCGGCGACGGCGGACTTGGTGGCGGCGACGATGTTCTGGACGTACGCGGCGGCACCGGCCGAGGACGAACTCGCCCGCACATGCGGCGCGGAGAAGCAGTGGGTGACGGTGACCATGATGTTCGCGGCGGCCACACCGGTGCCCCGGTGATCGCGTCCCGCATCAGCGCGACCGCCTCCGCGCTGATCGAGGTCAGGTCCAGCACGGCCGGCGCGATCCGCCGGGACCCGGACTCCACCAGCAGCACACGGACGTTGAGGTCGTCGTGCACGGCGGTGAAGTTGTCCAACGGCAGCAGCGAGGCGGCGGGCGTGAAGGCGGTAACGGCCCCGGCCGCCACCACGGCCCGCCGACTCAACTCACCCTGATTCTCCTGCTGTTCACGCATGTGCTGTCCTCCGAGACACTGCGGGTGGGGGTGGGACCAACTCCCGCGCAGCATCACAGTTAAATTCGAGGGCAGCAATGAGGGACGCGTACAATCAATGCTTTCGCGAATGGCGTATGCATTTTGACGTGCGACGCTGGCTGGAATTCGCAGCAATAGGAAGCGAATTCACAGCGGGGTCAGAGAGACCCCAGAGCGATCTCAGAACAGCCGCCACCTTGACTCTCCGCATCCTCCTTGGTTAGCCCGCACGAGTGAACCGTGTCGATCATCCGCACGTCGCTCGAACAGTCGACCTAGGCTCGCGCCACAACATCAACACGACGGCCCCCGCCCGGGACGGCAATCCCGGACGAGGGCCTGACCAGCACGGAAGTGGAGCTTCCCTGTGGCTGATCACGAGCCTATCGGTGACCGGTTCATGGACCTGAGGGTCCCTGAATACGCGTACATGTTCGGGTTCCTGCAGGCGGACGGGCATCTGCAGCAAGGCGTCGGGCAGAAGGGCAAGTTGTCCGTCGAGATCAACGTCCGGGACATCGATCTCCTGCGCGAGTTCCAGAAGCTGACGCCGTACAACAGCAGCATCACCGAGCGCACGCGGTCGACGAACTTCGCCAAGACCCACCACTCGGGCCGCAAGTCGAAGGCGATAGCGCCACCTCGCGGCGAGTTCTCACACCGCGACTACCTGCGCGGTGTCATCGACGCAGACGGCTCGGTGGGCTACACGAACAAGGGCTTCCCCTTCGTCTCCCTCACTACGGCAAGCACGGCCATCGCCACCTATCTGGGCCGCCGCACCCAGGAGGTCACGGGCGCCGAGCGCCTCGTCAAGCGCAACACCCGCGACGCCATCTACAACGTCCTCTACACGAAGGAGACCCCCCAAAAGCTGGCAGTTCACCTTTATTGCCTTGGTACGTCCCGCTAACATGCGGGCCGCTTGCACGCAGCGACGTTGGACGGAACAGGAAGACCGCATACTGCTGGAACTGAACAGCAACGATGCTTCAGCCGAGCAGCTCGGCCGGACGGAGCTGAGCTGTCAGATGCGCCTCTGGCGATTGCGCACCGGCCAGGTACCACTGCCAAGCGATCACTGACGAAATGAGCGGGGCCCCCGGTTCCGGTCGGGAACCCCGCTCGTTAACCCTTCACGCAGATGAACTGCTTCAGCTTCGCCACGACCTCGACGAGGTCCCGCTGCTGCGCCATCACCTGATCGATGTTCTTGTAGGCACCCGGGATCTCGTCCAGGACCCCCGCGTCCTTACGGCACTCGACGCCTCGCGTCTGCTCCTCCAGGTCCCGCACAGTGAAGTGCCGCTTCGCCGCGTTACGGCTCATGCGCCGACCAGCCCCGTGCGAGGCCGAATTGAATGCCTTCTCGTTGCCGAGGCCCTTCACGATGTACGAACTGGTGCCCATCGAGCCCGGGATGATCCCGTACTCGCCGGAGCCCGCCCGGATCGCGCCCTTACGAGTGACCAGCAGGTCCACGCCCTCGTACCTCTCCTCCGCCACGTAGTTGTGGTGGCAGGAGATCTCCGGCTCGAAGGTGGGCTTCGCCTTCTTGAACTCCTTGCGGATCACGTCCTTCAAAAGCGCCATCATGATCGCTCGGTTGTACTTGGCGTACTCCTGGGCCCAGTAGAGGTCGTTCCGGTAGGCGGCCATCTGAGGAGTGTCCGAGATGAACACAGCCAAGTCGCGGTCCACCAGGCCTTGGTTGTGAGGGAGCTTCTGGGCCACGCCGATGTGGTGCTCGGCCAGTTCCTTGCCGATGTTCCGGGACCCGGAGTGCAGCATGAGCCAAACCGTGCCTTCAGAATCCGTGCACGTCTCGACCAGGTGATTCCCTCCCCCGAGCGTCCCCATCTGCTTCGTGGCCCGGTCCTCCCGGAACTTCACCGCGTCCGCGACCCCGTCGAACCGCCCCCAGAAGTCGTCCCACCCGCCGGTGGCCAGCCCGTGCAGCCGTCCCGGGTCGACCGGGCTGTCGTGCATCCCGCGCCCCACCGGAATCGCCTGCTCGATCTTCGAGCGCAGCCGCGACAGATCGCCGGGAAGATCGTTCGCCGTGAGTGATGTCCGCACCGCCGACATACCGCAGCCGATGTCGACCCCCACCGCGGCGGGGCACACCGCTCCGTGCATCGCGATGACCGAGCCGACCGTCGCCCCCTTGCCGTAGTGCACGTCCGGCATGACCGCCAGGCCCTTGATCCACGGCAGGGTCGCGACATTGCGCAGCTGCTGGAGCGCGCCCTCCTCGACCGACGCCGGATCGGTCCACAGACGGATCGGAACCTTCGCGCCCGGCATCTCCACGTACGACATATCGTCCTCATTCCCCCGGAGTTCACCAAAAGTCATACATCGCAAAACCGGCGCCAAGGTCAATGAATGGGACAGCGGACCGGCATCCACGGCTGTGCGTGCGATAGACATTGTCTCCAGGGGGTCCCCTGGTGCGGCAAGCGATTAACCAGCGGGGACACTGGGGGACCCTGGTTCGTTCCAGGGGTCGAGGGACACCGAACACAACCGACGCACACCCGACACACCGTCGAGAGGAGCCCGACCGTGCAGCGGAAGGCGTACGTACCCGGCACCGCCGCACTCCTCGTGGCGCTGCTGGCCGGCTGCACGAGCGGCGCGACCGACAGCGGTACGACGGACGACGCGAACCCGGGCGAGGCCGGGCAGGCGACGGCGGTGGCCCAGCCGGGCAAGTACCGCACGCTTCCCGAGCCCTGTGGAGTGGTCGGCCACGACGCCCTGGACTCCCTGCTCCCCGGTATCCAGCAGATCACCGACCCCGATCAGCGCGAGGCGGCGTACGCGGGCGACGCGACGCTGACGTACGACACGGACCGCAAGGTCGGCTGCCGCTGGAAGGTGGAGTCGACGGACGCGACCGACCATCTGCTGGTCGACTTCGAGCGGGTGGTGTCGTACGACAACGCCGTGAGCGACGACAGCCAGGCGCAGACGATCTTCGCGACGAAGGAGACGGCGGCGGACCTTCCGGAGCCGTCGGCGAGCGCGACCACGTCGGGGTCCGAGTCCGACACCGCGACCGCGTCCGCCCCGGCGTCCGCCTCCACCACCCCCTCGTCCTCGTCCTCGTCATCCCCCTCCTCTCCCTCCTCTCCCTCCTCCTCCGCCGCTTCCGCCTCGTCCTCGGCCGCCGCCCTCCAGCCGCGCGCGCTCACGGGTCTCGGGGACGAGGCGTTCCTCGACGACGCGTTGAGCAGCTCCGGTTCGACGGCTCAACAGCGCACGGTGACTGTGGTGTTTCGCACGTCCAACGTCATCGTGACCGTCGAGTACGAGGAGCAGCCGGCGACGGTCGGCGTCGTGCCGGACAGCCAGAAGATGCAGGACAGGGCGCGGAAACTGGCCGTGCGACTGGCCGGCGCACTCAACGGCTAGGGCGTTCACGGGTGCCGCCCGGGGGGTTGCGCAAAGGCCGTGAACCGGGACCGCACAGGTGGCTCACCGCGTACCGTGGCCCCTCGGACCCGATCCGACGGCAGGAACCACGAGCGTCATGAGTGAAGGAACCATGCATCAACCAGCACAGCGAGACCGGAGCGACCAGCAGCGGGCGAAGCGTCTGAGCCGCGTCCTTGTCTGCGCGGCGGCCGTCCCGGTGATGCTGATCGCGGCCGGCTGCTCCTCGGACTCCGGCTCCGCCGACGGCGCCGGCAAGGAGACGGCAGGCCCCGGTGCGACGACGTCCGCCGACGCGACCGCCGCGCCGACGGTGCAGGCGGCGGCGTACAAGAAGCTGCCCGAGCCGTGTGCGGTGCTGTCGAAGAAGACGTTGACCGATCTGGTGCCCAAGGGCGCCAAGTCGGGCAAGGAGGGCACGTCGAGCGACACGGCGACGCGGGGCAGCTGCTCCTGGACGAGCCTGGACAACAAGGGCGTCAAGGGCTCGCAGTTCCGCTGGCTGAACGTGTCGTTGCTGCGGTTCGACTCCTCGCAGACGCAGGGCGAGGGCAACAAGCTGGCCGCGTCGTACTACGCGAAGCAGGTGCAGGCGGCGCAGGCGGTCACCGGCGCGAAGAACACCAAGTCGGTGCCGGTCGCGGGTGCGGGCGACGAGGCGACGGCGGTGCGCTACGACCTGAAGAAGAAGGAAGGCGCCTTCAAGCAGCAGACGGTGGTGGCGCGCGTCGAGAACGTGGTCGTCACGATCGACTACAACGGCGCGGGCCTCGCGGGCGACAAGGCGCCGAGCGCGGACACGCTGACGAAGGCGGCGGAGAAGGCCGTGAAGGAGGCCGTCGCGGCGGTCACGTCGGCCAACGGCGCGGGCACGGGCGCGGGTTCGGGCTCCGGCTCGGGTGGCGCGAGCAGCACGCCCTCGAAGTCGCCGTCCAAGTCGCCCGCCAAGTCCGCCTCCCCGTCCGCCTCCAAGTCGGCGGCGAAGTCGGACGCGAAGGCCCCGGCGGCCACCGCTTCCTCCTCCGCGTCATCCGCGGCAGCCAAGAGCTGACGGCACATTTCACATCGGGTTCGTTTTCGGACCTCAACTCGCAGGTCAGCAAGGCCCGTTGACGGAGCCCGGCCCTTTCGTGGACCGGGCTCCCGACAGACCGGCACCCAGGACGCCGCACACTTGTGCCACCCTGTTGCGCGCAACGACAAGTAAGGGGAGGGGAGTCCGGGTGTCCGCGCCCATTCAGCTCACACGTATGCACCGCGTGCTCATCGGTGTGGTCGTCTCCGGTGCGATGGTCATCGCCGGTATCGGCTTCGCCGGTTCGTACGCCGCCGTACGCGAGCTCGCCCTGAAGAAGGGCTTCGGGAACTTCGCCTACGTCTTCCCGATCGGCATCGACGCGGGCATCTGTGTCCTGCTCGCCCTCGACCTGCTCCTGACCTGGATCAGGATTCCCTTCCCGCTGCTGCGCCAGACGGCATGGCTGCTGACGGTCGCGACGATCGCGTTCAACGGCGCCGCCGCCTGGCCCGACCCGCTCGGTGTCGGCATGCACGCGGTGATCCCGATCCTGTTCGTGGTCTCGGTGGAGGCCGCCCGGCACGCGATCGGCCGCATCGCCGACATCACCGCCGACAAGCACATGGAGGGCGTCCGGCTCACCCGCTGGCTGCTCTCCCCCGTCCCCACGTTCCTCCTCTGGCGCCGGATGAAGCTCTGGGAGCTGCGCTCCTACGAGCAGGTCATCAAGCTGGAGCAGGACCGCCTCGTCTACCAGGCCCGCCTGCACTCCCGCTTCGGCCGCGCCTGGCGCCGCAAGGCCCCGGTCGAGTCGATGATGCCGCTGCGCCTGGCCCGCTACGGCGTCCCCCTCGCGGAGACCGCCCCCTCGGGCCTGGCGGCAGCGGGCATCGAGCCCGTACTGCTGCCCCCCACCCCGCAGTTGGAGCCCGCCCGCGAGCCGGAGCCGGTGACGGCACCCGCCGTGGAGAGCGCCCCGGCACCGGCCCGCGAGCAGCTCCCCGCCGCCGAGGCCGACGAACGGCACGAGCAGCCGCAGGACCAGGCCGAGCCGCAGAACCCGTGGCTGCACTCGCGGGACCCGCAGCAGGTGGCGTACCAGGGCGGCTACGACCCGACGTACGACCCGGACGCGGCCTACCGCCAGTGGTACGCGGAGCAGCAGCAGGCGGAACAGTTCCAGCAGTACGAGGAGGAGCAGCAGCGGTTCGAACAGCAACGGCGGTTCGATCAGCAGCAGCAGCCGTTCCCGCAGCAACAGGCTTTTCCCCAGCAGCAGTTCGAGGAGCCCCCGCTCCCCGAGCCGGAGCCCTCGCCGGAGGACACCGGCACGTTCCCGATCCCGGCGGGCCCCGGCCGTACCCGTGAACTGGGCGCGGGCGGCGGCACGGAGCCGACCGAGGACGACTACTACCTGATCTTCAAGAAGTCGATAGACGGCAGCTACCCGACGGGCGGCCAGTTCCGCGACGACGTCGAGGCCACCTACGGCATCACGCTGGCGCACCGCGACGCCGACCGCATGGCCAAGCGCTTCACCAACCGCCACACGGCGGAACTCCAGGAGGACCACATCGCGTAAGCGGTTCCGGTCCGGTCTCCTACGACGATGAGGGCGCCCCGAGCTTCTCGGCTCGGGGCGCCCTCATCGTCGTAGCACCGGGGTCTACTCCCCCAGCAGCCTCCGTACCCGGTCCTGGCCCACGGCGAGGAGCAGGGTGGGCAGACGCGGGCCGGTGTCGCGACCGACCAGCAGGTGGTAGAGGAGGGCGAAGAACGTCCGCTGGGCGGTCTTGATCTCCGGCGGGAGTTCCTTGGCGGTCGCGTCGGCGGAGAAGCCGGCCTGGACCTTGGGGACGCCGTAGACGAGGTGGCTCAGACCGTCCAGGGACCAGTGGTCGGCGAGGCCGTCGCGCAGCAGCCGCAGGGACTGCTGGGAGGGCTCGTCGAGGGACTTGAGGAGTTCGGTGTCGGGTTCGTCGCGCACGATGGTCCGCTGGTCGGCGGGGACCTGCGTGTTGATCCACGCCTCGGCCTTGTCGAGCCGGGGGCGGACCTCGTCGAGGGTGGACAGCGGGTTGGCGGGGTCGAGTTCGCTGAGGATGCGCAGCGACTGGTCCTCGTCGCCCGCGGTGATGTCGGCGACGGACGCGAGGGTCCGGTACGGCATCGGGCGGGGCGTGCGCGGAAGCTCACCGGCGGCGGTCCCCACGGCACGCGCGTGCGCGGCGAGGTCGCCCGGAAGGGCGGACCCGTCCGCCACCTTCCCGTCGAGCTTGTCCCACTCGTCGTAGAGCCGCTGGATCTCCTGGTCGAAGGCGATCTTGAAGGACTGGTTGGGGCGGCGGCGGGCGTAGAGCCAGCGCAGCAGCTGGGGTTCCATGATCCGCAGCGCGTCGGCCGGGGTGGGGACGCCGCCCTTGCTGCTGG
The DNA here is from genome assembly GCF_044763565.1 of Streptomyces sp. NPDC096013. Lineage (NCBI taxonomy): Bacteria > Bacillati > Actinomycetota > Actinomycetes > Kitasatosporales > Streptomycetaceae > Streptomyces > Streptomyces sp. NPDC096013. Next base: position 35,375 of record NZ_JBIWGK010000010.1, on the reverse strand, counting down.
ACATCTTGGCCATGCCGCTGATGCCGACGAAGGCGTACATGGGGCCGATGGGCTGCTTGCCGCCGAAGATCCCGACGATCTGCCCGCCGACCTGGAAGGAGGAGCCGGGTGAGCTGTGGTCGACACCGGAGGGCTCGAAGATGACGCCCTCGTAGGCCCAGCGCATGGGCCAGTCGACCTTCCAGACGAGCTTGCCGCGGTTGAACTCGCTGAGCAGGACGGTCTCGGTGAAGCCGTCCTCGGTGCAGACGTAGGTCAGCTCGGTGGTGTCGTCGTCGTACGCCGTGACGGTGGTGAGGTCCTTGCCGCAGCTGCCGCAGAAGGGCTTGTACGGGAAGTACCCGGCGGAACCGGAGCTGCCGTCGTCCTCCTCGGCCGCGCCGGACCCGGCCTCCGCCTCCAGCTCGGCGTCGTCGACGGCCTTCTGCTGCTGCTTCTTGGGCGGGGCCTTCTTGGTGCGGTACTGCTCCAGGATCGCGTCGATGTCGGCGCGGTGCTTCATGGCGTGCAGGATCTGCTCGCGGTACACCCCGGAGGTGTACTGCTCGGTCTGGCTGATCCCGTCGAACTCCACGCCCAGCTCGGCGAGGGAGGCGACCATGGCGGCCTTGAAGTGCTCGGCCCAGTTCGGGTGAGGGGAACCGGCCGGGGCCGGTACGGAGGTCAGCGGCTTCCCGATGTGCTCGGCCCAGCTCGCGTCGGTGCCCTCGACCCCGTTGGGCACCTTGCGGTAACGGTCGTAGTCGTCCCAGGAGATGAGGTGCCGGACCTCGTGACCCCGGCGGCGGATCTCGTCGGCGACGAGGTGCGGGGTCATGACCTCGCGGAGGTTCCCGAGGTGGATGGGCCCGGAGGGGGACAGCCCGGACGCGACGACGACCGGTTTGCCCGGGGCCCGACGCTCCGACTCCTCGATGACCTCATCCGCGAAACGGGAGACCCAGTCGGTGGTCTCGGTGCTCTGAGCCACGATCGGCACGTCCTTCTTTCTGACACGGGGCAGCCGGTACGGTCGCACGACTGACCGCCCCATTGTCCCAGCCAAGCCCACATCCACGAAAACGCCTTTTCCAAGCACGTGACTGTGGGGGGGTGGGGGGTGGGGGCCAGGGGCCGCGAGGCCGGAGGCCCGAGGCCTGGTCGGCGGCGAAGCCGCCACCAGGGGGCGCGGGGAACTGCGCGACCAGCCCCCACCGACCCGCAGAGACTTAAGACCCCCGCGAAGCCCAAGGCTCGGTCGGCGGCGCAGCCGCCACCAAGGGGCGCGGGGAACTGCGCGACCGGCCCCCACCCCGCCCGCACCCGAAAACTCGCTTTACCCCACGTGGGATACTGACCGTGTCTACCCAACCCACGAGGAGAACGGCTCCCACCCCATGACCTCGGTCACGTCGCTCACCGACCTAGTCCACCAGCACCTCGCGAACGCCCTCACGGCAACCCTGCCGGAGGCGTCCGCGGACCCCCTGCTGCGACGGAGCGACCGAGCCGACTTCCAGGCGAACGGCATCCTCGCCCTCGCGAAGAAGGCCAAGGCCAACCCCCGGGAGCTCGCCACCCAGGTCGTCGCCAACGTGACCACCGGCGACGTGATCAAGGACATCGAGGTCTCCGGCCCCGGCTTCCTGAACGTCACGATCACCGACCGGGCGATCACCGAGACCCTGGCCGCCCGCTACGCCGACGACTCGGCCCGCCTCGGCGTCCCCCTCGCGGAGCACCCCGGCACGACGGTCATCGACTACGCCCAGCCGAACGTGGCGAAGGAGATGCACGTAGGCCACCTCCGCTCCGCGGTGATCGGCGACGCGGTCGTCCGGCTCCTGGAGTTCACCGGCGAGTCGGTGGTCCGCCGGCACCACATCGGCGACTGGGGAACCCAGTTCGGCATGCTCATCCAGTATCTGGACGAGCACCCGGGCGAGTTGGACCACGCGGACGCGGACGTCACCGGCGAGGAGGCGATGTCCAACCTCGACCGCCTCTACAAGGCCGCGCGCAAACTCTTCGACTCCGACGAGGAGTTCAAGACCCGGGCCCGCCGCAGGGTCGTGGACCTCCAGGCCGGCGACCCCCAGACCCTGGCCGCCTGGCAGAAGTTCGTGGACGAGTCGAAGATCTACTTCTTCTCCGTCTTCGAGAAGCTGGACATGGAGATCCGGGACGCGGACATCGTCGGCGAGTCGGGTTACAACGACATGCTGGACGAGACCTGCCGCCTCCTGGAGGAGTCCGGCGTCGCGGAGATCTCGGACGGCGCCCTGTGCGTGTTCTTCGACGACATCAAGGGCCCGGACGGCAACCGCGTCCCCCTGATCGTCCGCAAGTCCGACGGCGGCTACGGCTACGCGGCGACGGACCTGTCCGCGATCAGGGACAGGGTCTTCAACCTGAAGGCCACCTCGCTCCTCTACGTCGTGGACGTCCGCCAGTCCCTCCACTTCAAGATGGTCTTCGAGACCGCACGCCGGGCCGGCTGGCTGAACGACGACGTCACGGCGTACCAGCTGGCCTTCGGCACGATCCTCGGCAAGGACGGCAAGCCGTTCAAGACCCGCGAGGGCGTCTCGGTGAAGCTGGAGGACCTCCTGGACGAGGCGGTCCAGCGCGCCACGGCCGTGGTCCGGGACAAGGCGGAGAAGGTGGGCCTGACGGAACAGGAGATCGTCGACAACGGCCGCTACGTGGGCATCGGCGCGGTGAAGTACGCCGACCTGTCGACGTCCGCGGTCCGCGACTACAAGTTCGACCTGGACCAGATGGTCTCCCTGCACGGCGACACGTCGGTGTACCTCCAGTACGCCTACGCCCGCATCCAGTCCATCCTCCGCAAGGCCGGCGAGTTCCACCCCCAGGCCCACCCGGAACTGGAACTGGCCCCGGCGGAGCGGTCGTTGGGCCTCCATCTGGACCAGTTCAGCGAGGTGGTCACGGAGGCGGCGAAGGAGTACGCCCCGCACAAGCTCACGGCCTACCTCTACCAACTGGCCTCCACCCTGACGACGTTCTACGACCAGTGCCACGTCCTCTCCCCGGACAACGCCCCCGAGGTAGTGGAAAACCGCCTGTTCCTGGTGGACCTGACGGCCCGGACGCTCCAGCGGGGCATGGCACTGCTGGGCATCAGGACACCCGAGAAGCTCTGACGCGCACGCCGAACCGCGGGCTGTCCCTCCCCCGTGAGGGACAGCCCGCGGTCGTCAACGCCGTTTACTCAGTGCGCTGTCGGCTCAGATGCCGTTGGCGAAGTTCTTGAACGCGGCCCGGGTGCCGGAGCCCGCGTCGCCGTCGATCGCGCCGGTGTAGCCCCAGTTCTGGAGCAGCCGCTGGAGCGCCTTGATGGTGTTGACGCCGGGGTCGCCGTCGATGGCGCCGGTGTAGCCCCAGTAGGTCTGGAGGTTGCGCTGGAAGGCCTTCCAGCTGTTCGGGCCGAGCTGCCCGTCGATGGTGTCGTTGTAACCCCAGTACGTGTGCAGCCAGTTCTGCACCTTCTTGGCCTCGGCGGTGGAGAGGCCGAAGTTCTGCACCGCCTGGATCGAGACGGAGGAGGCCTGTACGGAGGCGGCCGGCGCGGCGAAGCTGGGGGCGGCGAACGCGACGCCCCCGACCGCGATACCGGCGACGGCGGTGAGGCTGACGAGGGTCCTGGCCACGACATTCGGTCGCATGCGTTCCTCTTTCAGGTAGTCGGTCGTCGTGCTGGAACGAGACTGCGGTCCGCCGGGTCCACCCCGCCACCGTCCCCGCCCAAGTGACGTCTCGATGGGACGACACCCCCTCCGACCTGCGGGGACGCGGACAGCGGGGACGGCGGGACGGGACGCCGTCCGGCCCGTCGCCGACGATGGCCGATTCCCTCCACGCCCGGGAACCGAAAGCCCGTGCGATGAGGTGTCAGTGATGCAGAATGCGACGCGGCAGGGACCGCTGACCACGGTCCCGAACGCGCACTGGGGGGAACATGTCGCGTTGGAAAGTGCTGCCCGAGGAACTCGATCCACGTGTACGGCAGTTGGTGGTGCGCCTGCGCCGGCTGAAGGACCACAGCGGCCTGAGCATCCGGCAGTTGGCGGCCCGGACGGGCTACAGCCCGAAGTCCTGGGAACGCTATCTGGGTGCCCGCGCCCTGCCGCCCGCGGAGGCGCTGGAGGCCCTCGCCCGAGTGTGCGGCGAGGACCCGACCCGCCTGCTGGCACTGCGCGAGGTGGCGGCGGAGGGCTGGCGGACCGCACCCGAACGACCTCTGCCGCCGAGCCACTTGCCGTCGCCGGAACAGTCCGCCCGCTCCCCGGAGAGACGCGCCCTGCGCATCGCCCTCGTGGCGGGCTCGGTGACCCTCGTCCTCGCCGTCTCGTCGGCGGTCCTGGTGACGGTCCGCATCATGAACAACGACACCGCGGGCAGCCCTACGGCCCGGACCCGGTCGTCGGTTCCACTCGCCGAGCCGACGGCCGCGTCGCCGTACCCCTGTCGGCCGGAACGGATCGGCGGCCACTGGTATGCGGGCAACAGCCGTACCCAGCAGCAGAATCTGGCCGTCGGCAACGCCGGGCCCGATGTCGCCGAGGCGCAGTGTCTGCTGCGCAGGGCGGGCATCTCGCCGGGCGGCATCGACGGGATCTTCGGCCCGCTGACGGAACACGCGGTCAAGCAGTTCCAGAAGCGGTCGGGACTCGTCGTGGACGGCATGGTCGGACCCCACACCTGGAAGGCGCTCCGGGGATGAATCAACTGGCCGCAGCCCTCAGACAGTTACGCACCGAGACCGGCCTGAGCCTGGCCGGCCTCGCCGCGAAGACGCCGTACAGCAAGTCGTCCTGGGAGCGCTACCTCAACGGCAAGACCCTGCCCCCGCGAGAGGCGGTGGAGGCGCTGTGCCGACTCGCGGGCGAGCCGGTGGGCCGGTGCCTGGCGCTGTGGGAGATCGCGGAGGCGGAGTGGAGCGGGCGAGCGGTCCCAGCCCTTCCGAAGATCCCTCCGCCCCCGTCGCCCGCTCCCCCTCCCCCTGTTCTTCCGGCGGTCCCGGAACACCGGGGTGTGGCGGCCTTGGCGGTCCTGGCATCGGTGTGCGCGGTGGCCGTGACCGGCGTGGTGATCGCCCTGCTGCTGCTTCCCAACGCTCCCGCGTCCGAGCCGCTGTCCCCGACCGCCGCCACCTCGGCCACACCGGCGGGCCCCGGCTGCCACGGCACGACCTGCGAGGGCCGCAGCCCCATGGCGATGCTCTGCGCCGCCCAGCCGGACACGGTCGCCCAGCACCGGACGGCAAGCGGCGCTTGGATGGAACTCCGCCACAGCAGGCTCTGCGGCACGACCTGGGCCCGCACCTGGGGCGGCCACATCGGCGACCGCATCGAGCTGACCAGGTCCGGCCACACCTACGGCGCTCAGGTGGGCGACGCGGCGGACGCGGAGTCGTACCTCTACACACTGATGACGGTGACGGCCCCGGGGACGGTGGTGAGGGCCTGCCTCCAGCCCGCGGCGAAGGCGGGGGCGGCGCCGGGGAGGAAGGAGTGCTTTGACGGGCGTGTGAGGTAGCTGTGTAGGGTCTTTGAATGCCGAGAGTCAAAGTCAGCGTCGTCGTTCCCGTGTACAACACCGGGAAGTACGTCGATGAGTGCGCGCCGTCGCTGCTGGGGCAGAGTCTGCCCGCCGACGAGTACGAGGTCATCTACGTCGACGACGGCTCGACCGACGACACGCTGAGCCGGCTGAAGAAGATCGCCGCCGGGCACCCGAACGTCCAGGTCCACACCCGGCCGAACTCCGGCTGGCCGGGCGCGCCCCGCAACCTCGGCATGCGGCACGCGAAGGGCGAGTACATCCAGTTCGTCGACCATGACGACACGCTCGGGCCCGAGGCCCTGGAGCGGCTGTACGACCACGCGAAGCGCAACGACGCCGACGTCGTCCTCGGCAAGATGTCCAGCACGATGGTGCGGCCCCGCCGCCTGTTCCGGCACACGGTGGACGCCTGCACGATCGAGAACGACGAGCTGATGCAGAGCATGTCCCCGCACAAGATGTTCCGGCGGGCGTTCGTCGAGGAGCACGGGCTCCAATTCCCCGAGGGCCCGTGGATTCTGGAGGATCTCGCCTTCGTCAGTGCCGCCTACCTCAAGGCGGAGCGCATCTCGATCCTCGCCGACTATCCCGTCTACTACTGGATGAAGCGGGACGACGGCGGCAACAACACCCAGCACCGTTTCAACCCGAAGCACGGTTTCTGGCCCAACACCCGCACGATCGTCCGCCAGTTCAAGGACGCCACCCCCGCGTCCGACGACATCGACGCGCTCCAGAACCGCCTTCTCCACCGGCTCTACCACGTCGAGATCCTCTCCCGCACCCGCGAGCCGGAGATTCTCCGCGAGGACCCGGCCGAGCAGCGGCAGCGCTTCGAGGCGGCGCGGGAAGTCGCCTTGGAGGAGTTCCCGGCCGCCGTACGGGACGGCCTCCCGGCGGTGTCCCGCCTGCGCGCCGCCCTCCTGGAAGCCGGTGACTTCGACGGCGCGGTGACGCTCGCGGAGCGCGTCCGCGAGGTCAAGGTCCGCAGCGAGGTCGGCGAACCGCGCTGGCGGAACGGCCGCTTGGTCGCCGACGTCACGCTCGGCCTCCTGCGCGGCGACGGCGCACCCCTGACCCTCGTCGAACGGGACGGACAGCACTACTTGGACCCGGAGTTGCTGGACGGAGTACCGGGAGCGGAGGACGGCTGGCAGGTCCCGGACCCCTTCCGGCTGGCGTACGCGGAATTGGTGGTGAAGGACCGCGACCGCGAGGACTGGTGGTACCCGGAGGGCGACCTGGAGGTCCGGCTGAAGCCCCTCGGAGACGGGCGTGCGCAGCTGATCGCCACCGGGCAGCTGTCCCTGGACCCCGAACGCCTCGCCGGCGGGCGGCCGTTGGAGCGCGGCGTGCACGACGTGTGGGCGTACGTCCAGCTCCTGGGCGTGGACCGGTTGGTACGCGTGACGGGCGACGGCACACCGGGCACCCCGGCGGCGTCCCCCGCCCTGACCGGCGGCCGGCTCTCCCTCCCGTACTGGACGGGCAGCGGCCAACTCGCCCTCGACGTGGACCAGCGCCAGCGCCAGCTGGGCCAGGACGCCGTCACGGCCGCCACCGCCAACGCCGAGCGCGGCGAGGGGAGTTCACTGCCCCTGCCGTACATCGCGGCGACCCCGGACAGCACGCCCGCCCGGGTGAGGGTGACGGTGGCGGCACTGGGAGTGGAAGCCGAACTGCTCCCCACCCCTGACTCCCTGACCTCCGGCCCCCCCACGGCCCGACTCCGCCTGCCCGCCCGCCTGAAGCTCCCCTCCGGCCGCCACCCGGTCACCCTCCCTAAGTCGGCCAGCCCGATCGCCTACGCCGTCGTCCGCGACGGCACAGTCCTCCGCCTGGAGGGCCCGGCGTACGAGGCGGGCAGCGGGCGAAGATTCCTGGACGCGGTGACGGGCAACCGTCAAGTACGCCGGGCGCGCCGGAAGTTGGGGAAGTAACCCCCGAACTCCGCCCACACCACCTTGCCCAACTCCCGTTCCCGCACCCCCCACTTGTCGGCCAGCGCGGCGACGAGCAGCAGCCCACGCCCACCCTCGTCCGTGTCCTCGGGGCATCTGTCCGCACGCGGGACACCACCCCCGCTGTCGTGCGCCTCCACCCGCAGCACCTGGCCGTCGTACCGCAGCGCCACCCGGAACTGACGCCCCGCCGGCACCCCGTGCACCAACGCGTTGGTCGCCAACTCGCTGACGCAGAGCAGGACATCATCGCTGCGCTCGGCCTCGGCGAGCCCCTGCTCCACGAGGAACGCGTGCGCGAAGCGTCTGGCGGCGGGAACGGACCGGCGTTCGCGCCGGAAGAACTTCTCACTCGGGTTCACGGGACAAGAGTTGCGCAGCGTCACTAGTGTTGACAGTGCGTGAGCCCTGCTCTTGATTTTGTACGGGCGGAGTACGGGTCCGCACGGGGTCCGGAACGGGTGGACATGGGGAGCACCACAGCATGAACTCCAAGAAGAACCGCTCGACGATGCGGATGCTGGGCAAACAACTCCAAGCGGCGCGCAGGGCGGCCGGTCACACCCAACGCCAGCTCGCCGAACTGGCGTTGGTCGACGAGGAGACGATCGCGTCGGTCGAGCAGGGGCGCCGCCGGTTGATACCGGACCTTGCCAGGACGCTGGACCGGATTCTCGACACGAAGGGCACGTTGGAGGCGGGGGTCGAGAACCTGCCGGAGATCGACCAGTTCCCGCTGTACGCCGAGGAGTACATGGTGCATGAGCGGGAGGCCATCGCCCTGTCCTGGTACGACAACGCGGTCATCCCCGGCCTGCTCCAGACACCGGAGTACGCCCGCGCGGTGCTCGCGGAACGCATTCCGGCCTACGACGAGGACGAGATCGCGGCGAAGCTGGCGGGCCGTATCGAGCGGCAGGAGATCCTCCAGCGCAAGGTGCCGCCGACCATGAGCTTCGTGGTGTGGGAGCCGGTGCTGCATCTTGGCATCGGGGGCCGGAAGACGCGCCGTGACCAGCTCCGGTTCCTTCGCGACTGCGCGGAACTCCCGGGCCTGGCGCTCCAGTTCCTGCCGACGAATGCTGCCTCACATGCCGGTCTGAACGGCCCCTTCACCCTCCTGGAAACACCGGACCACCAGCACTTGGCCTACACCGAAGGCCAGCGCGGCAGCCAGTGGGTTTCCGACCCGGATGAGGTGTCCATCCTGGCGCGCAAATATGCGATGCTGCGGTCACAGGCCCTGAGGCCCCAAGAGTCCAGGGACCTGCTCGACCGTCTGCTAGGAGACCAATGAGCACCGCACTTCAGTGGTTCAAGTCGAGCTACAGCGGCGACGAAGGCGGCCAGTGCCTCGAAGTCGCTTACGCCTGGCGGAAGTCCAGCTACAGCAACGACGAAGGCGGCGCCTGCCTCGAAGTCGCCGCCTGCCCCCACACCATCCACATCCGCGACTCCAAGAACCCGGCGACGGACGGCCCCACGCTCCAACTCGGGCCCGCCGCCTGGGCCGCGTTCACCGCGACCCGTTAGTCGGCGGGGCCCACTGTCAGTCCCCGCCTCTAGAGTCTCCGGCATGGCGACTCTTCCCAACCCGCTGCCCAAGTTGGCGGCCGATCCGAGCAGCAGTTCGCTCGGGCTTGAGCTCCCTGCCGGGAGTCTGATCGACGTGACCGCCGACGGTCCGGCGGACGAACCGTTGTTGTGGTGTGCGGGTGAGGCGGCGCGGCCGGGAGGCTGGGCCGCGCTCCGGGCCGCGCGGGGCGCCGGGCTGCTGCCGGTGCTGCTGGATGTGGACGGGGGCCACGGCGGGCCGCAGGAGTGGGAGTTGAGCCCGTACGAGATGTCGTACCCCGGGGATCACGACGCCGACGAGGTGCTGGGGGAGCTCTGGGAGGCGTACGCCTCGGAGGGCGACGAGTGGCCCGGTCTCGCCGAACCGCTCACCCTGGTCGCCGATCCGGACGCGCGGGCCGCCGAGGTCGCCGACTCCCTGGCGGACGGCGGAAGTTGGCTCAAGGACCCGCGTCTCGCGCTCGTCCCGGCCCGCCGCAGCGCCGACATCCCGGCGGCGATCGGCTGGATGGGCGCCGCGAACCACGAGGACGACACGGCCCTGCTCTGCGCGGTCCTGCGTTCCTGGGAGGACCGCTTCGGGATACGCGTCGTGGCCCTCGCCTTCGACCGGTTGGTGCTGTCGGTGGCGGCCCCGCCGACGACCCTGGAGGAGGCCGAGGAGATCGCCGCCGAGCACTTCGCCTTCTGCCCGGACAACATCACCCAGGGGCACCACGGGACGCTGCACGCGTACGCCCGGCACGAGGTGCTCGACCAGCGGGTGTGGTCCTTCTGGTGGGACTGACCCGCCCGGCACGACCGCCCCGGATCAGCTGAGCAGCTTCATCCCCTCCGGCGCCTCGATCCCGAACTCCCCCTCCAGCACCAGCCGCACCTCCCTCTCGCCCGTCAACTCCCGCTTGTGGACGCGTCCGTCGGCCCGCGTCTCGGTCAACACGCGTCCGTGCAGCAGGAGGTGGCGGTCGGGGGTGACGCGCTGGACGTACAGGCGCTGGGTGAAGGGGGAGCGCGGGTTCGTGGCGATGTGCCAGTTGATGACCTCGAAGTCGACGTGCTCGAAGGGGTCCAGGGTGAAGGCGTACTGCGCCTGCCAGGAGCCGCCGTCCTTGCCTCCCGTGTACGCCTCCAGGACCCACAGCTCCAGCGGCCCCCGATGCGGCACCTGGACCAGCCGGTGCCGGCGGCCCGCGTCCTCGAACTCCTCGCCGGCCACCAGCGGCACCGGTTCCAGCAGCGCCCCGATCGCCCCGAACCCGACGTCGGCCAGATAGGGCCGCGGCTCGCCCGGCACCTCGACCAGCAGGGCCATGTGGGTGCGCGGGCGGCTCTCGATCCGGTCGGTGCCGACCACGACCCGCGCCGTCAGCAGGGTCACGCCGAACCCCAGTGCCCGCAGCGCGGCGGCCAGCAGCGTGTTCTGCTCGTAGCAGTAGCCACCGCGCGCACCGCGCAGCAACTTGGCTGTCAGGTCCGGCAGTTCGAGGGAGGGAGCGGTACGCCGCAGGGCGTCCAGGTTCTCGAACGGGATGCCTCGCATATGGGCGAGATGCACGGCCCGCAGCGTCGTCGCGTCAGGCCGCCGCGGTCCCTTCCCCGATACCTCCCACCCGATGTGCGCGAGGTATTCGTCCAGGTCGAAGGCGTCGCTGTCAGACATGCCCCCACCCTACGAAATCACCGGACGGACCCCGCTCACCACCGCGTCGCCCGCTCACTGCTGGGTGGCCGGCTCCAGCGCCTCCACCGCCGCGGCCGCCGCCGTGGAGTCGGGGCCGTAGAAGATGTCGATGTCGACCTCCTCGCCGCCCATCGTCAGGGTGTCCCACGCGCCGCTGAGGACGAGCATGCGCAGGGTCCGGGACTCCAGGGTGCGGAGGCGTTCGAGGATGGCCTCGTCGTCCGGCATGCCGGGGAGTCGGGGGGCGAGGCGGTCGCGGATGGCGCCCATGCGGGCCAGCAGGGTGGCCGTGTCCGCCTCGCGGTCGGGTTCCTCGGTGATGCCGTCGATGCCGTGGTCGATGATGTCCTTGATCGCCCAGGTGACGCCCTGGTCGTCGGTGGTGACCATCGCCTTCCACGCGCGGCTCTTGTGCCGGTACTGGAGCATCGACATGGCCGCTTCGTGCCGGAGGAAGTCGGCGTCGCGGAACGGCCGTCCGTTCCAGGCGCTGTTGAGGGAACGGGCCAGCGAAATGGCCGACGCCAGGCCGCTGTTGAGGCCCCGGCCCGGCCAGAAGTGGATGGCGTTGGCCGCGTCGCCGAGGAGGAAGCCGTAGGTGCCGGGCGAGTTGACGGTCGGGGGCAGCAACTCGGCCGAGAAGCGCGGGCGTTGCACCATGTCCAGACGAAAGCTGGTGACGGCGCTCAGATCCTGGGCGGAGACGTCGAAGAGCCGTAGGCCCTCGTGCACGCGCTTCCACAGGGGGGAACCCTTGATGAGCGCGGGCAGGAACAGCGTGCCGTGGGTCGCGCACTGGAAGTCGCCGTGCTCGTCGCGGTCCATCAGGCACGGGCGGGAGGCGATGCACTCCTCGAAGACGCGGCGGACCGGATCGATGCCGATGACCTCGGTCAACTCGGTGTCGGTGAGCCGCATGTTGAGGAAGCCCTCGCCGCGCAACGAGTTGAGCAGGAACCGGTTCTGGACGACCGTCAGCAGGATCGCCATCGGGTCCGGCAGCTCCGACTTCACCCTCAGGCCCAGCACCACGTCCCGCAGGTGGACGCCGTCGAGGGAGTAGATGGACTCGTCGGCCTTGCCGAAGCGGGCGGCGAAGTGCTCCCGGGTGCGTGACCGGCCGCCGTCGCAGATCGCGAGGACGTGCTGCGTGGCGAGTTCGTCGCGCTGTTCCGCCGGGTCGAACTTGGCGGGGATGAGGCGTATGCGGTCGCGCTTCTCGTTCGCCAGCTCCAGCAGCTTGTCCTCGATGTAGGCGATCCGCATGTTGCGCGGGTGGTGGTCGCCGATCGAGTCCGGGCCCGACGGCCACATCTCGGTGTAGTGCTCGGGGTCGAAGAGCCGCTCCTGCACGTACGGCGGCCACGCGAGGTACTGCCGGCTCTGCACGGTCACCACCTGCTGGCGCCGTACGTTGCCCTCCTCCTGGCTCTTCCAGACGACGGTACGGCCGTTCTTGCGCCACCGGCCCTCGTAGACGGTGATCCGCGCCTGCGCGCCGAGGAAGTGCTCAAGGAGCAGGGCCATGGAGAGGCCGACGGGACCGCCGCCCACGACGGTGACCCGCAGCACGGACCCCTCGTCGCCCTCCTCCGGGTGGGTCACCGAGCGGGGCAGGTTCAGCGCCATCAGGGTCTGCATGGCGTCGGCGACCTCGAAGCGGAACTCCTGGTCCCCGATGGTGATTTCGTCCCCCGGCTGGAGCAGCCGCGCCTCCACTTCCTCCCCGTTGACCTGGGTGCCGTTGCTGCTGCCGCAGTCGCGCAGGACGTACCCCGCGTCCTGGTCGAAGACGATCTCGGCGTGGAACCGGGAGACGCTCGGGCTGGCGATGACGACCGTGTTCCCCGCGTTGCGCCCGAACGTGACACGGGTGTCGACGATCGGGATGCGCTCTCCCGCCAGCAGACCTTCACGTCCGACGAGCACCGGTGCCATGGCCATTCCCTCCCAGGGGTCAACTCGGTGCGCTTCCAAGGGGATTCACCGATTCAGGGCCTCCGTGTTCGAGGCCTGCGGCAACCATAAGCGCACCGCACCGAGTTGGAATCCCCCCGGCAGGCCAGCAGGTCAGCCCATGAGTCCCGCCCCCAGCCTCCTGAGTCCCTCCCGGATCTCCCCCGGCGTCTGCGTCACGAAGCACAGCCGCATCGTCGAACGGTCGGGCTCCCCGGCGTAGAAGGGCGCACCCGGGACATAAGCGACGTCCTGCCGCACCACCCGCGCCAGCAGTTCCGTCGTGTCGTACGACTCCGGGAGCCGCGCCCACAGGAACATGCCGCCCTCAGGGCGCTCCCAACTCGACCCCTCAGGCAAGGAGTTGGGCAGGCCCGCGAGCATGGCGTCGCGCCGGTCCCGGTACACGGCCGCGACCCGGGCGACATGCGCGTCGAGGTCGTTGTCCGCCAAGTACCGTGCGGCGGCCAGCTGGTTGACGGTCGGGGTGTGCAGATCGGCGGCCTGTTTGGCGACCACGCAGGCCCGCAGCAGGTCGGCCGGCGCCCGCAGCCAGCCCAGCCGCAGGCCGGGGGCCATCACCTTGGAGAAGGAGCCGAGCAGGACCGTACGGTCCGCCGCACCCTCCTGGGCCGCGATCCACGGCAACCGCTCGCCCTCGAAGCGGAGTTCGCCGTACGGATCGTCCTCCACGATCCACAGCCCGCGCCGCGCGGCGACCTCCGCGACGGCGGCCCTGCGGTCGGCGGGCAGCGTGCGGCCGGTCGGGTTCTGGAAGGTCGGCACGGTGTAGAACAGCTTCGGCCGCTCCCGCGCGACGAGTGCGTCCAGCGCCTCGGGATCGACCCCGGCCGCGTCGCCCGGCACGGCGACGATCCGCGCACCGGCGAACGCGAAGACCTGAAGTGCCGCCAGGTAGCAGGGCCGTTCGACCAGGACGACGTCCCCCGGCTCCAGCAGCGCGGTCGCGAGCAGCGAGAGCGCCTGCTGCGAACCGGTGGTGACGAGCAGCTCGTCGGCGCCGGTGGCCAGCCCGCGGGCGGAGGTCCGCGCGGCGAGGGCGGTCCGCAGCACCGGCTCGCCGTCGGTCGTCGCGTACTGGAGCGCCCGCGCGGGCGTCTCCGTGAGCACCGCCTGGTACGCGGCGGCGATCCCGGCGGCGTCGAAGAGTTCGGGGGCCGGGAGCCCGCCCGCGAAGTTGATCACCTCGGGGCGGCCGGTCACGGCGAGGATGTCCCGTACCGGCGAACCCCCGATCGCACGGGCACGCGCGGCGAGCGGGGGCAGAGGGACGGCGGGTGTCTCGGTGACGGTCATGGCGGACAGCGTAGGAAGGTACGTGCCGTATACAAGCGGGTTTCCGCGATCCGGACACGGACCGGGGCCCGCCCCTGCCGCTCAGGCCTTCTTGCCGGTCGCCCCGTACACGTTGATGTCGTCGTCCGTCACATCGTTGATGTCCCGGTAGGTGATCTTCTCGATGTCGTCGAGGCTCTCGAAGTACGCCTGGTCGACCACCTGCGGGGCGGGCGCGGGCCCGGGGTGCCACTGGTGGACGGGGACCACACCGGGCTCGTCCAGGGTGAGGCCCGGGGTCTCGGTGAAGAACCGCTCGACCTCGTCCCTGGACCGGAACACGAAGGTGAACCCCCGCTCCGTGTACGTCCGCTGGACCGCGCGGCTCGGGATCGGGTGCATCTCGTCGGTGAGGTGGCTGAGCACCAGATGGCTGCCGGACGGCAGCACGTCCACCAGCTCACGCACCAGCGGGTACGCCTCCTCGTCCTCGACGAAGTGCAGGACCGCCACCAGCAGCAGCGCGACCGGCCGGCTGAAGTCGATGGTCTTGGCGGCCTGTTCGAGGATGTCGGCAGGGCGGCGCAGGTCGGCGTCGATGTAGTCGGTACGCCCCTCGGGGGTGCTGGTGAGCAGGGCGCGGGCGTGCGCGAGGACCACCGGGTCGTTGTCGATGTAGACGATCCGCGCCTCGGGGTCGATGCCCTGGGCGATCTGGTGCACGTTCTCCGCGGTGGGCAGTCCGGTGCCGATGTCGAGGAACTGGCGGACCCCGTGCTCCCGCGACAGCCGGGTGACCGCGCGGCGCATGAAGTCGCGGTTGTGCCGGACGTCGAGATAGCCGCGCGGGTTGGCGGCGAGCGCCGCGGCGGCGGCCTCGCGGTCGACGGGGTAGTTGTCCTTGCCGCCGAGGAAGACGTCGTAGACCCGGGCCGGGTGGGCCCTGGTGGTGTCGATCCTCCTTCTCAGCTCGGCGGGGTCTTGGCTGAGGGCGTCACCGGACATGCGCGTCTCCCGGAAGGGTGGTCATACAAAGGGCAACAGGAGCAGTGGCCAACAACCTAGCTCCCACCGGGACTTGCCGGTGCCCAAGTCCCGGCGGGCGACCCCCGGCACGCTTCCCGGCGTCCCGCGACGTGCCCGCGCTGACCGGCGTCCCCGCAGGTCAGCGCGGGCGGGACGGCTTCGGCGTCCCGGATTCGGCGACAGCTGTAGACCAAGCCCTGCCCGACCACCCAAGCTGCACCCGATGACGCTTCGCTTCCACAGGGGGACCCATGCCGGCCCGCACCACCCGCACCCGCTCTCTCACCCGTACCCGCGTCCGCGTGCTGGCCGCGTCGGCGGCCGTGCTCGCCGCGCTGCTGCTGTCGGGCTGCAAGGACGGCATGGGCGTACGCGACGAGGGCCCGTCGGGCGTGACCCCCAGCTCTGCGGGGTCGACGCCCTGACGGGCCCTCGGTGACGCGTGCGATCAGACCTGCGCCGGAACGCCGTCGATCTCCTTCGGGTTCGGGCCGTACTGGTTGGCGCCGGACTGGCTGTCCGTGACGGTGAAGACCAGCAGGATGATGCCGCCGACGAGCGGGATCAGCGAGATGAAGATCCAGCCGCCCGAGCGGCCCGTGTCGTGCAGTCGGCGGACGGTGACGCCCAGGCCGGGCAGCAGGATCGCCAGGTAGAAGAGGATCACGAGGTACGGGAACTTGATCGCCACGCCGATGATGCCCAGGACGATCGCGATGATGCCCGCGAACAGCGCGAACATCCAGTACTCCTTGCGGCGCGCGCGCCCGCTGAATACCGCGTACTTCTTCAGCGCCTCGATGAACCAGCTCATGGTGTCCCCCAGGGATCGACATTCCAGACCGTCCGGAACGGATCAGGCCAGGCGCAGAAGGTATGGACCGTGATGCGCACGCGTCAAATCCACATAAGTGCCGGACACGGAAGGGTATTTGGGGGCACACCCACCCACAACGGCCGTCGATTTCACGCCAGGACATGCCCCGGCCGCCGGACCGAGATCAGCCCGACGCCGGAACGATCTCGAAGCGTTGCCTGTTGACGCGTGTTCAGCGGAGCTTCCGCGCCGCCTCCACCGCCCAGTACGTGAGGATGTTCTGCGCCCCGGCCCGCTTGATCCCGGTGAGCGCCTCGAAGATCGCCTGGTCCCGGTCGATCCAGCCCTTCTCGGCGGCGGCCTCGATCATCGAGTACTCGCCGGAGATCTGATAGGCGAAGACCGGCACGTCCGCGGTCTCGGCGACCTTGGCGAGGATGTCGAGATAGGGCCCGGCCGGCTTGACCATCACCATGTCGGCCCCCTCCTCCAGGTCGAGCGCCAACTCCCGCAGGGACTCACGGGCGTTGGCCGGGTCCTGCTGGTACGTCCTGCGGTCCCCCTTGAGCGAGGAACCGACGGCCTCACGGAACGGCCCGAAGAACGCGGACGCGTACTTCACGGTGTACGCGAGGATCGCCACGTCCTCCCGCCCGATCTGGTCGAGCGCGTCCCGGATGACCCCGATCTGCCCGTCCATCATCCCGCTGGGCCCGACGACATGGGCGCCCGCATCGGCCTGCACCTGAGCCATCTCGGCATACCGCTCAAGGGTCGCGTCGTTGTCCACCCGCCCGAGCTCGTCCAGCACCCCGCAGTGCCCGTGATCCGTGGTCTCGTCCAGACACAGATCGGACATGACGAGCAGCTCGTCCCCGACCTCGGCCCGCACATCGCGCAGGGCGACCTGCAAAATTCCGTCAGGATCGGTCCCGGCCGTCCCCAGGGCGTCCTTCTTGGACTCCTCGGGCACCCCGAACAGCATGATCCCGGAGATCCCCGCCTCGACAGCCTCGGCGGCGGCCTTCTTCAGACTGTCCCGAGTGTGCTGCACGACCCCGGGCATGGCCCCGATCGGCACCGGCTCGGAAACCCCCTCCCGCACGAACGCGGGAAGGATGAAGTCGGCCGGGTGCAACCGGGTCTCAGCAACCATCCGCCGCATGACCGGGCTGGTCCGCAGCCGCCGGGGGCGCGAGCCGGGAAAGGATCCGTACGTCGTCATGACGTCTACGCTACGCCCGGCTCAGGGGCGCCTTTGCCGACGGTGAGTCGGTGATCGGTCGGCGACAAGTCCGCGAACTTTTCAGCACGGGTCGGCACAATCCAGCCCGTCCGGCGCCCTCTCGGCACAGGCCCGCAGTACTCAGCCCGTTGGGGGTCCCCCCTCTGGGGGAGTTTGAGGACGAGGCCCTTTCGGGGCCGAAGCGGGGGTGTAGGGGCGCAGCGCCCCACGGACGCCCGCCCCCACTCACCGCAACCTCGAACTCGACCTCAGGTGGTCCGACGCCTCCGCGCACCAGGACGACGCTCACTGGGCCGGGTAACCGGGTCCCCCGCCTCCTGAGCCGCCGCCCGCCGACGGAGTCCGAAGTTCGCCAACGCCTCGGCCAACTTGTGCACGGACGGCTCCGGAGCCATCACATCCACCCGCAGCCCGTGCTCCTCGGCGGTCTTCGCCGTAGCGGGCCCGATACAGGCGATCACGGTCACGTTGTGCGGCTTCCCGGCGATCCCCACCAGGTTCCGCACGGTGGAGGACGACGTGAAGAGAACGGCGTCGAAGCCACCCCCCTTGATCGCCTCCCGCGTATCGGCCGGCGGCGGCGACGCCCGCACGGTCCGGTACGCGGTCACGTCGTCCACCTCCCACCCGAGCTCGATCAGCCCGGCGACAAGCGTCTCCGTGGCGATGTCCGCCCGCGGCAGGAACACCCGGTCGATCGGATCGAAGACGGGGTCGTAGGGCGGCCAGTCCTCGAGCAGCCCGGCCGCGGACTGCTCCCCGCTCGGCACCAGATCCGGCTTCACCCCGAAGGCGATCAGCGCGTTGGCGGTCTGCTCCCCCACCGCGGCGACCTTGATCCCGGCGAACGCCCGGGCGTCGAGCCCGTACTCCTCGAACTTCTCCCGTACGGCCTTGACCGCGTTCACCGACGTGAAGGCGATCCACTCGTACCGCCCGGTGACGAGCCCCTTGACCGCCCGCTCCATCTGCTGCGGCGTCCGCGGCGGCTCGACGGCGATCGTGGGCACCTCGTGCGGTACGGCGCCGTAGGACCGGAGTTGGTCGGAGAGCGACGCCGCCTGTTCCTTCGTACGCGGTACGAGGACCTTCCAGCCGAACAGCGGCTTGGACTCGAACCACGACAACTGGTCGCGCTGCGCGGCGGCGGACCGCTCACCGACCACGGCTATCACCGGCCGGCCACCGTCGGGGGACGGCAGCACCTTCGCCTGCTTCAGCGTCTGCGCGATCGTCCCGAGGGTCGCGGACCAGGTCCGCTGACGAGTGGTCGTACCAGCCACTGTGACGGTCATCGGCGTGTCCGGCTTACGGCCCGCGGCCACCAGCTCACCGGCGGCCGCGGCCACGGAGTCCAGCGAGGTGGACACGACGACCGTGCCGTCCGACGCCCCGACCTCCGTCCAGCACCGGTCCGACGCGGTACGGGCGTCCACGAACCGGACGTCCGCGCCCTGCGCGTCCCGCAGCGGGACACCGGCGTACGCGGGCACGCCGACGGCCGCGGCGACACCGGGCACGACCTCGAAGGGAACACCCGCGGCGACGCAGGCGAGCATTTCCTCGGCGGCGTACGTATCCAGTCCCGGGTCCCCGGACACCGCACGCACGACCCGCCTGCCGCCCCGCGCGGCCTCCATGACAAGATGTGCGGCATCCCGCACGGCGGGTAGGCCAACGGTTGTTGACACGCCGTCAACAACCGTTAGTTGAGGCGTGCCTGTGCCCGGGAGCGAGTCCGAGGAAGGACCCGCGTCCGGATGCACGACGGCCACGCCAGGTCGGGCGTGCGCACGGACGACGTCGAGCACCTCGTGGTCGGCGACGAGAACGTCCGCGCTCGCCAGCGCCTCCACGGCGCGCAGTGTGAGCAGTCCCGGATCTCCGGGTCCGGCACCCAGGAAGGTGACGTGCCCGTGTTCAGGACCGGCGGCGGGAAGAGTGGTGGGGCTCACTTGGCTTGCTCCCCCATCAGACCGGCCGCGCCCTGGGCGAGCATCTCGGCGGCGAGGTCGCGACCGAGCGTCAGCGCTTGGTCATGCGTCTCGGGCACGGGACCGGTGGTGGACAGCTGCACCGTACGCGAACCGTCGGTCGTGCCGACTATTCCGCGCAGGCGCATTTCCTTGACAATCTGCCTGGCGGCCTGGGGGTCCCCCCGCTCGAACGGAGCCGAGAGTGGGGGAAGGTCGGCCAGCGCGCCCACAGGGGCGGAGCAGCCGGCCTCCAGGGCGGCGAGCAGGGACCGTTCGGCGGTCACGGCGACCCGGGTGAGCGGGTCGTCGAGCTCACCGAGCGCCGCGATGAGGTCCGCGTGGTCCGCGGCACACTCGATCGCCAGGGCCCCCTGGCCGGGGGCGGGCAAAACCGTGTCGACCGACAGGAAGTCGGTCACTTCGTCGATCCGGCCGATCCGGCTGAGTCCGGCGGCGGCGAGGACCACGGCGTCCAGTTCACCGTCCCGCACGAAGCCGACGCGGGTGTCGATGTTCCCGCGGATCGGGACCGTCTCGATGTCGAGGCCGTGGCTGCGCGCGTACGCGTTCAGCTGGGCCGTGCGACGCGGGGAGCCCGTACCGATGCGCGCCCCGCGGGGCAGGTCGGTGAACTTCAGGGCGTCCCTGGCGACGATCACGTCGCGCGGGTCCTCGCGCTCGGGGACCGCGGCGAGCACCAGCTCGTCGGGCTGCGTGGTCGGCAGGTCCTTCAGCGAATGAACCGCGAAGTCGACCTCACCGCCGAGCAGCGCGTCCCGCAGCGCGGTCACGAAGACCCCGGTGCCGCCGATCTGGGCGAGGTGCTCGCGGGAGGTGTCGCCGTAGGTGGTGATCTCGACGAGCTCGACGGGCCGTCCGGTCACCTGGCTCACGGCGTCCGCCACCAACCCGGACTGGGCCAGGGCGAGTCTGCTCCGCCTGGTCCCGAGCCTCAGTGCCTGCTTACTCATACTGGCCCTCGGTTCTTGCTGTTCTCGTTCTCAGAGTCTTGTCGGGCCGTGAAGACGGAGGCCACCGTCTCCTGGTCGAGGTCGAACAGGGTGCGCAGCGCGTCCGCGTACCCGGCGCCGCCGGGCTCGGCCGCGAGCTGCTTGACCCGTACGGTCGGCGCGTGCAGCAGCTTGTCGACGACGCGGCGCACGGTCTGGGTGATCTCCGCGCGGTGCTTGTCGTCGAGGCCGGGCAGCCGTCCGTCGAGCCGGGCGATCTCACCCGCCACGACCTCGGCGGCCATGGCACGCAGGGCGACCACGGTCGGCGTGATGTGCGCGGCCCGCTGGGCTGCCCCGAAGGCCGCGACCTCGTCGGAGACGATACGCCGGACCGCGTCCACGTCGGCCGCCATCGGAGCGTCCGCGGAGGCGTCGGCGAGCGACTCGATGTCCACGAGGCGGACCCCGGCCAGCCGGTGCACGGCGGCGTCGACGTCCCGCGGCATCGCGAGGTCGAGGAGCGACAACGCCGGTGCGGGGCGCGGGATGTGGGCCACGGGCTCGGGCCTGCGCCGCTCGGGGATGCGCCCGACGGTCGCGGCCATGGTGGCGAGTTCGGTGATGAGTTCGGCCTCGGCCTCGGGCGTGCGCCGGGCCGCCTCGCGCCGGTCGACGGCACTGCCGCCGACCCAGGCCGCGTGCTGCTCCAGCGTCGCCGCGTCCATCCCGGCCACGGCGCCCTCCCCCAGCACGGAGAAGCCGCTCGCCCCCTGCACCGCGGACAGGTCCAGCGGACACCCGTCCTCGGCCCCGACGGACGTCGGCGGAAGCTCTTCGCGTACGTCGTCCAGGGGGGCCGCGACTCCGGCGGTGGCGTCCTGGGACACCCTGCCCTCGACGGCGGCGGCGACCGCGTCGGCCGTCAGGACCAGGCCCGTCGCGCCCGTGCAGGACACGGCGACATCGGCACGTGTCAGCTCGAACGGCACCGAGTCCATCGGTACCGCGCGGGCGGACACGTCCGTCTCGGGGCTCTCGGTGATGATCTGGGCGAGGCGCTCGGCGCGGTCGGCGGTGCGGTTGGCGACGACGATCTCGGCGACCCCGGCGCGGGCGAGGGTCGCGGCGGCCAGCGACGACATGGAGCCGGCGCCGATGACCAGGGCGCGCTTCCCCTTGGCCCAGGCCTCGACCGCCGTACCGGAGGACAGCTGTTGAAGGCCGAAGGTGACCAGGGACTGGCCCGCGCGGTCGATGCCGGTCTCGGAGTGGGCGCGCTTGCCGACGCGGAGGGCCTGCTGGAACAGGTCGTTCAACAGCCGCCCGGCGGTGTGGAGTTCCTGCGCCTTGGCGAGGGAGTCCTTGATCTGGCCGAGGATCTGGCCCTCGCCGACGACCATCGAGTCGAGGCCGCAGGCCACCGAGAAGAGGTGGTGGACGGCCCGGTCCTCGTAGTGCACATAGAGATAAGGAGTGAGCTCGTCCAAGCCGACGCCGCTGTGCTGGGCGAGCAGCGTGGACAGCTCGGCGACGCCCGCGTGGAACTTGTCCACGTCGGCGTAGAGCTCGATGCGGTTGCAGGTGGCCAGCACCGCGGCCTCCGCGGCCGGTTCGGCGGCGACCGTGTCCTGGAGGAGCTTGATCTGGGCGTCCGCGTTGAGCGTGGCCCGCTCCAGGAGACTGACCGGGGCGCTGCGGTGGCTCAGCCCGACGACGAGGAGACTCATGCCGGCATCACGGCGGGGACGTCCCCGTCAGGGCCCTGCTCGGCGGAGTCGCCGCGGCGCGCGGCGGTCGGGTGCGCCGCCTGGTTGGCGGCCTCCTCGCCGGCCTTGCGCTGCTCGTGGAAGGCGAGGATCTGGAGCTCGATCGAGAGGTCGACCTTGCGGACGTCTACGCCGTCCGGGACGGTCAGCACGGTCGGCGCGAAGTTCAGGATGGACGTGACACCGGCGGCCACGAGGCGGTCGCAGACGGGCTGGGCGGCACCGGCGGGGGTCGCGATGACGCCGATGGAGACGCCGTTGTCGCTGATGATCTTCTCGAGCTCGTCCGAGTGCTGGACCGGGATGCCCGCGACGGGCTTGCCTGCCATCGCCGGGTCGGCGTCGATGAGGGCGGCGACCCGGAAGCCGCGGGAGGCGAACCCGCCGTAGTTGGCGAGGGCTGCGCCGAGGTTTCCGATACCGACGATCACGACCGGCCAGTCCTGGGTGAGGCCCAGCTCGCGGGAGATCTGGTACACGAGATACTCGACGTCGTAGCCGACACCGCGGGTGCCGTAGGACCCCAGGTACGAGAAGTCCTTGCGCAGCTTCGCGGAGTTGACCCCCGCGGCGGCCGCGAGCTCCTCGGAGGAGACCGTGGGTACCGAGCGCTCCGAGAGTCCGGTCAGCGCGCGGAGGTACAGCGGGAGACGGGCGACGGTGGCCTCGGGAATTCCTCGGCTACGGGTCGCCGGTCGGTGAGTTCGGCCAGTTGCCACGGTGCTCCTGCGGGTAGAGCGGGGCTGTGGGCGGTCACACGTACCCAGACCGCCCCGTCGGAAGCAGGCTATGTCTTTGTGAACGCGTGCACAAAGATGGTGTCCGATTTGCCCGGCCAACGTGACCGGGGTCACGCCCGGTATTCCAGGGGGCAAAACCGCCACACTCCTCGTAATTCCCGCCCCCGAGACCAAACCGCCGTCGATCCTAAGCGACGTTCGGGTGCGCGTTGAACTACTTGGTCAGTTCCCGGCGCAGACGGCCCTCGTCCACCCGCCAGAAGGTGTGCTGTTCACCGTCGATCAGTACGACCGGAATCTGCTCCCAGTACGCGTCGTGCAGGCGCTGGTCCTCGGTGATGTCCTTCTGTTCCCAGGGGACCCCGAGATCGGCGCAGACCTTCTCCACGACGAGCTGCGCGTCCTCGCACAGATGACAGCCGGGCTTGCGGATGAGGGTGACGAGATGACTCATGCACACCATTCTCGCGCCACCGGTGCGGTTCTTTAACGGCCCGGCCGCGGAGAGTTCACAGCCTCCGAACCTCGCGGCTCCGGAACCACCGAACAAACTGGCTATGCTCACGGCATGGCCGCTCTCGGATGGCTCACTCCCCGTAGGCGCTCCGCCACGGCGCGGAGCGTGTTGGCAGGCGAGGCCTCTGCGGAGGCAGCGCGCAAGTCGTCGCAGGACGCCCAGGACATACAGGACGCCCTCGCGGAGGAAAAAGCAGCGGAGGAACCGGAGTTCCCGGTCCTCGGCGACGACCGAGCGGCCGCGTTCTTCGACCTCGACAACACCGTCATGCAGGGCGCGTCGATCTTCCACTTCGGCCGCGGCCTCTACAAGCGGAAGTTCTTCGAGACCCGCGACCTCGCCCGGTTCGCCTGGCAGCAGGCGTGGTTCAGGCTGGCCGGCTTCGAGGACCCCGAGCACATGCAGGAGGCGCGCGACTCCGCGCTGTCCATCGTCAAGGGCCACCGCGTCGCCGAGCTCCAGTCGATCGGCGAGGAGATCTACGACGAGTACATGGCCGAGCGCATCTGGCCCGGCACCCGCGCCCTCGCCGAGGCGCACCTCGCCGCGGGCCAGAAGGTGTGGCTCGTCACGGCGGCCCCGGTGGAGATCGCCAACGTGATCGCCCGCCGCCTCGGCCTCACCGGCGCGCTCGGCACGGTCGCCGAGTCCGTCGACGGCGTCTACACCGGCAAGCTGGTCGGCGAGCCCCTGCACGGCCCCGCGAAGGCGGAAGCGGTGCGGGCGCTGGCCGCCGCGGAGGGGCTGGACCTGTCCCGCTGCGCCGCGTACTCCGACTCGCACAACGACATCCCGATGCTCTCGCTGGTGGGCCACCCCTACGCCATCAACCCGGACTCCAAGCTGCGCAAGCACGCGCGCGAGCTGGACTGGCGGCTGCGCGACTACCGCACGGCCCGCAAGGCGGCCAAGGTCGGCATCCCGGCGGCGGCCGGCGTGGGCGCGGTGGCGGGTGGCACGGTCGCGGCGATCGCATTGCATCGCCGCCGCCGGTGACGCGGTAAACACGGCCAATCCACGGAACGTACCCGCGTAACCCCCTGTCCAGTCACGTTGGCTGCACACGGCCACAACACGCCCCGGTCCCTGACTGAATTCGGACCGTTCTGATCAACAACCGGTCACTCTGCGGTACTTGATCGGGCGTCAACCGGTTACAGAAGCGACGTAATCGATGATTTGAGCAACTGGGTGTAGCAGCGCCTGCACGAAGCGTTATTCTCCTCAGACGCAATCCGGTACCCCTCCGTCGCTACGACGGGTGAATGTTCCGGTACTGCACGTGATGGAAGCTCTGCCTCTGGGAGTCCCGTGTACCCACACGTCGGGGTTGACGCCTCGGGCCTGGCTACGCTGCGCGCAACGGTCCAAGACCTGTTGCGCGGCTTCGTCCCCACCGCGTACGCCGTCCCCGCCGCCTTCGCCACCACCGCGCCCGTAGGCCCGTGCTATGCACTGGCCGACGGCATCGAGCAGGTGCCAGCGCGAAGCGCTGTCGTCGAGGGCCGGGGGTCGGGTGACGGGCGGGCGGCCGGCAGACGAGGGCGCCCGGCCGGCGCCGCCACCGCACGCCGTCCGGCCGCTGACAGCGACAGCGGCCGGATGATGGACCTCGTGGAGCGCGCCCAGGCCGGCGAAGCCGACGCCTTCGGCCGCCTCTACGACCAGTACAGCGACACCGTGTACCGGTACATCTACTACCGAGTGGGAGGCAAGGCCACCGCCGAGGACCTCACAAGCGAGACCTTTCTGCGCGCCCTGCGCCGCATCGGCACGTTCACCTATCAGGGTCGGGATTTCGGCGCCTGGCTGGTGACCATCGCCCGCAACCTGGTCGCCGACCACTTCAAGTCGAGCCGCTTCCGGCTGGAAGTGACCACCGGCGAGATGCTCGACGCCAACGAGGTCGAGCGCTCCCCCGAGGACTCCGTCCTGGAGTCCCTGTCGAACGCCGCGCTGCTCGACGCCGTGCGCCGGCTCAACCCGCAGCAGCAGGAGTGCGTCACGCTCCGCTTCCTCCAGGGCCTCTCCGTCGCGGAGACCGCCCGGGTGATGGGCAAGAACGAGGGCGCGATCAAGACCCTCCAGTACCGGGCCGTGCGCACTCTCGCCCGGCTCCTCCCGGACGACGCCCGCTGACGGCATACGTTCCGTAACGCCCAACTCGCGCTCAGTGAAAGTCCGTTGAGTTCGCGGTCGGATCATCCGTCGTCCGTAACCCAAGTGCCGCGCCACTCGTTGTGCGGGATACAGGCTCCCTGTGGTCACACCCTGGCCCTCTCCGATCACTCGATCGTGTGGATGCGGTCAGGAGGTGCAACCCTCAGGACCCCCTGGGGAGTCGACCGTCATGACGAGAGGAGGTGCCGCCAGTGATCGCGAACGTATCGGCGCACCGGCGGGCGAACGCCTTCGCCCAGGCCCTGGATGAGGAGCAGTCCGACCGGGGTACGGCGGCCGAGCAGCCCGAAGGACCGGCTCCGGCCACCCCGGCTGCTGCGGAACAGACCGAGCAGGGCCGCATGCTGGCCTTCGCCACCGGTCTGGGCGAGCTGCCCAAACCAGTGCTGGACCCCGAGGTCAAGGTCGTCCAGCGGGCCCAGCTGGTCGCCGCCTTCGAGGCCATGCTGCAAGGGGGCGAGGCACCAGAAGCTTCGGTACCGGAGCAGCGTTCCCCCCGGTCCCGGGGTGCGCACCGGGCCACCGGTCTGGGCAAGCTGCGACCGCGCTCCCGGCTCACCAAGGGCCTCGCGGCCGGCGGACTGAGCGTCGGGGTGGCAGCGGGTGCCTTCGGCGGAGTGGCCGCGGCGAGCTCGGGCGCCCTGCCCGGCGACTCGCTCTACGGCCTGAAGCGCGGCATCGAGGACTTCAAGCTCAACTACCTGTCCGACGGCGACGACCAGCGCGGTGTGGCCTACCTCGACCAGGCGTCCAACCGCCTGAGCGAGGCACGCCGGCTGATCGAGCGGGACCGCGGCGGACACCTCGACCACGAGCAGCTCGGCGAGATCCGCCGCACGCTCGCCGGGATGACGCACGACGCGTCCGAGGGCCACCGCCTGCTGCACGAGGCGTACGAGCAGGACCCGAACTCGCTGGGCCCCATCCAGGCCCTCTCCGCGTTCTCCCGCTCGCACCGCGAGGCCTGGGGCGCCCTGCGCGACCGCCTCCCCGTCCAGCTCGGCGACGTCAGCGACCAGGTCTCCTCGGTCTTCGACGCCATAGACGAAGAGGTCGCCCCGTTGCAGTCCCTGCTCCCCCAGCCGCCCTCCACGGCCCCCGGCACCGGCAGGCACCGCGCTCCGGGCACCCCGTCCACGGGCGGCGGGTCGAGCGGCACCCGCCACTCCACGACACCGAGCGCGCCGCACGGCTCCGCGGAGACCAGCCACTCCAGCACCCCGAGCGAGTCCGCCACCACCGGCAACGGCCTCCTCGGCGGCAACACGGGCGGCCTCCTGGACCCCCCGAAGACCTCCGGCACGGCATCGCCGTCCGCGAGCAAGCCGTCGATCACCGAGCCCGACGTCACCCTGCCGCCGCTGCTCCCGGGTCTGCTGCCCGGCCTCGGCATCGACAGCGAGGACGCGAACTAGCTCCGCCGGTTCCGTGGTTCTTCGGCTACGGGTTGGTGGGGGCCGGTCGCGCAGTTCCTCGCGCTCCTGAAAAGCCATGGGCGCCCCTCGTCGAAGGGGCGCCCACCGTCTTTGGGAGCGCCCCCACCGGTCGTCTTTCAGGGGCGCGGGGAACTGCGCGACCAGCCCCCAACGGCTCGCAGCCAAAGGACCACGGAACCAGAACTAGAAGAACACCGACCGCCGCTGCACCAGCAGCTTGTACAGCGTGTGCTGGATCTGCTCCCTCACCTGGTCGGTGAGGTTGAACATCAGCATCGGGTCCTCGGCGGCCTCCGGCGGATAGCCGTCCGTGGGGATCGGCTCGCCGAACTGGATCGTCCACTTCGTGGGCAGCGGGATCGCGCCGAGGGGGCCCAGCCACGGGAAGGTCGGGGTGATCGGGAAGTACGGGAAGCCCAGGACGCGGGCCAGCGTCTTGGAGTTGCCGATCATCGGGTAGATCTCCTCCGCGCCCACGATCGAGCACGGGATGATCGGCGTGCCCTTGCGCAGGGCGGTGGAGACGAAGCCGCCGCGGCCGAACCGCTGGAGCTTGTAGCGCTCGCTGAACGGCTTGCCGATGCCCTTGAAGCCCTCCGGCATCACCCCGACCAACTCGCCCCGCCCCAGCAGCCGTTCGGCGTCCTCCGCGCACGCGAGGGTGTGACCGGCCTTGCGGGCGAGTTCGTTGGCGACCGGCAGCATGAACACCAAGTCGGCCGCCAGGAGCCGGAGATGGCGGCCTGCGGGGTGGTTGTCGTGGACGGCGACCTGCATCATCAGCCCGTCCAGCGGCAGCGTCCCGGAGTGGTTGGCGACGATCAGCGCCCCGCCCTCGGCCGGGATGTTCTCGATGCCCTTGACCTCGACCCGGAAGTACTTCTCGTACAGCGGGCGCAGCACCGACATCAGGACCTGGTCGGTGAGTTCCTCGTCGTAGCCGAAGTCGTCGACCTCGTAGTCCCCGGTGAGGCGGCGGCGCAGGAAGGCCAGGCCGTGGGCGATCCGGCGTTCCAGGCCGCTCTGCGTGCCCTGGACGCTCTCGTCGTGCGGCTGTTCCGGCTCCTGTTCCTCACGTGTCACAGGAACATCATCCTGCGCGGCGGCCACGCCCGGCAGGGGCTGGACCTCACGGACCGGGGCGGGCTCGCCGTTCTTGCGCCGGCTCCCCGTGCTCCGGCGCCGCTGCGGCCGCTGCACGCCGTTCGCGCGGGACCGGTCGTCGTCGAACCGAATGACCTTGGCATCAGCCATCGTTGATGCGCTCCTCAGTTAACGCTCGGCGTCGGGGGACGGCCGCGGTCCGGCCGGGAGAGCGCGGCGAGCCGGTCGACGGCCCCCGCCACGGCCTCCGGCGGCAGCAGCCCCGGGCCCTGGCTCCGCGCGAAGTCCGCGAAGGTCTCGGCGGTCGTGTACTTCGGCCTGAACCCCAGCGTCTCGCGCATCTGGACCGTCGACACGACCCGGCCGTGGGTGAGCAGCCGGATCTGTTCCGGGGAGAAGTCCGTCATCCCCAGCGTACGCACCAGGGAACCGGCCCAGGTGACCGCCGGCAGCAGCAGCGGCACGGTCGGGCGGCCCAGGCGCCGGGAGCACTGGGAGAGCAGCAGAAGGCCGTCCCCGGCGATGTTGAAGGTGCCGCTGTTGAGCGTGCCCCGCTCCGGATCGTGCGAGGCGATCCGCAGCACGTCGATGACGTCGTCCTCGTGCACGAACTGCAACCGCGGGTCGTACCCGAACACGGTCGGCAGCACCGGCAGCGAGAAGTACGAGGCGAGCGGCGAATCCGCCGTCGGACCCAGGATGTTGGCGAATCGCAGCACGCAGACGGCGACGTCGGGGCGGCGGCGGGCGAAGCCCCGGACATAGCCCTCGACCTCGACGGTGTCCTTCGCGAAGCCGCCGCTCGGCAGGGACTTCGGCGGGGTCGTCTCGGTGAAGACGGCCGGGTCGCGCGGGGCGGAGCCGTAGACGTTCGTGCTGGACTTCACCACCAGGCGCTGCACGATCGGCGACTTCTGGCAGGCGCCCAGCAACTGCATGGTGCCGATGACGTTGGTCTCCTTGACCGTGGTCCGGCTGCCGCTGCCCAGGGCGGTGCCCGTCACGTCCATGTGGACGACCGTGTCGGCGCCCGACTCGGCGAGCACGCGGGCGATGGTGGGCTGCCGGATGTCGGCCTGGATGAACTCCGCGCCCCCGAGATGGTGCCCGGGCGCGACCGCGTCCACGGCGATCACCCGGTCCACCTGTGGGTCACGCTGGATCCGCCGTACGAACCGGCCCCCCAGCTGACGGGCCACTCCGGTCACGAGCACGACCTTCCCCAAGATCAGCGCCTTCCTTTTGAGTTACCCGTGTGCGGCCAACCTAGCGGTTGGGTGTTGCGCTGTGATGACCGCCCGACCGACGACATTCCGAGTACCCGCAAACGCGTGATCAGACATAACTGTGGCCCCCCACCGCATGCGGTGGGGGGCCACAGGAGACGCTCTCGCGGCGCCGCGTCGCCTACTTCTTGTTACGACGCTGCACGCGCGTGCGCTTCAGCAGCTTGCGGTGCTTCTTCTTAGCCATCCGCTTGCGCCGCTTCTTGATAACAGAGCCCACGACTACCCTCGCTCACTTCTCATCACTCGGTGCTGGGCATCATGGGCCCATACGACCTACAAGGGGCCAGCCTACCCGTCCGAGCGCTGAGGTCGTAATCGAGGCATCGCCTCAGGCTGTCTCCACCCCCACATAACTCTCGCGAAGGTACTCGTGTACCGCTTGTTCGGGGACGCGGAAGGACCGCCCCACCCGGATAGCGGGCAGATGACCGCTGTGCACCAGCCGGTACACGGTCATCTTCGACACTCGCATCACCGAGGCGACCTCCGCCACGGTAAGGAACTGAACCTCGTTCAGAGGCCTCTCGCCAGCTGCAGCCATGACACACCTGAACCTTCCGCACTCGACGGTCACCGGCTTCCCCTTCCGGTGACTCTTCGTCGTTGCGTGCTCACTCCCCAATGTAGGGGCGTGTGATGCGAGTGGGGAAGAGGTGCACCCATCGGCGGCCTACTGTGACAGACACGCTCGATTGAGTACGTAGCGGGTGAGCGGACGGTAGTAATCGGACCGCACCGCGTCATCAAGTGGAACGACCACGGACACCGACCCCTCGGCCTCCCCCACGAACAGCGCGGGGTCGTCGGTATCGGCGAGCCCAATGGCCTCGAACCCCAGCTGACCTGCTCCGCAGACCCATCCGTGGTCCCCGATCACCAGCTCGGGAAGCACCCCGCCGGCCTCCGCCGCCGCACCCAGCGCGGTCCGAACCGGCAGCGGCGAGTGCGTGTGTGCGCCGGGCTCACGCCCGGAGTGTTCGGGGCCCGGTTCGCGGATCAGCGCGACGCCCTGTACGTAGTCGAGGTTGTACGTGCGTAGACCGAACCGGGTCGTTATGTCGACACAGTGACCCTGCGCCGGGGTGAGAACAGCACATCCCGCCGCCGACAAGGCGTCCGCCAGCGAGGCGTAGAACTCGAGCAGTCGGTGCGGATGCCCGGTACCGAGAAGCACCGCCCCGCTGCGCTGTGCTACCGCACCCACCCGGTCGGCGAAGGCGTCCAACGCGGCCAGAGTCCGCTCCGGATCGATCACATCATGCCCGGAAATGTGCGCCGGGTCGGCCGAAACCCCACACTTGTCCGCCATCAACCCGATCAGGTCCCGCTGCCCCCACGTCCATTCGGGATCGAGCCCGATGAGCACCCGGGGGTCGCGGGCGGCGAAGGCGCGGTAACTCCGCAGGCTCTCCTCCCGCGAGGTGGCCACGGGTCCGGCCAGCCGGGCGGCCAGCAGATGGGCGCGGAGGGCGCCGGTGCTCAACACGAGGCCGATGGTGACGGACCCGGCGACCGCCCACGCGAAAACCCCGGAAACACCGCGCAGTTGGCGTAACACCGGTGACAGGACGGTGACAAAGGGGACCACAACTGTCGTACGGCTTCCCGGGTCTCACCTTGCGTGGACGGAACGACCAACCGTCCCAAGCGAGTTGACCATCACCACCAAGGCACCACCATCACCTGGGGGAACACCATGATGAAGCTGTCCCGTCGCACCACGACCGCCGCCGCGCTCACCGTCCTGGCCCTGGCCGGCACGGCAGCGGCCACCGCCCCGGCCTCGGCGGCCACAACCGCGAAGGCCACCGTCCGGGCCACCGCCACCTACAACGGCGCCTGCGGCACCGGCTACAAGGTCATCGACTCCACCCCGGTCGGCAACGTCGGCAAGGTCTTCCTCACCTGGAACGAGTCCACCGGCAAGAACTGCGCCGTGACCATCCGCAACACTCCCGGCGCCAAGATCTTCATGGGCGTCGAACTCAACGTCATCGTCGGCCACGAGAGCACCCCGGTCAGCGACACCGGCCAGTACACGTCCTACGCGGGCCCCGTCTACATCGACGGCCGCGGCTACTGCACCGAGTGGTACGGAGAGATCGGCACCGCCACCGGCGGCGACTCGGGCCACTGCGGCTGACACGGGGATCGACGCCGGGGGCGGCTCGAGCGAGCTGCCTCCGGCGCCTCTCAACGCAGGCCGCGAATAATCAGCCCGTCCGGCGTTTGAGGACGAGGCCCCTTCAGGGCCGATGGGGGTCTGGGGGCGCAGCCCCCAGGGCCAGTCACCCCCACCCACCTACGCCAACAAACCCCGCAGCGGAAACACGGCCCGCCGAGTCGCCACGACAGCCTGGTCGAGGCGATCGGCGGGGTCGTACCCCGACTCCCAGTCGGCGTAGACCACCGGCCACCGCCCATCAGTCATCCGCTGCGGCCCCAACTCCCGGGTCCGAGCGAACACTTCCTGCCGCCACCCCTCGGGAATCATCGTCTCGGGCGGGATCTCCCGCCCGGCGGCGATGGCGACGAGATGCGTCCACGACCGCGGCACGACCTCCACCACGGCATAGCCACCCCCACCGAGCGCGACCCACTTCCCGTCCGCGTACTCGTGCGCCAGCTCATGACACGCGACCTGCACAGCCCGCTGCGCGTCCAACGACACCGCGAGATGCGCCAACGGGTCCTCGAAGTGCGTATCGGCCCCATGCTGCGAGACCAGTACCTGCGGCCTGAAGTCCGCGAGCAGCTCCGGTACGACTGCGTGGAACGCCCGCAGCCACCCCGCGTCCCCGGTCCCCGCGGGCAACGCCACATTGACCGCGGCTCCCTCCCCGGCCCCGCCCCCGGTCTCCTCGGGCCACCCGGTCTGCGGAAACAAGGTCCGCGGATGCTCGTGCAACGAGATCGTCAGCACCCGGGGGTCCTCCCAGAACGCCGCCTGGACCCCGTCCCCGTGATGCACGTCGACATCGACGTACGCGATCCGCTCGGCCCCCAGCTCCAGCAGCCGGGCGATGGCCAGCGAGGCGTCGTTGTAGACGCAGAACCCCGAGGCGGCCCCTGGCATGGCGTGATGCAGCCCGCCCGAGAAGTTCACGGCGTGCAGGACGTCCCCGCCCCACACGGCCTCGGCGGCCCCGACGGACTGCCCCGCGATCAACGCCGACACCTCGTGCATCCCGGCGAAGGCGGGATCGTCCATGGTTCCGAGCCCGTACGACCCGTCCGCGGACTCCGGATCGGCCGAGGCCGCCTTCACCGCCTCGACGTAGTCCTCCCGGTGGACCAGCCGCAACGTCGAGTCACCGGCGGGCTTCGCCGCGACGACGTCCAGGTCCTTGTCGAGCCCGAAGGCGTCGACGAGTCTCCGGGTCAGGGCGAGCCGGACGGGATCCATCGGATGGTCCCGGCCGAAGTCATAGCCCGTTACTGCCTCGTCCCACATCAGCTGTGCGCGCCCGCTCATGCCCGTCACCGTACCGGCCCGGCTGGGGCGCGAACGAGCGGGCGTACACCAACGTCACCAGCACCAACACCATCGGCACGAGCATCGCCCCGCGGTAGCTCCAGGCATCGCCCAGCGCCCCCACCAAGGGCGAACCGATCAGGAAACCGACGTAATTGAACACGTTGAGACGGGCGATGGCCGTGTCCGAGGCCCCCGGGAACAACCGCCCGGCCGCCGCGAACGTCTGCGGCACCAGCACACACAACCCGAGCCCCAGCAGCGTGAACCCGAGCATCCCGACCCCGGCCCCCGGCGCCACGGCCACCACGGCGAACCCCAACGCGGCCACCACCGCCCCCAGCCGCACGACGGCCACGGCCCCGAACCGCCGCACGCCCAGGTCCCCGATCCCCCGCCCGAGCAGGCACATCACCATGTAGACGTTGTACGGAACGGTCGCCACCTGCTCCGAACTGCCCAGCACGTCCTTCAGGTACTTCGCACTCCAGTTGGAGACCGTCGAGTCCCCGATATAGGCGAAGGTCATCACCAGACACAGCGGCAGCAACAGCTTGAAGACCAGCGGCCCGGCCTCCGCACCCTCCGCCTCGCTCCCCGGCGCACCCCCGTCGACATACCACCGGCTCCCCACCAGCGCGGCGGGCAACAGCACCACCACGACCGGCAGATACGACACCCACAGCGCGAGATGCCAGTGCGCCCCGGCCCACGCCAGCGAGGCCCCCACGATCCCGCCCAGGCTGTACGCGGCATGGAAACTGAGCATGATGCTTCGCCCGTACGTCCGCTGGAGACTCACCCCGAGCATGTTCATCGAGGCGTCCAGCGCGCCCACCGCGAGCCCGAACACACCGAGGGAGACGGCCAGTTCGGCCATGCTGTCGCCCGCCCCGACGCCGAGCAGCGCCAGCAGGACGACCGGCTGGGACCAGCGCAGCAGCACGCTGGGCCGTATTCGCTTCACCAACTGCTCGGTGGTGACGCTGCCCACGCCGGCGAGGATCGGCACGGCCGCGAGGAAGACGGGCAGCAGCCCGTCCGAGACCCCGTACCGGTCCTGGATCGCCGGGATGCGCGTCACGAGCAGCGCGAAGGTGGCGCCCTGAGCGAAGAAGCTGAACGCCAAAGAGGCCCTACCGCGCCGCAGCACATCTGTCATGGCGGCGAGCGTAAGGGCCCCGGCGTACTCGTGGGTAGATCCAGCCAAAGATGAATTCTGTTCAGCTTTACCGAGCAACGGCCAGCGAAGGCATCACCGCAGGTGCGGGGGCATCCGCGGGCTTCAGCTCCGCGTCGATCATCTCCGCCATCGGCCCCACGGCGACCCCACCACTGATCACGGACGTCACGGCGATCGTGCCGATCATCACGACCGTGCCCAGCCACACCATGGTGTCCACGGGCAGCGTGTACACACCGACGATCCGTGCGACGCACTCGGCGAGCAGCATCACACCCCACACCAGCGAGAACCGCCGCTCGGCCCGCTGAAAGGCCGCCGACCCGCTGAGCAGCCGCTCGAACGCGGCATCCCGCGCCGGGTCCCCCTTCACCAGGAAGGGCTTCATCCCGGCGGTCATCATCGGCTTCCCCATCACCACGGAGACCAGAATCCCGATCCCGACCGCGCTGCTGATCCCGCTGTCCTTCGCGAGCATCAGCCGCGGGTCCCCGGCCACGAAGCTGAGCAGCAGCCCGATCACGTTCACGAACAGAATCAGGGCGGCGAAGGCGTTGATCGCCCGCTCGGCGACAACCCCCCACACGGTCCGCACCGCCGGCACGACACTGCTCCACCCCAGCGCCGCCACCGTGCTCATCCCGAACGCGCTCTTCAGCAGGTAGTACGACCCGATCGGCACCGCCACGTCCATGAGGAGCGGCGCGAAGTTCTTCTTCAGGGAGCCCGTGTTCGTCGTCATGCCCTCAGCTTCCCGCGAGGACCAGGTCCGCCAGTAGAACCGATCGTCCGGAGCTCGGCATGACAAATGTCAGCGCCCCGACGCTGCCCGGGGTCATTCCAGCAGGTCAGCCAACTGCCCCATGTCACCGAAGAGTTGGGTGACCCCGGACAGCCGCTCAGCGGGAGTCATGGCAGTGAACCCATACACATCCATCCCAGCGGCAACAGCCGCCCGCACCCCCAACGGACTGTCCTCCACGACGACACAGCGCTCCGGCGCCACACCCATCCGCTCGGCCGCGTACAGGAAGAGATCCGGCGCGGGCTTCCCCCGCCCCACGTCCTCGGAGCTGAAGACCCACGCGTCCTCGAACCACTCGTCCAGCCCCGTCGTCCGATGCCCCACCCGAATCCGCTCATGGCTCCCGGACGAGGCCACGCAGTACGGCACCCCCTCCGCGACCAGCCTCTCCAGCACCCCGACGGCCCCGGCGACCGGCTTCAACTCCCGCTCGAACGCGGCGAACACCCGCGCGTGAAAGACGTCGTCGAAGTCGTCCGGCAACCGCTCCCCGGTCCGCTCCTCGACGAGATCGTGGACGCGATGCATCGCGGCGCCCATGTAGTCACGGAGGGAGTCCTCGTAGGAGGTCGGGTGCCCCAGCTCGGTCAGATAGCCGGCCAGCAGCCTGTTGGAGATCGGCTCGCTGTCGACGAGGACACCGTCGTTGTCGAAGATCACGAGGTCATAGCGCATACCGTCGAGCCTAAACGCAGAAAACCCCTGTACCGAATAAACGGTACAGGGGTTTTCGCAATATTTGTTCGGCGGCGTCCTACTCTCCCACAGGGTCCCCCCTGCAGTACCATCGGCGCTGTAAGGCTTAGCTTCCGGGTTCGGAATGT
>NZ_JBIWGK010000009.1:0-437134 GCF_044763565.1 Streptomyces sp. NPDC096013 | reverse complement strand
TACGGGGGCTTCCGGGCGGCACACCGAGCGCACGCACCGGACGCCGCGAGGCCCGCCCTCCGGGCGGACGACGGGACTTTGCGGACACGACCTAGTACCCGAATAGGCCGACAGCGAACGGCCCGCCGGAAGTGCAGCTTCCGGCGGGCCGTCCGTGTTTCCGTGACTCCATGACAGCCGAGAGCGTCGAATACATCCGGTACCGCGTCCCCGAGGAGCGGTCGGCGGAGTTCCTGGCCGCCTACACCCGTGCCGCCCGACAGCTGGCCGCCGCCCCGCAGTGCGTGGCGTACGAACTGGCCCGCTGCGAGGAGGCCGCCGAGCACTTCGTCCTGCGCATCACCTGGACGTCGACCGAGGCACACCTGGAGGGCTTCCGCGGATCGGAGCTGTTCCCGCCGTTCCTCGCCGAGATCGGCCCGTACGTCGAGCACATCGAGGAGATGCGCCACTACCGCCCGACACCGGTACGCGGCGACGGCTCGGCCGTCCCCACCCCGTACGACTGGGCGGGCGGCGCCGAGACCTTCTCCCGGCTGACCGAGGTCTTCTACGACAAGGTGCTCAAGGACGACCTCCTCGCCCCCCTCTTCGCAGATCTGGCCCCCGAGCACGCCGAGCACGTCGCCCTCTGGCTCGGCGAGGTCTTCGGCGGCCCGGCGACGTACTCCGAGACCCAGGGCGGCCACGGCCACATGGTCGCCAAACACTTCGGCAAGAACATCAGCGAGCGACAACGGCGCCGCTGGGTCGACCTCATCCAGGACGCGGCGGACGACGCGGGCCTGCCGACGGACGCGGAGTTCCGGTCGGCGTTCCTCGCGTACGTGGAGTGGGGGACGCGGCTGGCGGTGTACTTCTCCGGCCCGGACGCACAGCCGCCCGCCGACCAGCCGGTGCCGCGCTGGGGCTGGGGGTCGATGCCGCCCTACCAGGGGTGACATCGGCGTGCCGGGGTCCCATAGGGTCACCCCCATGACCGCCGCCGTCACCGCCATGATCACCGCCGTCGTCGGTGTGCTCGGCACCCTCTTCGCCCCCGTCCTCAGTCAGCGGCTCACCGCGCGGCAGCGTGCCGACGAGGCTCAACTCGCCGAGCGCAGGCGGCGGTTCGAGGAGCGGCGGGGGGCCTACACGGCGATGAACAGGGCCTCGCGGCAGTTCCACACGCTGCTCAAGGACGCCCTGCACCGGCTCCGCGACGGCGTCTACACCGAGCTGGAGCGCGACCAGCTGGAGGAGGCCCGCCGCGACTACCGGGACCGGTACGCCGAGGCGCAGATGGTCGTACCCGAGCGGATCCTCGACGCGTCCCGCGCGGTGAACCAGGTCCTCGCCGAGGCCGACGCCGCCGTGAAGCGGCTCGACCGGGGCCTGGCCCGCGATGGCGAGAGCGCCGGGGCGTCGCTGCTCCGACTCAAGGACGCAGAACCGCGGTTGGCGGCCATGCGGCAGCTGATGCGGGCGGACCTCGGCGTCACGGAGTGAGGTCGGGGCGCTGGGTCGACGCGCCCGCGCGGGTCGCGTCCGTGCCCCAACTGGCCAGCAGGCGCAGGGCGTCGGCCGACGGCGAGTCCGGCTCCGCGTGGTAGGTGATCAGGCTCGTCTCACAGCCGTCGTCCAGGCGGAACCCATGGAAGTGCAGCGTGAGATCGCCGACCAGCGGGTGGTGCAGGCGCTTGACGCCGTACGTCTTCTCCTTGACGTCATGGGTCGCCCACAGCCGCCTGAACTCCTCGCTCTTCACGGAGAGTTCGCCCACCAGACCGGACAGCCGGGGGTCGTCCGGATGGCAGCCCGCGTCCATGCGGAGCATGCTCACGATGTCCGAGGCCTTCTGCTCCCACTCCACGAACAGCTCGCGGTACTCGGGCCGCAGGAACACCAGCCGCGCCCAGTTCCGGTCCTGCGGCGCCAGCTCCGACCAGTCGCCGAAGACGGCCGCGGCCATCCGGTTCCACGCCAGGATGTCCGAGCGGCGGCCCGTGACATAAGCCGGGACCGACTCGAACGCGTCGAGCAGCTGCCGTAGCGGGGCCCGGACCTGCTGGGCGGGGGCCGACGGCTTCTTCTTGAGCTGCTTCGGCTTCGCGAGGTGGGTCAGATGCGAGGACTCCGCGTCGGACAGGCGCAGCGCGCGGGCGATCGCCTCCAGGACCTCCGCCGACACGTTCCGTCCGTTGCCCTGTTCCAGGCGGGTGTAGTACGCCACCGACACCCCGGCCAGCTGCGCCAGCTCCTCGCGGCGCAGCCCGGGCACCCTGCGGTGCCGCCCGAAGTCCGGCAGGCCCACGTCCTCGGGCTTCAGCCGGGCCCGCCGGGTACGCAGGAACTCGCTCAGCTCGGCCCGCCGGTCCAGCGGCGGACCGGCGTCGGCGGGCCCGGGGGCGGATTCGGGGTGTTCGTCCATACGGTCCAGTATTCCCGGTCGTACGACCGGGAGCCTGACCTCGCTGGTGGTAGGCACAGCGGACGTACGCAGAAGCGTGGCCTGGGTAGCCCAGGGACTTTCGGGCAGGCTTTTCATCGTGCCCGGTCAGAAGGCGGCCGGGCGCACAAACCCCCCGCTAGGAGAGTGTTCCGGCATGACCACAGTCGCCGCATACGCAGCCCCCGCCGCCAAGGCTCCCCTGGAGCGCACCACCATCGAGCGCCGGGCCGTACGTGAGTTCGACGTCCTGATCGACATCAAGTTCGCCGGTATCTGCCACTCGGACATCCACCAGGCCCGCGAGGGCTGGGGCGAGGCCATCTTCCCCATGGTCCCCGGCCACGAGATAGCCGGGATCGTCTCCGAGGTGGGCCCCGGGGTCACGAAGTTCCAGGTCGGAGACCGTGTGGGCGTCGGCTGCATGGTCGACTCCTGCCGTGAGTGCGACAACTGCAAGGCCGGTCTGGAGCAGTACTGCACCGGCGGCAACGTCGGCACGTACAACTCCGTCGGCAAGGACGGCGAGCCCACCTACGGCGGCTACTCCGAGAAGGTCGTCGTCGACGAGAACTTCGTCGTCGGCATCCCCGAGGGCATCTCCCTCGACGTGGCGGCGCCGCTGCTCTGCGCCGGCATCACCACGTACTCGCCGCTGAAGCACTGGAACGCCGGCCCCGGCAAGAAGGTCGCGATCATCGGCATGGGCGGCCTCGGCCACATGGGCGTCAAGATCGCGCACGCCCTGGGCGCGGAGGTCACCGTCCTCTCGCAGTCCCTGCGCAAGCAGGAGGACGGCCTGAAGCTGGGCGCCGACCACTACTACGCGACCAGCGACCCGAAGACCTTCGAGGAACTGCGCGGCACCCTCGACCTGATCATCTCCACCGTCTCGGCCCCGCTCGACCTCGGCGCGTACCTCTCGCTGCTGAAGACGGACGGCGCGCTGGTCAACGTGGGCGCCCCCGAGGAGCCCGTCTCCCTCAACCTGTTCTCCGTGATCGGCGGCCGCAAGACCCTGGCCGGTTCCGGCATCGGCGGCATCCGGGAGACCCAGGAGATGCTGGACTTCTGCGCCGAGCACGGCTTCGGCGCCGAGATCGAGGTCATCTCCGCGGACCAGATCAACGAGGCGTACGAGCGGGTGCTGGCGAGTGACGTCCGGTACCGGTTCGTGATCGACACGGCGACCATCTGACGCCGTCCCTTCACCCCGGGCCCCGGAGCCGCACTGCTCCGGGGCCCGGTGCGGGGGCGGGGCCCGGAGCGCGGTTGGGGTGCGGGTGCGTGGGCGGGGCCCGGAGCGCGCTAGGGATGCCGGTGCGTGGTCGAGTGCGGGTGCGTCGTGGTTGCTCGCGCAGTTCCCCGCGCCCCTGAAAAGCGCCTGGCGACTCCCCACCCAGGGGCGCGGGGAACTGCGCGACCGGCCCCCACGGGCCGGCAGCCGCCGACGAACGTCGGCTCCCCGCCGTTGAAGGCGCCCGGTGGGCTCACACCCAGGGGCGCGGGGAACTGCGCGACCGGCCCCCACCGGCCCGCGGCCGCAGACGAACCTCAGCTCCCCGCCCGGTTCCGCCCCAGCAGCCACAACAGGTACGGCCCCCCGACCAACGAGGTCAGCGCCCCCACCGGAACCTCCAGCGGAGGCAGCACCGTGCGAGCGGCGAGGTCGGCGGCCACCAGGATCACCGCCCCGGTCAACGCCGAGCACACCAACGGCAGTTGAGGCGTACGGGTGAGCCGCCTGGCCAACTGCGGCGCGGTCAGCGCCACGAACCCGATCGGCCCGGCCGCCCCCGTCGCCGTCGCGGCCAGCACCACCCCGAGCACGGTCACCGCCAGCCGCGTCCGGTCCACCCGCACGCCCAGCGAGGCCGCCGTGTCGGCATCCAGCCCGAGCGGCCGCACGGCCCGGCTCGCCCACACCAGCGCGGGCAGACACACCAGCAGGACGACGGCCAAGGGCGCCGCCTGCTCCCAGCCCCGCCCGTTGAGGGAACCGGTCAGCCACAGCTTGACCGTCTCGGCGGCCTCCAGCTCGCTGTCCGAGAGATACAGCTGTACGACGGCCGACAGCGCGACCCCGATCCCCACCCCGGTCAGCACGAACCGACTCGGCTGCATCCCGTGCCGCCACGCCAGCACGTAGACGAGCGCGGCGGCGGCGAGTCCGCCCACGACGGAGACGGCGGGCATCGCGCCCGGGGAGTTCACGACTCCGGCGGACAGCGCGAGCACGGTCGCTGCGGCGGCGCCGTGCCCGACACCGATCACGTCCGGACTGGCGAGCGGATTCCGGGTGACGGTCTGCACGAGCGCTCCGGCGAGGCCGAGGGCGACACCGACCAGCGCGCCGAGCACGATCCTGGGAACCCGCAACTCGTTGACGACCAGGTCGTATTGACCGGAACCGGTCCGCAGGGTGTGCCAGACCGCGCCGGGCGCGATGTAGGTCTGGCCGAGGCAGGCGGCGGCGAGCATCGCAACGGCCAGCAGCAGTACGAGAGTTGCGGCGACGGCGGCCGAACGCCGGTGCAGGAGGAGGGAGACGGAGGGGTGAGGGCGGAGGACGGTGACGCCGACGGGCCGGAAAGCGCCGGGAGCGGGAGCGGGAGGGGGAGCGGGAGCGGGAGGGGTCGCGGTCGCGGTCGCGGTC
Organism: Streptomyces sp. NPDC096013; assembly: GCF_044763565.1. Lineage (NCBI taxonomy): Bacteria > Bacillati > Actinomycetota > Actinomycetes > Kitasatosporales > Streptomycetaceae > Streptomyces > Streptomyces sp. NPDC096013. Next base: position 432,050 of record NZ_JBIWGK010000009.1, on the reverse strand, counting down.
GCGGGCTCGGGCTCGGTGAGGCGGGAGGCGCTTTTCATACGGCCGTCGCCTTCCGCCGTACCAGTATCACCAGCACCGGCACTCCCACCAACGCCGTCATCACCCCGGCCGGCACCTCGGCGGGAGAGCGCACGACCCGCCCCGCCACATCCGCCCCGACCAGCAGCGCGGCACCGAGCAGTGCGGACAGCGGGAGCAGGCCGCGGTGGCCGCCGGAGGTGAGGCGCCGGGCGAGGTGCGGAACGGCGAGGCCGACGAACGCGATCGGACCGGCGGCGGCCACCGCGGACGCCACCAGCAGGGTCGCGCCGAGCGCCGCACACACCCGTACGACCCCCACCCGGTGCCCCAGCGCCCGCGCCGTCTCGTCCCCGAGGGCCAGCGCGTCCAGCCCCCGCGCACAGGCGAGCACCAGCACCGCCCCGGCCAGCAGGAACGGCAGCATCTCCACGACGGTGTCCGCGTCCCGGCCGCTCAGCGAGCCGACCTGCCAGAACCGGAACTGGTCCAGCGTCGCCGAACTCGACGTCAGGACGACGGTCGTACCACCGGCGGTCATCGCCGACAACGCCGTACCGGCGAGGGCGAGTTTGACCGGGGAGGCCCCGCCCCGGCCGCGCGCGGCGATGCCGTAGACGAGACAGGCGGCGAGGACGGCGCCGGCGAAGGCGTACCAGACGTAGCCGCTGAAACCGTTCGCGAGGCCGGTCGCGATGGCGAGGACGACACCGGCCGCCGCGCCCTGGCTGAGGCCGAGGATGCCGGGGTCGGCGAGCGGGTTGCGGGTGACGGCCTGGAGCGCGGCGCCCGCGACACCGAGCGCCGCGCCCGCCGTCAGCCCGATCTCGGTGCGGGGCAGCCGCAGCGACCGTACGACCAACGCGTCCGGTGAACTGCCGCCGTGCACAAGGGCGTCGAGGACGGCGGACGGGGGGACCTGGCGGGTGCCGACGGCGAGGCTGAGCAGCACGGCGGCGGCCACCGCGAGGACGGCCGCCGGCCAGGCGAGGCGCTTGACGCTCACTGCGTACTCTCTGCTGTCCTTTGTCCTTCGGGTCGCTCTACTTGCTGATGTGCTCGGCGAGTTGGAGGACGACCAGCCGGGCGGCGGTGGGGCCCGCGTTGAGGTACCAGGGGTCGTCGTCGACCTTCACGGCGTGCTGGGTCTTGACCGCGCTCATCGACTTCCAGAGCGGTCCGGCGAGCACGCTCGCGGCGTCGGTCTTGGAGGCGTCGCCCTGCACCGAGTAGAAGATCCAGTCACCGTCGGCCCGGTCGATGCTCTCGGCGCCTATGTCCTCCGAAATGGCCTTGAACTGCTGGGACTTGGGCCGGTCCAGGCCCATGTCGACGGCGATCGAACCGGTGAAGGAGGAGACGCCGAACATCCGGGTCCTGCCCGGTGTGAAGCGCAGCATCGACACGGAGGTCTTCGACAGCGCCTCGCCCTTCTCGCCCGCGTCCTCGACGATCCCGTCGAGCAGCTTCTGCGCCTGCCGACCCTTGCCGATCGCGTCGCCGACGAGGAGGAGGTCGCGCTTCCAGTTGATGCCGTTGCCCGCGGTGATGACGGTCGGCGCGATCTTCGACAGCTTGGGGTAGAGGTCGCCGAGCGAGTCGTTGGCGAGGATCAGGTCGGGCTTCGCGGCGGCGAGGGTCTCCAGGTTGGGCGCCTGGCGCGTGCCCGCGTCCGTCATCGCGGCGAGCTTCGACTTGTCGGCAGGGAAGGCGTTCGCGAGGTAGTCGGGGACGAGTCCGGCGTTGTCGGCGCGGGTGGTGGCCGTCGGGACCGTACCGAGGGAGAGCAGGTCGTCGAGCTGACCGGTGCTCAGCACGGCGATCCTCGTGGGCTGCGCCGCGATCGTGGTCCTGCCCTCGAAGTGCGTGACCGTACGGGGGAAGGTGCCGTCGGTGTCGGTGTCCGAGCCCATGCCGGTCTCCAGCGTGCTCGGCGCGGCGGACGGCCCCTCGGAGGCGCCGATCACCGTGTTCTGCCGGCTGTCAGCCGTGTTCTCGGCATCGTTGTCGGCGGACGACGAGCAACCGGCCAGCAACCCCCCGACGGCGGACACGGCGACCATCGCCGTGACAGCCTTCCTCTTGAACGCACGCACTGTCACTGTCTCTCCGATCAGACCGGTCAGGTAAGGCTTACCTTATCTTGCCGTCGGAGTAGCGTGGCATGAGGAGGCCCACACGATGACCGTGCAGCTGAACCACACCATCGTCGCCGCGCACGACAAACACACCTCGGCCCGATTCCTCGCCGACCTGCTGGGGCTCCAAGTGAGCCCGCAGTACGGCCCGTTCATCCCCGTCGCGATCCCGAACGGCGTGACCCTCGACTACATGGACCAACCCGGTTCAGGCTTCGCCGAGATCGCTCCGCAGCACTACGCGTTCCTGGTCTCGGAGGACGACTTCGACGCGATTTTCGGTCGCATCCAGGCGGCGGGGCTCACGTACTGGGCGGACCCGGCGCATCGCCGCGAGGGCGAGATCAACACGAACGACGGTGGCCGCGGGGTCTATTTCGACGACCCGAACGGACACGTCCTGGAGATCCTGACGCGGCCGTACGGAAGCGGGACCACCCGGTGAGGAACGACTCACCGGCCCCGTAGGACCGGACGACCACGAGCACCGGTACGGGGGTGCGGTCCCCGCACTCCTCAACGCCTCGTCGTAGCGGGCGAATTGACGCTCCCCGTCAGGTGGCCGCGCGGAGGAAGGGTTCGTAGACGCCGGGGCCGGTGGCCTGAAGTCCCTTGTACGGAACGGTATTTCGTGGCTTATCGGCGGGGTCGTTACGGTCGTTTCCATGGATGCTGAGAACTTCCCGACGGCCGAGCAACTCATGGCCGCGCTGCGCGCCGGTGACGTGTCCTCGGTGGAACTGACCGACGAGGCGATCACCCGTATCGAGCGGGACGACAAGGCCATCAACGCGATCTGCGTACCGGACTTCGACCGGGCCCGGACCGCCGCACGCGCCGCCGACGAGGCACGCGCCCGAGGCGAGGACCGGCCGCTGCTCGGGCTGCCGGTCACGGTCACGGAGTCGTACGACATCGCCGGGCTGCCCACCACCTGGGGCATCCCGGCGCACCGGGACCACGTCCCCGCCGAGGACGCGGTGCAGGTGGCGCGGCTCAAGGAAGCGGGCGCGGTGATCCTCGGCAAGACCAACGTGCCGCTCGCCCTCCAGGACGTGCAGAGCTTCAACGACATCTACGGCACCACCAACAACCCCTGGGACCACACCCGTACGTCGGGCGGTTCCTCCGGCGGATCGGCGGCTGCCCTGGCCGCCGGGTTCGGCGCGCTGTCCATCGGGTCGGACATCGCCGGTTCGCTGCGCACCCCCGCGCACTTCTGCGGCGTCTACGCCCACAAGCCGACCCTCGGCCTGGCCCCGAGCCGCGGCATGGTCCCGCCGACCGCACCGCCCTACCCGGCCGAGCCCGACCTCGCCGTCGTCGGCCCGATGGCACGCACCGCCCGCGACCTCACCCTCCTGCTCGACGTCATGGCAGGCCCGGACCCGCTCACCCTCGGCATGGCCTACGACCTGGCCCTGCCGCCCGCCCGCCACGAGCGGCTCGGCGACTTCCGCTTCCTCGTCCTCGACGACCACCCGCTCATCCCGACCGGTGCCGCCGTACGGGCGGGCGTGGACCGGGTCGCCGCCGCACTGGCCGACGCCGGCGCCCGCGTCGAACGGCACAGCCCGCTCCTGCCCGACCCGACCGAGGCGGCACTGCTCTACACCCAGCTGCTGTTCGCGGGCTTCTCCGCGCGCTTCCCTGTCGAGTTCTACGAGGAGTGGCGGACCCGCGCCGCCGCGCTGGGGTCGGACGCGCAGGGTCTCGACGCGGCGCGGGTGCGCGGCCTGGTGTTCAGCCACCGCGACTGGATCGAGGCGAACGGCCGCCGCGAGCGGCACCGGCAGGGCTGGCGGCGGCTCTTCGCGGAGTTCGACGCCGTGGTGTGCCCCGTCACGCCCACGCCCGCGTTCCCGCACGACCACCACCCCGACGGGGAGCAGCGCCGCCTCGACATCGACGGCGTCGAGTACCCGTACTTCGACCAGCTGGTCTGGGCGGGCGTCGCGACCATGCCGGGACTGCCCGCCACTGCGGTACCGGCGGGCCGCTCACCCGAGGGGCTGCCGGTGGGTGTACAGGTCATCGGGCCGATGTACGAGGACCGGACGCCGCTGCGGCTGGCGGAGCTGTTGGAGGAGCGGATCGGGGGGTTCGGGGTGGTGGGGTAGGGCGAAGTGGGGGCGGGGGAGTGGGGTGGTTTTGGGGAGCGGGTCGGTTGTGAGGGTGAGGCGGAGGCCGGGCCGTCGGGTGTGAGGCGGAAGGCCGGGCGGTCGTAGGGGCGGGGCGGTACGGTCGTGGGGCGGGGCGCGGCGCCCCCAGGCCCGGGGGACGCAGGCGCGCGGCGGCCATACGGGCGAGGCGGGTCGGTCGTGGAATCGCCGGAGGCCCTCGTGTGTTGAGCACACTGGGTAAAGGGCGCCGGTGAGGTATGTGCCGAGCAGCCCCTAGGACCGAGTGACGGAAATTGGAGGGTCGCAATGGCTGCGCAGACGCAGAGGGCCGTGCTGGCGGGCGGATGCTTCTGGGGGATGGAGGAGCTGGTCCGCCGGCTCCCGGGCGTGACGGCGACCCGGGTCGGTTACACCGGCGGGGACGTGCCGAACGCTACGTACCGTAACCACGGCACGCACGCGGAGGCCATCGAGATCCTCTTCGACCCGGAGCAGACCGACTACCGCGCGCTCCTGGAGTTCTTCTTCCAGATCCACGACCCGAGCACCAAGAACCGCCAGGGCAACGACATCGGCCTCAGCTACCGCTCGGCGATCTACTACGTCGACGACGAGCAGAAGCGCATCGCCGAGGACACGATCGCCGACGTCGACGCGTCTGGCCTCTGGCCGGGCAAGGTCGTCACCGAGGTGGAGCCGGTCGGCCCGTTCTGGGAGGCGGAGCCCGAGCACCAGGACTACCTCCAGCGGTACCCGGACGGGTACACCTGCCACTTCCCTCGTCCGGGCTGGCGGCTGCCGGCTCGTACGGAGGGCTGAGCGGGAGGGGTGGGTTCGGTCGGGTTCGGCCGTCGGGTTCGGCGGGGCTGAACGCTGACGGGGTCCGGCGGCCTGGCTCCTAGGGGCTGGGCCGCACGGCTTCTACGGGCTGGGCGGCCGGGCTTCGCCGGGGCGGGCGGTGAGGCTTTGCCGAGCCGATCCGGGCCGGGGCGTGGGCTCCGGTTGGGCTGGACCCTGAGTGCTGAGCGCTGGGCTTTGGTGGGTTCGGGCGTCGGGGCTGTCGTCATGGCCGGTTGGCGGTGTCCCCGGCGACCCACCGCCGATAGGCATCCGCATCGACATTGCTGCCGCACACGACGGTGACCACATGCCGGCCCGCGAAACGGTCCCGGTCCTCCAGGACCGCCGCGATGCCGAGCGCGGCCGACGGTTCGACGACGAGGCCCGCGTGGTCGTGGAGCATCCGCATACCGGCGACGATCGACGCCTCCCGGACGAGGACCGCATCGTCGGCGACCAGCAGAAGATCGTCCAGGACGGCCGGGATGGGGTACCGCCCGGCGACACCGTCGGCGATGGTGTCGGTCGAGTCCGTCGTGACGACACGGCGCGCGTGCCACGACCGCGTCATCGCCGGCGCGCCCGACGGCTGGACACAGATCACCTCGACACCGGGCGCCAGGGCCTTCATCACATGCCCCACGCCGGTGGCCAGCGCCCCACCGCCGAGCGCGACCAGCACGGTGTCGAACGGCCGCGCGGTGTCCGCCAGTTCAACGGGTTCCGTCCATTCCGCCCATTCCACCTGCCCCAGCGCCTCCACCAGTTCCAGACCGATGGTCGCCGCGCCCTCGCAGGTCTCAAGGTCGAGACTGTCCTCGACCAGCCGGACGCCCTCGTACCGCGCGACGGCCGCCGCCCGCTCGCGGGCCAACTCATGGTCCCCGTCCACCAGTTCCAGCCGAGCACCCAACGCGCGAATACGATCCAGCTTGGCCGCCGTCGCGAAACGGGACGCCACGACGGTCACATCGAGCCCCCGACCACGACCGGACCAGGCGAGGGCCTGCCCGAGATTGCCGGCACTGGCACACACCACGGCCCGCGGACCCCGCTCGGCGAGCAGACTCGCGACCACCTCGGTACCGCGCCCCTTGAAACTGCGCACCGGGTTGGCCGTCTCGAGTTTGACGCTCACCGCACACCCGAGACCTGGTTCCAGCGCCTCGCAGCGATACAGCGGAGTACCGAGAAACACCGGGTCGATCACCCGCCGGGCCGCCCGTATCCGATCGATGTCGAGACGTGTCTTCGTCACGACGTGGCAGCGTAGTGGTGCCGGTCCTGTTCCAGCCGGGCGGAGGTCTGGCGCTCGCAGCAAGTCATGTTCGGCATCCAGCAGTTGGCCTGTCAGAGGCCCGATGCCTGGCCGGACAGCCAGTCGGTGTGCCGTGCGCGGAGGTGGTCCCGTTCCGCGGGGGTGGTGAGGATGACGTCCGCCCCACCGTCGTAAGGATGGTGGATGCGCCGGAGGCCGGTGTCGGTGACGAACACGTCATGGAGTAGGTCGTCCGCTACGGCGCGCAGCAGCTCGTCGACGCAACCGTGTCGCCATGCGCGCCAGTCGGCGTAGAAGCGAGTGTGGGTGCGAAGCTCCGGGTCGTCCTCGTCCGACTCGGTCCACCAGTGGATGCCGTCGGGGTGCAGTGTCCGGCGCGGCCCCGACCAGGGGTTGGGCCTGGCGGATGGCCCCGACCAGTACCAGTCGACGGACACCACGAAGACCTCCGCGCCCGCGAACAACTCGTCGAGGACGGTGTTGTACCGGTGCAGCACGACGGCGTACTCGTCTTCGGACTCCGGATACCGCTTCGAACCAGGCAGACTGTGAAACCTCACCCAGCGATCCGTGTAGGTACTGCGGAACGCATGGGCGACGGGCGGGCCGGACGGCCACCGCTCCCGCCACAGTGCCGCGAGCAGTGTCGATACGTCGTCGTCCGTGCTCATCCGTCAACCCCGAAGGTGGGCAAGGAGTTTGTCGCCCGCGGGATACGGGCGCTCCCGAGGCAGCAATCGCGCCGCCGAGTCGAGGTCGCCGCCGTTCACGAGTGCGTGTATCTCGCGGGCCAGCGGCGTCACATCGCGGATGCCGACCGTCCACTCGTCCGCGTAACTCCGCACCGCCTCACCGGAGAGACCGAGTTGCAGCGAGCGATACGGCAGCGGCCGCAGGCGCAGATCCCGCTCCGGGTCCCACTGCACCCGGGCCGGCGCACTCCTCAACTCCCGTTTCCAGCCCGCGAGATCGGGGTGCACCCCACGGACGTAACTCGACAGACACGCATGCCGCAGCGCCCACTCGAAACCCTCGCGGGTGATGTCGACAGCGAGAACGGTCTCCTGGCCCGCCTTGGTGCCCCAGCCGCAGCGGTACATCATCCACAGGAACGACGGCTTGATCCACGCCATCCGGTCCCGCCTCCACGCCCCGCCGAACCGCCCGTCACGCGCGGCCGGCAGGCCGATCTCCGGGGGATACGCCTGGTACACGGTGATCGTGGACTCCGAGTGGACCGCTCGGATGCCGCGCTGCGGTTGTTCTTCCATGGCGTACAGGGTGGGGGCGCGGCGGATCACGAAGCCACCGGTTTTCGGTGGCTGCCGTCGCCTGTCACCTGTGGTGCCCCGCGGTTCCCGACCGCCCCTTCAGTTCTCCACCGTTCCCGCGGCCCGCTACCGCTCCCCGCTACGCGACCCGCCCTCACGCAAGCCGCCGCTCCCGGATCGCGGGCAACGCGTACTCCGTCACCGCACTGATGACCCCTCGGGCAACCGGCTCGGGGTCGGTCGTGGCCGAGATCGTCCACCAGGTGTCGCGGTTCGCGGGGAGGAGCCTGCCTATACGGCTGTGCCAGGCTGCCGCGCCGTACACCGTGTTCGGGCTGGGGCGGGCCGGCAGGTGTGGTTCGCGCCGGCGCGCCTGGGCCCAGCCGCGCTTGTCGGCCACGGTCACGTTGACCGTGAACTCGATGTGCTCCGCCGTACCGCGCGACGCCTTCTGGAAACCGATCAGCGCCCACGTCTCCAGATGGGGCAGCTCGTATGTCCACCCCGACCCCTTGAAGCCGAGCGCCCGCAGCCCCGGTGCGATCCGCGCCCGCATCAACGAGGCGAACGCCTGCTGCGCGGTCGGCGCGGAGCCCTCAGCCATCGGCCGGCGCCACACCTATCGGGCAGGACACCCCGGTCCCTACGAGGGTGTACCTATGTGACCCATGACGAACTCCACGGGTACGAAGGGCACTTCGGGTACGAGGCGAGCAGCGATCTACTGCCGGATCAGCCAGGACCGGGGTGGCGCCGGACTCGGGGTAGCGCGTCAGGAAGAGGACTGCCGGGCACTGTGCGACCGCGTGGGGTGGGACGTTGTGGCCGTCCACACGGACAACGACGTCAGCGCGTATTCGGGAGCGCCCCGGCCGGCGTGGCAGGAACTGTTGGCGGCGGTGAGTCGGGGTGAGGTCGAGGCGATAGCGGTATGGCACGTCGACAGGATGACCCGATCGCCGCGTGAATTGGAAGACGTCATCGATCTCGCGGACCGCCAAGGCGTTGAACTCGCCACCGTGAGCGGAGAGATCGATCTTGCAACACCGACTGGCCGGATGGTCGCTCGCATGCTGGGAGCCGCCGCCCGCCACGAGGCGGAGCACAAGGCCGAGCGCCAGACACGCCAGCGTCGCCAAGCCGCCGAAGCGGGGCGGGTGGCCGGGGGCGGGAAGCGTCCGTTCGGGTACGAGGACGACCGCGTGACCATCCACGAGAGCGAAGCGGAGATGCTTCGTGAGGGCGTTCGGCGTGTGCTTGCGAACGAGAGCCTGGCGAGCATCTGCCGTGACTGGCAGGCACGGGGGATCGTCAGTCCAGCGGGCAAGCCCTGGAAGCCGAGCGGACTGCGCCGATTACTCGCGTCGGCCCGGATCAGTGGACGTCGTGAGCACACCCCGCGCGGTTCGTGGGAGGGGACGCGCCCGCTGCTCGGGGAGATCGTTGCCGATGCTGTCTGGCCCGGAATCGTCAGCCACGAGGATTCGGACCGCGTACGAAGAATTCTCAGCGACCCGGCACGGCGACGCCGCGTGGAGGGCACGACAAGGCGTAGCTATCTGCTCTCCGGCGTCCTGCGCTGCGGGAAGCCGAGGGAGGACGGGAAAGCGTGCGGGTGGGGAATGAGCGGCCGTCCCCGGAGCGGTGTAGCCCGGTACGTCTGCCCCAACACCCCAGGCACGGACGCGTGCGCCGGTACGGCCACCAACGCCGAGCGGACCGACCAACACGTGCGGGACATGGTGTTGGCCGCACTGGAGTCGCCCGCCTTCATGAGGCGCCTGCGGGATCAGGACGACGCAGGGCAGGAGCTGTACGACGAGATCCGGGAAGACGAGGAGGACCTTGAAGCCCTCGCCCTAGACGTCGGGGAGCGAAGGATCAGCCGCAAGGAATGGATGATCGCCCGCCAGCCCATCGAGGACCGGTTGATCCAGAACCGGGCCAAACTCGCGAAGGTCTCGCGGATCGCGGTTCTCAGGGATTTCGTCGGCAGCTTCGAGGACATGCAGGCACGTTGGAAGAAGATGAACAACTCCCAGCGCCGGGCGATCGTCACGGCGTGCGTGCGGTCGATCGAGGTACGTCCGGCGAACCCGAGGAAGCGATGGGACGAAGATCGCTTTGTATTCGACTGGATTGCCTAGCCAGCGATCAACCGCTGTGCTCTATTGAAGCGTTGGGCGGTTGTACTACTCTGGAATTCAATGACCTGGGCGCCCAGAGGCGCAGCAGATCGGGGGATGCACATGAACAGCGTCCTACCACGTGTGTTCTGCCACGTGGTGGCTCCAGGGCGCCCCATGCGTCGCTTGGCAACGTTCTCGCTGCGTTGACATTGGCCGTCTGGATTCATGTGTGTTTCCCGTCGACATGTCCGGCTGCCGATGTCCGCATGGAACTCGGAAGGACCGTCGTGTCTGCTCCTTCTCAGGTGTGTAACCACCGGCTTTATGAAGTTCTGATCGCTCTTGAGGCGTCCGTAATCTTCGGGCTCCTGGCTGGCCTTCTCGTGGCTGTGCTCGGTGCATCGCCGCTAACAGCAGTGGGTGCAGGAGGCGCGACCATTGCAGGCTGCTTTGGTATCGCCATGGGTGCAGTCACCTACATCACGAAACAGGACAACTAGCGTTACGCGTGGGGCGGCTGTGCTCTCAGCCGCCCCAATAGCGCAGAGTCTCTGTCGGGAGGCCCGGATTCGGACGGATCCGGCTCGACGAGGCGGAAGGCGAGCGCAACGCGTTCGATCACTGCCAAGTCTTCGATGACCGGGGGGAGTCCTTGCCGGGCCCGAGACTCGGCAACCCGTCTCCGTAACTCATCCGGTACCAAGGGCGCCTCCGGACGTGGCGGAGACGGCGTCATGAGCCGCTTCCCGATTGGCCTTCAGATCTTCGGCGATTCCAGTGGCGATGAGTGCGGCGCCGGGGGTGTGGCCGGAGCCGACGTAGCGCCAGTGCCGATCGGTGACCGCGTCGGGGAGGTCGGTATGGCCTACGTGGTGGGCGCGTTCGGCGCGGAGGACTGCGTAAGTGGTGGAGTAGGCGCGGGACTTGGTGAGGATGTGCCCCCGGTAGCCGAGGGTGTGGGTCCAGGTGCGCAGGTTCAGAGGCTCGTACTCGGGCAGTGCGCCGAGGCGCCAGCAGGTGCGCATGAGGGTGCGGACGTGTTCGCTGACGGGTGCCATTTCGATGTCGTCCCGGGTGGTGACCCTGTGGTCGATGCCGGCGCCGGTTTCGCTGGCGCCTTTGGTGACGTACTTCGCGACGTACGCGGCCACGGCGTCATCGTCGGGCCCATCACTTTTGGAGTGCAGCGGACGGGCATCGAGCTGGCCGCCCCAGCGCAAGGCCAGTTCACCCACGGCCGGGCTGTAGGGGGTGTGGACCTGGACCCGCCGGGCGGAGGCGCGTACAGCATCGATCAGCCGCTCGGCCGTTCCCCACGCCGGGGGGTCGTCGTCGGGGCCGTTCGGGCCGTCGAGGCGGACGACGGCGTGGACGTGGACGGCTGCCCGTTTCTGGTACTCGGCGACGCGGGCGAAGGACAGCCGGGCATGGGCCGAGAAGTGGGACTGAACGATGCCGGCCGAGGACGCCAGGCGCCGACGAACGTCGATGACGAACCGGTCCCACAGCTTGGACGCGTGCGCGTGCCACAGCACGTGGCCCGGGTAGTGGTAGCAGTCAGGGCACAGGGGTTGACCGACAACGGGCGCGTCCGGGGCGTGGACAGTGCCGCAGCCGAGGGGGCGTCCGTGTTCGCAAGTTCCGCCGTCGCGGCGGGGGCGGCACCGGTCATCTCCGGCGCGGTGGACCGGGCCGAAGGACGGGGCGGTCAGGGTGATGAAGAGGCGGGGTCGGTTGCGGATGCTGGCGGGGATGTTCTTGCCGCCGAGGAGGCCCGCGCGGACGAGGTGGAAGGTGTCGCCTGCGTGGAGGCGGGAGCAGGGGGCGCAGACGGTGGCGCGTCGGTTGCGGCAGCGGACGAGGAGGCGTTCGCCGGGCTCGGTGCGGGTCTCGTAGTGGTGGAGGATCTCGCCGGTCGTGCCGTCCAGGGTGGTGGTGGAGCCGGAGAGGTGGACGGGGTGGGCGCAGCCGCCGGTTGCGGTGATCTGCTCCAGCCAGCGCGGGAATTGAGGGTCCTGGGCAATACGGAGTGCGTCGCGGTCTGCTTCGGGGAGCTGACGCAGGCGCGCCGCGCGGTCGAGGGCGGCGCGCCTGTCAGCCGGGGTGAACTCCGGGGTGATGGTGGGGACCTTCCGGGGTGGGCCGCCGAAGCGGCTCGGTGGGTGGGTGGTGGTGCGCCGTTGTCCATGGGGTGTCCTCTCGGTGGTGCGGGTTATGGGGTGTCGGTCAGCGGATGGTTCCGGTGCCCCGGCAGACGCGGCAGCGCCGCAGCCGTCCGGTCCAGGTCCTGCGGGCGCCGTCGCCCTTGCAGAACGGGCACCTCACGCGAGACATGGGCATGGTGGTGGATCCCTTCAGCTCAGGTGTGGGAGAAACCGCTGATGAACCAGATGACGAGGCCGTGGATGGTGAAGACCACGGGGGTCTGGCCGAGGTAGACCCCGAACAGGCCGACGCAGACCGCTTCCCAGGCCCGCACGTCACGGGATCGGACGAGGAGGACGGTGATGATCCCGAAGATCACCGCGAACGTGAACGCCGTACCCTCACTGATCACATCCGGGCTGTTCACTTGTCATCTCCTTCCAGCGCCGCAAGGGCACGGCCGATGGCGGGCAGTTCGGGGGTCATGCCGGAGTACTTGCGGGCCGTGGACATCGCCTCTTGCGTGGGGGTGAGGTGGGAGCGGGCGCGGCTCCATCCGCCGTCCGGGCCCGTGCACACGGCCACGCCCCGTTCCTCCGCAGTGATCGTCTGAGCGACGGCCACGGCGTCCTTGTTGAGGTCGCCGAGGGTCATTTCGGCGGTGGCGGGGTCGTTGACGCGGTGGCAGATCCGGCCGCCGAGTTGGGCGCGCAGGGCGGTGACGCCGGGGCCGAGGTCGGAGCCGACGCGTTGGCCGGCGACGACCAGGTGCAGGCCGAGCGCGGCCCCGAGCTGGCCCAGGCGCAGCAGCAGGGTCGAGCACTGCTCGGCTTCCGCCTTGCTGTCACGGGTGCCGTCGGACAGGTACAACTCCGCGATCTCGTCGACGATCACGACGACGGGTATCGGGCGGAGCTTGTCGGGCAGTTCCCAGATCGAGCGGACACCCGCCGTCCGGCAGGCACTCATGCGGTCCTGCATGTCGACCACGAGGGCGGACAGGATGGCGACCGCTTCGCGTCGGCAGGTCGCCAGCGCGCTCAACCGCGCGGTGAACAGGCCGAGTTCCATGCCGCCCTTGCAGTCGATGCCGACCAGGGCGACGGGTTGTGTGGCGAGTTGGGTGATGAGCCGGGCCAGCAGGGTTGACTTGCCGGAGCGGGTGGCCCCGGTGATGAGCCAGTGCGGCACGAGGCGCAGGTTCATGACCCAGGCGCCGCCGGACTCCAGCGCCCCGATGAGCGCGGACAGCAACTCGGCCGGAGCGGTGGCTAAGCCGGGCCGCTCCAGTGGATCGCTGGCCATCGCGGTCAGCAGCACCACACCGCGTTCGGGCGAGGTGACGCGTACCGCGTGGACTCTCCACGCATGCACGAGCGCTTCGGCCGCCTTCATGTACGTCATCGGGGTCTGGCCCGCGTGCAGCCGCACCGTCACGCTCAGCCCCATGCGGGTGGCGCGCGGGAACGAGGCCCGGGGTGCCACTGGCCGTACCGGATCGCCCTTGACGATCAGGTGCCCGACCAGCGTCCGTGCCGGGAGTTTGGACACGGACAGGTCGTTGAGCAGGGCGACCCGCCGCCAGGTGAACAGCACCCGCCACGCGGTGAGCGGATACCCGACGACGTACCAGTGCCAGGCCGGGCGGTGCCGGCGCACCAGGTCGCCGACGACCAGCAGCCACGCCAGTACGGCCAGGGCGAGGGCGAGCAGGACGGGTCCCATCACGCGTCACCGCCCTTGCCGTGCGCCGCCGGGGTGCCGTGCACGGGGGTGATGGCGTCGGCGCGGAAGCTGACGCCGTGCCGGTCGCCCATCGACCACATGAACGCGGTCAGCCCGGTGACGCGGACGACCTGTCCTTCCTGGATGCCCTTGGGTTCGCCGCTCACCGCGATCTCGATGACGGAGATACGGCGTCCGTCCTGCCGCACGGTGACGGCCACGGTCCAGACCGGGTTGCCGTCCCGGTCCTTCTTCACCTCCTGTGTCTCGAAGTTGCTGATCTTCGTTTCCGGGGCGATGGCGCACCGCAGTACGCCCAGTCGCGCCGTGTCCACGGGAATGGACTGCATTTCGTTGGCCTCCTAGGCCGGTCGGACGCCTGACATATTCAGACGTCACTTGTCCTTACGAGTTATGACTATGAGGCTCTGTACGGCGAGAGCGCAAGTACTTATGCTGACGAGTGATGTCGCACGTGCGACGTGACTACGACCTCAACCCGGAGATACCGCCATGTCGGAGATCCAGCGCCCCGGAGCCCTCTACCAGCAGGTCGCCGCCGCCATCCGCGAAGCGATCCTGTCCGGCGAGTTCGCCCCGGACTCGATGCTGCCGTCCGAGACCCAGCTCATGACCCGCTACGAGGTCTCGCGTCCCACCGTCCGCAACGCGATTGCCGCCCTGCGCGCGGAAGGCCTGATCGATGTCCGGCACGGCAAGGGCAGCTTCGTGCGGACGGACGGACAGCCCGCGCTCACCCTGGAGCGCCGCATCAGCCACAGCAGCGAGGGCAGGTTCGTGATGCCCAACGGGGACATCTGGCAGGAGGCTGAGGAGCCGAGCACCTACCGCACTCACACGACGAAGGACACCGGCCGACTCCTCCAACTCGACCAGGAGGAAGCCCTGTTCGGCTGTGACCGGCTGCTCACCGACCCCGCCACCGGAACGCGTGCCATCCACCGCACCCTGATCCCCTTCGAGGTCGCCGAAGCCGTCCCGCTGCTCGGCAAGGAACCGTGCAAGCCCCCGGCAGCGATCTACTGGGTCCTCACCCAGGCCGGACACAAACTCACCTGGACCGAGACCGTCCGCGCGCACATGCCGACGCCCGACGAACGCACCACGCTCCGCCTCCCGGACGCGACGCCGATCCTGCACGTGACCCGCACCGCGCACGGCAGCGACGACCGCCCGCTGTTGCTCGAAGAGCTGCGCGTGGGGGCGGACCGTGCCGAACTCGCCTACCGGATCACCGCCGACAAACAGCCCGCCCGACGCACCCGCACCTGAGCGGCAATGGGCATCGGTCGAAACAGTCTTCACTTCCTCAAGGGCGCGCCTGCGGCGCGCCGGGGCGCCCTGCCGCCCCGGCCGGGCGTGCGGCGTGGCCGCCGGTCCCGCCCGGTCGGCAAGCGCCCCGCACCACCACAGCGCGCCGGCGGAGGCGAAGCGTCGAACGGCCGTCGTAGGCAGGGGTGTTGGGGGCTGGGGGTCGCCGAGTGTCGAGACTTTAGGCAGCTCCCATGGGGCGAGCCTCGAAGAACAGGGGGCCGATCGGGCTGAACACGGGCAGGCTCCAAGAGACTGCCCGATCCGCCGGCGAGCGTAAGGCCCCCTGTTCACTCGCCCCATGGCAGCTACCGCCCAAAGTCTCGACACCCGGCGACGTGCCCACGTACCGCACTCACCAGCAAGACGACGCCTCACCGCGCACCGCCGTCGCCATCCGCGAGCGCCTCCAGGAGACCGGCGAGCCGGTTCACAGCACCCGGCCAGCCCGACACCCGCACGACCCCGCGCCCCTCCTCATTGGTCGAGGCGACCGCCCGCAGTTCGGACAGCTCGAACCCGACACCGAGGAACGCCCGGTTCAATCGGTCAGCGACTCCCCGAGCCTCACGCCACCCCTGCATATAGTCGACGCCGGACACCCACAGACCGGAGTCCATGCCGTCGACGCCCAGACCATCTCTCAGCCAGTCCTCACCCGCGCCAGTCACCGCGTCCACCTCAACCCTTCTTGGTTGACGGTTCGTCAACTCGCTTGATTTCAGGGCCAGAAGCGACGCAGCGCAGCGGCCCCGGTACCATCAGGCACCGGGGACCGCTGCGTCCCCTGCCGGGCCACCCTTCGCTTTCCACGGCTGACGGGGTGGCCCGGTTTCGGTCTTAAGTTGTGAAGCGCGGCCCCTCAATCGGGAGGGGAGCTCCCGGGGTTCCGAGGAGCCGCGCTCCGTGGCCGAAGGGGTCAGACTCCGGCCGGAGTCCGGGCCGCCACCCACTCCCGATCGCGAGGGAGTGAAACAAGAGGCGGTAGCCCGGCATCTTTCAGGCCGAGTTCTCAGCCCGCACCCGGTCGAGATCCAGACGGCACCAAACGGTCTTGCCGCCTCTGTCTTGCGGGGACCACCACACCGCGTCGGCCAGCCGCTGAACGATCAGCAGCCCGCGTCCCCGGTCCGGCAACAGGGCTTCGGAGAAGTCGCCTGCGAGATCCGGCGAGACGAACTCACCCGCCGCAAGCTCAGGAGGAGTTGAGTCCTCATCGGCGACGCCGATCACGAGCACCTCGGGCCACGTCATCAGCGAGACGTCGATTCGCCGTGCGGCACCAGGGATCGCCCTGGAGTCATCCGGCACCGCGTGATGTACGACGTTGCCGACCAGCTC
Organism: Streptomyces sp. NPDC096013; assembly: GCF_044763565.1. NCBI lineage: Bacteria > Bacillati > Actinomycetota > Actinomycetes > Kitasatosporales > Streptomycetaceae > Streptomyces > Streptomyces sp. NPDC096013. Next base: position 415,709 of record NZ_JBIWGK010000009.1, on the reverse strand, counting down.
CGACACGATGAGCTGGGAGTCCTCGACCGCGTGCCCCAACTCCCAGGTCCGGAGATAGGACCCCACCATGTCGCGGGCTGCTTTGCTGCAATCCGGCGATTCAGCGAAGAGCGTCAACGCCCGGAAATGTCCGGTGGTCGGGTCGTACGGCGAACGGCGTGGAGCGCCTGTCGTCGAGGCGTTCGCCGAGTCTTTGCTGTGCTGCACGTCCACCGCGTTCCCTCCCGAGCACTGAAGGGCCCCTTGGCCCTCCGATCTGTGCCGACCAGTGAACGACGCGGACCACGCCACCGGGAGCGTCCACAAGGGGGTTCACGTGAACACCGGCAAAGGCAAAGGGGGTTCGCCAATGAACCCCCCACGGAGTTACTCCTGTGACACGATGAACACTCGCCGTCATTCTCGGGTTGGCAGGGGAGCATGAACCGAGAACCAAACGCGCAGTTGATCGCGGTCATGGACGAAGCGAAGGTCTCGAACAAGGGCCTTGCGAAGCGCATGACAGACGAGGGCGCCCAGCGCGGCATGACCCTGGGAACGACGCACGTCGCCGTGAAACGCTGGCGAGAAGGCGCAGGCATCAGGCCGCAGACAGCCGCCCTCATGGCAGATGTTCTCTCGAACAAGCTCCGTCGCCGCATCACGCCGGGCGAACTCGGCTTCTTCGGCCACACCAAGTCGACGGCCCCCGAGCCTGTTGGCTACCCGAGCACCGTTCCCGACGTTCTGTCCATGCTCGACGGACTCACTCACGAGCACGCCGACGCCCCCGCTTCGGACACACTGACCGTCGCGGACGCCGACCTCAACTCCGCCGTCCTGTCATGGATGATCGCCCGTCCCGACGGCATCCAGGCCGACAGACCCGATCACCGACGCATCGGCATGCGCGACGTCCGCGCGATCAAAGAAGCCGCCGGCCTGTTTATGCAACTCGACTTCAAGTACGGCGGAGGCCACGGCCACAAGGCACTTCGCCACTACTTCCGCGAAGACGTCTTGCCGCTGCTGAACGCGAGCTACAGCGAGAAGGTCGGCATCTCGTTATTCGGCGCCGCGGCCGAGATCTCCCAGTTGCTCGCCTGGACCGCGTACGACGTCGGCAACCACCGACTTGCCCACCGCTATCTGACCTCAACGCTGCGCCTGTCCCAGGTCATCGACGACCGCATGTTCGGCGCCCGCATCCTCGGCAACCTCAGCCACCAGGCCAACTACCTGGGCAACCACACCCAAGCCATACAGCTTGCCCGCGCCGCAGTCGAGAGCGCCAAGGGCCGGGCCACCCCACGCGCCATGTCGAACTACTCGGCCATGGAAGCCCGCGCCCTGTCCAACGCGAACGACGGAATCGCGGCAGCCCGCGCGATGAAAGAGGCCGAGCGCCACTTCGAACGCGCCCACACAGCCGAAGACCCAACATGGCTCGGCTACTTCGACGAAGCAGAACTCATGGGCGAACTCTGCCACTGCTTCCGCGACCTCAAGATGCGCCGAGACTCCGTCACCCAAGCCCAACGCGCCGTGGACAGCACCGACCCCAAGTACGCCCGAACCCTTGGTTTCTGCCGCATGGTGCTCGCCCAAAGCCAGCTACTCAACGGAGAGTTGGAAGCCGCCGTAACCACCGCGAGCCTCGCAGTCGACGGCGGCGACTCCCTCCAATCCAACCGCTTCCAGCGCTACGTCACCGACTTCCAGAACGAAGTCAGCGTGCACGCGACGAACCCCACCGTGGCCGCCTTCAACGAGAAGGTACGTGACGCGCTCAACCGCCTGGACGAGGACGACGAGTAGCCGCTACCAGGGCCGCCAGTCGCGAGGCCCGTCGTCATCGCGCAGACCAGCAATACGCCGGCGGTACTCAGCCGCCGTCGCTTCGTCCTCCTGCACGTTCTGCATCAACCACGTCGTCATACCGAACTCTTGAATGCCCCGCAGCGTCTCGTACCCGTCCCAGTCGTGCAGGTCCCGCCCGTAGGCCGCCACGAACTCGGCGTACTGTTCGTCGGTCTGCCAACCAAGGCTGTGGTGCTCAACGGCCGTGACCATGAGATCCCACTCAGGGTGGTCGTAGCAGAACATTTCGAAGTCGATCAGGATGACGCTTCCCTGTTCGTCGACCATGAGGTTCTGTACGTGGGCGTCCCCGTGTACCGGTCCCTTGGGCGTCTCGAATCGCAACTCGGCGTACTTGTCGCGCAGTTCGCGCCAGCGTTTCCGCAAAAAGTGCTTGTCATCGTCCGGGATCACCGCCCGGTCGAGCCGCAGCGCCTGCTTGTCGAAGGGATCGTAGGACGGCAGCACGAGACCGTCAGGCACGCTGAGCGAGTGCAGATCCCGCAGGATCCCGCCCAGCTCTCCGTATGTTGCCTTACGGTCCCCCTCCACGATCAGATGCCAGACCGTCACCGGGTGACCATCGACCAAAAGAGGCTGTTCAAGGTCCTCAACGATCCGCGCCGACGCAAACCCTTCCTCAGCCAGCCACCGAGACACGTCCACTTCCGTCCGGGCTTTGGGTAGCCACTCCTCGCCCCGCGCCACACGCACAATCACCGGCACGGAAGTCAACCGAAACAGCGCGTTCTCCCCGAGGCGAATCAGTTCTGCGCCTCTATCGTCGAGCCCCGCAGCCCGGCACGCGGCGACCATCACCCGCGTAGCCCTCGCCGACGTGAACCCCTCTTCCGATCGAGCAGCGTCAACCGCCATGCCCGTACCAGCTCCCTAGTCGCGCGCGATCAACCAGCGCACGCCTGCGGGTGACCAACCCGACGTGCACCAGACACGAACATGACGGTACCCAGGAGGAGACCATCTCAGAGAGAACAAGGACTCTCGGCTTGAGAAGCTGCGGATATTTGTGCCTGGCTCAGTTGCTGGACCTGGGTGAACGGCCGATCCACGGCCTCGTCGTTCTGGCTGCTTTCACCGTGGTTCCGTGGTCCCCGCTCCACCTGGTGCCCTTGCGGGCCAGGTCCTGCGGACGCCCGCGATTCTTCAACCCTACAAGGATTCAAAACCGGCCGTTTGGCCAGAATGCGACTTCGACTCACCTATGCAAGGTGATCCATGATGGCCTTACAGCGGTTGTGCTGGGGCTTCCCCCAGTAGACTGTGTCGCCAGCATGGCTGCAGGTTGAGCGGATTGGGGGCGGTGCTGTGGCAAATCCAGGTCAGCGCATGTTGAGTACATTGAGTGAGGTAGAGGCGGCTTCGAGGGGCGGGGGTTCGGATGCTCCAGGAGCAATCCTCACCACAAGCGACCTAGATCTGTTGTCGTGTCTTGCGGCTGAGCCTTTCGATATTGAGACGGCTCTCGAAAGGCTGATGTCTGATGCAAATCAAGATTGAATCTGAGCGCCGTAGAGGCCTGCGCATCATAGATGAAATCCCAGATATAGCCCTTTGTAGAATTCAGGGGCATAACGGCATCGGCAAGACGAACGCAATCAAACTATTGTCCCTCTGTGCAGGAGGGACTCCCTTTCGGGGCGACGCGGCATCTTGGGCCTCGTTCAAAAGTCAACTGCTTTCCGCTCGCATTGAGGTTTCAGGTCTTCGAGACGGTGAAATCCTGGAATGGGATCTCGTACCGGCTCAGTGGCCCGACAATCCAGGAGAGCCACTAGGTGACCTCCTGGGTACAGTTCGCATCAACGGCCGTAATGCGAACATGGCTGACATCCATGAACTCTTTCGCGTCTATCACATCGTCGCCGCAGAGACGCCGCAGAATGTGCTCGCAAGCAGAGTACTCGAAGCTCAGAAAGATATTCAAGGCTGGGATGCTCAGCGACAGCTGAGAGTGAATGCACTAGATGAGCGGCTGGCGGATATTCGCGCCCTAATAACTCAGCTATCTCCTGAAAAGATTGCTACAGAAACCCTTGCGGCCAAGGAAACTCGGCAACGAGCCTTCGTCCTCACAGATAAGCGCGAAACTGCTAATGAGCGCATGACTCTTCTACAGAGGGCCAGGCAGGTATCCGATCACCTCATCGAGGTGCGAGGGCAAGGCCCAGAAATGGATGCCAAGCTGGAGGATCTAAAGAATCAGCTTGAGGTTATTGATCGCCAGAAAGAGGAGCTCAATACAAAAATCGCCGAGGCCAGCGCCAGGCAACATCAAGATGCTGAGGCTGAACGAAAATTTGTCAACGCCCAAAAGTATCTCGATCGGCACGATATTGCTGCGAGGAATGCAAGAACTGCGCTCGATATGCTCGCGGCCAGTGCCGAGGTCGACCCTCACCGCGATGTGATCGATGCTGCCATTCAAGAAGCCAGTGCAACACTGACGCGGCTGACTGAGCTCTTGCCGCAGGTTCATGCAGCTCCGCTAGTCCTGGAGGTGCTCGACGACCTAGTCCGCCGGCTCAGCGAGGCGGAGAATGAAAACCTGGCTGATGCCACGCTGCTGGAAGGCGACGGAGATTCAGCTGCATGGACAGTATCGAGCCTCCGAGAAGCGCTGTTCACCGAGCGAGAAATGCTTGGACAGCGAACTCCCTCCGCGGATGCGGCACGGCTGAGCGAGGAGATCGATCGAACTCGGAGCCGTCTTTACAGTCTTGCTCAAGCGAGAGAAACCCTGACCGAGTTTGAAGGAGCGGAAACTGCTCTACATAGAGCGCAGGAACGTCTGCGACAGGCAGCGGAAGGGCTACCTGAGCAGACGGCACGCACCCTCGATGACCTCATGGCAGCTCGAAATGAGTTGGATCAAGAAGCGGCAACGGTACAGACTCGGCATGCTCGGCTGACGCATACGAGGGAGCTGCTGGGCGGCGGCCTTGACGAGAAAACTCTGTCCGCGGAACTTGCTCAGTTGTGTAAACAGCTCGCAGTGAAGGTATCTCGAATCCACAGTCAAGCCGCGAACGAAGCAAACAAGTTCGAAGACATCGTGCGCGCCGAAACCCAGGCAGTCCAACAGGCTGAACGAGCTCAGCAGGCGTTGGAGAGGCGCGAAGCGGAGATTGAGCAAATAATTCTACAACTGCGGACTACAGAAGAGCTGCGGTGGGTGAGGGAGACAGCTGACATTGCCGAAGTTACCAGCATGGACTTGGAGCAAAAGGCTGCCATGCTCTGTAGGATTGTCGATCAGCTGGATAGGGCCCGCAATAAATTGCACCTAATCGATAAGGCCGTCAGCGGCACCGGCACTGCGCTGAGCAAGCTCCAGATCGGACTTCAGACCGCAACCGGGCAGGACGATGAAGAGCCGCCTTATGACCCAGCAGTCCGGCATTGGTTGGGCCGAGAGGTGCGCCGCTGGTTCGAGGATGATCTTGTTAGAAGAGCACTCTTCGATGGCGGCACTGACATCCGCCTCGACCCGCGTGACATGTCGGTCTGTTGGATCAGTAAAGATGGAGAGGAAGAGCGACGCCCGCTGACTGGATTTTCCAGTGGACAGCAGGTACTTGCTTACACGCAAGCTCAGATTGCGAAGATTGACGTAGAGGAGCTGCCTGCAGCCAACCGATTGATTGCACTGGACGAGTTCGGCTCTTTCCTGGACTGGAAGAACATGTCGAGTTTGGTGCATCTTCTCAAGATTCGCAAGCATGGTATCTCGAAAGACCAAGTTGTCGTCATCCTGCCACTCGAAGCAGACCGGCAAGATCAACGAGAGGGAAATCTGATCGTAGATGGACAGATGCGGAGCCTTGAAGCTCGTGGGTATTTCGCGGAGGAATTGAGCACGTGAGCCCGAGCGATAGTAATCGTGCAGCGTTTGGCGTCCCCCTAGTCCTCACCAAGACAGAGGCCCTCACCCTCCTGCGTGACCTGACCCGCATTTGGACTTTGTGCTACGGAAGGCCACCTGGCGACCTGGATGCCGATCTTGATTTGTGTCGGCACTTTTTCGACCCTCTGGCCAGGGGTAAAACCCTACGAGATCGACTTGCTCAACTGCCCGAAATGCCGAAGGACCTACTTCGCGCAGCATACGGTGAACCCCTCGTAACCGTTGTAGGCGACGGGGCTGTACTAGTTGGTGTGGAAGCCAGGGTTCTTCTGTCGTTGCTTAAGGAAAAGGATCTGGAAGAGGGGCACGTCTTTCTCTTGCCGTCGGAGGTCTCCGACATGGAGAGAAGGGCTCTTTCGAAATATCGAGCGTGGGCAACCGCGCGGTTGAACCAAGTCGTTGCGCTTAGATCCGGTAAGGCTATCGAGGTCATGCAAGCTGTGTCGGTAGGCTTGGTTATTGCCTTGCTAATAAACCGATCGGATGATCCGGACCGGGCCATTCCCAAGCTGTCCAAGGAGACTCCCGCAGGCAAGCAAGTCAATGAGGCCATCTATGCCGGCGCTGAACGCTTCGCGTCAACTCTCGTTCCCACACGCAGTGAGCGTTCAGCTGAAGAAAAGCGGCTCAAAGGAGGATACGGCCTTAGCGAAGCGGGTCGTCGTTTGGCGCATCGGCTTGTCACCATTAAGAGGCCTGGCGGTGAGGATCTGATTCACATTGCTCAAAGCAACAGAGACGAGGTAGTCAGGTTTTTGGGGTTTGATCTAGCCCGCAGGCCAGGACTGACTTCGAAGGTGCTGTCGGAGGCGTTTGACGAACTGGTCCTTGCTTTCCGCGCTGAGGCGGGGAAGCTGGCCCACCGGTCCATGGTGTTCGAGAGAGCTGCTGACACCCGCAATTTGAAAACAGATTTGGTAGCAGCTTTCGATGAGGCTCGGGCTAATGCGCTTCCGCCCAGTGGGTGATGTGAGGCGAGGTCGCGATTTGTGCGGAGCGTACCTAATGTACTTTCTTGAGTACAATCATCCTTTCTGACAGCTCCACGTCGTGGCGAGTAGCGTTGCTTGCCCAACGCTGCCCCCTGCGCCGAAGTACGACGTCTTTCTCAGATGAAAATCCCAAACCTTGAGCAAGTTCGCTTATGAGCCGAGGCGTATCGATGTAGACACCGTATGGTGCACTGTCACCCACCAGCCAAATAGCCGATGCTCCTGGTTGCATCGCCTTGGCTAGCTGACTCAGCACTTGAGCGATAGCTAGGAAATAATCAGGAACCACGCGGTCGTATTCTTTTCCCCTGCGACGAGAGACGCGCTCACCGGAGAGTTTCTCTACGACATCCTCTATTGCCTTATAGACGGATCCGTACCCACGCAGCTCCGATAGTGCGTTTTTCGCCGCTCCCACGCTGCTTTGCTGCGTTGTCGCAGTGATCATTTCCGCGCGGACTGTGTTACACATCTCCGACCAGCTAGAAACGTCCCCCCAGAAATACAGTTCTAGCCGCGTAGCGTCAGCATAGTCGAAGTTATTGAGATACGGAGGTGAAGACACGCATCCCTGAGCACTCGCCTCCGGAATATTTACCCAAGAAGAGGACGACCGTGAGTCGCCGTTGACTACCTCAAGACTTAGATCGGTGGCAAATGTCGCTGCCTGCTGAATGTCTTCTTCAATCCAACTGGCGCGTTGTAGGTACCGAGCCATCGAGTCGCCATATACAGGCTTACGCTCCGAACCAGGCCGCTGGTACGGCCAGCCAACGCGTACTGATGCGACATCGCGAAGAGTTGCTAGCAATGCCCATTTAGCGTGCAAGTGCCACTCCTCGGCTGCACCGCACTGGATGAGGTCACGGATTGAGCATAGGCGCGCCAACACAGGCTTGGTAAAACACCGCTTGACCAGATCGGATTCTCCGTCAAGACGATCCTCCGCAACAACTGCTTGCGACTCTGCTGCTGCGATAAGGTTCTTTACCACGTCCGTAAATGGTCGTGCGTGCGGTGGAGCGGCTCGCAGCTTTAGCTGCCCCAATTCTGCAATCACGGGATGGGCCTCCACCCCGAAGAAGGAATGCCCCGCTTGCCGGGCAGCCGTTCCGGTGACTGCTGAGCCGGCGAACGGATCGACCACCAGGCTGCCCGATGACAGCTCCAAATGAGCCAAGAGCGAAGTTACATAATCTGAGGCAAAACCAGCCGGGTAGCGGAACCATCGATCGAAGGGCTTGGTATTACTGGTTCCGTGCTTCCGACCGCGTCCCGATGCTGGGGTCGGGGGCATGCTTGAGGGTATTACGTCCGGGTGTGAGGGCAGGGACGTTGAACTGGCCTGGTGCGGTACGTCTGGAACGAGCATGGCGCTATTCCACCACGGTATCGGCTGCTGTCGCCACGGTGTCTGCACAAGACCCGCCTTAAGGACCGAGAAGCGCTGCTAGGCCGGCGCTCCTCGGCGTCCACGGGAAGGCTCGGTAGTAGGCCATAACGCTTGCGCCAGCACCCGTCAGGGCACGTGACAGGGCTCGCTCAGCGGTCCCGGTGAGTTCGTCCAACCACTCAGTTGTTCGACGTGTCTGGTCATGGTGCCCGCAGTGCGCGTCTGCCCTGAAGAACTCGGTTGCCAGGTCTTGAGCTAGACCGATTTGCCCGGTTTCCACCAATGCACGCAATGTCATGTGTATAAAGGCCAATGGCGTGCCTTTATACTTCTCGTCCCTGTCACCCCATGGTGTCTGGGTGAGCAAAAAAGCCATGGTCGTTGCAATTTCAGCGATGCGGTCTGGAGTGTTTTTCGCCGACTCGGTGAGGATCGGCGACGTGAGCATCGCGAGGCTATCTAGGTAAATATCTGCATTATTTGGATAGGCCTCTGCGAGTGTAAATAGAGCCTCTGTACTCGCATGTTCGCCTAGCAGGATCTGCTCAGTTAGGCGTTCGGCTGTATCTTCCACGGGCTCATTTCGGTGCTCAAGTACGTTTTGCAGCTTTTCGCGGAGTTCCGTCATGGAGCCTGTGCGCTGCTTTACCTCCTCTTTGGTGCATTCCACAATAAAGGGGCGCCAATGCATCAGGTTGTGGTCGTCTGGGAGGTGGCGTCTCCCCGCCTTAGGGTGTTTTCTCGTCAGAAACCAAGCCGCGACGCGTCCGAGGCTGTAAACATCAGCTGCCCGCGTAGCTGTTCGAGGGTCATCGCTCAATTCCGGGGCGGCATACCCATCGGTTCCGATCTCCTGGCCTGTCCGGGTTAAGGGGTTCTTCGTGGAACCGGGAGGGCGTCTCACCATCCCCCAGTCTGCGACTACCCAGCGCTTCGTTCGGGAGGTCAAACTTGGTAGCGCGAGAATATTGTTTGGTGAGATGTCACGGTGCACGAGGTCTTCCTGATGTGCAATATCTAGCGCATCCGCAATATTCAGAAGGATCGACATCAAGTCTTCTTCGTCGAGCCCTTCCCGCAACTTCTCAAGGGTGTTGATGGCGACTGGCATTGTATACCAGCTATACCCGGGGTCATGCTCGATGATGGGCATTATGTTTGGGTGATGTAGGCGCTTCTGCGCCTCAATCTCTACGCGAATGCGCTCAAGGGCCTGCGGCTTTTCGAGGGGGCGTTTAAGGGCAACCTCGTCACCTGTTCCGCGATGCCAAGCGCGCCGTACCTCTGCGTAACCACCCCGGCCTAGTGTCTTGCCGTCGAGACGATAGACCGTCTTCGGATCGATGCTGGTGTCGTCAACCCCCATAGGGTTGAGGGTACTTGGACAAGTAATCAGTTGACGACCCGTCGGCTGTGGGTTCTGATCGCAGCTCGGGATGTATCGGTGAGGGTGCTTCAGGTCGGCAATGCGGGTTCAGCCGGTGGCTGTCCGGTCTGGGGTCGAGCAGGAACAGCGGTCCGTACGCCAGTTGGCAACTCGGGCAGGCTTTGGACCTGGCCGCGATGAGTTGAGTGGCCACTGGTCTCGCTCAGCGCGGGACCGGAAGGAGTCCAGGACCACCAACGCCTGAGACCGAGTGACCTCCGCGACTGTCCCGCAGCAGAGCTCACCGACACGGATCGTTGCCAGGAAATGGCGACGGTCGAGGCAGTCGGCGCTTCCCCCGTGGCACTCAGGCAGTTACGAGAGCCTCCACCTCGGAATGGACGCCCTCACGGCTCCCAGGCCCCGACGGTGGCGTTCTCGGGGTGTCCTGGGCAACCCGCCGCGACTTCACGCTCCCGAGCGAGCCGAGCGCTGCGGCAACCTCATCCTCCGTGGCGTCAGCCACAGCCTCAGCGATCCGTCGCAGCGCCCCAATCATCTCAGTGCTCGTGCCCGCTGGTCAGAGCGTCCTTCTTCACTGTCAGCGGCAGCAACTTCTTCCGGCTGTCGCTCAGTTGTGGATGTATCGAGCTGCGGGCACACGCCGCAGTCGAGGTCAGATCAGGTGCCTGAAACGCGGCCGTCTGTCTAGTCCTCGCTCGGTGCCGGAGCGATGCCCGTCGGGCAGGACGCCCCCCAGTTCGTCTCGAACAGGGTACTTAGCTTGACCCCGGCCCCGCCGATCCCGCAGTACCCCGCCGGGTTCTTCTCGAGGTACTGCTGGTGGTATCCCTCCGCCGGATAGAACTCCCGCCCCTCGGCCGGGAGTATCTCCGTGCTGATCGTGCCGTAGCGCGAGCGCGTGAGGACCTGCTGATAGGCCGTGCGTGACGCCTCCGCCGCGGCTGCCTGGGCCGGGGTGTGGGTGTAGATCGCTGAACGGTACTGCGTGCCCACGTCGTTGCCCTGGCGGAAGCCCTGGGTCGGGTTGTGCGATTCCCAGAACGTCTTCAGGAGCCTGTCGTACGAGATCAGTTGCGGGTCGTAGACCACACGGACCACCTCCGTGTGACCGGTCAGGCCCGAACAGACCTCCTCGTACATGGGATTCTCGGTGTAACCGCCCTGGTAGCCGACCAGAGTCGTCCACACACCCACCGGGAGCTGCCAGAACTTCCGCTCCGCACCCCAGAAGCAGCCCATACCGAAATCGGCGACCTCCAGATGCCCGGGGTAGGGGCCGAGCAGTGGCGCCCCGAGGACGGCGTGCCGATCGGGGACCGTGAACACCCGCTGCGGACGGCCCTGCAAAGCCTGTTCGCGGGACGGCAGTTGGGGCGTACGACTGTGCAGGAACATACGGTCTCCAATCGGGCCTCACCACGGGTCCGTATGTCCTGAACGGGCGAGAGCCGCCGAGAATTCCGCCACGTTTGCGAAGTTACGACCGCCTCGGGTGCGGCCGCCGTGAGTGCCGCCGCTTCGGGTACGTCCCCTGACGGCAAGGCCGCCTCACCGCACGCCCCCTCACCGCACGACCCCCTCAGGGCAAGACCGCCTCGCCGCACGCCCCCTCGCCGCGCAGCCCCTCACCGCACGACCCCGTCGCGACGCCCCCGGCCGCCCGCCCCTGCCCCGCCCCCCGAACACGTCAGTGCGGCAGACTCGCCGGACTCCCCCCGTTCGCCTCGTACCCCGCCACCGCCAGTGCCCGGTACACCGCGAACTCCGCCGCCGGGTCAGGCGACAGGGTCCAGGGCAGGGCACCGACATGGCCGTCGATGTGTATGAGCTGGTTCATCGCCTCGGACCAGCGCTCCGCGCGGACCAGGAAGAAGACCAGGAGATGGCGGACGTGCGCCAGCATCGGGTCGTCCGGGCGGGCCGCGTGGACGGCGAAGAGCGCGCCGTGGATCGCCTTCTCGACGACCTCGCTCTGGTAGAAGCTGCTGACCAGGTTCACCTCGGGCAGGTGCTCGAAGACCGCGAACAGCGGCATCGCGGCGAGGAGGGAGCCCTGCGGGGCCCGCGCGGCGGCCGCCTCCGCGAACGAGTTCGCCAGCTCGCGCGAGCCGTGCCACTTCTCGCACCAGTAGTGCAGCGCCGCCAGATGCGCCCCCATGTGCGCCGGCGCGCGGTCCAGGATCTTCAGCCACAGCTGCTCGAACTCCGGCTGCGGATACGTCAATCCGCGCGCCACCGACAGCTCGACGATGTACGGCACCGGGTCACCGGGGGAGAGCAGCGCCGCCTGCCCGCAGGCGTCCCGCGCCTCCTCCATGATGATCCGGAACTCGTCCGTCCCCCGTGTCGCCGTACGCCACGCCTGCTGCACCAGGAATTCCGCGTGCACGGCCGCGCCGCCCGCGTCCTTCGGGTGCTCGAGCCGCCACACCCGCAGCCACTGCCCGCCCGGCGTCTCGCTGACCCCGCCGGGCCGCTGCTGCAGCTCCAGCGACGCGGCACCCGCGAAGGCCTGCACGCGCTGCCAGCGCAGCTCCCCGGTGGTCTCCGTGCCGGCCAGCAGTTGCATCGCGGCGCGGTAGTCCTGTGTGCGCTGCACCAGGTCCAGGACGTCCAGCAGGTCCTGGTCGGGGCCGGGCATGCGGATGTCCAGCTCCTCCTCGCGCACGAAGCCGTACGTCGCCGGGTCCGCGGCGTCCGGGTGGCCCGGCGCGACACGCTCGATCATGCCGCGCCCGCGCCGCATGAACGGGACCAGCACGAAGCCCAGCAAGACCAGCGCCATCAGGACCCAGAGAATCTCCATGCCTCAAGCGAACCAGACGCGTCCGACAATTGGCCAACCCGGTCCGCCGCCCTGTGGAAAACCGGCGCCGCGCCGCCTGCCGGCCCGGTGGAAACAGCCGTAGCCCTGCCGTCTCGTCCCAGTGGACCACCGCCCCGCCCTGTCTCCGCCGCCCTGTGGAAAACCTTCGGATCGTCGTGCACCCCGCGGGCGCACTACGCTCGGGGCTCATGAGCGACAGGCACATCAGTCAGCACTTCGAGACCCTCGCGATCCACGCGGGCAACACCGCCGATCCCCTGACCGGCGCGGTGGTCCCGCCGATCTACCAGGTCTCGACCTACAAGCAGGACGGCGTCGGCGGTCTGCGCGGTGGCTACGAGTACAGCCGCAGCGCCAACCCCACCAGGACCGCCCTGGAAGAGAACCTCGCCGCCCTGGAGGGCGGCCGCCGCGGCCTCGCGTTCGCGTCCGGACTGGCGGCCGAGGACTGCCTGTTGCGTACGCTGCTCAGCCCCGGCGACCACGTCGTCATCCCGAACGACGCGTACGGCGGCACCTTCCGTCTCTTCGCGAAGGTCGTCTCCCGGTGGGGCGTCGAGTGGTCGGTCGCCGACACCAGCGACCCGGCGGCGGTACGGGCCGCCCTCACCCCGAAGACGAAGGTCGTCTGGGTCGAGACCCCCTCGAATCCGCTGCTCGGCATCACCGACATCGCGGTCGTCGCGCAGATCGCCCGGGACGCGGGCGCGAAGCTCGTCGTCGACAACACCTTCGCGACGCCGTACCTCCAGCAGCCGCTGGCCCTCGGCGCGGACGTCGTCGTGCACTCCCTGACCAAGTACATGGGCGGTCACTCGGACGTGGTCGGCGGCGCGCTGGTCGTGGCCGACGAGGCGCTCGGCGACGAACTGGCCTACCACCAGAACGCGATGGGCGCGGTCGCCGGCCCCTTCGACTCCTGGCTGGTGCTGCGCGGCGCCAAGACGCTGTCGGTGCGCATGGACCGGCACAGCGAGAACGCCACGAAGATCGCAGACATGCTCACCCGGCACGCACGCGTGACGCGTGTTGTCTACCCGGGACTCCCGGACCACCCCGGTCACGAGGTCGCCGCCAAGCAGATGCGGGCCTTCGGCGGGATGGTCTCCTTCCAGGTCGAGGGCGGCGAGGAGGCGGCCGTCGAGGTCTGTAACCGCGCCAAGGTGTTCACGCTCGGCGAGTCCCTCGGCGGTGTCGAGTCGCTGATCGAGCACCCGGGACGCATGACGCACGCGTCGGTGGCCGGTTCGGCGCTGGAGGTCCCCGGCGACCTCGTGCGCCTCTCCGTGGGCATCGAGAACGTGCAGGACCTCCTGGAGGACCTTCAGCAGGCCCTGGGCTAGCCCGCGGCCGGTCTCACCAACCCGTCCGGGGTGGGGTCGTCTCCGACGGCGGCTCCACCCAGGGATGGACCATCGCCGCCCATACGGTGAACGCCACGACCGCCGTCCACAGCAGCAGCCACAGCAGCCGCCGTGCGGCCCGTCTGCGCCGCAGCATCCGGCCGCCGCGCCGCACGACGTCCGCGTACAGCTCCGGCGGCATCTGCGGCGGAGTCCGGTCCATGATCCGCCGTACGGCGGCTTCCCGTTCGGGCCTGTTCACGCGCGCGTACCCCCGTCCCACGGCTTCCCGGGCCTCATGACGGCACCACCTCGGCCCCGCCCACCTTCGGCGCAGGACCGCGCGGCGGATGCAGCAGCCGCGCCGTCGCCCGCTCGCAGATCGTCCGGACCCGCTCCGGGGGGAGCCCGAGCAGCGCGGCGGCCTGCTCCTCGGCGACTCCCTCGTACAGCCTGAGGACGACGATCAGGCGCTCCTGGGGTGCGAGCGCGCCCAGCGGACTGCCGGGGTGGGGACGGCCCTGGCCGAGGCCGCCGTACTGGTGCCAGGCGGCACGGGCGAACCGGGTCGCCAGATACTGCCGGGCACGGTCGTACGGGTCCTCGCCGCGCAGCCGGTCCCAGCTCGCGTACGTGTGTGCCAAGGACAGCGTCAACAGGCGCCGCGCGCGCGGGTTGTCGTCCGGAGCCTCCGCGGTCAGCAGCGTGGCGGCATGCAGCAGCCGCCCTGCCGCGCCCGCGACGAACGCCTCGAACTCCCGGGCCCGGCGGGCGCCTTGCAACGCCTGCCGTTCTCGCACCGCGCACCCTCCCCCCTGAAGGACCCGGTTTCATATGAGGCCAGGGTCGTCGCGAGGTCAAGAGTTCGGTACGAAAGGCGGGTGTCGGGCACCACGCGCGGGTGCCTGCCCGTCAGGAGGCGGACGGTGTGTCGGTGCCCGGGACGGCCATCCGAGCGGAGAGGGCGCTGTTGAAGCGTGTGAGGAGCGCGCAGAACGCCTCGCGCTCCTCCGGTGCCCAGTCGTGTGTCAGCTCTTCCATCAACTGACGCCGGGAGGACCGCACTTCCTCCAGCCGTGACTGTCCGCGCGGGGACAGTTGCAGCACCACCGCGCGGCCGTCCTCGGGGTGCGAGGTGCGCTTGACGAGCCCGGTGTCGACGAGCGGCGCCACCTGCCGGGTGACCGTCGAGGAGTCGATCCCCATGCTCGCGGCGAGCGCCTTGACGCCCATCGGACCTTCCTTGTCCAGGCGGTTGAGCAGCAGGTACGCGGCGCGGTCCATGGAGTTGCGCACCTGTCCGACGCCGCCGAGCCGGGTCTGTTCGGCACGGCGGGCGAACACCGCCACCTCGTGCTGCAGCGTGTCGAGGAGACCGGGTTCACCGACGGTCGTCATGTCCATCGACATTTCAGGTGTTGTGGGCATGGCCGGAGGCTCGCTTCATGAAGGGGGTGCTGGGTTGGGGGACAGGGTACGCGGCCGGAAGGCAGGCCGTACCGGCGCTGCGCAAACCAGTCTCGGAGGTTGGTCACAGCCGTGGCGCGCGCCTGTGAACTGCGATGCTTGAGTCATGAGCTACAGCACGGCTGACTCCTCGCGACCCGTCACCCTCGACGATGTGCGCGGCGCCCAGAAGATGCTCACGGGCGTGGCGCGGGTGACCGCGATGGAAGGCAGCAGGCATCTCACCCAGCTCGTCGGCTCGCCGGTGCACTTCAAGTGCGAGAACCTCCAGCGCACCGGCTCCTTCAAGCTCCGCGGCGCCTACGTCCGCATCGCCGGACTGCTCCCCGAGGAGCGCGCCGCCGGTGTCGTCGCCGCGAGCGCGGGGAACCACGCCCAGGGCGTCGCCCTCGCCTCCGCGCTCCTGGGCGTGCGCTCCACGGTGTTCATGCCCAAGGGCGCGCCCCTCCCGAAGATCAGCGCCACCAAGGAGTACGGCGCCGAGGTGCGCCTGGCCGGCCATGTCGTCGACGAGACGCTGCACGCCGCGCAGGACTACGCCCACGAGACGGGCGCGGTGTTCATCCACCCCTTCGACCATCCCGACATCATCGCGGGCCAGGGCACGGTCGGCCTGGAGATCCTGGACCAGTGCCCGGAGGTGCGCACGATCGTCGTCGGCATCGGCGGCGGCGGGCTCGCGGCCGGAGTCGCGGTCGCGGTGAAGGCGCTGCGGCCCGACGTGCGGATCGTGGGCGTCCAGGCGGCGGGCGCGGCCGCGTTCCCGCCCTCACTGGCCGCCGGGCGGCCGCTGCCCGTCCAGAACCTGGCGACGATGGCCGACGGCATCAAGGTCGGGCGCCCCGGCGACGTGCCGTTCGGGATCGTCGCCGAACTGGTCGACGAGGTCCGCACGGTCACCGAGGACGAGCTGTCCGCCGCCCTGCTGCTCTGCCTGGAGCGGGCCAAGCTGGTCGTCGAACCGGCCGGCGCCAGCCCTGTCGCGGCGCTGCTGAGCGACCCGCGGGGTTTCGAGGGACCGGTCGTCGCGCTGCTGTCCGGCGGGAACGTCGACCCGCTGCTGCTCAACCGCATCCTGCGCCACGGCATGTCCGCGCAGGGCCGCTACCTGGCCGTGACCCTGCGGCTGACGGACCGGCCCGGTGCCCTCGCGACGCTTCTCGGGGTGTTGTCAGTGGTCGACGCTAACGTCCTCGATGTGAGCCACGTCCGGACCGATCCACGGCTCGGGCTCACGGAGGCGGAGGTCGAGCTGCATCTGGAGACGAAGGGTCCCGTGCACTGCGCCGAGGTCGGGCACGCCTTGCGCGAGGCGGGCTACACCGTCATCGACTGAGGTCGGAGACCCTTCGCCACCCGTCCCGTCACTCGTTCGAGTAAATCCATTGAGCGACGCGATACATCGCGTTATGGTGTGTCTCGTGTCGCCGCAGACAGCAGCATGCCGCTCCCCTGGGCAGAACAAAAGACACAAACCTAGGCTTTCCAAAGAATCCCCGACGACGTGGAGACTGATATGCCAGGCGCCATCTATGCCGAAGGCCTGGTGAAGACCTTCGGCGATGTGAAAGCTCTGGACGGCGTCGACCTCGATGTCCCCGAGGGCACCGTGCTGGGCCTCCTCGGGCCCAACGGCGCGGGCAAGACGACCGCCGTCCGCTGCCTGACCACCCTGCTGCGCCCCGACAGCGGCAAGCTGATCGTGGCCGGCCTCGACGTGCTGAAGCAGCCCAACGAAGTGCGGCGCTCCATCGGCCTCTCCGGCCAGTTCGCCGCGGTCGACGAATACCTGACCGGCAGGGAGAACCTGCAGATGGTCGGCCAGCTCTACCAGATGAAGGCCAAGGCCGCGAAGGCCCGCGCCGACCAGCTGCTCGACCAGTTCAACCTCACGGACGCCGCCGACCGCACCGCCAAGACCTACTCCGGGGGCATGCGCCGCCGGCTCGACCTGGCCGCCGCGCTCGTCGTCTCCCCGCCCGTGATGTTCATGGACGAGCCCACCACCGGCCTCGACCCGCGCAACCGCCAGATGCTGTGGGAGGTCATCAAGCAGCTCGTCGCCGGCGGTACGACCCTCCTGCTCACCACCCAGTATCTGGAGGAGGCCGACCACCTCGCGCACGACATCGCAGTGGTCGACCACGGCCGGGTCATCGCCCGCGGCACCTCCGACCAGCTCAAGGCCCGCACCGGCGGCGAGCGCGTCGAGGTCGTCGTGCACGAGCGCGACCACATCCCGATCGCCTCCGACGTCCTGCTCGGCTTCGGCAAGGGCGACACCACCGTCGAGGAGCACACCCGCAAGCTCACCGTGCCCGTCACCGGCGGCGCGAAGCTCCTCGCCGAGGTGATCCGCGAGCTCGACTCCCGCGGCATCGAGATAGACGACATCGGCCTCCGCCGCCCCACCCTCGACGACGTCTTCCTCTCCCTCACGGGCCACCTGGCCGAGGAGAAGGACGAGGAGAACGGCACGGACGCCACCCAGGACCCCAAGGACCGCAAGCACAAGAAGGAGGCCGCGAAGTGAGCGCCGTCACCGATGCCACCCCGATCGCGGCGCCGAGCAGCGCGCTGGGCCAGTCCGTGCACGACTCGCTGGTCGTCGCCCGACGCAATCTCATCCGGATGTCCCGCATCCCGGAGATGGTCATCTTCGGACTGATCCAGCCGATCATGTTCGTGGTGCTGTTCACCTACGTCTTCGGCGGTTCCATGCAGATCGGCGGCAGCACCAGCGCCACCGACTACAAGAACTTCCTGATGGCCGGCATCTTCGCGCAGACCGTCACGTTCGCCACCGCCAGCTCCGGGGCGGGCATCGCGGACGACATGCACAAGGGCCTGATCGACCGGTTCCGTTCGCTGCCCATGGCGCGCGGTGCGGTGCTGACCGGGCGGACCCTCGCGGACCTCGTGCAGACCGCGCTGACCCTGCTGGTCCTCGCGATAGTCGCCCTGCTCGTCGGCTGGCGGGTCGGGTCGGACGGCAGCACCAACGCGGGCAAGGTCCTCGGCGCCTTCGGACTGCTGCTTCTGCTCGGGTACGCGTTCACCTGGATCGGCGCCCTGATCGGCCTCAGCGTCCGTACACCCGAGGCGGCCACCTCCGGCGGACTGATCTGGCTCTTCCCGGTGACGTTCATCTCGAACGCGTTCGTGGACACCAGCAACATGACCCCCTGGCTGCGCCACATCGCCGAATGGAACCCCTTCAGCGCCACCGTGCAGGCCTGCCGGGTGCTCTTCGCCAACCCGGGACAGTCGCCCTCGGACGCCTGGCCCATGGTGCACCCGGTGTGGGCCTCACTGATCTACTCGCTGCTGATCATCCTCGTGTTCCGGACCCTGGCGGTGCGGAAGTACCGCTCGGCGACGGCCTGAGGGCGCACGACGAAGCCCCCGGCGCGGCGAAGTCGCCGGGGGCTCGCCGAAGGGCGGTTCCGGAGGGTCAGCCGTTGTACGGCTCGGCCTTGAGGATCGTCACCGAGGCCTTCTTGCCGTTGGGCAGTTCGTACTGCGCGACCTCGCCCACCTTGTGGCCCAGCACGCCGGAGCCCAGCGGGGACTGCGGCGAGTAGGTCTCGATGTCGGCGCTCGCGTATTCGCGCGAGGCGAGCAGGAAGGTCGTCGTGTCGTCCTCGTCACCGTCGAAGGCGATCGTCACGACCATGCCGGGCGCGACCGCGCCGTCCGCCGATGCCGGGGCCTCGCCGACCTTGGCCTTCTCCAGGAGCTGGGTCAGCTGGCGGATGCGGAGCTCCTGCTTGCCCTGCTCCTCCTTGGCCGCGTGGTACCCGCCGTTCTCGCGCAGGTCGCCCTCCTCGCGAGCGGCCGCGATCTTCACGGTGATCTCGGCGCGCGCGGGACCAGACAGGTACTCCAGCTCGTCCTTGAGCTTGGTGTACGCCTCCTGCGTGAGCCAGGTGACGTCTTCGCTGGTCTGGGTCACAGGGTGCTCCTCGTAGGTACTGGGAATACAAAGCATCGCCCTACCCAGAAGAATGTTCCTTCATGGAAGGGCGAAACCACGAGCCTAACAATTCAATGGCGTCAGGGGGAGGACATAAGCCGTCAGAAATACGTCAACGCAGGTCAACGCCTACGTAACGAGGGTGACGTCAGTCGGCGTGGCACCCGAGCAGCTCGGCCGTGGTGCCCCTGGCCGTGGTGCGCAGGGTGACGACCCGGTCGATGCGGGTCGCGGAGCCGCCGAAGCGGAAGTCGGCGCGGCCCACCTCGGACTGGTCGGCGGCCTGGGAGCGCAGGGTGCAGTAGCCGGTGGTCCCGGAGTCCTTGTGGACCTCCAGATGCACCTTGACCTCGTTGTCCGAGGCCTGGAAGGTGATCACCTCGGCGCTGATCTTGGCCTCGACGACGTAGTGGTAGGCGAAGTACCCGACGAGGCCGAGCAGCAGCGCGGCGAGGACGGCGCCGGCGATCTTGAGCTTGTGGTCGGCGCGCTCGTCCGACGAGCGGCCGTAACGGCCCTCGGGCAGTCGCGCACTCGCCGTACTCATGATCGTCCTTTCGGCAGAGGGCCGTGGAAGCGGGCCCCCGGAATTATTCGCCCCCGGATTCGGTCACTATAGGAGGCCCCGCCCGCCGCCCGACCACCGCCCCTCACCGACGTCCCTGCGGGACGGCACCTTCTGAATTGCACCCCAGGACACCGGGGCGCCGACTTACTGAGGATTGAGTCTTGACTGACCAGCTGCGACTGATGGCCGTCCACGCCCACCCCGACGACGAGTCGAGCAAGGGCGCGGCCACCATGGCGAAGTACGTGTCCGAGGGGGTAGACGTGCTGGTCGTGACCTGCACGGGCGGGGAGCGCGGCTCCATCCTCAACCCGAAGCTCCAGGGCGACACGTACATCGAGGAGCACATCCACGAGGTGCGCAAGAAGGAGATGGACGAGGCCCGCGAGATCCTCGGCATCAAGCAGGAGTGGCTCGGCTTCGTCGACTCGGGGCTGCCCGAGGGCGACCCGCTGCCGCCGCTGCCCGAGGGCTGCTTCGCGCTGGAGGACGTCGACAAGGCGGCCGGCGAGCTGGTGAAGCAGATCCGTTCGTTCCGCCCGCAGGTGATCACCACCTACGACGAGAACGGCGGCTATCCGCACCCCGACCACATCATGACCCACAAGATCTCGATGGTGGCCTTCGAGGGCGCGGCGGACACCGAGAAGTACCCGGAGCCGCAGTACGGCCCGGCGTACCAGCCGCAGAAGCTGTACTACAACCAGGGCTTCAACCGGCAGCGCACCGAGGCCCTGCACAACGCGCTGCTGGCGCGCGGCCTGGAGTCGCCGTACGAGGACTGGCTGAAGCGGTGGAACGACGCCGAGCGGACGGAGCGGGTGCTGACCACGCACATCCCGTGCGCCGAGTTCTTCGAGATCCGCGACAAGGCGCTGCTCGCGCACGCCACGCAGATCGACCCCGACGGGGGCTGGTTCCGGGTGCCGATGGAGATCCAGAAGGAGGTCTGGCCGACCGAGGAGTACGAGCTGGCGAAGTCCCTCGTCGCCACGTCCCTCCCCGAGGACGACCTCTTTGCGGGCATCCGCGACAATGCCTGACATGAGCTCAAGCGCAGCCCTGGCAATGACGCACCTGGTCCCCCTCGCCGAGGTCGACGAGAACAAGGTCACCCCCGGCGTCCTCGGCTTCATCGTGTTCGCGGTGATGGCCCTGGCCGTCTGGGGCCTGATGAAGTCCATGAGCAAGCAGATGAACAAGGTCGACTTCAAGGAGACCTCGGATCCGCGGGCCGAGTCCGGGGACAAGGCCGAGGGCAAGGCCGGGTCCCGGGCCGGTTCCGAGACCGCCGCCACCCCGGCGGACCCCAAGGCCAAGCAGGGCTGACCCGGCGGCCTGCGCGAGCGGTGCCCAGGGGGTGCCGGACACCGGCACCTCCTTCCTCAGGGGGTGCCGGACACCGCCACCCCATCACCTCCCGCGTTCTTCAGGAGGTGCCGGACATGGCCACCCCCATCACCTCCCGCGCATGCCGGCTCGGCACCATGCCGAGCCGCCAGGCCTGCCAGCCCGCGTCCAGGTTCACGCCCCGCTCCAGCAGCAGCTGGTACGCCTCCACGTAGTCGTCGAGTTTCGCGTCGCGGTACGGATGCCGGGTGCGGGACAGCTGGGCCAGTTCCTCCTGGGCGACCGCCGTGCCGACCTCGACCCCGCCGGGGGCCGCGTACGGCAGCAGCGTGGAGCGCAGGAAGCGGGCCCAGTCCTCGCCCCGGTGGTCGCCGTACGAGGTGAACAGTCCTACGGCCTCGTCGCACAGCGCCAGTGCCTGTTGGGTCCGGGCGTTGCCCGCGTCGACGACCGCGAGCTCCAGGCAGGTCCACGCCTCGCCGTGGGCGACGCCGATGCGCTGGAAGTCGGCGCGGGCGTCGACGAGGAGCTGGCGGGCGAACCCGGAGTTGCGCAGCGAACCGGTCTGGGCCGCCCGCTGGTCGCGGGTCACGCGCGCCGAGTGGTGCCGGGCGCAGGCGAGGCCGTAGACGTCGCGCATGCGGGAGAACATCGTGCGGGAGCGTTCCAGCTCGCGGACCGCGAGATCCAGGTTGCCGGTCTCCTCCAGGGCCTGGCCGAGGTAGTAGACGGTCCAGGCCTCGCCGCGGGCGTCCTCGTTGTCGCGGTGCCGGGCGGCGGCCTGGCGCAGGCCGTCGATCGCGGGGGACGGGTCGCCGGCGACGAGACGGGCGCGGGCCAGCTGGGTCAGCGCCCAGGCCTCGCCGCGGGCGTCGCGGGTACGGCCGTAGAGGCCGAGGGCGGTGGTGAGTTCGGACTCGGCGCGCGGGATGTCGCCCATGCGCAGGCCGAGTTGGCCGAGCTGGAAGTGGGCCCAGGCCTCGCCGTGGACGGATTCGCCGGCGCGGTGCAGGACCAGGGACTCGGTCAACAGCCGCATGGCTTCCGGGAGTCGGGCGCGATCGCGTTCGACGGCGGCCAGGGCGTGCATGGTCCAGGCGCGGTCCGTGGCGAGTTGCGGCGGCGCTTGCAGGTCGAGGGCCTCGCGGAGTTTCGCCGCCGCCTCGGTGAGGTTGCCCTGGTGGTGGAGGGTGATGCCGAGCGAGCAGAGGGCGCGGGCGGCGCCCGCGTCGTGATGGGCCTCCATGTAGAGGTCGACGACGGAGGTCAGCGTGGTGCGCGCCTTGTCGAGTTCGCCGAGCTGCCGGGCCGCGATGCCGGTGCGCCACTGCACCGAGCGGACAAGCAGCCCCTGGTCGACGGCCTGCGCCAACTCGCTGATCTCACCGAGGCGGTAGAGGTCGCCGCGGAGCAGGCAGTAGTCGCAGAGCGCGCCCAGCAGATTGAGTACGGCGCCCTGGTCGACGCCCTCCGCGTGCCGCAGCGTCGAGGTGATGAAGCTCGACTCGTCGTCCAGCCAGCGCAGCGCCTCGTCGAGCGAGGTGAAGCCGTGCGGGCCGAAGCGGTCCGAGCGCGTCGACATGTTGCCGTCGACCAACCGCAGGACGGAGTCGGCGAGTTCGCCGTAGTTCACGATCAGCCGCTCCTGCGCGGCCGTACGCTCCGAGGGCTCCTCCTCGTCGAGGAGGCGGGCCAGGGCGAAGGCGCGGACCAGGTCGTGCAGGCGGTAGCGGGTGCCGCGGACGTGGTCGATGAGGCCCGCCCGGGACAGGGCCGTCAGCTGGCGGGTGGCCTCGGTCTCGTCGGCGCCCAGCAGGGCCGCCGCCGCTGCCGCGCCCAGCGAGGCCCGGCCGGCCAGCGCGAGCCGGCGCAGCAGCGTGCGGGCCGGTTCGGACTGGTCGGTGTAGCGCAGCCACAGGGCCCGCTCGACCGGCTCCACCGGGCCGTACGCGCCGAGATCCGTGGCGAGCCGGCCCGGTGAGCGCGGGCCGAGGGACGAGCCGGCGATGCGCAGTGCCAGGGGCAGTCCGCCGCACAACTCCCTGATCCGGTCGGCGGATTCGGCGTCGTACGGCTCAGAACCGTCCTGTGCCGCCGCGCCGAGCAGCTCCTCCGCGCCCGCCGCGTCCAGTGGCTCGACCGGCAACTGGTGGACCCAGGCAGCGAGTTCGGCGGGCAGGTCGAGGGGTTTGCGGGCGGTGACCACGACCAGGCTGTCCGAGCGCTCGGGCACCAGGGTGGCCACCTGCGCGACGTCGGAGGCGTCGTCCAGGACGATCGTCACCGGCAGGCCGGTGAGGTGCTGGTGGTACAACTCGCTCAGCCGCTTGACCTGTTGGTCGGGTGAGGAACGCTCACGGAACAGCAGCTGCTCGCGGGGCGCGCCGAGCCGGTTCAGCAGGTGCAGCAGGGCGTCACGGGTGGGCAGCGGCGGCTCGCCCGGGCTGTCGCCGCGCAGGTCCACCACGCAGGCCCCGCGGAACTGGTCCCGCAGCTCGTGGGCGGCCCGCACCGCGAGGGTCGTGCGTCCCGAGCCGGGCGCGCCGTGCAGCACGACCACGGTCGGCCGGGTCTCCGTACTCGCCCGCCCCGCCTGCACCAGCTGCCGGATTCGCGCCAGCTCGGCCCGACGCCCGGCGAACGGCCCCGTGGCATCCGGGAGTTGGCCGAAGGACTGCTCCAGCACGCTCCTTCTGCGCGCCGCCGCGCTCTTGTCCGCGCCGCGCAACTGCGGTCCCGGCTTCCGCGTCGGCCCGGTCGAGGCGGCCAGCACCCGCTGCTGGTCGAGGAACGGCCGGATGCCCCGCACCTCCAGCGCCGTCAGCCACTGCAACCGCAGCTGCTCGGGCCCGCCGGGCTGGCTCACGGCACCGGCGCGGTGATGCGCGGCGGGCAGATGCGAGGCGGTCACCTTCACGACGGTGGCCGCCGCACCCACGACGCCGACGGTCACCCCGGCACCCAGGGCCGTACCGGTCCCGGTACCGAGGGCGAGGTCGGCGACCAGTGCCGCGACCGCCGCGACGGCCGCCACCAGCAGAGGAGTTCCGCCGCCCTCCCGCGCATACCGCTGCCCGAAGGTGAGCTGGCCCGCCGACGCCTCGTCCAGCGCGGCCGTGTAGGCCGCGTACTCCTCGGCCGCCGTCTCCGCCATGGCGTCCAGAGCGGCCCGGGACCGCGTCAGCAGCACCTGCCCGTCCGTGCGTCCGCCGGAGCGCCGCACCTCCTCCTCCACGGCGCGAGCCAGCAGCCGCTCGGCATCGGTCCGATGGCCGTCCCGCATGTCACGTCCCCCTCCGGCGGCAACTCCCTTGCCTACGAGTGTCCTTCGGCGAGCGCGCCGGCGCGAGAGGGCGACGATCACTCGTTCGCCGTACGGAACCGGTAGCGGAACCACCATCGGGACCGGAGACGCAACCGGTGGCCGGTCCCGCGGGCCCCGGCTCCGGTCAGGCACGATGGGGGTATGCCGAACCGACTGGCCCACGAGACGTCCCCCTACCTCCTCCAGCACGCCGACAACCCCGTCGCCTGGTGGCCCTGGTCGGCCGAGGCCTTCGAGGAGGCGCGGAAGACGAACAGACCGGTGCTGCTCAGCGTCGGATACAGCAGCTGTCACTGGTGCCACGTCATGGCTCACGAGTCCTTCGAGGACCAGGCCACCGC
This sequence comes from Streptomyces sp. NPDC096013, assembly GCF_044763565.1. Lineage (NCBI taxonomy): Bacteria > Bacillati > Actinomycetota > Actinomycetes > Kitasatosporales > Streptomycetaceae > Streptomyces > Streptomyces sp. NPDC096013. The sequence continues at coordinate 390,973 of NZ_JBIWGK010000009.1, read as the reverse complement.
CGACTACCTCAACGAGCACTTCGTCAGCGTCAAGGTCGACCGCGAGGAGCGCCCTGACGTCGACGCCGTCTACATGGAGGCCGTGCAGGCGGCCACCGGCCAGGGCGGCTGGCCCATGACCGTGTTCCTCACCCCCGACGCCGAGCCCTTCTACTTCGGCACGTACTTCCCGCCCGCGCCCCGCCACGGCATGCCCTCCTTCCGGCAGGTCCTCGAAGGCGTGCGCGGCGCCTGGACCGACCGGCGGGACGAGGTCGCCGAGGTCGCCGGGAAGATCACCCGGGACCTCTCCCAGCGCGAGATCGACTACGGCGGCACCGAGGCCCCCGGCGAGGAGGAGCTGTCCCGCGCCCTCCTCGGCCTCACCCGGGAGTACGACCCGCAGCGCGGCGGATTCGGCGGCGCGCCCAAGTTCCCGCCGTCCATGGCCCTGGAGTTCCTGCTCCGCCACCACGCCCGCACCGGCGCCGAGGGCGCCCTGGAGATGGCCCGGGACACCTGCGAACGCATGGCCCGCGGCGGCATCTACGACCAGCTCGCCGGCGGCTTCGCGCGCTACTCCGTCGACCGCGAGTGGACCGTCCCGCACTTCGAGAAGATGCTCTACGACAACGCCCTGCTCTGCCGGGTCTACGCCCACCTGTGGCGCAGCACCGGCTCGGCCCTCGCGCGCCGCGTCGCCGTGGAGACCGCCGACTTCATCGTGCGTGAACTGCGCACCGCCGAGGGCGGGTTCGCCTCCGCTCTCGACGCGGACAGCGACGACGGCACCGGCAAGCACGTCGAGGGCGCCTACTACGTCTGGACGCCCGCACAGCTCACCGAGGTACTGGGTGAAGAGGACGGCGCTCTCGCCGCCCAGTACTTCGGCGTGACCGAGGACGGGACCTTCGAGGAAGGGCAGTCCGTCCTTCAACTCCCGCAGGACGAGGGCGTGTTCGACGCCGACAGGATCGCCTCGGTCAAGAGCCGTCTCCTGGACGCCCGTTCGCGGCGCCCCGCCCCCGGCCGCGACGACAAGGTGGTCGCCGCCTGGAACGGCCTCGCGATCGCCGCGCTCGCCGAGACCGGCGCCTACTTCGACCGCCCCGACCTGGTCGAGGCCGCGGTCTCCGCCGCCGATCTCCTCGTACGCCTGCACCTGGACGAGCACGCCAAGCTGGCCCGCACCAGCAAGGACGGCCACGTCGGGGCGAACGCCGGGGTGCTGGAGGACTACGCCGATGTCGCGGAGGGCTTCCTCGCGCTGGCGTCGGTCACGGGGGAGGGGGTCTGGCTGGAGTTCGCCGGGTTCCTGCTCGACCATGTCCTCGCCGGGTTCGTCGACGAGTCCGGGGCGCTCTACGACACCGCCGCCGACGCCGAGCGGCTGATCCGCCGGCCGCAGGACCCGACCGACAACGCCACCCCGTCCGGCTGGACCGCCGCCGCCGGTGCCCTGCTGAGCTATGCCGCGCAGACCGGCGCCGAGCCCCATCGCACCGCCGCGGAAAGGGCGTTGGGGGTCGTGAAGACGCTCGGGCCGCGTGTGCCGCGGTTCATCGGGTGGGGCCTCGCGGTCGCCGAGGCGTATCTCGACGGGCCGCGCGAGGTCGCCGTCGTAGGACCGTCCCTCGATGACGAGGCCGCAAAAGCCTTGCACCGTACGGCACTTCTGGGGACCGCTCCCGGGGCCGTGGTCGCCTTCGGGGTGGCGGGGAGCGACGAACTGCCGCTGCTGGCGGACCGGCCGCTGGTGGACGGTGAACCAGCCGCGTATGTCTGCCGTAACTTCACATGTGACGCGCCGACGACCGACCCGGAGCGGCTGCGCACCGCGCTGAACAGGTGAAACGACACAGTCGTAACCACCCCAAACGCGACCTGTACGAGAAATGCTCACGTGCGCGTCTCATGGTGATGAAACACGCTCTTCACTGAAATCACCTGTCCACTTCACAGATCGCCCATAGTGTCTGCCCCGTGACGCGACGGCCGTAACTCACCGTCGCGCCAGGGGGTATTGGATCTGGGGGGATCTGTTGTGCTGACGTCTGTCTTCATCGCTGTCGTTTCGCTGGCGCTTTTCTGGATGGCCGCCTTCACCCTGTGGTGGCAGATGCACGCGTGGCGCACGCCCGAAGTGCTCGCCTCCACCCGATTCAGCAGCCCGGACGGGGACGAGCACGTCTCGTTCTCGCTGCTGCTGCCGGCCCGGCACGAACAGGCCGTGCTCGACCACACCATCCAGCGACTGCTGGAGTCCACACACACCGACTTCGAGATCATCGTGATCGTGGGGCACGACGACCCCGAGACCGCGGCGGTGGCCGACAGTGCCGCCGAGCGCGACCCGCGCGTCCGTGTCGTCGTCGACACGCACGAGAAGAAGAACAAACCGAAGGCCATGAACACGGCGCTGCCGCACTGCCGCGGCGATGTCGTCGGGGTCTTCGACGCCGAGGACCAGGTCCATCCGGAGCTGCTCGCCCACGTCGACCACGCGTTCCGGACGACGGGAGCGGACGTGGTCCAGGGGGGCGTCCAGCTGATCAACTTCCACTCCAGCTGGTACAGCCTGCGCAACTGCCTGGAGTACTTCTTCTGGTTCAGGTCCCGGCTGCATCTGCACGCGCAGAAGGGGTTCATCCCGCTGGGCGGCAACACCGTCTTCGTGCGCACCGACACCCTGCGCGAGGCCGACGGCTGGGACCCCGACTGCCTCGCCGAGGACTGCGATCTGGGCGTCCGGCTGTCCAGCGTCGGCAAGAAGGTCGTCGTCGCCTACGACTCCGACATGGTGACCCGGGAGGAGACCCCCGGCTCGCTGATGTCGTTGCTGAAGCAGCGAACCCGCTGGAACCAGGGCTTCCTTCAGGTCTACCGCAAGAAGGACTGGCAGCAACTCCCGGGATTCGGGCAGCGGTTGCTCGCCCGCTACACGCTGATGACCCCGTTCCTCCAGGCCTTCTCGGGTGTCATCATCCCGCTGAACGCGGCGGTCGCGCTCTTCCTCGACGTGCCGGTGGGCATCGCGTTCCTCACCTTCCTGCCGCTGGTCACCGCCGCCGTCACCTTCGTGTTCGAGGTCGTCGGCCTGCACGACTTCGGCAAGCAGTACGGACTCCGTGTCCGTGCCGTCCACTACCTGAAGCTCGTCGTGGGCGGCCCCTTCTACCAGGTGCTGCTCGCCGGAGCCGCCATCCGCGCCGTCTGGCGTGAGCAACGCGGCCGGAACGACTGGGAGTTGACCTCCCACGTCGGCGCGCACCTCACCGAAACCGCAGTGATCCGAGAGGACGTTCCTGCGTGACTTCCACCCTTCCCGCGGCGACCACCACGGTCCCCGCGCAGCGGCAGCCTGCGCCTGAAACCGGTTCGGCGGGCCGAACGACGCCACCGTCACGGCTGCGTTCCGCCCGCCCCGACCTCCTCCTCTGCGGCCTGCTCCTCACGGCGATCCTCGTCGTGCAGGGCTGGAACATCGCGGACTACCCGACGCTCAGCGACGACGAGGGCACCTACCTCGCCCAGGCCTGGGCCGTCCAGCAGGGCACCGGACTGGCCCACTACACGTACTGGTACGACCACCCGCCCCTCGGCTGGATCCAGATCGCCCTGCTCACCTGGCTCCCCGCGCACTTCAGCCCCGACTCGATGACCGTCGGCACCATGCGCCTCGCCATGCTGGTCATCAGCGCGATCAGCGCGGTCCTCGTCTACGTCCTCGGCCGCCGGCTCTCGCTCCCGCGCTGGGCGGCGGGCCTGGCCATGCTGCTCTTCGGGCTCTCCCCGCTGTCCGTGATCCTCCAGCGGGAGATCTTCCTCGACAACATCGCCGTGATGTGGATGCTGCTCGCGTTCTGCCTGGCCGCGTCCCCGAGTCGCCATCTCTGGCACCACTTCGGGGCAGGTCTCGCGGGCGCGGCCTCGGTCCTCACCAAGGAGACGATGCTCGTCGTCCTGCCCGCGCTGCTGGTCACCATGTGGCGCCACGGCCACCGCGACACCCGCAAGTTCGCGCTCACCGGCGCCATCACCGCCTGCGCCCTGATCGGCCTGTCGTACCCCCTCTTCGCCCTGCTCAAGGGCGAGTTGGTGCCGGGCAGCGGCCATGTCTCGCTGTGGGACGGTCTCAAGTACCAGATGACCAGACCGGGTTCGGGTTTCATCCTCGACCAGGCCTCCGGCTCCTACGGCGTCCTCCACTCCTGGCTGTACTACGACCGCGTCCTGCCGCTGGGCGGCCTCGCCGGGGCGGTGCTCCTGCTGGTCACCTGGCGCTGGTCGGTCACCGCCCGCTCGCTCGCGGGACCGGCGATGACCGTGGCGATCCTCGCCCTGGTCTCGCTGCGGCCCAACGGCTATCTGCCCGCGATGTACATCATCGGCGCGCTGCCGTTCCTCGCCCTCGTCCTGGCCGGGGGCACCGCCTCCGTCGCCCACGCGGTGCTGCGCAGATGGCGTGGCGAAGAGGAGAAACGGTACGTCACCGGGGTGCGGTACTCGCTCGCCGTGGTCCTGGCGATCGCGGCCGGCGTCTATGTCGTACCGAAGTGGTACGACGGCGACCGCACCGCGATGACCGCCGACGCGAACGCGCCCTACCGGGGTGCCTCGACGTGGCTGTCGACCGAGGTGAAGGACCCGAAGGACACCCGGGTCCTCGTCGACGACGCCCTCTGGCTCGACCTGGTGCACGCCGGGTACCGGCCCGGGCTCGGGGTCATCTGGTTCTACAAGGCCGACCTCGACCCCGCCGTCACGAAGACGCTGCCGCACGGCTGGAAGGACATCGACTACGTGGTGGCCTCCCCGACGGTACGGCGCGACGCGGTCGACCTGCCCAACGTCAAGGCGGCGATCGAGCACTCCACCCCGGTCGCCACCTTCGGCACCGGCGCGGACCGCATCGAGATCCGGCAGATCCAGCCCGAGACCGTGGGAGCCCAGCGATGAGCCAAGAGTCCATGGTCCCCGGCGAGTTGGGCGACCCGGCCGTACGGGGTGCCGAGATCGCCGAGCCCGGCGCCGTCACCATCGTCGTACCGACCTTCAACGAGTCAGCGAACGTAAGGGAGTTGCTGCACCGGATCACCGAATCGGTGCCCACCCGGCTGCCCTGCGAGGTCGTCTTCGTGGACGACTCCACCGACGACACCCCCGAGGTGATCTCCGAGGCGGCGCAGGACTGCCCGTTCCCGGTGACCGTGCTGCACCGGGAGGAGCCCGTCGGCGGGCTCGGGGGCGCGGTCGTCGAGGGCATCAAGGCGGCGACGTCCGACTGGATCGTCGTCATGGACGGCGACCTCCAGCATCCGCCGTCCCTGGTACCGGAGTTGGTCGGCACCGGCGAGCGCGCGCACGCCGGACTCGTCGTCGCCTCCCGGTACATCAAGGGCGGCAGCCGCGAAGGGCTCGCGGGCGGCTACCGCGTCGCCGTGTCCCGCGGGGCGACCTGGCTGACCAAGACGCTCTTCCCGCGAAAACTGCGGGGGATCAGCGACCCGATGAGCGGCTTCTTCGCGATCCGGCGCAGTGCGGTGACGGCGGAGGCGCTCAAACCGCTCGGCTACAAGATCCTGCTCGAACTCGCCGTCCGCAGCCGTCCGCGCACGGTCACCGAGGTGCCGTTCGTCTTCCAGGACCGGTTCGCCGGGGAGTCCAAGTCGACGGCGCGGGAGGGCTTTCGCTTCCTCCGTCACCTGCTCGGGCTGCGCACCGCGTCGCCAGTCGCGCGCATGGTGGTCTTCGGCCTGATCGGCGCCACCGGCTTCGTGCCGAACCTGGTCGGCCTGTGGGCGCTCACCCGGGCGGGCATGCACTACGTCCCCGCCGAGATCCTCGCCAACCAGCTCGGCGTGGCCTGGAACTTCCTGCTGATCGAGCATCTGCTCTTCCGCGACCGGCGCCGGCACCGCAGCTGGTGGGACCGGACGGGCCGGTTCGCGCTGCTCGCCAACGCCGATCTGGTGCTGCGGATTCCGCTGATCGCCCTGTTCGTCCACAAGTTCGGCATGGGCGCCGTGCCCGCGACCGCGCTCGCGCTGGTCATGACGTTCGTCCTGCGCTTCGTCGGAACCGAGGCGCTGGTCTACCTCCCGCGCCGCCCGGGCGGAGGGGCGCGTCGGTCTCCCGACACCGACTTGGGCGCCCCGGAGCCCGCGAAGAACAAAGGCGAGAGTCGTACAGCACCAGGGAGAGCCGTATGAACAAGTACCGAGAAGAACCGCGTTCCTCGGGGTGGGAACGCTGACCGCCGGACTGCTGCTCATCTCGCCGCAGTCCGCCGAGGCCGCGAACCTGGTCCTCAACCCGGGCTTCGAGACGGCGGGCGGCGGTGACGGGATGCCGTACTGCTGGGAGAAGTCCGGCTGGGGCGACAACGACTACGACTTCACGACGACTTCGGACGCGCACTCCGGTTCGAAGGCCATGAAGGTCACCGTGACGCGCCGGGTGGACGGCGACCGCAAGGCGCTGATCACCGAGTCGACGGGATGCGCGCCGGTGGTGACGGCGGGCAAGCAGTACGACCTCGGGCTCTGGTACAAGACGACGACGCCGGACGCGAACATCACGCTGTTCCGGCACGACGCGACGGCCGGGTGGCAGTACTGGACCGACCTCAAGACCCTGGAGATGCAGGGCAGTTGGACCCAGGCCACGGTCCGCACACCGGAGGTCCCGGCCGGTACCGACCGGATCACCTGGGGTGTCTCGGTCTACGGCACCGGGTCGGCGACCACCGACGACTACACGATGGACCAGGTCCCGGACACGCTCCCGCCCGCGACCTGCACGGCGACCGCCGAGGAGTGCGCGAACGGCCGTTGGGACGTGCTCCCGACCCAGAACCCGGTGCGCTCGATGCACTCCGTCGTCCTCAACAACGGCAAGGTGCTGCTGATCGCGGGCTCCGGGAACAGCCAGGAGCAGTTCGACGCGGGGACGTTCACGAGCGCGGTGTACGACCCGGTGGCCGGGACGTACAAGGTGATCCCGACGCCGAAGGACATGTTCTGCTCGGGGCACATCCAGCTCCAGGACGGCCGGGTGCTGGTGCTCAGCGGCAACAAGGCGTTCCCGGCGGCGGACGGCTCGCACGGGTACGAGGGGTACAAGGACTCGTACATCTTCGATCCGAAGACGGAGACGTACAGCAAGACGAACGACCTCAACGACGGCCACTGGTACCCGTCGGCGACCGAGCTCGGCAACGGTGACGTCATCTCCTTCGGCGGGCTCCGCGAGGACTCGACGGGGTCGGTGACCGCCGAGTACTGGTCGGACGCCCAGCAGAAGTGGCTGCCGTTGTCGCAGGTCAACCAGACCTGGTCGTACTGGGGGCTGTATCCGTCGATGGTCCTGATGCAGGACGGCCGGCTCTTCTACACGGGCAGCCATGTCTTCGGGAACAACATCCCGGGCACGGGCAGCGCGATCTACGACTACGGCGCGAACACGATCACCTCGGTCCCGGGACTCCAGAACAAGGACCAACGCGACCAGTCCGCAAGCGTGCTGCTGCCTCCCGCGCAGGACCAGAAGGTCCTCACCATCGGCGGCGGCAACATCGACACCAACCCGGACGCGAACCGGCTGACCGACATCATCGACCTCAAGGCAGCCAACCCGGCGTACACGGTCGGACCCCAAACCCCGCAGGGAACAGTGGACTTGGGGAACGGTCCGGTGGCCGAGACCGGCAGCCAGGGCAAGATGTACGTGTCCGCCGTGGTGCTGCCGGACGGCACGGTGCTGGAGACGGGCGGTGGGCTGCACAACCGCGCGAACCCCGTCCACGAGGCGTCCATCTTCGACCCGGCGACCACGACGTTCGATCCGGTGGCCGCCGATCCGCAGGCGCGCGGGTACCACTCGTCGTCGTTCCTGCTGCCGGACGGCCGGGTGATGTCCACCGGTGACAACCCGGGCAACGGCACCTGGAACCACAACGTGTCGATCTACACCCCGCCCTATCTCCTCAAGGGCACGCGCCCGACGATCACTTCGGTCATCGACACCGAGTGGGAGTACGGCGACACCCAGACCATCACCGTCGACCGGCCCATCGCCAAGGCGGAGTTGATCCGTCCGGCCGCGGTCACGCACTCCTCGGACCCGAACCAGCGGTTCGTGGACCTGCCGCTGTCGGTGAACGGCAACACCGTCGACCTGAACGTGACGAGCAACCCCAACCTGGCGCCGCCGGGCTGGTACATGCTCTTCGCGGTCGACGCCAACGGTGTCCCGTCGGTGGCCAAGTGGGTTCATCTGCAAGGCCCTTCGGCCCTCACCACGGACACCGCCTCGGCCCACGTCCACTCCTTCGCGGACTCCCTGGAGGGCAAGGTCACCAAGCCCGGCAAGAAGCGCGCCTCCCAGCCGGTCAGCCCGACCATCTCCGGCTGCGACCGCCACTACGGCACGATCAACGTCTGCGTCCCCACGGTCTTCCCGGCCGAGGTGAAGAAGACGACTGCCGCACGCTGCACCTGGCTCCGGCAGAACGACTACGGCCGTCTGAAGGTCAACGGCAAGGACGACCCGCTCGGCCTCGACCCGGACAAGGACGGGGTGGCGTGCGGGAAGGGTGACGTGAAGACCGTCAAGCCGGTCGGGAAGCAGGGCTGATCCAGCGGCGGTCGGAGCACGGGCTCAGTCGGTGAGCCCGTGCTCCAGCACGCCCATCGTCCGTTCCACCAGGTCCGCGAACTCCTCACGGTGGCCGTTCTCCGCCCAGTACAGGGACGTCTCCATCAGTCCGCCGACGAGGGACGTGGCGTAGACCCGTACCTCCAGGCTCTCCGGGTCCCGGCCCGTGCGTTCGCCGATGGCCTGGCAGAGCATGGAGCCGGTGACCGACATGCTCTCCATCATCCGTGAGCGCACGGCCGGGACCTGGACCATCAGATGGGTGCGGAGCCGGGTGGTCTCCGCGTCCTCGTTGTTGCCGTACTTGATGGCCTTCTGCACCACGTACCGGAGGGTGACCATCCAGGGTTCGTCGGCGGGGCGGGCCCGCAGCTCCTCCATGATGATCGGGTCGAACTCGTCCGTGATGACGATGTCTTCCTTGGTGGGGAAGTAGCGGAAGACCGTCGACGGCGACACCTCGGCGCGCTCGGCGATCTGCTCGATCGTCGTGGCGTCGTACCCCTGTTCCTTGACCAGTTCGTACGTCGCGGAGCGGATCGCCTCGCGGGTCTTGATCTTCTTTCGCTCGCGGAGGCCCAGCTGAGGGCGTTCGGCGGGGCTGAAGGGGGAGGGTGCGGCCGTCATGCCGCTCATTGTCCGCCATCCGCCAGAGCGACGGCCACGGCTGTGGCCGGGTCCTCGTCCGCCGCCTCCCGCTTGCCGGGCGCGGCCGGCGTGTTCGGCAGGAAGGCCGCCGACAGCAGGGCGGTGACGAGCGCCGCGATGCCGCAGACCAGCAGGACCAGGCCCATGCCGTGGACGTAGGCGCTGTTCGCGGAGGCCACGAGGTCGGCCGAGCCAGCCTTCTGGGCGACCATGTGTGCCGCTACGACGGACTCCCCGGCCGTGTCGGCCGCCTTCGCGGGCAGGCCGGTGACGTCCAGGCGGTCCCGGAAGGCGCTCGCGAGCAGGCTGCCGAGCAGGGCGATGCCGATCGCGGCGCCGACCTGGCGCAGGGTCATCAGGAGCCCGGCGCCGCTGCCCGCCCGGTCGCGGGGCAGTGCGCCCAGCGCGCCGTCCATCGCGGGGACGATCGAGAAGCCGAAGCCGAACCCGGTGACGGACAGCCACAGCGCGGTGAAGCCGTAGCCTGAGTCGACCGTCGTACGGCTGCCGAGCAGGGCGGCGAAGGCCAGGACCACCAGGCCCGCGCAGACCACCGCGCGGGAGCCGAACTTGTCGACCAGCGGCTGTGCGGCCCGGGCCGCCACGATCAGGCCGCCCATCATGGGCAGCAGCCGGACGCCGGTGCCGAGCGCGTCGTTGCCGAGCACCGCCTGGAGGTATTGCGGCAGCACGAACAGCAGACCGGAGAGCACGAACATCACGAGGGTCGCGGCGAGCGTGTTGAAGAGGAAGCCGCGATGGCCGAGCAGGGTCATGTCCAGCATGGGGCGTTCCATGCGCCGCTCGCGCAGCACCAGCGCGGCGATGAGGATCGCGGCTCCGATGAGCATGCCCACGATCAGCGGGTCGCCCCAGCCGCGGCTCGGCGCCTCGATGATCGCGTAGATGAGGGCGCCGAGGCCGGCCGCGGTGAACGCGGTGGACAGGGTGTCGACCTTCGGCGAGGCGGGGTCCTTGGTCTCGGGGAGCAGGAAGACGCAGGCCGCGATGCCGATCCCGGCCATCGGGATGTTGACCAGGAAGACCGAGCCCCACCAGAAGTGGTTGAGCAGCCAGCCGCCGATGATCGGGCCGAGCGGCAGCCCGAGCGAGGAGGCCGCGGAGATGATGCCGACGGCCTTGGTGCGCTCGTCCGGGCCGAACAGCGAGGGCAGCACGGACAGGGCGAGCGGGGTGACCAGGGCCGCGCCGACGCCCATCACCGTGCGGGCCACGATGACCCAGGTGACATCGCCGGCGAGGGCACCGGCCAGGGAACCGGCGAGGAAGATGCCGAGCCCTGTGATCAGCATGCGGCGGCGGCCGAAGCGGTCGCCGAGCAGTCCCGCCGGGAGCATCAGCGCCGCGAAGACGATCACGTACGCGTCGGCCATCCACTGCTGCTGGCCGGTGGTGGCGCCGAGGTCGCCGGCCATCGTGGGCAGGGCGACGTTGAGGATCGTGGTGTCGAAGCCGAGCGTGAGCATGCTCGCGACCAGGGCCGCGAGGGCCCACCAGCGGCGCACGTCGGGGGAGTTGGTGACAGTAGCCATGAAATGAGAGTAGCTGTCAAAAGATGGTGCGTGTCAACAGGGATCGACTTTCAGTACATGAAAAATGGCCACGGCTCGAAAGCCGTGGCCATGAACGAGAGGTGTCTCAGGTGCTACCCGTGCTGGTACGCCACCAGGGAGATCCCGACGTAGTGGACGAGGAAGGCCGCCACCGTCAGGGAGTGGAAGACCTCGTGGAAACCGAACCAGCGCGGTGACGGGTTCGGGCGCTTGAGGCCGTAGATCACGCCGCCCGCGCTGTAGAGCAGTCCGCCGACGATCACCAGGACCAGGACGGCGACGCCGCCCGTGCGCATGAAGTCGGGCAGGAAGAAGACGGCCGCCCAGCCCATCGCGATGTAGCAGGGGGTGTAGAGCCAGCGCGGCGCGCCGACCCAGAAGACGCGGAAGGCGATGCCGGCCAACGCCGCGCCCCAGATGCCCCACAGCAGCCACTCGCCCTTGGCGCCCGGCAGCAGCAGCATCGTCAGGGGCGTGTACGTGCCCGCGATGATCAGGAAGATGTTGGCGTGGTCGAGTCTGCGCAGGACGCCGTCCATGCGCGGGCTCCAGTTGCCCCGGTGGTACAGCGCGCTGACGCCGAAGAGCAGACATGCCGTCAGGGCGAAGATCCCGCAGGCGATGCGGCCCCGGGCCGAGTCGGCGAGAGCGGTGAGCACCAGGCCGGAGACGAGAACGGCCGGGAACATGCCGAGATGCAGCCAGCCGCGCAGCTTCGGCTTCACATGGTCGGGGAGGGAGAGCGCGGCAGGACCATGGCCGTCGGTCGGCTTGTCCGTGGGCGCGTAGGGGACGGACGCAGTCATGCGCGCAATCGTACCTACGGAACCGTAAGTTACGCGTCAGTGGGGCGAGATGAGGGTCCAGAAGTGGCCACTCTCTCATGCCGCCCATGCCTACCCGGCGTCCGGGTACCCGTGGTGAATCGATGGTGACGCACGGAAAACATCTCGATACGTGGCGATCCTCACGTCGCTCGTCTGTGAGGCCCTCTGGACATATGGGCGGACGCGTCGGATGATCAAATGAGTGCGGTCGGCACCGGATGAGCGCCAAGATCAACCATCGTGAAGCATCCGGGTCGCGGCCCCCACGGGGCAACCAGGACAAAATCCCTCATCATAGGAGCAATCGTGGCGCGCGACATCGCGGCTCCCCCCGTCATCCCCACCCAGCACAAGGAACTGATCTCGTGGGTCAACGAGATCGCAGAACTGACCCAGCCGGACAGCGTGGTCTGGTGTGACGGATCCGAAGCGGAGTACGAGCGGCTCAGCGAGGAGCTCGTCCAAAAGGGCACCTTCAAGAAGCTCGACCCGATCAAGCGCCCCAACTCGTACTACGCCGCCTCCGACCCGACCGATGTCGCCCGGGTCGAGGACAGGACGTTCATCTGCTCCGAGCAGGAGCAGGACGCGGGTCCCACCAACCACTGGAAGGCCCCCGCCGAGATGCGGGAGATCTTCGCGGGAGAACAGGGCATCTTCCGCGGCTCCATGAAGGGCCGGACGATGTACGTCGTCCCGTTCTGCATGGGCCCCCTCGGTTCGGACCTCTCCGCGATCGGCGTCGAGATCACCGACTCCGCCTACGTCGCCGTCTCCATGCGCACCATGACCCGCATGGGACAGCCCGTCCTCGACGAACTCGGTACCGACGGATTCTTCGTGCGTGCTGTGCACACGCTCGGAGCGCCGCTGGCCGAGGGCGAGGCGGACGTGCCGTGGCCGTGCAACTCCACCAAGTACATCTCGCACTTCCCCGAGTCCCGAGAGATCTGGTCCTACGGCTCCGGCTACGGCGGCAACGCGCTGCTCGGCAAGAAGTGCTACGCCCTGCGCATCGCCTCGGTGATGGCACGGGACGAGGGCTGGCTCGCCGAGCACATGCTGATCCTCAAACTGACGCCTCCGCAGGGCGAGTCGAAGTACGTGGCCGCCGCCTTCCCGAGCGCCTGCGGCAAGACGAACCTCGCGATGCTGGAGCCCACCATCTCCGGCTGGACCGTCGAGACCATCGGTGACGACATCGCCTGGATGCGGTTCGGCGAGGACGGCCGGCTCTACGCGATCAACCCCGAGGCCGGTTTCTTCGGCGTCGCGCCCGGCACCGGCGAGCACACCAACGCCAACGCGATGAAGACGCTGTGGGGCAACTCCGTCTTCACCAACGTGGCGTTGACCGACGACAACGACATCTGGTGGGAGGGCATGACGGAGGAGACTCCGGCCCACCTCACGGACTGGAAGGGCAACTCCTGGACGCCGGAGTCCGGTTCGCCCGCCGCGCATCCCAACGCCCGCTTCACGGTGCCCGCCTCCCAGTGCCCGATCATCGCGCCCGAGTGGGAGGACCCCAAGGGCGTGCCGATCTCGGCGATCCTCTTCGGCGGGCGGCGCGCCTCGGCCGTACCGCTGGTGACGGAGTCCTTCGACTGGAACCACGGTGTCTTCCTGGGCGCCAACGTGGCCTCCGAGAAGACCGCCGCCGCCGAGGGCAAGGTCGGCGAGCTGCGCCGCGACCCCTTCGCCATGCTGCCGTTCTGCGGCTACAACATGGGTGACTACATGGGCCACTGGGTCGATGTGGCCAAGGGCCGCGACCAGGAGACGCTGCCGAAGATCTACTACGTGAACTGGTTCCGCAAGAACGACGCGGGCACGTTCGTGTGGCCGGGATTCGGTGAGAACAGCCGGGTCCTGAAGTGGATCGTGGACCGTCTCGACGGCCGCGCCGAGGGCGTCGAGACCCCGATCGGCGTACTGCCGGCCAAGGGTGCCCTCGACACCAAGGGGCTGGACCTCTCCGAGTCCGACCTGGACTTCCTGCTCACCGTCGACAAGGACGTGTGGCGCGAGGAGGCCGCCCTGATCCCCGACCACCTCAACACCTTCGGCGACCACACCCCGAAGGAACTGTGGGACGAGTACCACGCGCTGGTGCAGCGCCTGGGCTAGAAACACACCGAGAACTCCGCGGCCGGCCGCCGATTGTGCCCTGACCAGCAATGTCGTCACAGGCCGGCCGCGGTGCGGCACCACGGGCAGGGCCCCGCACAACGGCGTGCGGGGCCCTGTCCGTTGCCCTTACCACCATCGCGGCCCCAGGGCGTAGTCCTGACCCCCATTTCACGCATCCGCCCTGCCCAAGACGGGATTTCGGGGGACACTCGGGACAACCTGCAACGAACCCCGAAGTGAGGTGAGCGGGGTGCGCACTCCGGTCAGCGATCCCCTGAGCGTGGGGCCGTACCGGATCGCCGGGCGGCTCGGGTCCGGCGGCATGGGCTGGGTGTATCTCGGCCGTTCACCGGCCGGCCGCGAGGTGGCGGTCAAGGTCGTCCGGCCCGAACTGGCCGCCGAGCGCGAGTTCCGCGAGCGGTTCGCCCGCGAGGTCGCCGCCGCCCGGCTGGTCAGCGGCGCCTACACCGCGGCCGTCGTCGACGCCGACACCGAGGCCGAACTCCCCTGGCTGGCCACGATGTACGTCCCCGGGCCCTCTCTCGCCGAGGCCGTCAGATCGGACGGCCCGCTGCCCGAGGCGCAGGTCCGCAGGCTCGGCGCGTTCCTCGTCGAGGCGCTCCAGGCGATCCACGCGGCCAACCTGGTCCACCGCGACCTCAAACCGGCCAACGTGCTCCTCGCCTCCGACGGCCCCCGTGTCATCGACTTCGGCATCTCCCGCGTCGAGGGCGCCCCGAGCCTCACCCAGGCCGGGATCGTGGTGGGCACCCCGCCCTTCATGTCACCGGAGCAGATGACGGCCGGTCAGATCGGCCCGCCCAGCGATGTGTTCTCCCTCGGCGGCGTCCTGGTCCACGCGCTGACCGGCCGCCCCCCGTTCGGCACGGGCGAGGCGGTGAGCCTGCGGGTCGTCCACCGCGAACCCGAACTGGACGGCGTACCCCCGGGGATACGGCCACTGCTCGCGCGGTGCCTGGCCAAGCGGCCCGAGGACCGGCCCCGACTGGCCGTGCTGCTCGACGAGTTGCTGGCGCAGCCGCGCCCCGCGACCTGGCCGCCGCCCGCCGTGGCCCGCACGATCGAGGTCCGCCGGAGTGAACTCGCGGCCCGGCGCGGGGGCGGCACGAGCCTGCCGGTGCCGTCCTGTCTGCTGCTGCACGCGCAGGCCCTGCTGGACGCGGGCCTCACCGACGAGATGATCAGCCAGGCGGTGGTCCGTGGCGACGCCTGAGGCCTCCATTCCGCCCGGCCGGGACTACGACATCGCCTCGTCCTGGCGGCAGTTGACCCATACCTGGGGGGCCCGGCGGAATTACCACGTCGAGAGCGATGCCGATTCCGTCTCCCTGCAATTCGATCTAGAGGCGTCGGGGCGCACCCTCACCGTGCGTTTCATGACCACGAAAAGACTCCTTGTCGCCTTTGTCACCGACGGTCATTCTCTGCGCAAGGATCAATTGGCGATCGCCGCCGCCGCGTCCAACGCGTGGAACACCGAACAGCTGAATCCCATGCTCTCCGTGTGGGACGTCCGCGGACCCCGGCCATGTCTCGCCGGAGTCTGCGACCTCCCGCTGACCTGCCGGATCTCCCAGGCCGATTTCGATGTTCTGGCCAGTGATTGGGTGGAACGGGCGCGACAGATGTTCACCCGTTGTCATCAGGTTTTCCAGCTGTAGAAGTGAATTGAGCATTCTCAGTCAACCCCTTTCGGCCACCCCCCTGTTGGCTCCACTATGGGCGCCAACGGGGGGTCGTCATGAGACGTACGTTCTTCACTGCCGTGCTGTTCGGCTTGTTGATCGCGGTGATTCCGGCCGGGTCGCCGGCCGCGGCCGGTCCGAACTGCGGCGCGAACTTTCCGACGAAACTGGGCTGTTGGGAGGATGCGCTGAACGACGGGGCCACCGTGACGGTCACGCTGGACAGACCGCTGGGCTTCGACGCCGGCCGCACGGTCGACCAGGCCGAGATCCGCCGGGAGACCAGGAACCTCCGGGTGCGGGTACCGGCCGGCGTCCACACCGGCCAGGGCGGCACCGCGCTGATCGTCCTGGCCGGCCATCCGCTCGTCGACCGGGACGCCAGGATCGACCGCCTCGACGCCACGGCACAGCGGCAACTCGGCCCCTGCACCACCGACTTGTGCAAGGCGCTCACCAAGTCCTCGCTCACCGGGGGCCAGCTGCTCGACAAGAAGCTGGGCGTCACCGAGATCGGCGGCCACACGTCCCCCGACCGCACCCGTCTGTTGCTCCTCGCCCTGACCGCCGTACTCCTGCTGCTGCTCCTGGCCCTCTTCCTGGCCGTCCGCCGCTCCCGCACCCCGGCCATGGAGGCCCACTCCGAGGAGCAGCCCGCCGAGACCACCGCCCGACTGCGCCCCGTACCCCCCGCACCGGCCCCGTCCTCCTACGGCCGCCGGGTCGGCCCCCGCACCGGACCGTCCCGAACAGCCGTGGTCCGTACGGCACTCCACCCGCAGGGCTATGTCGAACTCGACCACGTCCTGTACCGCGCGGTGTGGGCCGAACCCGACCGCACCCCGCCCGTGCCCGGCGCGTACGTCGAGGTCACCGACGCGCGCGAACCCGACTCCGACGTCCTGTACGCCTTCCCGCCCGCCGCCCGGCACCACGCGCGGGGTACCTCGTGAGCCCCGTACCGCCCGGCCGACCTGGAGACGCCATGCCCAGCGAATACCCGCCCACGATGCCGGCGGAGTACGCCGACATCGAGTTCGAGAACAACGCGCAACGGCTGCCCCTCGTCCTGTGTCTGGACACGTCGAGTTCCATGGCGGGCCAGCCGATCCAGACCCTGAACGACGCGCTGGCCGAGTGGACCAGGGAACTCCACGACGACGTCTCCCTCAGCTACAGCGTCGAGGTCGCCGTGATCACCTTCGGCGGCCGGGGCGTCGGCGCCTGGCGCGGACCCCAACTCCTCGACCCCCGCGCCCCGGTGAGCCCCTTCGTCCCCGCGCACGCCTTCCAGGCACCCCGGTTCACCGCCTCCGGGGTCACCCTGATGACGGAGGCGCTGGAGCTGGCCATGCATGTCGTCGCCGCCCGCAAGGCGGAGCTGCGCGCCTCCGGGCTCCAGTACTACCGCCCGCAGATCTGCCTGGTCACCGACGGCCTCCCCACCGACGCCACCGGCCATATGACCGACTCCTGGCACCGCCTGCTGCCCGTCCTCGCCGACGAGCAACAGGCCCGCCGCTTCCGGCTGTACGCGATCGGCGTCGGCGGCATCACCGACCGCGGCGAGCAGGTGCTCCAGGCCTTCGCGCCCACCTTCAACGCGCGCATCCAGGGCTTCCCGTTCCGCGAGCTGCTCCAGATGATGTCGGCCAGCGCGAACGCCGAGCAGAAGGGCGCGGGCGACGAGGTCTTCGAGAAGATCTTCAGCCAGTTCAAGACCCAGCGCCCGGCCTGGGAGAGCTGAGCGGTGGCCGACTCGCCCTGGCGCATCCACGGCCTCAGCGTCGAGGGCTACCGGCACCGCCGCACCGGCACGCCCTGCCAGGACGCCTGCACCTACACGACCTCGGCGTACGTGTCGGTCCTCGCGGTCGCCGACGGCGCGGGCAGCCGCCCGCACTCCGACCAAGGGTCCCTGCACGCCGTCGAGTTGGCGGCCGAGCACTTCCGCCGCCGGGCCGCCGCCGCGTCCGGCTGCCCGCCGGGCCAGGAGGTCCACGACCTGCTCGCGGACGCCTTCGACGACGTGTCCAAGATCTTCCTGGACACCTACGGCAGCACGGCCCCCGACTACGCCACCACCCTCACCGTCGTCGTCCTCACCCCCGGCTGGCTCGGGCATCTCAGCGTCGGCGACGGCTTCGTCGTGGTCCGCGCCGGGACGGAGGACGGGGAGCGGCAGTTCCACCTCCTCCCGCAGCCGCCCGCCGTCAGCGAGTACAGCAACGAGACCGTCTTCCTCACCTCGCCCGACGCATCCCGCCGGCTGCGCACCGACTGCGTGGCGGACCCGCGCGTCGACGGCGTCCTGCTGTCCACCGACGGCCTCGCGCAGGCCGCCCTGTCGCTCTCCGGCGGCGGCCCGCCGCAGCCCAACACCTCGTTCGTGGAAGCCGTGTTGAGCTCCCTGGACACCCCGGGACCGGTCACCGACAAAGCGCACGAGAGTCTCGCCGCCCTCCTCCGCTCGGACCGGCTGACCAGCCTCAACGCCGACGACAAGACCCTCCTGCGGGCCGTGCGCGCGGTGACCCCGTGAGCGGCCGCACGGTCTTCCTGGACGGCAAGCCCGTCACTCTCGCCGAACTCCCGCTCAAGGGCGGCGGACAGGCCGCCGTCTTCCCCGTCGAGGGCGACGACACGATCGTCGTCAAGCTCTACCGCGACCGCCCGGGCCCCGACCTGGAGCGCCGCCTCGCCCGCATGCTCACGATGTCCCCCCTGGCCGCCCGCCCCACCGACGCCAACCAGCCCCCCGAACTCGCCTGGCCCACCGCCATCGCCCGCGGCCCCGACGACACCTTCCTCGGCTACGCCATGCGCCGCTTCGGCGAGCCCCAACACGTTCAGCTGGTGGGGCTGTTCACCCGTGCCCAGCGCCTCCGCCTCTTCGGCGACCGCGCCGACTGGCGCTTCCTCCTCGGCGTCGCCTGGAACCTCGCCTTCATGACCGCCCGCATGCACTACGACCATCTGGTCATCGGCGACTTCTCCAGCAGCAACGTCGTAGTCGACGCCAACGGCTTCGTCACCTTCCTCGACTGCGACTCCATCGCCTTCACCGACCCGGTCACCGGCGAGCCCTTCCCCTGCCTGATGCACACCACCGACTACTCCTCACCGGAACGCCAGTCCGGCGCCGCCGCCACCGAGGAGAGCGACAACTTCGCGCTGGCGGTGCTCATCTACCAGCTCCTCACCGCGGGCAACCACCCCTTCGGCGGCGTCCCGCACGACAGCACCTCCGACTCCACCGTCAAGGACAACATCGCCGCGAGCGTCTCCTACGTCGTCCGCCCCGAGTCGGTCGTCATCCCCCGCGGCACCGTCGACCCGTCGGTCCTCCCGCCCGGCCTCCTGACCCTGGCCCACACGGCGTTCGGCGCGGGGGTCCACGCCCCGTCGGCCCGCCCCACCCCGGAAGTCTGGCTACGCGCCCTGGACCAGGAACGCTCCCGCGTCCAGAGCTGCCACCAGCGCCCCCTGCACTCCTACGGCTCCCACCTCCCGACCTGTCCGTGGTGCACACGGGCCGCGGTGACGGGCCATGACGTGTTCAACGTGCCGGTACGGCCGCCGGTGCCGGTGGTGCCTCCGGCGGCGGCACCGGAGCCCGAGCAGCGCATGGGCCCGCTGAAGGTGGCGGGCGTCGTACTGCTGGCACTCCTCCTGCTGATCGTCGTCCTGCACCTGCTGTGAAGCGCACGGCTGTTCCGCGCCCTCAGCCGTTCTGCGAACGCCCCCGGTCCTCCAGATACCGCGTGTGCGACTCCTGCCGCCGCGCCTCGACCTCACGCAGACCGGCCGCCAGCCCCCGCGCCTCCTCCTGAAGCACCGTCAACTGCCGCTCCAGGTGCCGTTCCGGGGGCTCGGTGCCCGGCGCGAGCCGCGTCCACCACCGGGTCCGTACGAACGTGTCCACCGCCTCCGGTACGTCCTGCCGGATCGCCCGCGACAGGATGTGCACGCCCTCCGGGTCCTGGGCGAGGTCGTCGGTGATCCGCGGATCGAGGAGTCCGGCGAGGAGCTGGTTCAGCTCGGTGAGCCGACCGGCGGCGGCAGGAGGCAGCTCGACGCCCGCCAGATAGCCGCCGAGCCTCTCGAAGTCGTCGCGGAGTTCCTCCAGTTGGGCGGAGGGGTCCGGGAAGTCGGGCAGCGGCGGCCGCTCCGGCGGGGCGATCAGCGCGCCCGCGCCGTACAGACCGGCGACCACGACCGGCCAGTACGGTCCGGCCACGCCCACGAACGTCAGCACCAGGCCGATCAGCCCGCAGGCGCTGCCGGTGAGGTTCTTGCGGGACTCCAGATAGCCGAGGAACTTACTGGTAGCCACGGATCTCCTCGAAGGCGCCGTCCAGCGAGCCCTGTTGGGCGTCGAAGAGCCGGCCGCCGGTCAGGTCGGCGATGTGCTGGAGCTCCGCCTTGTCCGAGTCGCCGAAGAGGATGGGGAAGACGGGGATGTCCCGCTGGGCGGCGGGGAGCCGGCCGTAGAAGCCGTCGAAGTCCCCGGCCTTGGCGCCGGTCGTGTTCTCCCCGTCGGTCATCAGCACGATCGAGGTGAACGTGTCGCCGCCGGAGCCGAGATGCTCGTACGCCTTCTCCAGCGAGGTGTAGATCGCGGTGTTCCCGTCGGCGCTGAGGGCCTTGGTGTCCTTGCGGATGGCGTCGAGCCCGGCCTGCGGGTCGCCCGGGCTCACCACATGCGTCCGCACGCTCTTCACGGCCGACCCGAACGGCATCAGCGTGACCTCCTCGCGCTGCCGGAAGTCCCCGGTCAGATCGGTGAGGGCCTTCTTCAGCCGGGACAGCCGGTCGCCGTCCATCGAACCGGAGGTGTCGAGCACGTACACCGTCCGCGAGGGCCGGCGCAGCTCGTTCTCGTACGAGTCGAGGAGCCCGTCGGCGACCGACTGGCTGCCGGGGAAGGGGAGTTCACGCCGTCGGCTGGTGTCGAGGCCGGACGCGGGCGGTACGGAGGCGACGACCGGGCGGCGGTGTGTGCGGGTGGTGATCAGCTTCTGAAGGGCGTCCGTGCGCAGGTCGGCCGTCACCCGCCGGACGTTCTCGCGGGTGGTGGCGTCCGTCGAGGCGAGGGAGGTCAGCGGGTAGTCGGCGGTGACGACCCCGTCGCTCGGGCGGATCACCGTCAGGCCCGGGATGCCCTTGAGGACGGACTCGTAGTTGAGCAACGCGTCGACGTTCCCGCGGCGTTGGTAGGCGGTGGCCAGCCAGCCCGACGAACCCGACGTCAGCTTCTGCCCCTTGAAGAACTCCTTCAGCCGGGGAGTCGCCTTCGTGACGTCCGCGTCGGTGAGCGCCGACTGGGCGCCGGAGAGCGCGGAGGCCACGGAGATGAGGGTCGAGAAGCCGGAGTTGGAGCGCGCCGGGTCCGTCATCCCGTAGGTCAGCCTGCCGTCCTGGACGGCCTGTTCGAGCTGCGACCAGGTGACCTTGTCCGCGGTCCAGCCCAGCTTCCGCACGGTGGCGTCCTTGACGCCGATCGCGACCGGGCTCGACATGACCGGGGTCTCGGAGACGACCTTCCTCGCCGCGTCGGGCCGTAGCCGCAGATAGTCGTTCGAGGACAGCCACAAGGCGTCGTACCGGCCGTCTACCTTGCCCTTCGCGAGGAGGTCCACCGCGTCCAGGGTGCCCATGTAGGTGGGGCGGATCGTGATGCCGGTGTCCTTGCGGACCTGATCGAACACCGGGGTCATGTCGCTGAGTTCGCTGGAGGCGAGGACGCGCAGTGTGCCGGGCCTGGGGGCGTCGTCGGGGCCGGTCTTCGTGTCGTGCGTCGATGTGCAGGCGGTCAGCAGCGCGGCCGTGCCGAGGGCGAGCGCGAGGAGACGTCTCATCCGAGACCGCCTTCCAGGGCGCTCTGCGACCGGCTCCGCTCCAAGTAGGAGCCGGCGTTCTGGAGTTCGGACGTCAGGGACTCGACGGTCGCCGCCATCACCTCGGTCGCCTGGACCTTGTAGGTGTCGATGGCGTCGAGGGTGCGGTAGATCTGCTGGAAGGCCGTGCGGAGGGTCTCCGCGCCCACCGCCGGGTCGGCGGCGATGCGCTGGATCTCGCCGCTCTGGGTGGAGAGCATCTCGGCGTTGCCCCGGATGAGGTCCTCGGTCGTGCCGCGCAGGGCGTTGACCTGGTCGACGACCTTGCGCTGGTTGTCGAGCGCGGAGGCGAGCATGACGGAGATGCGGAGGGCGGAGACGGTCGTGGTCGCCGCCCGGTCGACGCCCTTGATCAGCTCGTCGTTGTTGCGCCGTACGACGTCCATCGCCAAGTAGCCCTGCGCGCACACCGCGAGCTGGGTCAGCAGGTCCTGGTGCTTCTGCCGGACCGGGAAGAGGACGTCCGCGCGCAGGGTGTCGGCCTGGCCCGGGTCGGCCGACTCGACGCCGGTGATGTGCTGCTCGACGGCCATGTCGAGGGCCTGGGTGAGGACGACGTACTCCTGAAGCTTGCCCATGGTCTCCCAGAGCCGGACCCGCTCGGTCTGCAACGCCGCGTTGTCGCGCCGGAGTTCGTCCTGACCACCGCGCAGCGAGCCCACGATCTTGTTCAACGTGCCCTGCGCGGAGGCGTACTTGGCGACATGGTCGCGCAGCCTGTTGCCGCCCGGCAGCCGGGACAGGAACTTCCGCCCCTTCGACGCGGGCAGATCACGCGGGTCCAGGTCCTCGACCACCCGCCGGAGTTCGACGAGCGAACCGGCGACCTGCGACTGCGCGTCCCCGCCCTTCGACGGCAGACTCCGCACGGTCCGCTCCAGCATCCGGTTGGACTGCGCGGTGGCGGTACGCATCTCACCGGCACCGAGCGCGGTGATCTCCCCGACCTTGCCCGCGAACTCGGGCGAGCGGGCGTCCAGCGAGGCGAGCCCCTCGACATAGGCGGCGGCCTTCCGCGCCATGTCGGTACGGACGCTCTCGTCCACCGGCACAAGCCCGCCGGCCTTCTCCTTCGGCACCGGCGCGACGGCCTCCGGTGGGGTGAGGGTGAAGACGTCGTCCCCGCTCTGGGTGTCCTGGCTGGTGTTCTGGCTGGTGTTGAAACTGCTGCTCATGTGGTTCCCCCCGGTCAGCCGCGCGCCCGGCGCGCCATGTCGTGCAGCACCTTCGAGGTGGGCACGGGCGCCTGCCGGACACCGGTCAGCGTCTGGTTGAGATAGCTGGAGTGGGCGGCCGTGGCCGCGACGAACTCTGCGGTGTCACCCTGCGGCCGGAACCCGTGCCGTACGGCGAGCTTGCGCAACGTCGGGTCGCTGCTGAGGAGTTGACCGAGCTCGCGGCCCTCCGGGGTGAGCGGCACGACGGTGTGGTCGCTGTTGGCGGTGGTGTCCGGGTAGAGCACGACGAGATCGCCGACCGGCTGCTTGTCGAGGAGCAGTGAGGCCACCTGGGACTCGTAGACGAGGACCAGCGGATTGCCGGCGCCGCTGATGAAGTCCCTGAACGGCGCGTCGGAGCTGGACTGTTGGGCCCCCTGCACGCTGATCAGCTTGTGCATGAGCGGCGCGGTGCGATCCACGTCGGCGCTGCTCGCGGCCACCCGCCCGCCGTTGGCGACGTAGGAGGCCGCGGCGAGGTACAGAGCACCGGAGTTGGAGGCCTCGGGATCGGTGCTCGCGATGTAGAGGGTGCCTGTCAGCTCCCCGTGCTTGTCGGCGCCCTTGAGCTGCTGCCAGGTCAGGTCCCGCTTGGCCGCGTCGAGATAGGCGCCCATCTTCAGGGTGCCGCGGTCCCGGTCCTTGTCCAGCGTGGCGAGCCCGTTGTCCGCGAGGACCTGGGCGGCGCTGCGGTGGGCGACGACGACGAGCGGCGAGTAGAAGGGCCGCGGCAACGGCTGCCGCACCGTGTACTTGTCGGCCAGCGCGTCGGCCGGTGCCTGGCTGGAGGGGAAGGCGAAGTCGTACCCCTTGAGGTCGAGCCCTTCCATGGCCCAGGACCCGGAGGTCTCCGTCCTCACGGTGAAGCCCTTGGCGGCGAGGGCCTTCACCACATCGGGATCGGCGAAGAAGTCCGCCTTCTCCGAACCGATCACACCACGCACGGTCTTCGTTGCCGTGCCCTTGTCCCCGTTGTCCCGGCCCGCTACGACGGCTGCCACCACTCCGCCGATCAGCAACACCGCGAGGACGATTCCCGCGATACGTCTCACGAGGGGCAGCGTGCTCGCGGAACCCAACATTCCCCGGGGAAAGGGATGAACGGAAGGTGTCGGACGGGTCCCGGATCAACACGGGGTGCCCTCAATGCCCCTTCCCTCAGGGGTGCGAGGAACCGGAGACTCAGGCGACCGGGGTCACCGCATGCGCGTCCATCCGCTCGGCGGACAGGATCGCCGCCGCGGTATCGGCCCGGGACGCGGCAACCACCAGCGCCCGCCCGGCCAGAGCGTGTGCCCGCTGGTGCAGGGCATCGAGCCGGGACGTGGGAGCCGCGGCCGGAGCCGCCCCCGCCCGGCTCGGCGAAGCCCCCCGCAACCGCGTCAGCTGCCCGGCGAGCCGCTCCGCAGCCGCATCCAGCTCGGCCGACGGCTCCAGCGCCCGCAGCTCGTCGGTCACAGCGAGCAGCGCGGCGAGATGCCCCGCCAGCTGAATGTCCAGCTCCTCCTCGCGCGACCGGTGAGGAAAGTCGGCGGAGGGTGTGCGGGCCACCGTGCTGTGGACCGACTTCGTGCGGATCGGTTCGTACATGGCATGGTCTCCTGTGCTCAGACAGGAAACCATCCTAGCTTAGATCTCGTCTAAAGTTGTGCCGGCCAAAAATCTGGCCGAAAAAACCCCCGGAAAAAGGCCCCGCGAGGTTTAGGGCTGGCTGTACCCGTCCAGGAAGTTCCCGATCCGGGTCACCGCGTCCCGGAGATCCCCGACCGACGGCAGGGTCACGACCCGGAAGTGATCGGGCTCGGACCAGTTGAAGCCGGTGCCGTGGACGACCATGATCTTCTCCTGGCGGAGCAGGTCGAGGACCATCTGCCGGTCGTCCTTGACCTTGAAGACCTGCGGATCGAGCCGCGGGAACAGATACAGCGCACCCTTCGGCTTCACGCAGGTCACACCCGGGATCTGGGTCAGCAGCTCGTACGCGACATCCCGCTGCTCCTTCAGCCGGCCGCCCGGAAGCACCAGGTCGTTGATGGTCTGCCGCCCGCTGAGCGCGGCGACCACCCCGTGCTGCCCGGGCATGTTCGCGCAGAGCCGCATGTTGGCCAGGATCGTCAGACCCTCGATGTAGGAGTCGGCGTGCGCGCGCGGACCGGAGATCGACATCCAGCCGACGCGGTATCCGGCCACCCGGTACGCCTTCGACATCCCGTTGAAGGTGAGGGTCAGCAGGTCCGGGGCGACCTTCGCGGTCGGGGTGTGCGTGGCGCCGTCGTAGAGGATCTTGTCGTAGATCTCGTCGGAGCAGACGAGGAGGTTGTGGCGGCGGGCGATGTCGGTGAGGCCCTTGATCATCGCCTCGTCGTACACCGCGCCGGTCGGGTTGTTCGGGTTGATGATGACGAGCGCCTTGGTGCGGTCGCTGACCTTGCGCTCCACGTCGGCGAGGTCGGGCATCCAGTCGGACTGCTCGTCGCAGCGGTAGTGGACGGCGGTCCCGCCGGAGAGGGAGACGGCGGCGGTCCACAGGGGGTAGTCCGGCGACGGTACGAGGACCTCGTCGCCGTCGTCGAGCAGGCCCTGCATGGCCATGACGATCAGCTCGGAGACGCCGTTGCCGATGAAGACGTGCTCCACGTCCGTCTCGATGCCCAGGGTCTGGTTGTGCATGACGACCGCGCGGCGGGCGGCCAGCAGGCCCTTCGCGTCGCCGTACCCGTGCGCCGACGACACGTTCCTGAGGATATCCTCCAGGATCTCGGGCGGGCACTCGAACCCGAACGCCGCCGGGTTCCCGGTGTTCAGCTTGAGGATGCGGTGCCCTGCCGCTTCCAGACGCATCGCCTCCTCGAGAACCGGGCCCCGGATCTCGTAACAGACGTTGGAGAGCTTGGTCGACTGGATCACCTGCATGTCGGTGAGCTTACGGCGCGGTAACGCGACCTGCCTCGTGCTTTCCGCCACATGAGACACGCCGGGTCCGACTCGGTACGTTGACCCTGCCGAAGGGGGAGGCAGGGCATGAAGTTCTCGCTGCTGAGCGACGAGCCGGTGAGCGCGGCCGAGGGCGACCTGCTGGGCGCCGGCACGGCCGCCCGCCAACTGGCCGCGCTCATCAACGACTCAAGGGCCGCGACGCCCTTCACGCTCGCCGTCGACGCGGGCTGGGGCATGGGCAAGAGCAGCCTGATGTCCCTGGTCCGGGCGGAGTTGGAGCCGCGCGACGACGTCCGGACGGTGTGGTACAACGCCTGGTCCGCCACCGGCGCCGACGTGCTGGAAGGCCTCATCAAGACCGTTCTGATGACGTTCGACAAACGTCTGCTGCGCCGGGCCCTGCACCAGCTGTCCCAGCACGGCCCGCTGATCAGGGCGGTGCTGGCGACGCTCACCGTGGTCGCCTCCCCGTTCGGGCTGGCCGGGCTCGTCGACCGGCTCTGGCGTGAGCTGTCCGTCGACCCCAGGGCCCGCGCCACCATGCGGGACGAGCTGAAGAAGCTCGCGGAAGAGTGGGCGAAGGCCACCCCGGACCGGCCGGGCCGGCTGCTCGTCGTCTTCATCGACGACCTCGACCGGTGCGCCGAGGACACCGTGCTCGCGGTGTGCGAGGCGGTCAAGGCCTATCTCGACCTGCCGGGGCTCGCGTTCGTGATCGGCTGCGACCGCTCCGTGCTCGGCCCCTCGGGGCTGCTGCGGGACCTGGGCCCGGCCGGTTCGGCGTTCATGGAGAAGATCTTCCAGACCAGCTACCGGCTGCCCGTGGCGGGCGGCGAGGACCTGCGGGCCTACGTCCGGCGCTGCGCCGAGCGCTCGGGGGTGAGCGACCTGCTGGACGACGCGATGGTGAACCTGATCGCCGACCGCTCGGCCCGCAACCCCCGGCGGATCAAGCGGCTCATCAACGGCTTCGGCCTGGAGTGCTCCCTCAACCCGGTGTGGACGGGGATCGAGCCGGAGGCGGTCATCAGGACGCTGCTCCTGCAATACCTGTATCCGGAGTTCTACCGGATTCTCGTGGCGAGCGACGCCGGCGCCCCCACCGCCAACGCGGGGCGCGAGTTCCTGGAGTACGACACGGCCCGGCGGGTGCTGAGCCGCTGGGTCGAGCCCGGACCGGAGGCGTGGCGGGCCACGGTGTCGTCCGTGAGCGGGCACCGGCTCGCCCCGCCCGACCGCGAGCGGCCCGGTGACTGGGAGGCCGTCCTTGGCCGGCTGGAGGAGCAACTCCCCACCGTCTACCCGGGGTTGGCCCGGGACCGGGACTTCGTCCGCCTCGTGGAGGAGTGGCTGCTGCTGGCGCAGGCCGACGAGCTGGTGACCCGGCTCCAGCGGGGCGGCGCGACCCCGGTCGTCACGATCCGGGTGGACGCGGAGCCCCCGGCCGGCGGGGTGCGCAGGCCGGACGAGGGCCGCCCCGAGGACCGCCCCGAGGGCCGGGACGGCGTCCGGTACGACGACATCCGCATCCTCTGGGTGGACGACCATCCCGCCAACAACCGCGCCTACGTCCGGGAGCTGGAGGAGCTCGGCGCCGAGGTCGCGGAGGCCGAGGACGCGGTGAGCGCCGAGCGGATGTTCGCCCGCGGGCCGGTCGACCTCCTGCTGTCCGACTTCTCCCGCGGTATGGACTCCGACGCGGGCCTGGACGCGCTCGCGCGCTGGCGGGAGCGGGCCGCCTTCACGGGGCCCGCCGTGTTCTTCACGGGCCGTGTCACCCCGGCCCGTGAGCGGCGCTGCCTCGAACTGGGCGCCCGGATCGCCACCGACGGCAGGTCGCTGCGCCGGTACATCGACCGGGCATGCGCGGAAATCCGCCAGTCCCGGGCCTGAAACCGCTCCTTGCCGGTCCATCTCCCGCACATAACAATGTGCATGACAAAAAGACGACCGGAAGATCTCCGTTCGCCTCGTCATAAGAGGGGACCCCCACATGAACAAGCCTCTCCTTGCCGCGCTCTCCACCCTGGCCATCGCCGGGGCCGGCGTGGCACCCGCGGTCGCCGCGCCCCAGGTGACACCGAAGGCCGCCGCGGTCACCGTCGACTTCGCCGGCACCGTCTCGCTCAGCAACTGCTCCGGCTCGGTCATCCGCTTCCCCGGCTCGGCCGACACCGCCCCGGCGCTCGTGCTGACCAACGGGCACTGCCTGGAGACCGGGTTCCCGGAGCCCGGCGAGGTCATCACCGGCCAGTCCTCCAGCCGTACCTTCGGGCTGCTGAACTCCGCCGGCACCAAGGTCGCCACGCTCCGGGCCAACCAGGTCGTCTACTCGACGATGACCGACACGGACGTGACGATCTACCGCACGACCACGACG
The DNA here is from genome assembly GCF_044763565.1 of Streptomyces sp. NPDC096013. Classification (NCBI taxonomy): domain Bacteria; kingdom Bacillati; phylum Actinomycetota; class Actinomycetes; order Kitasatosporales; family Streptomycetaceae; genus Streptomyces; species Streptomyces sp. NPDC096013. The sequence goes on along the minus strand of NZ_JBIWGK010000009.1, from coordinate 363,014 downwards.
TACGCGGCGATCAAGAGCGCGTACAACATCAGCCCGCTCACCGTCAGCGCCACGCACCCGACCGCCGGCACCGCGATCAAGGTCGTCTCCGGGTACTGGAAGACGATCTACAGCTGCAACATCGACGGGTTCGTGTACCGGCTGAAGGAGGGCGACTGGACCTGGAAGGACTCGGTCCGTTACACCTCCGCGTGCAACACGATCGGGGGTACGTCGGGGTCTCCGGTGATCGACACCAGCACCGGGCAGGTTGTCGCGGTCAACAACACGGGGAACGAGGACGGGGAGACCTGCACGGTCGACAATCCGTGCGAGGTGGACGCGAACGGGACGGTGACGGTTCGGCAGGGCATCAACTACGCCGAGGAGACCTACAACATCCCGGCCTGCTTCACCTCGGCGAACGTGCTCAGCCTCAGCGCGTCCGGGTGCACCCTGCCCAAGCCGTAGTCCGTCGTTTTCCGGCCGCGGGTGCGTGGGGGCCGGTCGCGCCCGAGCGGCGGAGCCGCGCACCCGCGGCCCGGCGCCCCTCAGGCGCGCTCCGGCCGGGTGCGCCGGACGGCCCGGCCCGCCAACTCGTCCGTCCGGCGGCCGTCCTCGATCACGAAGCGGCCGTCGACCAGGACGTGGGGGATGCCCGTCGGCAGTCGGCGCGGCTCCTCGAAGGTCGAACCCGCCGCCACCGTCCGCGGGTCGAAGAGGACGAGGTCCGCCCGGTAGCCCTCCCTGATCAGACCCCGGTCCGGCAGGCGCAGGCGGGCTGCCGGGCGGGAGGTCAGGTGGGCCACGCACTCCTCCAGGGAGAGGACGCCCAACTCCCTTGTGTACCGGCCCAGATACTCGGGGAACGTGCCGTACGCCCGGGGGTGCGGCTTCGCGCCCTGGAGGATGCCGTCGGAGCCGCCGGTGTGGACGCGGTGGCGCATGATCCGGCGCACGTTCTCCTCGTGGCCCACGTGCTGGAGGATCGACGGGGCGAGCCGGTCGGCCAGGAGGAGGTGGCGGGCCGTGGTCCAGCTGTCGAGGCGGCGGCCCACGTACTCCGCCAGCGCGGGGTTCTCGACCCCCGCGATCTCGATCGTGTCCCACTCCATCGGCACCCCGTGGCAGCCGTCCGAGCCGATCACCTCCACGTGGTGGCGGATCCGCTCGGCCGTGTCGTCGTCCGCGAGGCGCTTCAGGATCTCCTCGGGGCCGCCCTCGCTCGCCCAACTCGGCAGCATCGCCACGAGAGTTGTGCAGCCAGGGGTGTAGGGGTAGGTGTCGAGGCTGATGTCGGCGCCGCTCGCCAAAGCCTCGTCCAGGAGGGTCAGCAGCTCCGGTGCGCGGCCCTCGTTCACGCCGAAGTTCATGGTGGCGTGGGCCAGATGGAGGGAGCAGCCCGCCTCCCGCGTCAGCTCCACCATCTCCCCGTACGCCTCCAGCGCGCCCGCCCCGTAGGAGCGGTGGTGGGGGCAGTAGTAGCCGCCGTACGACGCCACCACCCGGCAGAGTTCGGTGAGTTCGGAGTCCTTGGCGTACATGCCGGGGGTGTAGGTCAGCCCGGACGACATGCCGACCGCGCCCTGTTCCATCCCCTCGGCGACCAACTGCCGCATTCGGTCCAGCTCCCGGGGTGTCGCCTCCCGGTCCTCCCAGCCGACGGCGAGCATCCGGACCGTGCCCTGCGGGATCAGATAGGCCGCGTTGACCGCGATGCCGCGACCGTCGAAACCGTGGTCGAGGCGGTCCAGGTACTCGCCCACCGAACGCCAGTCGAAGTCGATGTCGTCGCCGTACCCGTTCCACCCGGCGATCGCCCGGCGCACCTCGGCCAGCGTGCGGTCGTCGACGGGGGCGTACGACAGCCCGTCCTGGCCGATGACTTCGAGGGTCACCCCCTGCGCGGCCTTGGCGCTGTGGTCCGGGTCGCGGAGCAGCGCCAGGTCGCTGTGCGCGTGCATGTCGATGAAGCCGGGGGAGAGGACCAGCCCCTCCGCGTCCAACTCCCGCCGCGCCTTCGGGCGTTGACAGCCCGCCGCCGCGGCCTCCTGCACGATCGAGACGATCCGCCCGCCGTCGATCACGACATCGGCGCGGTACGAGGGCGCGCCGGAGCCGTCCACGACGTCCGCGTCCCGGATCACCAGCTCTTCCATGCGATGCCTCCAACGGGGTCCGGCAGGGCTTCCACGGGGTCCGGCAGGGCGGCTAGAAGAACGTGCGGAGGTAGTCGACGACCGTGCCGTCGGCCTCCGCCACCGGAATCAGCTGCCACTTGTCGAAGGACGTGCACGGGTGGGACAGCCCCATCCCGATCCAGTCCCCGACCTCCACGTCCGCCCCGGGCGCCGTCCGCAGCCAGGCGTGCTGGTCGGACAGCCCGGTGACCTCGACGCCGGTCGCCGGGCGCTCGGTGCCGTCCCGGCGGATCACCTGGGCGAGCGGGAGGTCCAGGTCGTAGGCCGCGTCCCGCTTGCCCGCGTTGGCGAACGCCTGCTCGGGGGAGGGGCGGGAGACGATCTGCGCCCAGAGCCGGAACGCGGGCTCCAGCGTGCCCTCCTCGGGGACGCGGGTGAACGGGGTGATCTCGCGGTAGTGGCCGTCGTCGTGCGAGACATAGGCGCCGGAGCGCAGCAACTTCATTGCGGGCAGCGAGAGTTCGGGCAGTTCGGCGAAGACGTCGGCCACCGCGTCGAACCACGCGCTGCCGCCCGCGCTGACGACGATCTCGTCGACCCCCTTGAAACGCCCGTCCCCGTCGAAGTCCACGGCGAGTCCGGTCAGCCGGCGCAGCCACGCGTGCACCCGCTCCGGATCGGCCCGCGGCACCTCGCCCTCGTACCCGGCGACCCCCACCAGTCGCAGCGTCCCCACGGCGGCCACCGCGTCCGCGACCGCCGCGCACTCCGCCTCCGTGCGCACGCCGGTGCGGGCGCCCTCGCCCGCGGCCAGCTCGACGACGACGTCCAGCGGACGGGCGGCGCCGCGCAGGGCCGCGTCCATCAGCTCGACACCGCGCACGGAGTCGACGTAGCAGATGAAGCGGAAGTCGTCGTCGGCGTCCAGTTCGGAGGAGATCCACTTCAGGGCCGCCGGGTCGACCAGCTCGTTCGCGAGGAAGATCCGCGCGATCCCGAACTCCCGTGCCACGCGCACCTGGTGGGGGACCGCGAGGGTGATGCCCCAGGCGCCGTGGGCGAGTTGGCGGTGGAAGAGCTGGGGAGCCATGGAGGTCTTGCCGTGCGGGGCGAAGGCGAGGCCGTGGCGGGTCGCGTAGGTCTCCATGAGACGGAGGTTGTGGTCCAGGCGCTCGGCGGAGAGGGCGAGGACGGGGGTGGTGAAGCCGTCGGTGAAGAGGTTGCGGCGCTGGGCCGCCAGCTCGGTGACGGTGAGGCCGTCCGCGTCCGGGGGGAGGCCCTTGAAACGGTGGTCGACGCGTTCCCCGGCGAGCCGGGCGAGCGCTTCGGTACCGGTGTCGCGGACCATGGGGCCTCCCTGAGCTGGAGTGTTGCAATCCTTGCAACATTCATTGCGTATATCGCTTACCGCTGTCTAACATCTCGCCCAACACCGGGTCAACGGAGCCGCCGCCGGCCCGGTGCACCGACAGGGAGCCATCACCATCGTGACCGCCGACGGACAGAGCACCGCCGCCCGTGACGTCGTGGACGTCGTAGCGCTGGGCGAGTCCATGGTCACGTTCCTACCCGGCGGACCGGGCCGCCTCGCCGACGTGCCGTCCTTCGACCGTGCCATCGGCGGCGCCGAGTCCAATGTCGCCTGCGTACTGGCGGCGGCCGGACACACCGTCCGATGGGTCAGCCGGGTCGGGGCCGACGGCTTCGGCGATCACCTCGTCGAGACGATCGGCGGCTACGGCGTCGACGTGTCCGCCGTACGACGTGACCCCGCGCGCCCGACCGGCATCTACTTCCGCACCGCCGGCGACCGGGCCACCGACGCCCACGAGGTGGCCTACTACCGGGCCGGGTCCGCCGCCTCCGCGATGGCCCGGGGGAACGTCGACCTGGACGCCGTACGGGCCGGGCGGGTGCTGCACCTGTCCGGGATCACCCCGATGCTGTCCGACGACTGTCTCGGCCTGGTCCGTGAGCTGACCGCGATGCGCCCGGGCCGGCCGCTGATCTCCTTCGACGTCAACCACCGCCCCGCGCTGGGGCGTCGGGCCGACGGGCCGGGTGTGCTGCTGGAACTCGCGCGCGGCGCCGACCTCGTCTTCGTCGGCGAGGACGAGGCCGCCGAGGTCTGGGGGCTCGTCGGGGCCGATGCCGTACGGGCCGCGTTCCCCGGCCCCGAGACGCTCGTCGTCAAGCAGGGCGGACGCGGAGCCACCGTCTTCCACCGGGGCGACACCGCCTTCGTGCCCGCGCCGCACGTCGACGTCGTCGCCGCGGTCGGCGCCGGGGACGCCTTCGCCGCCGGGTTCCTCTCCGCGACCCTGCGGGGACTTCCCGTACGGGACCGGCTGCGGCACGGCCATCTCACGGCCGCCGCCGCCCTCACCGTGCCCGGCGACCTCGCCGCGCCCCCGGTCCGCGACCACGCCGACCGGCTGGTCGCCCTCGACGACCGGGCGTGGGGGAGACTTCGACTCGGCCCCGGCTGGACCGACGCCGCCGACCGGGCCGACGAGGAGGTACGTACGCCATGAGTCAGACCGTCGACCGCGCGCTCAGCATCCTGCCGCTGCTCGCCGAGGGCCCCGCCGACCTCGGCCAGGTCGCCGACCGTCTCGACGTCCACAAGTCGACGGCCCTGCGCCTCCTGCGCACCCTGCACGAACACGGCCTGGTCTACCGCCAGTCCGACCAGCGCTACCGCCTCGGCGCCCGCCTCATCGCCCTCGCCCAGGAGGCGATGGAGAACCTCGACATCCGCGAGATCGCCCACCCCCACCTCGCCCGCCTCAACGAGCAGTGCGGCCATACCGTCCACCTCGCGGTGTACGAGGAGAACGAGGTCCTCTACATCGACAAGGTGGAGAGCCGCTACCCGGTCCGCATGTACTCGCGCATCGGCAAGCCGGTCGCCATCACCGTCGCCGCCGTCGCGAAACTGCTCCTCGCCGACCTCCCGGAGGGCGAGCGCCGGATGCTCGCCGACAAGCTCGAATACCCCATGTACACCGCCCGCTCCACGCCCAACGCCCCCGCTTTCATCAGGGAGTTGGAGAAGGTGCGGGAACAGGGCTGGGCCACCGACCTCGGCGGCCACGAAGAGTCCATCAACTGCGTCGCCGCACCCATCAGGGGCGCCGACGGACGGGTGGCCGCCGCGATGTCGGTCTCCGCGCCCAACGTCGTCGTCACCGCCGACGAACTCCTCACCCTGCTCCCCCTGGTCCGCCGCACGGCGGACGCCATCAGCGGTGAGTACTCCGGCAGAACTACCACCAGGGACACCGAATGACCGACAAGACCGCCCTCACCCCCAAGACCCACACCGCCCCGCCCGCGAAGTTCTCGCACGGCGTCCGCAAGGGGAACATCCTCCAGGTCGCGGGACAGGTCGGCTTCCTCCCCGCCGAGGAGGGCAAGCCGCCCACCCCGGCCGGCCCGACCCTGCGCGAGCAGACCCTCCAGACCCTCGCCAACGTCGAGGCGATCCTGGAGGAGGGCGGCGCGAGCTGGGAGGACGCGGTGATGATCCGCGTCTACCTGACGGACGTCGACCACTTCGCCGAGATGAACGCGATCTACAACGAGTACTTCGAGGGCCGCGTCGAGGTCCCCGCCGCCCGCACCACGGTCTACGTCGGCCTGCCCGCGGGCCTGCTCATCGAGATCGACGCGCTCGCCGTCCTCGGCTGACCGGCCCCCTGAGCTGACGCCCCCTCAACTCCCGCACACCGCACAACGGTACGGCGCCCCTCGTGGTGCCGTACCGCGATCTCCCCTGCCCGGCCGTGCCCTCCGGGGGGCATCCCCCAGATCCCCCGGACCCATGCTCCTCCACCGATCCAGAGGACCCCCACATGTCGCTACCGCTCGCCGCAACCGCCCCCGCGACACCACCCCACACCGGAGGCCTGCTCCTCCTGCTCGACGGCACGGCAGGCCTGTTGACGGTCGCCGCCATCGGGATCGCGCTCCTCCTCTTCCTGATCATCAAGGTCAGACTCCAGCCCTTCGTGGCCCTCCTCGCCGTCTCCATAACCGTCGGCCTGCTGGCGGGCCTGTCCGTCACCGAACTCTTCGGCACGGTCCAGCGCTCCGACGCCGTCTCCACCATCGAGTCCGGCATGGGCGGCATCCTCGGCCATGTCGCGATCATCATCGGCCTGGGCACCATGCTCGGCGCGATCCTCGAAGTCAGCGGCGGCGCCGAGGTGTTGGCGTCCCGGCTGCTGAACCTCTTCGGCGAGAAGCGGGCGCCCCTCGCCATGGGCCTCACCGGCCTGATCTTCGGCATCCCGGTCTTCTTCGACGTCGGCATCTTCGTCCTCGCGCCGATCGTGTACGCCGCCGCCAAGCGTGGCGGCAAGTCGATCCTGCTCTACTGCCTGCCGCTGCTCGCCGGCCTGTCGATGACCCACGCGTTCCTGCCGCCGCACCCCGGCCCGGTGGCCGCGGCGGGGCTGCTGCACGTCCAACTCGGCTGGGTCATCCTCATGGGCATCGTCTGCGGCCTCCCCGCCGTGCTCGCCGCATGGGCCTACGCCGCCTGGATCGGCAAGCGGATCTTCGTCGCCGTACCGCAGGACATGGTCGAGGCGGCGGCCGAGGCGAAGCAGGCCGTCATCGACGAACAGCGGGAGTCCGGCGTCGTACCGCAGGAGAAGCCGGTGTCGCTCGGCACGGTCCTCGCGATCATCGGTACGCCCCTCGTCCTGATCCTCGCGGCCACGTTCTCGTCGATCGCCTTCGACCCGTCCACCGGCCGCTCGGTCGTGGAGTTCTTCGGCAGCCCGTTCGTCGCGCTGACCATCGCGCTCCTCCTCGCGTACTACCTCCTGGGGCTGCGCCGGGGCTGGTCCCGCAAGTCCCTGGAGACCGTCTCCACCGCGTCCCTCAAGCCGGTCGGCAACATCCTGCTGGTCGTCGGCGCGGGCGGGATCTTCGGCGCCGTCCTGAAGGCGAGCGGGGTCGCGCAGGCCCTCTCGGACACCTTCCACGACGTGGGCCTGCCGGTGCTGGTCCTGTCGTACCTGATCTCGCTGGTCCTGCGGGTCGCACAGGGGTCGGCGACGGTCGCGATCGTGACGACGGCGGGCATCGTGGCCCCGCTGCTCGCCGAGGGCGACCACTCGCAGGCGTTCGTCGCGCTGGTCATCATGGCCATCTCGGCGGGTTCGATCTTCGCCTCGCACGTCAACGACGGCGGTTTCTGGATGGTCGCGAAGTACTTCGGGATCACCGAGCGGGACACCCTGAAGACATGGACCGTGCTGGAGTCGGTGCTGTCGGTCGCGGGGTTCGCGGTCGCCGCGGTGCTCAGTCTGTTCGTCTAGTCCCATTTGACGCCGTGCCATGTAGGCGTCTGATAACGAAGTAGGGGCTGGCTGTGCCCGACACAGGATCGTCGACCATACTGCCCGCTGTGGAGCAGCGCATAGGTTCGAGCAGCCAGCCCCTGGAGGGCGCCGGATTCGACCCGGCCTTCGTCCCCGGGCTCACCGCACCCGCCGTGTCCTCCGACCAGCCGGAGGACGCGAAACCGCGGGACACGGAGCCGGAGGACGCGAAGGCCGAGTCGGCGGAGCCGGAGGAGTCGTCGGCCGACGAGTCGTCGGCCGGGAAGGCCGTTGCCGAGGACGGCGACGCCGGGACCGACGCCGACGCGGATGAGGCCGGCGAGGAGGCGTCCGAGGGCGACGGTCCGGTCTTCGAGGCCTCCGACCGCCGTGCGGAGATCGTCGCGGACGCGAAGGGCGTACGACTGCGCCTGGACGACCAGGCGTGCGAGTTCCGCTGGGACGAGATCGGCGCGATAGAGACCGAGTCCCCGCGCTTCGGCAAGCGGTTCACCATCACCGTCCACACCCCTGACCGCCGTTGGTACCCGATCGAGATCGAGGCGACGGCCAGGAGCAGGTTCGCCGAGTGGGAGTCGCGTCTCGACGCGGTGCTCGACGCGTACTTCGACGACGGCGCCGAGGCCGAGGACGACGAGTCCGCCGAGGTGGACGAGGCGGCGCTCGCCGAGGCGGAGGCCGAGGTCCGCAAGGACTAGGGGCTCTTCCCCGGGTCCTGGGGGTTCCCCCGGGTTCCGGGGCTCCGGGATCTCGGGGTCAGCGCCAGTTCGGGCTCAGGGCGATCTCCCGGAGCTGCTTCAGGCTCAGGGCCGGGGCCGTACGGGTCGCCGGGGTGTCCTGGGCGCCGGAGTTGAAGGCGCTGATCACCACCCGGGTGCCGTCGGTGCGGAGGGTGTCGACGGTCCACATCGCGACACCCGAGCCGCCCTTCTCGCCCGCGCCCTGGTGCACGGCGACCTTCGTGCCGTCGGACAGGACCTCCGCGCCGGAGCCGAACAGGTCGCCCTCGTCATCCGCCATGTCGGCCTGGACGTTGACCTGGACGAGGCTCTTGCCCTTGCCGTCGTCGACGACGACGTAACCGAACCCGGCGTCGTCGGCACCGGTCTCGGACACCTTGAGCCCCTTCGGCAGCAGGGTCCGCAGCGTGTCGGTGACGGACACGGAGACGCCCGTGTCGCCCGAACCCGGCTGTTCGGTCCCCGAGTTCGGGTCCTGCGGGATCGCGTCGATCGCCTTCCGCCACGCCGTCGCGGCGGCCAGCTTCGTCAACTGGGCCGGGGACAGCGGCGGTTGGCTCCTGCTGATCGGCGCGTCCTTCTCGGCGGCGGCGTTCCACTCGTTGACGCTCACGTACTGCCCCTGAGGGGTGACGAGTTCGGCGTTCCACCGCTTGGTGTCCACCCGCCGGTCCGGGTATTCGTACCCCCGCATCACCATCACCACCGACCCGTCCGCCATCCGGCTCGTGACGCACGAGTCGTAGTGCGCGAACGCCTTCCCCGGGCACTGGGTCGCCTGCCGCGCCTGGTCGCTCCCCGGCCGCAGCCGGTCCAGGCCGACGCTGACGGCCGACGCGCCGTTCCCGTCGTCGTAGACGAGTTGGACGTACGGCGACGGTTCCTCGTCCGTGCCGCGGGCCTCGGCCTTCGTGAACGTGCCGCCGGGGAGCAGCCTTTCGAGCGTACGGATCAACGCGTCGCCGGAGACGGGTGCGGGGGTGGCCGAGGAGGCGGCGGAGAGCGTGGAAGCGGCCGCGGAACCATGCCGGTCGGCCGGGTTCCCGCTCGGCACGAGCAGGGCGCCGCCGACGCCGACGAGGGCGATACCGGCCGCGCCGCCCATCACCGCGGCGTTGCGGCGTCGTAGCAGCCGGCGGCGGCCCTTGAGGGCGCCCGCGGTGGCGAGGGCGTCCCGGTCGGTCTCGAAGGCGTTGCCCGCCTCGTGCAGGCCGGCGGTGAGCCGCTCCTCGAACGGATCGAGGTGTTCGCTGTGCTGGACGTCGGGCATGGCGGACCACCGTTTCGCATGAGGGAGTCGAGGGAGTTGGGAGAGCCGAGCGGGCTGCGTACAAGGTGCGCGAGGGACAGGGGAGTTGGCGCGGGTGTCAGGGGCGGGCGTATTCGTCGAGGTTCTCGCCGAGCAGCTCCCGCAGCCGGCCGAGCGCGCGGACGCAGCGGGTGCGGACGGCGGCCGAGCTGACGTGCATCACGTCGGCGGTCTCCTCGACCGACCGGTCCTCCCAGTACCGCAGGACGACGACCGCGCGGTCCTTGGCGGGCAGCCGGGAGAGGGCCTGGAGGAGGGTCAGCCGCAGCGGGGTGTCGGCGCCGGAGACGCCGGGGTCGGGCAGGTCGGGCAGGACGTCGGTGGCGCGCTCGGTGCTGCTGCGGCGCCGTTGGTGGGCGAGGAACGTACGGGTGAGGACGGTCTGGGCGTACCCGGCGGGGTTGCCGACCCGGGACAGCCGCCCCCAGCCGACGTACAGCTTGCCGAGGGTCTCCTGGACGAGGTCCTCCGCGAGATGGGTGTCCCCGGCGGTCAGCAGACACGCGGACCGGTAGAGATGCCCGGCCCGCGCGGTCGCGAACTCCGCGTACTCGTCGGCACGTCCGTGACGTCTCATGCCTGATCCCCCTGCCCCCGCGGGCTGTTGTCCGCGCCGCCTTCACTTGTACTGATGCGGTGGGCCCGGGGAAATGTTTCAGACCGGGGCGGACCGGCGGGCGGGCGGGGTCCGTGTGCGTACGCGCGTCCGCGTCGAGGCGACCTTGCCCTCGGGTGCTCGCCGCGGGGACCATGTCCCTGACCGGGCACAACCGTTGCACCGAGGAGAACTGCCGTGTTCGACAACCTGCGGGACCTGGACAAGCTCAAGGACAAGGCGGAGGAGATCGCCGAGGAGCACGGCGACAAGATCGTCGGGGGCCTGGAGAAGGCCGGGGACCTCGTCGACGACAAGACGGACGGGAAGCACAGCGAGCAGATCGACACGGCGGTCGACAAGGCGCAGGCGCTGGTACGGAGGCTCGCCGAGGAGGCGGGCGAGGACCGCAAGGGCTGACCCGCGGGGCCGCCGTGGCACCGCACGGCGAGCCCCCGACCGCCCGAGCAGAGGGGCGAGGGGCGCGGCCCGAAAGCTGCCGCGCCCCTCGCCCCTCGCCGTTCAGCCGGTGCTACGGCAGCGCGTGCACATGCGCACCCACCGAGTTCGACCACGAACTGCCCGCGGACGCGTCCCAGTTGGTGGACCAGGTCATCGCGCCCCGCAGGTCGGGGTACGTCTTCGACGGCTTGAAGGTGCCGCAGTTGGTGCCCGCGGCGAGGCAGTCGAGGGCGTTGTTCACGATGGTGGGGGAGACGTAGCCGCTGCCGGCCGCGCTCGTCGAGGCCGGCAGGCCCAGGCCCACCTGGGACGGGGCGAGGCCGCCCTGGAGCTGGATGCAGGCGAGGGCCGTGAGGAAGTCGACCGAGCCCTGGCCGTAGACCTTGCCGTCGCAGCCGAGCATCGTGCCGCTGTTGTAGTACTGCATGTTGACGACCGTGAGGATGTCCTTGATGTTCAGGGCCGTCTGGAAGTACGCGTTCGACGTGGACTGCATGTCGATCGTCTGCGGGGCCATCGTGATGATGAGCGACGAGCCCGCCTTGGCGGAGAGGGCACGGAGCGCCTGTGTCATGTAGGTGGCGTTGATGCCGTTCTCCAGGTCGATGTCGACGCCGTCGAAGCCGTACGTCTGCATCAGGGAGTAGACGGAGTTGGCGAAGTTCGTCGCGGACGCCGAGTCGCTCACCGAGATCGTGCCGTTCTGGCCGCCGATCGAGATGATGACCTTCTTGCCGGCCGCGTGCTTGGCGGCGATGTCCGCCTTGAACTGGTCGACCGTGTAGCCGCCGAGGCCCGCCGAGTCGAGCGTGAAGGAGACCGCGCCCGGCGTCGTGGTCGCGTCCGCGAAGGCCACCGCGATGATGTCGTACTGGGAGGAGACGGCCGAGAGCTTCTGGACGGTCGCGCCGTTGTTGAAGTTCTGCCAGTAGCCGGTCACCGCGTGCTTCGGCAGGGAGCCGCCGCCGTTCCCGCCGGTCGCCGTCGTCGTGCCCGTCACCGTCGCCGACTTGGCCGACTCACCCGCCGAGTTGGTCGCCGTGACCTGGAAGGAGTACGACGTGGAGGCCGCGAGTCCGGTGACCGTGGCGGACGTTCCCGTCACCGCCGTGATCTTCGTGCCGTTGCGGTAGACGTTGTAGCCGGTCGCTCCCGACACCGTGCTCCACGCGAGGGAGACCGACGAGGACGTCGTCGAGGACACGCTCACGCCCGTGGGGGCCGCGGGGACCGTCGGGGCCGGGTCGCCGCCTCCGCCGCCGTCCGGGCCGAAGACCGAGATGTCGTCGGCGTAGTACGCGGCCTGGCCGTACCACCCGTGCGTGTACACCGAGACGGACGTCGTCGAGGCGCCCGTCGTGAACGTCGTCGACAGCTGCTTCCACGACGTGGTGTCGGGGGTCCAGGTCGAGACGTCCGTCGTGCCGGTGCCCGTCACGCCGAGGTAGGAGTAGCCGCCCTGCACCCACGCGCTCAGCGTGTAGGTCGAGTTGGGCTTGACCGCCACCGACTGGGTGCACTGGGCGTTGTCCTGGCCGGCCGGGGTGCCCTTCAGCGCGGAGCTGCCGCTGTGCACCGGGGAGGAGACGGTCGTGCCGCTGCCCGCCGTACAGGTCCAGTTGGTCAGACCCGATTCGAATCCGGCGTTCTTGGCGTTGTTGGTGTCGGCGGCGGACGCCTGGCCGGTGCCCGCGAAGGAGAGGGCGAGGGCGGCCATGGCGACCCCGGCCCACAGGCGTCTGTTCCTGAGGGCGGGCATGCCTGGTGCGCGGTCCACTGGTGCCTCCGGTGGGGGAGTTTGGAGGGGACTGTGTCGACGGTGGCCACCGCTGGAAGACCAGAGTTGGTCCAGACCAATCTGATGTCAAGAGGTCCAGACCAACTTCGGGGCCGCAGGTGAGGTCCCGAGCAGGTCCCTCCGGTCGGCCGAACGGGGCCGCGCGCACGGCCGGTTGTGCGACCTGCCCCGTTTTGGCGTGTTGTGTGCGATGACAGTTGCCGCACAGCTACAGAAACGCTGTTCTCCGGTCACAGGGGCGTGGTTACAGTGCTGAGGTAGTCACGCAGTGAAGTCAACTCGGCGTGCCGGAGTAATGCCGGCCGGCCGACAGGCGTGAGACGGGGAGCTGCGCGTGCCAACTGCCATTGCCGTGACCAGCGCCGACATGGCGCTGCCACCACAGGACGAACGGACCCTGCCCGCCGTCGTGCTGCGGGACCTCGACCAACGACCGCTGGACCAGGCGCTGTCGGAGATGCAGGCCCTGATCGACCAGTACGGGCATGTCGTCGTCGTGTCCTCGCAGGCCGTCTCCGAGGGCGTCGACCGGCGGCTGCACACCATCCGGTCCATCCTGGAGAGCGACCGGATCGCCCTGTTCCGACCCCAGTTGCCCCCGCTCGGACTCGCCGTCCTGGCCCGGCAGTTGAGGCAGCTGGCGTCCTGCGACCTCAGCCCCGGCGTCCTCGCCTCGGCCGGCCGGCTGCTCACCCACTACATCCACGCCGGCGCGGTCCTCGGCTCGGTCACCAAGCTGGACCGGGTCCCCGTGGGCCTCAAGCAGCACGCCAAGTCCTGGGTGCCCGGCAGCCAGTTCGCGGTGGTCGCGCACCCCGAGCCGCAGTTGGTCCGGGTCGGCCCCGGAGTCACCCTGGAGGGGCCGGAGTTCGGTACCTGGATGCTCGTCGCCAAGGGGCAGTTGCAGTCCGACTGGGTCGGCACCACCCTCGCCCCGGCGTGGAACGCGATGGGGCTGCGCGAGGCCACCCTGCCCGCCGAGTCGGTGACCTGGTGGGGCACGAACAAGCTGATCGAGTTCTGTACGTATCTGCCCGACCTGTCGGTGCTGTACCAACTGGTCACCTCTGTACGGCAGTCCGTGTGCCACTGGTGCGGGATCGACGTCATCGGCGACCGTTGTGTCTTCTGCTCCGCCACACCGCCCGTTCACGAGAACCAAACATCGACCGGATAAGTCCTCAACTCACAGGACACGCTTACAGCACACGATTCGCTCGATCCGGTTCGATCCCGCTCGATCCGCTCATTTCCGCTCGACCGATATCCCCAATGAGGTTGTACGGTTCATGAACTCCCGTCAGCGCCGCGGCGTGATACTCCTGCTCCTGTCGGTGATCTGCGCCCTCGGCGCGTTCGCCGGCGTCCTCTCCGTCATCAGTGACGTGAAGTCCAAGGTCGGCCCCGAGGTCACGGCCTACCAGGTCAAGGACAACGTGGCGCCCTACACGGCCCTCACCGCGGCCCAGTTCAAGAAGATCGAGATGCCCAAGCGGTGGCTGTCGGACACCGCCGTGACCGATCTCCGGCAGATCCAGGGCAAGATCGCGGTGACCACGCTGCGCGGGGGCTCCCTGTTGCAGACCGACATGATCGTGGACCAGCCCGCACTGCAACCCGGGCAGCAGGAGGTCGCCATCATGATCGACGCGGCGACCGGTGTCGCCGGCAAGATCACGCCGGGCTCCACGGTCAACGTGTACGCCACCTTCGCGGGCCAGAAGGAAGGCGACCCCGACCAGTCCAAGATCATCGTGACCAACGCGAAGGTCATCGACGTCGGCCACATCACCGCCCTCGACCCCGGCAGCAACAGCGACAAGAACCAGCAGCAGTCCACGAACGCCGTACCGATCACCTTCGCGCTCTCCGCGCTCGACGCCCAGCGGATCACCTACGCCGAGTCGTTCGCCGAGCGGGTGCGGCTCGCGCTGGTGGCACCCGGCAGCGATACGACCGTGCCCGACAAGGACCGGACGTACGAACTCGCGAAGGACAAGTGAGAGGCCCGCATGCCCACCAGGATTCTTCCGGCGGTCGGAGACGCGGACGCCATCCGCGCCATCACGACCCTGCTCAGCCAGCTCCCGGACGCCGACCCGGTGGCCCCGGTGGCCGACTCGACGCAGCTCATCGACACCCTCGCCCGGCTCGCCGCCGAGTCCGTCGACGAGCTGCCCGAGGTCGTGGTGGTGCATGAACGCATCGGTCCCGTACCGGCGTTGGAGCTGGTCCGCGAGGTCGCGCTGCGCTTCCCCGCGGTGGGCGTCATCCTCGTCACCACCGACGCCAGCCCCGGCCTCTTCCAGGCCGCCATGGACTCCGGCGCCCGCGGACTGATCGCCCTCCCGCTGAGCTACGAGGAGTTGGCCAACCGCGTCCAGGCCGTCGCCGCCTGGTCGGTGGGCGTACGGCGCCATCTCGGCCACGGCGGCGATGTGTTCACCGGTGTCGGCGGCACCGTCGTCACGGTCAGCGGCGCCAAGGGCGGCACCGGCGCGACCCTCGCCGCGATCCAACTCGCCCTCGCCGCCCAGGCGTCGGGCCGTAGCGCCGCGCTCGTCGACATGGATCTCCAGACCGGGGACATCGCCTCCTACCTGGACGTGCAGTTCCGCCGCTCCGTCGTCGACCTCGCCGGGATCACCGACATCTCGCCGCGCGTGCTGGCCGACGCCGTGTTCCGGCACGACACCGGGGTCGCGCTGTTGCTCGCCCCCGGCGAGGGGGAGCGCGGCGAGGAGGTCACCGACCGGGCCGCCCGGCAGATCGTCAGCGCGCTGCGCTCCCGCTACGAGGTCGTCGTCATCGACTGCGGGGCCCAGATGAGCGGCGCGAGCGCGGCGGCCGTCGAAATGGCCGACACCGCCCTGCTGTTCACCACCCCGGACGTCGTCGCCGTACGCGCCGCGAAGCGCACCGTCCGCATGTGGGACCGGCTACAGATCCGCAAGGCCGAGGAGACGACGATCGTCGTCAACCGGCACACGCGCGGCACCGAGATCCAGCCCGCGCTCATCCAGCGCATCACCGGCACGGCGGTCGCGGCCACCGCGATCCCCGCCAACTTCAAGGAACTCCAGGGCGCGGTGGACGCGGGGCGCCTGCACGAACTCGACAACAAGAGCGTGGTGAAACAGGCCCTCTGGGGTCTCGCGGGCGAACTCGGACTGGTCAAGGTGCCCGAAGTCGCCCAGAAGAGCGGGCGGTTGCGGGGCGGCGGCGACCGCGGCTCGGTGAGCTTCCGACGTCGTAGGGAGTGAGGGGGATGGACGTGCGCGCGACCGTACGGGAACGGGAACGGGAACGGGACCGGGGGCAGACCAGCATCGAGTTCCTCGGCATGGCCCCGCTGATCATTCTGACGCTGGTGCTGATGTGGCAGTTCGTGCTGGTGGGGTACACCTTCACGCTCGCGGGGAATGCTGCGGACGAGGCGGTGCGCGCGGGGACGGCCGCGACCCGGGGCGACCGGGAGGCCGCCTGCGAACAGGCCGGCCTCGACAAGCTGAGCGACGCGTGGAAGGGGGACGCCACGGTGACCTGCGGAGGCACGGGCTTCGTCACGGCCGACGTCACCCTCAAGGTGCCCGTCCTCTTCCCGGGCTCGATCGGCTTCCCCTTCACGGTGCGCGGTCACGCGGGCGCCGTAGAGGAGGAGAAGAACTGACATGTCCTACGGCCTCCGCGCGCGCGACCGCGGTCAAGTCGCCATCGAATACCTGGGGTTCATCCCGGTCCTGCTCCTCGTCGCCCTGGCGGCGGTGCAGCTCGGGCTGGTCGCCTACACCGCGCAGCAGGCGGGCACGGCGGCCAGGGCGGGCGCGCGCAGTGCCTCGCTGAGGCAGGGCGCGCAGCAGGCGTGCAGCGAGGCCGTCAGCGACTGGCTGTCGGTCAGCTGCCCGGAGTCGTTCGGCGGCGACACGGTCAGCGTCACCGCCACCATCCACATCCCGTCGGTCATCCCCGGCTACGACGGCTTCGGGAACGCCAGCAAGACCGCCACCATGCCCCTCGACCACTGAACGACGAGAACGACAAGAACGACGAGAACCACAGGCAACGGCAAAGAGCCACAGACAACGGCAGAGAACCACAGAGCTCGACTGAACAAGGAGCGAGGAGCACAGCACTCATGGGTCTGCGGGAACGCGTCAACCATCCCGAGGAGAACGGGCATCGGGGCGAGGACGGCCACATGGTCGCCTCGTACCGCGCCAAACTCCTGGAGGAGATCGACCTCGCGGAGATGAGCGCCCTGGCCGCGGCCGAGCGACGGGCCCGCCTGGAGCGGGTGCTCGGACACATCATCAGCCGTGAGGGGCCGGTCCTCTCGACCATCGAGCGCTCGCAGCTGATCCGCCGGGTCGTCGACGAGGCGCTCGGCCTCGGCATCCTCGAACCGCTCCTCGAAGACGCGTCGATCACCGAGATCATGGTCAACGGCCCGGACGCGATCTTCGTCGAACGCGGCGGCCGCGTCGAGCAGTTGCCGCTCCGCTTCCCCTCCCACGACCAGCTGATGCAGACCATCGAGCGGATCGTGTCGACGGTCAACCGCCGCGTGGACGAGTCGAATCCGATGGTCGACGCCCGTCTGCCGTCCGGCGAGCGCGTCAACGTCATCATCCCGCCGCTGTCGTTGACCGGTGCCACGCTCACGATCCGGCGCTTCCCGCGCTCCTTCACGCTCCAGGAGATGGTCGGCTTCGGCTCGCTGGACGAGCACATGCTGTACCTCCTCGCGGGGTTGGTGCACGCGAAGTTCAACATCATCGTGTCGGGCGCCACGGGCACCGGGAAGACCACCCTCCTCAACGCCCTCTCCGGCCTGATCCCGGAGACCGAACGCATCATCACCATCGAGGACTCGGCCGAACTCCAGCTCCAGCAGTCCCATGTGATCCGCCTGGAGGCCCGACCCCCGAACGTCGAGGGCAACGGCCAGGTCACCATCCGCGACCTGGTCCGCAACTCCCTGCGCATGCGCCCCGACCGGATCGTCGTGGGCGAGGTCCGCGGCGGCGAGTCCCTCGACATGCTCCAGGCGATGTCCACGGGCCACGACGGCTCCCTCGCGACCGTCCACGCCAACAGCGCCGAGGACGCGCTGATGCGGCTGAAGACCCTGGCGTCCATGTCCGAGGTGGAGATCCCCTTCGAGGCGCTGCACGACCAGATCAACAGCGCCGTCGACGTCATCATCCAGCTCACCCGCTTCGCCGACGGCGCCCGCCGCATCACCGAGATCGCCCTCCTCGACAGCCACGGCAGCGAGCCGTACCGGCTGGCGACGGTGGCCCGCTTCAGCCCGCAGCCCATCTCCTCCGACGGCCGGGTCTACGGCACCTTCGAGTACTTCCCGCTCTCCCGCCGCACCGCCGACCGGCTCTACATGGCCAGCCAGCCGCTGCCGCAGGCCTTCGGCGTCGCCCACACCGCGGAACAGCTAGCCCTCCGAGAAGCCAGTAGGTAGGGACCGACCCCATGGATCTCCAGACGATCGTCACGCTCACCACCGGCGTCACCCTGCTGACCTGCGTCCTGGGCGTCGCCGGACTGCACGCCTACGCCATGGGCAAGGCACAGCGCGCGGCCCTGGTCGACCGGCTCTCCTCGACCGGCCAGATCCAGATGGGCCGCGCCCGTCGCTTCCGCGGCCTGGACCGCAGGCTGCGCCGCACACGCCTCGGCAGGCAGCTCGAACTCCGGCTCGCGGCCACGGGGTTGGACATGACGCCGGGCGAGTTCTTCGTCTACATGCTGGCCACGGTGGTGGCCCTCTGGCTGATCGGCCAGGCGTCCCTGGCGCCCTTCTTCGGGCCGATAGCAGGGCTGTTGGGCATCGGGGTGGCGATCCAGTTCCTCAACTGGCAGCGCCAGAAGCGCATCGAGAAGTTCATCAACCAACTCCCCGAACTGGCCCGCATCATGGCCAACGCCACCCACGCCGGGCTCGCGCTGCGCACCGCGATCGGCATGGCGGCGGAGGAACTGGAGGCACCGGCGGGGGAGGAACTCGGCAAGGTGGCCAACCAGTTGGCGGTCGGCGCCTCCATGGACGACGCGCTGAGCGAGCTGGCGGACAGGCTCCCGTCCCGCGAACTCGTCGTCCTCGTCACGACGCTGGTGCTCTCCAACCGGGCGGGCGGCCAGGTCGTCAGCGCCCTGCGCAACCTCACGGAGACCCTGGAGGAACGCAAGGAGACCCGGCGCGAGGTCCGCACCCAGCTCTCCCAGGTCAACATGACGTCGTACGCCGTTCCGGTGATGGGCGTGGGCGCCCTCTTCCTGATGAACGGCGTCAAACCCGGTGCCCTGGACCGGATGACGGGCTCACCGATCGGCCAGGCATGCGTGATCATCGCCTTCGGGCTCTACGCGATCGGCTTCGTCCTCATCCGCCGCCTGTCCCGCATCGACGTCTGAGGAGGGTGACCCGATGACAGCACTCGCACTCGGACTGGTCATGGGCCTCAGCGTCTGGGGCATCTTCGCCGGCATCCGCATGTACCGCGCCGACGCGAAACTCCCCACCGACCTGGTCCTCGCCCTGGAGGTCGGCTCGACCCGCACCGGCGCGGTCGACTCCCTCGTCGACCGGCTGGGCATGCGCTACGCCCCGCTGGTCCTGCGCCTGATGGGCCCCAAGCTGGTCGCCAGGTACCGCCGCAAGATAGACCTCGCGGGCAACCCCGGCGGCCTCACCATCGACCGCTACGCGGCCCGCCGCGCGGTCTACGGCTTCCTCGGCGGCTTCGGCGGCCTGGTGTTCCTGGTGAAGGGGAACTACCTCCTCGCCGTCATCCTGTTCGCCTTCGGCGCGCTGTGGACCGAGGTCGGCATCTGGTCGGCGATCCGCATCCGCCGGGACGTCATCGAACGGACCCTGCCCGACTTCCTCGACGTGCTCGCCGTGGTGGTGAGCGCGGGCCTGGGCTTCCGCCAGGCCCTGGACCGCGTCGCCTCGAAGTACGAGGGCCCCTGGGCGGACGAACTCCGCATCACGCTACGGCAGATGGACCTCGGCATGAGCCGCCGCGCCGCCTTCACGGAGCTCCGGCGACGCAACGACAGCGAGCAAGTGGCCATGTTCGTGACGGCGTTGCAGCAGGGGGAGGAGCTGGGCGCGCCGATCGTCGACACGCTGGTCGCCCTGGCCAAGGACATGCGCCGCACGGACGCGCAGAACGCCCGCCGCAAGGCGGCCCGCGCGGTCCCCAAGGCCACCATGATGATCACCACGTTCATGGTCCCGGCCACGATGCTGCTCCTCGGCGCGGGCCTCCTCCTCGGCTCCGGCACGGACTTCAGCACGATCACGGGCAAGTAGGAACGGGGGCGAAGGGGACGATGGCGACGACGGGGGAACGCACAGGACGGCTGCGCCGCCGCCCCAGACCGACCGAGATCACCACACCGCCCGCGGGGACGGTACTGCCGGACCACGTCCGTTCGGGGGCCACCGACATCCCGGTGACGTCGGTGACGCCCGCGCTGCCGCCGGGATGGGTGCCGACGGGGCTGCCAGGGGTGCCGAGCCCGGCCCGGCAACCGGAGGCCGAACGGCTGGCCGCCGACGGCGGAGACGCCCCCCAGGGGCCACCCGCACCCGACGGCGACAGCGACACGGGTGGAGCGGCTGCCAGTCACACCCCTGCCGACGGCCGGGAAGTGGCCCTCCCCATCCAGATCAGCGCGCTGCAAGCGATGTGCAGGCAGGTCTTCGGTTTCCGCCTGGCGATGATCGCCCTGGCCGCCCCCTCCGCCCTGGTCAACGCCACCCCCGGACTGGCAACCCGCTTGGTGGGCGCGGCCGTGGTGGTCACCTTCATGGCCTCCTACGTCCTGTTCAGGGACTGGGAGCGCTTCGGCCCCCTCCTCCTGCGTCACCCCTCGCTCCTCGCCGTGGACACCCTCTTCGGCTCCCTGCTCCTGATCTCGGCAGGGCCGACCAGCACGCTCGCCTACGTCAGCGTCTGCACCCCCCTCCTCGCCGGCATCGTCTACGGCTGGCGAGGCGCCGGCTGCTTCGCCGGCCTCCAGGCGGTGATCCTGCTGCTGGCCCAGACCGCCGCCGCGGACCACCACAAGGTCGTGGCACAGGCTTTCCTGCTGCCCGGCCTGTGCGTGATCGCCGGCGCGGTGGGCGTGACCCTGCGCAACCTGATGCTCCGCTTCGGCGAGGCCACGACCGCGCTGACGACGGTCCAGGCCCGCCTCGCCGTGACGGAAGCGGTGGGAGCGGAACGGGCACGCCTGGCACGGGAGTTGCACGACTCGGTGGCGAAGACCCTGCACGGTGTCGCCCTCGCGGCGGACGGCCTGGCGGGCTCGGCGGGAGCGGACCACATGAACCCGACCCTGATCAGACAGCAGGCGGAACTGGTCGCCCGCTCGGCCCGCAGGGCTGCCGCGGAATCCCGCGAACTCCTGGCGGACCTGCGGCGCGAGTCCAACCCGGACGAGGGCACGGACGTACTCGTCGAACTGGCCGCCCGGACCAGGGACTTCAGCGCCAGGACCGGCCTCCCCACGACCTACCGCCCGACCGGCGAGCACGGCGTACCGCCGGTCCCGCCCGCCGTGGCCCGCCAACTCCTCACCATCGCGACGGAGGCGATGGAGAACGCCCACCGCCACGCGGCACCCACCAAGGTCGACGTCCAGGCCGGGGTGCACGAGAGCCTCCTCCGGATCAGCGTCTACGACGACGGCCGCGGCCTCCCCGAGGGCACCACCCTCGAACAGCTGCGCAGGGCAGGCCACTTCGGCCTGGTCGGCATGGTCGAGCGGGCGGCCTCGGTGGGTGCCCGTATCCGCATCGGCAGGGGCGGCCACGACACGGGCACGGAAGTCCGCCTGGAACTCCCGCTGGGCGCGCTGACGTCACCGAAGACGTAGCGGACGCGGAGGACGCGGAAGAAGTCGTAGAAGAAGTCGCGGCAGAAGACACAGACGAAGACACAGACGAAGACGCAGACGAAGACGCAGAAGTCGTAGAGGACGTAAGCGAGCCCCACCCGCAACGACCCGAGAGGAGGCAGCCATGCCGGACCAGACGACGCCCCACCCCGGCGCGCCCCAGCCGCCGCCGAACCCGTTCCCGAACTTCCCGCCGCCCGCGCCGACTTCGCCCCTCCGGGTCGTGGTGGCCGACGACAACCCGGTGGTCCGGGCCGGGCTGACGGCCCTGTTGTCGGGCCGCGCGGACATCACGGTCGTGGCGGAGGCGGCGGACGGCCGCGAGGCCTACGAGGCGGCCCACCTCCACCGCCCCGACGTGGTCCTGCTGGACGTCCGTATGCCGGGCGTGGACGGCATCTCGGCGCTGCCGTACCTGGTGCGGATCGCCCCGGTCGTGATGCTCACGTACAGCAGGGAGTCGGAGATCGTCCAGGAGGCGCTGCGCCGGGGAGCGGGCGGTTATCTGGTCCACGGCGAGTTCACGGCGGACGAACTGGTGGCCGCCGTACGGGACATCAGGCAGGGCAGGGCCCATTTCACGCCATCGGCCGCGGGTGCGCTGCTGGCCCAGCTGCGGCAGGAGCAGGCGGCGCGTTCGCCCCGGTCGCTGCCCGAGGGACTGGGCACGTACGACTCTCAACTAGGTGCAGCTGCAAATGGAACAATCCCTTCAATGACCCATCCTAGGTTGAATTCCGCGGAAGGGCTTTCGCAACTGCAACCTACTGTGAGACAGTCATCCTCGGACAGGTCACGGTTCCAACTCAGCGCGAGGGAGGCGGAGATCATGGACCACATCGCGTCCGGCATGACCAACCAGCAGATCGCCGCCACCTGCTTCATCTCCGAGAAGACGGTCAAGAACCACATCAACCGCATCTTCGCCAAGCTCCACAGCACCAGCCGCTCCGAGGCCGCCGCCAAGTGGCTTGGTACGGCGCCTGGTTCGGCCCGAGGGCTGGGCTGACCCATGACACCGCGACGGTGGACCCAACGGCCGGGCCTACGGCCCCGGTTCGGCGACGGGCGGGCCCAGTGCGACGACAAGGGCTGCAATTGGGCCCGATTTTGGGCCCTGGGGCCCTCTGGCGTACCTGTGGATCGGGCATACCGTTCTCATGTCGAAAGCGGCACCGGCGACGAGGAAGCCGGTAACGCGTCATTCGGAGGGGAACACCATGAGCGACCTGATGCTGAAGACCGCCGTTGCGACCAAGGCACGCGTCAACGGCTGGAAGAACACGACCGTCGAGGCCCTGCGGCGCCGTGCGGGCGACAAGGGGCAGACGGCGGTGGAGTACCTGGGGATCATCGCGGTCGTGGTGGCGATCGTGCTGGCGATCACGGGTACGTCCATCGGTCAGTCCATCTACGACGCGATCACGAGCAAGATCTCCGAAGTCACCGGCGGCTGATGCGGGCCGGTAGGTCCAGCGACGCAGGGCAGGCCTTCCCCATCTACATCACGGTGGTGGCGGGTCTGCTCTTTCTCGCGTTCGCCTACGTAGCGGTCGGCCAGGCCGCGGTGAACCGGAGCGGTGCCCAGACGGCCGCCGACGCGGCAGCGCTCGCGGCGGCCCAGGACACCCGGGACCAGCTCGCGGGCGAGTGGGTGAAGGACGTACTCGACCCGACGAAGTGGCAGGAGATCTTCGACGGCAACATCGCGGGGCTCGTCGATTCGTGCGGGCGGGCCGGTCAGCTCGCGGCGCAGAACAAGGCCCACGTGACCAGTTGCTCGCCGCCCACGGGGTTGCCCTCGCAGTACACGGTCGGTGTGGAGAGCGACAAGCCGGTGGGGGACTCGATCGTCCCCGGCACGGAGAGCACCTACTCGAAAGCCCATGCCACGGCGGAGATCGAGGCGCTCTGCACGTTCGAACCCCTCGGCGCGGGCGCCGGTGACAACGTGCTGCCGAAGCTCACCTGCAAGGACGGCAAGGACTGGGACCTGGACCCGCTCCACCTCACCGATCTCCCCGGACCCGAGGACCTCTTCGACGTCCACCTGGCCGACTGACAAGCGAACGACGAGTGATGAAGGAAGCAGAGTCATGAGGATTTGGTTCACTTCGACGGCCCGCAGGGGGACGGTCGCGTTGGCTGTCGCGGCCGGTCTTGCCCTCGGCGTGGCCGGCTGCGGGAGTGGCGGCGACGACAAGAAGCCGGACACGTCGGCGTCGGCCTCCAAGAGCAGCGGTGGATCCGGTCCGAGCGCTCAGGAGGGGCAGTCGGACGAGCCCCTGGCCGAGCTGAAGGGCTCCAACGGCCTGCTTCTGCAGCTCACTTCGGCCCAGCGCGACTCCGGCGGCTTCATCACGGTGAACGGCGATCTGAAGAACGACGGGGACAAGAGCCTGGTGATTCCGTCCGCGCTGAGCGGCAACGAGACCGAGATCATCAAGAACGGTCCGTCGCTGGGCGGCGCCACGCTGGTCGACTCGAAGAGCAAGAAGCGGTACTACGTGCTGCGGGACACGGACGGCCGTCCGCTGACGACCACGGGCTTCACGACGATCAAGGCGGGCGACAGCCTCGCCGTCTTCATGCAGTTCCCCGCACCCCCGTCGAGCACCACCGAGGTGTCCTTCGAGCTGCCGACATTCCCCGTCGGCACGATCAAGATCTCTGGGTGAGGCGGCCGTGACCACCACTCCCCGTCTCGCCCTGGTCGTGACCGCCGCCACGATCATGGTCGCCGCGAACATCGTCGGCGCGGTGGCGGCGCACGCCGACGACACCCCGGGTCCGAGCGTCCCGCCGGGTACCGAGGCCTCCGCCTCCGCCCCGGTGAAGGTCGACCCGAACGACCCGGACCTCAAGCTCCCCGAAGGCGCCACGCTCGCCGACCCCAAGGTCCTGGACATCAAGAGCGTCGTGGAGGACCAGGGCGGTGAGGAACGCCGTGAGGACACCAACTCGGACGTGACCTTCGCCCTCCAGGCCGAGGTCCTCTTCAGCAAGGACAGCGCGAAGCTGAGCGCGGAGGCGAAGGCCCGTATCGACGCGATCGCCGAGGAGATCAAGAAGCAGAACGCGTCGACGGTCCGCGTCTTCGGCTTCACTGACAACCTCGGCTCGTCGGCCCACGGCGACATCCTCTCCAAGCAGCGCGCCGACGCCGTACAGGCGGTCCTGGACTCGGACCTGAACAACCCGAACATCACCTTCGAGGTACGCGGCTACGGCGAGCAGTACCCGATCGCCGACAACTCCACGGAGGCCGGCCGCAAGAAGAACCGCAGGGTCGAGGTGACGTTCCCACGCACGGCGAGCTGAACGGCGGGCGATAGAGGGCCGATTCACCGGATCCGGGGCAGGCGACCGGGGCCGGTGCCGCCGTGTGCAGCCACACCGGCGCCGGAAGCGTCCCCGCCAGGGACGGCCTCGGGCCGGGCGGCCCCGGAGGGCTCACGGGCCGGAGCGGTCCACCACTCGCAATTCCGGGGGCAGTTGGGCACCGTACACAGCCCGCAACGGCCACGCCTCAACCCCGGCGCTCCGTCCTCACAAGCCCCGACCCGTTCCCACCCCACCGACTCCCCGGACCCACCCAGGACTTGGGCACTGATTTGGGTCCCCGGGCCCATCTCGGGCGGCTGTCCCGTCCCTAACCTCTGGAAGCTCGGGGGCGCTGTTCGTGGCGTCGTGAGTGATGGCGGGGGACGGGGAGACAGCATGGCCTCGATCGGAGGAGTGCCGGGCGGGCAGGGTGGGTCGGGCGGGCGCCGGGCGATGCCGGTGCCGCTGTCCGCCGCCCTGGTGCTCGTGCACGTGCTCTTCGCGGTCACCGTCGTCGGCGGGCTCGGCCTGCTGATGACGGCCGCGTCGTACGACGCCCTGGACGGCCGGGTCATCGCCCTCGTCGCCTACGCCGCCGCGCCGGGCGTCCTCGGCTGGTGGCTCGCCCGGCGGAGCTGGGAGGGCGGGGTCCGCGTCCGGCGTGGACTGGGCGCCGTACAGGGCTGGTTGATCCTCGGCGGTGTCGTCAACCTCGCCTCCGGCTCCTCCCGCGGGGGTCTGCAACTGCTCCTCCCGATCCTCATCCTGTTCCTCCTGACCCGCCCCGAAAGCCGTCAGTGGTACGCGCTCGCCGAACTGGACCGTGTGGAGCGCCGCCCCTTCTCCCTTGCCCGGCTGATCCGTTGGCGCCGGGACGAGGGGCAGACGTCGGTCGAGTACGCCGGGTTCATCGCGATCGTCGCCGCCATCATCACCGCACTGCTCGTCACCGGCCTCGGCACCCAGATCTTCACCGGCATCCAGTCGGAGGTCTGCAAGGTCACCGGCATGGCCTGCCCGGGCCCGACGGGCGGCGGCACGGACGTGACCGCCGACAACGGGAGCAACGGCGGCAACGGCGGTAACGGTGGCGGCACCGGCGGGACCACCAATGGCGGGACCACCAGCGGGGGAACCACCACCGGGGGAACCACCAGCGGCGGGACCACTGGCGGCAACGGCTCCACCGATCCGAGCACCACAACCACCACCGACGACAAGCAGGACAAGGGCACGGACAACGGCAAGGACAACAGCAAGGACAAAAAAGACGACGGCTGCTTCTCCGGCTTCGGTGCCTTCTTCGGCTGTGCCGGCGACCAGGTCAAACAGGTCGGCCAGGGTCTCGTCGTCGACGGCGTCTGGGGTGACCTCACCGGTATCTACGACATGGTCCGCCACCCGATCGACACGGTGAAGGGCATCGGCGACTACGGAAAGCAGCTCGGCCACGCCTGGTCGGAGAACTCCAAGGACGCCGGCAAGAAGTGGTCCGACGGCGACTACGGCGGCGCCCTCTGGGACTGGACCGGTGCCTCCGTGAAGACCGGCGGCACGGTGCTCTACGACGTGTTCATCGGCGACGACGTCGCCAAGGACTGGAACAACGGCGACAAGACGCGCGCCGTCTCCCACGTCCTCTGGAACGTCGGCTCCCTCTTCATCCCGGGCTACGACGGCGCCAAGGTCTTCGAGAAACTCGGCGACCTGGGCAAGGTCGGCAAGCTGGGGAAGCTCGGCAAGTTCGCGGAGGAAGCCACCAA
Source organism: Streptomyces sp. NPDC096013 (assembly GCF_044763565.1). Lineage (NCBI taxonomy): Bacteria > Bacillati > Actinomycetota > Actinomycetes > Kitasatosporales > Streptomycetaceae > Streptomyces > Streptomyces sp. NPDC096013. The sequence goes on along the minus strand of NZ_JBIWGK010000009.1, from coordinate 336,621 downwards.
GGCGGCCGAGGACGCCAAGAAGGCGGCCAAGGCGGGCGATGTCGAGGGCGCGGAGAAGGCGGCGAAGGAGGCCGACGACGCGGCGGACGAGGCCGAGAAGAAGGCCCGCGAGTCCGGCTGCACCATCGGCGCCCCGGCACGCCGGGTCCCGTACGGCGGCGGTGGTTCCGTCCTCGGCGGCACCGGAACCGGCACCACGGTCCTGGCCGCCGGCGCCTCCTCCCCGTACGTCCTGCTGGCCGAGGACGGCTGTGACGAGGACGCCAAGAAGGAGGCCGAGGAAGCCCGCAAGCAGGAGCGGGAGGCCTACCTCGCGAAGAAGCGGGCGGAGGAGCCGGGACGCGCGGCGAAGGCCGCGGCGGCCAAGAAGGAGTACCCCGAGCCCAAGCACGACGACACCTCGGACCCGCGCAACTACAACCCGCCGGACTGGGCCGCCGACCTGAAGGACCACACCCTCGGCTCCGCCGACGGCAGCGACGGCTACTGGGCGAGCCGGGACCGCAACCCCGCGCCCAACTGGAAGAACGAGTCCTGGCTCCGCTACCAGGAGCAGGTCACCGGTACGGTCCGCGGCGAGGAGTACGTGGTCCCGTACCCCAAGAAGGGCGTGCCCGACGTCGAGTTCGACGGCTGGGACGCGGGCCGGCAGACGTATCTGGAGGCCAAGAACGGCTACGAGGGCTACCTCTCCAAGTCCAGCGCGGGGGAGCTGACCCCGTCCGCGAAGGCGGAGTTCGCCGCCGAGGCGCGGCGGCAGGTGGCGGCGGCGGGCGGCAAGGCCGTCGAATGGCACTTCTCCAACCCCGACGTCGCCAAGGCGGCCAGGCGGGCGTTCCGCGACGAGGGCCTCGACATCAAGGTCGTCTACGAGAAGCAGAAGCCGGTCGGCGGAACGCGGAAGCCGGGGGCGTTCGGCTAGCTCGACTAGGGTGACGGCGCGCCGGGGCGCCGAGGGTGCGGCCGGACCTGTTGCGACACCCGCACACTCACCCGCACGCACCCGTGACCGAGGGACTACGACAGAGGCGGAGAAGGACAATGCGACGTCTGGTGAGGGGCTTCTGGGGCCCCAGGGAGGAATCGGTCGAGGAGCTGGCCGGCCGCTGGAAGGCGACGCTCGACCAGGTCACCCGGCTCCTTCCACAGGCCGCTCTGCCCGCGGAGTGGACCGTGGTCCGCGCGCCCGGCACCGCCTCCCCGGCCGCGCCGGTGCCGTCGGACGAGGGCGCCCTGCGTACCGCGCTCCAGGAGGCTCGGGCGGCGGACGACTGGTCGAAGGGGACCGGCACCGCTCTCCGGCTCACCGCCACGGGCGCGCAGGGCTGGACGGTCGAGGTGAGCGGACTGGCCGGCGGGGACTCCGAGTTCCTGCTCCAGTCACTGGTGATCGGCATCCGCTCACCCGAGGACACCGAGCTGCCCGGCACCCAACTCCTGTCCGCCGTGGCCGAGTTCTGGCACCCCGACTTCGGCGACGTGACCGACGACGACGTACTGGACGCGCTGGAGGACGAGGCGGAGTACGGCGTCGGCGACCCCTGCGTGGGCCGGGCCGGCTATCTCTCCCCGGCCCGCGCCGAGTTGGTGCCGGACGATCTGGCCGCGCCCCGAACAGCCGTCCCCGGCGCGGGCGTTGTGCTCGACATCGCGGCGGAGGGCGACGTGGACACCGTGGTGCACGCCTTCGAACGGCTGCGGGACGCCGGAGCGCTACGGCCTCTGCCGCGCCCCATGGACCGGGCCACGCTGTGACCGCACCCGGCCGGGAACTCCGGGGCCTCGACGCGCTGCTCACCGGACCCGTTCCGGCGACCGGACCGACCGTGAGCGAGGGCGACCCGGCGACGGGGGAGTGGACCCGAACCCGCGGCGACGGCTTCGTGATCGCCCCGCTGTGGGTGGGCAGGCCGCTCACCGGTGTCTACGCCCCCGAGCGCGACGCGGCGGAAGAGGCGGCGGAGGCCCACCTGTTCGACCTCGTGAGCGAGGTGGACGCCCGTTACGGACCGCACCGCCAAGTCGCCATGCACGTACCGCTCTTCCGCAAGATCGCGGGAGACCCGATGCCCGCACTCTTCCAAGCACTGTGCGACGAGGACCTGTTGGGCGACCTCTCGGTCTGGGGACCGGTACCGACCGGCCGCCCCGACACCCCCACCCGCCAACTGGCCGTCTCCCTCAGCCAGTCCGACGGCGACGCCCCCATGATCCTCTGCGCGGTCGTCTCGGACCGGCCGATCACCGAGCTCCCCGAAGCCGACTGAACCGCAGGTGCCGCAGCCCGACCGTGCCGTACGCGAGCCCGGTCACCGGGGCACGGACGACGACCGGGCGTCACTCCGACTCCACCTCCACCTGAGCCCCGACCCCCAACCCCCACCCGGCCATGACCCCCGCCTCCGCCTCCAGGACATGCCGGGACCGCAGCCGCGGCAGTCCCAGCCGCCCCGGTCTCATGGTGTGGACGGCGACGACCCGCAGGTCCCGGTCCAGGTAGGCCACGTCGATCGGGAACCGCATCCGGAACGTGTGCACACTGCTCGCCGGGGAGAGCAGCATCGCCCCGTCGATCCCGTCCCGGCCGAGCAGCCCCTTCGTGCGCGCCCGATAGGAGGTGGCCAGCTCCAGCGGGACGGCGACCACCTCCGCGGCCCCCCGCACGATCAGCCTGCCGCGCCCGTCGTTCCAGCGTCGTCCCATGTCAGGTCACCTTCCGCACTGCTCCGATACCGGCGCCAACCGACCGTATCCACCCGGGAGTAGGCCCCACATGGGCCCCTGGACCCATGTCCCGCCCACCGCTCCCCCGATATCGTCCCCGGGTGCGCCTGATTCTGATCGTCGTGGGTGCCCTGTGGGGCGCGTGGTCGGGCCTCACACTGCCCCGCGCCGCGTACCGCCTCTCCGTGGAGCCCGAGGACCCCTGGAAGGGCGAGTGCCCCGACAGCCACCCGATCACCGGCCCCTTCGACGGCTGGCTGGGCCGCGCCCGCTGCACCACCGGCACCACCGGCGCACGGGAAAGCCGGACGGCCACCACCGCCTGCGGCCCCTACGGCCCCCGCACCCCCGTCGTCTCCACCGTCACCGCCCTCGTCTGCGCGGCCCTCGCCGCCGCCACCGGCCCCCGCCCCGAACTCGTCGCCTGGCTGCTCGCCGCCCCCGTCGCCGTGCTCCTCGCGCTGGTCGACCTCCGGGTCCACCGGCTCCCCGACGTCCTCACCCTCCCGCTCGCCGCGGCCACCCTCGCCCTCCTCGGCATCGCGGCAGCGCTCCCCGCCGACGCCGGTTCCTGGCCCACGGCGCTGCTCGGCGCGCTCACCCTCGGGGCCGGCTACGGGGTGCTGTACCTCATCAACCCGGCCGGCATGGGCTTCGGCGACGTGAAACTCGCCCTCGGCCTCGGCGCGGCCCTCGGCTGGTACGGCTGGGCGGTGCTCATCACGGGCGCCTTCGCGGGCATCCTCTACGGCGCGGTCTACGGCCTCGGCATGGTCGCCCTGCGCCGGGCGGGCCGCAAGACGGCGATTCCGCTGGGGCCGTTCATGCTCGGGGGAGCGTTCACCGGTGTGGTGCTGGGGGCGTTCGCGGTGGCGTGAGACGGTGGTGGACCCGGCGTCCGGTGCCCGGCGGCCGACGACGAAGAGGTGGTGCAGCCATGCGGAAGATCAGCCTGATGATGTCCGTGTCCCTCGACGGGTACATGGAGGGTCCCGGCCACGACATCGAGTGGCACAGGGTCGACGAGGAACTCCACCAGCACATGAACGACACCCTCAAGAACATGGGCGGCTTCGTCGACGGCCGCGTCACACACGAGCTGATGGCCGCCTACTGGCCGCACGCCGACGCGGACCCCGAAGCCCCCGCCGTCATCGCCGAGTTCGCACGCATCTGGCGGGACATGCCGAAGGTCGTGTACTCGCGGACCCTGCCCACCGGCCCCGCCGAGTGGAACACGACCGTCGTGTCCGAGGTCGTCCCCGAGGAGGTGCTGGCCCTCAAGGAACAGCCCGGCGGAGACCTGGGCCTCGGCGGTGCCGACCTCGCCGCGACCTTTCTCCGGCTCGGCCTCGTCGACGAGATCAAGGTGTACATCCACCCGATCGTCCTCGGCCGGGGCACGCCCATGTTCCCCGTCTCCGACACCCGCACCCCGCTCCGCCTCACCGAGAGCCGCACCTTCGGCAACGGCGTCGTCCTCCTGCGCTACGAGCGCGACGACGCCAACACCGGCCAGGCGTAAAGCTGTTGTCCGTGCCGCTCTGACCAGGTAGGAAGAATCCATGACCGGACTCGGCGCTGTGTTCCGTCCCCAACTCCCTCCCGAGCGACTGCGGGAGGTGGTCCGCCTCGCCGACGCCTCGGGGCTCGAAGAGCTCTGGCTGTGGGAGGACTGCTTCCGCGAGGGCGGGATCTCCACGGCCGCCGCCGCGCTCGCCTGGAGCGAGCAAGTCCGGGTCGGGGTGGGCCTGTTGCCGGTTCCGCTGCGGAACGTCGCCATCACCGCGATGGAAGTCGCCACGCTGGACCGGCTCTTCCCGGGCCGCGCGATCGTCGGCGTCGGACACGGCGTACAGGACTGGATGGGACAGGTCGGCGCCCGCGTCGAGTCCCCGGTGACCCTGCTGCGCGAGCATCTCGACGCGCTGCGCGCCCTGTTGCGCGGTGAACGCCTCACGACCGAGGGGCGCTACGTCACGCTCGACGACGTCGCCCTCGACTGGCCGCCTGCCGGTCCCGTCGAGATCCTCGCCGGCGCCGGCGGCCCACGCACCCTCCGCCTCTCCGGCGCGGCGGCCGACGGCACGATCCTCACCGCGAGCACCCCACCCGACGGCGTCCGCCGGGCCCGCCAACTCATCGACGAGGGACGCGAGGCGGCCGGCCGCACCGACCCGCACAAGCTCGTCGTCTACCTCCTCACCGCCACCGGCCCCGACGCCACCGCCCGCCTCCGCGCCGAACTCACCGACGACGGCGTCGCATCGGTCCCCGACCTGGGAGTCGCCGGCGACGCGGCCACCGTGGCGAAGGCCGTCCAACGCCTCGCGGAAGCCGGCGCCGACACGGTCGTCCTCCAGCCCACCGGCGACGAACCCGACCCGGAGGCCTTCGTACACTTCACGGCGGAGGAGGTCAGGGCACTGGTCCCCTGACACCCACCCCCAGGGGTGGCACTGGTCCCCTGACACCCACGCCCAGGGGTGGCACTCGTCCCCAGACGTCCACTCCCTAGGGCGCACGGGGCCCCTGACGTCCACCCCCTGGGGGCGCGGGGAACTGCGCGACCAGCCCCCACCGGCCCGCAGCCTTATCGACCACGCCGAACCAACAACCACGCCGCCGCAGCCGCTACCCCGGCCGGTGATCCCCCGCCACCCCGTCGATCAGCTCCCGCACGATGTCCATGTGCCCGGCGTGCCGGGCCGTCTCCTCGATCAGCTGGACCAGTACCCACCGCAGCGACACGGAGTGCTTGCGCCACGGCGGCCGGCCGACCGCGTCCAGTGGAAGCTCCGCGATCGTGCGGTCGGCGGCGGCGCGCGCACGGCCGTAGAAGGCGACGATCCGCTCCGTCGTCTCGTCCGGCGCCGCCCGCATGTCCTCGCCCTGGTACGCGTCGAACCAGAGGGGCTCCACCTCACGGCCGTAACTCTCCACGAAATAGCCGTACTCCACCGACGCCAGGTGCTTCACCAGTCCGAGCAGGCTCGTGCCCGAGGGCGTCATCGGGCGTCTGGCCTGCTCCTCGTCCAGGCCGTCCAGCTTCCACAGCACCGCGTCCCGGACCCGGTCCAGGCTCGCGTGCAGCGTCGCCTTCTCGTCGCCGTGGTGGAGCGCGGCCGTATCTCCGTCGTCGGTCATGCTTCGGAAATTAGCAGCGCCCACCGACACCGCCCTGCGACCATCGCCCCATGGACAACAGCAGGAGCTTCGAGGACCTCGTGGCGGAAGGCGCCGCCGTCCCCACCGAGGGCTGGGACTTCTCGTGGTTCGAGGGCCGGGCCACCGAGGCGCGCCCCTCGTGGGGGTACGCGCGCTCCGCCGGGGACCGCCTCTCGCGCGCGACCACCGCCCTGGACGTGCAGACCGGGGGCGGGGAGGTCTTCGACTTCGCGCTGAGCCGGGCCGCCGCGCAGCCCCCGATGCTGGTCGCCGCGACCGAGGGCTGGCCGCCGAACGTCGCCAAGGCCACCGAACTGCTCCGCTCGCGCGGTGTCGTGGTGGTCGCCGCGGCCGAGGACGCCCCGCTGCCCTTCGCCGACGCCGCGTTCGACCTGGTCCTGAGCCGTCACCCGGTCAGCGCCCACTGGACGGAGATCGCCCGCGTGCTGCGGCCCGGCGGCACGTACTTCGCCCAGCACGTCGGCCCCCGCAGCGCCTTCGAACTGGTCGAGCACTTCGTCGGGCCGCAGCCGGAGGCCGTGAGCGGTGCCCGCGACCCGGAGCGCGAGCGGGCCGGCGCCGAGGCCGCGGGCCTGGAGATCGTCGGCCTGCGGGCCGAGCGGCTGCGCATGGAGTTCCACGACATCGCGGCCGTCGTCCATTTCCTCCGCAAGGTGATCTGGATGGTGCCGGACTTCACGGTCGAGGCCTACGAGCCCCAACTCCGCGCCCTGCACGAGCGGATCGAGGCCGAGGGCCCGTTCGTGGCGCACAGCACCCGCCACCTCTTCGACGCCCGGAAGCCGCTCGCCTGACCGCCCGCGGACCGCTCGCCCGACCACCCTCGGGCCGCCTGCCCGACCGCCCGGCGGGGCACCACGGCACGTCCCCGATACGTACACGGTTTTTCCACATCGTTATCGAGATCGACTCGCCTCAGGCCCGCCACTTCACGTAAGTTCAGACCAAGGTAATTCGCGTGAGCAAAGCTGCGCGGTCGGCACCGCGCGGTGGAGGGGGCCGCGCGGTGCCCTGCCCCGTCAAGCGGACGTTCGCTGACGGCGTCACCCCTGAGAGCGACACGCCGGGAGTCGACGGAAAACCTCCACGCTCTCCTTTGAATCCGCTGTGAACCGGCCATGATCAGGCCCGGAATCAGGGCTTCCCCACCCCCTGACGCGTTGTCGGACGGTTTCGGAGAGTAGTTGTGGCCCGCCGATGCACGCAGCATCACTTACGAAGGGTTATGGTGGAAACCCCCCCTCGGGCCGGTCCGTATCCCCCCCACGGACCGGCCCGATTTTTTGTGCCCCGCGGCGACGGCCCCCGCGCCCGCCGAGGACGAACCCGTGGAAGACCTGGAGGACGCACCGCGTCCCACTCGCCTCCCGCTCGGGTCCGACCTTCGTGCCGAACCGGGATGAGCCCAGACACCACTTGGGGATTCGGCCTCCCGGCGGGGGTAGGCTTCGCAGCCGGGGACTGCCATCCACGGAGGGGCTGACAACACGTGAACCTGCGCGACACCCTGCGCCGCCTGCTGGTCAGGTTCTACGCACGCAGGGTGGAAGGCCATCTCGATCACGAGCAGGTGCCCAAGCACGTCGGCGTCATCATGGACGGCAACCGGCGCTGGGCGAAGGCGGCCGGCTCGACCACCGTCATGGGACACCGGGCGGGCGCCGAGAAGATCGAGGAGTTCCTCGGCTGGTGCAGCGAGACGGACGTCGAGGTCGTCACCCTGTGGCTGCTGTCGACGGACAACTTCGACCGCCCCCAGGAAGAGCTCGGCCCGCTGCTCGGCATCATCGAGAACGTCGTCTCCTCCCTCGCCGCGGACGGCCGCTGGCGCGTCCACCACGTCGGCACCCTCGACCTGCTGCCGTCCGGGATGCAGTCCGTCCTCAAGGAGGCCCAGGAGTCCACGGCGCACGTCGACGGGATACTCGTCAACGTCGCCATCGGCTACGGCGGCCGCCAGGAGATCGCCGACGCGGTCCGCTCGATGATCCTGGACGCCGCCGACAAGGGCACCTCCATGGAGGAGCTCGCCGAGCACGTGGACGTCGACCTCATCGGCAAGCACCTCTACACGGGCGCCCAGCCCGACCCCGATCTGGTGATCCGGACCAGCGGAGAACAGCGGCTGTCCGGATTCATGCTGTGGCAGACGGCCCACTCCGAGTACTACTTCTGTGAGGTCTTCTGGCCGGCCTTCCGCAAGGTCGACTTCCTGCGCGCCATGCGCGACTACGCGGCACGCCACCGCCGCTACGGCGGATAACACCGGAACTTCACGGCCGGGAACGGCCCAGGACGGCCCGGGACGGCCGGGAGCGGTGACCGGGCGGAGCCGCCCGACCACCCCCGCTGGGGCGGAAGTAACAAGGAGTTCACCAGGGCGCCGTCGTACGCCGTGGCATGGCGGCGCATGTTCGAGGGCATAAGCCAAGCAGGTCGACGCCCGAACCACGGGTGTCGTATCTCAGCGGACGGCACGGGGCCGTCCGCCCGGGAGGCCCTTTGCACCAGCCCGACCGTGCGGTCAGTACGGACGAGACGGAGGGCCGGTCCTCGGCCCGCGCACTGCGGTCCGGACCGGTCCAGCTCCTCTCCGTCGCTCCCCGACCTCTTCCGAGGGGGTACGTCCTTCCGTGGTGACCAGCACAAAGCGCCGTATGCCTGACCGGCGCACCTATGTTCTCGACACCAGCGTTCTGCTGGCCGACCCGAACGCACTGAACCGCTTCGACGAGCACGAAGTCGTGCTGCCGATCGTCGTGGTCACAGAGCTGGAGGCCAAGCGGCACCATCCCGAACTCGGCTACTTCGCCCGCCAGGCCCTGCGCCTGCTGGACGAGTTCCGGGTCCGGCACGGTCGCCTCGACGCCCCCATCCCGATCGGGGAACTCGGCGGCACCGTCAGGGTCGAGCTCAACCACTCGGACCCCAGCGTGCTGCCCAGCGGGTACCGCCTGGGGGACAACGACTCCCGCATCCTCGCGGTCGCCCGCAACCTGCAGGCCGAGGGGTACGACGTCACCGTCGTGTCGAAGGACCTTCCGCTCAGGATCAAGGCGTCGTCCGTGGGACTCCTCGCCGAGGAGTACCGCGCGGAACTCGCCATCACGGGCTCCTCCGGCTGGACCGGAATGACCGAACTGACCCTGCCCGGCGAACAGGTGGACATCCTCTTCGAGGAAGGGCACGTCTTCGTCCCGGAGGCCGCCGACCTGCCCGTCCACACCGGTCTGACGATCCAGTCCGAGCGCGGCAAGGCGCTCGGCCGGGTCACCGCCGAGGGGAACGTCCGCCTCGTGCGCGGCGACCGGGAGGCGTTCGGCATCAAGGGCCGCAGCGCGGAGCAGCGCATCGCGCTGGATCTGCTGCTCGACCCGGACATCGGGATTCTGTCCATGGGCGGCCGGGCCGGCACCGGCAAGTCCGCGCTCGCGCTCTGCGCGGGTCTTGAGGCGGTCCTGGAGCGCCGCCAGCACAAGAAGGTGATGGTCTTCCGGCCGCTGTACGCGGTGGGCGGACAGGAGTTGGGCTATCTGCCCGGCTCCGAGGCCGACAAGATGGGCCCCTGGGCCCAGGCGGTCTTCGACACGCTGTCCGCGGTCACCAGCCGCGAGGTCATCGAGGAGGTCACCGCCCGCGGGATGCTCGAGGTCCTGCCGCTCACCCACATCCGCGGACGCTCGCTGCACGACGCGTTCGTGATCGTGGACGAGGCGCAGTCCCTGGAACGGAACGTCCTGCTGACCGTCCTGTCCCGGATCGGCGCCAACTCGCGGGTGGTCCTCACCCACGACGTGGCCCAGCGGGACAACCTGAGGGTCGGCCGCTACGACGGTGTCGTCGCCGTGGTGGAGAAGCTGAAGGGCCATCCGCTCTTCGCGCATGTGACCCTCACGAGGTCCGAGAGGTCCCAGATCGCGGCGCTTGTGACCGAAATGCTGGAGGACGGCCAAATCTGAGGTAGTCCAGGCCAGTTGGCGCCGCTCCGTAAAGCCGATGAGCTTAGCGGGGCGGCGCTTCGGCGTCCTGCTGTTTCTCGAAATCCCGTGGGGCAAACGGGATGTGAGCTTTCACACGCAACTCAGAATTGCCACCCGGCGTCCGGTTACGGCAGAGTCTCATTCCTGTCAGGCCCCGCATACGACACACGTGTACCCCCAGCGGTATGCACCACTTGAGCATCACAGCCAACTCCACAGCGACGTCGTATGCCGCCCGCTCTCCACGCGGCGCTCCCCGAGTGGGAGTTGCCCACCGGGCCCGTGCCTCCCGTGACCCCGTAGTTGGGAGGCCAGCGTTCAGGGGCACGATTGCGTCCGCCAGGGTCACCGAAGCGGACGATGCTGGAAGGACACCGTGTGAGCCGGATTTCGGTCCGGGGATTCGCAGTGGCTTCGGCCACCGCGGTCACCGCCGTCGGAAGCGTCGTAGGCGTTGCCTCGGGCAGCGTCGCACAGGCGCAGAACAATGACGCCGAGACGACGGCAGCCGACACCACGCTCCTGGCGGACATCCCCACGGGCCAGCAGGCCCAGGTACAGACCGCCTCCTTGACGCAGCAGGCCGACGCCCAGGCGATCCAGGCCGACGCCAGCGCCAAGAAGGACGCCGAGGAGTCGGCCCGCCTGGCCGCCGCCAAGACCGCCGTCGCCAAGAAGGCGGCTGCCGAGAAGGCGGAGAAGGAAGCCAAGGAGAAGGCCGCGGCGAAGGCCGCGTCCGCCAAGGCAAGCAGCTCCTCGTCGAGCTTCCCCGTGCAGAGCTCCTACACGGTCGCCCAGATCCAGTCGATGGCCGCCTCCATGGTGCCCAGCGGCCAGTTCCAGTGCTTCAGCAACATCGTGGACCACGAGTCCAGCTGGAACTACCGCGCGGTCAACGCCTCTTCCGGCGCCTACGGCCTCTTCCAGGCCCTGCCCGGTTCCAAGATGTCCTCGGTCGGTTCGGACTGGCAGACGAACCCGGCCACCCAGATCAAGTGGGGCCTCAACTACATGGACAGCCGCTACGGCAGCCCGTGCGAGGCCTGGTCCTTCTGGCAGGCGAACAGCTGGTACTAGGTCGGACGCCCGTTCCGGTCCGCTCAACCTCACGAGGCCCCTCCCCGTCATAGGGGGAGGGGCCTTCGCCCTGTACGGTCGGACTCGCAGCGACTCCAGGGGGGAGTAGTGGGGCAAGACGGGGGAAGAGGACGCATCATGTCGCGAGTGCCAGGATGGCTCGGCAAGGTCGGTGCCGGACTGAGCGAGATGGGGGAGCGGTTGGACGAGCGCCGCGCCGAAGTGGCGAAGGAAGACGCCGAGGCCGCGCCCGCACCGCCCGTCGAACACCCCGAGCCCCGGGAGCCCGTCCCGGTCACCATCGCCCGCGACCGCCCGGACCCCGCGCTCGCCGTGCCGTGGGGCGTGCGTGTCGCCGCCGAGGCCGGCTGGCGGCTGCTGATCCTGGCCGGCACGGTCTGGGTCCTGATGCGTGTCATCAGCGCCGTCCAACTGGTCGTCCTGGCCTTCGTGGCGGCCCTCCTCATCACGGCCCTGCTCCAGCCGACGGTCGCCCGCCTGATCCGCTACGGCTTCCCGCGCGGTGTCGCCACGGCGCTGACGGCGATCCTCGGCTTCGTCGTGATGGGGCTGATCGGCTGGTTCGTGACCTGGCAGGTCATGGCGAACATCGACAACCTCTCGAGCCAGATCCAGAACGGCGTCGACGACCTGCGCAACTGGCTGCTCAAGGGCCCGTTCCACGTCACCGAGAAGCAGATCAACCAGATCGCGAAGAACCTCCGCGAGGCCATCGGCGCCAACACCGACCAGATCACCTCGGCGGGCCTTGAGGGCGTCCAGGTCATCGTGGAAGGCCTGACCGGCATCCTCCTGACGGTCTTCTCGACCCTCTTCCTTCTCTACGACGGTCCGCGCATCTGGCAGTGGTCGCTGAAGCTGGTGCCCGCGGCGGCCCGGCCGGCGATGGCGGGAGCGGGCCCGCGCGCCTGGCGCACGCTCACGGCCTACGTCCGCGGCACGGTGATAGTCGCCCTCATCGACGCCATCTGCATCGGCATCGGCATCTACTTCCTCGGCGTCCCGATGGCCGTGCCGCTGGCCGTGTTCATCTTCCTGTTCTCGTTCATCCCGCTGGTCGGCGCGGTCGCCTCCGGCGCGCTGGCGGTGGTCGTCGCGCTGGTCACCCAGGGCGTGTTCACCGCGCTGATGACTCTGGCGGTGGTCCTCGCGGTGCAGCAGATCGAGGGCCACATCCTCCAGCCCTTCATCCTGGGCCGCGCGGTCCGGGTCCACCCGCTCGCGGTGGTCCTCTCGGTCGCCGCGGGTGGGATGGTCGCGGGGATCGGCGGAGCGGTGGTGGCGGTGCCGCTGGTGGCGGTACTGAACACGGTCGTCGGCTACCTCAAGTCGTACTCCCAGGAACCGGCGCCGATCCAGTCCGCGAAGCCGCGGGGGGCGACGGCGGTGTCATCGACGCCGGACGACGAGGCCCCGTAGAACCCCCTGGGGGCTCCGCCCCCAGACCCCCGGGCCCTTGCCCGCCCACCACCCGTTTACGGACGCTTTTAGGTTCACCTTCAAACGCCGGTAAACGGGTGGGTGGGTGGGAAATGGGGGTCTGGGGGCGGAGCCCCCAGCGAGACGGACGGTCAGCCGAAGTCACTCAGAGGCCAGAACCGCTTCCGCCTCCAGCGTCACCCCGACCGCCTCCACAACCGCCGCGATCTTGAACGCCTCCTGGATCACCTCGCGCTCGACACCCGCCTTGCGCAACACCTGTTCGTGCGAGTCGAGACACATCCCGCACCCGTTGATCGCGGACACGGCGAACGACCACAGCTCGAAGTCGACCTTGTCGACCCCGGGGTTGCCGATGACGTTCATGCGCAGACCCGCGCGCAGGGTGCCGTACTCGTGGTCGGACAGGAGATGACGCGTCCGGTAGAAGACGTTGTTCATCGCCATGATCGCGGCGGCGGACTTGGCCGCGCCGTACGCCTCGGGCGACAGATTGGCCTTGGCCTCGGGCGCCAACTCCCGCAGCACCAGAGGAGAACGCGAGGCGATCGCCGTGGCCAGGACCGTGCCCCACAGCTGCTGCGCCGGCAGGTCGGAGTTGCCGATGACCGAACCGAGGTTGAGCTTCAGGTCCTTGGCGTAGTCCGGTATGGCGGACTTCAGGGTGTCCAGTGACATCTCAGGTCACTCCCCGGCGAGCAGCGCGCCCGCGTCCAGGGTGTCGTCGCCCTTGGTCCAGTTGCACGGGCAGAGCTCGTCCGTCTGGAGCGCGTCGAGGACCCGGAGGACCTCCTTCGGGTTACGGCCGACGGAACCCGCGGTCACCATGGAGAACTGGATCTCGTTGTTCTGGTCCACGATGAACACCGCGCGCTTGGCGAAGCCGTCCTCGCCCTCGATGCCGAGCTCGCGCATCAGCTCGTGCTTGGAGTCGGCGAGCATCGGGAAGGGCAGGTCGCGCAGGTCGTCGTGGTCCTTGCGCCAGGCGTGGTGGACGAACTCGGAGTCGCCGGAGAAACCGAGCACCTGGGCGTCACGGTCGGCGAACTCGTCGTTCAGCTTCCCGAAGGCGGCGATCTCGGTGGGGCACACGAAGGTGAAGTCCTTGGGCCATGCGAAGACAATCTTCCACTTGCCCTCGTAGGTCTTGTGGTCGATCTGCTGGAACTCCTTGCCCTTCTCCAGCGAGACACAGGCGGTCAGATCGAACGACGGGAACTTGTCACCGACAGTGAGCACATGCACTCCTTGCAGCGGAGAAACACCCAAGCGGAATGAGTGCTTCTCGTGGTTTGGTCGGCCCCGATCCTGGCACAACGTGCATTGATTGCGGAAATAGCTACACTGTGTCGTGTTGATCGGAGGCGGTTATCAGTGACCGTTAGTAATACGAGCAAGAGGCGCCAGCCCAGCCTCGCGCAATTGCGCGCCTTCTCCGCGGTCGCCGAGCACCTCCACTTCCGGGACGCCGCCGCCGCGATCGGCATGAGCCAGCCGGCCCTCTCCGGTGCCGTCGCCGCGCTGGAGGAGACCCTCGGCGTCACCCTCCTGGAGCGCACCACCCGCAAGGTGCTGCTGTCGCCCGCCGGTGAGCGGCTCGCCGTGCGGGCGAAGGCGGTGCTGGAGGAGGTCGTGGCGCTGCTGGAGGAGGCGGAGGCGGTGCGGGCGCCGTTCACCGGGGCGCTGCGGCTCGGGGTCATCCCGACCGTCGCGCCGTATCTGCTGCCGACCGTGCTGCGGCTGGTGCACGACCGGTACCCGGACCTCGACCTCCAGGTGCACGAGGAGCAGACCGCGAACCTGCTGGAGGGGCTGACCACCGGACGGCTCGACCTGCTGCTGCTCGCCGTGCCGTTGCGGGTGCCGGGCGTGGTCGAACTCCCGCTGCTCGACGAGGACTTCGTGCTCGTCACGCCCCTCGGTCATCCCCTCGGCGGACGCTCCGGCATCCCGCGCGAGGCGCTGCGCGAGCTGAACCTGCTGCTGCTCGACGAGGGGCACTGCCTGCGCGACCAGGCGCTCGACATCTGCCGGGAGGCCGGGGTGGGAGGGCGGGAGGGCACGCCGGTGACCACGACCGCGGCCGGGCTGTCCACCCTGGTGCAGCTGGTGGCCGGCGGGCTCGGGGTCACCCTGCTGCCGCGCACCGCCGTACGCGTCGAGACCACCCGCAGCGACCGGCTCCTCACCGGCTACTTCAGCGAGCCCGCCCCGACCCGCCGGATCGCCCTCGCGATGCGCACCGGTGCGGCCCGCCGCGCCGAGTACCAGGAACTGGCCGCCGCCCTCCGCGAGGCGCTGCGGCCGTTGCCGGTACGGGTGTTGGGCGGAGACCGGCCCGCACCGGCCGTCCGCTGACCCGCCCCCGTTCGGTCAAATGAGCGTCGTACAAAGGAAGTCGAACGGCGGGAATTCTCAAGTTCCGTCACCCGCAGGCAGGTAGGAAGAACCCGACCTGAATATGCGCCCGGACTGATAAACCTTCACCCCTCAGCGCTACACGTCAGTTGCGTGTACGAAAAGCCTAGGGGAGTGATGTCGGGCATTCGGGATTCCCTCGGCCGGGTCGGTCACGACCTGCTCGCGCGGGCTCTCGCGGACTGCGGACGCGAGGAGTTCACCGGGGGACTGCGGGTGTCCGGGAGACCCGGCGGCACCTTCCATCTGCGCGGCGGGCTCGTCATCGCCGTGGAGAGTCCGGGCGCTCCCGGTCCGGAGGCGCTGCTGCTGCGCTCCGGGCGGATCGGCGGGGACCAGTGGGCCGAGCTGGTAAGGGAGTCGGGCGGCACGCGCTGGCCGCTGGAGGGGCTGATCGCCCACGGGTACGCGGGCGCCGCCCAGTTGCGGATCGTCTGCGTGCTCGCCCTGCACGACGCGGCCTTCGCGGTCGCCTCCGGAGACGTCGAGGACTGTCAACGCGCCCCGGACATCAGGCCGTTCGCCCCGGTCGTGCTCGGCGAGCCGCCGGTCAGGCTGCTCCAGGACGCGGCCCGCAAGCTCACCGCGCTCGCCGCACTGCCGTATCCCGTGCGCCCCGACCGGGAGCGCCCCCGGGCCCCGGCCCGGCCGCTCGACGAAGCCGGACTCGGGCCGCTGCAAAGGGAGTTGCTCGCCCACGTCGACGGCCGTCGCACTGCCCGCGATCTCGCGTTCCGTGCCGGGCGCGGGGTCTACCCGGTCACCGCCGAGGTGGCGCGGATGCTCGCCCAGGGACTGCTGGAGTGCGCCGACACCCCCGTGCCGATCCCGGTGCTGCTGCCGCCCGACGCGCCCGTCGTGCGCCGCCGGGAGCAACCGGCGCTGCCGCCCGCGCAGTTCACCGCGCCCGCCGAGCTGCCCCGCCGCGATCCGGGCGCCAGCGGTATCACCGAAACTCTCGTCCCCGAGAAGAGCGGGGCGGGTTGGAAAGGGTTCTTCCGGCTGCGGAACGGAACCTCCACATGATTCCGATGGACAAAAGCGATCAGTTTCAGGGGAGTTGAGTAAGTGGATCACAAAGCCCTGGCTTGGGAAATGCGCGAACTGCGGGAAAAGGTAACCGGTATCACCGACACCGCGCTCACGGCGGCCGACGGACTGCTCATCGCGGCCGACACCGCCGCCTCGATCGACCCGGAGGCCCTCGCCGCGCTGGCGGCGGCCGGCCTGGGTCTGGCCCGGCGGACCGCCGAGGCCACCGACCGCGGCACGCTGCGCCAGACCGTGACGTACGGCAGTCACGGCTGCGCCGTGACCTACGCCGTCGGCGACACCGCGCTGATGGTGGTGCTCGGCGACGAGGGGATGGACGTCGACCGGCTGCATCTCGCGGCCCGGCCGACGCTCGACCGCATCGAGTCGATCCTCGCCGAGAAGGCGTCAGAAGGAGTGTGAAGGGATGGCGACGAAACGTATGACCCCAGGATTCTCCGACCAGGTGATGGGCCTGGTCAAAACGCTCAGGACCGATGCCCCCGACTGTGTGGCCTCGGGCGTGGTCGACATGGCCACCGGCATGCTGCTGTCGTACGAGACCATCGACAACCACCCGCCAGAGGTCCTCGACCTGCTGGCGGGTGCGACCCTCGACCTGTTCCAGGGCCGGACGGTCGTGATGATCGAGGACGTCTTCAAGGAGCGTCGCGGGATCACCAGTGACCACCACTTCTTCCAGGAGATCCTCGTCAACAGCGAGAACCTCACCCACCTGTTCGTGCGGATGACCGAGCAACAGGACGTCGTCGCCGTGGTGGTCTGCCGCAAGTCCGTGAACGTGGGCATGCTCTTCGCCCAGGTCCGGCGCGTGGTGCGGGAGTACGGACTCTGAGGCGGGCGGGCGGCTGCGGACGGACTCCTACTCCGTGCGCAGCCCGTCCGGTCGCATCATCCGCAGCAGCGGCGGCAGGCTCAGCAGGGTCACCGCCAGGACGACGCCCGCCCCGATGCCGGACATCGCCAGCACGCTCGACCAGTCGATACGGACCGTCGCGGCGCTCATCTTCAGCAGCACCGCGCCCAGCGTCAGCCCCACCGCCGTGGCCAGCACCAGGCCCAGGGCGACCGGGATCGCCGTCTGCCACAGCACCGACAGGCTCAGCGTGCGCCGCCGGGTGCCGAAGGCGACCAGCGCCGACAGCAGCTTCTTGCGGTCGCGCAACTGCTCCAGCTGCGACACCAGCAGACTCGCCCCGATGAGCAGCAGCACACAGCCCGCGCCTACGAACAGCCCGGTACGGATCGAGCGGAACTGCCGGGACTGCTCACTGGCCCCCAGCGAGAACACGTTCGCCAGCGGGTCCATCCGCGCCACCGTGTTCCGTACGTACTCGGTCGCGTCCGGCACCGACGGGTCCAGCGAGACGTACGCCTTCTGGGTCAGCCCCTTCGCCGCCTGTGCGGGCAGCGCCCCCGAGGTGAACAGCAGTCCGTCGCGCGCGTACCCGGTCGGGTCCTTGCGGTGGGTCGCCGTCTTCACTCCGGCCGGCACCTTCCACGGGGTCGGTTCGGTCGGCGAGGTGGCGTACATCGGGTTGAGGTAGACCGTGTTGCCCGCCTTGGTCATGCGTCGCGCCTGGTCGTCGTACTCGCCGCCCTCGATCCGGAAGACATCGCCGTTCCGGCAGCTCGGCAGGCGGGCCACCTCGCGCAGTTCGGCGCAGCTGCCGACGGTCGTCTCCAGCTCGTCGTCCGGGTTCAGCGCCCGGTTCCCGACCGAGGTCGTCGAGATCGCCCACGCGCCGCGCACGCCCTTGGTGGCCGTGAGGCGGCGGTCGACCTCGGCCAGCGAGGTCGTGCCGGCCACGTAGGCCTCCATCTGGGCGCGGTTGAGATCGTTGGCGGTCGGCTTGGTGTAGTCGCCCTGGACGCCGGCGAACAGCATCTGAAGGGCGATCGCCCCGGCCACCGCGACCGCGATGCCGTTGACCATCCGGGCGGCCGAACCACTGCTCAACTGGAGCCTGCGGACGGCGAGTTGCCAGGACACCGAGCCGGAGTTCAGCCGGATCACGGCGGCCTCGACGACCCAGGGCAGCAGGGCGGTGACACCGACCAGCAGCAGCACCGTGCCGCCGATCACCAGCCACTGGTTGAAGTTGCCGTTCGTGTTGCCCTTGCCGGTCATCGGGTAGAGCATCGCCAGGCCGACCAGCGGCATCAGCAGCCGCCACCACAGCCGGCGGCGTGGCGGCTTCGCCTTGCGGACCACGCCGAGCGGTTCGATGACGACCCCGCGCAGCGCGAACAGCGTCACCAGGACGGCCGCGGCCGGTACGGCGACGGCCACCAGCAGGGCGAGCGCGGGCGACGGGTTGAGGTCGCTGGAGAACACGCTGATGTCCCGCACGTCCACCAGGGTCGCCAACTGCCGCCCCACCAGGAAGAACCCGGTGCCGAAGACGAGCCCGAGGAGCGCCCCCGCGAGCGCCTCGCCACCCGCGATCCGGCGCGCCATCCGCCCGTCCGCCCCGACCAGCCGCAGCGCCGCGAGCCGTCGGTCCCGGCGCTCGCCGCCGAAGCGCACCGCCGCGGCGATGAACACGGCGACCGGCAGCAGCAGGACGACGAAGACCATCACGATCAGCAGCAGCAGGATGGGGTCCAGCTTGTCCGGACTGGTGTTGGGGGAGGGCCCGAAGTAGTCGATGCGCTCGACCGTGCCGCCGGAGATGCGCTGCTCCAGCCCCGTCCCGCCCGCGTAGTAGGCGAGTTCGGCGGGTCCGATGAGCCCGGTGTGCGCGATCGTGCCGGTGACCCGGTAGGGCAGCCGTTCGCGCAGCAGTTTCCCTGAGTCGGACTTGAGGAGCTTGTCGAGCGCGGGGGAGACCACCATCTCGCCGGTCGCCGGGAACGCCCCGATGCCCGGCGGCAGCGGCGCCTTGGCGCCCTCCGGCTGGAGCACCCGGCCGCGGATGTCCTTGTCGCGGAAGGTGGTGTCCCGGTCGGCGACGATGAGGGTGTCGTCCGCCTTCGGCAGCAGCTTCCCGCTGTAGGTGAAGTCCTGCCGGGCGCTGCCGCGTTCGTCGCGGTTGGCCAGCGCGTTCGGCAGGGCCGTGGTGAGCAGCAGGAGCGCCACCCCGAGCCCGACGCCGACGGCCGTCAGGACGGCCCGTACCCAGCCCTCACGTCCGCCGCCGAAGGCGAACCGTACGCCCATGGCCAGATCGGCCCCCCACTGACGGGCGTTCATACGACGCGCTCCATGTCCCGGGACTTCCCGTCCCGTACGACGATCTCGCGGTCCGAGTAGGCGGCCACCCGCGCCTCGTGCGTGACCAGCACCACGGCCGCGTTGGTCGACCGGGCCGCCTCGGTCAGCAGCTCCATCACGCGCTCGCCGTTGAGGGAGTCGAGCGCGCCGGTCGGCTCGTCGGCGAACAGCACCCGGGGTCCGGTGACCAGCGAGCGGGCGACGGCGACGCGCTGCCCCTGTCCGCCGGAGACCTCGCCGGGCCGCTTCCTGGCGAGGTCGTCGACCTCAAGGCGCTCCATCCAGCCGAGCGCGGTCCGCTCGGCCTCCTTGCGGTGCGTGCCGTTCAGCCGCAGCGGCAGCGCGACGTTCTCGACGCAGGTCAGCTCCGGCACCAGCTGCCCGAACTGGAAGACGAACCCGAACTCCGAGCGGCGCAGCGCACTGCGCTGGGCGTCGCTCATGGTCGCCATCTCCTGCCCGTTGTACGTGATCGAGCCCGAGTCGGGCGGCACGATCCCGGCGAGACAGTGCAGCAGCGTCGACTTCCCCGACCCCGAGGGGCCCATCACGGCGACGACCTCGCCGGGGTGGATGGAGAACTCCGCGCCGTCGAGCGCGGTCGTCGGGCCGTAAGCCTTGCGCAGCTCCTGGGCCGCGAGCAGGGAACCGGCGGGATGTGTCGTCACTTGGCCACCACCTCGGCGAGCTTGTCGAGGCGCGCGGCGGTGAGCTCCAGCCACCGCAGGTCGGCCTCCAGATGGAAGAGGGCGTGGTCGCAGATCAGCTGGTCCGCGAGATCGCCCTTGCGCTTGCGGTCGGTCAGGATGCGCATGCTGCGCAGATGCTCGGAGCGCTGCACGTCGAGGATCTCCGCCGCGTTCCGGTGGGTCAGCAGCGCGAGGACGACCTTGGTGTACAGGGCCGACTGAAGGTACGGCTCGGGCTTCTCCGGCGTCGCGAGCCACTTCTGTACGTCGGTGATCCCGGCGTCGGTGATCGCGTACCGCTTGCGCTCGGGCCCGCCGCCCGCCTCGATGCCGTCGACCTCGACGAGGCCGTTCTTCAGCAGTCGGGACATCGTCGAGTAGACCTGGCCGTAGTGCAGCGGCCGGTCGTGACCGAACTTCTCGTCGAAGGCCCGCTTCAGGTCGTAACCGTGGCGCGGGCCGGACTCCAGGAGCCCCAGGAGGGTGTGACCGATGGACATGCCGAGCACTCTACACACGGGGTATACCTGGTGTGTATACGCACCGTGTGTAGATCATGGCGGCGGGTGGGAACGTGCAGGTGGAGGCCGATTGTCACGGTTCTGCCACACGCCGGTGGGCAGGGTCCGGCCCGTCCGGCGTCCGAGGCCGCCCCGCCTCCGCCGGCGCCTGGTACCCGCCTCCCGGTGGAGTCGAAGTGCTATCGCTTTGGCCGGCTGCGGCAACCCTCGACCCCTCTCGTACGTCGGTTCCATTGGTACGGGTGCTGATTGTCACGTCCGTAATGGACCGGATCGACAGCCCTTTGTCACAACTCCTGGTGTTAGCTTTCTGAGCTGACTTGACGGGCGAAGCTGTGTGACAACGGATCACAAGAGAGCGAAGCGGAGCGGAACGGACTCATGGGACGAGCGGAAGAGAGAAGAGCGCGCCAGCGCGGTGGCCACCGCGCCGCGCCCAAGACCCGCCGCTCGTCAGCGGCGGCTGCCGAGGGCGCCAAGGGTGCCAAGGACGGTAAGAGCTTCATACGCAGGCTTTTCACCTGGAAGAAGATCCTCGGCACGTTCCTCGGCGTCTGCCTGCTTGGCATCGGCGCGTTCATCGTGCTCTACATGATGATCAGCATCCCCGCGGGCAACGCCGACGCGAAGCTGCAGAGCAACGTCTACAAGTACAGCGACGGCTCGATCCTGACCCGCAAGGGCGATGTGAACCGCGAGAACGTCGACCTCTCGCAGGTCCCCAAGGCCGTCCAGGAGACCTTCGTCGCCGCCGAGAACAAGACGTTCTACAGCGACGCCGGCGTCGACCTCAAGGGCACCGCCCGCGGCCTGCTCAACACGCTGTCCGGCAAGGGCGCGCAGGGCGGCTCGACGATCACCCAGCAGTACGTCAAGAACTACTACCTGACGCAGGACCAGACCGTCACGCGCAAGCTGAAGGAAATGGTCATCTCGCTCAAGCTGGACCGCGAGAAGTCCAAGGACTACATCCTCGCCGGGTACATCAACACCAGCTACTACGGCCGCGGCGCCTACGGCATCCAGGCCGCCGCGCAGGCCTACTACCGGGTCGACGCCAAGGACCTCACCGTCCCGCAGGGCGCCTATCTCGCCGCGCTCCTCCAGGCGCCGAGCCAGTACGACTGGCAGGCGGCGACCGACACCGGCCGCAAGCTGGTGCAGGCGCGCTGGAACTACGTGCTGGACAACATGGTCAAGCAGGACTGGCTGACGACGGCCAAGCGCGAGGCCATGAAGTTCCCGGTCCCGAAGCCGCCCAAGACCGAGGCCGGCATGGCGGGCCAGACCGGCTACATGGTGACCGCCGCCAACGAGGCCCTGGAGAAGCAGCTCATCGCCTCGGGGCAGGCCGCCAACATCAAGGACGCCGAGACGCTGGTCAGCGCGGGCGGCTGGACGATCACGCTCAACATCGACAAGAAGAAGCAGGCCCAGCTGGAGAAGTCGGTCAAGTCCCAGCTGACCAGCAAGCTCGACGTCAAGAAGCGCAAGGTCGACGGCAACGTCCAGCCCGGCGCGGTCTCCGTGAACCCGAAGACGGGCGCGGTCGTGGCGATGTACGGCGGCACGGGCTACACCGAGCACTACGTGAACAACGCGACCCGCACCGACTACCAGCCCGCGTCGACGTTCAAGCCGGTGATCCTGGCCGCGGCCCTGGCCGACCAGGCCAAGACGCAGTCAGGCAAGACGATCACGGCGAACACGATCTACGACGGCACCAGCAGGCGCCCGGTGGTGGGCAGCGACATCGCGTTCGCGCCGCAGAACGAGGACGACGCCGACTACGGCAAGGTCACCGTCCAGAAGGCGATGAACCAGTCGATCAACTCCGTGTTCGCGCAGCTCGGTGTCGACGTCGGCATGGACAAGGTCATGAAGACCGCGGGCGAGCTGGGCATGGACACCGGCGACCTGAAGGCCGTACCGGCGCAGACCCTCGGCACCATGGGCGCGAGCCCGATGGAGATGGCCGGCGTCTACGCCACCTTCGACAACCACGGCAAGAAGGTCACCCCGTCGATCATCAAGTCGGTCGCGCACAACACGCGCACGGTCACCATGCCGGACCCGATCGGCTCCCAGGTGATCCCGGTCGAGGCCGCCGACACGGTGACCTCGGTGCTGACCGGTGTGGTCGACGACGGTACGGCGAAGAAGTCGGTGCAGAACAACCCCAAGCGCGACGGCCAGCAGGTCGCGGGCAAGACGGGCACCTCCGACAACAACAAGTCGGCCTGGTTCACCGGCTACACGCCCGACCTGGTCACCTCGGTGGGTCTGTTCGGTGAGGACGCCAAGTCCCACGCGCAGGTGCCGCTGACCGGCGCGACCGGTCTGATCGCCACCAGCGGAGGCCGCATCAACGGTGGTGGCTATCCGGCGGAGATCTGGGCGACGTACATGTTCGGGGTGACCAAGGCGAACAACAAGTTCGACCTGAACACCACCCAGGGCGCGGCCGTCGAGCCGACCTACTCCCCGACGCCGACCCCGACCCTGTCGCCGACCCCGTCCGAGACGCCGACGACCAAGTCGCCGTCGCCGACCCCGACGACGGAGTCCCCGACCCCGACTCCCACGCCGACGCCGACCCCGACGCCCACCCCGACGCCGACGACCAGTCCGCCGGCGACACCGACTGCCGGCGGCACGGACCAGCCGTTCGGCGGGCTCGGCCAGTAGGGGGTCGTCCCGTACGACGCGAGAGGGCGCCCGGCACATCGCCGGGCGCCCTCTCTCGTACCGTCGGGTGAACTCGCCTGCCGCTAGGCGAAGTTCGCGGCGATCCGGTCGCCGACTTCCTTGTCGATGTTGTGCCAGTACTGCAAGGCGCGGTCGAGGACCGCGCGGGAGACGTCGGCCTTCAGATGGCCGCTGACGTTGGCGACGAGGCGGTCGCGGGCCGCGTCGTCGAAGACCTCGCGGACCATCGTGCCCGCCTGGCCCCAGTCGTCGTCCTCGGCGTGCCGCCTCGTCGCCTCGCGGACCAGTTCACCCGCGGTCTGCCAGCTCGCCGGGTCGCCGAACCGCCCGAAGTCGGCCGCGGGGCCGCCGTAGGAGTTCGGGGCGTACGGGCGGGCGGCGCGCGACGGTTCGTAGCGCATCGGGCCGTCCTTGGCGTACGAGTTGACCGGGGAGTGCGGCCGGTTCGGGGGCAGCTGGGTGTAGTTGGGGCCGATCCGGTACCGGTGGGTGTCCGGGTACGAGAACAGCCGGCCCAGCAGCATCTTGTCCGGTGAGGGGCCGATGCCCGGCACCAGGTTCGAGGGCTCGAAGGCGGCCTGCTCGATGTGGACGAAGTAGTCCTCGGGGTTCCTGTTGAGGGTCATCCGGCCGACGTCGATCAGCGGGTAGTCCCCGTGCGGCCAGACCTTCGTCAGGTCGAAGGGGTTGAAGCGGTAGTCCGCCGCGTCCTCGAACGGCATGATCTGGACCTTCAGGGTCCAGCTCGGCGCGTTCCCGGCCTCGATCGACTCGAACAGGTCACGGCGGTGCTTGTCGGCGTCGGACCCGGCCAGCTCGTCGGCCTCGGCCTGCGTGAGGAATTCGATGCCCTGGTCGGTCTTGAAGTGGTACTTCACCCAGAACCGCTCACCGGCACCGTTGATCCACATGTAGGTGTGGGAGCTGTAGCCGTTCATGTGGCGGTACGTCTTCGGGATGCCCCGGTCGCCCATCAGCCAGGTCACCTGGTGCGCCGACTCGGGGGAGAGGGTCCAGAAGTCCCACTGCATGTCGTTGCTGCGCAGCCCGGTCACCGGGTGGCGCTTCTGCGAGCGGATGAAGTCCTGGAACTTGATCGTGTCACGGACGAAGAAGACCGGGGTGTTGTTGCCCACCATGTCGTAATTGCCGTGCTCGGTGTAGAACTTGAGCGCGAAGCCGCGGGGGTCGCGCCAGGTGTCGGGCGAGCCCTGCTCACCGGCGACGGTGGAGAACCGCGCCAGCATCTCGGTGCGCCTGCCCGGCTGGAAGAGGTCGGCCCGGGTGAACTGGCTGACGTCATTGGTCACTTCGAAGAAGCCGTACGCGCCGGAGCCCTTGGCGTGCACCACCCGCTCGGGGACCCGCTCCCGGTTGAACTGGGCCATCTTCTCGATGAGGTAGTGGTCCTGGAGCAGGATCGGGCCGTCGGGTCCGACGGTGAGCGAGTGTTCGTCGCTCTCCACCGGGATGCCGACGTTGTTCGTGGTGTACGGAGCCTGCTGGGGGGTCTGCGTCACGAGCGTCCTCCTGTTCAGGGAAATCAGGTCGCTTCGCCTTCGCGTACCCCAGCAGTCAACTCCGACGCCGGAATGTCGGCAACTTTTGGACCGGTTCTAATTCCGGTTCAGTTCGAACCAGACCACCTTTCCGGTGCTCAGCCGCGTGGCTCCCCACCGACGGGCCAGTCTGTTGACCAGATACAGCCCGCGTCCGCCCTCGTCCGTCGCCCGCGCCTGGCGCAGCCGCGGCAGCTGGGGCACGTCGTCGCCGACCTCGCAGCGCAGCACGTCCGTCCGCAGCAGCCGCAGCGTGACCGGCCGTGAGGCGTACCGCACGGCGTTCGTCACGACCTCGCTGACCAGCAGCTCCACGGAGTCGCTCATGTCCTCCATGCCCCAGCGGGCCAGCGCGCGCCGGGCCAGCCGACGGGCCTGGCCGGGCGCCGAGTCCTCCGGGTCGAGGAACCAGTACGCCACGTCGCTGGGCGCGATCCCGTCGAAGCGGGCGGCGAGCAGCGCGATGTCGTCGTCCCGGTCACCCGGGCCGAGCATGTCGAGCACCTCGTCGCACAGGGCTTCCAGGGGCGGCGGGTGATCGGGTCCGGTGAGCTGCGCGACCGCGGCGAGCTTCTCGCGCAGCTGCTCTATCCCGGTCCACACGTCCCGCAGCCGCGACTCGACCAGCCCGTCCGTGTAGAGGAGCAGCGTCGCACCCGCCGGGGCGTCCAGCTCCACGGCCTCGAAGTCGACCCCGCCGACACCGATCGGGGCGCCGGGCGGCACCCGCAGCACCTCGGCCCGGCCGCCCAGGTGCAGCAGCACGGGCGGCGGGTGGCCCGCGTTGGCGATGGTGATGCGGTGCGAGACCGGGTCGTAGACCGCGTAGAGGCAGGTCGCCATGCGGTCGGTGCCCAGCCGCTGGGCCTGTTCGTCGAGGTGGTGCAGGACCTCCTGCGGGGGCAGGTCGAGACCGGCCAGCGTCTGGGCGGTGGTGCGCAGCTGGCCCATGATCGCGGCCGAGGTCATGGAGTGGCCCATGACGTCGCCGACGACCAGGGCGACCCGGCTGCCGGGCAGCGGGATCGCGTCGTACCAGTCGCCGCCGACCCGCGCGGTCTCGGCGGCGGGCAGGTACCGGGACGCCAGCCGGACGCCGGTGGGGCGGGGCAGGGTCTCCGGGAGCATGGTGCGCTGGAGCTCGTCGGCGATGTACGCCTCACGGCCGTAGAGGACCGCCTTGTCGATGCCGAGGGCGCTGTGCGTGGCGAGTTGGGCGGCGACCAGGAGGTCGTCGGCCTCGAACGCCATGCGCTCGGGGCGGCGCAGGAAGAGCGCGGCGCCGATCACCCGGCGCCGGCCGCGCAGCGGCGCGAGGATCGCCCGCTGACCGGCCGGGACGATCAACTCGCCGCCCTCGCCGAGCAGTTCGGGCAGCGCGGCACGGGCAGCGGGGGAGTCGGCGAAGACGGGACGGACGCCCCGCAGTACCTCGTTCAGCGCGCCGCCGGGTCGGACCTCGCACAACTCCGCGGTGACCGCGGACAGTTCGGAGGGCTGCTCCGGCTGTATCGCGGGCATGAAGCCGTTCTCCGTGTCCCGCTCCTCCGGGATGCGGTCGGTGCGGCGCAGGCGCAGCACGACGGGACCCGTCGGCCGCTCGTCGCCCACCGGGAGCGGGTCGCGGAGATAGACCAGGATCGCGTCCGAGAACGTCGGCACGGTCGCCCGGCACAACCCCATGACGATCTCGTCGAGGTCGATGCCGCGGGCGATCCGCCGGGTCGCCGCGCCCACGAAGCGCAGCCGGTCCCCGTCCCGCCGCATCGGCATGGGGCCACCGGGCGGCAGCCCCTGTCCCGTACGGCGCTCCTTGCCGGAGGCGTCGGCGAGCCCGCCGCCGCCCGGCTGGGCCGGGATGCCGTCCGGCGAGGGGCGGGGGCGATGGGCGTCGGGTTCGGCCGCAGAGGGCTGGGAGTGCTCGGAACCGGCTGCGGCGGTATCGGGCTCGGGCTTCACAGGGGTACCTGCCGGGTCCTTCCCCTTGGCGCGGGACGTGCTCGTACCCGGCGCCGAGGGCGGCTCACCGGTGCGTGCCTGTGCCGGTAAGCCGGCACCACCGGACGGCCTGGACGGCGTCGAGGTGTGCAGGAGCGCCCCGCGGGGGTCTGCGGGGTCGGCGCCGCCGGGGCGCTCGAACGAGGTGGGGTGCTCCGTCACGCGTGTCGAATCCGTCCGTCCGGGTCCGCACGCCGAGCGCGCGGATCGTCCCGCCGAAATGCCGATACCCGGAATACGTGCCCCAGGAACGGAATTCCCGCGTGGTCAGAGGCTGTTCCTGTGCCACCGGCGGACCGGCGGCCCGAACCGGTGGTGTCCTGATACCCCTCGCTCACGTCCTGCCGCCCCTCGGTGACGTCTGGTCAGTCCCGGTGCCTACCCGGGGAGTTGTCGCTGTGTCCTTGCGGAGGACGATCCTACGGTTGTCGACCGGGGGCGCATCAAGGGTCTCATGTGGACAAGTGCGCGGGGGTGCGGTCCCAGTCCTCCGGAAGTGAAGGTACAGCCCAGGACGGATCCGGGCGCCAGTGCTGCCAGCCGTCCGCGAACGGAGACCCCCACGCGCGGATCACCTCGACCGCCGACCAGCCCGCTTCCCTTACCCGCTCGGCCAGTTGGGGAGGCATCAGACCGTCCCGCTGCGCCTGCGCGAACTCGTCCTCGTCGAGCCAGCGCCAACTGCGGTCCGGGTGCACGGAGATGTCCAGGAAGTGATCCACCGAGTCGACCCCGCCGGCCCAACGGAGCTGCGGTTCCTCAAGGTTCACGTACCAGTTCTTGAACCGCCATCCCGGCTCCCAGAAAAGCCACACCGACCAGGGCTCACCGGGCCGCGCCAGCTTCAGCACACCCGTGCCGAACCAGTGGTCGCGCCGGACCGTGCGCGGCTTCGTGTACCGGGTCTCCAGCGGCTCCCCGTGCACCGACGTGCCGTCCGCGAGCACCGGCCGCACACACTCGGTGCCGGGCGCCATCCAGACGGCGAGCAGCTCCTCGTCATCACGGACGACGGTGACGGGGCGGGCGATGTGGAAGCGCGGCCCGGCGTTCTCCCGGTAGCGCCACAGGATCTGATCCCCGGGCGCCCAGAAGGCCGTAGACGTACCCGCTTCCACCGCTCGCACCGCTCCACCGTCTGCCATGAACAGATATTAGGTGCCCCGGGCATACGACGCTGCGGTCCGCGTCACGGTTCACGCCGGGGCGCCCATTGGTTACGGACGTGTCATCCGCAGGACATCGAGAGCCGCGTCGAGCTGCGCCTCGGTCAGGTCGCCGCGCTCCACATAGCCGTTCTCGAGCACGACCTCACGGATCGTCTTCCGCTCCGCGAGCGCCTTCTTGGCGACCTTCGCGGCCTCCTCGTACCCGATGTACTTGTTGAGCGGGGTCACCACGGACGGCGACGACTCCGCGTACTCCCGCGCCCGCTCCCGGTGCGCGACGATCCCCTCCACGGTCCGGTCGGCGAGCAGCCGGGACACATTGGCCAGCAGCCGGATCGACTCCAGGACGTTCTTGGCGATCACCGGCAGCATCACGTTCAGCTCGAAGTTGCCCGCGGCGCCGGCGGTGGCGACGGTCGCGTCATTGCCGACGACCTGCGCGGCGACCATCAGCACGGCCTCCGGGATGACCGGGTTGACCTTGCCGGGCATGATCGAGGACCCCGGCTGAAGATCGGGCAGCGAGATCTCGGACAGCCCGGTGCGCGGGCCGGACGCCATCCACCGCAGATCGTTCGCGATCTTCGTCAGTCCCACGGCGATGGTCCGCAGCTGCCCGCTGGTCTCGACGATCCCGTCCCGCGCCCCCTGCGCCTCGAAGTGGTCCCGCGCCTCGGTCAGCGGCAGCCCGGTGACCAGCGCGACCTCGGCGATCACGGCGGCGGAGAACCCGGGCGGGGTGTTGATCCCAGTGCCCACCGCCGTACCGCCCAGGGGCAGTTCGGCGAGCCGGGGCAGCGAGGCCTCCAACCGCTCGACGCCGTACCGGACTTGGGCCGCGTACCCGCCGAACTCCTGGCCCAGCGTGACCGGTGTGGCGTCCATCAGGTGGGTGCGCCCGGACTTCACGACATCGGCGAACTCGACGGACTTGCGCGACAGCGCGCCCGAGAGATGCTCCAGCGCGGGGATCAGGTCATGGATGACGGCACCGGTGGCCGCGATGTGGATCGAGGAGGGGAAGACGTCGTTGGACGACTGCGAGGCGTTGACGTGGTCGTTCGGGTGCACATCGCGCCCGAGCCGCTCGGTCGCGAGGGTGGCGATCACCTCGTTGGTGTTCATGTTGGACGAGGTGCCGGACCCCGTCTGGAACACGTCGATCGGGAAGTGCTCGTCCCACTTCCCGCCGGCCACCTCACGAGCGGCCTCCTGGATCGCCTCCGCGATGTCCTTGTCCAGCACGCCCAGTTCGGCGTTCACCTTCGCGGCGGCACCCTTGATCCGGGCCAGCGCCTCGATGTGGGCGCGCTCGATGCGCTGCCCCGAGATCGGGAAGTTCTCCACCGCCCGCTGGGTCTGCGCCCGCCACTTCGCGTCGACCGGGACCCGCACCTCCCCCATCGAATCGTGCTCGACACGGAACGGACCCACTGTCTGACCGTCGGCCATCGCCGATCACCTCCTGTGGGGGACAGCATCGCGGACACCTCCCGTGTTCCCGGCGCGCCGGGCGTAAACGGAGTGTCCCGGCCGAGCGCTCAGTGGCCGGGGCCGGTGCACACCGGCCTGCCGCCCACCTCGGCGCACGCCTGGGCCCCGCGCGGGTCGGCGGCGGCCAGCATAGGGCTGCTGAAGCCGTCCGAGCGGTGACCGGGGTACTCGGCGGACAGCTCGTCCTGGCCCGCCCTGATGGAGATCTCCCGCGCCCCGGCGACCCGGGTGCGCACCTCGGACCAGACGGTCGCGCAGGACGGCGAGTAGCGCAGCAGCACGACCTGGGCGGCCCGGGCCGCCGACCGCTCCGTACGGGCGTCCCGGGCGCAGGTCTCCGAGGACGGCAGCGTCCCCTGGCAGCCCCCGCCCCGGCAGGAGGCGACCGTGGACCGCTCCGGGCCGGTGTCGTGGTCGAGGACGTCGGCGGCACCGGCGGTGACCGCGACCGTGGCGGCCATCGCGGCGAGGGCGACGAGGGCGCGGACCGGCGGCCGGAGCCGACGGGACCGTACGGCCGGCCCGGGGACAGGGGCTGGAACAGGGGCGGGGGCTGGAACCTGGGCAGGCGGCTGCGGCGGCGGAGGCGTGACCCTGCTGACCTGCTCCTGGGTCGCCGCGTCCCACAGGGAGAGCAGCGCGCCGGGGTCGGTGTGCGCGAGCCGGGCGAGGGCCTCGACGGCGGACCGGGGCGGGAGGTGGTCGCCGTTGAGATAGCGGTGCCACGTCGACTTGCTGAACGGGGTGACGGAGGCCAGCGCGGCCAGGCTCAGCCCGGTCCGCCGCTTGAGGAGACGGAGCCGTTCCGTCAGGAGCCGCCCTGCGTCGTCGTACGGGCCGGGCAGCGGCTGTCGCTCGACCGTCACGTGGCTTTCCATCCTGCTCCCTCGCCGTACCGGGGTGACCGCCGTGATCCGTTCCCGGGGCCGGTGCCGGGCCACACCCGGATTGCCCGAATATGAAGGGGTGTTGACCTGGCGTCCCCCGACGGGACGTACGGGACCGTCCCGTCGGGGGTGCCGTGGGTCAGGCGGGGGTCAGCACCAGCGGACGGCGCCGCGGTTGTGGACGTAGTGGGCGGAGACATAGCCCTCGTGGTGCGGGAGCTTGTACCAGCGGTGGTTGCCGAAGACGTTCGATCCGTACGTCTCGCAGACGATCGGCAGCATCCGACCGACCGGCCGGGAACCGACCACGCGGTAGCCGGTGCCCGGGCCGGAACGGATGTTCAGCCGCTTGTAGTGCCGGGTGGTGACCCGTCCCACCACGTGCCGCGCCGCGTGGTGGTGGGTGACGTGATGCGGGGCCGGGGCGGCGGTGGCGGCGACGGCTGTCACGGGGAAGACGGCGACAGCCGCGACCGCGGCCACGAGCCCGTTGCGCAGAAGGCGTCCGAACATGGGGGGTTCCTCCGAGTCGACCGTGGACCACGGGATGTGATCCAGTCGACCCGGAGCTTTTCCGGCAAAGCACCCGAAAATGCCGTCCCGGCTGTCCCTGGGACGAACCGGGACGGAGTACAGGACTTTCCGGCGTCCCACTCAGCCCGTCCGGCGTTTGAGGACGAGGCCCTTAGGGGCCGATAGGGGGTCCAGGGGGCAGAGCCCCCTGGCGGGGTGGAACGGGGCAGAACCCCTGAGGATGGGAAGGGTAGGGGCGGCGGGGGCGAAGACCCCTACGCCAGCCCCGGCCCCCGCACCGGAATATGCGTGAACGTGGGCTCCGGCGCCGGGTTCTGGAAGAAGTCGTTGCCCTTGTCGTCGACGACGACGAACGCCGGGAAGTCCTCGACCTCGATCTTCCAGACCGCCTCCATCCCCAGCTCCTCGTACTCGACGACCTCGACCTTCTTGATGCAGTCCTGCGCAAGCCGCGCCGCGGGCCCGCCGATCGACCCGAGATAGAACCCGCCGTGGGCGTCACACGCGGACGTGACCTGCTTGCTCCGGTTCCCCTTGGCCAGCATCACCTTGGACCCGCCCGCCGCCTGGAACTGCTCGACGTACGAGTCCATGCGCCCGGCGGTCGTAGGCCCGAAGGACCCCGAGGCGTACCCCTCGGGCGTCTTCGCGGGCCCCGCGTAGTACACCGGGTGGTCCTTCAGGTACTGCGGCATCTCCTCGCCCGCGTCCAGCCGCTCCTTGATCTTGGCGTGCGCGATGTCACGCGCCACGACGAGCGGCCCGGAGAGCGAAAGCCGGGTCTTGACCGGGTACTTGGTCAGCTCGGCGAGGATGTCGTCCATGGGCTGGTTCAGGTCGATCCGCACGACGTCTTCCTCGGCGGAGTCGAGATGCTCGTCGGTCGTCTCCGGCAGGAACCGCGCCGGGTCCGTCTCCAGCTGCTCCAGGAACACGCCCTCGGCGGTGATCTTCGCGACGGCCTGGCGGTCGGCCGAGCAGGACACGGCGATGGCGACCGGGCAGGACGCGCCGTGCCGGGGCAGCCGCACCACGCGCACGTCGTGGCAGAAGTACTTGCCGCCGAACTGCGCCCCGATCCCGATCTTCTGCGTCAGCTCGAAGACCTTCTCCTCCAGCTCCTTGTCCCGGAAGCCGTGCCCCAGCTCGGAACCCTCGGCCGGGATCTCGTCCAGGTAGTGCGCGGAGGCGTACTTCGCGGTCTTCAGCGCGTACTCGGCGCTCGTGCCGCCGACCACGATCGCCAGGTGGTACGGCGGGCAGGCGGCCGTCCCGAGCGAACGGATCTTCTCCTCCAGGAACTTCATCATGGAGCCCTCGTTGAGGACCGCCTTGGTCTCCTGGTAGAGGAACGACTTGTTGGCCGAGCCGCCGCCCTTGGCCATGAACAGGAACTTGTAGGCGCCGCCGTCGGTCGCGTACAGCTCGATCTGGGCCGGCAGGTTCGACCCGGTGTTCTTCTCGTCCCACATGGTGAGGGGCGCCATCTGCGAGTACCGCAGATTGAGGTTCAGATAGGCGTCGTAGATGCCGCGCGACAGGGCCGCCTCGTCGCCGCCCTCCGTGAGGACGTTCTGTCCGCGCTTGCCCATGACGATCGCCGTGCCGGTGTCCTGGCACATGGGGAGCACGCCGGCGGCGGCGATGTTCGCGTTCTTCAGGAGGTCCAGCGCCACGAACTTGTCGTTGTTCGACGCCTCGGGGTCGTCGATGATCCGGCGCAGCTGCGCGAGGTGGGCCGGGCGCAGATAGTGCTGGATGTCGTGGATGGCCTCGGCGGCCAGCTTGCGCAGCGCCTCCGGCTCGACCTTGAGGAACGTCCGCCCGTCGGCCTCGAAGGTGGAGACACCCTCGGAGGTCACCAGCCGGTACGGGGTGGTGTCCTCTCCCATGGGGAGCAGATCGGTGTACGCGAACTCAGGCATCGCAGCCCATTCCTCACTCGACAGACGGCCGCCCGCCGACACTGGCGGGCGCTCACCAGCGTAGAACCTGCCACTGACAGCGAGCTTGTGAGGTAAGGCTCAGTTCTCCCGGGCTCCTCTCCGGGGCCGCGCCGCGCCCACGTTGTCCACACCCCTAGTCGCGATCTATCGCGTTTGGGTACGCTGCTGCCGTGGACCTTCAGAAGCAGCCCGCGGCCCCGCAGTCCGCCGCCCAGCAGCCCGCCCCCGCCGCCTCGGCACTGCGCGCGTCGGACGCCGACCGCGACCGCATCGCCGACATCCTCCGCGAGGCCCTGGCCGAGGGCCGGCTGGACGCGGACGAGCACGCCGAGCGGGTCGAGGGGGTGCTGAGCGCCAAGACGGTCGGCGAGCTGGAGGTCTTCATCCAGGACCTGCCGGCCGCGCACGGCCACCGGCGGCGGACTCCGTCGTACAGCCCGGCCCCGAACCGCCCGACGGAAGGCGCGATCCCGGCCGAGGCCGATGAGCACGTGGTGGCGGTGTTCAGCGCCGCGATGCGCAAGGGCCGCTGGCGCGCGGGCCGCAGAATGCACGCGTACGCCGTGTTCGGCAGCGTCGAGATCGACCTCAGCGAGGCGATCTTCGAGTACCAGCAGGTCGTCATCAAGGCGGTCTCGGTCTTCGGCAGCGTCGAGATCCGCGTCCCGGAGAACGTGTCGCTGCGCGGCACCGGCGGCGGAGTCCTCGGCAACTTCGAGGTGGACACGCTGGATTCACCGGAGCCGGACGCGCCCGTGGTCTACGTCGACGGCTGGGCCGTCCTCGGAAACATCGAGGCGAAACCGAAGCGGGGCAAGCTCGTCGCGGACATTCTCGATCGGGTCCAGCGCAAGGTCGACAAGAGTTTGCGCAAGCACCTGGACCGTTGACGGTCGTGAATCGGGACACATGCGGAGCCGATCGGTCCACGCCCGCCGGGTCCTGACGGCGCACGGAAGCGCCCGGGAGCCGGCGGTTCGGAACTCAGTGCATAGGCGCGCGCACAGCGGGTAGGCCTTGCTGCATCGTCTCTCGCTCGCGAAGCCGTCGTCAGGAGTAGACCGTGCTGCAACCGCCGCATTCGTCCCTGCAGGTAGCTGCTGTTCCGGCCCAGCGGGTGCCTGCGCGAGACAGGGACCAAGACGCTCCCTGGCACACCGAAGCGGTGTGCCGGCGCGACGAGGCCGGCCTGTTCTTCGCACCGTCCAAGGAACCCACCGCCGCCCGACTCTCCCGCGAGGACGCCGCGAAGCGCGTCTGCGCCCGCTGTCCGGTCATGGTCGAGTGCCGAGAGCACGCCCTCCTGCAACCCGAGCCCTACGGCGTCTGGGGCGGCCTCACCGCCGCCGAACGCCGCGTGGTCCTGGCCAGGCGCCGCCGCCGCGACCTGGAACTCCAGAAGTCCCGAGCGGCCCGCATAGCAGCGGCAGGCTGACTGACGAAGACGAGGCGCCCCCACCGCACCGGGGGCGCCTCTTCATTGCCCGCCAGGGCGGCCGGCCAGGGGGTGCGGGGCCGTGACATCCGCGGCTCCGCCGCGCGGGCGCGACCGGCCACAGCACCCCGCGGCCGCCGACGCCCGGCGGAACACCCCTCTCAGGCGCGTTACTTGGCCCGGTCGAAGTCGATCGCGCTGTACGCCCGCAACTTGCTCAACCGGTGCTCCGAGTCGATGCGCCTGACCGTCCCGGACTTCGACCGCATCACGATCGAGTCGGTGGTCGCGGTCTCCGACCGGTAGCGAACCCCCCGCAGCAGCTCCCCGTCCGTGATCCCGGTGGCGACGAAGAACACGTTCTCCCCCGACACCAGGTCATCGGTGGTGAGCACCCGGTCCAGGTCGTGTCCCGCGTCCAGCGCCCGCTGCCGCTCGGCGTCGTCCTTGGGCCACAGCTTGCCCTGGATCACACCCCCGAGGCACTTCACGGCACACGCGGAGATGATGCCCTCGGGCGTACCGCCGATCCCGAGCAGCAGGTCCACGCCGGTGCCTTCCCGCAGCGCCAGGATCGACCCCGCGACATCCCCGTCGGAGATCAGCTTGATCCGCGCACCGGTCTCCCGGATCTCCTTGATGATCCCGTCGTGCCGAGGCCGGTCCAGCACGACGACGGTGACGTCCTCCGGCGTGACGCGCTTCGCCTTGGCGACCCGCCGCACGTTCACCGAGATCGGCGCCTCGATGTCGACGAACTCGGCCGCCTCGGGCCCGGCGACGAGCTTGTCCATGTAGAACACGGCGGACGGGTCGAACATCGACCCACGGTCCGCGGCGGCCAGCACCGCGATCGCGTTCGGCATGCCCTTCGCGTTGAGCGTGGTCCCGTCGATCGGGTCGACGGCGATGTCGCACTCGGGCCCGGTCCCGTCACCGACGCGCTCGCCGTTGAAGAGCATCGGCGCCTCGTCCTTCTCGCCCTCCCCGATGACGACGACGCCGTTCATCGAGACGGTGGAGACGAGGGTCCGCATGGCACGCACGGCGGCGCCGTCGGCGCCGTTCTTGTCACCGCGCCCGACCCAGCGGCCCGCGGCCATCGCGGCGGCTTCGGTCACCCGGACGAGTTCCAGGGCGAGGTTGCGGTCGGGGGCCTCGGAGGGGACCTCGAGTTCGGACGGCAGATGATGATGCTCGGTCATCGGAGCGCACCTTTCTGATACGACGACGGCCGGATGAGGGTATGGCCACGACTCTATCGCCAGGCAGACAAAATGAGCAGGGGGCCCCACGGATGAGCGGACCAGGGCACCTGCGACGATAGGGACGTGGCAGGTTCGAACGGCAAGCAGAAGACGGTCAGGGACATGATCCTCTCCCTGGGCCTGATCGGGATCGCGGCGGCGATCGTCTACATCTTCATCCCGCACAGCGACCACGCTCCGGACGTCAAGCGGGTCGACTACCGCGTGGAGCTGCTCACGGCGCGCCGCGCGGCGCCGTACCCGGTGGCGGCCCCGGAAGGCCTGGCCAAGAGCTGGAAGGCGACCTCGGTCAGCTACGACGGCGCCGCGTTCGACGCCTGGCACCTCGGGTTCAGTGCCCCTGGCGGTCAGTACGTGCAGATAGAGCAGTCGACTCAGAAGCCGGCCGACTTCATCGAGACCGCCAGCCAGGGCGCCGCCGCGACGAAGACCACCCAGAACATCGACGGCCGCACCTGGACCCGCTACACCGGCGGCCGCTACGACGCCCTCGTGCTCGCGGACAAGGGCTCGACGACGGTCGTCGCGGGCACCGGGTCCTTCGGTCAGCTGACCGAGATGGCGAAGGCGTTGAGGACGAAGTAGCCTCACGGCTCCGCGCGGCCCGACTGGGACGAGGTGGGCCGGCGATCACGACGAAGGCCCCCGGCACTGTGCGTGCCGGGGGCCTTGTGTGTGTCATGCGCCTCAGACGGTCGTGACGACCTCGTCGTAGGCCAGTCGCGGGGAGCGCGGGAACCAGGCGTCCTCGCCCGGCTTGCCGATGTTGACGACCATCAGCGGGGTGTGGTCGTCGTCCAGGAACTCCTTCTGGAGCCCGGCGAAGTCGAGACCGGTCATCGGGCCCGCGGCGAGGCCGGCGGCGCGGATGCCGATGATGAAGTACGCGGCCTGGAGGGCGGCGTTCAGCGCGGCGTTGCCCTCGCGGACCGAGCGCTCGCCGAAGACGGCGTCCTTGGCCTGCGGGAAGTGCGGGAACAGGTTGGGCAGTTCCTCGTGGAACTCGTTGTCCGCGGAGAGGATCGCGACCAGCGGGGCGGCGGCGGTCTTCTTCTGGTTGCCCTCGGCGAGGTGCCGCACGAGGCGCTCGCGGGCCTCGGGGGAGCGGACCAGGGTGATGCGCAGCGGCGACTGGTTCATCGAGGTCGGGCCGTACTTGACCAGGTCGTAGATCGCCTGCACCTGCTCGTCCGTCACCGGCTCGTCGGTGAACGTGTTCGCGGTGCGGGCCTCGCGGAACAGCAGGTCCTGGGCGGCGGGGTCAAGAACGAGAGACATGCGTGAACTTCCTCGGGGGCCGGGAACCGGATATCCGGACCGCGGTCCGGATAGGCTGACACGACAGACCGTACGCCAGGAAGGTTCAACATTCAATTAAAAGTGGGGCGAGGTGATCCGCTTCACAGGGGATCACCGCTGTCGGCGCGTACGGGGCGCCGTGACCTGTTGCTACCGGCTACGGGTTGTCGGCTGCGGGCTGCGGGCTGCGGGCTGCGGGCTGCGGCTCCGGGCTGTCGATTGCCGCTCGCGGCGACCGGCAGGAACCGCTGCCCGCCCTCGTCTACTCGCCCTCGTCCTCCGCGGCCTCTTCCTCCGCCAGCGCCGCGTCCAGCCGGGCCCGGGCGCCGTCCAGCCAGCGGCGGCACACCTTGGCCAGCTCCTCGCCGCGCTCCCAGAGCGCGAGCGACTCCTCCAGGGTGGTGCCCCCCGCCTCCAGCCGCCGGACGACCTCGATCAGCTCGTCGCGCGCCTGCTCGTAACCGAGCGCCTCTTCCGTCACCTTGCTGGTCATTCGCCCACCCTATGCATCCACTCGTACGGAGAACTCACCCTCGGCGACCCGCGCGCGCAGCACGTCCTCGGCGCTCACCTCGTCCGGGTCCCGGACGACATGCCCGTCGGCCCGCTGGAGCACGGCGTAGCCCCGCTTCAGGGTGGCGGCGGGGGAGAGGGCCACCACGCGCGCGTGCGTGTGGGTCAGCTCCGAGTCGGCGCGGTCCAGGAGGTGGCCGAGGGTGCGTCGGCCGCGGTCGAGGAGGGCGGCGACATGGTCTGCGCGCTCGTCGATCATCCGGTGCGGATCCTGTATCGACGGCCGCGACAGCGCCTGCGCCAGCCCGCGCTCCTCCCGGTCCACGAACGCCACCGCACACCGCCGCGCCCGGTCCCGCAGCTGCCGTACCCGCTCGTACTCCTCGCCGACGTCCGGTACGACCTTCTTCGCGGCGTCGGTGGGGGTGGACGCGCGCAGGTCGGCGACGTAGTCCAGGAGGGGGGTGTCGGGCTCGTGCCCGATCGCGGACACCACGGGTGTGCGACAGGCCGACACCGCGCGCACGAGCTGTTCGTCGGAGAACGGCAGCAGGTCCTCCACGCTGCCGCCGCCCCGCGCCACGATGATCACGTCCACGCCGTCCAGCGCGTCCAGTTCCTTGACCGCCTGCACGACCTGCGGCACGGCGTGCACGCCCTGCACGGGCACGTTGCGTACCTCGAAACGGACCGCGGGCCAGCGGTGCCGCGCGTTCTCCAGAACGTCCCGCTCGGCCGCCGAGGCCCGCCCGCAGACCAGCCCGATCAGCTGCGGCAGAAAGGGCAGCGGCTTCTTCCGGTCGGCCGCGAACAGCCCCTCCGCCGCCAGCGACTTCTTCAACTGCTCCAGCCGCGCGAGCAGTTCACCCACCCCGACCGGCTTGATCTCCGTGGCCCGCAACGACAGCTGCCCCCGCGGCGCGTACCACTCGGGCTTCGCCAGGACGACGACCCGCGCGCCCTCGGTGACCACATCGGCGACCTCGTCGAACACCTGCCGGAAACAGGTCACGCTCACCGAGATGTCGTACGACGGGTCACGCAGCGTCAGGAAGACGACTCCCGCGCCCGGGCGCCGCGACAGCTGGGTGATCTGCCCCTCGACCCACACCGCGCCGAGCCGGTCGATCCACCCGCCGATGAGCCGGGAGACCTCCCCGACGGGGATCGGCGCGTCCGGAGCAGTGTTGAGAGCCATGCGACCGAGCGTAACGGGCGGCTCTGACAACGGGGTCGAGGTGTGGGGTGGGGTGAGTTTGGGGCGTGGGGCTGCCGTTGACGTGTCGGCCGGCGTTCCTTCAATCAGGGCCGCGCATCTCAAGCCGGTTCGGCACCTCCCCACCCAGGCCGCACAGATTCAGCCCGTCCGGCGTTTGAGGACGAGGCCCCTTCAGGGCCGACGGGGGTCTGGGGGCGGAGCCCCCAGGAGACGCCCGCCCCGCCCACACGCCGGGTGACTACTCCCGAACCACCGCCCCGCGAGACTGCACCGCCAGCACCACGAGCCCGACCGCCAGCCAGATCGCCCCCACCACCTGCGCGGTCCCGGACGCCTCCACGATCACCGCGATCGTGATCGCCGCCCCCAGCACCGGCACCAGCACATGCCGCCACCACACCACAGGCCCACCCCGGCGACGTACCGCGAACCACCCCACCACGCTCGCGTGCAGCAACGTGAACGCGGTGAGCGCGCCGATGTCGACGACCGAGACGAGGTGGTCGAGACCGTCGTCACGCCGGGCCGCCCAGACCGCGGCGACCAGCGTGATGACGGCCGCCGAGAGCAGCGCGACCCGGGGCACTCCGTCGTCGGTCCGCGACAGGGCCCGCGGCAGACGCCGGTCCCGGGCCATCGCGAACACCAGGCGGCCCGCCGCGGCCTGCCCGGCCAGCGCGGCGAAGGCCGCGCCGATCGCCTTGCTGACGGCCACCAGGTTGTGCAGCCAGTTGCCCACCGACACGTCGACCGCGTCGTAGAACGCCGATCCCTGCTTGCCCGCGTCGGCGGTGAGCTGTGCGGACGTCGTCGGCTCCAGGAGGGCGACCAGGTACGTCTGGGCGATGAACAGCACACCGGCCAGGGCGAGGCAGAACAGCAGCGCCCTGGCGACCTTCTCGGAGCCGCCGGTGACCTCTTCCGCGAACGTGGCGACCGCGTCGAAGCCCAGGTAGGACAGGACGGCCACCGAGACCGCGCCGATCACCGCCGACAGCGCGAACGCCCCCTGCGTGCCGTCCCCGGAGAGCGGCGAGAGCCAGCCCCGTTCGGCGCCGTCGCGCGCGAGGACGACGATCGCCGACACGACGAAGATGACGAGGACGACGATCTCCATCGCGAGGACGAGGAAGCCGACACGGGCCGCCGCGCGCACCCCCCAGAGGTTGAGGCAGGTCGTGATGACGACCGCCAGCGCCGTCCACACCCACCGCGACACGTCCGGGACCAGCGCGTTCATGGCGATCCCGGAGAACAGATAGGCGACGGCGGGGATCAGGATGTAGTCCAGCATCGCCATCCAGCCGGCGATGAACCCGGCCTCCCTGCCGAGCCCCACGCGCGCGTAGGCGAACACCGAGCCCGCCTGGGGGACGACCCGCACCATCTGCGCGTAGCTGAACGCGGTGAACGCCATCGCGACCGTGGCCACGATGTAGACCAGCGCGACCGCGCCGTGCGACTTGGCGTCCAGGGTGCCGAACACGCCGACCGGCGCCATCGGGGCGATGAACAGCAGCCCGTAGACGACGAGATCCCGGAAACCGAGGCTGCGCCGCAGCCCGGGGCCCTCGCCGCCCGCGACCGTCGTGTCCGTGTCCGTCTCCGCCATCTCGCGTCTCCCGTACGTCGTGCCCGGCCCCACCCCTCCCCCTCCACGGCCAGTCTCCCCAAGGACGCGATCTTTGACCCGTCGAGCGCGGCCTTACGATGGGACGCATGACTGCTTCGTCTGGCCGCCGTGTCCTGCTCGCCGCCCCCCGGGGCTACTGCGCGGGCGTGGACCGCGCCGTGATCGCCGTCGAGAAAGCCCTTGAGCAGTACGGGGCTCCGATCTATGTCCGGCACGAGATCGTGCACAACAAGTACGTCGTCCAGACCCTGGAGAAGAAGGGCGCCGTCTTCGTCGAGCGGACCGAGGAGGTCCCCGAGGGGAACATCGTGATGTTCTCCGCGCACGGCGTCGCCCCCGTCGTCCACGACGAGGCCAAGCAGGGCCGCCTCGCCACCATCGACGCGACCTGCCCCCTGGTGACCAAGGTCCACAAGGAAGCCGTCCGGTTCGCGAACGAGGACTTCGACATCCTCCTCATCGGCCACGAGGGCCACGAGGAGGTCATCGGCACCTCCGGGGAGGCCCCCGAACACATCACCCTGGTCGACGGCCCCAAGGACGTCGCCAAGGTCGAG
This sequence comes from Streptomyces sp. NPDC096013, assembly GCF_044763565.1. Classification (NCBI taxonomy): domain Bacteria; kingdom Bacillati; phylum Actinomycetota; class Actinomycetes; order Kitasatosporales; family Streptomycetaceae; genus Streptomyces; species Streptomyces sp. NPDC096013. Next base: position 296,072 of record NZ_JBIWGK010000009.1, on the reverse strand, counting down.
GTACGGGACCCGTCCCGGGTGGTGTGGCTCTCCCAGACGACCCTCTCCGTGGACGAGACCATGGAGACCGTCGACGCCCTCAAGGAGAAGTTCCCGCAGCTCATCTCCCCGCCGAGCGACGACATCTGCTACGCCACGCAGAATCGCCAGCTCGCCGTGAAGCAGATGGGCGAGGAGGCCGACCTGGTGATCGTGGTCGGCTCGAAGAACTCCTCCAACTCCGTACGGCTCGTCGAGGTCGCCAAGCTGGCCGGCGCTCGCGCCGCCCACCTGGTGGACTTCGCCGACGAGATCGACGAGGCCTGGCTGGAGGGCGTCACCACGGTCGGCGTGACCTCGGGCGCCTCCGTACCGGAGGTACTGGTCGAACAGGTCCTGGAGTGGCTGTCGACGCGCGGCTACGAGGACGTCGAACTGGTCAAGGCGGCCGAGGAGTCCATCATCTTCTCGCTGCCCAAGGAACTCCGCCGCGACCTGCGCGAAGAGGCCGCCGCGCTGGTCGCCGAGCGCACCGGTGCGGACCGTAAGGCACCCTCCGGGCAGTGACTGTCAGTCGTTCGTCGTAGCGTGGAGCCATGCAGATCTTCGGCGTGGACATCGGTGGATCCGGGATCAAGGGCGCCCCTGTGGACCTGGACAAGGGCGAATTGACAGAAGAGCGGTGCAAGGTGCTGACCCCGCACCCGGCGACACCGGACGGAGTGGCCGACGGCGTGAAGGAAGTCGTCGACCACTTCGGCTGGACGGGACCGGTCGGGCTCACGTTTCCAGGTGTGGTGACCGGCGGGTCCACGATCCGTACGGCGGCGAACGTCGACAAGAGCTGGATCGACAAGGACGCGGGCGCGCTCTTCGCCGACCGGCTGGGCGGCCTCCCGGTGACGGTCGTGAACGACGCGGACGCGGCGGGCGTCGCCGAGATGCACTTCGGCGCCGGCCAGGGCCGCAAGGGCACGGTGATCCTGCTGACGTTCGGCACGGGCATCGGCAGCGCCCTCTTCGTCAACGGCCTCCTGGTCCCGAACACGGAGCTGGGCCACCTTGAGCTGAACGGCCACGACGCCGAGAAGAAGGCGTCGAGCAAGGCCAAGGAGGACGGCGAGCTGACCTGGGAGCACTGGGCCCACCGGGTCCAGAAATACCTCGCCCACGTCGAGATGCTGTTCTCACCCGAGCTGTTCATCATCGGCGGCGGAGTCAGCCGCAAGGCCGACAAGTTCCTGCACTTCATCGAGGACATCAAGGCCGAGATCGTCCCGGCGCAGTTGCAGAACAACGCGGGGATCGTAGGGGCGGCGATGCACGCGGCGGGGGACGACTAGGGGGTGGGTTCCCTCCGGGGGCGCGGGTTCCCTCCGGGGGTGTGGGAGGGCGGGGTGGGGGTCACCCGTGCGTGCCTGGGCAGGGGGCGCGTGTGCCTGGGCCGGTCTCCCGTGCGTGTGGCCGTCGGCGGCACGGGGACTCCGCGTGACTGGGCGACTGAGTACGGGGTCCAGGCGTGCGGGGCTGAGCAGGGGGCATGCGCGCGTGGCTGCGGGTGGCGCGGGGACTCCGGGTCCCACGGGCGTACGGGGCGGGGGCCACGCGTGTGTGCCCGTGGACGTACGGATGTCACGGGTGTCGTACGGGAGCTGCGGGCCGCGCGAGCCGTACAGGGACCAGGGGTGGCGCCAGCTGTAGGGGAGCTGCGGGCCATGCGAGCCGTAGGGGGACCACGGGTCGCGTGAGCCGTACCGCCGCTGCGGGTCGTGCGAGCCCTGCCGGGACCACGGGCCACGCGAGCCCTACCCCGGGGATGCGGGTCGTGCGAGCCCTGCCGAGGCAGCGGGTGGCGCGGGGATCGCCGGTGTCACCCGCGGCGTCGGCGGTTCAGCAGGCGGATTCTTCGGACTGTGGCGATGAGGCCCGCGACGAGTGTTCCGCCGTACAGCCAGCCGGCCTGGGTGGCGAGGGCGGTGAAGACGCCGACCAGGCGGTTGGCGAGGCCGTTGCTGCCGTCGGCCACCGGGAAGAGGCCGACGGCGAAGGCGATCGGCACCACGACCGGCGCGGTCAGCAGATCGCCGCGCCGGATCCAGACGGCCGTGAGCACACTCACCGGCACGAACAGCACGCCGTAGACGGTCGGCGAGCCCCCGAACAGCAGCTGGTCGAGACAGCCGAGCACGAGCATCACGGCCGTGCAGAACAACCCGCCGCCGAGCCCGGTGAGCCGGGGGTTGGGCAGCTGCCGTACGGTCGCGGGCGCCGCGGGACCCGGCCGCCGTACCGCCGCCGGACGGCGTTGCGCGGTGCCGCGGGCCTGCGGGTTCGGCCTGGTCGTGCGGGCCGGGCCGCCGTTCGGGCCCCGGCCCGCCTGCGGGGGAAGGGGCGGGGCCCCGCGTTTCGTGCCGGGCTGTGGGGGTCGTGTCCTGTGTTGCTCCACTGCACCAACTTAGGTCGGTTTATGTGCCGAATGGGTCCTCAGACACGCCGATGGGAAGAGCTTGGCCACGTGTTCGACGCGGAGCCGGGAGGGCGCGGCGTACGCCGTAGACTGGTGGATCGGCCCCCGGCCCCGGTCCCCGCGCCCCCGGCCGGCCCCTCCACTGCTCTCACGCCACTCACGTACGGGAAGTCGCAACGTGTCGCTCACGATCGGAATCGTCGGTCTGCCGAATGTCGGCAAGTCGACCCTGTTCAACGCCCTGACCAAGAACGACGTGCTGGCGGCCAACTACCCGTTCGCCACGATCGAGCCGAACGTCGGCGTGGTCGGCGTCCCCGACCCGCGCCTGACGAAACTGGCCGAGATCTTCTCCTCGCAGAAGATCCTCCCGGCGACCGTCGACTTCGTCGACATCGCGGGCATCGTGAAGGGCGCGTCGGAGGGCGAGGGCCTGGGCAACAAGTTCCTCGCGAACATCCGTGAGTCCGACGCGATCTGCCAGGTCATCCGCGCCTTCAAGGACGAGAACGTCGTCCACGTCGACGGCAAGGTCTCGCCTAAGGACGACATCGAGACGATCAACACCGAGCTGATCCTCGCCGACCTCCAGACCATCGAGAAGGTCCTCCCGCGCCTACAGCGGGAGTCGCGCATCAAGAAGGACATCGGCCCGAAGGTCGCGGCGGTCGAGGCGGCGCAGGAGATCCTGGAGAAGGGCGACACCCTCTTCTCGCAGGGCATCGTCCAGGGCTCCGGCAACGAGGAACTCCTGCACGACCTGCACCTCTTGACGACCAAGCCCTTCCTCTACGTCTTCAACGTGGACGAGGACGAGCTGGTGGACGAGGACTTCAAGACCGAACAGCGCGCCCTGGTCGCCCCCGCCGAGGCGATCTTCCTCAACGCCAAGCTGGAGGCGGACCTCGCCGAGCTCGACGAGGAGGAAGCGATGGAGCTCCTGGAGTCGGTCGGCGTCGAGGAGCCCGGCATGACGACCCTGGCCCGCGTCGGCTTCGACACCCTCGGCCTCCAGACCTACCTCACGGCAGGCCCCAAGGAGTCCCGCGCCTGGACCATCAAGAAGGGCGCCACCGCCCCCGAGGCCGCAGGCGTCATCCACACCGACTTCCAGAAGGGCTTCATCAAGGCGGAGGTCATCTCCTTCGCCGACCTGGTAGAGACGGGATCGGTCGCGGAGGCGCGGGCCAAGGGCAAGGCGCGCATGGAGGGCAAGGACTATGTGATGCAGGACGGGGACGTGGTGGAGTTCAGGTTCAACGTCTGAGCGGATGAAATAACACCACGTCGATGACGTGGCAAATATGCAGGTCAGGAGGGGTCGACTCCTCCGGGGGGGGCGGCCCCTTCGTCCATCCCGTGCTGGATCGGTGCTGGATTTCCTGACGCTCAGTCATTCTCGCTCGACCCTACCGGTGGGATCAGTGTGACCTGATTGGTTGTCTGCTCTCCCGGCTTCCGGCGTTGCCAGCGGCGTGCTGCCCTACTGGCCGCAGCTGTCGAGGCGGCAGCGATCAGGGTTGCAGGTAGCTGAGTGAGCAGGCCCTCGATTAGCAGTCGCTGTAGAGCCATGTCGCGTCCTCTCGCTCGGTGTTGACTCATCGAGAGTGACCCGCTGTACGTGCGGTTTTGACAGTTCTGAACAGCGTTGGACAACATCCGACGTCACTGGACGGGATCAGACGCGTGTTACGCGGAGTGGGCGAGGTTCGCGCCGGAGGGGGAGACTGTGGCAAGGCTGAGGGCGCCGGAGCTGCCGGATGGGCCCATGCGACGGCTGAATGAAGAGCTACATACGCTGCATCGGAAGGCTGGGTTTCCGTCAACGCGTGAGTTGGCCCGCAGGACGAACGGGATCGGCAGTCACGGGCGCGTGCACGACCTGTTCTCAAAGCCGGTGCTCCCCGACTGGGGTTTCCTCGCGCTGATCGTTCTGATCCTTGCTCAGGATATTGCCGGCTTGGAAGCCGAGCCTGAAGTGGCTCGGTTCCACATGCTGTGGGATGAAGCGGTAATCGGAGAGCAGGAGGATGTGTCAAGCGATAGTGCTGAATTTGCTGGGGCGGCTGATGCCGCAGATGCAACGCCGGTTGACCGGGACGACGATGTAACTCGTGCGTTTGCAGATCATGAAGACGCTGTAAAGCAGGCAGCTTCGGCTCTCGCTACTCGGCCGATTAACTCTTCCAGGAGGCCGTGGGGGCCGCCTCATGCGGATTCCCTGGGTGCTAGAAGGAATCTAGGGCGCTGCCTGTACTTTCTGTATGTCGATGCTGGCACGCCAACGTTCGCCGAGGCCATCGTTGCCATGGGCCTCAAGCCGAACACGCGCGAGACGCTGCGCAAGAACTTTATGCAGCCTGAAAAGTTCTCTCTCGGTATGCTGCATAAATTTGTTAGAGCACTGTCGGAGATGGCCCCCTATCAGGATCCCGAGCACATGGTTCCTGTCGTTACGTCGCTTTGGAACAGCGCTCAGTGGGAACGGAGTAATGGGATGGAGTGATTCCCACATGTGCAGGAGGCTCCATGGAGAGGTCTGTCCGTGCCGGATCTCTGCTGGATGTTCAGGCGCTGGATCAGTCGGGATCAGGTGTCGTAAACGGTGGAGCGATGCCCGACGTGGACAACCCACACCACGAGCTCTCCGTTGTCGATCGTGTAGACGACCCGGTAGTCGCCGACTCGCAGGCGACGGCGTTCTGGCTGTGACACGAGCGCAGTGGTGTTAAAGCCGAGGGGGTCGCTCTCCAACTCGGTGAGTTTGGCCAGGATGCGCAGGGCCATGTCGCGAGGGACCTTCCGAAGCTCGGCCTGTGCCTCAGGGCGGAAGACGGTTCGGTACTCACTCACCGCGTGCCAGCGTCTCCCTCATGACGTCCTCGATCGGGATGCCGGTTGTCGGGTTGGCCATGCGCTCGTCGATGATCCGGTTGATCTCGCGTTCTTCCCACTCCTGGTACTTGCGCAGTACCTCGATGGAGACGACGGCGGCCACCTCCTTGCCCCGACGCGTGATCACTGTGGGTACGTCGTCACGATCGGCGCGCTCCACGACCTCGGCGAGATGGGCGCGCAAGTCGCGGATGGACTCTATGGGCAGCGGCTGGGTCATGCACTCAAGGGTACTGAGTGTACCGTGTGTACACAACGGGGCGCCATGGCGGGCGGACGAGTCTTCTCGCGGTCGTGCGTGCTGGATGTGCTGGACGAACTTGCACCGTGCTGGACCGGTGCTGGATCGCAGCCCCGAAAACCACATTTCCGCAGGTGAGAGCTCTAAACTGCAGGTTCAGGTTCAACGTGTAGAGCACCACTGCCTGACGAGGCCGGAGCCAGTACCTGGTTCCGGCCTCGTGGTTTTATCGTAAAAGTTATTAATTCTGTATTTGTTTTCCTGTGAGGGTTTCCGTCGCTTCCCCCGTAAACAAGGGTGAAGGGTGGAGGGCGCATGGATGCGAAAAACAGATTCGAGACGAGAGCCACCTTCCTGTTGCTGCGGATGGAATGGCTGGGTGGTCTGGTCGTCTGTGCCGTGCTGGCCGTTCGGCACTTTTCGGAGATTCGGTGGGGGGTGTTCTTCTCCCTCTTCGTCGTCATCGACGCGATCGGTTATCTCCCCGGTGCACTGGCTTTTCGGCGGAGTCCGGACGGGCGGATCTCGCGCTGGTACTTCGTGGCGTACAACACCATGCACAGCCTGGTGACGGCGGGTGTCGTCGCCGGGGTGTGGGCGGTGCTGGTGAAGCCGGAGTGGGCGTTGCTCGCTCTTCCCCTGCATCTGCTGGGTGACCGTGCGCTGTTCGGGAATTCACTCAAACCTTTCGGGGTGTTTTTCGAGCCGCATCGGCATCCGGCGTACGGTGAATTCGAGCGGGTGTATGCGAATTCGGCCCGGAGGAATTCCGGTGAGTCCAGGAGGGGTGCGGATGCCGTCCGTCTTTGAGACCCTGGTCCGGCACAGTGACAATCCGAGTTCTTTTCTTGCCCTTAATCAGGGCAATGAGTACTTCCGGGATCCACGGTTCGACGGCACCTGTGTCTATCGGCGGTCGGGGCGGCACCTGTTGCAGTTCGCGGGCCCCTTCGCCGCGGAGGAGCAGCGGGCGGGCCTGCTGGACGCCTTCGCGGCGCAGGCACGGCCGCGGCGGCTGGTGGCCGTCCAACTTCAGCGGGCGGACGCGGAGTTGTACGCGGCGCACGGGTTCACGGTGAATCAGCTCGGGGCGTCGTACGCGGTCGACCTGGGCCGGTTCACGTTGCGCGGGTCGGCGTTCGTACGGCTGCGGAACAAGATATCCAGGGCCCGACGCGCCGGTCTCGCGGTGGTCGAGGCACCCTCCGTGGCCGACGACGAGGTGCGGAACGAGTTGGATCTGATCGACCGGGCGTGGCTGCGGGGCAAGGGCGGTGCGAAGGAACTGCGGTTCCTGGTGGGCGAGCGGACCGGGCTGGCGCAGCGGCACCGGCGGTTGTTCGTGGGGCGGATCGGTGGGGTGGCCGTCGGGTACATCAGTTACTCGCCGGTGTTCGGCAGCCGGCCGGGCTGGCTGCATGACCTCAGCCGGCGTTCTACGGACGCTCCGCCCGGGGTGATGGAGGCGCTGAACGCGACCGCGATGGAACGGATGTCCGCCGACGGCGCGGGGTGGCTGCACTTCGGCTTCACGCCCTTCACCGGTCTCTCCGACGAGCACGAACTGCCGTGTGCGAGCCGTACTTTCACGCGTTGCGTGCGGTTGCTCGCCCAGCACGGGGAGCGGATCTATCCGGCTGCGACGCAACTTGAGTACAAGCGGAAGTGGGCGCCCCATGTGGTGTTGCCCGAGTACATCGCCTTTCAAGGGAGACCTGGGCTTGCGGCGGTGTGGCAGCTGCTGCGGGCTACGCGGGCGGTGTAGGGCCGGGTGTGGGTGTGGGTGTGGGTGTGGGTGCGGTCGCCGGTGCCGGTGCCGGTGCCGGTGCCGGTGCCGGTGCGGGGGTGGCCGGGCGGCCGGTTATGCCGGTTTCGCCAGTTCCGCCAGTTCCGCTGTCCGGTCAGGCCTGACGGCCGGGCGGTGCTGCCGGTTGGCGGTCCCGCGAGCTTCGTCAGTCCTGCCTGTCCGGTCAGTTCTGCCGGTCCCGACAGCCCGGCCAGTCCGAGCGGGCCCGCCATAGCGCTGGGCCGTCAGCCTCTCCGTCCGACGAGTCCCGCGTGTCCGATCGGTGCCGTCATCCCGCCAGTCCCGCGCCTCCCGCCTGTTCGATCCGTCCCGCTATCCCGCTGTCCCGTTGGTTCCGCGCGTCCGACCAGCGCCGCGCGTGCGGCCAGCCCCGCCCGTTCGGCTACTCCCGTCCATGCGCCAGTCCCACCCGTCCGGCTGTTCCGTCGTCCTGCTGGTCCGACAGGCCCTGCGCGTGCGACCAGTCCCGTCAACCAGTCAGTCCCGCCCGTCCGATTGGTCCCGCTGTCCTGTCGGTCCCGCCGTCCTGTCGGCCCCGCTTGTCCGAGAGATTCCACCCGTCCGACCAATCCCGTCGCCCCGCGCTTCCCGTCAACCCACCCGTCCCGTCAAACCCGCCTGTTCCGTGAACCCGCCCGTCCGACCGCCCGTCCCATCACACCCACCCGCCCCGCGAACCCACCCACCCCGTCAAACCCACCCATCCCGCCATTCCCGCCACCGTCATCCCGTCCGCCGGACGGGGTTCAGCGCGACCGGGTCGTCCCGGAGCAGGGGAGCACATGAGGTTTCTGGAGCGCGAACGCGCCGTACTGACGAAAATGCTGCCGGGGCTCGACGAGAGTCTGCGGGCGGTGCCGCTCATGGAGTTGGAGAGTCCACGCAGTCCGGGTATCGGGCTCTTCCGGGACAGCGGGGGGCCCGGGCTCCTGGTGCCGGTCTCCTGCAAGGGGAAGGGGGCCGGCGCGCTGGACGCCCTGCGGGTGCAGCGTGCGCTGGGCAGCAGGTCGCCGTCCCTGGCGGTGGCCACCACGATGCATCACTTCTCCATGGCCACCCTGGTCGGCCTGGTCACCGACGGCGAGGGACTGGAGTGGATGCTCGTCGAAGGGGTCGCCTCCGGGAACCGCCTGGTGGCCTCCGGGTTCGCCGAGGGGCGGCCGGGCGCCGGCATCCTCTCGCCGTCGATGACCGCGACGGTGGGACCCGACGGGGTCCGGATCAGCGGGGTGAAGCGGCCGTGCAGCCTCGCCCGGTCGATGGATCTGCTCACCGCCAGTGTGCTGGTACCCGGTGAGCGTGGGGGGCGCGACGAGTTGGCGGTGGCGTTGGTGCCCGCCGAGAGCGAGGGCGTGAGCGTCAGCGGGTTCTGGTCCAGTTCCTTCCTCTCGGGGGCGGAGAGCGACCAGGTCACGCTCACCGATGTGCTCGTGCCGCCGGAACTGCTGGTGCGCACCTCCGATCTGGATGGGGGCCTGGACGAACTACAGACCGCGGGCCTGGTCTGGTTCGAGCTGCTGATGACGGGGAGTTACCTTGGGGCCGCCTCCGCGCTGGTGGAACGGGTGCTGCGCAACGAGCGGGTGCCCGAGTCCGAGCGGGTGCGGCTGCTGGTGGAGGCCGAGGGGGCGATGGCCGCCGCGGAGGGCGTCGCCCGGCGGCTCGACGAGGGCTGCCCGGACGAGTCGACGCTCGCCGACTCGCTGTACGTGCGGTACTGCGTCCAGGACGCCCTGGCCCGGATCGTCCCCCGGGCCGTGGAACTCCTCGGCGGCCTCAACTTCATGAGCTCGGACGAGGTCGGCCACCTCGCAGCCTGCGCCAACGGGCTCTCCCTGCACCCGCCCGCACGATCCAGGATGACCGGCCCACTGGCGACCCACCTGGCCGACGGCCCACTCACGATCGCCTGACCTGACCCCCGATCCGGCCCCGCCCAGATCCCGGCGCCCGCCTCGATCCCGGCGCCCGCCTCGATCCCAGCCCCGCCTCGATCCCGGTCCCCGCCCCGATCCCGGCCCCGCCCCGGTCCCGGCTCCCGCCTCGATCCCGGCCCCCCGATCCCGGCCCCGATCCCGGCCCCGGCCCCGGTCCCGGCCCCGGTCCTCGTCCTCGACCCTGTGCACAACTCCGCCCGCCTCCCCCCAAACGACCGCCCCCCAACACCCCTCACCCGACGGGAGTTTCCGAACCATGCCGCCAGAACCCACCGCTGCCACAGATCCCACCGATCCCACCGACCTCACACACCCACACCCACATCCCACCGTCCCCACCGCCCCACCCCCCTCGCCCCGCCCCCACAACCCCCGCCCCACCCTCCTCCTCACCGGCGCCGCAGGCGTCCTCGGCCGGGCCCTCATCGATGAGCTCTGCGACGACTACGACCTGATCTGCCTACGCCACCGCGCACCGCTGGACGACCCCCGGGTACGGGAGGTGACGGCCGACCTGAGAGCACCCGGTCTGGGGCTGTCCGCAGCCCAGCGGCTGGACCTCGCCGCCGAGGTGGACGTGGTCGTGCATTCCGCCGCCGCCACCAACTGGCGTCTTGACCCGGCCGACATCTGGCGCACCAACCTGGACGGCACCCGCTCGATGCTCGATCTGGCGGCCCGTGCCGACGCCCCGTTCTTCTACATGAGCACCGCCTTCGTCGCGAACCCGCTCGCGCCCGAGGAGCAGGAGCGCTTTCCCGGTGCGGCGGCCTACCTCGCGTCCAAGACGGCCGCCGAGGACGCCGTACGGTCGGCCGAGGTGCCCGGGGTGATCCTGCGTCCGTCGTTGGTCATGGGGGACTCGTCCACGGGCCGGATCGCGCGGGTGCAGGGTCTGACCAGGGCGCTGGGAGGGATCGTCAAGGGTCAGGTCCCGGTGCTTCCGGGTTCGCCCGGGACACGGATCGACATGGTGCCGCAGGATGTCGTGGCCCGTGCGGTGGGCGACCTGGTCAGGTCCGGGGTCGCTCGGGGCGAGTACTGGCTCACCGCCGGGCGCGAGGCCATCCTGCAACGGGAAGTCGTCGACATCTGCCTGGAGTTCGCCGGCCGGCACGGCGAACGACCGCACCCGCCGCGGCTGATCCCGGTGGAAGCCGTGCACCGGCTGCTGCTGCCGCTCCTGGAGGGCCCGTCCTTCCCCGCCCTGGTACGACGCCGGCTCCAGGACTACGCCGAACTGCTCCTCGTCTTCCAGCGCGAACTGCCCTTCGCCTCCGACCTCGGCACACCACACTGCGGTACGGCCCCCACCCGCGCCGCGATCCGCTCGGCGCTGACCCGCAACGTGGAGTGCTGGGCCACCGGCCGAGGGGGCCTACGGCGAGCGCGGACGACCCGGACCCCTGCGGAGCTGGCGTCATGACCGCGATGGAGACGGCGGCTCACGTGCCCGAAGCGACGGACGCCTCCACACCGGCACCCGCCCCCGCACCGGCACCCGCCCCCGCACCGGCACCCGCCCCCGCACCGGTACCCCCTCCCAGCCCCACACCCCCCACAACCGCCGAGCTCTACCGCCGCCACCTCGGCACCGGCCGTGCCGTCCTGGGCACGGTGCTCGGCGGAATGGCGGAGGTCCGCTCCGAGGGGGCCTGGGTGCATACCGACGACGGGCGTCGGTTTCTGGACTTCGGGGGATACGGCGTCTTCATCCTGGGGCATCGGCATCCGGCCGTACTCGACGCGGTGCGGCGGCAGTTGGACGCGCATCCGTTGGCGACCCGGGTGTTCCTCGAACCCGTTGCCGCGCGGGCCGCCGCCGCGCTGGCCCGGCGTACGCCGGCGGGTCTCGACCACGTGCATTTCGTCAACTCCGGTGCCGAGGCGACCGAAGCGGGGCTGAAGCTGGCCCGCGCTCATGGGCGCGACGCGCTGGTGACCACCGTGTCCGGGTATCACGGGAAGACCCTGGGGGCGCTCAGCGTCACCGCCAACTCCCTTTACCAGCAGCCCTTCGAGCCGTTGCTGCCGGACACCGCGCAGGTCGCTCACGGGGACCTGGCCGAGCTCGACACGGCACTCCGGGCGCGTCGGGACCGGGCCTGCGTGATCCTCGAACCGGTGCAGGGCGAGGGCGGGGTGCGTATCCCGCCGGCCGGATACCTCGCGGAGGCGGCCGCGTTGTGCCGGGTGTACGGCGCCTTCCTGATCGTGGACGAGGTGCAGACCGGGCTCGGGCGGCTCGGTACCTGGTGGGGTGTGGACCCCGAGGGTGTGGTGCCCGATGTCCTCCTGGTGGGGAAGGGGCTGAGCGGCGGGGTCGTACCGGTCGCCGCGATGGTGGCCACCGAGGACGCCTACGGTCCGTTCTCCCGCGACCCCTACCTCCACACCTCCACCTTCGGCGCCTCACCGATCGCCTGTGCGGCGGCGCTGGCGGCGGTGGAGACGATCGACCGCGAGGACATCGTGGACCGGGCCGCCGCGCTCGGCCGGCGGTTGCTCGCGGGGGTCGAGGAGATCTGCGCCCCCTACCGTGACCGCCTGGTGCGCGAGGTCCGCGGCAGGGGGCTGCTGATCGGCATCGAGTTCACCCGGGCCCAGGCCGTCGGCGAGACGCTGCTGGAGCTGGTGAGCCGCGGCGTCCTGGTCAACCACTCCCTCAACTCCACGCGCGTACTCCGGCTGACGCCCCCGGCGATCGCCGACGCCGACGAGACCCGGCTCTTCCTCGCCACCCTCGCCGAAGCCCTGAGAGCCGTACACACCCGACTCGCCTGAGACCGGTCACGGCATGGGCACGGCACACACTCCACTTACCACGGCATCCGCACGGCAGCACCCCTCCCACATCGGTCACGACCGCACCCCCCGTCAGTAAGGACGAACCCATGCGCCATGTGACAGTCCGTATGACAGCCCACGGCATCGACCCCTCGCACGCCTACCGCAGGATCAGCGACTTCGGCCGGTACCCCGAACTCACCACGACCGTCCGCGCGGTGGAGGTGCAGCCGCCGCGGCCGGACGGTTCCGTGGTCTCCGCGTGGACGGTCGCCTTCCGCGACGGGCTGATGCGCTGGACGGAACGCGACACCTTCTCGCCGGCCACGCTGTCCATCGCGTTCGAGCAGCTCAGCGGTGACTTCGAGCGCTTCGAGGGGAGTTGGGCGTGCGAGCCGCACCGCGACGGTACGACCGTCACCTTCCGGGCCTCGTTCGACCTGGGGATCCCCACGCTGGCGGAGATCCTCGACCCGGTGGCCGAGTCGACGTTACGCGCCAACATCGAGAAGATCATGCAGGGTCTGCTCGGCACGGTGTCACCGGCCGGTCTCGCTCCCGCCGCGCATGGCTGACCTCGCCCCGGCCCGGACGCGGGACCCGGGCGAACAACTGCGGGACGAGCCGGGCCCGGACACCGAGCACTGTCTGCGCCTATACGCGAAACTCGCCTCCGGCGTCACCGTGGTCACCGCCCAGGGCGGGAACGGCCCCCTGGGGACGACCGTCTCCTCCCTCACCTCCCTGTCGGCCCGGCCGCCCCTCCTCCTCGCCTGCCTGCGCAACGGCTCCCCGACCCTCTCGGCGATCGGCGGCCAGGGCGTCTTCGCGGTCAACCTGCTCCGGGACAGCCAGCTTTCGCGGGCCACCCGCTTCGCGGACCCGGCCGCCCCGCCCGCCGAACGGTTCCGCGAGGTCCCCCTCCGTCCCGTCCTGGGCGCCCCCGTCTTCGGCGACGCCCTCGCCTGGTCGGTCTGCCTGGTCGAGGACATCCGCCGCTACGGCGACCACAGCGCCGTCGTCGGACGGGTGGCCGTCGTACAGGTGGCGTCGGGCCGGCCGCTGCTCTGGCACGACCGGAGGTTCGGGTCGCTCTCCGGGGCCGCGGAAGGAGTGCCCCGGTGACCCTGTTCGCGCCCGGCACGCCCTGCTGGGACCCCGGTGACCCGGCCGGCGCCGGCGCGGCGGACCCGCTCCCCGCGGTCCACGGCGGGATCGACGCCGATGTGGCGGTGGTGGGCGCGGGACTCGTAGGACTGTCCACGGCCTATCACCTGGCGGAACGTCAGCCCTCCCTGGACATCGTGGTGGTGGACGCGCGGCGGCCCGCCGCGGGTGCCAGCGGGCGGGGTACCGGGCTGCTGGGTCCGCGCGTGGGGCCGCCGGTCGACCGGGCGGTGCGCCGGCACGGGGCCGCCGTCGCCCGCCGGATGCACCGGGCGAGTGTCGAGGCGGTACGACGGGTCGTGGACCTGTGCGACCGGCTCGGCGTGCCCTGCGCGGACGGGGAGCAGATCGTCGCGGCCCGTTCCCGCACCGGGCTCGCGTCCCTGGCGCGACAGGCCGCCGCCTACCGCGCCCTGGACCTGGACGTGCCCGTCCTCTGCGCCGCCGACATCCGGCGCCGGGTCGACGTGCCGTACCACGCGGGTCTGCTCCACCGGCATACGGCCACGCTCGATCCGGCCGCGCTGACGGCGGCGCTGGCGAGTGCCTGCGTGGCGAAGGGCGTACGGCTCCACGGCGGGAGCCCACTGCTGGAGGTGCGCGCCGGGGACGGACAGCAGCCCCAACTGCTGTTCCCTCAGGGCACGGTGAGGGCGCCGAAGTCCGTGCTGGCGGTGAACGCTGGGGTGGCCGGGCTCGGGCTGCCGGTGGGCACGGTGCTCGGGCTCGAGGTGCACGCGGTGGCCACCGAACCCCTGGGCCACGAGGCGCGGGCGCTCCTCGGGCACGGTGGCCCGGCGGTGATCGACGCGGTGCCGCTCGCCCCGTACTTCCGGCTCACCGCCGACGGTCGACTGGTGGTGGGAGGCGGTACCGCTCTCCGTCCGGACGGCGTCGGGCCCCGCCGGAGAGCCGTGCTGCGGGTGTTCGCCTTCCAGCGGCTGGAGCAGTGGCTGCGGGCGCTGCATCCGGCGCTGGCCGGGGTGGAGGTCACGCACCGCTGGGCGGGCGGGATCGCGGTGACGGCCGACGGCCTGCCCGTGGTGGGGCCGGTCCGGGGGCGGCCCGGGGTCTGGTACGCGGGCGGCTGCAACGGGCACGGCCTCGCGATGTCCGTGGCGCACGGCTCCTACCTCGCCGCCTCGCTGCTGGGCGACGCCGACACACCCGAGCCGCTGCCCTGGCACCGCTCCCGGGCACCCCGGCTGCCGGTGTCGGGACCGGCTAGGCCGCTGCTGCGGGCCCACCTGGCGGCGCTGGACCGCACCGCCCGCCGTGCGGCGGGACCCGCACTCGGACCCCGGGGGTGAGGAGCCGCGGGCCACCCGGCCGATTCCCCCACCACCACACGGACGCAGGGCCCACAGGGAAAGGAACACCAATGATCGGCACACTGCTGGCAAGGCCGCTGGAGCTCATGGAGGACAACTTCCGCAGGCCGACCGGGCGAGCCGGACGGTTCTTCGGGAATTTGATGGCGATGCAGCACCGGAGTCTCACCGAGTGGACGATCGAGCACATGGACGTGCGCGGCCGTCACCGTGTGCTGGACGTCGGCTGCGGCGGGGGCATGGCCGTGAAGCTGCTGTCGCGGCGGGCCGCGCAGGGATTCACCGCCGGGGTGGACTACTCGATGGAGATGGTCGAGCAGGCGGCACGGCGCAATCTGCCGGCCATCGCGCGCGGCCGGGTCGAGGTCCGGCACGGGGACTGCTCCCGACTGCCGTACGAGGACTCGTCGTTCGACCAGGTCTGCGCGATCGAGACCTTCTACTTCTGGCCGGACCCGCTGGGCGGCCTCGCCGAGGCGTACCGGGTGCTGAAGCCGGGCGGGCAACTGGCGATCACGCTGGAGATGAGCCGGGAGGCCGCCGACGACCCGTCACCGGTCCAGAGGTTCTTCGGCCGGCGCTTCACGGAACGCTCCGAGCGCGCGGGGCTGCACATCCTCTCCGGCGACGACCTGGTGGACCGGCTCACCAAGGCCGGGTTCCAGGACGCCCGGTTCGTGTCGGAGCCGCGCCGTTCGCTGGGCTGGGTCTGCGCGCTGGCGCGGAAGTGAGGGCGGGGCGATGACCGACGTACCGCACACCGGCGCGGGGACGGACGCGCCCAGGGCGGCCGGACTGCCCTTGCTGGGCAGCGTGCTGGACTTCCGGCGCGACATCCTCCGGGCCATGCACCGGGGGCGCACCGCCCACGGCGACCTGGTCCGCTATCGGCTCGGCCCGGTGACCGTGCACGGCGTGACCAGCCCGGAGCTGGCCGCCGACGTGCTGACCGACAGCGACCGGTTCGGGAAGCTCGGGCCGGACAACCCGCTCCGCCTCGTCCTCGGCGAGGGCCTGCTGACCAGCGACGACCACAAGAGCTGGCTGCGCAACCGGCGGATGATGCAGCCGATCTACACCAAGCAGGCCCTCACGGGCATGTTCGCGACGATGGGCGTCTCGGCGGCCGAGCAGATCGCGCACATGGCCGACCGCTACCCGACGGGCGCGGTGGTGGACCTGCACACCGAGATGATGCGGGTCACCCTCGACATCGTCAGCCGCTGCATGTTCAGCACCGATGTCAGCCGCACCCTCGCCGGGCTCGGCCCTGACGCGGTGGACGTCGCCATCACCTACGCCTTCGACCGGCTCCAGAACCCGCTCAGCCCGCCCACGTCCTGGCCGACCCCGCGCAACCGCCGCTTCCACGAGGTCATGCGGGGACTCGACGACCTCATCCACCGGATCATCGCGGAACGCCGCCGGCCCGACGCCCCCACCGGCGGCGGAGACCTCCTCGACATGCTGCTGGCCGCCCGCGACGCCGACACCGGCCAGGGCATGACCGACCGGGAACTCCGGGACGAGGTGATCACCACCTTCGCCGCCGGCCACGAGACCACCGCGATCACCCTCACCTGGGCCTTCTACCTGCTCTCCCGGCACCGCGAGGTCCTGGAGCGGGTCCAGGGCGAGGTCGACGGCGTCCTCGGCGACGCCCTGCCCACCCCCGACGACCTGGCGGAGATGCCGTACACCCTGCGGGTCTTCGAGGAGGCGCTGCGGCTCTACCCGTCGGCGCCGATCCTGCCCCGGCTCGCGCGGCGCGACACCGAACTCGGCGGCTACCGGGTGCCCGCCGGGTCACGCGTCCTGGTGAATCTGTACGACATCCACCGCCACCCCCGGCACTGGCCGGACCCCGAGCGCTTCGACCCGGACCGCTTCCTGCCGGAGAACGGCAAGGGGCGCCACCGCTTCGCCTATCTGCCGTTCGGCGCCGGGCCGCACCTGTGCATCGGGAAGCACTTCGCGCTCATGGAGGCGCATCTGCTGCTGTGCGCCCTGGTACGCCGCTGGGAGTTCCGCCATGTTCCCTCTCACCGGGTGGTGAACCACGCCACCATCACCCTCCGGCCGCGGTACGGAATGCTGATGACGATGCATCAGCGGACGCCCTCGGCCGCCCGGCCCGCCCATGCCCCATAGACCGCCGCCGCACGCGACCCTCGCGCCGGAGCCGACCGCACCCGGGAGAACGGACCTCATGAACGCCGACGCCTCGCTCCTCGACCCCGAGCACCTCAACAGGACCCGCTACTGGCCGGGCCAACGGGCCGGTCACTACGAGAGCTTCTACCAGCGGGGCAACCACCCCACGGAACCCCGCGCGTTCTGGATCCGGTACACCGTGTTCAGCCCCGCGGACATGCCCGAGGCGGCCATCGGCGAACTCTGGGCGATCTGGTTCGACGGGGTCACCGGACAGCATGTGGTGGCCAAGGAGGAACACCCCATCGCCGACTGCCACTTCAGCACCGACTCGTTCGGCGCCCGGGTCGGCGACCGCGTGCTGGAACCGGGCCGCCTCAAGGGTGAGGCACGGGGACCGGACGGCCGCGTCGGCTGGGACCTGACGTACACCGGGGGCCAGCGGCCGCTGTTCCTGCTGCCGCCGAGGATGTACACGGGCGGCTTCCCCAAGGCCAAGAGCCTCGTCGGCACACCGCTCGCCCGGTACAGCGGCAGCCTCGCCGTCGACGGCGAGGAGATCGACATCGACGGTTGGACCGGCAGCCAGAACCACAACTGGGGCAGCCGGCACACCGACCACTACGCCTTCGGCCAGGTCGCCGGGTTCGACGGGGAGCCCGACAGCTTCCTGGAGGTCGTCACGGCCCGCGCCAAGCTCGGCCCCGTGCACATCCCGCAGGTCACCTTCCTCGTGCTGCGCCACGACGACCGCGAGTACTCGCTCGTGTCCCTGCGTCAGGCGCTCACCGCCAAGGCCGACTTCGGCTACTTCTACTGGGACTTCGCCACGTCCGACGGCACCGTCGACATCCGCGGCCGGATGACCGCCCCCAAGGAACGGTTCGTGGGCCTCAACTACTACAACCCGCCCGGCGGGATCAAACACTGCCTCAACACGAAGATCGGCTCCTGCACGGTCGAGATCGCCAACCGGGTCACCGGCAGGCGCACCGCGCTCAAGACCGACAGCCGCGCCCTGATGGAGATCCTCACGGACGACCGTGAGCACGGCATCACCATCCGCGCGTGAGGAGCACCCCGGCCCCGCTCGGCGAGCGCGTCACCGTCCGGGTGCCACCGGACATCGCCTATGCCGCCGTGGCGGACGTGACGCGCATGGGGCAGTGGAGTCCGGAGGTCCGGGGCGCCCGTGTGCTGGGCGGCCCGGGGCCCGTGCGCGTCGGCACCCGCTTCGTGGGGCTCAACCGCGCCTCCTGGCTGCCCTGGGCCACCCTCTGCACGGTGGTCTCCGCCCGGCCGGGAAGCTGCTTCGCCTTCGAGGTCGGCTTCCTGGGCGTCGCCCTGTCCCGGTGGACGTACCGCTTCCGGGAGGTACCCGGCGGATGCGAGATCACGGAGGAGTGGCTCGACCTGCGCTCACCGGTCGCCGGCCGGCTGCTCACCGCCGTCAGCCCGGCGGTCACCGGCGTGGTCCGGCGCCGCGAGCGCAACCGCACGACGATGCGGGCGACACTGGCCGCCCTCCGGACGGCACTGGAGGGCGGCCGAGGGTGAAGCGGAGGCGGCCGGGACGGGTTCCCGCCGGGCGGTTGAGGCGGGGTGCGCGCCCGGTCGCGTCAGCGGGACCTACGGCGGTGGTCCAGCAGCAGCGCCATCGCACCCAGGGCGATCAACCCCGCGTAGGAGGAGCCGCGTTCGCCGCCCAGGGCCGCCGGTGTCCTCGGGTGGTGGACCTGGAGGGCGAAGCGCCGGTTGGACGCGTCGGCCAGCAGTCCGCGCAGCTGCTCGGGGCTGGTGGTGGCCGTGACCATCAGGTCCATCGCCGTACGGCCCAGCTGCTCCAGCGAGATGTACTCGCCGAGCAGGGACATCACGATCCCGCGGACCTCGCCCTTGAAGATCTCCGCGAGCGACAGCTCGGGCGCCAGGCAGCGCACCGAGCCTTCGAGATTGGCGAAGGACTTGCCCAGCAAAGAGATCGAGGGCGCGGAGCCGATGCCCCGCTTGGTGGCCTTCTCCAGCACGGTGGTGAGCGAGACGCCGAAGTTGAGTTCGCCGAGCGAGGCGCTGGAGATCTTGGGGACCAGCGCCGCCATGTCGGAGGCGAACGCCGGCAGGTTCGCCCAGGCGGTCAGTTTCCCCATGTCGGCCCAGGCGCGGGCCAGTCCGTGGCCGTCGTTCTGCGCCAGCGCCATCAGCAGCGGCAGCAGCTGGAGGCTGGTCCGCTTGTCCAGGCGCCCCACCATGCCCCAGTCGATCAGCGTCGCGGGGCCGCCGGGCAGCGCGAAGACATTGCCCGCGTGCGGGTCCGCGTGGAAGGTCCGCTGCACGAAGTAGCCGCGGTACATGAACCGCAGCAGGTCCTTGCCGATGCCGGTGCGCTCGCTGTCGCTGAACGACCTGGGGTCCAGATGCCGTACGGACATGCCGGGAGCCATCGACTGCACCAGCACCCGGGGTGTCGCCAGGAGGACCTCGGGGACGGCCAGGGTGCTGAAGTCACGAGCGGCCTCCCGGCCCTCCTCCATGTTGCGGGCCTCGCCGGTGAAGTCCAGCTCGGGTTCCATGGCGTCGAAGATCGAGCCGAGCATCGCCTCGACGTCGATGACCTCGTTGAACCGGGGTGCCGCGCGGGCCACGATCCGGGACGCCCGGCGCAGCAGGGCCATGTCGGCGCGGACCGCCTCGCGGATCTCCGGCCGCTGGATCTTCACCACGGCCGGTCCGCCTCCGGGCAGGGTCACCCGGTAGACCTGGGCCAGCGAGGCCGCGCCCAGGGGCCTGGCGGTGTCGATGTCGTCGAACCTGAGCTTCCAGTCGGGGCCGAGGTCCTTCTCCAGGACCGGCTCGAACAGGGAGAACGGCTGCACGTCGACCTGGTCGTGCAGGTTCTGGAACTCGGCGATCATCGACGGCGGCACCATGTCGGGCCGGGTGGACAGGATCTGACCGAGCTTCACATAGAACGGGCCGAGGCTCTCCAGGGCTTTCCGTACGGCCCGGGCGCGCCGTTGGGCGTCCCCGGCGGCGGATTCCTCCTCCTCCGCCGGGGACCGGCCGCTCCCCTTGGATCTACCGCGTTCCCGCGCCGTATGACCGACCTCGTCGGCGATCAGACTGCCCAGCACCTTCACGACCAGCCGGAGCCGGTCGCCGATCAAGGTCCTCACGACGCGGGTTCCCTCCTAAGGGTTCTCAGGGTTCTGCGGAAGCCGGCCCGGCGCACCGGGCGCGGACCGCGGGTCAACGGCCCTGTGCCAGGACGGCGTCGGTCATCCCTTCTTGGCCGGCGGACGCACTCCGGCACTCGCCGCGACATCGCTGATCGTGTCCAGGGCGCCGACCAGCGAGGACAGCAGGTCGGTCAGTTTGGCGATCTGCTGGGGCAGGGTCGCCAGGGATTCGGCCAGGCCGCCGAGACCGCCCACGGCGGCGGGCAGTCCCGCGGCCGCGCCGGCGAGCTGGCCGAAGGCGGCGAGCGGATTGTTGTGGGAGGAGGAGGACTGGCCGGCCAGTCCGGCGAGGGCGGCCGCCGGGTTCGCGCCCGCCAGGACGGCGAGCGGGTTGGCGTTGGCGAGTGCGGCCAGGGGGTTCACCTGGGTGGAGCCCCGGTCGGAGGAGGCGCCCGCCAGGAGGGCGAGCGGGTTGGCGCCGGCCAGTGCGGCCACGGGGTTCAGCCCGCCACCGCCGAACGCGGCCATCGCCTGGAGTGCCCCGAGGGGCGTCCCGGCGAGGGCCGCCATGGGATTGGCGGCGCCGAACCAGTCCGGGAAGTCGGACTTCCGGGATTTGTTCGGCGGGTCGAGGAAATCGTTGAACGCCTTGTTGGAACTGTCGGCGATGTCGCCGAGTAAGTTCTTGATGGTGTCCTGTGTGCTCGGTTTGTCGGCCACTTTTCGGAGTGTCCTTCCCTAGAGGGGCATCATGGAATGGGCCAGGATGCCGAACCATTTTCCGTTCATCCGCAGGATTCGCCCAGAGACTGGGTGCACATGTGCCGGAGCCTTGCTCTGCCACGTGTGAAAGCACCCTCGGCGGCCTTTACGGAGATCTGGTTGATACGGGCGAACTCGGCGATGGAGATGCCGTCGGCCCGCGCGAGCATCACCTGCCGCTCCCGGCCCCGGAGCTGGCCGGCCTGCCGGAGCAGCCAGCGCCCGAATTCCTGGTCGCAGACGGCCTCCTCCAGCATTTCCGGCTCCCCGTCGGTGATGCGCAGCAGCAGCCGCTGCCAGCGCTCCCGCTCCCGGTAGCTGTCGATGCACAGCCGCATGGCGACCGTGGTCAGGAACGGTCCGAGCCGGTCGGGGTCCAGGTCGCGGTGGGTCGCCGCGCGCAGCATGGCCTCCTGGACGCAGTCCTCGGCGTCATGCAGGTTGGGCAGCCGACGGCGCACCAGACGCAGGAGGCGCTCGCGATGCTGAAGGACTTCGGTCCAGAAGGAATCGCAGCATAAGTGCATGCGTCTCACCAATGATCGAACGAAAGAAATACACCCCGGCGATTGGCTCCACGTATGCCCTCATGGCACGAAAATCCCCTCCACTCTTTCCACCCCCTCGCCCTTCCTTTTCTTTCTTTGCCGGAAACAACGGCTTTCTGCCCTGGGGGGAGGTGGTTAACCCGTCCATCACACCCTTCCTTCGTTTGAATGAGAAAATGAGAAGGGATAACAGTATCTTCGGTCCGGCTGGTTCGGGGTTCGGCGCTGTGTGGGGGTGCGTGCTTTCCGCGGGCCGAGAAGTTCATGACGCCCCGGCCGCGCGACCGGCTGTGCCTGTCCGGGACCGGACGATCGGGAAGGGCGCGGGGGATGAGTCGCTGCCGATCGCTCCTGGCGACGCGACGCGACGCGACGAGGGGCGGGGGCGATTGCTAACGTCTACGTTAGTAACGTTGTCGTTAGTATCAAGCGTGGAGGTCGGCCGACGTGGTGGATTTCGTGGGTCGGCGTCAGGAGCTGGCGACGCTGGACCGAGAGCTCCGGAAAGTGGCGGCAGCGGTCGGCGGGGAGCGCCCTGGGCGGTGCGTGATGTTGCGCGGACGGCGCCGGGTGGGCAAGTCACGGCTGGTCGAGCGGTTCGCGGAGCGTTCCGGCGCCCCGTTCCTGTTCTACGCGGCGACCGGCGCGTCCCTGCGAGGCGACCTCGCCCGGCTGGCCCGGGACGCCCAGACGTCCACCCTGCCGATGGCCCCGCTCGTGGCCGCCGCGCGCCCGGAGAACTGGGACGCCGCGTTCGACGTGCTGGCCGCGGCACTGCCCGCCGACCGGGCGAGCGTGCTGGTCATCGACGAGGTGCCGTATCTGATGGATGCCGAGGGCGCCTTCGAGGGGATGCTGCAACGGGCCTGGGACCGGGTGCTGGAGACCAAGCCGGTACTGCTGGTCCTCATCGGCTCCGATCTGTCGATGATGGAGGCGCTGAACGGCTACGGACGGCCCTTCCATCAGCGCGGCCGGGAGATGGTGCTGGGGCCGCTGAACCCTGCCGAGGTGGGGCGAATGCTCGGGCTGGAACCCGCGGAGGCCTTCGACGCCGCGCTGGTCACCGGCGGGCTGCCGCTGATCTGCGCGGAGTGGCCGCGCGGTGCGGGGCTGTGGGACTTCCTCGACGAGGCGCTGAGCGACCCGGTCTCCGCACTCCTGGTGTCGGCCGAGCGCTCGCTGGCCGCCGAGTTCCCTCCGCGGGCTCAGGCGCGGACGGTGCTGGCGGCCATCGGCAGCGGCGAGCGGACCTTCACCAACATCGCCCGTGCGGCCGGCGGAATCGGGGCCACGCCGCTGCAACGAGCGCTGGAACTGCTGACGGACAAGCGGATCGTCGCCGCGGAGCTGCCTGTGTCGCTACGTCCGTCGAAGGACCGGCGCTACCGGGTGACCGATCCCTATCTGCGGTTCTGGCTGCGCCTGCTCGGCCCGTCCATGGAGGAGATCGAGCGGGGGCGGGGCGATCTGACCCTGGCGCGCATCCGGGAGAACTGGACCAGTTGGCGAGGCCGGGCGGTCGAGCCCCTCGTCCGTGAAGCCCTGGCGCGGATACTGCCCGACGACCGCCTCCCCGTGGCCCCGGCGGTCGGCGGCTACTGGACCCGCACCAATGACGTCGAGATCGACATCGTGGGGGCCGACCGTGCCCCCGTCGCCAAAGAACTGCTCTTCGTGGGCTCCATCAAGTGGCTGGAACAGTCCCCCTTCGACCGGCACGACCTGGCCGCCCTGCACCGGCACGGCGCCGCTCTCACCGACGAACCCGTTCCGGTCGTGGCGGTCTCGCGCGGCGGAGTCGACTGTCCGGGGCTCGATGCCGTCTACGGCCCCGGAGACCTGCTGGCGGCCTGGCCGCTGTGAGCTACGGGCTTGCGGGGCGTAGCAGTTGGGCCTTCGTATGATCGGGGAATTCTTCGAAACATTCGGGCGAAAACATTCGAAGCTCGGATCTTGATTCCCTGCGACCTACTAAAGTTCGCCAACTGTGAATCGTTCAATTACGCGACTGAGCTGGGAAGTTACAAGCAAATCCCGGTGAATGCGGGCGGCGAATATTTCGTACTCGTTACCGAAACTATTGACAGTTGTCAGGGGCAGACCAACACTGACGCCGTCGTGACCGTGATGTGACGAGGACGAGGAGGAAGCATCCGCATGAACAACGCACCCGCACCCGCATCCGCGCGCACCCCCCAACCACCCCCGCGCTTCAGGCTGTTCGTCAGCAGTGCCTGCGCGCTGCTGCTGGCCCTCCTGGCGACGATGACGCTGCCGGGCACCGCCAGTGCCGACACGACCGTCACCACGAACCAGACCGGCACCAACAACGGCTACTACTACTCGTTCTGGACCGACTCGCCAGGGTCGGTCTCCATGAACCTCGGCTCCGGCGGCAACTACAGCACCACCTGGAGCAACACCGGCAACTTCGTCGCGGGCAAGGGCTGGACCACCGGCGGACGCCGCAGCGTGACGTACTCGGGGACCTTCAACCCGTCCGGCAACGGCTACCTGTCGCTCTACGGCTGGACGTCGAACCCGCTGGTCGAGTACTACATCGTCGACAACTGGGGCACCTACCGGCCGACGGGCACGTACATGGGCACCGTCAACAGTGACGGCGGCACGTACGACATCTACAAGACCACGCGGTACAACGCCCCTTCGGTGGAGGGCACGAAGACCTTCGACCAGTACTGGAGCGTCCGGCAGACCAAGCGGACCGGCGGCACCATCACCACCGGCAACCACTTCGACGCCTGGGCCCGCGCCGGCATGCCGCTCGGCAGCTTCAACTACTACATGATCCTCGCGACCGAGGGTTACCAGAGCAGCGGCAACTCCAACATCACGGTGGACGGCACCAGTTCGGGAGGTGGCGGCGGCGGAGGCGGTGGCGGCTCCAGCGGCTGCACCGCGACGCTGTCCGCCGGTACGCAGTGGAGCGACCGGTACAACCTCAACGTCGCGGTCACCGGCTCCAGCAACTGGACCGTGACGATGAACGTCCCGTCCCCGGCGAAGATCCTCTCCACCTGGAACATCGCGGCCACGTACCCGAGTTCGCAGGTGCTCACGGCGAAACCCAACGGCAGCGGCAACAGTTGGGGCGCCACCATCCAGGCGAACGGCAACTGGACCTGGCCCACGGTCTCCTGCACGGCGAGCTAGCCCGCCCCGACTCCCAAGGCTGGAGGTCCACTTCACATGAGATCCGCACCGCACTTCTCATTACGCTCCCTGGTCGCCAGGCTCGCCGTCATCGCCCTGGCCGCCGCGGGCACCCTCGCCGTCGGTACGGCGGCCCCGGCGCAGGCCGCCACCTGCGGCGGGTACGTCGGGCTCACCTTCGACGACGGCCCGTCCGGCAACACCCCCACCCTGCTCAACGCGCTGAAGCAGAACGGCCTCCGGGCCACGATGTTCAACGAGGGCCAGTACGCGGCCGCCTACCCCGCGCAGGTCAAGGCGCAGGTCGACGCCGGGATGTGGGTCGGCAACCACAGCTACACCCACCCGCACCTGACCCAGCAGACGCAGGCGACCGTCGACTCGGAGATCTCCCGGACCCAGCAGGCCATCGCGGCCGCGGGCGGCGGCACACCCAAGCTGTTCCGGCCGCCGTACGGCGAGACCAACGCGACCGTGAAGGCCGTGGAGGCCAAGTACGGTCTGACGGAGATCATTTGGGACGTCGACTCGCAGGACTGGAACGGCGCGAGCACCGACGCGATCGTCGCGGCGGCGGGCCGGCTCACCAACGGCCAGGTCATCCTCATGCACGACTGGCCCGCCAACACGGTCGCGGCGATCCCGCGCATCGCCCAGGGCCTGGCCGCCCGCAACCTCTGCGCCGGAATGATCTCCCCGACGACGGGCCGCGCCGTGGCCCCCGACGGCAGCGGCAACGGCGGTGGCGGCGGCAGCAGTTGTACGGCGACGCTGTCCGCCGGTACGCAGTGGAGCGACCGGTACAACCTCAACGTGGCGGTCACCGGCTCCAGCAACTGGACCGTGACGATGAACGTCCCGTCCCCGGCGAAGATCCTCTCCACCTGGAACATCGCGGCCACGTACCCGAGTTCGCAGGTGCTGACCGCGAAACCCAACGGCAGTGGCAACAGTTGGGGCGTGACCATCCAGGCGAACGGCAACTGGACCTGGCCCACGGTCTCCTGCACGGCGACCTAGCCCCGGCCGGACCGGACGCTCGTAGTAGTCCTCGAAGTGGGCCCGGACGGTCTCCGAGGAACTGTCGGTGAGGAGGTGGAAGAGGAAACCGGAGCCGTCCGGGCTTCCGTGGCCCGCGGGAACGTCGATGGCCGAGCCGGCGCACCACACGGTGTCGCCGGTCTCGCGCCACAGGCACACGGTGACCCGCGGGACGCCGAGGCCCTCGTCACGGAAAGCGGGGTCGTCCAGCAACGGCCGCAGGACGGCGGGCACTTCGTCGACGGTCGTCCTCGATCGTCGCGTCCAGGACGGCCAACGCCCGCCGCGGCAAGCGGAGTTCGGTGGGTTCGGGGAGGCGGGCGGCGGCCTCGTGTGCGGTGCTCATGGCCTCATGGAAGCAGCCGCCACCGACAACCGGCCCGCGCTCACGCACCGTCGAGCAGCGAGGCGAGCCCGATGTCGAGGGACGGTTCCACTGCCTCCCGGCCCGGTTCGGTCACCCGGTATGTGCGGCGCAGGAAGTGGTGCAGGGCGACGCTGTCGAAGCGGATCATCGCGATGCCCTCCGCCGAGTGGAACTCGACTGCCGTATGGGCGGGGCCATATGGCCTGATGTGCACGTTGCCCATCCCGGCCGGAGTCACGAGACCCTCCTCCAGCAGCGCCCGCGAGAAGGTCCACGTCACCTTCTTGCCGTCGAGCGATATCCAGGCGGGGAAGAGGAGTTGGACGGCGAAGGGGTCGCCGGAGGAGTAGCGAAGGGTGACCGTGACGGCCAGCTCCTGGTCGTCGTCGGCGATCAGGCGGGCGCCGGTGGGCTGTTCCAGGGTGAGGTGGCTCATGGGCGGTCTCCGAACTCGGGCGGGGCGGCGGCCTGTTGTGCCGGCACATCCTCTTGAGAGCGCGGAGGGGCAGTTGATTACGCCGGGACGGAAGAAGGTTGATGTGATCCGAGTCACCTTGCGTTGTCGCCGCAACTTTAGTTGAAAGTTTCGGCATCTAGGCTTACGCATCCTTCCCCGCCCCCGGCAACTGGAGCGTTGCTGCCATGAACGACGGCCCCACCGCCGCGTACGCCCGGATCTACGAGGAGCAGCAGCCGCGCCTCGTCGCCTACGCCCGCTCCCTCACCCGCAACTCCTGGGTCGCCGAAGACCTGGTGGCCGAGGCGCACTTCAGGGTGTGGCGCAGGCTGTCCGCCGGGCACGAGATCGACAACGTGCCGGCGTACCTCATGACCACGGTGAAGCACCTCGCCACCGCCGCGGGGACCGCCGCACGCGAGACCCCGCGCGATCCGCAGGCCGACGAACGGGTGGGCGCCGTCCCCGCGCACGTCCACGGGGGCGACCCGGCCGAGCAGGTGTCCTCGACCGACCTGCTGGTGCGGGTGCTTGAGCAGTTGCCCGAGCGCTGGGTGAAGGCACTGTGGCTCGCCGAGGCCGAGGGCCTGCCGCTGGCCGCGATCGGTCCTCAGCTAGGCACCCGGGAGGGCGCCACGGCCGTACTCCTGCACCGCGCCCGGGAGGGCATGCGGCAGGCGTTCCTGCGCGAGCAGACCGGCGCCCCGGACGACCCCGCGTGCCGGGTCCACTGGGCGCGCATGCCCGCCTACGTGCGCGGCGGCGCCACCGAGCGGCAGTCCGAACGCCTCCTCGGCCACGTCGACGCGTGCGACGACTGCCGGGCCCGGCTCGCGGCCCTGATGCGCGCCAACGACCGGCTGCCCGCGCTCGTGGCACCGGCCCTCCTCGTCTTCGTGCTCGGCGGCGCGGGCAAGTTCCTGCTCGCGTTCGGCGCGGGCTCCGCCGCAGCGGGATCGGCCGCGGCCGGCCACGGCGGCGGACTCCTGCACGGCGTACGGCACGCGGCGGTCGGTGCCTCCAAGGCGCAGTTGGCGGCCGCGGTCGGCACGGCCGTCGCGGGCGCCGTCGCGGTCTGCGTCCTCCTCGGCGGCACCGGCACCACCGAGGTCCCGGTCGCGAAGAGCCCGGCGACCGAAGTCCCCGTCGCCCAGGCACCGGTGGCCTCCGAGCCCCGGCCGACGAGCCCCTCGAAGACCCCGGGCGAACGCGATGCTTCTACGCCCCCTGCGGCCGACGGGTCCGTAAGTGCCGTGCCTCCGGCCGCACTTGAGGCCGACGCGGGCGAATCGACCGTGACACCGGCGGCAGGAGACGGCGTAACACCCGCTCCTACGGCGCCTGTCGATCCGACGCCCCGCCCGCCGGTGGAACCCACCCCGCCCCCCGAGCCGAAGCCGCTGCCGTCACCCCCGGTGGTCCCGGAACCCACCCCGCCTCCGAAGCCCACGGAGCCGACTCCCGCGCCTCCCAAGAGCGGCGACCCGAAGCCGAAGCCGGAGCCCACGCCGACGGACCCGGCGACCGGGGGAGACGGTGATGGTCACGAGGGTGGCGACGGCGGTGGCGACGGCGGAGGTCATGGTGACGGGTCGCCGCGCGGGCCCGTGAAGGAGTCGCCGAACCCCGTCGTCCCGGAGCCCGAACCGTCCACTCCTTCGCCCGACCAGCCCTGCGCCCAGGCGTCGGAGTCGGGTCGGCCGAGCGCGTAGCCGTGCGGCGGGCGAGTCCCGTTCAGCGTCCCGTCGCCAGGCGGCACGCCTCCGCGTACGCCCGGACCAGGGGGCGTGCACCGTCCTCGCGCCGCCACGCGAGGGCGTAACGGCTCGGCGAAATGCCGTGCACCGGGCGGGTGATGACCCCGCCGAGGGTGATCAGGTGGGCGTTGCCCGTGGCGACCAGGCAGACGCCCAGGCCGGCGGCCAGCGCCTCGTACGTCTCCTCCGTGCTCGCGATCTCCGCGCCGATCCGCGGTGGCCGTCCGCCGCGTTCGTCGAGGGCGAGCCAGTGGTCGCGCAGGCGGCCCGCGCTGGGCGGGAGGGCGAGGAACGGTTCGTCGAGGAGGTCCGTGAAGTCGATGTGGGGGCGGTCCGCGAGGGGATGGGTGTCCGCGAGCGCGACCAGGCGGGGTTCCTCGGCGACCACCGTCCAGTCGTAGCGATCCCCGCTTGCCGCCTCGGGCAGCGGCAGCCAGACGAAGGCCACGTCCGTGTCGCCGTCGGCGAGACCGGCGGTCGGGTCGTCCCAACTCACCTGGCGCAGCCGGACGGTGGCCTCCGGGCGTGCCGCCGTGAAGCGGGAGCGGATCGCGGGCAGCAGGCCGCCGCGGCCGGGGCTGGTGCTCATGCCGACCACCAGCGTGCCGCGTTCGGCCGCGCCGGCCTCCGCCAGCGCCGACGCACCCTCCGCCCAGACCGCCAACAGCCGCTCGGCGTACGGCAGGAGAGCCGCACCGGCGGACGTGAGCGCGACGCCCTGCCGGTCGCGCCGGAAGAGTTCCGCACCCAACTGCCGCTCCAGCGCCCGGATCTGCTTGCTCAGGGCGGGCTGCGACACGTACAACCGCTCGGCCGCCCGGGTGAAATGCAGGTCCTCGGCGACCGCCACGAAGTACCGCAGGTCCCGCACATGGACGTCCGTCGTCATAACCAACGGTTATCAGAACGGGTCTTGGACGGGCAACCGGTCGCGGCAGCAGGGTGGTCGACGACGGAAGCACGTGAACTCACCCGAATTCCTGGAGTCCTGATGAACAAGGTGTGGCTGGTGACCGGTGCGAGCAGCGGACTCGGGCGGGCGATCGTCGAGGCGGCGCTCGCGGCCGGTGACGTGGTCGTCGGCGCGGCCCGGCGGACCGAGGCGCTGGACGACCTCGTCGCCGCCCGGCCCGACCAGATGGAGACACTGCGCCTGGACGTCACCGACACGGGGGCGGCGGAGGCGGCCGTACGGGACGTGGTGGCGCGGCACGGGCGGATCGACGTACTCGTCAACAACGCGGGCCGTACGCACGTCGGCGCCTTCGAGGAGACCACCGAGCAGGAACTGCGTGACCTGTTCGACCTGCATGTCTTCGGGCCCGCCGCCCTCACGCGCGCGGTGCTGCCGCACATGCGGGAGCGGCGCTCCGGGGCGATCGTGCAGATGAGCAGCATGGGCGGCCAGATGTCCTTCGCGGGCTTCTCGGCGTACAGCGGAACGAAGTTCGCCCTGGAGGGTCTCTCCGAGGGGCTCGCGGACGAGGTCGCCGAGTACGGCATCAAGGTGCTGGTCGTGGAACCGGGCGCCTTCCGCACCGCCCTCTTCGACACCGCCCGCGCCGGGGTCAGCCCCGACAGCGGGGTCTACGCGCGCGTGAGCGAGACCCGCGCCTCCGTCGCCGCCAACGACGGCAGCCAGCCCGGCGACCCCGCCAAGGCGGCGGCCGTCGTCCTCGCCGCCCTCGACGCCGAGCACACCCCGCTGCGTCTGCCGCTGGGGGAGGACGCGATCGGTGCGGTGCTCGGGCATCTGGAGCAGGTGCGCGGCGATGTCGAGGCGTGGGAGAAGCGGGCGCGGGCAACCGGGTTCGAGGCCTGACACCGGGCCCGCGGGCGGCCCGGACCGCCGTCCCGGTCCCGTTGTCAGTGGCGCGTGCCACGATGGCTGCACACCGGGACGAATGGGGAGCGGGGGGTGACATGGAGGGCGAGTCTCCGCGGGTCGGGCGGCGGGCCAGGGAGCTGTGCGAGCGCGGCACGCGGCTGTACGACGTGGCGCGCACCCTGCGCGCCGACCACACGCGCGCGCTCGACGCCGTCCGCTCCGCCCTGGAGCCGCTGCGGGCCGAACTGGTCGCGCAGGAGCTGGAGTCCATCCCGGTCGCCCGTCTGAAGGACGTCACCGAGGGCCGGCTGCGACTCGGGGCCGTCGAGGCGGCGGGGCTGACCTCCGTGCGCGCGGTGCACCAGGCGAGCCGGTACGAACTGCGGCAACTGCCCGGCGTAGGACAGCAGACCGCCGACCGCGCGCTCGCCGCCGCCCGGCAGATTGCGCGCGCCGTCGCGGAGACCGTCTCCGTCCGCATCGACGTCGACCACCCCGAACCCCGCACCACCGCCCTGGTCATCGCGCTGCAACGGCTCGTGGAAGCGGGCCCGGAGCTGCGCCGCGCCCTGGACGCGGCCACCCGGCTCGACGAGCGGCTCGGCGCCCTGCTCCCCGTGGCCCGCCCCGCCAGCAGCAGACTCCTGATGGCACTCGCCGGCCGTGGGCGGAGGGACAGCGCGCTCGCCGCGGTCGCCGAGATCCGCGAACTGGTCGGCGACCCGGCCGCCAAGGACGTACGCCTGCTGATCGCCCAGGCCTCCACCGACCTGCTGCGCCCGCCGGTCTCCGAGATCGAGGCGTGGGTCGACTTCGAGCTGCGCTCCGCCGAGTACTACAGCCAGCTCGCCGAGGTCGACGGGCAGCAGCCGGACCTCGCGGCCAGCGAGGGCTTCCTCCCCGCGGAGCTGGCCGAGCGCGTGCACGCCCAGCCGCTGGACGACACCCACCGCCGGGTCTCCCTGCGCGGATACCAGTCGTTCGGGGCGCGCTTCGCCCTGGCCCAACGCCGGGTCGTCCTCGGGGACGAGATGGGGCTCGGCAAGACCGTCCAGGCCATCGCCGCCCTCGCCCACCTCGCGGCCGAGGGGCAGCACCACTTCCTGGTGGTCTGCCCGGCCAGCGTGCTGATCAACTGGACCCGCGAGATCCGCACCCGCAGTACCCTGCGCGCGCTGCCGGTGCACGGCCCGGACCGCCACGAGGCCTATGCGGAATGGGGCGAGCGCGGCGGGGTCGCGATCACCACGTTCGACACGCTGCACACCCTGCCCGCGCCGGCCGACCCGTCGGCCAAGGGCAGGAGGCCGAGCACCGACGCGCCCACGGCCCCCACCCCGGGCATGCTCGTCGTGGACGAGGCCCACTACGTGAAGAACCCCGACACCCGCCGTACGAAATCGGTCGCCCTGTGGACCGAGCGCTGCGACCGCGTCCTGTTCCTCACCGGCACCCCCATGGAGAACCGGGTCGAGGAGTTCCGCACCCTCGTCCGCCACCTCCGCCCCGACCTCCTGCCGGTCGTCCGCAACGGCACGGCGGCGGCCGGACCGCACGCCTTCCGCAAGTCCGTCGCCCCCGCCTACCTGCGCCGCAACCAGGAGGACGTGCTCACCGAACTGCCCGCCCTGGTCCAGGTCGACGAGTGGGTGGAACTGGGCGCCGCCGACCGCGAGGCGTACGAGCGCGCGGTCGGCGACGGCAACTTCATGGCGATGCGCCGCGCCGCCTACGCCGACCCCGAGAAGTCCGCGAAGCTCCAGCGCCTGCGCGAGCTGGTCGCCGAGGCCGCGGACAACGGCGTGAAGGTGGTCGTCTTCTCCTACTTCCGCGACGTCCTCGCCGCGGTCGAACAGGCTCTGGAGAAAGGCGTGTTCGGCCCCATCTCCGGAAGCGTCCCGGCGGCCCGCCGCCAGCGGCTCGTCGACGACTTCACCCAGGCGACCGGCCACGCCGTCCTGCTCTCCCAGATCGAGGCCGGCGGCGTCGGTCTCAACCTCCAGGCCGCCTCCCTCGTCATCCTCTGCGAACCCCAGGTCAAGCCGACGGTGGAGCACCAGGCCGTGGCCCGCGTCCACCGCATGGGCCAGATACGCACGGTCCAGGTGCACCGCATGCTCGCCGCCGACAGCGTGGACGACCGGCTCCTGACCATCCTCGAGAACAAGGACCGCCTCTTCGATGCGTTCGCCCGGCGCAGCGACCTGGCGGACGCGACTCCGGACGCGATCGACATCTCCGACGCGTCGCTGGCTCGCCGCATCGTGGAGGAGGAGCAGCGGAGGCTGGCGGGGGAGCCGACCGAGCGCGTTCCCAAGGATGCCGAGCGCGTTCCCAAGGATCTGAGGCGGTCATGAGCGCACGTCGAGTTCGGCGAGCGCGGCACCCGTCCCGCCGCGCACGCTGACGCGGACGTACCGGGCGGGTGTGCCGTTCGGGGCGTGCCAGGTGCGCCGGTCGGTCGAGACCTCGACGGTGGACGACGCCGGCCGCTTCGTCCAGCCGGGCCGCACCGTACTGACGCGCGCCGCGTGGCCCAGGTCGACGGTGAGGGAGGCCCGGTCGGCGTCCGGTGACCAGGAGGTCGCGGGGCTGCCGTCGACCGCCGCCTCCGGGTAGCGGCCGGAGACCGAGGAGGTCGCCGTCGCCGGGTGACACCGGGCCAGGTCGGTGGTGGGGGTGAGATCGGGGCGCCGGGTCTTCAGGGTGACCGTGCCGGAGAGGGTGCGCCGCCCCTCGGGGGTGTCCAGCACGAAGGGCGCGCCCGTCCGCAGCCGCACGGTCGTCGTCTTCGCCCCGATCGCGATGTCGTACGTACGCCCGCGCCAGCGCAGCCCCGACAGGCGTACGCCGGCCGCGAGTTGGGGCGGCAGGCTCGGGTCGAGGCGGAGGGTGCCGGGGCGCAGGCGCAGACCGGTGAGACCGTGGGTGAAGACCTGGAGGAAGCCACCCTTACCGGTGAGGAAGTCCTGCGCGGGCGAGCCCGCGAGGGGGTCGGACGCGCCCGCCTTGTCACCGCGCGACTCCGAGAACAGGGCGAACGGGCCGCGCGCGAAGGGCTGGTAGGCCCGCCGCAGGTAGGTGTACGCGGCACAGCCCGGCTCGTCGATCGCCGCCGCGTCGATCGCGTGGACGGCGTCGGTCATGGCGGGACCGTCGGGGTCGGTGCGGCCGGCGTAGTAGTCGAGGGTGGCGGCTGCGGCACCGGCGGGCATGGGCCACTCCAGCGGGTAGATCAGCAGCACGGTGTCGGCCTGCTTGATCTGCGAGCCGTTGTAGCCGTCGTACTGGAGGAAGATCCTGCGCTTCGGGTCGTAGGGGATGCGCAGATGGTCGGCGACGGTGAGCCAGTCGGCGGGGGCGGGGGTGCCGAGGACGCGGGCCGCGTCGGTCGCGGCGCGCAGGGCGGTGGCGGCGACGGCGTTGGTGTAGACGCCGTCGTCGACACCGTTGCTGTACTCGTCGGGTCCGGCGACCTCCTTGACGGAGTAGGAGCCGTCGGTGTTCTTCGTGGCCCGCGAAGTCCAGTACCGGGCAAGGCCGTTGAGGAGGGGCAGGCCCCGGGTGCGGAGCCAGGCGCGGTCGCCGGTGGCGAGGTAGTACTGCCAGGCGGCGAGGGCGATGTCGCCCTGGAGGTGGTTCTGGGTGAGGCAGTGCGGCGGCTGCCAGCTCTGGCACTCGTTCCACAGCCGGCCGTGACTCGCGCTCGTCCAGGGGAAGAACAGCCCCTTCACGGCGGTCTTCGCGGCGTTCTCGGCGGCGGCCGTCCGGGTGCGGTAGCGGTATTCGAGGACCGGGCGGGCGAGCTCGGGGTGGGTGGCCAGCAGCGAGGGGAACATCCACGTCTCGGCGTCCCAGAACACCATGCCCGCGTAGTTGTCGCTGGTCAGCCCGGCCGGCGCGATGCTGTCCCGGGCGCCGGGCCGCAGCGCGGACAGCAGCCCGTACTGGGCGGAACGCACCCAGAGCTGGAGATCCGGATGCCCCGGCACCTCGATGTCCGACGCCCACAACGCCCGCCACGCGGCGGTGTGCGAGGCGAGCAGCGCGCCCCACCCGCGGCGCGCGGCCCGGGCGGCGGCGTCCTGCGCGGCGGACCGGGGGTCGGGCGAGGTGAGCGAGGTGTCGACGCCGACGTATTTGGTGGCGGTGTAGGTACGCCCGGAGCGCACGGGGACGGCGCTCGCCTGACCGGCGCTCAACTCGCCCTGCCTACGGGCACGTTGGCCATGCCCCGGCGCATCCAGCACGGAGGTGACGGCCCCCTCGACTCCTGTCCCGTCCGTGCGGAAGGCCACGCCGATGGTGTGGTCGCCGAGGTGGCCGCCGTCGGTCCGCGTGATACGGCGGGCACCGCGCCCGTCGAGCCGGTCGGTGAGGGTGAGCCGGCCGTCCCAGTGCGGGGTCACGCGCAGCTGGACGGCGCCGGTGTGCGGGTCGTCGCGGGTGGCGAGGACGTCGTAGACGAGGTCGGTGCGGCGGCCGTCGGTGGTGGTCCAGGTGAGGGACGTACGGACGTAGCCGCAGCGGAGGTCGAGGGCCTGGCGGTAGTGCGAGATCCGGCCGCGCTCGCCGTAGGTCTCGGCACCGGCGGTGACATCGATCCCGGTCCAGTTCGGCAGCCCGGCGAGCGCCTCACGGCCGGCCGTGTTCGCGGGCCCGCGGGCGTAGAGACCGGACACGAACGCGCCGTCGTACCGCGGGGTGTAGAGCGGCCACCCGGTCTTCTCCCCGGACGCGGCATAGCCCGCACCGGCGGGCGGGACACGCGTGCCGAGGTAACCGTTGCCGACGTAGGGGTGGTAGGTGTCGGCCGGGTCGATCCGGGTGGCGGAAGGGGTCCAGCCGGAGCTGCCGCAGTCGTCGCGGGGGTGAGGGCCGGGCGCGGCGACCGCCGGGGAGAGGGGGAGAGGGAGGAACAGGGCGGCGGCGAGGAGGGGGAGCAGGAGGCGGGTGGGTTTGGGCACCGTTCGACGATGGGGTGCGGTGAGGGGTGGGGGTGGAGGGCGCGCGGAGGGTTACCACGGACGGGGGTGGGCGAGGGGTTCCTCCCTCGCGCCCGGAGGGGGAGGCCTATCGCGGGATCAGCGCGCGGGGTTCGGGCGGTTCCCGCACGGCGTCGGGTCGGTGACCCGGCCCACGGTCAGATCAGACCCCGCCACCGTCCGCGAGCAGCGCCGGCAACCCACGCACCCCGGACGCCGAGAACACCGTGCCCCCGTCGGCGCCCCGGCCACGGCGTGGCAAGCGCGTTCACCGTCCGCGCGGGCCCTCGCGTCACCCGCGTGCCGTCCCCACTCACCTCACGCTTACCATGCGCCAAGTCGTACGACAGTCCCGCATCTGAAGATCTCCAGCGCTCCTCCCGGAGATCCCCGCCTGAACCAGGAGCACGGTACCCGTGTCCATACCCCCGCCCCCGGAGCCCCAAGGGCCGCCCACCCAGGGCCCCGAGAGCCCCCAGGACCAGCCCCCGGCCCCGGGCCCGTCTCCCACCCCGCAGGCATCCACCCCGTACAACCCCTTCGCCCCACCGGAGCCGAAGCCGCAGGACTCGCAGGCATCCTCGACACAGCCCCACGACCCGTACGCCCCACCGCAGCCGTACCCGCAGCCCCAGGACCCGTACGCACCCCCGCAGTACCCCTACGGCGCGCAGCCCCAACTCCCGTACGGGACACCGCCGCAGAGCCCCTACGCCCCGTACCCCCAAGGTCCCCACACCCCTCCGGGTCCCCCGAGCCCCTACGGGCCGCAGCCCTACCAGACCTGGGGGCAGGGCTACACCCCGGACAACAACCCCGCGCCCCTGAACGGCATGTCCGTCGCCGCGCTCGTGCTCGGCATCCTGTGCTGCATACCGGGTGTCGGATTCGTCCTCGGGCTGATCGCGCTGAGGCAGATCAAGAAGCGGGGCGAGCGCGGACGGAGCATGGCGGCGGCCGGGATCGTGCTGTCGGCGTTCGGGCTGATGGTCTGGGTGCTCGGCGTGACCGGCGCCGCGACCGGCCTCTGGGACGACATGAAGGACAGCGCGCGGAACAACACCAGCGCCTCGCCCGCGAAGGGCGAGTGCTTCGACGCGCCCAGCGGTTCGCTGGAGGGCCGGGCGTACGAGTTCGACGTGGTGCCCTGCGCCGTCGAGCACGACGGCGAGGTGTTCGGCGTCGTGCGGATGGACGGCGGCGCCTACCCCGGGGACAAGGAGGTCACGGCCACCGCCGGCGACAAGTGCTACGCCCTCCAGGACACCTACGCCATGGACGGCTGGGCCGTACCCGACGACGTGGACATCTACTACGTCACCCCGACCTCGGAGAGCTGGAGCCTGGGCGACCGCGAGATCACCTGCGTGTTCGGCAACACGGACGAGGACGCGAGCCTGCCCGGCGGTTCGCTGCGCAACGACGCCACGACCCTCGACCAGGACCAGGTCGCGTATCTGAAGGCGGCTCACGTCCTGAACACCGCGCTGGACTCGGCGCCCGACGCGCAGTACGTCGAGGACGACCTGCCGGGGCACCGGGCCTGGGCGGGCCGGGTCTCGACCGCGCTGACCCGGCAGGCCGACCTGCTGGAGGGCCACGAGTGGCCGGCCGCGTCCAAGGAGCCGGTCGCGGCCCTGGTCAAGAACCTGCGGGCGGCGCAGAAGGAGTGGGCCCAGGCGGCCGGGGCCTCCGACGCCGACGCGTTCTACGCCCACTACGACAAGGGCGCCGACCTCATCGACCCGAAGAAGTCCGTCACCGCCCGCAAGGCTCTGGGGCTCGCCACGACCCCTCCGTCGTACGACGGGAACGACAGCGGCGGGAACAGCGGGGGAGACGCCGGCGGCATGGAGGTGTGACGGCTCCTATAGCGGGGAGAAAGCGCCTGGGTAAAGCCCACGCCGGGTATAAGTCATCACATCGAGTGATTCTCTGGCCTTTGCTTGCATGGCACAACCCACGGTTGCCAGGCTGTTGCTGTCTGTACAACCTGATGGGAGCGGCCAGTGACATTCGGTGAGCAGCCGGCGTATCTGCGCGTCGCGGGTGATCTCCGCAAGAAGATCGTCGACGGCCAGCTGCCCCCGCACACCCGGCTGCCCTCGCAGGCCAGGATCCGCGAGGAGTACGGGGTCTCCGACACGGTCGCGCTGGAGGCGCGCAAGGTGCTGATGGCCGAGGGGCTGGTCGAGGGCCGCTCCGGGTCGGGGACGTATGTGCGCGAGCGTCCCGTGCCGCGGCGCGTGTCCCGCTCAGGGTTCCGGCCGCCGGCCGGCGCGACGCCGTTCAGGCAGGAGCAGGCCGACGGGGAGGCGCGCGGCACCTGGGAATCCAGCAGCGAGCAGGCCGAGGCCAGCGGCACCATCGCCGAGCGGCTCGCGCTCCAGCCCGGCGAGCGCGTGATGTGCACGAAGTACGTGTTCCGGGACGCCGGCGAGACGATGATGCTCTCCACGTCCTGGGAGCCCCTCGCGGTGACCGGACGTACGCCCGTGATGCTGCCCGAGGAGGGGCCGCTCGGCGGGATGGGGGTCGTCGAGCGGATGCGCGCGATCGACGTCGTCGTGGACAACGTCACCGAGGAGGTCGGCGCCCGGCCGGGCCTCGCCGAGGAGTTGCTCGCCCTGGGGGGAGTTCCCGGGCATGTGGTCCTCGTCATCCAGCGCACCTACTACGCCTCGGGCCGCCCGGTGGAGACGGCCGACGTGGTGGTCCCGGCCGACCGGTACCGGATCGCCTACCACCTGCCGGTGAAGTAGCGCACCGGCACCGGTGGTGAAGGGGCGCACCGAGTGGTGCGGCGGGTCTGCGGTGTGGTGCGGTGTAGTGCGTCGCAGGTGAAGTAGCGCACGCTTCCCGGCAGTTGTCCCGCCCTGTCGACGGAACTGGTCAATCCGCGCTGCCCCGCGGGCCGTTGGATTCCGGTCTTTCTCGCAGGTCGTTCACGGCACCTGTAGCGTGCCTCTCACCGGAAGCATCGAGGTGCGCCAGCGGCGCGTTCACCGGTGTGCGCCCCCTGCGTCTTGGCTGGTTGCGTACCTCTTTGTGAAAAGCCGTATTCGCTGCGTGAAGGTTAGGCGTAGGCTCCGGCATATGCGGATTGCGGTTTCCTTATGGGGTGGGGCACGGCACGAACCGCGAGCTGGAAGCGGAGGGGCGCGATGAACGACAACACGATCACCCTGCCCTGGCTCGTGATACGGCAGGACGACAACGGCAATCGCTACCGCGTGGGCAGGTACGCCACCCGCGCCGAGGCGCAGAAGATCGCCGACAGCCTCGACGACCGAGGGCACAGGCAGCTCTACTGGGTCGAGCGGATCGGGCAGCACGGCGACGCGACCCGCAACTGACCGCACCCCGTAGGCTCCCGCGCATGACGACACGGATCGTGGTGGTCGGAGCCGCCCTGTTCGACGACGGCCGCCTCCTCGCCGCGCGCCGCAGCGCACCCCCCGAACTCGCCGGACGCTGGGAACTCCCCGGCGGCAAGGTCGAACCCGGCGAGCGCCCCGAGGCCGCGCTGGTACGCGAGTTGGGCGAGGAACTCGGCGTCGACGCGGAGACCGTCGAGCGCGTCCCCGGCGAATGGCCCCTGAAGCCGCCGTACACCCTCCAGGTCTGGACGGCCCGCCTGCTCCCCGGCTCGCCCCGGCCGCGGCCCCTCGAAGACCACGACGAACTCCGCTGGCTCGCCCCCGCCGACGTCTGGACCGTCGACTGGCTCGACCAGGACGTGCCTGCCGTACGGGAGACACTCGCGCTGCTCGACGCCCGGGCGCGCTGAGGTCGTCGTCCGCTCTTGGCGCTGCGGTGTGTTGAGTCCGTCGCCCGCTCTCGACGCCCCCCGGATGCCCCGAATGGCGTCACCCCTCTCGGCACCGGGGCGCGTCGGCGTCGCAGCCCGGCATGCCGGGGGAGCGTGGCCGGCTTGGCGTACGCCGTTCGTGCCACAGTGCGCCCTGGGGGACGGTACCCCGCCTTAGATATCGGGTATGTGCCCATTAACCCCATGAAATCGGACATGGGTGTGCTGGCTGGCCCGGGATGTGATCGGCTTGATCGACACCGAAGGCGACTGCGTCGAGTGGACGTTCCCCGCGGAGCCGGGGGCGGTCCGCACCGCACGCTCGGCGGTGCGCGGCCAGTTGCGCGACTGGGGGCTCGACGCGCTCGCCGACATCGCGGCGCTGCTCGTGAGCGAGCTGGTGACCAACGCGTTGCGGCACGCCACGGGCCCTATCGGTGTCCGGCTGGTCCGCCCGGTCGGCCCGGACGGCGTGCTCCTCGTCGAGGTCTCCGACCCGCTGCCCGACCCGCCCCGCGAGCGCGTCGCCCGCCCGGAGGACGAGAGCGGCCGGGGTCTCCAACTCGTCGCGGGCGCCTGCGTCCGCTGGGGTACCAGGCCGGGCGAAACGGGCAAGACGGTGTGGTTCGAGCTGGCCGTACCCGGGTGATCCGGCCTGTACGGACCGGACAAGCGTGTCCATCGACTGGTTCAGGCCTGTGACGGTTGTCGATCCGCGTGGTTCGACTGCGTGTCCGCTGGTTAGAAGACTGGGAGTGTTGTCGCAGGCAGGTCCGAAATGCATCGGGATTGTCCTGTGATCGTGAACACCGTGTTGTGCGGCGCCGTAGTGCTGGATACTGCGGGCAGCCGCCCCCGGTGACCGGTGCCGGACGCGGTGAGCTGGAGGGGACGGTTCGCGTGAGCGAGATACCAGCGAAGGCCACGGAGTCCGAGGACCCGTCGGATCGCGCGAGGGCTGAGGCCGCGGGCTACATCGACGTGCCCGCAGAGGACTCCCTGTCCGTCGGCGACGCCATGTGGCAGAGCAGTCCACCCGGCTCGATCTACGACTACATCAAGGTCGCGTCCTTCTCCATCGGCCCCGACGGGCTCGTCGACCAGTGGAGCCTGCGGGCCGAGCAGCTCTTCGGCATCTCCACCGAGCACGCGGTCGGCATGGACCCCATCGAGGCGTTCGTCGATCCCGAACTGCACGAGCACGGCCAGCGGAAGATGGCCGAGATCCTGGACGGCCGCGAGTGGACCGGCGTGGTGCCCTTCAAGGTGCCGGAGAGCGCCGAGGGCGAGCCGGGCAAGGAGGGGCTCGCCGAGGTCTATGTGATGCCGACCCGGACCGAGGAGGGCGAACGGGCCGCCGTCTGCATCGTCGTCGACGTCCGCATCCTGCGCCGCATAGAGACCGATCTTGCCGCGTCGCAGTCGATATTCGGTCAATCTCCGTTCGGGTTCCTGCTGATCGACCCCGACCTGCGGGTCCGCCGCGCCAACCAGCAGATCGCCAACACCTTCGGCGGCACCCCCGACGACCACCGCGGCCGGGGCGTCCACGACTATTTGCAGAGCCCCGAGGCCGAGCGGATCACCGCGACCCTGCGCCGCGTCCTGGAGACCGGCAACTCCATCACCGACATGCAGGTCACCGGTCTGGTGCCGGGCTCCGACGAGCGCCGCCACTGGTCCATCAACCTCTACCGCGTGCACAGCGGCAGCGGCCGGCCCATCGGCATCGCCTGGCTCGGCACCGATGTCACCGAGCGCCGCGCCGCCGCCCGCGAGGCCGCCTCCGCGCGGCGCAATCTCGCCCTTCTGAACGAGGCCGGCGCCCGCATCGGGAACTCCCTCGACCTGGAGACCACGGCCCGCGAACTCCTCGACGTCGTCGTCCCCGGCTTCTGCGACCTCGCGACCGTCGACCTCTACCAAGGCCTCCTGGCCGGCGACGAGACCCCGCCGGGACGCGCCGACGGCAGCGCCGAACTGCGCCGGGTGGCCTTCGCCAGCGCGGTCTCCGACGCCCCCTTCGTCGGCGGCGGCGCCCCCGTCTCCGTGGGCGCGGTCCACCACTACCCCTTCAACTCGCCCTGCGCGGACGCCCTGCGCACCGCCCGCCCGCAGTACGTCCCCGCCGAGGAGGGCGGCCTCGTCCAGTCCACGCTGGCCGTGCCGATGGTCGCCCACGACACCGTCGTAGGACTCGCGCAGTTCGCGCGGACGAAGGGCAGCGAGCTGTTCGGGGACCGGGACCGGGATCTCGCGGTGGAGCTGGCGGCGCGGGCCGCCGTCTGTATCGACAACGCGCGGCTGTACCGGCGCGAGCACGAACGGGCGTTGATACTGCAACGGTCCCTGCTCCCGCCCGGCGACCCGGAGGCGTCCGGCCTCGACATCGCGTGTCGTTACCTGCCCGGAAACGCGGCCACCGAGGTCGGCGGCGACTGGTTCGACGTCATCGAACTCCCCGGCCACCGCACCGCGTTGGTGGTCGGCGACGTGATGGGCCGCGGGCTGCGCGCCGCGGTGGCCATGGGCGAACTCCGCACCGCCGTCCGTACGTTGGCCCTCCTCGACCTCGAACCGGCCGAAGTGCTCTCCGCGTTGGACGAGATCGCCCGCGGCCTCGGCACCCCCGGCGGCGTCCAGCAGGCCACCCGGGCCGCCCGCCGCCCCCGCGAGGCCGACCTCTCCGAGGTGTACCTCGCGACCTGTATCTACGCCGTCTACGACTCGGTGACCAGGCGCTGCACCTTCGCCAACGCGGGCCATCTCCCGCCGGTCCTGGTCGAACCGGGCGAAGCGGCGCTGATGCTCGACGTCCCGCCCGGGATGCCCCTGGGGGTCGGCGGCGAGCCCTTCGAGGAGGTGGAGGTCGAACTCCCCGAAGGCGCGCTGCTGGCGCTCTACACGGATGGACTGGTCGAGTCCCGCGACCACCCCCTGGACGAGGGACTCCAGGCCTTCGTGGGCGCGCTGACGGACCCGGCGACCCGCGATCCGTCCGCCGACGACCGGCCGCACGCCAGGACGGCCCTGAACGCCGACACCCACCGCGACCTGGAGGACGTCTGCGACCACGTCCTCAGCACCCTCGACACCCACCACGGCGAGGACGACATCGCGCTCCTCATGGCCCGCGTCCAGGGCCTGCCCGAGGACTCGGTCGGCGACTGGACCCTCCCGCGCGAACCACGCAGCGTGGGCCGCGCCCGCGAGTACGCCCGCGCCCGCCTCCAGTCCTGGGACCTCGAACCCCTCGTCGACACCGCCGAGTTGCTCGTCAGCGAACTGGTCACGAACGCGCTGCGGTACGGCGAGGGCGAGATCAGGCTCCGGCTCCTGCTGGACCGCACCCTGGTGTGCGAGGTCTGGGACGCGGGCCTGGTCCAGCCGCGCCGCCGCCGCGCCCGGGACACGGACGAGGGCGGCCGGGGCTTGCAACTGGTCGGCCTCCTCTCGGCGGCCTGGGGCTCACGCCGGACACCGCGCGGCAAGACGGTGTGGTTCGAACTGCCGCTGCCCGACGGGGAGAACGGGATGGTGGACCCGGCGGAGGCCCTGCTCAGCCTCTTCTGACGGCTCGGGCTCCGACCTCCGCCGCGCTGTTCTACGCAGGCGGAAGGCCCCGCCGCTTCCGGGTGCCAGGCCCGCCGAAGCTGAGCGGCGGGCCGCCGTCGGGGTCCTCGCCCAGGAGGATTCCGCCGAGTACGGCGCCCCCGATCCCGCTC
Organism: Streptomyces sp. NPDC096013; assembly: GCF_044763565.1. Classification (NCBI taxonomy): domain Bacteria; kingdom Bacillati; phylum Actinomycetota; class Actinomycetes; order Kitasatosporales; family Streptomycetaceae; genus Streptomyces; species Streptomyces sp. NPDC096013. The sequence goes on along the minus strand of NZ_JBIWGK010000009.1, from coordinate 253,673 downwards.
GTGTGCTCATCGGCGGCACCGGCGTACGGGTTCCCGTGCGTCCGGACGTCCTGCTCGGCCAACTCCCTTGCCTCCAGGGCGAGTACGTCGGCGGTGGCCGGGTCGGTGTCGAACAGTCGTCGCGCCTCGGCCAGGCGGGCGCGGGCATCGACGCCCACGGCACCGCGGTGCGTGGCCACGAAACCGTCGGCCGCGCCGATGCCGGTGCGGGCCACGAGCCGTGCGGCGAAACCGAGGACGCCGTCCTGGCCCGCGCCCAGCGGTAGCAGGGCCCGCACGATGCGGCGGAGGGCGTCGAGGGGGTCGTAGGCGGTGTACGGGTCGTCGGGCGTGCCGCTGGTGCCGCTGGTGAGTTCTTCGCGGACGGCGGCGAGGGTGGTGTGGGCGGAGGCGAGGTCGGACGGGGCTGTCACCCGCGCCCGTGCGAGTTCGGCCTCCGCGCCGGTGAGGGCGGCCGGTACCGACTGGGCGGCGGTGGCGAGGGAGTCGGCGAGCCGGTCGACGCAGGTGACGAAGGTGTCGGCCTGGCTGATGGCTCCCTCGGCGGCGCGAAGGTCGCGGATCGCTCTGCCGGTGTCCCTCAAGTCGGTCGCCTGGCGGGCCTGGTTGAGGTGCGTGGTGGCGAACACGAGCCGGTCCTTGGCCTGTTCGACGTAGCCGGTGACGGGGGCGGTGGCCGGGACGCCGGACGCGGGATGCCGCGCGTCCAGACCGGCGAGGGTGGCCTCCACGGCCCCGGTGCGGGCGGCGAGTTCCCGGAACCGTCCCTCCGCGACACCGAGGGCGTCGGCCATGTCCCGCTCCAGCGCCCTGAGTTGATCGAACCCGGGCGCTTCCGCGTCCAGTCGCCGCCCGGCCTCCGCGCACCGCCCGACGATCCCGGCGAGGGCCTGCCGCCGGACGGCCTCCTCCTCCGGCGCCGGGACACCGTGCTCGTACCGCACCCGTATCGCGAACGCGGCGGAGAGCTCCCGCTCGGCCTCCCGCAGGGCGCCCGCGAACGGCCCGACGGCATCGACCCCGAACCGGTCCTCGGCGAAGGCGAGTTCCTCCCGGCTGGTACGCAGACAGTCGTCGGCCTGGACGAGGGCGGTACCGGCCTGCCGTTCCAGCACGGGGAGCGGGGTCACGGGAGGCTGGGGCGACACCACCCCGGGAGTCGTACGGGTACGGGCCCTACGGGTACGGCGCAGGTACCCGTACCCGGCGAGGACGACGACTCCGCCCACGGCGACGAGGGGGAGGGCGAGGTCAGCGGGGGAGGTACTTCCGTCGGAGAGGTACCGAGAGTGGTACGGGGAGTGGTCCTCGGGGTCCTGCGCGGTGGACCGGCGGGCGGTTTCCTGCGCGGTGGCGTGGCGGGCGGTGTCCCGCGCGGAGGCTGTTCCGACGGGCTCGTCCCGGCCGGCCGCAACCGGAACCTCCGCCTTGATCGTCATCACCGGCAGCACCAGCCACACGGCCCCGGCCGCCCCGCCCACCACGGCATGCACCACCCGCACGGATATGTGGGAGGTCCCGCGCCGGGGTCGGCCCCGTATCAAGGATGACGTCACATTTCGGAGCGTATGAGCAGGATTGCGGGCGCGCGACCGGGGTGGGCTCCGGGTGGGACGAGGGGGAGTGGGGGCGGTGAGTGGGGTGAGAGATGTACGGCTAGGGGGAGGGGTGGCGTGGGGATGGGGCGGGACGCAGGAGGGTCGGGGACGGATTCGGGCTCGGGTACGGATTCCGGCTCGGGTACGGGGGAGGAGTCCGGGGCGCAGAGGGAGACCGGAGACGGTGGCTCTGGCGGAGCCGCTACTCCGCCTGGGGCCGTGGACCCGGGCCCAGCCACCCGTCCTTCCGGGGGTGGGAGAGCGCGGTGGGTTCGGCGGAGCGTGGTCGCGTTGGTGGTTGCCCTGGTGGTGCCCGTCCTCGGTGCGGAGGGTGCCCTGCGCCTCAATTACGCCGGTGATCCGGCCGACGGCACCTACACCCGGAGCAAGGACGCGATCTGGCTGGGGCACGCCTGGGTGGACGGCCGGAAGACCGACGCCGACCTGAAAACGCTGGCCGGTCGGCTCAAAAACACCGGTATCCGTGACCTGTACGTCCATTCAGGCCCCCTGGAGCACGACGGCACCCTCCCGGAGTCGGACTACCCCGAAGCCGCCTGGCTGATCGAGTCCGTGCACAGGGAACTCCCCGGCGTCCGCGTCCAGGCCTGGCTGGGGGACGAGCTCGCCACCGAGAGCCCGGACGGCCTGCGTCTTCAGGACCCCGCGACCCGTACCGCGATCGTCACGTCGACCCGACAGATCCTCGCCGCCGGCTTCGAGGGCGCCCACTTCGACCTGGAACCCCTCCACTCCGGCGACGCGCACTACCTCGACCTCCTCGACCGACTCCACGCGGTCACCCGGGCCCACGACGCCCAACTCTCCGTCGCCGCCCACCAGATCGACCCGCTCCCCGCGTTCCACGCCTTCTGGGGCACCGTCACCAACCACCCCAAGTGGTGGTCGCAGGCGTACTTCGGCCAGGTCGCCCGCCGAGTCGACCAGATCGCCGTGATGTCGTACGACACGATGCAGCCCCTCCAGAGCCTCTACGGCGGCTACGTCGCCCAGCAGACCTCGCTCGCCCTGGAGGTCACCCCCGCCTCCACCGACCTCCTGATGGGCCTGCCCTTCTTCCACGAGAACCGCTTCGGCCACCGAGCCTCCGCCGAGACCGTCCCCGCCGCCGTACGCGGCGTCCGCCTCGGCCTGTCCCGCACGGACGCGCACCGTACGAACTTCGGCGTCGCCCTGTACGTCGACTTCGCGGCGACGGAGGCGGACTGGACGGCGTACGAGAAGGGCTGGGTGCGCTGAGCGGGTCGTCAAGTGCCGTGAAAACACCGTGCTGTTCAGCGCCCGGGATGCGATGATCCGCGGAGTCCGAAGGAGGTGGGGCGATGCCCGGGACGGAACCGGCCACGGCGGCCGGACCCCGATGACCGCCACCCGCAAGACCCTCACCCCCGCCGACCTGGCCCCCTTCGCCCGCGTCCTCGGCCACACCCTGAACGGCGTGACCCGAATCCGGGGCGGTTCGAAGAAGGGTGTCTACCGGCTCGCCTTCCGGGACCGTTCGACGGCTGTGGCCTACGTCTGGTCCCCGGACGAGGACCTCTGGGACGCCGGGCCGGGCGACCCCCGGGACCCCTTCTCCCACGCCTCCGGCCTCACCCTCTTCACCGCCGCGGCGAACCGCCTCGCCGCGGCCGGCGTCCGCGCTCCCCGCCTCCTCCACGCCGACCCCACGCACACCCACCTCGCGGCGGACGTGGCGATCGTCGAGGACCTCCCGGGCGGCACCCTGGAGGACCTGCTGAACGGCGACAGCGGTGCCGTGGCGGAGACGGACGCACTGGAGCGGATGGCGGTCCTGCTCGACACCCTGCACGCGTGCACGGGCCCGCGCTTCGGGAAGGTCGCGCTCGTGGACAACGGCGGTTCCTCGTACGGCGGTTCGTGCGAGGCGGTCGTAGTGGAACGGGCCCTGAGCGACCTCGACGAGCTACCGGCACGCGACCCACGAGCAGCCGCCGCCCACCCGCGACTGGCCGATGCGATACGGAGGTTGGCCGCCCAGGTCCGACCCCGCGAGGAGCCCCCGACCCTCATCCACGGCGAACTCGGCCCCGACCACGTCCGCGTGACCCCCGACGGCGACCTCGCCCTCATCGACATCGAAGGCCTGATGTACTTCGACGCCGAGTGGGAACACGTCTTCCTCCACCAGCGTTTCGGGCGCCACTACGACACCCTGCGCACCGAAGGTCTGGACGAGGACCGCCTGCGTCTCTACCGCCTGGCCACGCACCTCTCCCTCGTGGCGGGTCCCCTCCGTCTGCTCGACGTCGGGGACTTCCACGACCCGGAGTTCATGCGCGGCATCGCCGAGCACCACCTCGGCGAGGCCCTCAGCTTTCTGAGGAACGCCTTCTGATCTTCGACCCCAGCCACACCAGCGGGTCGTACTTGCGGTCAACCGCCCGTTCCTTCAAGGGGATCAGCGCGTTGTCCGTGATGTGGATGCCCTCGGGGCAGACCTCGCTACAGCACTTGGTGATGTTGCAGTAGCCGAGGCCGTGTTCGTCCTGGGCGGTCTTCTTGCGGTCGAGGCCGCTCTGGGCCGCCGCGTCCAGCGGGTGCATGTCCAACTCCGCGACCCGCATGAGGAACCGGGGACCGGCGAACGCGGTCTTGTTCTCCTCGTGGTCGCGCACGACATGGCAGGTGTCCTGGCACAGGAAGCACTCGATGCACTTGCGGAACTCCTGCGAGCGGTCGACGTCCTCCTGCATCATCCGGTACTCGCCGGCCGCGACCCCCTCCGGCGGTACGAACGCCGGAACCTCCCTGGCCTTCTGGTAGTTGAAGCCGACGTCCGTGACGAGGTCGCGGACCACGGGGAAGGCACGCAGCGGGGTGACGGTGATCGTCTCCTCGCGGGTGAACACCGACATGCGGGTCATGCACATCAGCCGGGGGCGGCCGTTGATCTCCGCCGAGCACGAGCCGCACTTGCCCGCCTTGCAGTTCCAGCGCACGGCGAGGTCGGAGGCCTGGGTGGCCTGGATGCGGTGGATGATGTCGAGGATCACCTCGCCGTCGTTGACCTCGACCTTGAAGTCCTCCAGGTCGCCGCCCTCGACGTCCCCCCGCCACACCTTGAAGCGGGCCTCGTAGCTGCTCACTCGTAGAGCTCCTCTTCGGCGAGGTACTTGACCAGCTCTTCCTTCTCGAAGAGGGCGAGCAGGTCGGCGCGGATGGGGTCGGTCGTCTCGCGGGTCAGGCTGATCTGGCCGGCCACGGGGTCGGTCGCCGCCAATCCGTCCTCGGGGCGCGTCAGTTGGCAGATCAGGTTGATACGGCGCCAGTCGCGGTTCATGCCGGGGTGGTCCTCGCGGGTGTGTCCGCCGCGCGACTCGGTGCGCTCCAGCGCGGCCCGCGCCACGCACTCGCTGACCAGCAGCATGTTCCGCAGGTCCAGCGCGAGATGCCAGCCCGGGTTGAACTGCCGGTGGCCCTCCACTCCGGCCCGCTGTGCCCGTACCCGGAGGTCCGACAGTTTCTCCAGCGCCTGTTCCATCTCGCCCTCGCGGCGGATGATGCCGACGAGGTCGTTCATGGTCTGCTGGAGTTCCTGGTGAAGGGTGTACGGGTTCTCGGGCGTACGGGCAGCGGGAAGCTGGAGGCTGTCCCCCGATCGCGCACTGTCCTGGCCCGTTTCGGGTCCCTCCGCCGAGAACGGGCGCAGGGCCTCCGCCGCCGCCAGGTCGACCTCGGTGTCGTCCACCCGGGGCCGTTCCGCCGCCAGGGCCGCCGCGTGGTCCGCCGCGTGCCAGCCCGCCCGGCGGCCGAACACCAGCAGGTCGGACAGGGAGTTGCCGCCCAGCCGGTTGGAGCCGTGCATGCCGCCGGCCACCTCACCGGCCGCGAACAGCCCCGGCACCCCGCGCGCCGCCGCCGTGTCCGAGTCGACCGCGATGCCGCCCATCACGTAGTGACAGGTCGGGCCGACCTCCATCGCCTCGGCGGTGATGTCGACGTCGGCGAGTTCCTTGAACTGGTGGTACATGGACGGGAGTCGGCGCCGGATGACCTCCGCAGGCATCCGTGTCGACACATCCAGGAATACCCCGCCGTGCGGGGAGCCGCGGCCCGCCTTCACCTCGGAGTTGATGGCGCGGGCGACCTCGTCGCGGGGGAGCAGTTCGGGGGGACGCCGGTTGGTGTCCGGGTCCTCGTACCAGCGGTCGCCCTCCTCCTCCGACTCGGCGTACTTCTCCTTGAAGACGTCGGGGATGTAGTCGAACATGAACCGCTTGCCCTCGGAGTTGCGCAGCACCCCGCCGTCGCCGCGCACCGACTCGGTGACGAGGATGCCTTTCACGGACGGCGGCCAGACCATGCCGGTCGGGTGGAACTGCACGAACTCCATGTTGAGCAGCGGCGCGCCCGCCAGCAGTGCCAGCGCGTGGCCGTCGCCCGTGTACTCCCACGAGTTCGACGTCACCTTGAAGGACTTGCCGATCCCGCCCGTCGCGATCACCACGGAGGGGGCTTCGAGGACGAGGAAACGGCCCGTCTCACGCTCATAGGCGAAGACCCCGGAGACCTGGCTTCCGTCCTTCAACACCCTCGTGACCGTGCACTCCTGATAGACCTTCAGACGGGCCTCGTAGTCGCCGGTCTCCTTCTTGTCCTCCTGCTGGAGCGACACGATCTTCTGCTGGAGCGTGCGGATCAGCTCAAGTCCCGTACGGTCGCCGACGTGCGCGAGGCGCGGGTACTCGTGGCCGCCGAAGTTGCGCTGCGAGATCCGGCCGTCCTTCGTCCGGTCGAAGAGGGCGCCCCAGGTCTCCAGCTCCCAGACCCGGTCGGGGGCCTCCTTCGCGTGCAGTTCCGACATGCGCCACTGGTTGAGGAACTTGCCGCCGCGCAGGGTGTCGCGGAAGTGGACCTGCCAGTTGTCGTGCTCGTTGACGTTGGCCATCGCCGCCGCGATGCCGCCCTCGGCCATCACCGTGTGGGCCTTGCCGAACAGCGACTTGCAGATCACCGCCGTACGGGCACCGCGCTCGCGCGCCTCGATGGCGGCGCGCAGACCGGCGCCACCGGCACCGACCACGACGACGTCCCACTCCTGTCGCTCGACCACGGACATCAGAAGGCCCCATCCAATCTAGAAGAAGCGCGGATCATCGAAAGCTCCGGATGCGACCAGGTACACGTAGAAGTCGGCAGCCGCGACGCTGATCAACGACGCCCAGGCGAGCTGCATATGACGGTCGTTCAGCCTCCCCACGAACTTCCACGCCCGGTAACGCACGGGATGCCTGGAGAAGTGCTTGAGCTTGCCGCCGACGATGTGCCGGCAGGAGTGGCAGGAGAGGGTGTACGCCCAGATCAGCACGATGTTGACCAGGAAGACGAGGGTGCCCAGGCCCATGTGGCCCCAGTGGTAGTGCTCGTCGCGGAAGGTCAGCACGGTGTCGTAGGTCAGCGTGCCCGCCACCAGGATCGCCGCGTAGAAGAAGTACCGGTGGACGTTCTGAAGGATCAGCGGGAAGCGGGTCTCACCGCTGTACTTCTTGTGCGGCTCGGCCACCGCGCAGGCCGGGGGCGAGGCCCAGAAGCCGCGGTAGTAGGCCTTGCGGTAGTAGTAGCAGGTCAGCCGGAAGCCGAGCGGGAAGATCAGGATGATGATGGCGGGGGAGATGCCCCACCAGCTCCCGAAGAGATCCGCGTTCGGGCCCGCGTGCATGGTGCGGCAGCGGTCGGCCAGACAGGGCGAGTAGAACGGCGAGACATAGGGCGCCGTGTAGTAGTTCGAGTCCGCGAAGGCCCGCCATGTCGAGTAGACGACGAAGGCCAGCAGTCCGGCGGCGGTGACGGCCGGGGCCAGCCACCAGCGGTCGGTCCGCAGATGCGGGGCGTCGATCGCGGCGCGCGTACCGGTGTGCACGCCGCCGCTCTTCGGTTGGGGTTCCGTACCAGTGGCCAAGTCAGGACTCCGGTCGGTTCAGGGTGCGTGGCGGTCGTGGGCGCCGAGTCCCTCGTCGTCCGAGTCCGTCCACAGGGTGTTGTCGTAGGGGGTGTCGGGGATGGAGACGAGATCGGGGCGCCGGGGGCGTTCGATCCCTGGTGCGGCGTCACGCAGCAGCGCGACGCTCTCGCGCAGACGGTCGGCGTCGGCCTTGACCCTGCGCATCTCCAGGCCGCCGCTGCCGAATTGGTTCTCCAGCCGCCCCACCGACCTGAACAGGTCGTCGAGACAGCGCTGGACTGACGTCAGTTCGTCGTGCACGGACATGACGTGACCTCACTTCCGCGGGCGTCGGCCCTGGACGGCAACGTTCATGCGCCTGCGAGTGTTGCGCGTCACACCTGCCGGTGGGAAGCGGTGTGCACGGATTGGCCGGGGTGCGTTGGTGTGTACGGGGGCAGATTCGACCATTGCGCCGCACGGGTGGGCTTCCCGGCGCCCGTCGCCGTGTCGCCACCGAAGGCCGAACCGTTTCCTCTTCAGTGGCGGCATAGATCTGATCAGCTCCATATACCACCAAAAGTGATCAGAAGTCCCGCGGTCCACCGGAGGTAGCAGTGATGTCCCACGACGGCGTCAGACTGCGCGCGGTCATGCGCTCGGTCGCCTTCCTCACCGCGGGCGCGCTCGCGGTGCCCACCCTCGCGTCCTGCGGCTCCGACGACGAGTCGGGCAAACCGCTCGCCGCCCAGGACATCGCCCCCGCCGGGCGCGACCTCGTCGCCGACGGCGGCACCCTGCGCTGGGCCGTGGACGACGTACCGGAGACCCTCAACACGTTCCAGTCGGACGCCGACGACGCCACCACCCGCGTCGCCCAGGCCGTACTGCCCGCGATGTTCCGGCTCGACGCGCAAGGGCGCCCGCAGCGGGACGCCGACTACCTGGAGTCCGCGAAGGTCGTCGACACCGAGCCCAAGCAGGTCGTCCTCTACAAACTGGACCAGCGGGCCGTGTGGAGCGACGGCCGCGAGATCGGCGCCGCCGACTTCGCCGCCCAGTGGCGCGCCCTGTCCGGCAAGGACTCCGCGTACTGGACCGCCCGCAACGCCGGGTACGACCGCATCGAGAAGATCGAGCGCGGCGCCAACAACCTGGAGGTCAAGGTCACCTTCAGCAGGCCGTACGCCGACTGGAAGGCGCTGTTCTCACCGCTGTACCCCAAGGACGTCATGGGCACCCCGGACGCCTTCAACGACGGCGCGCGCCGCAAGCTGAAGGTGACCGCCGGGGCGTTCTCCGTGCAGAAGGTCGACCGCAAGGACAAGGAGATCGTCCTCGGCCGCAACCCGCACTGGTGGGGCCGCCCCGCGAAGCTCTCCCAGCTGGTGCTGACCGCCGTACCGCTGGACAAGCGGGCCGCCGCGCTCGCCGACGGCAATGTCGACCTGGCCGAGATCGACCCCGCCGACGCGAGCCGGATCACCCTCGCGGGCCGGGCGAAGGGGACGAGCACCCCGCTCCAGGGTGCGAGCCCCACGGGCAAGGACGAGAACAAGAACGAGAGCCGGCAGAAGAAGAAGCTCAGCAAGAAGGAGCGCAAGGCGCTCGCCGCGTATCTGCGCCGGCAGGACGCGCTGCGCGCCTTCACCGTCCGCCGCTCCCTGGAGCCCGCGTACACACAGCTCGCCCTCAACGGCTCCGCGGGCCCCCTCGCCGACGAGCGCGTCCGGCGTGCCGTGGCCCGCGCGCTCGACCGTACGGAACTGGCGAAGGTCGTCCTCAAGCCGCTCGGCCTGCCCGCCGTGCCGGTCGGCAGCCACCTCGCGCTCTCCGGGCAGGCCGCGTACGCCGACAACAGCGGCGCGCTCGGCGGCCAGGACACCACCGAGGCGCAGGCGCTGCTCGCCGACGCCGGCTGGGTGCCCGGCGGGCCGATCAAGGACAAGGGCGAGAAGGCCGCCGGTTCCGAGGGCAAGAAGACCAAGAAGACCGACGACGAGTCCGAGGGCGGCTCCGACGGGCAGTACATCGTCGGCGAGGACAACAAGGACCCGCAGGACCACACCGGGAAGCACGGGCACGGCGACGAGAGCTCCACGCACCTCGCCGACGGCAAGCAGTACGACGGTCGCAAGGTGAAGCAGGGCGGCGCCGCCGGCGCGTACGCCCCCAAGGGCACGGCCGCCCCCGCCGACGCGAAGACCGGCCTGCTCGCCAAGGACGGCAAGCCGCTCGCCCTGCGCTTCGTGCTGCCCTCCGGCACCGGCTCGGAGTCGCTGGGCGCGGTCGCCGACAGCATCTCCCGCATGCTGGAGAAGGTCGGCATCCGCACCGAGATCACCAAGGTCTCCGACGACAGCTACTTCAAGGACCACATCGCGTCCGGCCAGTACGACCTCGCCCTCTACTCCTGGCCCGCGTCCGCCTTCCCCGCCACCGACGCGCGTCCGATCTTCGCCAAGCCGGTCCCGGCCGCGGACGGCTCGCTGAACGTCGAGCAGAACTACACCCGCGTCGGCACCGACCAGGTCGACCAGCTCTTCGACCAGGCCGCCTCCACCCTCGACGAGGACGAGTCCGCCGCCCTGGTCCGCAAGGCCGACGCCCGCATCTGGGCGGCGGCCGGCTCGATCCCCCTCTACCAGCGCCCCCAGCTCACCGCGGCCCGCAAGACCCTCGTCAACGCCGGCTCCTTCGGCTTCCAGACCCCGCTCTACGAGGACATGGGCTTCCTGAAGAAGGGCGCGACCCCGTCCGCGAGCCCCACCAAGGACTGACCTCCCGCCCACCGGACGCCTACGGCAGCCGCCCCGCAGCGACGTGCGGGGCGGCTGCCGTCGTAGCGAGAGGAGAAGGGACGCGGCGGGCGCCGGTTTTCTCCTGGCCAGGGCCCGCGCGGCCCGGTCCGGCGCCGTCCGTAAGGCCCTGCGGAGGCCTCATCCCCATACGCCACGTACGATGGGGTAAGGCCGTGGCGTGTCCAGCCCGGCAGGGCCCGCGTAACACAGATGTACGCGCAGGCCTTCCTCACTCTCCGGGAGTTCGCCGCAATATGGCCACGCGCCACGACATCCGCAACGTCGCCATCGTCGCCCACGTCGACCACGGGAAGACGACCCTCGTCGACGCCATGCTGAAGCAGGCCGGTGCCTTCGCCGCGCACGCCGCCGAATCGCTCGACGACCGAATGATGGACTCGAACGATCTGGAGCGTGAGAAGGGCATCACGATCCTGGCCAAGAACACGGCCGTGAAGTACCACCCGAAGGATGGCGGCGACGTCATCACCATCAACATCATCGACACCCCGGGCCACGCCGACTTCGGTGGCGAGGTCGAGCGCGGTCTGTCGATGGTGGACGCGGTGGTGCTCCTCGTCGACGCCTCCGAGGGCCCGCTGCCCCAGACCCGCTTCGTGCTGCGCAAGGCGCTCCACCAGCGCCTGCCCGTCATCCTGTGCATCAACAAGACGGACCGCCCCGACTCCCGGATCGACGAGGTCGTCAACGAGACGTACGACCTCTTCCTCGACCTGGACGCGGACGAGGAGCAGATCGAGTTCCCCATCGTCTACGCGTGCGCGCGGGACGGCGTGGCCTCGCTGACCAAGCCGGAGAACGGCACGGTCCCGCAGGACAGCGACAGCCTGGAGCCCTTCTTCTCCACGATCCTGGCGCACGTCCCGGCCCCCGAGTACGACGAGGAGGCCCCGCTCCAGGCGCACGTCACCAACCTGGACGCCGACAACTTCCTCGGCCGTATCGCGCTGCTCCGCGTCGAGCAGGGCGAGCTGCGCAAGGGCCAGACCGTCACGTGGATCAAGCGCGACGGCACGATGTCCAACGTGCGCATCACCGAGCTGCTGATGACCGAGGCGCTCACCCGCAAGCCGGCCGAGATGGCGGGCCCCGGTGACATCTGTGCCGTGGCCGGTATCCCGGACATCATGATCGGTGAGACCCTCGCCGACCCCGCGAACCCGATCGCGCTGCCGCTCATCACGGTCGACGAGCCGGCGATCTCCATGACCATCGGTACGAACACCTCGCCGCTGGTCGGCCGCGGCGGCACCGGCAAGGGCGCCTCCGCGAAGTCCGCCGTCAAGGACCGCAAGGTGACCGCCCGCCAGGTCAAGGATCGCCTGGACCGCGAGCTGATCGGTAACGTCTCGCTGCGTGTCCTCGACACCGAGCGCCCCGACGCCTGGGAGGTGCAGGGCCGCGGTGAGCTGGCGCTGGCCATCCTGGTCGAGCAGATGCGCCGCGAGGGCTTCGAGCTGACCATCGGCAAGCCGCAGGTCGTCACGCAGATCATCGACGGCAAGGTGCACGAGCCGGTCGAGCGCATGACGATCGACGTGCCCGAGGAGCACATGGGCGCGGTCACGCAGCTCATGGGCGTCCGCAAGGGCCGGATGGACAACATGTCCAACCACGGCTCCGGCTGGGTCCGCCTGGAGTTCGTCGTCCCCTCCCGCGGCCTCATCGGCTTCCGTACCGAGTTCCTGACCGGTACGCGCGGCACGGGCATCGCCCACTCCATCCACGAGGGCCACGAGCCGTGGTTCGGCGTGCTGACGACCCGTAACAACGGCTCGCTGGTCGCCGACCGCGCCGGTGCCGTCACCGCGTTCGCGATGACGAATCTCCAGGAGCGCGGCGTGCTGTTCACCGACCCCGGCACCGAGGTGTACGAGGGCATGATCGTCGGCGAGAACTCGCGTGCCGACGACATGGACGTGAACATCACCAAGGAGAAGAAGCTCACCAACATGCGCTCGGCCGCCGCCGACTCGTTCGAGGCGATCGTCCCGCCGCGCAAGCTCTCCCTGGAGCAGTCCCTGGAGTTCTGCCGCGACGACGAGTGCGTCGAGGTGACTCCGGAGGCCATTCGCATCCGCAAGGTCGTCCTGGACCAGAAGGAGCGCGGCCGCTCCGCGAGCCGCGCCAAGCACGCCTGACGCATACGATCGCAGGCGCGCCGAGGCGCTGATACCGGCCAACTGAGCCCGGGTGTCCCCATCGTGGGGGCGCCCGGGCTTTTTGCAACTGGTTTTGGTCCTCTTCCCCGGGGCGGTGTGTCCGTAATGCGGAGATCCTCGCCCGATACCCATGTAACAAGTCCGTTTCGTGGCCTTCTCGAGGCGAACAGTTTGTCCATGTTTTGGAAGATGTACGCGCCAGCTGTGACTGAATTGAGATTTAAAGACAGTGGTCGGCACCTGGCACATGGCAGATAGTTAGCCGCGTAGCGCTCGGGTCAATGGGTCACCGCGCCGTGGGGACGGCGCCGACTCGCGAGCACCAGGGGGTGTCTGACCCTCCGTCAGGGGTGACGGAGGAAAGACGTGAACCCCCTCCTGTTGGTGAACACGTGGAGTCATGAGGAGGAGCCCCATGCGTGGTGTCACGAACGCCAGGTGGGACACGCCGTCCGTCAGTAGCAACGTCGCCCGCCCATACGGAGATTGGCTCTGAGGAGTCGGTCGGCGGCGTAGTGCCGCCGCTCAACTACGCGCGTCCGGCTGCGGGGTTACCGCCGCACCGGGACGCTCCTGACCTCTCTCCATGATCCGACCGGTGACCGCGCACACCCTGCGCCGGCCGCCCGCTCGGCACACCCACACCTGTGAAATGGGCGAACAGTGACCAGTCCTATCGACATTGAGGACGGCGGAACCTCGGTCGTCGTCGACGGCGAACCGGGGCCGCAGACCGAACCCGAGGCCAAGAAGCTGGAGGGACGCTCTCCCGGCCAGCTGATGTGGGTCCGCTTCAAGCGCGACCGCACCGGCGTCATCTCGGCGTACGTCGTGGCGTTCTTCTTCCTCGTCGGACTCCTCGCTCCGCTGATCTCCAAGCTGTACGGCAAGGACCCGTACACCGTGTACGCGGACGAACGCCCCGAACTCTTCGACAGCGCGGGCGTCCCGCTTCAGCCCAACGGCGGCATCAGCAGCCAGTTCTGGTTCGGCCTCGAACCCGGCAACGGCTACGACGTGTTCACCAAGCTCCTCTACGGCATCCGCACCTCGCTGATGATCTCCGTCTGCGTGACGATCGCGACCGTCCTCACCGGCATCCTGCTCGGCGTCGCGGCCGGCTACCTCGGCGGCAGGTCCGACTACTTCATCAGCCGGGTCATCGACTTCCTGCTCGCCTTCCCCGCCCAGCTGTTCTTCATCGCCAGCATGCCGGTCGTGGTCTCCCTCTTCGTGAGCCCGACCGACGAGACACCGACGTACGTCCGTGTCGTGGCCCTCATCGCCGTGCAGTGGTTCCTCGGCTGGATGAGCCTGGCCCGCATCCTGCGCGGCACCAGCCTGGCGCTGCGGGAACGCGAGTTCATCGAGGCGGCGCGGGTCAGCGGGGCCTCCCCCTGGCGGATCATCAGCAAGGAGATCCTGCCGAACGTGGTCACGCCGATCCTCGTGCAGTCCACGTACATGCTTCCCGGCTTCGTGACCGCCGAGGCCGGACTGTCCTACCTGGGTGTAGGCATCGTCGAACCGACGCCGGACTGGGGACAGATGTTCTCCAAGGCGTCGACGGAACTGGTGATGCAGAACGACATCACCTACATGTTCTTCCCGGGCGTCTCGATGATCATCTTCATCGTGGCCTTCAACCTGCTCGGGGACTCGGTCAGGGACGCCTTCGATCCCAAGACGGCGCGCTGACCGTCCGTTGGTGGGCGTCCGCGCCCGACTACCGCACGGATCTCGCACGGCACTTGCCATGTGCACTGGTGACACACAGATAGGTGGAAACTGAGTGATGAGTAGGGGCGGACGCCACGCATACGCCGCGCTCTCCGTGCTCGCGGCCGGGGCTCTTGTGCTCACCGGTTGCAGCAAGGGCGGCAGCGACGCGAGCGACAACAACAAGCAGGACAAGGAGAACGCGGCAAGACAGCAGAAGTCGATCAAATTCGGCGACGCCGCCGACTCCACCGGACCGGCCGCGGCCGTACCCGGCGCCAAGCCGGGCGGCTCGATCGAGGTGCTCCAGCGTGACAGCTACGCCCACCTCGACCCGGCGCAGATCTACGTCTCGGACGAGGGCTCGCTCGCGACCCTGATCCACCGCGGTCTCACCGGCTACAAGACGACGACCAGCGACGGCAAGGGTCACGAGGTCGTCGGCGACCTCGCCACCGACTCCGGTACCACCACGGACGGCGGCAAGACCTGGAAGTACACGCTCAAGGACGGCATCAAGTTCGCCGACGGGACGCCGATCACGTCGAAGGACATACGCCAGACCGTCGAGCGGCTCTTCGCGCCCTTCATCAACCAGGGCCCGTCCTACCTCCAGCAGTGGCTGGCCGGCACCACCGGCGCCGACTACCGCAAGCTGCTGCCGGACGGCCCGTACAAGGGCAAGCACCTGCCGGACAGCGTGCTGGAGACGCCGGACGCCAAGACCATCGTCTTCCACTTCAAGACCCCGCACGCCGACCTGCCGTACGCCCTCGCCATGGCGGGCTACGCCGTCGTCTCCGCCAAGGGCGACACCCAGGCCAAGTACGACAAGTCGCCGGTGACGAGCGGCCCGTACAAGATCCAGTCGTTCAAGTCGGGCAAGTCGATGGTGCTCGTGAAGAACACCAACTGGGACCCCAAGACGGACCCGATCCGTCACCAGTACGTGGACCAGTTCAACTTCACGTTCAACCAGCAGTTCGAGACGTCGACGAAGGCCCTCCTCGCGGACAGCGGCGCGGACCAGACCGGCATCAGCTTCAACAACCAGGTCGACGCGGGCAACCTGTCCAACGTCCTCAAGGACCCGAAGCTGAAGTCCCGCACGATCTCCGGCTACCAGCCGTACGTCGGCCAGATGAACATCAACATGAGCCACGCGGCCATGAAGGACAAGACGGTTCGTGAGGCCATCGCCTACGCGCTGCCCATCACCCCGTTCGTCCGTGCCTTCGGCGGCACCGACGCGATGGAGGTCGCCGGCGGTCTGATCAGCCCGACCGTCTCCGGCTACGACGCCGCGTTCGACCCGTTCGGCAAGAAGAAGAAGCCCGCCGGTGACCCGGCCAAGGCCAAGGAGCTGCTGAAGAAGGCCGGCAAGCTCAACATGAAGCTGACCTTCGGCTACACCAACACCCCCGAGGGCCAGCAGTACTCCACCGCCATGGCGGCAGGCCTGAAGAAGGCCGGCTTCAACGTCCAGCGCCAGGAGATCCCGGCCGAGACCTACTACGACCAGGTCTCCAAGCTGGACAACAACTACGACATCTTCCACACCGCGTGGGGCGCGGACTGGCCGTCCGCCTCGACCGTCATCCCGCCGCTCTACGACGGCCGCGGCATCGCCGACGGTGCCCAGAACTACTCCCAGGTCAACGACCCCAAGGTGAACGCCGACATCGACGCGGCGAACAAGATCACCGACCCGGTCAAGGCCGCGGCCGCCTGGGAGAAGATCG
The DNA here is from genome assembly GCF_044763565.1 of Streptomyces sp. NPDC096013. NCBI lineage: Bacteria > Bacillati > Actinomycetota > Actinomycetes > Kitasatosporales > Streptomycetaceae > Streptomyces > Streptomyces sp. NPDC096013. The sequence goes on along the minus strand of NZ_JBIWGK010000009.1, from coordinate 237,704 downwards.
ACCAGTACCTCGTGAAGGACGTCGTCAACGTCGTCCCGACCGCGTACTACAAGCAGACCCAGATCGCCGGCTCCAAGGTCGGCGGCCTCGTCTACGACGACGTCATCGGCGGCGTCGACCCGCGACGCCTGTTCGTCAAGTAACCGCCGTCCGTCCGGCACCCGGTGCCCCCACCCCACTCCGGGGCGGCGCACCGGGTGCCGGGCGGCCCGCCGACGTCAGAGAGCTGCCCCTGTCATGCTGCGCTTCCTCGTCCGCCGGTTCCTCGGCGCCGTCGTCATCCTGTTCCTGCTGAGCATCGTCACGTTCCTGCTGTTCTTCGGGATGCCACGCGACCCGGGCCTGTTGATGTGCGGCAAGACGTGCAATCCGACCAGCCTCGCGAACATCCACCACGTGCTCGGCCTCGACAAGCCGATCAGCACCCAGTACGGGATCTTCCTGAAGAACCTCGTCATGGGCAGCAACGGCTTCGCCCAAGGCCCGTGCCCCGCCCCGTGCTTCGGGTACTCGTACCACACCAACGACCAGGTCTGGGCCACGCTCATCGACCGGCTGCCCACCACGGTCTCGCTCACCCTGGGCGGCGCCTTCTTCTTCCTGCTCATCGGCCTCGGCACCGGCCTGCTCGCCGCCTGGAAGCGGGGCACGATCATCGACAAGACGGCCACCGCCGGGGCGATGGTGCTCAGTTCGATGCAGATCTACTTCCTGGGACCACTCGCCCTGGCGCTGCTCGTCTACCAGACCCACATCTTCGACAAGCCGGCGTACAACAACTTCACCGCGAACCCGATCAGCTGGTTCGCGGGGCTGATCATCCCCTGGGTGGTGCTGTCCACGATCTTCGCCGCGCAGTACACCCGTATGGCGCGCTCGGCGATGATCGAACAGCTCCAGGAGGAACACGTCCGTACGGCCAAGGCGAAGGGGATGTCCCGCAGATACGTCTTCTTCCGCTACGCCTGGCGCGGCTCGCTGATCCCCATCGTCACCATCTTCGGCATCGACCTGGGCTCACTGCTCGGCGGCGCCATCATCACCGAGTACACCTTCAGCCTGCCGGGCCTCGGCAACCTCGCCGTCCAGGCGGTGTTCTACAGCGACCTGCCGCTGCTGCTGGGCGTGATGATCTTCTCCGCCACCATGATCCTTCTCTTCAACATCATCGTCGACGCCTGCTACGCCTTCATCGACCCGCGCGTGCGGCTGGCCTAGGAGCACTCGTGACCACATTGACCAAGGAAGCCGGTGCTCCCTCGCCGGCCGACGCGGGTGCCTTTCTCTCGGTGCGGGACCTGCACGTCAGCTTCAAGACCGAGGACGGCATCGTGCGCGCCGTCGACGGCCTCTCCTTCGACGTCGAACGCGGCAAGACCCTCGGCATCGTGGGGGAGTCCGGCTCGGGCAAGTCCGTCACCAACCTGACGATCCTCGGCCTGCACAACCCGATGTTCACCACCGTCGAGGGCGAAATCCTCCTGGACGGCCAGGAGTTGACCACGGCACGCGAGCCCGAACTGGAGAAGCTGCGCGGCAACAAGGTCGCCATGATCTTCCAGGACCCGCTGACCGCGCTCTCCCCGTACTACACGGTGGGCCGTCAGATCGCCGAGCCGTACATGAAGCACATGGGCGCCTCAAAGAAGGCCGGCTGGGACCGCGCGGTCGAGATGCTCGGCAAGGTCGGCATCCCCAACCCGAAGGAACGGGCCAAGGACTACCCGCACCAGTTCTCCGGCGGTATGCGCCAGCGCGCGATGATCGCCATGGCGCTGGTCTGCGACCCCGACCTGCTGATCGCGGACGAGCCCACGACGGCGTTGGACGTGACCGTCCAGGCCCAGATCCTCGACCTCCTCAAGGACCTCCAGCAGGAGTTCGGCTCCGGGATCGTCTTCATCACGCACGACCTCGGTGTCATCGCCGACATGGCCGACGACATCATGGTCATGTACGCGGGCAACGCGGTGGAACGCGGCACGACCAACGACGTCCTCCGCTCACCCCAACACCCCTACACCTGGGGCCTGTTGAACTCCATGCCCCGCCTGGACTCGGACCTGAGCGCTCCGCTGGCCCCCATCCCCGGCGCCCCGCCCTCCCTCCTGAACCCGCCGTCGGGCTGCCGTTTCCACCCCCGCTGCACCTTCCAGGACCGGGTCGGCGGCACCCGCTGCGTCACCGAACGCCCGCTGCTCGCCCCCGACCGCGCCTCGGCATGCCACCTCACGGCGGACCAGAAGCGGACCATCTTCATCGAAGAGATCAAGCCCCGACTGGGCTAGGAGGAGACGTCATGACAGAGGACCTCGTCCTGCCCGCCCCGCGCGACGCGGTACCGGAGGACTCAGGCGACCCGCTGCTCGTGGTGGAGGGCCTGACCAAGCACTTCCCGGTGAAGGGCGGTTTCCCGATCCGCCGTACGGTCGGCGCCGTCCAGGCCGTCGACGGCATCGACCTGACCGTGCACGTGGGGGAGAGCTTCGGCCTCGTCGGCGAGTCCGGCTGCGGCAAGTCGACGACGGGCCGCCTGATCACGCGCCTGCTGGAGCCGAGTGCGGGCAGCATCACCTACCGCGGCCAGGACATCTCGCACGCGAGCCGCAATGAGTTGGCGCCGATCCGCTCCGAGATCCAGATGATCTTCCAGGACCCGTACTCGTCGCTGAACCCGCGGCAGACGGTCGGGAAGATCATCTCGGGGCCGATGGAGATCAACGGCATCCAGCCGGAGGGCGGCCGGGAGAAACGCGTCCGCGAACTCCTGGAGATCGTCGGCCTCAACCCCGAGCACTACAACCGCTTCCCGCACGAGTTCTCCGGCGGCCAGCGCCAACGCATCGGTGTGGCAAGGGCGTTGGCGCTCGACCCCAAGCTGATCGTGGCCGACGAACCGGTCTCCGCCCTGGACGTCTCCATCCAGGCCCAGGTCGTCAACCTCCTCCAGGAGGTCCAGCGAGAACTCGGCATCGCCTTCCTCTTCATCGCCCACGACCTCGCAGTCGTACGACACTTCTCGCACCGCGTGGCCGTCATGTACCTCGGCAAGATCATCGAGGTGGGCGACCGGGACTCCATCTACACCCGCCCCCGGCACCCCTACACCCACGCCCTGCTCTCGGCGGTACCCGAGGTCAACCTGGGCGACGACCAGACAGCCGGCCGCGAACGCATCCGCCTGGCCGGCGACGTCCCCTCCCCGATCTCACCTCCCTCCGGCTGCCGCTTCCGCACCCGCTGCTGGAAGGCGCAGGACAAGTGCGCGACCGAGGAGCCGCCCCTCATCCAGATCGAGGGCAACCGGGCCGCTCACCTCACGGCCTGCCACTTCCCGGAGGAGCCGACGATCGAGGCGCGGGACGAGGACATCATCTTGGACCCGGCGTTGACGGCGCTGGAGGAGTAGGGGCAGGCGGGGTTGGCGGGGTGGGGTCGGTTGGCTGGACGATGTGAACTGGTGAAGGTTGGGCCACTCGCTTCTTGGCCAGTGTCGGGCTTCCACGGCCCGAGTAAAGGGCGCTCCGCTGCGCTGCGCGTCGGCTGCGCCGATGGCCCTGCGGGCCACCCTTGACTAGGGCCGCTCCAGCCCGTTTCAGAAGCGAGCGAGCGGCCCGGAAGGATGGGTGGCCAGGCAGAAAGGCCCATACCTGTACTGGGCTGCTGGCCGGTGTGCAGGATGCGCGCTCGCGTCTCGCCTGCACGCCGGGCGGGCTCGGCGGCTACCGCCCGGTGGGGGCTTCCCCAACAGACAAGGGCGAGAGAAAAGGGGGAGTGGGCAAAGGTCGGTCGGTGATGTCGCTGCTGGGGGTCGCTGGAAGCTGGGGGTAAATCTAACCACTGTCATGTGCGATGACCGGTTAGAAAAGACCCCAGCCTCCGGAGGGTAGCGGGGGTCGGGCCCCTGACGGAGCTAGCAATCCGACAGTTCGCCTAGCCCATACCGCCCATTGCCTCTCACCGATCATCCGGCACGCGTCGCGCACTAGTCTCGCCGCGCCCTCCGCCCTCCGCCCTCCGCCCTCCGCCCTCCGCCCTCCGCCCTCCGCCCTCCGCCCTCCGCCCTCCGCCCTCCGTCTTCTGTCTTCTGTCTTCTGTAGGCTGGGGTCTTTTCTAACCGGTCATCGCAACCGACAACGGTTAGATTTACCCACAGCCTCCAGTACCCACCCACCGACCGCTGCCCACTCAGGGCTGGCCGCTGAGCCGAGGTGGCGTGCTTGCGAGATGCGATTGCGCCCCCACCCACCGGGCGATAGCCGCTAAGCCGACCCGGCGTGCTGGCGAGGCGCGAGCGCGCATCCTGCACACCGCCCCACATCCCAGTACAGGCAAGGGCGTAGACACCTGGCCACCCATCCTTCCGGGCCGCTCGCTCGCTTCTGAAACGGGCTGGAGCGGACCTAGTCAAGGGTGGAGCGCAGCGGAATCGGCGTAGCCGACGCGCAGCGCAGCGGAGCGCCCTTTACTCGGGCCGTGGAAGCCCGACACTGGCCAAGAAGCGAGTGGCCCAACGTTCACGTATCCACGTCGTCCAGTCGGCCAACCCCGCCCCAACCCTCCTCATGACGAAGGCCCGCGCCTGGGTGGGCGCGGGCCTTCGTCCCCTGGAACCGGACGTTCATGGGCTCGGGTCAATGGGCCGGTGAAAGTCCGTTCCTGAAGGGGGCGGCTGACTAAAGGGGTGTGTCAGGCCGCCGCCTCGGGGTCCTTGGAGAGGCGGGGTGCCGGAACGGTGTCCGACGTCTCGGGGTAGTGGCACGCGGTGAGGTGGCCCGGCTTGTTGCCCTCGACCTGTACCAGCGGCGGAGCCTCCGTCGCGCACTTCTCGGTCGCCTTCCAGCAACGGGTCCGGAAACGGCAGCCCGTGGGCGGGTTGATCGGCGACGGTACGTCACCGACCAGCCGGATGCGCTCCCGGGCGGGCGTCTCGTCCACCGTGGCCTCGGGCACGGCGGACAACAGGGCCCGTGTATAGGGGTGGCGCGGGTTGCCGTACAGGTCGTCGCGGTCGGCGATCTCCACGATCTTGCCGAGGTACATTACCGCGACTCGCTGTGAGAAGTGCCGGACGATCGCCAGGTCGTGGGCGATGAAGACGAACGCGATGCCGAGTTCCCGCTGGACCTTCTGGAGCAGGTTCACCACCTGCGCCTGGATGGATACGTCCAGGGCGGAGACCGGCTCGTCGGCGACGATCAGCTTCGGTTCGAGAGCCAACGCGCGGGCGACACCGATGCGTTGGCGCTGGCCGCCGGAGAACTCGTGCGGGAAGCGGTTGTAGTGCTCGGGGTTGAGACCGACGATCTCCAGCAGCTCGCGGACGCGCGCCTCGCGGCCGCCGGCCGGGTTGATGTCGTTGATCTCCATCGGGCCGGACACGATCTTGCCGACCGTCTGCCGCGGGTTCAGCGAGGCGTACGGGTCCTGGAAGATCATCTGGATCTCGGACCGGATCGGCGCCAGCTGCTTGCGGTTGGCGTGGGTGATGTCCTGGCCGCGGTACTGGATCGTGCCGCCCGTCGGCTCCAGGAGCCGGGTGATCAGACGGCCCGTCGTCGACTTGCCGCAGCCGGACTCGCCGACCAGGCCCAGGCTCTCGCCCTCGCCGACCTGGAAGTCCAGCCCGTCGACGGCCTGGACGGCACCGATGGTGCGCCGGATCGGGAAGCCGCCCTTGATCGGGAAGTGTTTGGTCAGCCCGCTGACGTCCAGGAGGGGGTTCGCGTTGCTCATGATGGTGAAGTCCCGTTTCTAGTACGTCAGTTGTGCTGGGCTACGGCGAGAAGGTCGGCGAAGAGTTCCTGGCGCTGCGCCGTGGTGAGATGGCAGGCGGAACCCCGGCCGTCGACCACCTCCAGCACGGGCCGTTCGCTCGAGCACCGTCCGCCCTCGACCTTCTCCGCGAAGGTGCACCGCGGGTGGAAGCGGCAGCCGGTCGGCGGGTTGAGCAGGGAGGGCGGCGAGCCGGGGATCGGCGACAGCGGTACGTCGACCGGTCCTTCGAGGCTCGGCATGGAGCTGAGCAGTCCGAGCGTGTACGGGTGCTGCGGGTCCGTCAGGACTTCCTTCTTGGTGCCGCGCTCCACGCACCGGCCGCCGTACATCACGAGGACGTCGTCGGCGATGTCGGCGATGACGCCGAGGTCGTGCGTGATGAACACGATGGCCGTGCCGAACTCCTGCTGGAGGTCCTTCAACAGGTCCATGATCTGGGCCTGGACCGTCACGTCGAGGGCCGTCGTCGGCTCGTCGGCGATCAGCAGCTCGGGGTCGCAGACCAGCGCCATGGCGATCATCGCGCGCTGGCGCATACCGCCGGAGAAGAGGTGCGGGTAGTCGTCCACCCGGACCTCGGGCTGGGGGATCCCGACGCGCTTCAGCATCTCGATCGCGCGCTCTCGGGACTCCTTCTTGGAGGCGCCGGTGTGTTTGCGGTACACCTCGCCGATCTGCTTGCCGACCGTGTGGTACGGCGACAGGGAGGCCAGCGCGTCCTGGAAGATCATGGACATCTTGTTGCCGCGCAGCCGCTCCAGCTCCCGCTCGGTGGCGCTGAGCAGTTCCTTGCCGTCGAGCAGGATCTCGCCGTCGATCGCCGTACGGTCGCGGTCGTGGAGGCCCAGGATCGCCAGGTTGGTGACGGACTTGCCGGAGCCCGACTCACCGACGATGCCGAGCGTCTTGCCCTTGACGAGGTCGAAGGACAGCCCGTCGACGGCCTTGACGATGCCGTCCTCGGTGGAGAAATGGACCTTCAGATCCCTGACGGAGAGGAAGGGCTGCTGATCGGTGCTCGTCACGGGGACGCTCCTGGGGGGTGATGCGGGGGGTAGGGGGCAACGGGCGGAGGTCAGGCGAGCCGGATCCGCGGGTCGATGAAGGCGTAGGCGGCGTCGACGATGATGTTGAAGAACACGATCGCGGCGGCCGCCAGGACGGTGACCCCGAGCAGCATCGGCAGGTCGCTCTGGTTGACGGAGGTCACCGCGAGCCGGCCGATGCCCTGGAGGCTGAAGACCTGCTCGGTGATGATCGCGCCGCCGATCAGGGTGCCGAGGTCGATGCCGAACACCGTGACGATCGGGCCCATGGCGCCGCGCCAGGCGAAGCGGAGGAACACGTTCGCACGCGAGAGGCCCTTGGCTCGGGCGGTGCGGACGTAGTCCTCGCTGAGCTGCTCGACGAGCTGGGAGCGGGCCATGCGGGTGTAGTTGGCGGTGAAGATGATCGACAGCACGATCCACGGCAGGAGCAGGCCGGAGAACCACGAGACGGGGTTCTCGGTCAGCGGCGTGTAGGACGGCTGGTCGAGGATGCCGGCCTTGAAGACCAGGAAGTACAGCGCCAGGTAGCCGATGAAGTAGATCTGGAGCGAGGAGCCGAGCAGCGACGCCGAGGTCGCGAACTTGTCCAGGAACTTGCCCTGCTTCAGCGCGGCGATCATGCCGGTGCCGACGCCGAAGGTCAGGAAGATGACGGCCGAGCCGAAGGCCAGCGACAGGGTCAGCGGCAGCCGGTCCATGATCGTGGCGAAGACGGGCTCGTTGTTGGCGAAGGAGTAGCCGAGGCAGGGAGCGTTGCAGTGCCCGAAGCCGCTGTAGTCACGCCCGACGAAGATGGCCTTCAGCCAGTCCCAGTACTGGACCGGGATCGGGTGGTCGATGCCCAGGTTGTGCCGGATCTGCGCGAGCGAGGCCGGCGTGCAGTTCTTGCCGCAGGACATCATGGCCGGGTCACGCGGGACGGCGTAGAAGAGCCAGAAAGTGATGGCGCTGATGATCAGCAGAATGACCAGCGCGCCGATCGTACGGCGGACAAGGAAGCGGAACATGGGGTCAGGACTCTCCGGGCGAGGCGCCGTTGCCGGGGCGTGAGGGGTGTGGGGCCGGTGGGGGCGGCCCCGTGACGGGGCCGCCCCTGGTGCCGGGGGGCGCCTACGCCTTGGCGTAGAGCTTCGTGAGCGCGATGCAGGTGTTGGCGGCGTCGTAGACCACGTTGCCGACCTTGGTGCCGTGCATCCAGTTGCGGATGGAGTGGTAGTCGGGGACGCAGGCGGCGAGCTCCATGACCTGCTTGTCGATGGCGCCCCAGGCCTTGTTGGCGGCGTCCCCGTCGGTGATGAGGGACGCGGCCGCGATGGCCTTGTCGACGCTCGCGTTCTTCAGCTGCGAGTAGTTGCTGCGGCCGTCGCCGATGTTCTTGCCGTCCCAGCAGGGGTAGAACACCGAGTAGCCGCCCGGCCAGTCGGGGCTCCAGCCGGCCGCGAACAGGTCGTACTGGTTGTCGATCTTGCCGATCTGGGTGTAGAAGGTCGACTTGTCGATCTGCTTGTTGACGACCGTGAAGCCGGCGGCCTCCAGCGCGTTCTTGATCGCGACGGCCTGCTTCACCGCGTTGTCCGACGTCTGGTAGGCGATGACCAGCTTCTGGCCGAGCTTGCCGGCCTCCTTCAGGAGGGCCTTGGCCTTGACCGGGTCGCCACCGGGCTTCTTGGTCTTGCCGTACAGGTCGAACTCCGTGTAGCCGGGCGTCACCGGGCTGAAGATCGTGGTCGCGATCTCGCTGGTGGAGGCACCGCCGCGGATGGTCTGGAGCTGCTGGAGCGGCCAGGCGTAGTTGATGGCCTGGCGGACCTTGACGTCCGTGATCCGGGTGGTGTTGATCGGCCAGTAGTAGGTCACCGCGTCGACCGCGGTGAGGACCTGGGCCTTGAGCTTCGCGTTGGTGAGGACCTGCTGGGTCCGCTCGGCGGCGACCTCGTTGAAGATCGACATCGTGTACTGGTCGTTGCCCTTGTCCGCGATGTAGCGGTCGGTCGACGTCAGCGTCTCGAAGCCGAACTGGAAGACGAACTTGTCCGGGTAGGCGTTGCGGATCGGGTCCGTCGCCGGGTCCCAGTGCGTGTTGCGCGAGTACGTCAGGGACTTGCCTATGCTGCGGGCCTCGATCTTGTACGGGCCACAGGAGAACGGCTTCTTGTCGTACTTCTCCTTGGTGTCCTTCGACTTCTTCACCAGGGAGTAACCACGCATGGCGAGCGTGAAGTTGAAGTCACCGCGGGCCTCGTTGAGGCGGAAGGTGACGGTCTTGCCGCTGATCTCGATGGAGTCGAGGTTCTTGCCCTCGTAGGGGCCCGTGTACTTGTCGCCGCCGGCCAGGAACTGCTGGACGTAGCGGGGGCCCTCGGTGATGAAGGAGGCGAAGAGACGCTCGAAGGTGTGGCGGACGTCGTCCATGGAGAGGTCGGAGCCGTCCTCCCACTTGATGCCGTCCTTGATGGTGAACGACCAGGTCTTGCCGCCGTCCTTCATGGTGCCGGCGTCCGTGGCGATGTCGCCGACGAGGGTCTGGGCCCCCTTCGCGTCCATCTTGTAGCCGGTCAGGCCACGCATGATCGGGACGGTGATGGCGCCCTCGGTGGAGACGTAGATCTGCGCCGGGTCCAGGTGGTCCATGTCGAACTGGTCGAGCCCGTAGATGGTCCCGCCCTTGACCGCGCCGGGGACCTCCGGGGCGGGGCCGGTCGAGTCGGCCTTGGTGCCGACCTCGATCTTGGCGGCCTTGGCCTTGCTGACCGAGGGGACCTTGTTGTTCGAGGACGAGCTGCCGCCGCCACAGGCGGTCAGCACGGAGCTCGACGCGGCCACCACGCCGGTCGCGATCATGAAGTTTCTACGGGAAAAAGACACAGTAGCCCTGCCTTACGGGTGGGACGGACCAGCCGGACGACGTTGACCGGACCGGAGATGAGAGAGGTGTCAGCGCTTGGACTTCGGGTCGAGCGCGTCGCGCGCCGAGTCGCCGAGCAGGTTGAACGCCAGGACGAAGATCACCATGGAGAGGCCCGGGAAGAGCATGAAGGTGAAGTCCTGGGTGTAGAACTGGGCGCCCCGCTGGATCATGACGCCCCAGTCGGGGGTCGGGTCGATCATGCCGACACCGAGAAAGGCGAAGCCCGCCTCAGCGGTCACATAGGCCGGGAGCATGAGCGTGGACTGGATGAGGATCGGGGTCCACAGGTTCGGCAGCAGTTCCTTGAAGACGATGCGCGCCGGTGACGCCCCGGTCACCTTGGCGGCCTCGACGAACTCCCGCTCGCGCAGGCCGAGTACCTGGCCGCGCAGCAGTCGGGCGATGGACGCCCAGCCGAAGAACGAGAGCATGATGATCAGCGCGGTGGCCCGCAGCCAGGTCGGGATGTTGTCGTCGGCGGCGACGAACAGGCCGAACACCACCGGCATGAAGGCGATGATGAACAGCGTCGAGGGGATCGACAGCACGATGTCGACGATCCGGCCGACGATGTAGTCCGTCTTGCCGCCGAGGTAGCCCGCGGTCACGCCGATCACGACGCCGACGGCGGTGGTGATCAGGGTGGCGGCCAGGGCGATGCCGAGCGAGGTCCGGATGCCGTAGATCAGGAACGTGAAGACGTCGCGCCCCAGCTGCGGTTCGATGCCGAACCAGAACTGTGAGCTCATGCCGCCGTTCGCGCCCGCCGGGTACGAGAAGGCGTCGAGCAGGCTCGGGTCCTGGCTCGCGTACGTCGTGTACGGATCCTTGCCGTACAGCTTCGATATCAGCGGTGCGGCGATCGCGACCACGAAGAAGAAGATCACGATGATCGCCGATATGACGCCCGTACGGTCCCGTTTGAAACGGCGCCACGCGAGCTGACCCGGGGACCGGCTCTCGTTGGCCTTCGAGGCGGGAGAAGTGATCGACTTCTCGAGGCTCTCGTCGGTCACTTCGAGCGGGACCGCGGATGAGGTTGGGGGGATCATGCTGCTCCTGGCCCAAGGGGGTCTGAATGAGACTCCGCAGGGCACTCCCCTACGGGCTACGCCGGACTTTTTCAACGCAATTCATGCAAGGTCAATAAAATCTGGGCCGACTTGGGTTTCTCTTTACCTTCTTTGCCTAATCATGACCAGTCCGTAGCTACGCGGGTAGCGTGCCGTGATCGATCCGTGCTTTATATCGGGCCAACTACGCCAATCGGGCAATGAGTTCGTTATGCGGACGCCTCTGTATCGGAATGCGTACACCGGGGCGTCACAATCCAACGGTTCCGCATCGCTTCGCGGTGATCCATTGTGCTCCTCCCGGGAGATCGACTGAACGGGCCCCCCGGGTAGCTCGAACGGGTGGGCCCGCAGGCGATATGTGCCTGATGAGCCGATATTTGCCGGTAATGGATCGGCATGGTTCGGCTTTCCTGAGGAGGCACTCGATGCGTGGAGCCACGCACGCCAAATGGGCCGCTTGCGCGGCGGCGGTAGCCCTTGCGGCGACCGCCTGTGGGGGCGGCGGGAGCAGCGGCGGCGGCGGTGGCGGCGGCAGCGCGGTGCTCAGCGCCTCCTGGGGAGACCCGCAGAACCCGCTGGAGCCGGCCAACACCAACGAGGTGCAGGGCGGCAAGGTCCTCGACATGGTCTTCCGCGGTCTGAAGCGGTACGACCCGAAGAGCGGCAAGGCCGAGGACATGCTGGCCGACAAGATCGAGACCACGGACTCGCAGAACTTCACGGTCACCGTGAAGAGCGGCTGGAAGTTCAGCAACGGCGAGGCGGTCACCGCGAAGTCGTTCGTCGACGCCTGGAACTACGGCGCCAGCCTGAAGAACAACCAGAAGAACGCGTACTTCTTCGGGTACATCGAGGGCTACGACAAGGTCCACCCCGACAGCGGCTCGCAGTCCGCCGACACGCTCTCCGGGCTGAAGGTGACCGGCACGAACACCTTCACCATCAAGCTCACCCAGAAGTTCTCGACCTTCCCGGACACCCTGGGCTACGCGGCCTACTCGCCGCTGCCGTCGACGTTCTTCTCGGACCATGCGGGCTGGCTGAAGAAGCCGGTCGGCAACGGGCCGTACACCATCTCGTCGTACACCAAGGGCTCGCAGATGCAGCTCAAGAAGTGGGACGGGTACACCGGTTCGGACAAGGCGCAGAACGGTGGGGTGACCCTCAAGGTCTACACCGACAACAACACCGCCTACACCGACCTGATGGCCGGCAACCTCGACCTCGTCGACGACATCCCGGCCTCGCAGCTCAAGAACGTCAAGAGCGACCTCGGCGGCCGGTACATCAACACACCCGCCGGGATCATCCAGACGCTCGCGTTCCCGTACTACGACAAGAACTGGAACAAGAGCGGCTCGGACAAGGTCCGCCAGGGGCTGTCCATGGCGATCAACCGGGACCAGATCACCAACACGATCTTCCAGAAGACCCGCACCCCGGCCACCGACTGGACCTCACCGGTGCTCGGCACCGCGGGCGGCTTCCAGGACGGGCTGTGCGGGGACGCCTGCAAGTACAACCCGACCGAGGCGAAGAAGCTGGTCCAGGAGGGCGGCGGGATTCCCGGCGGCCAGGTCAAGATCACGTACAACGCGGACACGGGCTCGCACAAGGAGTGGGTGGACGCCGTGTGCAACTCCATCAACAACGCGCTCGGCAACGACAAGGCGTGCGTCGGCAACCCCGTCGGCACCTTCGCGGACTTCCGCAACCAGATCGGCCAGCACAAGATGACCGGGCCGTTCCGGGCCGGCTGGCAGATGGACTACCCGCTCATCCAGAACTTCCTCCAGCCGCTGTACTACACCAACGCTTCCTCCAACGACGGCCAGTGGTCCAACAAGGACTTCGACAAGCTCGTCAACCAGGCCAACGCGGAGGCGGACACCGGCAAGGCGATCAAGCTCTTCCAGCAGGCCGAGGGCGTCGTCCGGGACAACATGGCGGCCATCCCGCTCTGGTACCAGAACGGCAGCGCGGGCTACTCCGACCGGCTCTCCAATGTGGCGCTCAACCCGTTCAGCGTCCCCGTCTACAACGAGATCAAGGTCAGCTGAGCCGACGACAGGGGCGGTCTCGCACGAGGCCGCCCCACGATCCCCGGAGCCCCCATGGGACGGTACGTAATCCGGCGTCTGCTGCAGATGATCCCGGTCTTCATCGGCGCCACACTGTTGATCTTCCTGATGGTGAACGTGATGGGCGACCCCATCGCGGGCCTGTGCGGCGAGCGGCAGTGCGACCCTGCGACCGCCGCCCAGCTCAAGCGGGATTTCGGCCTCGACAAGCCCGTGTGGCAGCAGTACCTGACCTACATGGGGAACGTCTTCACCGGTGACTTCGGTACGGCGTTCAACGGCCAGAAGGTCACCGAGCTGATGGCGACCGCGTTCCCGGTCACCATCCGGCTGACCCTCGTGGCGATCGCCATCGAGATCGTCGTCGGCATCGCGCTCGGTGTGGTCACCGGCCTCAAGCGCGGCCGCCCGATCGACACCACCGTGCTCCTGCTCACCCTGGTCGTCATCTCCATCCCGACCTTCGTCACCGGTCTGCTGCTGCAACTGCTGCTCGGCGTCGAATGGGGCTGGATCAAACCGTCCGTCTCCCCGGAGGCGACCTTCGGCGAACTGATCGTCCCCGGGCTGGTGCTGGCCTCGGTCTCGCTCGCCTACGTGACCCGGCTGACCCGGACGTCCATCGCGGAGAACAGACGCTCCGACTACGTCCGTACGGCCGTCGCCAAGGGCCTGCCCCGGCGCCGGGTGATCGTCCGGCACCTGCTGCGCAACTCCCTCATCCCGGTGGTCACCTTCATCGGCACCGACATCGGCGCCCTGATGGGCGGCGCGATCGTCACCGAGCGGATCTTCAACATCCACGGGGTCGGCTACCAGCTCTACCAGGGGATCGTGCGGCAGAACACCCAGACCGTGGTCGGCTTCGTGACCGTCCTCGTCCTGGTGTTCCTGGTCGCCAACCTTCTCGTCGACCTCCTCTACGCCGTACTCGACCCGAGGATCCGCTATGCCTGAGCAGCCGTTCGAACCGGAGCGCGCCATCGCCGGCACCGGCATGGGCGGACCGATGGACCTCGCGACGAGCGAGGCGGAGACCCTCGAGAAGACACCCGGAGGCCCCGAAGGCACGGGCCCGGCGGGCAAACCCCGCTCCCTCTGGTCGGACGCCTGGCGCGACCTGCGCCGCAACCCCGTCTTCATCATCTCCGCGCTCGTCATCCTCTTCCTGGTCGTCATCTCCCTCTGGCCCTCGCTGATCGCCTCGGGCAACCCCCTCAAGTGCGACCTCGCCAAGGCCCAGGAGGGCTCCCAGCCGGGCCACCCCTTCGGCTACGACGGCCAGGGCTGCGACGTCTACACGCGCACGGTCTACGGCACCCGTACGTCCGTCACGGTCGGCGTCCTCGCCACGCTGGGGGTGGCGGTCTTCGGGTCCGTGCTCGGCGGGCTCGCCGGGTTCTTCGGCGGGGTGTGGGACTCGATCCTGTCCCGGGTCACCGACATCTTCTTCGCGATCCCCGTCGTCCTCGGCGGTCTGGTGCTGCTGTCCGTGGTGACCAGCAACACGGTCTGGCCGGTCATCGGGTTCATGGTGCTGCTCGGCTGGCCGCAGATCTCCCGCATCGCCCGCGGCTCGGTCATCACCGCCAAGCAGAACGACTACGTCCAGGCCGCGCGGGCGCTCGGCGCCTCCAACTCCCGCCTGCTGCTGCGGCACATCACCCCGAACGCGATCGCCCCGGTGATCGTCGTCGCCACCATCGCGCTCGGCACCTACATCTCGCTGGAGGCGACCCTGTCGTACCTCGGCGTGGGCCTGAAGCCGCCCACGGTCAGCTGGGGCATCGACATCTCGGCCGCCTCCCAGTACATCCGCAACGCCCCGCACATGCTGCTCTGGCCCGCCGGAGCCCTGGCGATCACGGTCCTCGCGTTCATCATGCTCGGCGACGCGGTGCGCGACGCCCTCGACCCGAAGCTGAGGTGACCGGCGTCATGCTGCTCGAAGTGCGGGACCTGCACGTGGAGTTCAGGACCAGGGACGGGGTCGCCAAGGCCGTCAACGGTGTCAACTACAGCGTGGACGAGGGGGAGACCCTCGCCGTGCTGGGGGAGTCGGGGTCCGGGAAGTCCGTGACCGCACAGGCCGTCATGGGAATCCTCGACACCCCGCCGGGGAAGATCACCGGCGGGGAGATCCTCTTCCGGGGCAAGGACCTGCTGAAGTTCAAGGAGGAGGAACGGCGCAAGGTCCGCGGTGCCGAGATGGCGATGATCTTCCAGGACGCGCTGTCCTCGCTCAACCCCGTGCTCTCCGTGGGCGACCAGCTCGGCGAGATGTTCATCGTGCACCGGGGGATGTCCCGGAAGGACGCGCGGACCAAGGCCGTCGAGCTGATGGACCGGGTGCGCATCCCGGGTGCCGCGCAGCGCGTCCGGGACTATCCGCACCAGTTCTCCGGCGGTATGCGCCAGCGCATCATGATCGCCATGGCGCTCGCCCTGGAGCCGGCGCTCATCATCGCCGACGAACCCACCACCGCCCTCGACGTCACCGTGCAGGCCCAGGTCATGGACCTGCTGGCCGAGTTGCAGCGCGAGCTGCACATGGGGCTCATCCTCATCACCCACGACCTCGGGGTCGTCGCCGACGTCGCCGACAAGATCGCCGTGATGTACGCGGGCCGGATCGTCGAGTCGGCCCCCGTCCACGACATCTACAAGGCGCCCGCCCACCCGTACACCAAGGGCCTGCTGGACTCGATCCCGCGCCTGGACCAGAAGGGCCAGGAGCTCTACGCGATCAAGGGCCTGCCGCCGAACCTGATGCACATCCCGCCCGGCTGCGCCTTCAACCCGCGCTGCCCGATGGCCCAGGACGTGTGCCGGACCGACGAACCCGAGCTGTACGAGGTGGATCAACACCGGGGCAGCGCCTGCCACTTCTGGAGGGAGTGCCTCAATGGCTGAGCCGATCCTGGAGGTCGAGGGGCTCGTCAAGCACTACCCCCTGACCCAGGGCATCCTCTTCAAGAAGCAGGTCGGTGCCGTCAAGGCCGTCGACGGCGTGGACTTCACGCTCGGCAGGGGCGAGACCCTCGGCATCGTCGGGGAGTCCGGCTGCGGCAAGTCGACCGTCGCCAAGATGCTGGTCAACCTCGAACGGCCGACCGAGGGGTCGATCAAGTTCAAGGGCGAGGACATCAGCCGGATGTCGGGCAAGGCACTGAAGACCGCGCGCCGCAACATCCAGATGGTGTTCCAGGACCCGTACACCTCCCTGAACCCCCGCATGACGGTGGGCGACATCATCGGGGAGCCGTACGAGATCCACCCGGAGGTGGCCCCAAAGGGCGACCGGCGCAAGAGAGTTCAGGATCTGCTGGACGTGGTCGGGCTCAACCCCGAGTACATCAACCGGTATCCGCACCAGTTCTCCGGCGGCCAGCGCCAACGCATCGGCATCGCCCGGGGGCTGGCGCTGCGCCCCGAGGTCATCGTCGCCGACGAACCCGTCTCCGCGCTCGACGTCTCCGTCCAGGCGCAGGTGATCAACCTCCTCGACCGCCTCCAGGACGAGTTCGATCTCTCCTACATCTTCATCGCGCACGACCTGTCGATCGTCCGGCACATCTCGGACCGGGTCGGGGTCATGTACCTCGGCCGGATCGTGGAGATCGGCAGGGACGCCGAGATCTACGACCACCCGACCCACCCGTACACCCAGGCGCTGCTGTCCGCCGTGCCCGTGCCCGACCCGGACGCGCGGGAGCACCGGGAGCGGATCATCCTGTCGGGTGACGTGCCGTCGCCGACGAAGATCCCCTCCGGATGCCGGTTCCGGACCCGGTGCTGGAAGGCTCAGGAGCGCTGCTCGCTGGAGGTGCCGCTGCTCGCGGTGCCGGCCGAGTTCCGGCTCGTGAGCGGGCCCGCGGCGCACGACTCGGCCTGTCACTTCGCGGAGGAGAAGACGGTCGTACCGCAGGACGTGCCGCCCGCGGAAGCCGCGGACGATCTTGATCAGGGGGCGGAATAACCGCACAAACAGGCATCAACCGCGTTAACACGCAGGCAACTCGGCCGACCCGGTCTCGATATACGGACGAGTCAATCTGAATGACGTACGGCCGTGCGGGTGCCGTAAACGGACCGGGGCGCGCCATGTCGCCCCGGTCCGTTGCCGTGCCTAGACCAGGCCCAACGACCGCTTCAGGAAGTCCACTTGGAGCAGCAGCAGGTTCTCCGCGACCTGTTCCTGCGGGGTCATGTGGGTCACCCCGGACAGCGGGAGCACCTCGTGCGGGCGGCCGGCGGCCAGCAGCGCGGAGGACAGCCGCAGGGTGTGCGCGACCACCACGTTGTCGTCCGCGAGGCCGTGCACGACCATCAGGGGCCGCTGCGGGTCCGCGGGCGAGGACAGACCGCCGTCCGTCACCAGGCTGCTCCTCGCGTACGACTCCGGGTCCTTCGCCGGGTCGCCGAGGTACCGCTCCGTGTAGTGAGTGTCGTAGAGCCGCCAGTCGGTGACCGGGGCGCCCGCGATGCCCGCGTGGAAGACGTCCGGGCGGCGCAGCACGGCGAGTCCGGCGAGCCAACCCCCGTACGACCAGCCGCGGATGGCCACCCGGGAGAGGTCGAGCGGGTGGGACTTCGCGAGGTCCTGGAGGGCGTCGATCTGGTCGTCGAGGGAGACCGTGAAGTCGCGGTGGACGGCCTTCTCCCAGGCCGGTGAGCGGCCGGGGGTGCCGCGGCCGTCGGCGACGAGGACCGCGAAACCCTGGTCGGCGAACCACTGCGAAGTGAGGTGAGCGTTGTGCGCGGCGACCACCCGGGGGCCGTGCGGACCGCCGTAGGGGTCCAGCAGAACCGGAAGCGGGCCGCTGCCGTCGTAGTCCTGTGGCATAAGCAGGGCGCACGGGACGCGCCGTGCGCCCCCCTCGGTGAACGTGATGCGCGGGGAGAGACCGGGATCTTCGGCGTACGACGCGACCGGCACCGTCTTCTTGCCCTCGCGCAGCACCTGGACCCGCGTGCCCGGGCGGTCCGGCACCGCCGAGAGCAGCACGGTCACGCCCCCGGCGCGGACCGCCGTGTGCACACCGGGCTCCTGCGAGAGGCGCTCCAGGCCGAGTTCGCTGACGCGGTAGACGTGCACCTCGCCGGTCTCCGGATCGGGCGAGTCCTCGCCCGCCGACGCGGCGATCAGCACGTCGTCGTCGGACACGTCCAGCACCGCGCGGACGTGCAACTGCGGCCCTGTGAGCAGGCGTTCACCCACCGAGAGCACCCGGGCGCCGCCCTCGTCGGCGATCCGCACGAGCCGTCCCGAGGGGCTCCAGCACGGCACTCCAGGGAAAAGATCCAGCCAAACTGGATCTTCGTCGGCATGCACCATCCGGGTCGCCCCCGAGCCGGGCTCGACGGCGAGGAACAGCTGGCTGCGCTGGTCCCGGGCCTGCACGAGCAGCAGCGGCGCACCCGCCGCTGACCAGTGCACTCGCGCCAGATACGGGTACCGCGCCCGGTCCCAGGCGACCTCCGTGCGCGACCCGTCCAGGCCGATCACGTACAGCCGTACGTCCGCGTTGGCCGTGCCCGCCGCCGGGTACGCGACCTGCTGCGGCTCGCGCTCCGGGTGGGCCGGGTCGGCGATCCACCAGCGGCCCACCGGCGTGTCGTCGGCGCGTGCGACCAGCAGCCGGTCCGAGTCCGGAGACCACCAGAAGCCGCGCGTCCGGCTCATCTCCTCGGCCGCGATGAACTCGGCCAGCCCATAGGTGACCTGTTCCGACTCCGGTTCGGCGAGCGCCCGGTCGCCCTCGCCGTCGGCCCCCACGACCCGCAGGGCGCCGTCGGTGACGTAGGCGATGTGCCGTCCGTCGGGGGCCGGACGAGGGTCGATCACCGGTCCGGGGACCGGGAGTTCGCGTGCCGCGCCGGACTTCAGGTCCGTGCTGAAAAGCCGCCCTGACAAGGCGAAAGACGCCAGCTCGGCCTCGCTGTCGGTGGCGTAGCCGACGATCCCCGCACCGCCCTCGCGGGTGCGTTCGCGGCGGGCCCGCTCCTCGGGGGAGAGGTGCTCCGAGGCACCGCCCAGGAGGGCGCGCGGGTCGGCCGCCACGCGCTCCTCGCCGTCCGCCGGGGTGAGCACCCACAGGGCGTTCGCCCGGTCCGTGCCGGAGGGCGAGCGCAGGAACACGACCCGGGAACCGTCAGGTGACACGGTGAACGAGCGCGGCGCGCCGAGCGTGAACCGCTGGGTACGGGCGTGCCGTCGGGGGAAGGAGTCAGCCTCGGTCGTCATGCCCCGACCATATTGGCCATGCGCCCCCTTGTGCGGCTGTGCGCCGAGCGATGCGCGAGCGCGGATAGTTATGATCACTAGCGCTGCGTGGGTATGAACCTGCTGGCTCCTGTATGGATTTGCCGTACCGATTTGCTCCAGGGATCCACCCCATGGATCCGCTGCCCCCATAGTCCGACCCCCCTAGTCCCTGGGATCATTGGAGGTGAGCCGCCGTGGCACTCTCGATTTCGGCGGTGGTGCTGCTGGCGATCGTCGTCTTCCTTCTGGTCAAGAAATCAGGGCTGAAGGGCGGGCACGCGGTCGTCTGTGTCCTCCTCGGGTTCTATCTGGCCTCCTCGACCATCGCGCCCACGATCAGCGATCTGACGACGAACATCGCGAGCATGATCGGCAGCATCAAGTTCTGACGGCTCACCTTTAGGGTGGGCTCATGACGGAACTGCCCTCCCCCACCCGCCGGGCGGGGGGACCCCCATCGCGCGACGCTCGTCGTCTGCTGCTGGTGCACGCGCACCCGGACGACGAGTCGATCAACAACGGCGCGACGATGGCCAAGTACGCGGCCGAGGGTGCCCACGTGACGCTGGTCACGTGCACCCTCGGAGAGCGCGGCGAGGTCATCCCGCCCGCACTGCGGCATCTGTCGGGCACCGCGCTGGCCGAGGAGCGGGAGCGCGAGCTGACCGCCGCCATGAAGGCGCTCGGCGTCTCCGACCACCGCCTCCTGGGCGGCCCCGGCAGCTACCGCGACTCCGGGATGATGGGCACCCCGGACAACGACGACCCCGACTGCTTCTGGCAGGCCGACCTCGACGAGGCCGCCGGACACCTCGTCGAGGTGATCCGCGAGACCCGCCCGCAGGTCCTGATCACCTACGACCCCGACGGCGGCTACGGCCACCCGGACCACATCCAGGCCCACCGCGTCGCCATGCGGGCCGCCGAACTCGCCGCGGACGCCGGGCAGTCGATCGCCAAGGTCTACTGGAACCGCGTCCCCCGCACCGTCGTGGAGGCGGGCTTCGCGCGGCTGCGGGACGTGCTGCCGGAGCTGCCCTTCGCCGAAACGGCCGCCGTGGACGACGTGCCGGGAGTCGTGGACGACGGGCGGATCACCGCCGTGATCGACGGCACCGCGTACGCCGACGCCAAGACCGCGGCCATGCGCGCGCACGCCACGCAGATCGAAGTCGCCCCGGACGCACCGTACTTCGCGCTGTCGAACGACCTCGCGCAGCCGATCTTCCCCACCGAGTACTACGAGTTGGTCCGCGGGGAACCCGGTGGGTCGGCACCCGAGACCGATCTCTTCGAAGGGCTGGAGCTGTGATGAGCGCCCACAACGGCGGGAGCCTGCTCGCCCAGCCGCTGCAACGGCCGTCCGGGCTACGGGTGTTGGCCTACGCCGGGCTCTTCGTCCTCGGCGCGGTGGTCGGGGCGGCCGGGGCGCTGGTGCAGGCCGCGTGGTTCCCCGGCGGGCTGCTGCTCGCGCTCGGGGGAGCGGCCGGACTGTTCCTCGGCGGGGCGAGAGCGGCCGGGAGCAGAGGCGGTGCCGTGGCGCCCGCCGCCGGCTGGATGGTCGCCGTCATCCTGCTCACCGCGAGCCGTCCCGAGGGCGACTTCCTGTTCGGCGCGGGTGTCGGTTCCTATCTGTTCCTGCTCGGCGGGATGGTCGTAGCTGTGATGTGCGCCACGTTGGGTTTGGGGCGGCAACCAAGCAGCCCTGACGTCCGACTTGGCAAGTGACGTACCACTTCGCGGTGACGCGCGCGTGCGAGTCCGGTGTGGGTTTCCCCAGCGGCCGTGGGATACCGCCAAGAAGTGGCCAGTATGGTGGTGCGCGCCGCCGAGTCGCCCGTGGGTGTCGGGCGGCGGAGCCAACCGGGAGAACCTGCCTTGAGTCGTGAAACTGACACTCCGTCCTCCGGGCCCGACGGGCGCGGCGGAGCCGCCTACCCCTCGGGGACCCCGCCGTACGGGACGCCGGCGGCTTCCGACGACCGTACGGACGCGGGGCGTTCGGCCGCGCAGCCGGAGGAACGCAAGACCGAGACGACGCTGACGACCCGGATCCGGATCAACATCCCCGGTTCGCGGCCCATTCCGCCGGTCGTCGTGCGCACGCCCGTCGCGGACACCGAGTCCGGCGACGGCTCCACGACCGCCGAGGTGCAGCTGCCGAGTTCCGCGCTGCCCCAGCGCCCGGTCGAGCCGGGCGCCGAACTCGCCCTGCCCGCCGCCGAGGAGAAGACCAGCGACTGGTTCGCACCCCGCAAGTCCGGCCCCGCGAAGGGCGGCCAGGGCGGTGGCGGCACCAACGGCGCCGGGATTCCGGGCGGTTCGGCCGCGGGCAACCCGGGAGCACCGGCCGCCGGTGCGCCCGGCGTTCCGGGTGCGGGCCGGCCGAGCGCCGGTCGTCCCGGTGGTGTGGTCGGCGGCATGAACGTGACGGGCGCCGCCCGCCAGGCCGCCGCCAACGGCGGTACGAACGGCTCCGGCATCGGCGGTGCCACCGGGGCCGGACCCGTCGCCCCCGGGCACGGCGGCGGCACCGGGTCCTTCGACGTGACCGAGGCGTTGGCGGCGGGACCCCGCGCGAACGGCGGCCCGAACGGCGGCGGTCCCGGTGAACCCCGGCGCGACGACCTGCCGTACTTCTCCGACAACGGACAGCAGGCCGGTTTCCCCGGGCCCAACGGCCAGGGCGGTCAAGGGGGTTACCCCGAGCCGAACGGCCAGGGCGAGCTGGGCGGTTTCCCCGGGGGCAACGGTCCCGGCGGGCGGGCCGAGCAGTTCCCCGGCCCGAACGGACAGGGCATGGGCCCCGGCGGACCGGGCGCTCCCGGTGGCCCCGGTGGACCCAACGGTTTCAACGGCCCGAACGGGCGCGGCGGTCACGGCGGCCCCGAGGGCCCCGCGGGACCCACCGGCGGTCCGGTCACCGGCGACGGCCTCATGCTGCCGCCCGGCCCCACAGGCGGGGCACAGGGCGCGCCCGGCGCGCTGAGCGGCTACGCGGACGGGCCGGGGTCACCGGGCGGCATGAACGGCGCCGGCGGCCCCGGCGGACCGGGTGCCTCCACCGGCCGCCACGGCGGTCGCGGCAGGGGCCCGAACGGTCCCGACGGCGCCGCCAGTCAGACCACGCCCCCCGGCATCGGCCAGGGCGCCCCCGGCGGCGCGAGCCTCCCCGGCGGGATGATCCCCGGTGGCGGTCTCAGCGACGACACCGCGATCCTCACCCCGCAGAAACCGGCCCCCGAACCCGGTGGCCCCGGCTACGGCGCCCCCGCCGGCCAGGTCTCCGGACACACCGTCACCAGCGGTATGCCGGTCGTCCCCGGCAGCGGCACCTCGCCGTTCGCCCCGGGCACCCACCCGGACGGACCGCTGCCGCACACGCCCCCGAAGTCCGCCGAGCCCGGCGCGGCGCAGAGCGCGCCCGCCGGGAAGAACGCGGGCAAGAGCGCGAAGAAAAAGAAGAAGGGCCGCAGCAAGCTGGTCCTGCTCTGCGTCGGCGTGTTCGTCATCGCGGGCGGCGCCTACGGTGCCGGTCTGCTGATGAACCACACCGACGTGCCCAAGGGCACCACCGTGCTCGGCCTCGACATCGGTGGCGGCACACGGGACGACGCGGTCAAGAAGCTCGACGACGCGTTCGGCGACCGCGTGAACAAGCCGCTGAAGCTGTCGGTCGGCGGCAAGACGGTCTCGCTCAAGCCGGACCAGGCGGGCCTCCAGTTCGACACCACGGCGACGGTCAGCGCGGCCGCGACCAGCGACTACAACCCGGTCTCCGTGATCGGCTCGCTCTTCGGCCAGCACCGGGTCGTCGCCCCCGTCATGCCGGTCGACGAGGAGAAGCTCGCCGCCGCGCTCGGCGACCTCGGCGGCGGCTCCGGCTCCGGCGCGGTCACCGAGGGCACGATCCAGTTCACGTCAGGCAAGGCCGTCGCCGTCTACGGCAAGGCGGGCAAGGCCATCGACGCGGCCGCGTCCACGCAGGCCGTCGAGGAGGCGTACCGCAACGAGGTGGAGACCGGCACGGCCACCCCGGTGACCGTCCCGACGACCACCAAGCAGCCGACGGTCTCGAACGCCGAGGTCGACCGCGAGATGAAGGCGTTCGCGGAGCCCGCGATGTCCGCTTTCGTCACCGTCAAGACGGACACCGGGGTCTCCCTGCAGCTGAGCCCGAAGAACTCCCTGTGGAAGTTCCTCAAGGTGAAGGCGGTCAACGGCAAGCTGACCGACAGCCCCGACCTGAACGCCCTCCAGTCGCTCTACGGCAGCCTCTTCGACGGCGTGAAGATCACCCGGGCCACCGGCCAGAAGACGGCCGTCACCCCGCAGGACGTCTACGGCGCCCTGCGTCAGGCCCTGATCAGCAAGACGAACCGGGTCGGGACCATCGTCACGAACCCCAGCTAGCGCACGGCCACCGCACGAAGGGGCACCCGGCACAGCGCCGGGTGCCCCTTCGTCGTAGGCAAGCCGTCGGCGTACATGACATCTGTCATGCGGCACACCGGACCGCCGACACTGCCGGGCGGTGGCCCCTGGACGACACGATGGGTGGCATGACGACAACAGCGGGGGCCGCGACCACAGCGGTGGTCGGGTTCGATCAGGTGAGCAAGAGCTACGGCAAGGTCCGGGCCGTCGACGGGCTGTCGCTCGTGCTGCACCCGGGGGAGACGGTGGCCCTGCTCGGCCCGAACGGGGCCGGGAAGTCGACCACCCTGGATCTGCTGCTCGGCCTCAAGCAGGCCGACACCGGCAAGGTCGAGGTCTTCGGGACCAGCCCGCGGGAGGCCATCGTCGCCGGGCGGGTGGGCGCGATGCTGCAGAGCGGCGGGCTGATGGACGAGGTCACCGTCGGTGAACTGGTCAGGCTGGCCTGCGACTTGCACCCGAAGCCGTACAGGGTCGGCGATGTGATCGCCCGTGCGGGCATCGCGCAGATCGCCGACCGCAAGGTCAACAAGCTCTCCGGCGGCCAGGCCCAGCGGGTCCGCTTCGCCCTCGCGACGGCGGGCGACAGCGACCTGATCGTCCTCGACGAGCCGACCACCGGCATGGACGTCACCGCCCGCCAGGCCTTCTGGGCCACCATGCGCGAACAGGCCGACCAGGGCCGTACGGTCCTCTTCGCCACCCACTACCTCGAAGAGGCCGACGCGATCGCGGACCGCGTGCTGGTCCTGCACCGCGGCCGGCTCCTCGCGGACGGCACTGCCGCCGAGATCAAGGCGAAGGCGGGCGCGCGCAAGGTCGCCTTCGACCTGGAGGGCGAGATCGACGAGGCCCCGCTGCGGTCCCTCCCGTTCCTCACCGGCATCGACATAAGCGGCTCCACGATCCGCATCCAGTCCACCGACGCGGACGCGACCGTCCACGCGCTCTACGGCCTGGGCCTCTACCCCCGCAACCTCGAAGTCGCCGGGCTCGGCCTGGAGCAGGCCTTCGTCGCCATCACCGCCGCCGAGGAGGCCAAGCAGTCATGAACAGCCTGATCAGACTGGAACTCACCCGCGCCCTGCGGAACCGCAAGTTCCTCTTCTTCTCGGTGATCTACCCCTCGGCCCTGTTCCTGCTGATCGCGGGCAGCGCGGGCAGCACGGAGAAGATCGACGGCACGGGTCTGACGGTCGCCACCTACATGATGGTCTCGATGGCCTCCTTCGGCGCCCTGACCGCCGTCCTGATGGGCAACAGCGAGCGCATCGCGAAGGAGCGGGAGAGCGGCTGGGTACGGCAGTTGAGGCTCACCCCGCTGCCCGGGCGCGGCTATGTGATCGCGAAGACGGCCAGCGCCGCCGTGGTCAGCCTGCCCTCCATCGTCGTCGTGTTCATCGTCGCCGCGACCGTGAAGGACGTACGGCTGGACGCCTGGCAGTGGCTCGCGCTCACCGGCGCGATCTGGGCCGGCAGCCTGGTCTTCGCCGCGCTCGGGGTGGCCATCGGGTACATGGCGAGCGGTGACGCGGTCCGGCCGATCACGATGATCACCTACTTCGGTCTGTCGATGCTGGGCGGCCTGTGGATGCCCGCCACGACGTTCCCCGACTGGTTGCAGTCCATCGCCAAGTGGCTGCCCACGCACGCGTACGCTGCGCTGGGGCAGGCGATCGAGCAGAGCCGGTCGCCCCACGCCAAGGACATCACCCTCCTCCTCGTCTACTTCGCCCTCTTCGCGGGCGGGGCGGCCTGGCTGTACCGGAAGGACACGCTGAAGGCGTGAGCGCGATGACGGACGACGGCCCGGACGGGGCCGAGGTGCACCGGGCGATGCGCCTGGGGGAGCCCCCGCGGAACCTGGGGGAGGCCGTGCGCAAGCTGGTGTGGATCCTGCCCTGGCTGGTCTTCTTCAGCTCCCCGATCGACGACCTCCTCTCCGGCCACCACGGCTCCACGGCCACGGTGTTCGGCTGGATCGGCTTCGGCGCCTTCGTCGGCACGTACCTGGCCCTGGTCTTCCGGAACATGGGCCGGGCGTTCTCCGGCCCGGTGGTCGGTGTCCTGGTGGCAGGACTCGGGGCACTGGCCGTCGCCCTCTCCCTCACCCTCGGCCCGAACTGGCTCGGCCTCTTCGTCTACGTCTCCGTCGCCTGCGGTGTCACGCTCCCGATGCGGGCCGCGTACGTCACGATCCCGGCGACCACGGTCACGATGCTCCTGGTCGGTCTGCACGGCGGCGAGGACGACGCCTGGGGCCTGGTCCTGCTGGTGCTGCTGATCGGCTTCTCGATGACCGGCGTACGGGAACTGGTGCGCACGACGATCGAGTTGCGCAAGGCACGCGCCACGGTGGCCCAACTCGCGGCGAACGAGGAGCGGTTGCGCCTGGCCCGTGACCTGCACGACCTGCTGGGCCACTCCCTCTCCCTGATCACCCTGAAGAGCGAACTGGCCGGCCGGATGCTCCCCGACCACCCCGACAAGGCGGCCCAGCAGGTCGCCGACATCGAACAGGTCAGCCGCCAGGCCCTGGTGGACGTCCGCGAGGCCGTCACCGGCTACCGCCGCCCCCGCCTGGCCGGCGAACTGGCCGGAGCGCAGGTCGCGTTGACGGCGGCGGGAGTCGTCGCGGACCTCCCCGCCGAACCCGACCTGACGACGGTGCCCGAGGAGAGCGAATCGGCCCTCGCCTGGGCTTTGCGCGAGGCGATCACCAACGTCGTACGGCACAGCGGCGCCCAGCGCTGCGTGGTCGAACTGGTCCGCCGCCAGACCCTGGACGGCCCGATGCTGGAACTCTCCGTCGAGGACAACGGCTCGGGCGGCTCCGGCAAGGGGCCCGGCAACGGACTCACCGGCCTCACCGAGCGCCTGGAGAAGGCCGGCGGCAGCCTGGAGGCGACCCGTCTCAAACACGGCTTCCGGCTGGTGGCACGGGTGCCCGCGGGCGTACCGCTCGGCGCGACGGACGTAGGATCGCCCGCATGAGCCGTACGATCAAGGTCCTCCTCGCCGAGGACCAGTCGATGGTCCGCGAGGCACTGGCCGCCCTGCTCGGCCTGGAGGACGACATCGAGGTCGTCGCCCAAGTCGCCCGCGGCGACGAGGTGTTGGCAGCGGCACGGCAGCACACCGTGGACGTCGCCCTCCTCGACATCGAAATGCCCGGCTGCACCGGCATCGAGGCGGCGGCCCAGGTCCACAAGGCCCTCCCCGGGGTGAAGCTCGTCGTCCTGACGACCTTCGGCCGCCCCGGCTACCTCCGCAGCGCGATGGAGGCGGGAGCGGACGCCTTCCTGGTGAAGGACGCCCCGGCGGCCCAACTGGCGGCAGCGGTACGGAAGGTGCTCGCGGGGGAGCGGGTCATCGATCCCACCTTGGCCGCGGCGGCGCTGGCGGAGGGCGCCAACCCGTTGACCGACCGCGAGCGGGAGGTGCTGCGCGCGGCGGCGGACGGTTCCACGAATGCGGAGCTGGCGAAGGCCCTCCATCTGTCCCAGGGCACGGTCCGCAACTACCTGTCGACTGCGATCCAGAAGCTGGCGGTACGGAACAGGGCAGAGGCGGTAAGGATCGCAAGGGAAAAAGGCTGGCTGTAAAACACAGCCCAGCGGCATCCCCCTCAAGGGGCGCGGGGAACTGCGCGACCAGCCACAACGCGCCCGCGGACGCAAAACAACCAAAGCCCCAACGGCGAACGGGCGAAGGTCAGTTCAGCATTGCCCGAGCCGAAGAAGCCTGCCCCCGCACCCGGTCCGCCGCAGGTTCGTCCACGGCGGCCACCAGCTCGGCGTAGGCGTCCAGCTCGGCCGCCCCGGTGAGGAAATCCCCGCGCTGGACCAGCAGTTGAGCCCGCTCGTAGCGCAGCCGCGCCGGATGCGAAGGCAACAGCAACGCCAACTCCACGGCCCACAGGGCGACGTGAGACTGCTCGGGCCGGGCCGCCGCCCACGCCCGGATGTTGTTGAGTACCCGCACGACCACATCGAGGGGATCGGCGGGCTCCAGCATGGAGCGCCGCAGCGGAGCCCCCACCAGCGACTCCGCATCGCCCCCCGACAACACCCGCCCTCCGTCGAACGGATCGGCCAGCACCCGTTCGTCCCCCGCCCCGAACCCCACCACGAAATGCCCGGGCAACCCGACCCCGTACACCGGCGCTCCCGCCCGCCGCGCCACCTCCATCCACACCACGGACAACAGGATCGGCAACCCGCGCCGCCGCCGCAGCACCGCGTGCAGCAGCGACGACTCCAGCCGCTGATAGTCGCCCGGCGAGCCCCGGAACTCGAAGCGCACGCCCAGCAGCTGACGCACCGCGTCCGCCCAGGCCGAGGGTGCCCCCGGCCGGAACGGCACCTGCCCGGCGAGCCGGTCCAGCTCCACCTGCGCCGAGTCGATGCCCGCGTCGTCCAGCCCCCCGTCCGCCGCGGCCCCCACCAACAGACACAGCGTCGCGAGATCGGGCCGCTCGGACCGGGCCTCCTCGGCGAACAGCCGCCGTACCTCAGCAGCCCGTTCAGCCGAAGGAGGGCGGGGCGACGACGCGGCGAACTCGAAGCCGAACCCGTTCACGACGAGCCCTCGCGGTAGTGGTGGTAGGCGTGATGCGCGGAGAACCCCATCCCGGAGTACAGCGCCCGCGCCCCCGCGTTCTCCACCTCGACCTGCAACCACGCCGCCGAAGCCCCCTCCTCCAGCGCCCGCGAGGCCAGCGCGGCCATGACGACCGAGGCGAGCCCCCGCCGCCGTAGCGCCGGATCGACCTCGACGGCGGCGAAGCCGGCCCACCGGCCGTCGACGACACACCGCCCGATGGCCGCGGGTGCGTCACCCTCGCCGGGCACGGTCGCGAACCACACCGAGGGCCCGCTGCCCAGCACCTTCAGGGCCACCTCGCCGACGCCCTTGCGCTGGTACCGGGCGAGCCACGCCTCGTCGGCGGTCCGGGACAGGACGACCCCGGAGGCGTCGGCGCGGTCGGCGACGGGGGCCAGCGCCCCGGTCCACAGCTCGGCGGTGACCTCACGCGTCCAGCCACGCCGTTCGAGCTCGGCGCAGAGCAGCTCCTGCGTGCCTTCCGCCCCCGTCGCGGTCTGGACGTACGCGGGCAGCCCCCGTTCGGCGTACCACCGTCGTACGGCGGTCAGGGCCTCGTCGAGGGGCATGCCGGGATCACCGAGCGGGAGGGCGGAGTTGGCGCGCCGGGTGAAGCCGGCGGCGGCGCGCAGCTCCCACTCGCCGAGCCGTTCACTCTCCACCGGGCGCCACGCGCGCGAGGAGACATGGGCGAGTTCGGCGTAGGACGCGGAGGGTCCCCGGCGGCGCGCCGGGGCCGCCGGGACGACCTTGCCCGCCACCAGCGTGGATTCCGGAATGCGGACGGACTCACCCCCCTTACGTGTGATCGTCACCACACCGCTGTCCCATGATGTGAGAACACCCACCGTGTCGGTGAACTTCTCCGTCGTGTCTTCAGCGGCTGTCAAGCACCTGACGGACACCCGTTTGCCCACGTCAGCAGCAGTGATACGGACCTCAAGACGTCCGGCCGCAGAGATTTCCACAGGTCAGTTCACCCCTCCTGTATGGATCACGCCCCGGAACGGAGATACTAGGTGCGGGCATGGACGACGCCGCGCTCCAGCGCGCCTGGCGGCGGAGCCTACGGAGGCCCGCCAGCGCCCTATCGAGGAGGAACGACAGCGTGACCTACGTCATCGCGCAGCCTTGTGTCGACGTCAAGGACAAGGCGTGCATCGAGGAGTGCCCGGTCGACTGCATCTACGAGGGCTCACGGTCCTTGTACATCCACCCGGACGAATGCGTCGACTGTGGAGCCTGTGAGCCGGTCTGCCCGGTCGAGGCGATCTTCTACGAGGACGACACTCCCGAGGAGTGGAAGGACTACTACAAGGCGAACGTCGAGTTCTTCGACGAGCTCGGCTCCCCCGGCGGCGCCAGCAAGCTGGGACTGATCGAGCGCGACCACCCCTTCGTCGCCGCGCTGCCGCCGCAGAACCAGTAGAAGCGGCCCGCACAGACGCGCGCCGCCTCGGTCCCGTACGGCCTGATCACGTCCGATCAGCGCCCTACGGGGCCGAGGCGTTTGCCGTACCGCGGTCCGGCGACGGCTGTGCGGCGCGCACGTGCGGGGCGCACGCACCAGAAAGCGAGTCAGAGATCGTGTCCGCAGTCACCGACCGCCTGCCCACCTTCCCCTGGGACAAGCTGGAGCCGTACAAGAATACGGCCGCAGCGCACCCGGACGGCATCGTCGACCTGTCGGTCGGCACCCCGGTGGACCCGGTTCCCGAGCTGATCCAGAAAGCGCTGATCGCCGCGGCCGACTCGCCCGGCTATCCGACGGTCTGGGGCACACCGGCACTGCGTGACGCGATCACGGGCTGGGTGGAGCGCCGCCTCGGCGCCCGCGAGGTGACCCACCGCCACGTCCTCCCGATCGTCGGCTCCAAGGAACTCGTCGCCTGGCTCCCGACCCAGCTGGGCCTGGGCCCCGGCGACCGCGTGGCCTACCCGCGCCTCGCGTACCCGACGTACGAGGTCGGCGCCCGGCTGGCCCGCGCCGAGTACGAGACCTACGACGACCCCACGATCCTCGATCCCGAGGGCCTGAAGCTCCTCTGGCTGAACTCCCCGTCGAACCCGACCGGCAAGGTCCTCCCCAAGGAGGAGCTGACCCGGATCGTCGCCTGGGCCCGCGAGCACGGCATCCTGATCTTCTCCGACGAGTGCTACCTCGAACTGGGCTGGGAGGCCGACCCGGTCTCGGTCCTCCACCCGGACGTCAACGGCGGTTCCTACGACGGGATCGTCGCCGTCCACTCGCTCTCCAAGCGCTCGAACCTCGCCGGTTACCGCGCGGCCTTCCTCGCCGGTGACCCCGCGGTCCTCGCCCCGCTCCTGGAGATCCGCAAGCACGGCGGCATGATGACCTCGGCCCCCACCCAGGCGGCCGTGGTGGCGGCCCTCGGCGACGACTCCCACGTCCGGGAACAGCGCGAGCGCTATCTGACCCGCCGCACCGCCCTCCGCGAGGCCCTCGTCAAGCACGGCTTCCGCATCGAGCACAGCGAGGCGAGCCTGTACCTCTGGGCGACGAGGGACGAGTCCTGCTGGAAGACGGTCGCCCACCTGGCCGACCTGGGCATCCTCGTGGCCCCTGGCGACTTCTACGGAGAGGCCGGGGAGAACTTCGTCAGGGTGGCCCTGACGGCTACGGATGAGCGAGTCAGGGCGGCTGTCAACAGGCTGAGCTGAGGTGGAACCGAAAAAGGGGGTCCGGGGAATTCCCTGGACCCCCTCGACGCGGCCGGACTAGCCGAGCGGCAGCCCCTTCAGCGGCAGCTCCTGCGCGGTGGGCAGTCCACCCTTGGTCACCGCGTCGGTCGGCAACCCGCCACCCGCGGTCGCCGTCTTGGCCGTCTCACCGAGCAGACCCCCGGCCTGCCCGGCCGTGTCCCCGGCGACGTGCTGCGCAGCCGGCGCCACGGTCTTGGCAACCTTCCCGCCGGTCTTCCCCGCGGCCGGCACCGCCTTCTCCAGCGTCTGGCCACCGGACTTGCCGGCGACCCCCGTGACGTTCTGGCTCGCGCCGTCGACCGCGTTGCCGACGCTCGCCCCGTCCAGAGCGGTGAGCCCGCTCAGGTTCGGGGTGGCCGGCAGGGAGGGGGCCGCACTGGCGGAGCCGGCCACACCGACCCCGGCTGCCGCTCCCGCTGCGACGAGCAGCGCGGCACGGGCGATCCGGCGGGTCAGGGGGAGGGACATGATGCTCCTTGTGTTGATCTCCGGGCTCGGACGCAGTGACTACCGCTCGAAGCCCGCGAAGGTTGCGGAGCGGCAACGTAAAGAGTTGGCAATGCGTCGCATTATCAGCTACGGATAAAAACGGACAAAGAGCGCCCGGTGTGAAAGCCCGTCATCTGCTCACAGCCCTTTGTTTCCAAGGGCTTCGGCGCACGCCAGGGTGACCGCACGAAAACCTGAGCACACCCGGCCCCGGATCGACCGCGCATAACCCCTACGGGTGAGGACCCGTACGACTGCCCGGTCATCGCCGCGCGGCTACTTCCGCCCGGTCTGCCGCTCGGTCACTATCCGCACCCCGCCGGAGGCCTTCGTGGCGGTCGAGTGCCACGGGTCGTCCGCGCTGCCGGCGGCCCACTCGCGGCCCGCGTACGACACGCGCTCGATGTGCAGCACCGAGGAGTTGGCGACCGCCCAGTGCGCGAGCTGCCACCCGGTCCGCGTGCTGCCGGACCGCACGGGCAGCGTCACGGTGCTGCTCCCGCCGCCGGCGCTCGCGCCAGGGGACGGCGTGGACTCGGCCTTCGCCGCCGAGCCGTCCCCGGTCACCTCGGCGCCGGTCTCCTTGAGCACCGTGCGCCCGAAGTCCCGTACCAGCGCGGCCCGCACGGCGTCCGGGCCGGTGTTCGCCCGGGTGCTGTCCGGCAGGCCCTGGCAGGTCAGCGTGGCGGCCGCCTGACCGGTGAGCGCGGCGGACAGCAGCGTGGCCTCGGGCTCGTGCTTGGCGTACGCCTCCGGGTAGCCGCTGCGCTGCACGCGCTGGGCGGCGACGGTGAGGGGGAGCTGCTGGTAGTCGTTCACCTTGGCCAGGTGCTCGTAGAAGACGCCCGCCGCGTACGTCGGGTCCAGGATCTCCTTCTTCGTGCCCCAGCCCTGGGAGGGCCGCTGCTGGAACAGGCCGAGCGAATCCAGGTCGCCGTGCTCGATGTTGACGAGCTGCGACTCCTGGAGAGCCGTCGCGAGCGCGATCGTCACCGCCCGCTCGGGCATCCCGCGGCCGGTGCCGACGGCGGCGATCGTCGCCGCGTTCATCGTCTGCTCCTGCGAGAACTCGTACGCCTGGCCGTCGTCCTTGCCGGAGACCACCTTGCAGCCGGGCCCGCCCCGGCCGCCGGTGACGTACTGGACGAGCAGATAGCCCGCGACCGCGAGCAGCACCACGAACGCCGAGGAGAGCCGGAGGAGACGGCCGCGTCGACGCTTCTTGGGGGTGGGGGACTGCAGCATCCCCACAAGGTACTGGAGGCTCCTGTTACCGCTGCGCCGGGTGTGGACAACTTGTGCGCAGGCCGATCGCGTTAGGGTCGACGCCATGGCCGACACCGCACTTGACCTCACGCTGGACGCCGCACGGCTCACCGCGCAGCTCGTCGACTTCCCCTCGGAGAGCGGCAGCGAGAAGCCCCTCGCGGACGCGATCGAGACCGCCCTGCGCGCCCTGCCGCACCTGACGGTCGACCGGTACGGCAACAACGTCGTCGCCCGCACCGACCTCGGCCGTACCGAACGCGTCGTCCTGGCCGGTCACATCGACACCGTCCCGATCGCCGACAACGTCCCCTCACGCCTCGACGAGAACGGCGTCCTGTGGGGCTGCGGCACCTGCGACATGAAGTCCGGGGTGGCGGTCCAGCTCCGCATCGCCGCGACGGTCCCGGCCCCCAACCGCGACCTGACGTTCGTCTTCTACGACAACGAAGAGGTCGCCGCCCACCTCAACGGCCTCAAGCACGTCTCCGAGGCCCACCCCGACTGGCTGGAGGGCGACTTCGCGGTCCTCCTGGAGCCGACGGACGGTCAGGTCGAGGGCGGCTGCCAGGGCACGCTCCGGGTGTTCCTGAAGTTCAAGGGTGAACGAGCGCACTCCGCGCGCGCGTGGATGGGCTCCAACGCGATCCACGCGGCCTCCCGGGCACTGGCCAAGCTCGCCGCGTACGAGCCGCGCACGCCCGTGGTGGACGGCCTCCAGTTCCACGAGGGCCTCAACGCGGTGCGCGTCGAAGGGGGAGTGGCCACCAACGTCATCCCGGACGCGTGCACCCTGGTCGTCAACTTCCGCTACGCGCCCGACCGCAGCGAGGAGGAGGCGGAGGCATTCGTACGGGACTACTTCGCGGACTGCGGGGTGGACGAGTTCGTCGTGGACGACCACACCGGCGGCGCCCGTCCCGGCCTGACCCACCCGGCCGCCGCCGCCTTCATGGCTGCCGTCGGCGGCGAGGCCCGCCCCAAGTTCGGCTGGACCGACGTGGCCCGCTTCAGCGCGCTCGGCGTGCCCGCGGTGAACTACGGACCCGGCGCCCAGCTCCTCGCCCACAAGGTCGACGAGCGCGTCGAGGCGGCCCTGATCCCCGAGACGGAGCGACGGCTGCGGGACTGGCTCACCGCCTGACATCCGTATGTCCCCCCTCCGTAACCCGCGTAGACCTACGCTGAGGTACGAAACACCTGCAAGTGGAGGGAGCGCACATGGCTACAGGCAACCCCGAGGGCAAGCAGCAGCCACCGGAGGAGCAGCGCCTGGGACCGGTCCTCCGGCGGCGCGACCAGGTGACCGCGAGCACGACCGACCAGCGTCTCCTGGACGCGGGCGGCCCCTCGGACTGGGTCCACACGGACCCGTGGCGCGTCCTGCGGATCCAGTCGGAGTTCATCGAGGGCTTCGGCACCCTGGCCGAACTGCCGCCCGCGATCAGCGTGTTCGGCTCGGCCCGCACCAAGCCGGACTCACCGGAGTACGAAGCGGGCGTACGCCTCGGACGCGGCCTCGTGGAGGCCGGGTGGGCCGTGATCACCGGCGGCGGCCCCGGCGCCATGGAGGCGGCCAACAAGGGCGCCCTGGAGGCCAAGGGCATCTCCGTCGGCCTCGGCATCGAGCTGCCCTTCGAACAGGGGCTCAACGCGTACGTCGACATCGGGCTGAACTTCCGTTACTTCTTCGTCCGCAAGATGATGTTCGTCAAGTACGCCCAGGGCTTCGTGGTCCTCCCCGGCGGCCTCGGCACCCTCGACGAACTCTTCGAGGCACTCACCCTGGTGCAGACCCAGAAGGTCACCCGCTTCCCGATCGTCCTCTTCGGGAGCGAGTACTGGGGCGGCCTCGTCGACTGGCTGAAGAACACGCTGATCGCCCAGGGCAAGGCGTCGGAGAAGGACCTGCTTCTGTTCCACGTCACGGACGACGTGGAAGAGGCGGTGGCGCTGGTGTCGAAGGAAGCCGGCCGCTGACTCCGGTTTTCTGAATCCGGGCCCGCTTCCCCCAGCTCGTGGGAGGGGCCGGGGCGGCGGGGGCGAGGAACGCCTACGCCAGCCCCCGCCTCCCCACCGCCGGAGGCCGATGCCCGGCGATCGACGCCACCATGTCCAGCACCTGCCGAGTCTCCGCGACCTCGTGCACCCGGTACACCTGGGCCCCCAGCCACGCCGAGACCGCCGTGGTCGCGAGCGTCCCGACCACCCGCTCCTTGACCGGCTTGTCGAGCGTCTCGCCCACGAAGTCCTTGTTGGACAGCGAGACGAGCACGGGCCACCCCGTGCCGACCATCTCGCCGAGCCGCCGCGTCGCCTCCAGGCTGTGCCGCGTGTTCTTCCCGAAGTCATGCCCAGGGTCGATCAGAACGGACTCCCTGGGGACCCCGAGTTCCACGGCCCGCTCGGCGAGACCCAGGGTCACGCGCAGGATGTCGGCCATGACGTCGTCGTAGGCCACCCGGTGCGGCCGGGTACGGGGCTCCGCGCCCCCCGCGTGCGTGCACACCAGCCCCGCCCCGTACCGCGCGGCGACCTCCGCGAGCCGCGGGTCCACGCCGCCCCACGCGTCGTTCAGGAGATCCGCGCCGGCCTCGCAGACCGCCTCGCCGACCTCGTGCCGCCAGGTGTCGACGCTGATGATCACCTCAGGGAAGCGCCGCCGCACCTCGGCCACGAAACCGACCGTGCGCCGCGCCTCCTCCTCGGCGGTGACCTCCTCGCCGGGCCCGGCCTTCACCCCGCCGATGTCGATGATCGCGGCGCCCTCGGCCACCGCCTGCTCCACGCGCGCGAGGGCGGGCTCGTCGCGGAACGTGGCCCCCTGGTCGTAGAAGGAGTCCGGGGTCCGGTTCACGATCGCCATGATCACCGGCTCGTGCGTGTCGAATTCACGCCTGCCCAGCCTGAGCATCCCCTGTGACCTCTCCTAGTCCGTACCGGTCTTCAGCCGCCTGAGACCCTAACTGTCAGCGTCGCATGGCACGATCGGACCCTGACACATTCGGCTTCGGCACGTCCGACATCGACGCCCGTGGAGACCCCAGCGATGTTCATGTTCCTGTTCCTGGTCGTCGCGCTCGCCGTCGTGGTCGGCGCCGTGACGCTCTCGGTGATCGGCGGCGGCGACAGCGCCCCGCTGCCCGACGCCGCGCCCGAGCGCCTCGACGACGCGCTGCCCCCGGACCGGCCGGTGAACCACGCCGACATCGAGACCCTCCGCTTCCCGCTCGCCGCGCGCGGCTACCGCATGGCCGACGTCGACGACGCGCTGGGCCGCGTCGCCGCCGAACTTGCCGAGCGCGACGCCCGGATCGCCGACCTGGAGTCCGCCCTCGCGGGCGCCCAGGCCAGCGCCCACGTCTCCATGCGGAAGCCGGCGGAAGGCGGCCAGCAGTGAGCGACGGCGGGGCCGTGGCCGGTCCGGACGGCGCCCTGCGCTGCCCCTGGGCGCTGTCCACGGAGGACTACGTCGCGTACCACGACGAGGAGTGGGGCCGCCCGGTCCACGGCGACGACGCCCTCTACGAACGCCTCAGCCTGGAGGCCTTCCAGTCGGGCCTCTCCTGGATCACGATCCTGCGCCGCCGCGAGGGCTTCCGGGCGGCGTTCGCGGGCTTCAAGATCGCCGAGGTGGCGACCTTCACCGACACCGACCGCGAGCGCCTCCTCGCCGACGTGGGCATCATCCGCAACCGCCTCAAGATCGACGCGACGATCGCCAACGCGCGCGTACTGGCGGACTGGGCCCCGGGCGAGCTGGACGAGTTCATCTGGTCCCACGCCCCGAAGCCGGGCCCGGCCCCGAAAACGCTCGGGGACGTCCCGGCGGTGACGCCCGAGTCGACAGCCCTGTCGAAGGCCCTGAAGAAGCGGGGCCTGAAGTTCGTAGGGCCCACGACGGCGTACGCCCTGATGCAGGCGTGCGGGCTGGTCGACGACCACTTGCAGTCATGCGTGGCCAGGAGCGCCCTGTAGGGCGCGGGGCTGTCTCACTGTGCGGCTCCGCCGCGCGGGCGCGACCAGCCACGACGGACCCCCGGCCCTCGACGGCGCTACCGGCCCAGATACTTCGGCTTCTCCTTGTTGACGAAGGCCTGCACGGCGATCGCGTGGTCCTCCGACGCGCCCGCCCGGGACTGAAGTTCGTCCTCTTTCTGGAGCGTCTCCTCAAGGGTGTGCGTCAGCCCGTAGGCCACCGCTTCCTTGAGGGCCGCGTAGGCCACCGTCGGCCCGTCCGCCAGCTGCCGGGCGACTTTCTCCGCCTCGGCGTGCAACTCGCCCACCGGGACGAGCCGGTTGGCGATCCCGAGGTCGTACGCCTCCTGCGCCTTGACCGTGCGGGGGAACAGCAACAGGTCGGAGGCACGCCCGGGTCCGACGACCCGGGGCAGCGTCCACGAGATGCCGGAGTCCGCGGTCAGGGCGACCCCCGCGAAGGACGTGTTGAAGCCCGCCGTGTCCGCCACGACCCGGTAGTCCGCGGCCAGGGCGAGCCCGAAACCGGCGCCCGCGGCGACCCCGTTGACCCCGGCGACCACCGGCTTCGCCATCCCGGCCAGCGCCCGCACGATGGGGTTGTAGTGCTCCCTGACCGTGGTCATCGTGGCCCCGGTCCCGGCCTCCCGGTCCGATGCGAGCAGCGTGATGTGCTCCTTGAGGTCCTGGCCCACGCAGAACGCCCGCTCCCCGGCCGCGGTCAGCAGCACGGCCCGTACGGCACTGTCGTCCGCCGCGGCCTGGACCGCCTCCCGGAGGGCGACTTTGGTCGCGATGTTCAGCGCGTTCATCGCCTCGGGGCGGTTCAGCGTGATCGTCGCGAGTCCGTCGCTCACCTCGTAGAGCACGGTGTCGGCCATGGTGTGTCCCCTCCGGTGTCGAGGCTGGGCCCTACCGGTCGGTAGGCCCGGGTACCTAGGACAGCATGGCGGAGATCACGGTCCACGACCCTGACCGGACGTGTGACCTGCGTCAAAGAATTCCGGCCCGGATCGGGTCGGCGGAGGTCCGGGCGGCGGCGAAGTATCGCAGTCACATCGGCGAATTGAGTGGTTTTGCTCGCGCGCGTTGCCCAAGCGATGCCGACTGATGTTGGTCATCGGGTCCTGAGATGCGGGATAATGGCTTGGAAGCAATGTGTTCGATGCCGGTGACGCGTGTCTCATTAGGGGCCGCGCGTGCCCTCCATGGGGCCGTCGGCGACGATGAGCTGGTTTCAGGAAGGGGAACGAGCATGGCGGCCATGAAGCCGCGGACGGGCGATGGCCCGCTCGAGGTGACCAAGGAGGGGCGGGGCATCGTCATGCGCGTTCCGCTCGAAGGCGGCGGGCGGCTCGTCGTCGAGCTGACCCCTGACGAGGCCGACGCGCTGGGCGACGCCCTCAAGAAGGTCGTCGGCTGACGCGGCGGAACGCGACCATACCCCTTCAGCTGCCCCGGCACCCGAGACGGTGCCGGGGTCGCTGCTTTCTCCGGAGCCGTACGGGTCCGACCACGGTTGCATGGCTTTTCCGCGGCCTTGTCGCCGACCGCGTTCCCAGGGGTGGGCCTCGGCCTTAGGGCCTGTCCACCGTTCGCTTCACGGCGCACAGCAGGCCGTCACCCACCGGCAGCAGGGACGGCAACAGCTCGGGGCTCTCGCGCACGGCGCGCAGCAGTTCGCGCAGCCGGAGGACTTCGGTGGGCTGGGGACCCGAGTCGACGGTGCGGCCGTTGGCGAAGACGCCCTCGAAGACCACCAGGCCACCCGGACGCAGCAGGCGCAACGATTCAGCGAGATAGTCCAGGAACTCCAGCCGGTCACCGTCGCAGAACACGAGGTCGTAGCCGGCGTCCGCGAGCCGGGGCAGCACGTCCAGGGCGCGGCCCGGGATGAAGCGGGCCCGGTTGCTGGCGAAACCGCAGGCGCGGAAGGCCTGGCGGGCGAACTGCTGGTGGTCGGGTTCCGGGTCGACGGTGGTCAGTACCCCGTCCGGCCGCATGCCGTACAGAAGATGCATCCCGGAGACACCGGTCCCGGTGCCGATCTCCGCCACAGCCTTCGCGTCCACGGTGGCGGCGAGCATCCGCAGCGCGGCGCCCGTGCCGGGCGACACCGAGCGCAGCCCTGCCTCGCGGGCCCGGTCACGGGCCCAGCGCAGTGCTTCGTCCTCGGCGACATAGGCGTCGGCGAACGCCCAGCTGGTCTGCCGGTTGCCGGTAATGACCCTCTCCTGTCCCCGTGGTTGCCTGGGCGTGACTGTATCCGTTGGTGCCGGGAACCTGCTGATGGGACCGGGCGTTTAGAAGGGGGAGGAAAGCACCGGGGGACGCGGCCGGAGAGAAGAGCGGGGGATGACGATGGATCAGTACACGGGACAACGGCCCGAGCAAGATCACGAGCGTCGGCTCACACCACCGGCAGGTCGGTATGAGCGTGTATCAAATTCTCGTAAAACCGCTTATCCGGAGCTAACGGGCGAGGTGGCTATGGTAGGGGCTCCACTGGACACCACCAGAGCCGACAGGGGAGGTGCGGCTGTACCTGTGGATCGGGGAGGAGTGCTCCGGCGCTTTCTCGGATCGGCGGGCAGGCCGAAATCCGTGAACGACACCGCTGCTGACCACAGCCACGCCGCTGACCATGCCCAGACCGCGACCTTCTCCACCGACGCGGACGGGCAGGCGTGGACTCCGCCCACCTGGGAGGAGATCGTCAGCACCCACAGCGGCCGTGTGTACCGGCTCGCGTACCGCCTGACGGGGAACCAGCACGACGCGGAGGACCTGACGCAAGAGGTCTTCGTCCGGGTCTTCCGTTCCCTGTCGACGTACACGCCCGGCACCTTCGAGGGCTGGCTGCACCGCATCACCACCAACCTCTTCCTGGACATGGTCCGCCGCAAGCAGCGCATCCGTTTCGACGCGCTGGGGGAGGACGCGGCCGAGCGACTGCCCAGCCGCGAGCCGTCTCCCCAGCAGGTCTTCAACGACGCGCACTTCGACGCGGACGTCCAGCAGGCCCTGGACACCCTCGCCCCGGAGTTCCGGGCCGCGGTCGTCCTGTGCGACATCGAGGGTCTCTCGTACGAGGAGATCGCCGCGACCCTGGGCGTCAAGCTCGGCACGGTCCGTTCCCGGATCCACCGCGGCCGCTCCCAGCTCCGTAAGGCCCTCGCGCACCGCTCGCCGGAAGCACGGGCCGAGCGCCGTTCCTTCGTGGCGCGTGTGCCCGCGCTGGGGGGAGGGGGCGCGACCGCGTGAGTGGATCACGTCCTACGCCTGCGGAGCAGCACCTGGGAGACCGACTTTCCGCCCTCGTGGACGGCGAGCTCGGTCATGAGTCGCGCGAGCGCGTACTGGCGCACCTGGCCACCTGTACGAAGTGCAAGGCCGAGGCCGACGCGCAGCGCCGACTGAAGAACGTGTTCGCGGAAATGGCCCCTCCGCCTCCCTCCGAGAGCTTCCTGGCCCGATTGCAGGGACTCCCCGGAGGAGGTGACCCGGACGGCGACGAGCCGCCCGGCGGTGGCCTGTTCGCCGGTGGCATCGGCGTCTTCGGCGTCAAAAGAGACGGCCCGCTGGACGCGTTCGAGTTCGGCTATGTCGCCGCGGGCCCGCACGCCGCGGCGGCCCTGAGGCCTTCCTCACCGGCTGCCCGCGAAGGCTTCCGCATCCATGACGTCAGCCGGCACGACACCGACCGCTCCGCCTCGCGCGGCATGCGGTTCGCGTTCGTCGCCGCCGGCGCGGTCTCGCTCGCCGCGATCGCGCTGGGCGGGGTGGCCACGGTCACGCCCGGCGACACCGCCGCGGAGGCGCGGGGCGGTGCGGGGGTGACTCCGGCGCGTACACAGGGCGCGGGTGCGGTGACTCCCGACACGGGGCGGCGCCGCGGGACCGCACCTCTGCTCGCACAGGGCGCGAGCCAGCGGTCGATGCTCGGCGACACGGCGACGGCACCGACGTCGGTCTCCGCGCCCCTGCTGCCGGGAGTCCCCTCTCCGGCGACCGTCCAGGGCGACGACCAGGTCATGCACACGTTGACGGCGCCGGTGATGGCCGGGGCGGCGGTCATGTCCCCCCTGATACGCCCCCTCAACGCGACCCCGCCGATCGCGCTCACATCCTGGTCCACGGCCCCCGAGGCCATGACCCCCGGCCTCCTGCGCACCCCGTCCCCTGACACCACCTCATCCCCCACACCGACCTCCTCCCACCCCCTCCACTGACCGACCCCTGCGCAATGACCGCCTGACCTGGTTGAATCCGGAGAGTTCGGGGTGGCACGGCCAGGCACGGGGGGACCATGAGCGAGCGGCCCGAGAGGACGTCGGAAAAGTGGGCGCGGGGGGCGGCGCCGGTGAATGCGACGCCGGGCGCGGCTGAGGTCGAGGGCGCGGGTGGCAGTGCCGGTGGGAATGCCGGTGGCGATGAGGCCGGGTCCTTGGGACCTGCCCAGCCGACAGACGGGGACTTCGAGGTGCGGGTGCCTGGTGAGGGGCTGAGCGGTGAAGTGCCCTCTGGCGGGGGTGACTTCGAGTTGGGGCGACCCGGGTTGGTCGCTCCGGGCGGGGGCGAGGTCGTA
Organism: Streptomyces sp. NPDC096013; assembly: GCF_044763565.1. Lineage (NCBI taxonomy): Bacteria > Bacillati > Actinomycetota > Actinomycetes > Kitasatosporales > Streptomycetaceae > Streptomyces > Streptomyces sp. NPDC096013. Next base: position 196,457 of record NZ_JBIWGK010000009.1, on the reverse strand, counting down.
GACGGCAACGGTGTCTCCGAGCTGGCTCACCCTGTGTCGGTCGCTCCGGTCGCCGCCGACGTCGTAGTCACGGGTGCGGGTGCGGGTGCGGGTGCTGGTGCTGGTGCTGGAGCGGAATCTCCCGCGCCGGAACCCCCGTCGCCCCCCGGCGTGAGCCTTCCGGTTGCCGGTCGACCCCAGCCTCTCCATGACCCCGACCCCTACAGCACCCCGCCGTACGGTGCCCCGGGCCCCTGGGCGCCCGCGCCGCCTGTTCAGCACCCGGGGGGTACCTCTGCGTCCCGCGCGGTCACAGAGGCCCGTACAGCAGTTCCAGGCACTCACGTCCCGCCGGTCCCGGGCAGCGCGCCCGTGCCTTCCGGCACCCCTGCTTCACCTGGCGCCGACACTGACTCCGCGCCCTTCGTCCCGCCCCCGGCGTCATTCACTGCCGCCGCATCACGCCCCACCGATACCGCGTCTCCCAGCAGCGCTGCACCCCCGGCACCCGCACCCGTGCCTCGCGCTGACGCCTCGGCCCCCGACGCCTCCACACCCCTCGTCACGCCCGCTGTACCCATTGCTCCGCACCCGTCCGGCAACTCGGCGTCGGCTGCCCTCACTTCACCGGGTCTCCCCGACACCCCCCTCGTGAGCCCGGACCCGGCACCCACCTCCGTCGGGAACCCGCACCCGGCACCCGACCCGCACCCGCACCCCACTCCGGACCCGCACCCGGCACCCGACCCAAACCCTGCACCCACCCCCACCCCCGCCCCCACCCCCCTCAACCCCTGGCACCGCTACGACCCCTGGGCACCCCGAACCCCCGCCCCCCTCCACCAAACCGGTGCTTCGACCTCCAGCTCCAACCGCCCCCGCCCCCGCACCCTCCTCACCTCCGCCCTGGTCCTCGTCCTCCTCGCCGGAGGTGTCGGTGGGGTCATAGGGGCCTATATCGAGCGGGGCGGTCCCGGCGGGGACATCGTGTTGCCGCAAGCCGCGAAGGAGGACACCGGTCGCGCCGGCGACACCGTCGCCGGGATCGCGGCTCGGGCGTTGCCCAGTGTGGTGACCTTGCGGGTGGCCGGGGACGAGGAGTCGGGGACCGGGACCGGGATCGTGTTGGACGATCGGGGGGACATCCTCACCAACAACCATGTCGTGCGGCCCGGTGGCGGTGGCGGGGCGATATCCGTTCGGTTCAGCGGGGGGCAGACCGTCAAGGGCGACGTGGTCGGGCGGGACGTCGGGTACGACCTCGCCGTCGTGCGGGTGCACGGGGTGCGAGGGCTCCGGCCGATGCCGCTCGGGAATTCCGACAACGTGCGGGTCGGTGACCCCGTCGTCGCGATCGGGGCGCCGTTCGGGCTCGACAACACCGTGACCGCCGGGATCGTCAGCGCCAGGGAACGGCCCATCACGACCGGCGGCGACGCGTCGGACGGGAGTGACGTGTCGTACGTCGACGCTCTCCAGACCGACGCGCCGATCAATCCAGGGAACTCCGGTGGACCGTTGCTCGACGCGCGGGGGCTGCTGGTCGGGGTCAACTCGGCCATCCGGACCGCCGACGAGCAGGACGGGAACGGTGACGGGGGTGGGGACGGTAGTTCCCAGAGCGGGTCGGTCGGGCTCGGGTTCGCCATTCCCGTCAATCAGGCCAAGCGTGTCGCCGAGGAGCTGATCAATGACGGGAAGGCGACCCATCCCGTCATCGGTGTCACCCTCGACCTGGACTACGCCGGCGACGGAGCCCGGGTCGCCAAGCAGGGCACCGGCCCCGGGGCCGCGGCCGGGCTCAGGGCGGGGGACGTCATCACCCAGGTCGACGGTGTGCCGGTGCACTCCGGTGACGAGCTCGTCGTCAGGACGCGTGCGCACCGGCCCGGCGACCACCTGCGGCTGACGCTGCGCCGGGGCGGCAAGGACATGACCGTGTCGCTCGCGCTCGGCTCCGCGACGGGTGATTGACAGAAACGTCACAGGTGGGAGCCCCGCGCCGGGTCCCACTAGGCAAACAACCCGGAAAACCGGTCCCGTACATCCACTCGTAGCCCACGGGACAGTACCGGTCGGGTGGGATCGCCGGGTACCGTGGACCCGGCCCGGACCACGGAAGACCCGCACAGACCACCGAGGGCCGAGGACCGAGGACATCGCAAGGAGCTTCAGGTGTTCAATGACATAGGACCGCTCGAGCTGGTGACGATCATTGTGCTCGCCGTGCTCGTCTTCGGTCCGGACAAGCTCCCGAAGGTCATCCAGGACGTCATGCGGACGATCCGGAAGATCCGAGAGTTCTCGGAGAGCGCCAAGGCGGACATCCGCGAGGAGCTGGGCCCGGAGTTCAAGGACTTCGACTTCGAGGACCTCAACCCCAAGACGTTCCTGCGCAAGCAGCTGGACAACGACGAACTGGGGCTCAAGGAGATCCGCAACGGCTTCGACCTGAAGAAGGAGATGGCCGAGGTCACGGAGGCCGTGCAGAGCGCGGACACCCCCTCCTCCTCACCGTCCTCGTCCTCCGGCGGCGGTCGCCTCGACATGACCAAGAAGCCCGAGGGCCCGGAGAAGGACGAGCGCCCGCCCTTCGACGCCGACGCCACCTGAGAGTCGTAGGCGCGTCCGCCACCTGAGAGTCGTGGGCACCGTCGGTCCACCGCGTCGTACGTGACGCGTTTCATACGTCCCCACCCCCTCTGACGCCCCCAAACGGCCTCCGTACGGCCCGAACAAGGCCCCCGTGCGCCTCACGCGCCGGGCGCTTTCCGGGCTGCCCCGCATGAGGTGGCTATGCTGCCGAGTTGTTGTGCGGACCGGGCGAGTCGCCCGACGGGGGGCGGGCCGCCCCGGTCCGACGAGAGCGAGGAGGCGTCCGGAGCATGGAGACGACGAGTCGGGTAGGCGCGCAGGCGCCGGCCGCGGAGGGCGGACAGCAGGTCCCCTCCGCCCGGCGCACGGTCGACGGCTACCTGCTGGCGCCCTTCCCCTGGTACGGCCTCGACGAGGCCTTCACCGGGCCGCGCTGGCTGATGCAGGTGGGCATGGCGGCGGACGGAGCCGTGGAGCACGGTTCGATCGGGCACGGTGAGGAGCCCTCCGTACGCAACGAAGGCACGGAGGACAAGGAGAAGTTCGCGGTGGTCGTCACCGTCGCGGGCAACCCCGCCCGGCGCACCGCCGACGGCACGGGTCTGCTGGAGGCCACCTCGGTCTCCTCGGCGGCCTGGCTCGCCGGGGTGGGGCTGCTGTCGTTCACCTGGCCGGGCCAGATGGACCACACCCTGCGCGACGACTGGCTGGAGCAGCAGACGGAGACGGCCTGGGTCCTGGCCGACGACCTCGCGGGCGACGACTGGTCGACCCTGTCCCTGCCGGTGGACGGCGTGCCGACGCCGTTCCACTACCGGGAGTCCGAGTTCGGCTGGGTCCTTGCCGGGTCGACCCAGGAGGGCGTGCACGTGGGGGCGTACGGCCGGGGCATGAGCGCGTACGGGCTCGGCTTCGCCATGATCAAGGACATCGCGACCTACGCCGCGGAGTAGCGGCTACGACGATGGGGGCGCCGTCCGGTGGGACGGCGCCCCCATCGTCGTGAAGGCGTCTTCGCGGGACCTCGTGAGGCAGTCTCCGCGAGACCTCGTCGGAAGATCCCTAGAACTTGTTCCTCGGGGTGATCCCCAGTGACATGCCCGAGAGGCCGCGCTGGCGGCCGCCCAGCTTGCCCGCGATCGCGCGCAGGGCCGCGCCCGCCGGGGATTCCGGGTCGGTCAGGACGACCGGCTTGCCGTCGTCGCCGCCCTCGCGGAGGCGGACGTCGATCGGGATGGAGCCGAGGACCGGGACCGAGGCGCCGGTCGTACGGGTCAGGCCGTCCGCGACGGACTGGCCGCCGCCCGTGCCGAAGACGTCGACCATCTCGCCGCAGTGCGGGCACGGCAGGCCCGCCATGTTCTCGACGACGCCGACGATCTTCTGGTGGGTCTGTACGGCGATGGAGCCCGCGCGCTCGGCGACCTCGGCCGCCGCCTGCTGAGGGGTCGTCACGACGAGGATCTCGGCGTTCGGGACGAGCTGGGCGACGGAGATCGCGATGTCGCCGGTGCCCGGCGGGAGGTCGAGCAGCAGGACGTCCAGATCGCCCCAGTACACGTCCGCCAGGAACTGCTGGAGCGCGCGGTGCAGCATCGGGCCGCGCCACACCACCGGTGCGTTGCCCGGCGTGAACATGCCGATGGAGATGACCTTCACGCCGTTCGCCGACGGCGGCATGATCATGTTCTCGACCTGGGTGGGACGGCCGTCGGCGCCGAGCATGCGCGGGACGCTGTGGCCGTAGATGTCGGCGTCGACGACACCGACCTTCAGGCCGTCCGCGGCCATCGCGGCGGCGAGGTTCACCGTCACCGAGGACTTGCCGACGCCGCCCTTGCCGGAGGCGACCGCGTAGACGCGGGTGAGGGAGCCGGGCTTGGCGAAGGGGACCTCGCGCTCGGTCTGGCCACCGCGCAGGGCGGTCGCGAGTTCCTTGCGCTGTTCGTCGCTCATCACGTCGAGGGTCACCTCGACACCGGTGACGCCCTCCACGCCCAGGACCGCGTCCGTCACGCGCTGCGTGATGGTCTCGCGCATGGGGCAGCCGGAGACCGTCAGGTACACGGTGACCGCGACCGCTCCGTCCGCACCGATCTCCACCGACTTGACCATCCCCAGCTCGGTGATGGGTCGGTTGATCTCGGGGTCGTTCACCGTCGACAGCGCTTCGCGCACCGCGTCTTCCGTAGCCATAGGGTCGATGGTACGGCGCCGCGCGGGGCCCCAGGTAAGCCCGTCACCGGTCGTCTACGTCACGTCCGTGCGACCGTTCCGCCGGGAATACGACGTGTTTGTGGTGGCCGTCCTCCCGTTCCTCCAGCTCTTTCACCAGGTCCTGGAGTTCGGAGCGGATCCAGTCGCGGGTCGCGACCTCGCCCAGACCGATGCGCAGGGCGGCGATCTCGCGGGTCAGGTACTCGGTGTCGGCGATCGACCGCTCGTTCTGCTTGCGGTCCTGTTCGAGGTTGACCCGGTCGCGGTCGTCCTGCCGGTTCTGCGCGAGCAGGATCAGCGGGGCCGCGTAGGAGGCCTGGAGCGACAGCATCAGCGTGAGGAAGATGAACGGGTAGTTGTCGAAGCGGACATCGCGGGGCGCGAAGATGTTCCACAGCACCCAGACGATGATGACGACCGTCATCCAGACGATGAACCGCCCGGTGCCCAGGAACCGCGCGATCCGCTCCGACAGCCGCCCGAACGCCTCCGGGTCGTACTCGGGCAGGAACCGGCGCCGGGGCGGGCGCGGCTGGTCGAGCCGGGCCCGGGGCCGGGTGGTGGCGGTCGCGCCCGCCGGTGTCCGTTCACGCGTGGACTCGCGCTCAGGAGTCATGAGCCGCCACCCCCTCCGCCTCTGTCTCGTTCCCGCGCTCGTCGAGGTGGAACTCGGTCTCCCGCCAGTCCTGCGGCAGCATGTGGTCCAGCACGTCGTCCACGGTCACCGCCCCGAGCAGCGACCCGGTCTCGTCGACCACGGGCGCCGCGACCATGTCGTACGTCGCGAAGAACCCGGCGATCAGCTGTAGCGTCGCGTCCGGGTCGAGCGGCTGAAGGTCGTCGTCGATGATCGCGCTGACCAGGGTGTACGGCGGGTCGCGCAGCAGCCGCTGGAAGTGGACCGTGCCGAGGTACTTGCCGGTCGGGGTGTCGTCCGGCGGGCGGCACACGTAGACCTGGGCGGCGAGGGCCGGGGAGAGGTCGGCGCTGCGGACGCGGGCGAGCGCGTCGGCGACGGTCGCGTCGGGCCGTAGGACGATCGGCTCGGTCGTCATCAGGCCGCCCGCCGTGTGCTCCTCGTACGACATCAGGCGGCGGACGTCGGCCGCCTCGGAGGGCTGCATCAGGTTGAGGAGGCGTTCCTTGTCGTCCTCGGGGAGTTCGGAGAGGAGGTCGGCCGCGTCGTCCGGGTCCATGGCCTCCAGGACGTCGGCCGCGCGCTCCTCCTTCAACTTGCCGAGGATCTCGATCTGGTCGTCCTCGGGGAGCTCTTCGAGGACGTCGGCGAGGCGGTCGTCGTCGAGGGCGGCGGCGACCTCGGCCCGGCGCTTGGGGGAGAGGTGGTGCAGGACGTTGGCGAGGTCGGCGGGGCGCAGCTGCTCGAAGGTGGCCAGGAGGCTCTCCGCGCCCTGTCCCTGCTCCTCGAGGGAGAAACCGGTGATGCTGGACCAGTCCACGGTCAGCGTCTCTCCCTTGGCCCTTCTGAAGGCTCCGCCGGTCCTGCCCTTGCGGACGAAGACGCGGTCGATCTCCCAGTCCCGGCGGGCCGGGAGGTGCTGCACGGACAGGTCGAGGACGGTGACCTCCTCGCCGGTCTCGACGAGGGTGACGCGCCGGTCCAGGAGTTCGCCGAACACCAGCCGCTCGGTGGGCCGTTGCTCGAAGCGGCGGACGTTCAGCACGCCGGTGGTGATGACCTGTCCCGACTCGATGCCGGTGACGCGGGTCATCGGGAGGAAGATGCGGCGCCGGGTGGAGAGTTCGACGACGAGGCCGAGCAGCCGCGGGGGGCGCCGGCCGACGCGGAGCATGGCGACGAGGTCGCGGACGCGGCCCACCTGGTCGCCGTTCGGGTCGAAGACGGCGACACCGGCGAGGTGCGACACGAAGACTCGGGGAGCGCCCGATGCCATGGCCGCACCTCCATTCTTTCCTGTGATTGCCGGGGCACCCACTGCTTCCGGATGTTCCGAATTGCCTGCTCGGATGGGCTTCAGGCTAGCCCGTCCGCATGTGATCCGCGCTGGTGGGCGGTCCGGACGGACTGGCTCCGCCGGTGCCTCGCGGCCCCGGTACGCTGCCGTACGCCATCGACCCCCGCACGGAAGGCATCCCACCTGTGACCGCTATCGCCCAGGTCCGAAACCGTCGTGCGGCGCTGCTCTCCGCGGTGTGTGTCGTGGCCCTCGCGGGGTGCGGCGGCGGGGACCCGGACGCGGGGACCAACGGGGTCGGCAAGCTGGCCGCCGACAAGATCCAGTCGAAGTCGGTGACGGCCGCGAGCGCCGCTGATGCCGTACGGCTGTCGGGCACGGTCGTCACCAGCGGGCGGACGTACACGCTCGACATGCGGCTGAAGTCCGACGGCGGCAGCGGTTCGGTCACCTCGAAGGGGTCGACCTTCGGGCTGCTGCGGATCGGCGAGCAGCTGTACCTGAAGGCCGACGCGGGCTTCTGGAACAGCAACGGGGACTCGGGCGCCGGCGACACGCTCCACGGCAAGTACGTGAAGGTGCCGCAGGGCGACCCCTCGTACAAGAAGTTCAGTGGTTTCACGGACAAGGACGTCCTCCTCTCCAGCTTGCTGACCCTGCACGGCTCACTCGCCAGGGACGGGCACCACGCGCAGAACGGTGTCCGGACGATCCGCATCACCGGCGACAAGGGCTCCGGCGGCACCCTCGACGTCTCCCTGGAGGGCAAGCCGTATCCGCTGCGCCTGGTCCGCGCGGGCGGCGCGGGCACGCTGACCTTCTCGGACTGGGGCAAGAGCTTCACGGTGACACAGCCGAAGGACGACGACACTGTCGACTACGGCAAGCAACTTCCGTCTTCCTAGCGGCGGTTACCGGCGTTTGCGTTTCTTCAGGAGCAGGCGCGGCAGGCCGGCCGGGACCGGCTGACGGGTCGTCGCCGGGGTCGGCAGCGGGGCTTCGGCCAGCGAGCCGTCGGGCAGGCCGGCCGTCGCTCCCGTCGGCTCCAGGCGCAGCACCCGGCACTCACGCGCCCAGCGGGCCGTCATCGCCTCGCCGTCGGGGGCGTTCAGGCGCTTGCCCTTCAGCTCGGCGACGGCCGCCGTCCAGGCCTCGGAGTCCGGCGCCAGCTCCACGACCTTCGCGGTCCAGGAGACCAGCCGGCCGCCCTTGTCCTTGCTGCGGACGGTGACCTCGGCGGGGCCGCCGTCGACCAGTCCCGGCAGCGGCTGCTCGCCCGGCCCGTCGCCGATCAGGCAGGCCGCGCCCTCGTGCCAGACGTGCCACAGGGCGCGGGCCGGGACGCCGGGACCGTGGACCCAGACGAGGCCGGACTTCTTCGTGGCCTCCTCGACGAGGGCCTGGTCGAGCAGCTCGCTGCTAGTCATGGGCGTCAGCCTATCCAGCCGCTCACAGCCAGCCGTTGCGCTTCAGCGTGCGGTGGATCGCCAGACAGACCGTCACGGTGAAGGCGAGCACCGTCGGATACCCGTACCGCGCGTGCAGTTCCGGCATGTGCTCGAAGTTCATGCCGTAGACGCCCGTCACCATCGTCGGTACGGCGATGATCGCGGCCCACGCGGTGATCTTCCGCATGTCCTCGTTCTGGGCGACGGACGCCTGCGCGAGGTTGGCCTGGAGGATCGAGTTCAGCAGCTCGTCGAAGCCGATGACCTGCTCCTGGACGCGGGCGAGGTGGTCGGCGACATCGCGGAAGTACTTCTGGATGTCCGGGTCGATCAGCCGCATCGGCCGCTCGCTCAGCAGCTGCATGGGCCGCAGCAGCGGCGACACCGCGCGCTTGAACTCCAGTACCTCACGCTTGAGTTGGTAGATCCGCGCCGAGTCGACACCGCGCGAGACCCCGCCCCTGCGGCCCGGGGTGAACACCTCGGTCTCGACCTCGTCGATGTCGTCCTGCACCGCGTCGGCGACCGCGACATAGCCGTCGACGACGTGGTCGGCGATCGAGTGCAGCACCGCCGAGGGGCCGCGGGCGAGCAGCTCGGGGTCGTCCTGAAGCCGGTGCCGCAGCGCCCGCAGGGAGCCCTGGCCGCCGTGCCGGACGGTGATGAAGAAGTCCCGCCCGGTGAAGCACATGACCTCGCCGGTCTCGACGACCTCGCTGTTGGCGGTGAGCTGGTCGTGCTCGACGTAGTGGATGGTCTTGAAGACGGTGAACAGGGAGTCGTCGTAGCGCTCCAGCTTGGGGCGCTGGTGGGCCTGCACGGCGTCCTCGACGGCGAGCGGGTGGAGCCCGAACTCCCCGGCGATACCGGCGAATTCGGCCTCGGTGGGCTCGTGCAGGCCGATCCACACGAAGCCGCCGTCCCGGCGGACCAGGCGCATCGCCTCGTGCGGGGTGAGCGGCTTGCCGGTGTCGACGCGGGCACCGTCGCGGTAGACGGCGCAGTCGACGACGGCCGAGGGGGTACCGGGGTCGCGGGTCGTGTCGTACGCGCCGCCGTCCTTGCGCAGGGAGGGACGGGACGGGCGGACCACGGCACGCAGGTCGCGGATCATCGACATGGCGGGCTCCTTCGCGACGAGCAACGAAAGGCGCCAACGACGGTTGGAACTGCCCGGAATGGGGACGTCCTGAGGTGCGGATGTTTGGCACGTCCACAAAGCGGGGAGCACCGCTCCGTCGCGGTGGCGAGCTTCGCTACTGATACAGGCACTGACTTCGGAACAGACAGATCGGTCAGATCAGATCGGTCAGATCGGATACACCCGACAGATCAGGCAGATCAGGAAAAGGAAACGAAGTGCTCTTCCGCGACAGTGAAGAAGTGCGAGAGGCGGCAGCCGTCTGGGGAGGCTAGAGCCAGAGCGACGACATCAGCGGCCGGAAGAGCGGGTGGTACTGCCAGGCCGACTTCGGTCCATTGCAGCCCCACCTCCTCCGGCCGGTCCCCCGTGGGGGAGTCTCAAAGGCGTCGGGACTTGATCGCGACTCCCCAGTGCTTTCAGAGCCTGGGAGTTACATCTATCAGCGTGCTGCCCCGAACGACCGGCCAAGACTATCAGCCGACTGAACTGTCAAGGCGCTGCTTTGCCCGGTACTGACGAGTTCTATGCTCGCCGCATGGTTGATGTTCTTGCTCTGGTCGAGGCACGGTTGCGCACCGCGCTGGGCGAACCGGACGCGCGCGCCGCCGTCACGTTCCTGGGCACGGACCGCGTGGAGGTACTGCGTTTCCAGGACGACAGCCAGGACGGGACCGTCGTCCGCTACGCCACCCTCGGCATGTCCGCCCAGCCCATGAGCGACCCCACGGCGATGCTCGCCGACCCGGTCGCCGGCCCGCGCGCCGAGCTGGTCCTCTCCGTCCGCGGCGGCCTCGCCGACACCGACAAGGTGCTCCGGCCGCTGGCCGTGCTCGCCGCGTCCCCGCAGGTCGAGGGCGTGGTCGTGGCCCCCGGCGCCTCGCTCGACGTGGGCGAACCGCTGTGGCCCGGCGCTCCGTTCACCTCGGTGCTGGTCGCCGAGCCGGGCGGCCTGGTCGAGGACCTGGAACTCGACGCGCCCCTCGACCCGGTGCGCTTCCTGCCGCTGCTCCCCATGACCCCGAACGAGGCCGCCTGGAAACGCGTCCACGGCGCCCAGGCCCTCCAGGAACGCTGGCTCACGAACGGGACGGACCTCCGGGATCCCTCCCGGAGGTCCGTCCCGCTGGACTGAGACCCGAGTGAGCAAGCTCACCAACGTCAGCCAGGAATCGGCTAGTTGGCGAACACCGCCACGCTGTCCTCGATCGCGTGCCGCGGCTCCAGCTCCTCGGCCTCGTGGGTGAGCGCGTTCCGTCGTACGAGGACCACCAGCGCGCCCAGCGCCGCGGTGACGGCCGCGACCACGAACGGGATGTGGATGTTGCTCCACCCCTCGATCTTCGGCGCGAAGAACGGGGCGGCAGCGGCGGCGAACCAGCGGACGAAGTTGTAGCCCGCGCTCGCCACCGGGCGCGGCGCGTCCGACACGCCCAGGGCCAGTTCGGTGTAGACGGTGTTGTTCACGCCGATGAACGCACCGGACAGGATGGTGCAGACGATGGCGGTGGTGTGGCTGCCGTAGCCGAGGACGAGCACGTCGGCGGCGAGCAGGACCAGCGAACCGCCGAGCACCTTCAGGGAGCCGAAGCGGGCCTGGAGACGCGGGGCGACGAAGACCGAGAAGACGGCGAGCAGGACGCCCCAGGCGAAGAACACGGCACCGGACTTGTACGGGGTCATGTTCAGCACGAACGGGGTGAAGGCCAGCACGGTGAAGAACGTGTAGTTGTAGAAGAACGACGACACGGCCGCCGAGGCGAGTCCGCCGTGGCCGAGGGCCTTCAGCGGGTCGAGCAGGGATGTCTTCCGCGCGGGCTTGGGCTGCTCCTTCAGGAACACCGTGATGCACAGGAAGCCGATCGCCATCAGGAACGCGGTGCCGAAGAAGGGGTAGCGCCAGCTCTGGTTGCCCAGCAGGGCGCCGAGCAGCGGGCCGCAGGCCATGCCCAGGCCGAGGGCGGACTCGTAGAGCAGGATCGCCGCGGCGCTGCCGCCGGCCGCCGCGCCGACGATCACGGCGAGGGCGGTCGACACGAACAGCGCGTTGCCGAGGCCCCAGCCCGCCCGGAAGCCGACGAGTTCGCCGACCGAGCCGGAGGTGCCGGCGAGTCCGGCGAAGACCACGACGAGGGCGAGGCCGAGCAGCAGGGTCTTCTTGCCGCCGATGCGACTGGAGACGAAGCCGGTCACCAGCATCGCGATGGCGGTGATCAGGAAGTACGAGGTGAAGAGCAGGGACACCTGGCCGGCCGTGGCGTCCAGGCCCTTGGCGATCGAGGGCAGGATCGGGTCGACGAGTCCGATGCCCATGAAGGCGACGACCGAGGCGCCCGCGGTGGCCCAGACCGCTTTGGGCTGTCGCAGGATGCTGCCCGAGCCGGCGTCGGCTCCCTTGTCGAAGGGGTCGTCCATGCTTCCTCCCAAGTAGTTGGTATATGCACATAGTAAGTTAGGCAAGGTAATGAATGCAAGCTACATCTAGTTTCGTTCCGTGAGTGGCCCGGCCGGACGGGTGATCGTCCTTGACGTGCGCGGGTGAGGGTAGGACCGTGGGGCCCTATGAGGGGCGAACCCAGTTGCCCGAAGTGCGGTGGCCGGGTCAGGGCTCCCGGACTCTTCGCCGATTCCTGGCAGTGCGATCTCCACGGGACGGTGCATCCGCTTCAGCCCGTGATCCCGCCCAGCGTCGAGGCGCTCAGTGTCGTCGTGCACCGGACGCAGGTGCCGGTGTGGATGCCGTGGCCGCTGCCGGTCGGATGGCTCTTCACCGGTGTGGCCTGTGCGGGGGACGACCGCAGTGGGGGCCGGGCCACGGCGGTGGCCTGTTCCGGGCCGGGCCCACTGGGCGGGATAGGGGAGTTGATCCTTGTCGCCGAGGAGCTGGGGGTCGGGCTCGGGGCGCGGTACGCGGGGATCGACGGGCCGGACCCCGGTCCCTACATGAACGTCGAGAAGCCTCCCCAGGCGAAGTTGCTCGCCGCGGGGCGGCCCACGCCGTTGTGGCATGTGGCCACGGCGCCGGACGATCGGGCCGTGTTCGCGGGGGAGGCGTTGGGGTTGTGGCTGTGGGCCGTGGTGTGGCCTGAGCAGTCGGGGCTGTTGATGTACGACGAGCTGGTGCTGACGGATCTGCGGGACGCAGGGGCCGAGGTTGACCTCGTGCCGTGCGGGGCGTTGTCGCCGCGCCTGCTGGAGCCGTAGCGGGTCGGTCCGGTCCCTGGGCAGGTGCGGGTGAGGGTGCGGGTGGTCCGGGTGCGGGGCCGGGGGGTCGCTGTGGCTGGTCGCGCGGTTCCTCGCGCGCCTTGGAGGGTGCCGGGGCTCAGTGTGTTCGAAGGGGCCCTTGGGATGCCGTTACCCTTGACTCGTCCCTTGTCGAGTCGTCGCCGTCTGGAGCCTGCGCGTGCGTATTGACCTGCACACCCACTCCACGGCCTCCGACGGTACGGACACCCCCGGTGAGCTGGTGCGGAATGCCGCCGCCGCCGGACTGGACGTTGTCGCGCTGACCGACCACGACACCAGTCGTGGGTACGGCGAGGCGATCGACGCGCTGCCCTCCGGGCTCACGCTCGTGACCGGGGCCGAGATGTCCTGTCGGATCGACGGGGTGTCCATGCACATGCTGGCCTACCTGTTCGATCCGGAGGAGCCCGCGCTGCTCGCCGAGCGTGAGCTGGTGCGGGACGACCGGGTGCCCCGGGCCCGCGCCATGGTGGCGCGGCTCCAGGAACTGGGCGTGCCGGTCACCTGGGAGCAGGTGGCGCGGATCGCCGGGGACGGGTCCGTCGGGCGGCCTCATGTGGCCACCGCGCTGGTCGAGTCGGGGGTCGTGCCCACGGTCGACGACGCGTTCACCCCTGACTGGCTCGCCGACGGGGGGCGCGCTCATGTGGCCAAGCACGAGACCGATCCCTTCGAGGCGATCCGGCTGGTGAAGGCCGCGGGGGGCGTGACCGTCTTCGCCCACCCGGGTGCCAGCAAGCGGGGGCACACCGTGCCCGAGGCCGCGATCGCCGAGATGGCCGCCGCCGGCCTCGACGGGATCGAGGTCGAGCACATGGACCACGACGCGGAGACACGGGTACGGCTGCGGGGGCTCGCCAAGGAACTGGGGCTGCTCGTCACCGGGTCCAGCGACTACCACGGGAGCCGCAAGACCGTACAGCTCGGTGAGTACACGACCGACCCCGAGGTCTACGGCGAGATCACGCGGCGCGCGACCGGGGCCTTCCCGGTGCCGGGGGCCGGCGGAGCCTGACGCCCGCACCGCTCTCGTAGATCCCTATCTCGTGGATCTCTCTCGTAGGTCCCTCTCTCGTACATCCCTGCCTCCCCGCTCGTCTCTCTTCTGCAAGGCTCGTGGCTCACCCATGTTCGACGTCGCCGTCTTCGGCTCTCTCTTCCTGACCCTTTTTGTCATCATGGATCCCCCTGGGATCACCCCGATCTTCCTCGCGCTGACCGCCGGACGACCGTCCAAGGTGCAGAAGCGGATGGCGTTCCAGGCCGTGTGCGTCGCGGGTGGTGTGATCACCGTCTTCGGGCTGCTCGGGCACCAGATCCTCGACTACCTGCATGTCTCCGTGCCCGCGCTGATGATCGCGGGCGGGCTGCTGCTTCTGCTGATCGCGCTCGACCTGCTCACCGGCAAGACCGACGAGCCCAAGCAGACCAAGGACGTCAACGTCGCCCTCGTACCGCTGGGCATGCCGCTGCTCGCCGGGCCAGGTGCGATCGTGTCCGTCATCCTCGCCGTGCAGAAGGCCGGCAGTGTGGCCACGCAGGTGTCGGTGTGGACGGCGATCCTCGCCATCCATGTCGTGCTGTGGCTGGTGATGCGGTACTCGCTGCTGATCATCCGGGTCATCAAGGACGGGGGCGTGGTGCTGGTGACGCGGCTCGCGGGGATGATGCTCTCCGCCATCGCCGTGCAGCAGATCATCAACGGGATCACCCAGGTGGTCCGCGCGGGCTGAGTCCCGTGGTGCCCTGGCCTCTGGTGCCTGGTGCAACGCAGAACCCCCGCACGGCAACAGTGCCGTACGGGGGTTCTGAAGTGTGGTCGCGATCCGCGTCGGGGTCGCGGGTGAGTGTCGTATTCAGTACGTCGTCAGTGGGGCGGTACGTCGTCGGTCGTCACGTCGTCGGTCGTACGTCGTCGGTGGTGCGCGGCCGTGAGTGTCACGAGGCCTTGGTCTCGGCGGGGCGGATCCACAGGCGCTGTCCTATGGCGGCAGCCTGTTGCACGATCCGATTGACGGAGGCGGCGTCCACGACGGTGCTGTCCACGGTGGTGCCGTCGACCTCGTCGAGACGCATGATTTCGAAGCGCATGGCTTCTCCCTTCGTCTGGTCATCCTCCTGAGGAGAACTACTTGGTTACTGATGTAGTCAACGGGGTGCGTGTTACAAACATTCCCTACGCTAAGGAAATTTTTCGAACGCCTAACTACTGACCGGTAAGAGATCGACGCGAGACTGACCGGGACCGGTTGTGTTCGCAGCGTGACCGCCGGGACAATGGAAGCGATGAACGACGACCTCGCGGCCCTCAGCGCCCGCATCGACCGCACGAACGAGCTGCTGCACCGCATGCTCGCCGAAGTGGCGAAGACGCCCTCGACGCATGCGATCTTCGTCGACGCGGGATATTTGTATGCAGCCGCGGGCCGGCTCGTCTCCGGGACCGAGGACCGGCGCTCGTTCGACGTCGACACCGAGGGACTGATCGAGGCACTCATCGACAAGGCCCGCACGATCTTCGCGGACAGCCGACTGCTGCGCGTCTACTGGTACGACGGCGCCCGCCGCCGCATCCACACCGCCGAGCAGCAGTCCATCGCGGAACTCCCGGACGTCAAGGTGCGGTTGGGCAACCTCAACGCCAACAACCAGCAGAAGGGCGTCGATTCACTCATCCGCTCCGACCTGGAGTCCCTCGCCCGGCACCGCGCCATCAGCGACGCGGCGCTTATCGGCGGCGACGAGGACCTCGTCTCGGCGGTCGAGGCGGCCCAAGGGTACGGCGCCCGCGTCCACTTGTGGGGCATCGAGGCGCCCGAGGGCCGCAACCAGGCGGAGCCGCTCCTCTGGGAGGTCGACAGCCAGCGCACCTTCGACCTCGACTTCTTCAAGCCGTACGTCTCCCGCCGCGCGTCCGCCGTCTACGAGGCCGCCGCCACCCGGCCCACCCGTGACGACGTCCGCTTCGTGGGCGCGCAGATCGCCGCGAAGTGGCTCGCGGCGCGGGGGAGGGAGGCGCTGGTCGAGCTGCTGCCCGGGCATCCGTATCTGCCGGGCTCGGTCGACCAGGACCTGCTGGTCGAGGCGGAGGGGCTGCTCCAGTACTCCCTGCGCGGGCAGGCCGACCTCCGCCGGGCCCTGCGGGACGGCTTCTGGGAACATCTGCGGACGCAGTACTAGCGGCTCTTACGGGCCTACGGGCCTACGGTGTCCCAGAAATCGGCGATCGCCTTGGCCGTCTCGGCCGGCTGATCCGTGTTCGGCGAGTGCTCGGCCCGCGCGATGACCGTCCGCCGCGCCTTCAGCCGTACGGCCATGTCGTCCAGGAGCGGCACCGGCCAGGTGTCGTCGCGGGAGCCCGAGAGGACGTGGAAGGGGAGGGGGACCGCGGCCAGCTCGGCGACCCGGTCCGGCTCGCCGCACAACTGCCGTCCCGCCGCGAGGAGTTGAGCCGGCTTGGTGCGCAGCCAGCGGCGGCGCAGATCGGCCCGGTCGTCGAGACCCTCGTCCAGCGCGCCGCCGGTCTCGGTCTCCTCCGGTGCCTCCATCGCCTGGATCGCGTCCCACACCTCGGCCATCGACATCACGGCGAGCGCGTCCCGCAGCAGCTTCACCCGCTCCTGCTGCGACGGCGAGATCTGCGCGGGACCCGACGACATCAGCGTCAGCGACACGAACGGCGTGCGATCGAGCAGCACGGCCGCGCGCGCCACCTGGCCCCCGAAGGAATGCCCGAGCAGATGAACCGGCGCGCCCAGGGCCTCGGCCAGCGCGAGCACGTCCCGCGCCAACTCGTCCTGGGCGTAAGGGGATTCGTCCTCGACCGGTCCGTCCGACTCGTACTGCCCCCGCCCGTCCACGGCCACGGACCGATACCCGCGCGCCCCGAACGCCTCGTGCAACGGGTTGAAGTCCTCCTTGCTCCCGGTGAACCCCGGCAGCAGAAGCGCGAGCCCCTTCGCCTCGACACCGTCGCCCACGGGCGAGTCCACGACGGCGAAATCACCACGAGCGGTCCGCAGGGGGTACGCGCGAGCGCCGGGGGGCGGGGTGAAGGAGGGGGGCTTGCTCATGGGGTGAGGTTATCCGGAGGGGTTGGGCGTGAGGGGGACGGGAGGGTGTAACGGGGGTTAACGGGGTGGGCCGCCGGGTGCGGGGGCGTGGGGGTGGGGGCGGCTGGCGAACTGGTGGTGGGGCCGGGGTGCGCGGAGGTGGGCGTCGGGGGGAGCCGGGTCGGCGACGGGAGGCGCAGTGGAGGGCGGGCGACCGGCGACGGCCGTGGTGGGCCCGGGGTGCGCGCGGCGGCGGGCGTCAGGGGGAGCCGGATGGGCTGCAGGGGAGGGGCCCGGTGACAGGCGGCAGGGGACACGCGGTGGTGAATACCGGTGGACGTGGAGGCGGGTGCGGGCGGTCGCGGGAGGGAGCGCGGAGTGGGTGGCCGGGGAACACACGTGGGCGCCCGGGGTGACTGGGGTGGGGCGCAGCGGCGGACGGGCGGCGAAAGCCGTGGCCCTGGGCGCGCGTGACGGTATGCGGCCGGGCGGGAAGCAGGGGGCCGCCGGTCAGGATGAGCACAGCAGCGAGCGCCAGGGCTGTCCGGTGACTGGGGTGGGGCGCGGTGGGGGAGGGCGACCGGCGAAAGCGGTGGTGGTCCCCCGGGCGCGCGTGACGGTATGCGGCCCGGACCCGGAGGGCACGGGTGGCCGCCAGCCAGGGCGAGCACCGCGGCGAGCGCCAGGAAGGCATCGCCCAGGAGACGGGGAACGCCGACGGCCGCAGCTGAGGGGAACTGCTGGCGCCCGCAGCGGGCGTAGAACGCCGACGGCCGCAGCTGACGGGGACCGCCGACGCCCGCAGCGGACCTAAAACGCCGACGGCCCGGCCCATGTCGTATGGGTCGGGCCGTCGGCGTTGTGTCTGTGCTGAGTGCCGGGGGCGGATCAGCTCTCCGTTGCCTCCGCCGTGGCCGTCGCCGCGGTCTTGCGCGGGCGGCGGACCCTCGGCTTGGCCTCGGTGGTCTCCGGCGTCTCCACGACGACCGGGGCCTCGGCGGTCTTGCGGGTCGTACGACGACGCGGCTTGACGTCCGCCTCCTCGGTGACCTGTGCCGGGATCTCGGCGGTGGCGGCCGTCTTGCGGGTCCGGCGCGGCTTGGTCTCGACGGCCTCGGCCGTGTCGACCGCGGCTTCGGCGGCGACCGCGGTCTTGCGGGTGCGGCGGGGCTTCGGCTCGGCGACGACCTCGGCCGGTGCCTCTGCCGCAACGGCTGCCTTGCGCGTCCGGCGCGGCTTGGCCTCGACGGCCTCGGCCGTGTCGACCGCGGCCTCGGCGGCAGCCGCGGTCTTGCGGGTGCGACGGGGCTTCGGCTCGGCGACGACCTCGGCGGGTGCCTCCACGGCCACGGCTGCCTTGCGCGTCCGGCGCGGCTTCGCTTCCACGGCCTCCGCGGTGTCCACGGCGACGACCTCGGCCGGAGCCGCGGTCTTCCGGGTCCGCTTCGGCTTGGTCTCCGCCACGACCGGCGCTTCGACGGCCTCCACGACCGGCTCGGCGACCTTGCGGGTACGGCGCCGGGGCTTGTCCTGCTCCTCGACGACCTGCGCGGGGATGTCGGCGACGGCCTTGCGGGTCGCCGTACGACGACGCGGCTTGGTCTCCTCGACGGCCTCCACCGTTTCCACGACCTCGGCCGCCTCGACCGGCGCCGTGGTCTTCCGCGCCCTGGTCCGGCGCGGCTTGGTCTCGACGGCCTCGGCCGTGTCGACAGCGACCACCGCGGCGGCCTCGGTCTCGGCCACGACGGGCTCGGCAGCCTTACGGGTCCGGCGGCGCGGCTTCGTCTCCTCGGCCACCGGCGCTTCGGTCACCGGGGTCTCGGCCACCGGCGTCACCACCGCGGCCTCGGCCACCGGCTCCGCCGACTTCCGCGTCCGGCGGCGACGCGAAGTCGCCGTAGAGGCGTCCGCGGCCGGAGATTCGCCACTCTCCACGGCGCTTTCGGCGATCTCGGCCACGGGTGCGACCGCCGTGGCCGGCAGCTGCTCTCCCGTCGCTCCGTTACGCGTGCGGCGACGGCGGCGCGGGGTGCGTCCCGCCGTCTCCTCGGAGGGGGCCAGCGCGGTCTCCTCCGGCGTGGGCGTCACGGCCGTAGCCGCTGAAGTCGCTTCCATCGGGGTGCCGTTGCGGGTACGACGGCGGCGGCGCGGGGTGCGCGCGGCGCGCTCGGTGTCGTCGGAGCGGGACTCGTCGCGGGTGTGGCCACGGCCGTTGTCACGACCGCCCCTGCCACCGTCACGCCCGCCGCCGTCACGGCCACCACGACCGCCCCGGCCGCGCGGACCGCCACGGCCGCCGGTCTCGCCGAGGTCCTCGACCTCCTCCGCCGCCAGCCCGGCGCGCGTGCGCTCCGAGCGGGGCAGGACACCCTTGGTGCCGGCCGGGATGTTCATCTCCTCGAAGAAGTGCGGGGAGGTGGAGTACGTCTCCGGCGGGTCGTTGAACTTGAGGTCCAGTGCCTTGTTGATGAGCTGCCAGCGCGGGATGTCGTCCCAGTCGACGAGCGTGACCGCGATGCCCTTGGCGCCCGCGCGGCCGGTGCGGCCGATGCGGTGCAGGTAGGTCTTCTCGTCCTCGGGGGACTGGTAGTTGATGACGTGCGTGACGCCCTCGACGTCGATACCGCGCGCGGCGACGTCGGTGCAGACGAGCACGTCCACCTTGCCGTTGCGGAACGCGCGCAGCGCCTGCTCGCGGGCGCCCTGGCCGAGGTCGCCGTGGACCGCGCCGGAGGCGAAACCGCGCTGCTGGAGCTGGTCGGCGAGGTCGGCCGCCGTGCGCTTCGTACGGCAGAAGACCATGACCAGGCCCCGGCCCTCCGCCTGAAGGATGCGGGCGACCAGCTCGGGCTTGTCCATGTTGTGCGCGCGGTAGACGAACTGCTTGGTGTTCGCGACCGTCGTGCCCTCGTCGTCCGGCGACGTGGCGCGGATGTGCGTGGGCTGCGTCATGTAGCGGCGCGCGAGACCGATGACCGCGCCCGGCATGGTCGCCGAGAACAGCATCGTCTGACGGCGGGCCGGCAGGAAGTTGATGATCTTCTCGACGTCGGGCAGGAAGCCCAGGTCGAGCATCTCGTCGGCCTCGTCCAGGACGAGCGACCTGATGTGCTTGAGGTCGAGCTTCTTCTGGCCGGCGAGGTCGAGCAGACGGCCCGGGGTGCCGACGACGACGTCGACGCCCTTGCGGAGCGCCTCGACCTGCGGCTCGTAGGCCCGGCCGCCGTAGATGGCGAGGACGCGGACGTTACGCACCTTGCCCGCGGTCAGCAGGTCGTTCGTGACCTGCGTGCACAGCTCGCGGGTGGGCACGACGACGAGCGCCTGCGGGGCGTCGGTCAGCTGCTCGGGCTTGGCGCGGCCGGCCTCGACGTCGGCGGGGACGGTCACGCGCTCGAGGAGCGGGAGGCCGAAGCCGAGCGTCTTGCCGGTGCCGGTCTTGGCCTGGCCGATGACGTCCGTGCCGGAAAGGGCGACGGGGAGCGTCATCTCCTGGATCGGGAAGGGGGAGACGATACCGACGGCCTCAAGGGCCTCAGCGGTCTCGGGAAGGATTCCGAGCTCTCGGAAAGTAGTCAGGGTGCTGCCTCTTCTGTGTGCGCGGTGCGAGGCGAGCGCGGGGGTCGTGTCAGGACCGTGCCGGGACGTCGGCTGCCTTACGGACAACCCGTGAGGGCAAGCCGTACTGCACGGGACCACCGCCGACGCTCTAGCGCTCGAACCGCTGAGGGTCCCCCTCCGACCTCCGTACGCGGCGTGCCGTACGGGTGAGGAGGGCTGTCGGGTCGGAGCCGATCGGGCCACCGACCGGGCATCCTCATTCGTGCGGCCCGGCGAATACTCGGCGGGCGCATTACCACCATACCCCGGAATCACGCACATGCGTTGGCCGATTTGGTCACGTAGTCGTCGTCACACTGATTGACCAGGGACTTCCGCCGTGCTGTGAGCGGGCTATTGTGCGCTTCATGACGACCGCTGACAACGCCTCCGAAGCGCCCGCCGAACCCACCGGAGTCGCCGCCCAGGACTGGGCCACGGCCTCCGCCGACCCGCAGTACCGCAACGCGGTCGTGGACCTGCTCGGCGCGCTCGCGTACGGCGAGCTGGCGGCGTTCGAGCGGCTCGCGGAGGACGCGAAGCTTGCGCCGACGCTCGCCGACAAGGCGGAGCTGGCGAAGATGGCCTCGGCCGAGTTCCACCACTTCGAGCAGCTCAGGGACCGGCTCACGGAGATCGGCGCGGAGCCGACCGACGCGATGCAGCCGTTCGTCGCCGCGCTCGACGGCTTCCACCGGCAGACGGCGCCCTCGGACTGGCTGGAGGGGCTCGTCAAGGCGTACGTCGGCGACTCGATCGCCAGTGACTTCTACCGCGAGGTCGCCGCCCGCCTCGACAAGGACTCCCGGCTGCTCGTGCTCGGCGTCCTCGACGACACGGGGCACGCCAGCTTCGCCGTGGAAAAGGTACGCGCGGCGATCGACGCCGACCCGCGTGTGGGGGGCCGACTCGCCCTGTGGGCACGGCGGTTGATGGGTGAGGCGCTGTCGCAGTCGCAGCGGGTGGTGGCCGACCGGGACGCGCTGTCCACGATGCTCGTCGGGGGCGTGGCGGACGGGTTCGACCTCGCGGAGGTGGGCCGGATGTTCTCCCGGATCACCGAGGCGCACACCAAGCGGATGGCCGCTCTGGGGCTCGCCGCGTAAGCGTGGTCACGCGGGGGCGGACCGCCCCCGGAGTCGTCGCGCCGGGCGCAGCAGCAGGGAGAGCGAGGCCGCCGAGACGACCGCCGCGCCCAGCAGGCTCGGCAGTCCGCTGCCCGGGCCCAGCGCGCTGTGGGTGACGAAGTCACCGAAGAGGGCTCCCGCGACACCCGTCGAGAACACCAGGGGGCGGGTCGGCAGACGCTGTGCGAGCCGGTGAGTGGCGGCCCAGGCGAGCAGCACACCCAGCACAGCGGAGCCGAGCGCTTCCAGGATCATCACGGGGGTCCCTCCCACGGTCGGCCTGCGTAACGCGTTCGTAGCCCGTCATACCCGTGACCTGCGGAATGCAATCCTCCCCTGTGGGGGACTTGTGCTCCATCTGTGGCGAAAAGGCCGATGGGCACACAGGTGGAAAACCGATGGGCGCAGCGGTGGAAACACGAGGGGCCCGGTGACCTTGACGGTCACCGGGCCCCTCGTCCGTTCGCGACTACAGCGCGCCGAAGCCCACCTTGCGCGGGGCCGCCTCGCCGAGCTCGACATAGGCGAGCCGGTCGGCGGGGACGAGGACCTTGCGTCCGTGCTCGTCCACCAGGCTCAGCAGCGGAGACTTCCCGGTCAGCGCCTCGGCCACGGCCTGCTCGACCTCTTCGGCGCTCTGACCGGTCTCCAGAACGATCTCGCGAGGCGTGTGCAGCACGCCGATCTTGACCTCCACGGCTATGTCCCTCCGGTCAGCAAAGTGCGCGATCATCCGCGCCGTACGCAGCACACACTAGCCCGGCGAGGGGACGTCCATGTTCCGCGCGAGAACGCCAGGAGCGAACAGTCCCCGGGAACAAATCCGGGCCTACGGCGGTCAGTGGTGCTGTTCGCTGCCGTGCAGCGGGAAACCGGCGATGCCGCGCCACGCCAGCGAGGCCAGCAGCTGGACCGCCTGGTCGCGCGGGACGCTGCGGTCGCTGTGCAGCCAGGAACGGGCGACGACCTGGGCGAGACCGCCGAGACCCGAGGCCAGCAGCATCGACTCGGCGCGCGACAGACCGGTGTCCTCGGCGATGACGTCGCAGATCGCCTCGGCGCACTCGTTGGTCACCTTGTCGACGCGAGCGCGCACGGCGGGCTCGTTCGTCAGGTCCGACTCGAAGACCAGCCGGAAGGCGCCGCCGTCGTCCTCGACGTAGGCGAAGTACGCGTCCATGGTCGCGCGGACGCGCTGCTTGTTGTCCGACGTCGACGCGAGCGCGGTCTGCACCGCCTGGATCAGCGACTCGCAGTGCTGGTCGAGAAGGGCGAGGTAGAGGTCGAGCTTGCCCGGGAAGTGCTGGTAGAGCACGGGCTTGCTGACGCCGGCGCGCTCGGCGATGTCGTCCATCGCGGCCGCGTGGTACCCCTGTGCGACGAAAACCTCCTGGGCGGCGCCCAGCAGCTGGTTCCGTCGGGCACGGCGCGGCAGGCGCGTGCCCCGCGGGCGCGCCGCCTCTGTCTGCTCGATGGCTGTCACGCCGCCTCCCAAAGTCGTCCTCATGCGGTGAGCGCCGCGCGGCCATCGTACTTTTCGGTAACCGTGGTGTGCGCGGTGCGAGCGCAGAATTTCACGGACCGGACGGCGGGGAAAGCGGCGCAAAGTGTTTCGAAGGTGGATGGAGCGGGCAGAGGTGCGCGGTTCACCGCCCGTTTTCGGCCCTCCATAAGGGCGGTGACCGCGGTGACGACCAGGACCGTCAGCGATAGTCGTCCTCATCCTGGGAGACGACCCGCGCCTGTTCGATGACATCGGCTACGTCGGCCTCGCCCACGGAGTCCGGGTCCACAGCGGTGAGTGGATCGCCGCCGTCCGGTGTCACGTCGGCCGACTGCTCGGCGGCGTCGTCCTCGGGGGCCTCGACATCGAGCTCGGGGGTGGCGTTCTCGTCCGCGAAGGTCTCGGGATCTGTGGGGTCGACGGCCATGGCGGGCTCCCTTCCTGGACCGGATACGTCGTTACGTCTCTGTACGGGTGCCCTGTTACGAGCGTAGGAGACACCTGATCCGTACGCCATGCCATGCGGGGCCCGGACGGGGTGACGAGGGGGCGTGACCTGGCCTGTGATGGCGAACACATGAGCCACTGCGTGATCGTCTCGTAACATTGGCGCATGTCTTCGACAGAGCTGCCTACCGCGTCGGCCGCCAGCGTGCTCCCCAAGGTGGCGCCCGTCAGGGTCGGCGAGGGGGAGCGGCTCAGGTCGGTCGGGCTGCCGGGGATCACACTGACCGTGCGGTCCAGGCCACCGGCGCGCGAAGGCCTCCCGCCCGCGCTCTACGTCCACGGACTCGGCGGTTCCTCGCAGAACTGGTCGCAGCTCATGGCCGAGCTGGACGGCCAGGTCGACAGCGAGGCCCTCGATCTGCCGGGCTTCGGCGACTCCCCGCCCCCGGACGACGGCGACTACTCCGTCACCGGGCACGCGCGCGCGGTCATCCGTTACCTCGACGCGGCCGGGCGCGGCCCGGTGCACCTCTTCGGCAACTCGCTCGGCGGCGCGATCAGCACGCGCGTGGCCGCGGTCCGCCCGGACCTGGTCCGCACGCTCACGCTGATCTCCCCGGCCCTCCCGGAGATCCGCGTCCAGCGCTCGGCCCTGCCCACGGCACTGCTCGGCGTCCCCGGCATCGCGGCCCTCTTCACCCGCATCAGCAGGGAGTGGACCGCCGAACAACGCGTCCGCGGCGTCCTCGGCCTCTGCTACGGCGATCCCGGCCAGGTCACCCCGGAGGCGTTCCGTTACGCGGTCGAGGAGTTGGAGCGACGCCTCCAACTCCCGTACTTCTGGGACGTGATGGCCCGCTCTTCCCGGGGCATCGTGAACGCGTACACCCTGGGCGGCCAACACGGGCTCTGGCGCCAGGCCGAACGCGTCCTCGCCCCCACCCTCCTCGTCTACGGCGGCCGCGACCAACTCGTCGGCTACCGCATGGCCCAGCGCGCGGCCCGAGCGTTCCGGGACTCCCGCCTGCTGTCCCTGCCGGACGCGGGGCATGTCGCGATGATGGAGTATCCCGAGACGGTGGCCACGGCGTTCCGTGAACTGCTCGCGGACACGGGGGAGTTGGATGAGCGGGAGGAGTCGGTGGGCTCTTCCGGGCGGGCGGGTGCGGATTCCGGGGCGAGTGTGGGTGCGGATTCCCCGAGGGGGCGTCGTTCGGCTGAGGGGGACGGTTTCGGCCGAGGTGGCGGGGGTGGGGCGCGAGGGTCCCGGGGTGGCGGTTCGGTGAGTACGGTGAGGGGTGCCGGCGGCGCGGGAGCGGGAGCGGGCGCGGGAACTGGTTCCGGTGCCGGCACCGGGGGCGATGGCAAGGCTGACGATACGAACGCGGGGAGTTGAGGGGCGACGTGGGACGCCATAGTCGCCGTAGGTCCCCTGCGAAGGGTGACTCCGCGGGCGAGGGGATGGGGACAGGGTCGGGGGATGGCGCGGGGGATGCGCGGGATTCCGCTCGGCGGGACGGTCGGGGTGAGCGGGAGGTAGCTCGGGGTTCCCGGCAGGACGGTCAGGGGTCCCGGGAGAGCGTTCGGGGTTCTCGACAGGGCGCTCAGGGGCCTGGTGAGGGGCTGACTTCTCGGGAGGGGCAGGTTTCTCGGGAGGGTCAGGGGGCGGCGCTGTCTGGTCAGCGAGGGGCTCGGCCTTCGGGTAGGGCGCCTGGTCAGCCAGGGCCGCGTCTTCCGGATGACGCGTCTGGTCAGCGGCGGCCTCGGCTTTCGGGCGAGGTGCCTGGTCAGCAGGGGGCTCGACTTTCCGACGGAACGCCTGCCCGTGGCGTGCCTGGTTTTCAGGGTGGGACTCCGGCGCGGGGTGTACCGCGTGTCCAGGAGGCGGTGCCCGCGCGGGGTGGGATGGGTTCCGGGGATGGGACTCCCGCTCACGGTGTGCCGCGCTTCCAAGGGACGCCGCCCGCGCAGGGTGGGTCGCGTTCTGGGGATGGGACTCCGGCCCGCGGTGTTCCGCGTTTCCCGGGGCAGCCGCCCGTTCAAGGGGGCCCGCGACTTCCCGATGGCACCCCCGCTCACGGCGTGCCGCGCTTCCAGGGGACGCCGCGTGTTCAAGGGGAGCAGGGTTTTCCGGACGTGACGCCGGTTCATGGGTCGCCGCGGTTCTTTGGTGGTGGGCCTGACGCCGGAGGGGTGCGTCTTCCTGATGGCACTCCCGCGCGCGGGGGCCCGCGTTCGCCTGACGGCATGCCCGTGCAGGGTGCGTCGGGTCTCCGGGACGGGACTCCCGCGCATGGTTTTCCCCGGCTTCCGGACGGGACCCCGGCCCACGGGTTTCCGAGGCTGCCCGACGGGACTCCGGCTCGCGGTGTTCCGCGTGTGCCCGACGGCACCCCGGCGCACGGCACACCCCGTTTCTCCGACGGCACCCCGGCGCATGGCTTTCCGCGGCTGCCGGACGGTTTCCCCGCGCGGGATATGCCCCGTTCAGCTGACGGGACCCCGGCCCACGGCACGCCTCGTTTTTCAGACGGAACCCCGGCCCACGGCACGCCTCGTTTCTCCGACGGCACCCCGGCCCATGGAACCCCTCGCTTCTCCGAGGGGACCCCGGCCCACGGCACCCCGAGGCCGCACGACGGCACCCCCCGCACCCCCGCCGGTCACCCCGAGCAGCCCGAATCCGGGGGAGCCTGGGGTGAGTTGAGAGGGCGTACCGGTGTTGGAGCCGGCGGTCCGCGCGGCGGCTCTCCGGGGGCCGGTGCGTCCCAAGTCCCGGGCGCCGGTACGGCCTCCGGCCCGGCGGGAACCGGGGTGCCCATACCCCGTCAGCGCCAGGCCCCTGAAGCCGCACCCCAGCGACGCCGTCACGGCGGTCGGGGTCCCCGGCAGGAGTACGTCGACGCGTTCGAGGCGGAGGATGACGTCTTCGCGCCCCGGAGCGCGGTCGCGACGAACGCCTCCGACCCGTACGGCTCCGTCACCGAGTGGACGCCCGAGACCGACGCCGACGGCGCGCCCCCTGCCGAGCAGGACTCCGCGCCCGCGCCCGCGAAGGGCCGTAAGGGACGGACGTACACCGGTATCGCGGCCGCCGCCGTCACCACCGTGCTGGCCGTCGTCGTGGCCGGGCAGGTGGCCAAGGACGGCAACGGGGACGGGGTGCAGTCGCGGGCGGCGACCGATCAGGCGCGGGACGCGCGCGAGAGCGCCTCGGCGCAGGCCGACCCGTCGAGCTCGCCACGGCTGGTGGCGCTGACGTACGCCGAGAAGATGGCCAAGAAGTACCCGCTCGGCGCGAAGCTCAAGGGGCCGGACAAGTTCGATGCGGTGCCGGGTGTCGACAAGGCGCCCGGCAAGGGGCGCAAGTACACGTACCGAGTGGATGTGGAGAAGGGGCTCGGGCTCGACGGGACGCTCTTCGCGGAGGCCGTGCAGAAGACGCTGAACGACAAGCGGAGTTGGGCCCACAACGGCGCCCGTACCTTCGAGCGGATCTACACGGGCAAACCGGACTTCGTCATCACCTTGGCCAGCCCTGGTACTACCGCCACGTGGTGCGCCAAGTCGGGACTCGACACCACCGAGGACAATGTGTCGTGTGACTCAGCCGCCACCGAACGCGTGATGATCAACGCGTATCGATGGGCTCAGGGGTCGACGACATATGGGGACAAGATGTACGCGTACCGACAGATGTTGATCAATCACGAGGTTGGTCACCGTCTCGGCTACGGGCACGTCACCTGCGACAAGGACGGCGAGTTGGCCCCGGTCATGCAGCAGCAGACCAAGTTCCTCGATCATGACGGCATCCACTGCCTCGCCAACCCCTGGCCGTACCCGGGCAGTTGACAGGCGACGCTTATGTCACATTGACACGAGCCGCAACTTCCTTCATATTTTTGGGCATGTGGTCTAGTCATGTCCCGAGCCGCGCCGCCATCGAGCTGGCGCTCATCGGCGTGACCCCGCTCTGCGTGGCCGACATTCTCTGTCGCTGAACACCGCCCCCTGGCGTTCGTGTCGCGACCCGCACCACCATGCCCTTGCCGGATGAACCAGGCAGGGATTTCTCGACGACCTGACGCCGGGGCAGACGGCTGTTCACTCCCGTCTCACTCCTCGTCCATCAGTCTCACCATTCGAGAAGTCTCCTGGAAACCCCCGCGAGACCCTCGAAAGTCACCCGAGAGGTCGTCATTCCGATGCGTCAACCGTCCGTCATAGCCCGGCGCGTGGCCGTGGCATCCGTCAGCCTGGCCGTGGCAGCGGGTGCCGCCGCCTGCGGGCCGAAGGACAACGATGCCAAGGGCTCCGGTGGAGACTCCACGCCGCACAAGGGCGGCACGCTCACGGTGCTGAACTCGCAGCCCCAGGAGGACTTCGACCCCGCCCGCCTGTATACGTCAGGCGGCGGCAACGTCCCCTCCCTCGTCTTCCGCACCCTCACCACCCGCAACCGCGAGAACGGCGCGGCCGGCGCCAAGGTCGTCCCGGACCTCGCCACCGACACCGGGCGCCCCAACAAGGACGCGACCGAGTGGACGTACACCCTGAAGAAGGGCCTCAAGTACGAGGACGGTACGGCGATCACCTCGGCCGACATCAAGTACGGCATCGAGCGCTCCTTCGCCCCCGAACTCTCCGGCGGCGCACCCTACTTGCGGGACTGGCTGGTCGGCGCGGCCGACTACCAGGGGCCCTACAAGGACAAGAAGGGGCTCAGCGCGATCGAGACCCCGGACAGCCGGACCATCGTCTTCCATCTGAACAAGCCCGAGGGCGAGTTCCCCTACCTCGCCACGCAGACGCAGTTCACGCCCGTCCCGAAGGCGAAGGACACGGGGACGAAGTACGAGCAGCACCCGATCTCCTCGGGGCCGTACAAGGTCGTCAGCAACCAGAACGACGGTGAGACGATCGTCCTGGAGCGCAACACGTACTGGTCCACCGCGACGGACGCCGAACGCAAGGCCTACCCGGACAAGATCGACGTCAAGTCCGGGCTCGACTCGTCCGTGATCAACCAGCGGCTCTCCGCGTCCCAGGGTGCGGACGCCGCCGCCGTCACGACGGACACGAACCTCGGTCCCGCGGAGCTGGCCAAGGTGACCGGCGACAAGGCGCTGGCGGCACGCGTCGGCACCGGGCACTTCGGTTACACGAACTACATCGCGTTCAACCCCAAGGTCGCGCCGTTCAACAACGTCAAGGTGCGCCAGGCGATCTCGTACGCCATCGACCGGTCGTCCGTGGTGAACGCGGCGGGCGGTTCGTCCCTGGCCGAGGCCGCGACCACCTTCCTGCCGAACCAGAAGTCCTTCGGCTACGACCCCTACGACCTGTTCCCGGCGGGCGCGTCCGGCAACGCGGCGAAGGCCAAGGAACTGCTGAAGGAGGCCGGTTACCCGAAGGGGGTCACCGTCACCCTGACGCACTCCAACGACAAGGACTTCGAGACCAGCCCGGAGATCGCGACCGCGATCCAGGACGCGCTCAAGAAGGCCGGCATCACCGTCAAGCTCCAGGGCCTGGAGAGCAACGACTACAAGGACAAGATCCACAGCGTCAAGACCGAGCCGGGCTTCTTCCTCGCCCACTGGGGTGCCGACTGGCCCTCCGGCGGTCCCTTCCTCGCCCCGATCTTCGACGGCCGTCAGATCGTCAAGGACGGCGCCAACTTCAACACCGGCCTGCTCAACGACAAGTCCGTCAATGACGAGATTGACTCGATCAACAAGTTGACGAATCTTGACGAGGCCGCCAAGCGGTGGGGCGCACTGGACAAGAAGATCGGCGAGCAGGCCCTGACCGTGCCGCTGTTCCACCCCGTCTACAAGCGACTGGTCGGCAAGGACATCAAGAACGTCGTCATCAGCGACTGGACCGGCGTCCTGGACATCTCCCAGGTCGCGGTCAAGTAACCCCATGAGCGAGGCACTTGTCGCCTCCCAGACCGCCGGGACGGACATCTCCGTCCCGGCGGTCTCGGGGGCCCGTCAGTTCTGGCGGCGGCTGCGAGCGCAGCGCGCCGCCCTCGTCGCGGCGGCCGTCGTCGCCCTGCTCGTCCTGGTCGCGCTCGCCGCGCCGCTGCTCACCGCCATCGAGGGCCAGGACCCGTTCACCTACCACCCCTCGCTCATCGACTCCGCGCGCGGCGGTGTGCCGACCGGCTCCTTCGGGGGCATCACCGGCGACCACTGGCTCGGCATCGAACCGCAGACCGGGCGCGACCTGTTCGCCCGGCTCGCCTACGGCGCCCGGGTCTCCCTGGGCGTCGCGCTGGGGGCGACCGTCGTCCAGGTCTTCGTCGGTGTCGTGATCGGCGTCGCCGCCGGGCTCGGGAGCCGATGGGTTGATCAACTGTTGAGCCGGGTCACCGACATCATCGTGGCGATGCCGTTGATGATCATGTCGTTGGCGCTGCTCGCGATCGTCCCCGACAGCTTTCCGCGCCCCCTGCTGGTCGCCCTGGTCATCGGCCTGATCGCCTGGGGCAACGTCGCGAAGATCGTGCGCGCCCAGACCCTGACCCTCAAGGAACTCGACTACGTCGCCGCCGCCCGGCTCAGCGGCTGGGGCACCTGGCGCATCGCCCGCCGCGAACTGCTGCCCGGCCTGGCCGCGCCCGTCATCACGTACTCCGCGCTCCTCTTCCCGATGAACATCAGCGCCGAGGCGGCCCTGTCCTTCCTCGGCGTCGGCGTGAAGCCGCCGACGCCCTCCTGGGGACAGATGCTCACCGCCGCCGACGTCTGGTACCAGGCCGCGCCGCAGTACCTGCTGCTGCCCGCCGGCGCCCTGTTCGTCACCGTGCTCTCCCTGACCGTCCTCGGCGACGGCGTCCGCACCGCCCTCGACCCCCGCGCGGCATCCCGCCTGCGCGTCGGCACCGGGCGCAAGCGCGAGGCGAAGGCGGACGCGAAGTCCGGTCGATCAACGGTTGACCCGAGCGTCAAGGCCGTCAAGACATCCGACGCGGGCGTCAATGACGTCAAGTCGGCCGACGTGGGAGTCAACACGATCAAGTCGACCGACACGAGCGTCAACAACGTCACGTCGACCGAGGCGAGCATCAACAACATCACGTCGACCGAGGCGCGCGGCAAGAAGGAGGACCCGGCATGAGCGGCTTCGGAGGCTTCGTCCTGCGCCGGGCCATCGGCACCGTGATCACCCTGCTCGCCATCTCGGTGATCATCTACGTGGTCTTTTACGCCACTCCCGGCAACGTCGCCCAGATCACCTGCGGTCCGCGCTGCTCCCCGGAGCAAGTGCACCAGGTCGCCCAGCAGTTGAGGCTCGACGACCCGCTGTACCTCCGCTACTGGCACTTCCTCCAGGGCATCCTCGTCGGCACGGACTACTCGACGGGCACCTCGGTCGAGCACTGCGCGGCGCCCTGCCTCGGCCAGTCGTACCAGGGCGACCGGCAGGTCACCCAGCTGATCCTGTCGAAGCTGCCGGTCAGCCTGTCCCTGGTGTTCGGCGCGATGGTCCTGTGGCTGATCCTCGGCGTCGGCACGGGCATCCTGTCCGCCTGGCGGCGCGGCCGGTTCACCGAGCGCCTGCTGACCGGCATCACCCTCGCGGGCGTCGCCACCCCGGTGTTCGTGATCGGCCTCGTCCTGATGATCGTCGTCTGCGGACAGCTGGAACTGCTGCCCTTCCCGCAGTACGTCAGCCTCACCGACGACCCCGAACAGTGGGCCTGGAACCTGCTCCTGCCCTGGCTGTCGCTGGCCCTCATCGAGGCCGCCACGTTCGCCCGGCTCACCCGGGCGTCGATGCTGGAGACCCTCGCCGAGGACCACATCCGCACCTTCCGCGCGTACGGCGTCGGCGAGCGGTCCATCATCGGGCGGCACGCGCTGCGCGGGGCGCTCGCGCCGGTCATCGCGCTCAACGCCAACAACGTCGGTTCGGCGGTCGGCGGCGCGGTCCTCACCGAGACGCTCTTCGGACTGCCCGGCATCGGACAGGAACTCGTCCACGCCGTCAATGTCGTCGATCTGCCGGTGGTCGTCGGCATGGTCCTGGTCATCGGCTTCTTCGTGGTCATCGCCAACGCCGTCGCGGACGTGCTGTACGCGGTGGCCGACCGACGGGTGGTGCTCGCATGAGTTCGCTGGACGGCTCGACCAACGCCTCGGCGGATGCCCTGGTGCACGTCACCGACCTGACGGTCGCGTTCGGCTCCCTGCGGGCCGTCGACGGCCTCTCCTTCACGCTGGAGAAGGGCGCCGCCCTCGGCCTGGTCGGCGAGTCGGGCTCGGGCAAGTCCACGGTCGCCTCGGCCCTGTTGGGGCTGCACCGCGGCACGGGCGCCGACGTCGGAGGCTCGGTCCGCTTGGCCGGCACCGACGTACAGGAGGCGTCCGACGCGGAGCTGCGGCGGCTGCGCGGCGGCAAGGCCGCGATGGTCTTCCAGGACCCGCTGTCGTCCCTGGACCCGTACTACGCGATCGGCGACCAGATAGCCGAGGTCTACCGCGTCCACACGCGCGTGTCCCGTCGGGCCGCACGCGCGCGTGCCGTCGACGTCCTGGAACGCGTCGGAATTCCGGACGCGGTACGGCGGTCCCGTTCGCGTCCGCACGAGTTCAGCGGCGGCATGCGGCAGCGCGCCCTCATCGCGATGGCGCTCGCCTGCGAACCGGACCTCCTGATCGCCGACGAGCCCACGACGGCACTGGACGTGACCGTCCAGGCGCAGATCCTCGACCTGCTGCACACGCTGCGCGAGGAGACCGGCCTCGGGCTGCTGCTCGTCACGCACGACGTGGGTGTCGCCGCCGAGAGCGTCGACGAGATCCTCGTCATGCGGCACGGGCGCGCCGTCGAACACGGGCCGGTGGACACCGTGCTCGGGGCGCCGGCCGAGGCGTACACCCGAGACCTGCTCGGCGCGGTCCCGCGCGTGGACGCCCCGCGCGCCCGCTCGGCGGCGCCCTCGGCGCCCGAGGAGGTCGTCCTGGAGGCAACGGGCCTGCGGCGTGAATTCGGTCGCGGGAAGCGGGCGTTCGCCGCTGTGGACGACGTGTCGCTGACCATCCACCGGGGCGAGACCCTCGGCATCGTCGGCGAGAGCGGCAGCGGCAAGACGACACTGGGCCGGATGCTGGTCGGGCTCCTGGAGCCGACGGCCGGCGAGATCAAGCCAGGCGGAGGGGTCCGCCCCGACGTCCAGATGGTCTTCCAGGACCCCGTCTCCTCCCTCAACCCCCGCCGCAGCGTGGGCGAGTCGATCGCCGACCCGCTTCGCGCGCGGGGCGAACTCGACGAGGAGAGCATCCGGGGGCGCGTACGCGAACTCCTGGAGCGCGTGGGGCTCGAAGCGGCGCACTACGACCGCTACCCGCACGAGTTCAGCGGGGGCCAGCGCCAGCGCGTGGGCATCGCACGGGCGCTCGCGGCCGACCCGCGCGTGATCGTGTGCGACGAGCCGGTCTCCGCGCTCGACGTCACCACACAGGCCCAGGTCGTCGCCCTGCTCGGCGAACTCCAGCGCGAACTGGGCCTCGCGCTCGTGTTCGTCGCCCACGACCTCGCCGTCGTCCGCCAGGTCAGCGACCGGGTCGCGGTGATGCGCCGCGGGAGGATCGTTGAACAAGGCCCCGCAGACGAGGTCTACGACGCGCCCAAGGACCCGTACACGAAGCAGCTCCTGGCCGCCGTACCGGCCCTCGATCCCCAGGTCGCGGCGCGACGCAGAGCGGCCAGGCGGGAGTTGGCGACGACGTGACGGTCGCGTGGCGACGACGGGACGGTGCCGTCCTCACGACGGTACGGTCCCCTCGCGACGACGTGACCGACACGTCGCTACGGCGCCGTAGCGACGGCACGTCAACGGCCTGACGTTCCGTGCGCGACTGATCTCTTAGCGCGACCGAACGCGACCCGCACGGGAAAGTTACGCCTGTTCACCCCTTTTGGTGGCGCGATGGACAACCGTCCGTCGCGCCACCGCCTTGTCCGCATACGTTCGTCCCGCTGCGAGCCGCCGGGTCGACGGCGGCTCCCCATATGGGAGATCGGGGGTGTACCCGTGCGCATAGGACTCCTTACGGAGGGTGGCTATCCGTATGTGAGCGGTGACGCCAGGCTCTGGTGCGACCGGCTCGTACGCGGGCTCGGGCAGCACCAGTTCGACATCTACGCGCTCAGCCGCAGCGAGCGCCAGGAGCGCGAGGGCTGGCTCGAACTGCCGCCCCAGGTCAGCCGGGTGCGCACCGCGCCGCTGTGGAGCGCCGAGGACGACGGGGTGACCCTCGGGCGCCGCGCACGCCGGCGGTTCGCCGAGTGCTACGAGGAGTTGGCGGCCGTGCTGTGCGCGGGCGACGGCCGGGTCGCGGAGCCTTCGGAAGGGGCGCAGGGCGAGCAGGGGGCGCCCTCCGCCGATGTGGCGGACCGTTTCGCCAACGCGCTCTACGGGCTCGCGGAACTCGCCCGCGACGAGGGCGGACTCGTCGGCGCGCTGCGCTCCGAGAGCGCCGTACGCACGCTCGAACGCGCCTGTCGCGCGCCCGGCGCACTCCGCACCGCCCGCGAGGCGCGCGTACCCGAACTCCTCACCGTCGCCGCCCACTTGGAACGAGCCCTGCGCCCGCTCTCCCTCGACTGGTACGAGGACGACGCCCTCGGCTCCGTGGACCTCTGCCACGCGACGGCCGGCGGCACCGCGGCCCTGCCCGGGCTGCTCGCCCGCCACTTCGCGGGCGTACCGCTGCTGGTGACCGAGTACGGCGTGCAGCTGCGCACGCACTACCTGGCCTCCGCCGACGCCCCGCCCGCCGTACGGGCGCTGCTCGCCGCCTTCCACGGCAGGCTGGCCGCCGAGATCTACCGGCAGGCCGAGTTGATCACCCCGGGCAACGGCCACACCCGGCGCTGGCAGGAACGCTGCGGCGCCGACCGCACGAAACTGCGCACGGTCCACCCCGGCATGGAGGCGACCCGCTTCGCGGAGGTGGGCGAGGCGCCCGACGGCGCGGACCCGGACACGCTGGTGTGGGTCGGCCGGATCGAACCCGCCAAGGACCTGATCTCCCTGCTGCACGCCTTCGCGGAGATCCGCAAGGAGGAGCCGAAGGCGCGGCTGCGGATCGTCGGCGCTCCCTCCGGCGCCGAGGGCCAGGCGTACCTCGGCCACTGCCGGGCGCTGGCCGCCCAGCTCTTCCCCGACGAGGCCGAGGGCGTGCACGCGGTCGGCGACAACCCGGTGTCCTTCGAGGAGATCGGCGGCCCGGAGGCCCCGACGCTCGCCGAGGCGTACGCGGCCGGCACGGTGATCGTCCTGTCGAGCGTCGTCGAGGGCTTCCCGGTCGGCCTGGTCGAGGCCATGTTCTGCGGCCGGGCGACCGTGTCCACGGACGTCGGCGCGGTCGTCGAGGTCATCGGCGGCACGGGACTCGTCGTACCCCCGCGCAATCCGCGGGCGCTCGCGGAGGCGTGCGTGAGCCTGTTGCGCGATCCGGAGCGCCGCGAGCGGCTGGGTGCCGCCGCACGCGCCCGCGCGCTCGAACTGTTCACCGTCGAGCAGAACATCGCGGCATTTCACGGCATTTACCTGGAGATCGTCTCGCACTCACCGGTCCGCCGGGTCGTCCTCGACGAGGCGGGCGAACCCCTCCCCTTCGCGGCCCCCGCCGAGGGCCACGTGCCCGGCCGCTGGACCGGCCCCATGGCCCGCGTCGTGGCCCGCGGCGGCCCCACCTGGGCGACAGGAGCACCGGTACGCGCCACACCTCCCCTCCCCGCCACGGAGGCAGCCCGATGAGCGGCCTCGGCGAACTCGACCGCCCCGGGACGCCCGGCAGCGCCGACGCGTGGGATGCGCGGTCGGAGCAGTGGCTCGAAGGGAATCGAGAGGCGCAGGCGGA
Source organism: Streptomyces sp. NPDC096013 (assembly GCF_044763565.1). NCBI lineage: Bacteria > Bacillati > Actinomycetota > Actinomycetes > Kitasatosporales > Streptomycetaceae > Streptomyces > Streptomyces sp. NPDC096013. The sequence continues at coordinate 161,279 of NZ_JBIWGK010000009.1, read as the reverse complement.
GACGGAGACGGGCACGGAGGCGGCGGCGCCGGGCGAGCCGTCGGCAGCGGGGCAGCACGGCAGCGATGACGTGCGTGGTGCCGTCGCCCGTGCTGAAGCTCGGCCGGTTGGTGGGCCGGGCGCCGGGCCGAACGCCGGTGATGTGCCTGTTGCCGTGGACCTTGCCGAGGCCTTGTCGACCGCTGGCCAAGACGCCGGTGATGCCCGTGCCGCCGTGGATCTCGCCGAAGCCCTGCCGGACGCCGGGCCGGATGCCGGTTATGTGCGCACGGCCCTGGACCTCGGCGAAGCCCTGCCGAACGTCGGGCCGGATGCCGATGCCGTCCGTCCCGCCGTCGGCCTTGCCGAGGCCTCGTCGGCTGCCGGGCCGGATGCCGGTGATGTGCGTACGGCCGTGGATCTCGCCAAAGCTCCGTCAGTCGTCGGCCAGGGCATCAACGCCGACGCCCTGACCACCCCCGCCCCACGCGCCCCCCGCCCCTCGGCCGACCCGGGGCAACCACACCCCGGCACGGCGCACGCACCCGCTCCCCGCGCGGTCGACCGCAAGCCCGCCACCCCCGCCCGGCGTGGTGCCGCCGACCCCGTGAAGGCGCTGATGCACCGTCACCGTGAGCTGTGCGAACGGGCCGTCGACCCCCTGGAGATCGCGGCGGGCCTTGAGGCGCACGGTGTCACCGATCGGACCGCCGCGCGCTTCCGGCACCGGGACGTGTTCTCGCTCGCCGAGGAGATGTACGCCCGCGTGCCCCGCGACGACGCGGCGCCCGCGCACGCCGGCCCCGTCACCGAACCGGCGCCCCGAGCGACCTGGGCCTTACTCGCCCTGCTGCCCGGAGTCCTCTGCGCGGCGACCGTCACCGGTGTACGGCTCACGGACGGTCGGCTGCGGCTGACGGTGGCCGTCGTCGGCGTGCTCGCGGTGGCCCTCGGTGTGCGCGTCGCCCTCAGCCGCGGCCCCTTGAGCAACCCGCCCGGCACGCACGCGTGGCGCACACCCCCCGGCACCCGCCTGTGGACGTACTGGCTCCTCGCCTACGCCCTCCTCGGCGACGGACTGCTCCGCGGCACCGACGACGGTGGCCCCGACGGGCTGCCGACCGGCCTCGCGGGCGGCCTCTGGCCCACGGCCACCGCGCCGGTCCTCGCCCTCACCCTGGCCTGCGCCCCCGCGGCCTGGTGCGCGCACCACTTCGCCGTGCGCGCCCGCCGCAAACTCGCGACCAGCCGTGGGCTCGAGGACTTCGCCGACTCCGCGCAGCCGCTGCTGCTCGGCACGTTCGCCTTGTTCGTGTGTGCCCTGACCGCCCTCCTCGCGCTCTGCGGCGCGGCCCTGGACGAGCCCGCCGCGTACGCCCAAGGGATCACCCTGGGTGCCCTGTTGCTCCTCGCCCGCCTCCTCACCGTCCACGGTTTCACCCACGCCCCGACCGTCGCCCTCGGCGCGGCGGCCGTGACGGAGGGAACCGCCCTGGCCGTCGATCTCATCGGACGGCTCCCCGGCTGCGGCTTCCTGGCCACCCCGGTCGAAACCGTCCTGGACTCCCTGGGCCCCGGCGGCATCCCCGCCCTGGCCTGCGGAGGAGCCGCCCTGATCCTCCTGTTCCACACCACCCGCACGCTGACCAGAGCCTCCGCGCACGCGCCGACGAACGAGCCGCGGTGACCGGCCGTGCCCCGCACCGGGCAGAGCCGTCGCCCCGTCGCAGGCGCCCGGCCCCACCGCCGGAGGCAACCGCATCACCCTGTGAAGGAGAACACCAGATGATCACCTCCCGATCCGGAGAGTCGGCCCGGGGAGCCGTCCGATGAGGGTCCTGCTGATCGGAGCCAACGGCTACCTCGGCCGCTTCGTCGCCGACCGCCTGCTCGCCGACCCGGCCGTCCAGCTCACCGCGCTCGGCCGCGGCGACGACGCCGACGTCCGCTTCGACCTCGCGACCGGCAGCCCCGGAGCGCTCACCCGCTTCCTGGACGCCGTCCACCCCGGAGTCGTCATCAACTGCGCCGGTGCCACCAGAGGCGGCGCCCGCGAACTCACCCGCCACAACACCGTCGCCGTCGCCACCGTCTGCGAGGCCCTGCGCCGCAGCGGCTGCGGGGCCCGGCTGGTGCAGATCGGGTGCGGCGCGGAGTACGGCCCGAGCCAGCCCGGTTCCTCCACGGCCGAGGACGCCGTACCCCGCCCCGGCGGCCCGTACGGCGTCAGCAAACTCGCCGCCACCGAACTGGTCCTGGGCTCCGGTCTCGACGCCGTGGTGCTGCGCGTCTTCTCACCCGCGGGGCCGGGCACCCCCGCGGGCTCCCCGCTCGGCCGGCTCGCCGAGGCCATGCGCCGGGCCATGCAGTCCGGCGACGGCGAACTCAAGCTTGGCGGCCTCGGCGCACAGCGCGACTTCGTCGACGTACGGGACGTGGCCCGCGCCGTGCACGCCGCCTCGCTCTCCGCCGCGCAGGGCGTCATCAACATCGGCTCCGGCCGCGCGGTCCGGCTGCGCGACGCCGCCGCGGTCCTCGCCCGGGTCGCCGGATACGGCGGCGCGCTGCACGAACTCGACGGCCCTCCCGGCCCGTTGCGCGCAGCCATCGGCCACCCCCGCACCGACCCCGACCACGCGGCCCCGGTCGCGTACCCGTACCCGGACGGCTGCGGGAGCTGGCAGCAGGCCGATGTGCGCACCGCGCGCGACCGGCTCGGCTGGCGGCCCCGGATCAACCTGGAGGAGTCCCTCGCCGACATCTGGATGGAGGCGGCATGCCGCATCTGACCAGTACGACCCCGGGCACCACGAGCACCGGTGTCCGCACCGGCTTCGGCGTCCCCGGCTACGCGCACCCCCTCGTCGCCCCGGCCGAATGGGGCGAACTCACCCGCCCCGGGACCCCCTTGCACTGGGTCGTCCTCAACGTCTCCTCCGGCCCGGGGGACCGCCCCGACCCGCACTGCCTGGAGGCGGCCGGGCGGCTGAGCAACGCGGGCGTCCGGGTCCTCGGCCACCTCGACGTAGCCCACGGCGCCCGTGCCTTCGGCGATCTGGTCTCCGAGGCGCACCGCTACCGCGACTGGTACCGCGTCGACGGCTTCCTCCTGGAGCGCTGCCCCACCGAACGCGCCCAACTCCCGGAGACCCGCCGCACGGTCACCGCGCTCCGCGAGCTCCGGGACGGCGCCCACATCGTCCTGGGGCACGGAACTCATCCGTACCCCGGATACGCCGAGTGCGCCGACCAGTTGGTGACCTTCTCCGGGCCCTGGAGCGACTACCGCTGGTCGCAGGTGGCCGAGTGGACCGCCGACTACCCGCCCGAGCGGTTCTGCCACTTCGTGCACGGCGTCCCGCGCGGCCATCTCGACGAGGCGCTGCGCATAGCCCGCTGGCAGGGCGCCTCGACCATCTACTTCACCGACCGCACCGATCACGGCGGCCGCACCGACCCCTGGGAGACCATGCCCGGCTACTGGGACGAGATCGTCTCGCGGATCGGAACGGGTGTCTCGGAATGAAGAAGGGCATGGCAGTGTTACGGGGAGAACAACTGTAGTGATTGACCGACCAACGGAGTCCCCGTGTCGCTGCCACCCCTGGTCGAGCCGGCTGCCGAGCTCACCGTAGACGAGGTCCGCAGGTACTCCCGCCACCTGATCATTCCCGACGTGGGCATGGACGGGCAGAAGCGGCTGAAGAACGCCAAGGTGCTCTGTGTGGGCGCCGGCGGTCTGGGCTCGCCGGCGCTGATGTACCTGGCCGCGGCGGGCGTGGGCACGCTCGGCATCGTGGAGTTCGACGAGGTCGACGAGTCGAACCTCCAGCGCCAGATCATCCACAGCCAGGCCGACATCGGCCGCTCCAAGGCCGAGTCGGCGCGCGACTCCGTGCTGGGCATCAACCCGTACGTGAACGTGGTCCTGCACGAGGAGCGGCTCGAGGCCGAGAACGTGCTGGACATCTTCCGCGAGTACGACCTGATCGTCGACGGCACGGACAACTTCGCGACCCGCTACCTGGTCAACGACGCGGCCGTCCTGCTGAACAAGCCGTACGTGTGGGGTTCGATCTACCGCTTCGACGGCCAGGCCTCCGTCTTCTGGTCCGAGCACGGCCCCTGCTACCGCTGCCTCTACCCGGAGCCCCCGCCCCCCGGCATGGTCCCCTCCTGCGCCGAGGGCGGCGTCCTGGGCGTGCTGTGCGCGTCCATCGGCTCCATCCAGGTCACCGAGGCGATCAAGGTCCTCACCGGCGTCGGCGACCCGCTCGTCGGCCGCCTGATGATCTACGACGCCCTGGAGATGCAGTACCGCCAGGTCAAGGTCCGCAAGGACCCCAACTGCGCGGTCTGCGGGGAGAACCCGACCGTCACCGAGCTCATCGACTACGAGGCCTTCTGCGGAGTCGTCTCCGAGGAGGCACAGGAGGCGGCCGCCGGTTCGACGATCACTCCCAAGCAGCTCAAGGAATGGATCGACGACGGCGAGAACATCGAGATCATCGATGTCCGCGAGGTCAACGAGTACGAGATCGTCTCGATCCCCGGCGCCAAGCTGATCCCCAAGAACGAGTTCCTCATGGGCACCGCCCTGGAGACCCTCCCGCAGGACAAGAAGATCGTCCTGCACTGCAAGACGGGTGTCCGCAGTGCGGAGGTCCTCGCGGTCCTCAAGTCCGCCGGCTTCGCGGACGCGGTCCACGTCGGCGGCGGTGTGATCGGCTGGGTCAACCAGATCGAGCCGGACAAGCCCGTCTACTAGACGCACGCTTTCCCGGGAGGGGCTCGGCACCACACGTGCCGGGCCCCTTTCCGCTGCCTCCGCCGTCCCTGTCGCCCCCGTAGTCTCTGTCGCTCCGGTCGCTCCGGTCGCTCCGGTTACGAGGCGCAGACCTTCCCGTCCTTGGGCACCGTCCCCTTCAGCAGATAGGCGTCCACCGTCGAGTCGACACAGTCGCTCCCACTCCCGTACGCCCCGTGTCCCTCACCCTTCCAGGTGAGCTCCACACCGACGCCCTGGCCCAGCTCGGCGGCCATCTTGCGGGCACCCTCGTACGGAGTCGCCGGGTCCCCGGTGTTGCCGACCACCAGGACCGGCGCCGCACCGGGCGCGCTGACCTCCGGGGTGTCGTACTGCCCGGCCACCGGCCAGTCGTGACACCACCCGGCCGTGTCCCAGCCCAGGAAGTCGCCGAACACGGGGGAGATCTTCTCGAACTCCGGCAGCAGCTCCTCCGTCTGCGCGGGCGTCGGCCGCTGCTTGTCGTCCAAGCACGATATGACCCGTTGGGAATGGGTTGTCGTGCCGTAGTGCCCCGCGCTGTCCCGGTCGTTGTAGCCGTCGGCGAGCGCCAGCAGCTCCGAACCGTCGCCCCCCTCCGCGGAGTTCAGGGCGCTGGTGAGGGTGGGCCAGCTCTCCTTGCTGTACAGCGGGAGGACGATGCCGGTGAGCGCGAGCGTCTCGGTCAGCTTCCGCCCGCTCGAGGTCTCCAGCGGCTTGGCGTCCATCCGCTTCAGCAGGGCCGCGATCTTCTTCGAGCCCTGCGCCGGGTCCTGGTCAGTCGACTTGAGGTAGTCGTCCAGCGCGCGCTGGAAGCCCCGCGTCTGGTTCAACGCATGGCCCACCGAGTCGGCGCTCGGGTCGACCACCGCGTCCAGGATCAGCCGCCCCACGTTCTTCGGGAACAAGTGGGCGTAGACACCGCCGAGTTCGGTGCCGTACGAGATGCCGAAGTAGTGCATCTTCGTGTCGCCCAGCACCTGGCGCATCAGGTCCATGTCGCGGGCCGTGTCGGTCGTCGACACGTGTTCCAGCAGCTTCCCGGCGGCTTTCTCGCAGCCCTTGCCGAAGGCGGCGGCGTCCTGGAAGTACGCCTTCTCCTCGGCCGGGGTGTCCGGCGTGGCGTCGATGTCCTCGGTGGCCTGGATCGCCTTGTCGCTGCGACAGCGGACGCCTTCGCTGGCGGCGACCCCGCGCGGGTCCCAGCTCACCAGGTCGTAGTGCTCGTGCAGCGCGGACACCGTGGTGGCGTACGCCGGCATGTAGTCCACGCCCGAGCCGCCGGGGCCGCCGAAGTTGAACAGCAGCGAGCCGATGCGGTCGCCGCCCGTCGACTTGGAACGGATCAGCGCGAGCCCGATCGTCGAACCGTCCGGCTTCGCCCAGTCCAGCGGCACCTTGAGCGTCGCGCACTGCCAGTCACTGCTCGGCGCGGCCGAGTCGGCGGTGGCCTTGCAGCGTCCCCAGCCCAGCTTCTGTCCGGTCAGCGACGCGGGCAGCGCGGCCGTGGTGGACGAGGACGAACCAGCAGCGGACGGCTTGGCGTCCCCCGCGCCCGCGCCGTCCTTGCCGTCGCCCGACGAGCCGCCGCTACAGCCCGCCGTCAGCAGTGCGGCGGCGGCCATCAGGGCCGTCCACCGTACGAATCGCGCCATTGTGCATTCCCCCCTCGCAGGCCGTCCGCGTCACGCCGCGGAAGGCGGTCAGGCCATAGTAGGCGGCGCGAGCCGAGCCCGTGACTGCCTGTGGATAACCTGCTGACCTGCGATTTTGCTCGGATTTCGGGGTGAGGTCAGGAGCAGACGGTGCCGGCCGCCGGGACTTTCCCGTTCAGCAGATAGCCGTTCACCGCGCTCTGCACGCACTTGTTCTTGCTGTCGTACGCGCCGTGTCCCTGGCCCTTGTACGTCAGCTCGACCGCGACGCCCCTGCCCAGCGCGTCCACCATCTTCCGCGCCCCTTCGTACGGCGTGGCCGGGTCACCGGTGTTGCCCACGACGAGGATCGGCGCCGACCCGTTCGCGCTCACGTCGGGATGGTCGGCGGCGCCCGGCACCGCCCAGTCGGTGCAGCTGACCATGCCCCAGGCGAGGAAGTCGCCGAAGAGGGGAGAGGCGGCCCGGAACTCCGGCAGCTTCCCCTCCACGTCTGCGGCGGTGTATCTCGCCTTGTCGTCCGCGCAGTTGATGGCGATGTTCGCCGCGGTGATGTTGCTGTACTCGCCGTTCTCGCTGCGCCCGTTCATCGAGTCGGACAACGCCATGAGGACCTTGCCGTCACCGCTGTAGGCCTGTTCGAGGCCCTCGGTGAGGTACTCCCAGAAGTCCTTCGAGTACAGCGCCTGCGCGATGCCGTTCGTGGCGGCCGTCTGCGTCAGCTGACGCGGGAAGATACCCGGGATCGGCTTGCTGTCGAGGCTCTTGAGCAGCTTCGCGATCCGGTCCTTGACGTCCTGCGCGGTGTCGCCGATCGGACAGTCCGTGGTCTTCGACGTGCAGTCGTCGGCGAAGTTGTCGAGCGCGAGCTGGAAGCCCTTGGCCTGTCCCAGGGAGCCCTGTTCGGAGTTCTGGGTGGGGTCGACGACCGCGTCGAAGACCGCGCGGCCCACGTGCTTGGGGAACAAGTGGGCGTAGACGCCGCCGAGTTCGGTGCCGTAGGAGATGCCGAAGTAGTGCAGGGTGTCGTCGCCGAGGACCTGACGCATCAGGTCCATGTCGCGGGCCGCGTCGGTGGTGCGCACCTGGGGGAGCATCTTCTTGGAGTTCTTCTCGCAGGCCGCGTTGAACTGCTTGGTGTTGGCCAGGAGCTTGGTGCGCTCGGCCGCGGTGTCCGGGGTCGCGTCCTGCTGGAAGTACTGGTCGAGCTGGGAGTCGCTCTCGCACTCGACGCCGGCGCTGCGGCCCACTCCGCGCGGGTCGAAGCTCACCAGGTCGTAGCGGGTGCGCAGGGCCGCGTAGTCGTTGCCGAACGAGGGCAGCGTTGTGACGCCCGAGCCGCCGGGGCCGCCGAAGTTGAAGACGAGTGAACCGATCCGCTTGCTCTTGTCGCCGCTTGCCTTCGCGCGCACCAGGGCGATGCCGATCGTGTCGCCCTTGGGCTTGTTCCAGTCGAGCGGTGCCTTCATGGTGGCGCACTGCCACTTGGTGCCGTTCGGCAGCGGCGACGGAGCGGCACCGCCGCCCTCCGACTCGGACGGGGCCGGGCAGTCCTTCCAGCTCAGCTTCTGGGCCGTCGGATCCTCGTGCTTGGAGTCGCCACCGCAGCCCGCCAGCGTGGCGGACAGCAGGATGACGGTGGCGGTCAGGGCAACGGCACGCAGCCGGGAGGGGTTCGGCATGGTCCCATCCTGGGGTCGTACACGGTGGTGCGCTCGGGGCACGGGCCGTACGAGGTACGCACGCGTGCGTGCACACCGTGCGGACCCGAACGTGCTCTACAGGGCGCCCTTGCGGGACAGGTGGTTGAAGAACAGCCAGCCCGGCAGCACCGGAATCCACAGCGTCAGCAGGCGGTACAGCAGCACCGCCGGAGCGGCCACCTCCTTGGGGAGGCCCACGGCGATCAGACCCAGTGTCAGGCTCGCCTCGACCGCGCCCACACCGCCCGGCGTCGGGGCCGCGGAACCGAGCGCGTTGCCGGCGAGGAAGACGACCGCGACGCTGGCCAGGCTGAGTGACGTCGAGTCGTCGCCGAACGCCCGGATCGAGGCGTCCAGGCACATCACGAAGCAGGCCGTCAGCAGGAGCATGCCGCCGATGCCGGTGACCAGCTTCTGCGGCCGCTGCAGCACGTCCAGCATGCGCGGGATGACACCCGCGAAAAGCGACCGCACGCGCGTGACGAGGAACTTCCGCAGGAACGGCACCGAGGTCACCACGAGCACGAGCACAGCCACCGTCAGCAGACCGGCGATGACCGTCCTGGACGGCGACAGCGAGGGCGTCTTCTCGGTGCCCGTCAGATAGCCGAACGACAGCAGCATCAGGATGTGGCAGCCGAGACCGAACAACTGCGACGCGCCGACACTCGCCACCGCGAGCCCGGGCCGCACCCCGGCCCGCTGAAGGAAGCGCGTGTTCAGGGCGACACCGCCGACCGCGGCCGGCGCCACGATCTTCACGAACGACCCGGCGACCTGCGCCGCCACGGCCCGCAGGAACGGCACCCGCTCCGGCACGAACCCCAGGAGGGCCATCGCCGCCGCGAAGTAGCTCAGCGCCGAGAACAGCACGGCCGCGGCCACCCAGCCCCACTGGGCGTTGGCGACGAGCGGACCGAACTCGATGTGCGTGAGCTGAGTCAGCAGGAAGTAGGCGCCGATCGCGCCCGCGATGACACTGATCAGCGTGCGCGGCCGCACCCGCTCCAGGCGGGCGGGTTCGACATGCGCCTGCGGCCTGATCAGCAGCACCTGGTGGCGGATCTGGGTGAGCAGATCCTCCTCGCGGGCCTCGTCCAGCGCCTCGTCGATGGCCCGCTTCTCGGCCCGCTGCTCCGCTCGCACGGCCTTCTTGTCGGGCTTGTCCAGTACGGGCGTGGAGCCCTCCGAGGCCTCCTCCGCGCGGGCCAGCCTGGTCTGCTGGGACGCCTCCAGGATCGCGTCGCGCTCCCGCTGGGCGCGCTCCCTGGAGAGGCGGCGCAGCGTCGCGCGCGTGGAGCGCGTCAACGCGATCGGCTGGAGCATCGGCAGACAGTCGGCCACGGCGTCGGGCCCGAGGACACCAACCGCCGAGGCGACCGCGCGCTCGGCGCCCACCCGTAGGCCGATGGTCGTCACCAGCTGGGCGACGTCCATGCGCAGCAGCAGTTCACCGGCGGCGATCTCGCCGCCGCGCAGGTCCGTGAGGATCACCGTGCCGGAACGATCCACCAGGATCGCGTCACCGGCGAGCCTGCGGTGGGCGATGCGCCGCGACTGGAGTGCCTGCACCTGGTGCCAGGTCAGGCGCAGCAGATCGTCGGTGATCTCCTCGTCCGCGAGCGAGTCCAGCGTGCGCCCGCCGGTGTGCTCGTAGACGAGCATCACGGCGTCCGGGCCGAGTTCCGAGGTCGCGATCAGCTTGGGGGCGTTGGCCCCGGCCGCGATCGCCGCGTACGCGAGCAGGGCTTCCTGCTCCAGCGCCTGGCGCAGCGACTGGAGGCTGCTGCGGGTCGCGAAGCCGCGCAGGGTCAGATTGCGCCACGCGCGGTAGAAGAAGCCCTGGGCCTGCTGTTCCCGGTCGACCACGGTGACGTCCAGCGGGGGACCGTCCTCCAGGGTCACGAAGTAGCGTCGGCCGCGGTCGCCGTTCTCCGTGTCGACGGCCTCCTCGCGGGCCGCGCCCACGGGGTGGAAGCCGACCGTCCGCAGGCCCGCCATCAGCGTCCGCCCGGTGGGCCGCACGTTAGGGGAGCCCACCGCGTACAGCGTCCCGTAGGCGACGGTCCAGCCGATGAGCACGGTCAGGATGATCGAGAACGGTGTGGTGTACCCGGTGACCAGCATCGAGAAGGCGTCCAGCATCAGCACGATCCACAGCACGGAGCGCCAGCGCGGCCTCCGGGACATGCCTACGGCCGTCATGTACGCGATGACGGGCGCCAGATAGCCGTGCACCGGGTCGGTGAGGGCGTGGATGTCCCCGGGGGAGGGCTGGGTGAGCGCCTCCTGGATGGAGCCCGGAGCGGCCTTGGCGACCCACAGGTCCGTGGCGAGTGTCACTCCGTGGGCGAGGACCGCCGCGAGGACGCCGTCGGCGATGCGCAGCCCGTCCCGCTTGATCAGCCGCTCGATCGCGAACGCGACCGGCACCAGCAGGATCGCGATGCTGGACGCGAGACCCGCGATCTTGATCAGCAGGTCGGGCGCCTGCCCGGTGCCCTTGTTGATGTCCTGTTCGAGCCCCGAGGTCGTGCCGTGCGCGAACGCGGCGATCGCGAGCAGTACGACGATCGCGAGAACGCCCACCAGGAGGCGCATGAGGTCGGAAGGGCGGTGCACGCGCGCGGGGAGCAGCGGTTCGTCGCCCTCGACCTCCTCGACGTGCGGGTCGTCGCAGTCGTCGAGGCCGGGCCCGGGGCCGGGCGCGGGCGTCTCGGCGGGACCCTCCGAAGGGTCATGCTCGTGGGCGTCGGCGGTGTCAGGGCGCGACGCAGCGTCAGAGGTGCCCTCCGCGTCTTCGGGATGCACACCCTGCTGCTTCATCGACTCTTCTTGATCTCGTATCACCGGTCACCGCCCGCACGATGGTGGCATGCCCCACCGACACACGGGGGCATCAGGGTGCAAATGCGGGGGCGCACAGTCTGCCCCACGCGCCGCTTCGGGGCGAGGGATACGCACAGTCGCCAGCGCGTCGCATTGTCGGTGGGGTGCGGCAGGATGGGGCGGATGAGCGAGGAGAGCCTTCCGGACGACACCGGCGCGGAGTACGGAGACGTCCCTCCGGGGTACGACGACGGCCCCGAGCGTGACAATGCCCACGCGCTGCCCGCCTACGCGGAGCGCGTCCTGGACGTCGCCGAACGGATCCCGCCCGGGCACGTCATGACGTACGGGGACGTCGCCGAATGGCTGGAGGAGGGCGGGCCGCGCCAGGTCGGCCGCGTGATGGCCCTCTACGGAGGAGCCGTTCCCTGGTGGCGGGTCGTCCGCGCGGACGGCACGCTGCTCCCCGGCCACGAACTGCGGGCGCTCGACCGGTACCGCGCGGAAGGCACCCCTCTGAAGGAGGCGAGCAGGGCCGCCGAGGGCCACCTGCCGCGCCTCGACATGAAACGGGCGCGATGGGACGGCGGCGAGCGCGCGGACGGTCACACCTGACAGCTTCCGCCATCGGACGCGGCCCGGGGAGACCTGTGGCCCGTACGGGGGACACCAGGCACGTCCGTGGCATGCCGTACGTTCGAGGGGCGAGGGACACCCGGGACGGGCGAGCTGTGAGGGAACGCCCGGAAGTCCTGCTTCCCGGCGACCCGTCGGCGTAGCGTCGGCTGCACCTGTCCCCCTCACCTCGCGGTCACCGCTCTCCACGCGCGGTGGTCAGGCAACCAGTACACCCACCAGGACCGGCGAACCACGTGAGCTCCTCTTCCTCCACCAGGCGCCTGTCGCACCCCCAGGTGCGACAGGGGAACCGTGGCGCTTACCGACTGGTGCGTACCCCGCCGACCCGGCCGGCTCCCCCTCGTCTGGACGCGCCACAGCGCTCGGTGGTTGACCACGGGACCGGCCCGCTGCTGGTCCTCGCAGGTCCGGGCACCGGCAAGACGACCACCCTGGTGGAGTCCGTCGCCGCACGGATCGCCCGGGGAGGTGACCCCGCGCGGATCCTCGTGCTGACGTTCAGCCGCAAGGCCGCCGTCGAACTCCGCGACCGCATGGCCCTGCGCATCGGCGCCGCCCGCGCGCCCCGGGCCACCACCTTCCACTCGTTCTGCTACGCCCTGGTCCGCGCCCACCAGGACAGCGACCTGTTCGTCGAGCCGCTACGGCTGCTCTCCGGCCCCGAACAGGACGTCGCCGTACGCGAACTGCTCGCGGGCCAGCCCGACCTGGAGCGGCTCGGCCTCGCCCACGTGCGCTGGCCCGACGAACTGCGCGCCTGTCTCACCACCCGGGGCTTCGCCGACGAGGTCCGCGCGGTCCTCGCCCGCAGCCGCGAACTGGGCCTGGGCCCCGGCTCCCTGGACGCCTTCGCCCGCCGTATCGGCCGCCCCGACTGGCGCGCAGCCGCCGCCTTCCTCGCCGAGTACCTCGACGTACTCGACCTCCAAGGAGTGCTCGACTACGCCGAACTCGTCCACCGCGCGGTGCTCCTCGCGCACCGCCCCGAGGTCGCCGAGAAGCTCGCCGCGCAGTACGACGCCGTGTTCGTCGACGAGTACCAGGACACCGACCCCGCCCAGGTACGGCTGTTGCACGCCCTCGCCGGGGGCGGCCGCACCCTCGTCGCCTTCGGCGACCCCGACCAGTCGATCTACACGTTCCGGGGCGCCGATGTGAACGGCATCCTGGAGTTCCCGGACGCTTTCCCGCGCGCGGACGGGCAACCGGCGCCCGTGGAGGTGCTCGGGACCTCCCGCCGCTCCGGCGCCGCCCTGCTGAACGCCACCCGTCTGCTCACGCAGCGCATGCCCCTGACCCGCCTCCCGGCCCAGAAGGTGCGCGCCCACCGCGAGTTGTCCCCGGTACGGGACGGCGGGCGCGTCGAGGTGTACACGTACCCGACGTCCGGCACGGAGCTGGACAACATCGCCGACATCCTCCGCAGGGCACACCTGGAGGACGGCGTCCCCTGGAACGACATGGCCGTCCTGGTGCGCGCCGGCTCCCGGACCATCCCCACGATCCGCCGCGCCCTCACTGCGGCCGGCGTCCCCCTGGACATCGACGGCGACGACCTGCCCCTGCGCCACGAACCGGCGGTGGCACCCCTGCTGACGGCGTTGCGTGCGGTGGCGGCGGCGGAGGCTTCGGAGGTGCCCGAGGCCGACACCGAGGCCGTGGTAGCCGCCGGGGCGGAAGGCGACGACGAACAGGGCACTGCGGAAGCCGATGGCGAACAGGCCGTACCGGAACCCGGTGACGTCGGGGCCGCAGCCGAAGCCGACGACCAGCAGGCCACCCCGGAAGCCGCCTCCGAGGAACCCGTCGCCCCCACCTGGCTCGACACCGAGACCGCCCTCACCCTGCTCGCCTCCCCCCTCGCCGCCATGGACGCCGCCGATCTACGGCGCCTGGGCCGGGCGCTGCGCGAGGAGGAGCGGGCCGGTGGCAACCCCGTGCCGCCGCCCTCGGACGTACTGCTCACGCGGGCGCTCGCCGAGCCGGAGCGGCTGGTCGCGCACGACCCGACGTACGCGCGGGGAGCCCAGCGCCTGGGCGCGCTGCTGCGCAAGGCACGCGAGCGGCTGGCGGGCGGCGGTACGGCCGAGGAGGCACTGTGGGACCTCTGGCAGGGCACCCCGTGGCCCGGGCGCCTGGAGCGGGCCGCACTGCGCGGCGGGGCGGCCGGGCGCAACGCGGACCGCGACCTGGACGCCGTCTGCGCGCTGTTCGCGACCGCCGCCCGCGCGGAGGAGCGCACCGGATGCCGGGGCGCCCTCAACTTCCTGGAGGAGATCGACGCCGAGGACATCGCCGCCGACACACTCACCCGGCGGGCCGTACGCCCCGACGCCGTACGCCTGATGACCGCGCACCGCTCCAAAGGCCTGGAGTGGCGCCTGGTCGTCGTGGCCGGCGTCCAGGAGGGCCTGTGGCCGGACCTGCGCCGCCGCGGCTCCCTCCTGGAGGCCGACCGCATCGGCCGCGACGGACTCGCCGAACCGCTCACCCCGGGTGCCCTGCTCGCCGAGGAACGCCGCCTGTTCTACGTCGCCGCGACCCGCGCGCGTGAACGCCTCGTCGTCACCGCCGTGAAGGCCCCCGCGGACGACGGCGACCAGCCGTCCCGCTTCCTCACCGAACTCGGCGTCGAGCCCAAGGACGTCACCGGCCGTCCCCGCCGCCCGCTGTCGGTCGCCGCGCTGGTCGCCGAGTTGCGCGCCACGACCGTCGACCCGCGCGTGTCGGAGACGCTCAGGGAGGCCGCCGCGCGCCGGCTGGCCCGGCTGGCCGCGCTCGCCGACGAGGAGGGCCGCCCGCTGGTCCCCTCGGCGCACCCGTACCGCTGGTGGGGCATGTACGACCCGACCGAGAGCAAGGTGCCGCTGCGCGACCGCGACCAGCCCGTCGTGCTCTCCGGGAGTGCCCTCGACCAGCTCGCCAACACCTGTTCCCTGCAATGGTTCCTGGGCCGGGAGGTCAAGGCCGACGCGCCCGCGACCGCCGCTCAGGGCTTCGGGAACGTGGTGCACGTCCTGGCCGACGAGGTCGCCTCCGGACGCACGCCCGCCGATCTCGCCGTCCTCATGGAGCGCCTCGACACCGTGTGGAACGCGCTCGCCTTCGACGCGCCCTGGAAGTCGGCGCAGGAGAAGGACAACGCGCGCGTGGCGCTCGAACGCTTCCTGAAGTGGCACGTCGACTCCAACGGCGTCCGCACCGGCCGTACGCCGGTCGCCAGTGAGCACGACTTCGACGTCACCCTCGGAGCGGGCGACTACGAGGTGCGCATCCGCGGCTCCATGGACCGCGTCGAGGCGGACGGCGAAGGACGCGCCTACGTGGTCGACTTCAAGACCGGCAAGCAGACCCCGACCGCCCGCGAGGTGGAGCGCCACCCCCAACTCGCCGTCTACCAGCTCGCGGTCCGCGAGGGCGCCGTGGACGAGGCCTTCGACGGAGTACGCCCCGAACCGGGCGGCGCCGAACTCGTCCAGCTGCGCCAGGGCGCCCCCCTGCGGGACGGCGGCGAGACGCTGCCCAAGGTGCAGGCCCAGGAGCCCCTGGAGGGGGAGTGGGCCGGTGAACTGCTGGCCACGGCCGCGGGCAAGGTCCTCGACGAACGGTTCACGCCCACGGCCGGACAGCACTGCGCGCACTGCGCGTTCCGGGCCTCGTGCAGCGCGCGGCCCGAGGGGCGACACGTCGTCGAGTAACTCGCGTGACGTATCGCACCACATGTGTTGACCTGCGCTTCTTCTGCCCCTGAGGGCGATTGGTCCTCGACTGTCAGTGGCCGCCGCTAGCCTTCCCGACATGCCCGCCCGTATCACCGATCCCGACCAGCTCAAGGAGCTCCTCGGCATCCCCTTCACCCCGGAGCAGACGGCCTGCATCGTCGCGCCGCCCGCGCCGCAGGTGATCGTGGCCGGAGCCGGGTCGGGCAAGACGACGGTGATGGCGGCCCGCGTGGTGTGGCTGGTCGGCACCGGCCAGGTCGCCCCCGAGCAGGTCCTGGGCCTGACCTTCACCAACAAGGCCGCCGGTGAACTCGCCGAGCGCGTCCGCAAGGCGCTCATCAAGGCGGGCGTCACCGACCCCGACGTGATCGACCCGGACAACCCCCCGGGCGAGCCCGTGATCTCGACCTACCACGCCTTCGCGGGCCGCCTCCTGACCGACCACGGCCTGCGCATCGGACTCGAACCGACGGCCCGTCTGCTCGCCGACGCCACCCGCTTCCAGCTCGCCGCGCGCGTGCTGCGCGAGGCCCCCGGCCCCTACCCGGCCCTCACCCGCTCCTTCCCGGACCTCGTCAGCGACCTCCTGACCCTCGACGGCGAGCTGTCCGAACACCTCGTACGCCCCGAGGAGTTGCGCGCCTACGACGCTGGTCTGCTGCGCGACCTGGAGGGCCGCAAGCTCAGCAACGCCGAGCTGCGCAAGGTCCCCGAGGCGGCCGCCGCCCGGCGTGAACTCACCGAGCTGGTGAGCCGTTACCGGACCGCCAAGCGCGAGCGCGACCTGCTCGACTTCGGTGACCAGATCGCCCTCTCCGCGACCCTGGCCCGCACCCGCCCCGAGGTCGGCGACATCCTGCGCGACGAGTTCCGGGTGGTGCTCCTCGACGAGTACCAGGACACCTCGGTGGCCCAACGCATCCTCCTGGCAGGCTTGTTCGGCGCCGGCACGGGCCACCCGGTGACCGCAGTCGGCGACCCCTGCCAGGCGATCTACGGCTGGCGCGGCGCGTCCGTCGCCAACCTCGACGACTTCCCGGAGCACTTCGCGCACGCCGACGGCCGCCTCGCCGCCCGCCAGTCGCTCAGCGAGAACCGCCGCAGCGGCGGCCGCCTCCTCGACCTCGCCAACAACCTCGCGGAACCCCTGCGCGCCATGCACGCGGGCGTGGAGGCCCTCCGCCCGGCCCCCGGCGCCGAGCGCGACGGCACGGTGCGCTGCGCGCTGCTGCCCACCCACGCCGAGGAGACCGACTGGCTCGCCGACTCCATCGCCCACCTCGTACGGACCGGGCAGGCGCCCGGCGAGATCGCCGTCCTGTGCCGCACGGCCACCGACTTCGCCGAGATCCAGGGCGCCCTGGTGGCCCGTGACATCCCTGTCGAGGTCGTCGGCCTCTCCGGGCTGCTGCACCTCCCCGAGGTCGCCGACCTCGTCGCCGTCTGCGAAGTCCTCCAGGACCCCGGTGCCAACGCCTCCCTGGTCCGGCTGCTGACCGGTCCCCGCTGGCGCATCGGCCCGCGCGACCTCGCCCTCCTGGGCCGCCGCGCCCGCCTCCTGGTCGCGCACACGCGCGTGGGGGACGACGAGGACCCCGACCGCCGCCTCGCCGAAGCCGTCGAGGGGGTCGACCCCTCCGAAGTGATATCGCTCGCCGACGCCCTCGACACGTTCCTGGAGACACCGCTCTACGGCGCCGACCGCGCCGGGGACGACGACGGGCTGCCCTTCTCGCCGGACGCGCGCGTGCGCTTCGCCCACCTGGCCACCGAACTGCGCGATCTGCGCCGCTCCCTGTCCGACCCCCTGATGGACGTCCTGCACCGCGTCCTCGCCGTCACCGGCCTGGAGGTCGAACTCGCGGCCTCCCCGCACGCGCTGGCCGCCCGCCGCCGCGAGACCCTGTCGAACTTCCTGGATGTCGCCGCCTCCTTCGCCGCGGGCGACGGCGAGGCGACCCTGCTTGCCTTCCTCGGCTTCCTGCGCACCGCCGCCCAGTACGAGAAAGGCCTCGACAACGCCCTGCCCGGCGGCGAGAACACCGTCAAGGTTCTCACCGCGCACAAGTCCAAGGGCCTGGAGTGGGACGTCGTCGCGGTCCCCGGTCTGGTCACCGGGACCTTCCCCAGCAGCCAGGGCCGCGAGAAATGGACCGCCCAGGGCAAGGTCCTGCCGCACGCGCTGCGCGGCGACACCGCCACCCTGCCCGACGTCCCGTCCTGGGACTCCCGCGGCCTAAAGGCCTTCCACGAGGACATGAAGGACCACCAGCACACCGAGGAACTCCGCCTCGGCTACGTCACCTTCACCCGCCCCCGCTCCCTCCTCCTCGGCTCCGGCCACTGGTGGGGCCCCACCCAGAAGAAGCCCCGCGGCCCCTCCGACTTCCTGACGGCCCTGTACGACCACTGCGCGGCCGGGTACGGCGAGATCGAGGCCTGGGCGGACGAACCCGAGGAGGGCGAGGAGAACCCCGCCCTGCACACGGCCACCGCCGACCAGGCCTGGCCGCTGCCCCTGGACGACACCGCGCTGGCCCACCGCCGTTCGGCGGCCCGGATGGTCTTGGACCACCTGGAGCACCTCGCCGCCCACGACGGGGACCACCCCGCGGCCACCCACGACCCGAACACGGTGCCCGACGACCCGGACTGGCCCCCGCCCCCCGAGGACGACGAACCTCCTTATGAGGAGCCCCCTTTCGGGGATCCGCCCTACGAGGAGTCCCTCCCCGAGACGGCAGCCGAAGAGGCACTCCCGGAGGACGACCCCGCCGACTGGGACACCTGGACCACGGACCGCACGACCGTCCCGCACCAGGCGACGGCCCCGCACGCCGCCGACCGCTCCAGTCCGCCGGGGGGCGCACGCCCGCACCCCGCCGATCCGCCCGGCACGCCCCTCACCCCCGAGGAGGCCCGCGCCATCGCCTCCTGGGACCGCGACCTCGACGCCCTCACCGGCGAACTCCTGCGCGCCCGCCGAGGCGTCACCGACGTACCCCTGCCGGCCTCCCTCACGGCCACCCAGCTACTGCTCCTGGCCGCCGATCCGGACGCGCTCGCGCAGGAACTCGCGCGCCCCCTGCCACGCCCGCCGCAGCCCGCCGCACGCCGGGGCACCCGCTTCCACGCCTGGGTGGAATCACGCTTCGAAGAGCTGACCCTGCCCATGCTGGAGCCGGACGAACTCCCCGGCAGCGAGGCCGAGATCGCCGACGAACGCGACCTCGAGGAACTCAAGGACGCCTTCGAACGCACCGAGTACGCCCGGCGCACGCCCTACCGCGTGGAGACCCCCTTCCAGCTCGCGATCGCCGGCCGCGTCGTACGGGGCCGTATCGACGCCGTCTACAAAGAAGGCGACGGCGACGAGGCGACGTACGAGATCCTCGACTGGAAGACCAGCCGCACCCGCGCCGCCGACCCGCTCCAGCTCGCGATCTACCGCCTGGCCTGGGCAGAGCGGCAGGGCGTGCCCCTGGAGGCGGTCACGGCCGCGTTCCTGTACGTGCGCGGCGGCGAGGTCGTACGCCCGGAGAACCTCCCGGACCGGGCCGCGCTGGAGCGGCTGCTGCTGGAGGAGCCGGGCGCACAAGCAAACTGTGAGGAACCGCCCACCGAGGATGTCAGTGCGGGCCGATAGGCTCGTGACCATGAGCCACACCGTTGACAGTGCCGTCAGCGCGGTCCGCACGTACATCGAGCAGCACCGCGCGGTCTTCCTCGACGACCTCGCCGAGTGGCTGCGCATCCCGTCCGTGTCGGCGCAGCCCGACCACGCGCCCGACGTCCGGCGCAGCGCGGACTGGCTCGCCGCCACACTCCGGAGGACCGGCTTCCCGACCGTCGAGGTCTGGCCGACGCCGGGCGCCCCCGCCGTCTTCGCCGAGTGGCCCTCCGACGACCCCGAGGCACCCACGGTCCTCGTCTACGGCCATCACGACGTCCAGCCCGCCGCCCGCGAGGACGGCTGGGACAGCGAGCCCTTCGAGCCGGTCGTCCGCGAGAACCGCCTCTACGCGCGCGGGGCGGCCGACGACAAGGGCCAGGTGTTCTTCCACACACTCGGCGTCCGCGCCCACCTCGCCGCCACCGGCCGCACCGCCCCCGCCGTGCACCTGAAACTGCTCGTCGAGGGCGAGGAGGAGTCCGGCTCCCCGCACTTCCGGGCACTCGTCGAGGAGCACGCCGACCGGCTCGCCGCCGACGCCGTGATCGTCTCCGACACCGGCATGTGGTCCGAGAACACCCCCACCGTGTGCACCGGCATGCGCGGCCTCGCCGAGTGCGAGATCCGGCTGTACGGCCCTGACCAGGACATCCACTCCGGCTCCTTCGGCGGCGCCGTGCCCAACCCGGCGACCGCCGCCGCCCGTCTGGTGGCCGCCCTGCACGACGAGCACGCACGCGTGGCCGTCCCCGGCTTCTACGACGGCATCGTCGAACTCACCGACCGGGAGCGCGAGCTCTTCGCCGAACTGCCCTTCGACGAGAAGGAATGGCTGCGCACCGCCAAGTCGCACGCCACCCACGGAGAGGCCGGACACACCACCCTGGAGCGCATCTGGGCCCGCCCCACCGCCGAGGTAAACGGCATCGGCGGGGGCTACCAAGGCCCCGGCAGCAAGACGATCATCCCGTCCCAGGCCATGGTGAAGCTCTCCTTCCGGCTGGTCGCGGGACAGGACCCCGATCACATCGAGCGGGTCGTCCGAGCCTGGGCCGCCCAGCAGGTGCCCGACGGGATCCGCCAGGAGATCACCTTCAGCCCCGCCACGCGCCCGTGCCTGACGCCCCTGGATCACCCCGCCCTGCAATCCGTCGCCCGTGCCATGGGCCGCGCCTTCGAGAAACCGGTCCTCTTCACCAGGGAGGGCGGCTCCGGGCCGGCCGCCGACCTCCAGGAAGTCCTCGGAGCACCCGTCCTCTTCCTGGGCATCTCCGTCCCCTCCGACGGCTGGCACGCCCCGAACGAGAAGGTCGAACTCGACCTCCTCCTGAAAGGCGTCGAAACCACCGCCCACCTGTGGGGGGATCTCGCCGAAACCTGGTGCCACGCGCCCTGACGACCCACGCGATCCCGAACGGCCCCGCGCGCGGGGCACACTGGAAGAACCGCCCCGCGCACCCCGTCCCCGCCGGACCCAGTCGCCTCCTGCCGTACGTCCCGCTGAACCGCCCGCCGAAACAATCCGCATTGCCGGGGGAGTTGGAAGCACCCGTGACCACCTGGACCGACCACACAGCAGATCGACCCATCTCGCTCACCGCCCCGAGCGGCATCGACCGAGCCGCCCACCACCGGCTCGACGAGGCCTGGCTCGCCGCGGCGTGGAGCCACCCCACCACCCGTTGCTTCGTGGTCTCCGGCGGCCAGGCCCTCATCGACGAGACGCCCGACGGCAGCACCGAACTCGTCATGACCCCGTCCTTCGAGGCCCCCCTCACGGAGGCCCACCGCTACTTCCTGGGCACCGACGACGACGCCGTCAGCTACTTCGCCCTCCAGAAGGACGCGCTCCCCGGCCGTATCGACCAGTCGGCGCGGCCCGCGGGCCTGCGCGAGGCCGGCCTGCTGCTGTCGCCCCGGGACGCGGGCCTGATGGTGCACGCGGTCGCGCTGGAGAACTGGCAGCGTCTGCACCGCTTCTGCTCCCGCTGCGGCGAGCGCACGGTGATCGCCGCGGCCGGCCACATCCGCCGCTGCCCCGCCTGCGGCGCCGAGCACTACCCGCGGACCGATCCCGCCGTGATCATGGCCGTCACCGACGAGGAGGACCGCATCCTGCTCGGCCGCCAGGTCCACTGGCCCGAGGGCCGCTTCTCGACGCTCGCCGGCTTCGTGGAGCCCGGCGAGTCCATCGAGCAGTCGGTGCGCCGCGAGGTCTTCGAGGAGGCAGGCATCACCGTCGGCCACGTCGAGTACGTCGCCAGCCAGCCCTGGCCCTTCCCGTCCAGCCTGATGCTGGGCTTCATGGCCCGCGCCACCTCGACCGACATCAACGTCGACGGCGACGAGATCCACGAGGCCCGCTGGTTCTCCCGCGAGGAACTCCGCGCCGCCTTCGAGTCCGAAGAGGTGCTCCCGCCCTACGGCATCTCGATCGCGGCCCGCCTGATCGAGCTCTGGTACGGCAAGCCGCTGCCCACGCGGACCTTCGTCTGAGGCGACCGGGGCGCCGATGACCGACCCCTACTGGAACCACAACGTCCACTACCACCCCGTGGTGGTGGGCGCCGTGCCAGAGGGCTGCCGTACCGCCCTGGACGTCGGCTGCGGCGACGGCCTGCTCGTCCGCAAGCTGGCGGACAGGGCCGGGTCCGTGACGGGCGTGGACCGTTCGCCCGAGATGATCCGGCTCGCCCGCGCGAACGTGCCGGAGAACGTCACCTTCGTAGAGGCCGACTACCTCGACGGCACCTCACTCGACGACGGCGGGTACGACTTCGTCAGCGCGGTCGCCGTCGTCCACCACACGGAGTTCGAGAACGCCGTGGCACGGCTGGTGAGCCTGCTGGCTCCCGGGGGACGGCTCGTGATCGTCGGCCTGGCGTACAACAAGACGTTCCTGGAGTGGACGATCAGCGGCTGCGGGCTGCCCGTGAGCCGGTTCCTGGCGCGACGGCACGGTGGGAAGCTCGGACCCGTCGGCATGCCCATGGAGGACACGCTCATGAGCTGGGGAGAGGCCCGCGGGAACGTCCGGCGCCTGCTGCCCGGGGCCCGCTTCCGGCGACGGCTCCTGTGGCGCTACATCGCCGTGTGGGACAAGCCGGTCGCGTCGCAGGAACGACAAGAGGGTGGCCCCTGACCTCAGGGCCACCCTCTTCGGAGTCGCGCGCGCCGACCGTCGTTCAGACGCCGATCTTCTGCTTGACCTGGGCCAGCGAAGGGTTCGTCAGCGTCGAACCGTCCTCGAAAAGTACGGTCGGGACCGTCTGGTTCCCGCCATTCGCCTTCTCGACGAACGCCGCCGAAGCCGGGTCCTGCTCGATGTTGATCTCGGTGTACGCGATTCCCTCGCGGTCCATCTGGCCCTTCAGCCGACGGCAGTAACCGCACCACGTGGTGCTGTACATCGTCACAGTGCCCGACATTCTCTCGCGCTCCTCAACAGCTCGGGGATGGTTCCTCGCAGTGGAGGGAACGTACGGGACACGGCCGCCATTCCCGCCGGGGGTATGCCGCGGCACTGACGCCTGCCGCATTAGTACGACTGCGGGGGCCTCCCTGTGGACAACCGACTCACCTGTCTCCGGCGACCTGGCAGCATGGCTGTGTGACAGCAGCAACGCACTCCTCCCTCTTCCCGCAGGTACCGGACTCGGCCGACGCGGTGCTCGAAGGGCTCGACCCCGAGCAGCGCGAGGTGGCCACCGCCCTGCGCGGTCCGGTGTGTGTGCTGGCGGGCGCCGGCACGGGCAAGACACGGGCGATCACCCACCGCATCGCCTACGGAGTGCGCGCCGGGGTCCTGCAAGCCTCCAGCGTGCTGGCCGTCACCTTCACCAACCGCGCCGCCGGCGAGATGCGCGGCCGGCTCCGCCAGCTCGGCGCCACCGGAGTCCAGGCGCGCACGTTCCACTCGGCCGCGCTGCGCCAGCTTCAGTACTTCTGGCCGAAAGCGATCGGCGGCAGCATGCCCCGGCTCGTCGACCGCAAGATCCAGCTCGTCGCCGACGCGGCCGCCGCCTGCCGCATCCGCCTCGACCGCGGCGAACTGCGGGACGTCACCGCGGAGATCGAGTGGTCCAAGGTCACCCAGACCGTGCCCTCGGACTACGCGGCGGCGGCGGCCAAGGCGGGCCGTGACGTCCCCCGCGCCCCCGCCGAGATCGCCCAGCTCTACGCCACCTACGAAGACGTCAAGCGCGACCGCGCGGTCATCGACTTCGAGGACGTCCTGCTGCTCACCGTCGCCGTCCTCCAGGACCGGCACGACATCGCCGAACAGGTCCGCTCGCAGTACCAGCACTTCGTGGTCGACGAGTACCAGGACGTCAGCCCCCTCCAGCAGCGCCTCCTGGAGCTGTGGCTGGGCGAGCGGGACAGCCTGTGCGTCGTCGGCGACGCCAGCCAGACGATCTACTCCTTCACCGGAGCCACCCCGGACCACCTGCTCGACTTCCGCACCCGCCACCCCGGCGCCACCGTCGTCAAGCTGGTCCGCGACTACCGCTCCACACCCCAGGTCGTCCACCTCGCCAACGGCCTGCTCTCCCAGGCCCGCGGCCGTGCCGCCGACCATCGCCTGGAGCTGATCTCCCAGCGCGCCGCGGGACCCGAGCCGGTCTACGCCGAGTACACCGACGAGCCCGCCGAGGCCGAGGGCGCCGCCCGCCGCATCCGCGAACTCATGGACGCGGGCGTCCCGGCCAGCGAGATCGCGATCCTCTTCCGGACGAACTCCCAGTCCGAGACCTACGAACAGGCCCTCGCCGACGCCGGGGTCCCCTACCAACTGCGCGGTGCGGAGCGGTTCTTCGACCGCCCCGAGGTGCGCAAGGCCGGCATCGCCCTGCGCGGAGCGGCCCGCTTCGGGGGTAATGACTCCCTCCTGGACGACGTCATCGACCTGCCCTCCCAGGTCCGTGCCGTCCTCTCCGGCGAGGGCTGGACCACCGAGCCCCCGGCCGGCTCCGGCGCCGTCAGAGAGCGTTGGGAGTCGCTGGCCGCGTTGGTCAACCTCGCCCAGGACTTCGCCGCCGCCAAACCCGGAGCCACCCTGGCCGACCTGGTCGCCGAACTCGACGAGCGGGCCAACGCCCAGCACGCCCCGACCGTCCAGGGCGTCACCCTCGCCTCCCTGCACTCCGCCAAGGGCCTGGAGTGGGACGTCGTCTTCCTGGTCGGCGTCGCCGAGGGGATGATGCCGATCACCTACGCGAAGACCGACGAACAGATCGAGGAGGAGCGCCGCCTCCTCTACGTCGGCGTCACCCGCGCCAGAGAGCGGCTCCATGTCTCTTGGGCCCTGTCCCGCTCACCGGGCGGCCGCCCCAGCCGCCGCCCCAGCCGTTTCCTGAACGGCCTGCGCCCCGGCTCCACCGGCGGTGCGGCCAGACCCGGCACGGTCGCCCCCGGAGGCATCGAGCGCGGCTTCACGGGCAGCGGTCCCAAAGCCGTGCCGCGGCGGACGCAGCGCACCGTGGCCCGTTGCCGGGTCTGCGGCCGCACGCTCACCGAGGCCGGTGAGATGAAGCTGATGCGCTGCGAGGACTGCCCCTCCGACATGGACGAGGGTCTCTACGAGCGGTTGCGCGAGTGGCGGGAGGTCCAGGCGCAGCGCAGCGGTCAGCCGGCGTTCTGCGTCTTCACCGACAAGACGCTGATGGCGATCGCCGAGACGGTCCCCGACGAGGAGGGCGAACTCGCGAGGATCCCCGGCGTCGGCGTGCGCAAGCTCAACCGCTACGGGGCCGATGTCCTGGCCATCTGCGGCGGTCAGGAGCCTGCGGAGGGTGTCGCGGAGGACTGATTCAAACTCGTCGAAAAAATAGTTTGCGCATGCCCCAGCAATCCCCATAGGTTCTTAGACACGGGAACAGGGGGCCTTCTCGAAGGCCCTGATCCCGTGTTGTACTTGCATATCCGAAGGGCCGGGCTCACCCCCGGTCCCCCGAGACGCCGAGAGGAGGCGATTCCAGTGATCAGCATCAACACCAGCTCCAGCAGCACCGTGAAAATGACCGATCCCTCGGTCGTCTCCCTGTGCATGCTCGGCGTTTCGAACCTGGGCACCGGTCTGTCCGGCATTTCCGCCGTTCGTCCGGCGTCCGCACTGTCTCTCGCGGTCCTTCCCGTCCGTGAGCGCAATGAGCGACCGACCAAGGCACTGGAAGCAGTAGCGGCACAGGCGCAGGCCTATGCCTTTGCGGCCGGTGCCGGAGGCCGGAAGCAGACGACGCAGCACCACCAGATGTGGGCCTTCCGTGGGCCAGAACCCTGGAGTGATCCAGCCTGATCGATCAGGCCGGCGCCTTCAGGGCCGCGGAACCCCATCCGGGATCCGCGGCCCTTTTGTTTTCCCCGAACGGGGACGACGGAGCGAAGGGGCCTCGGGACAAGAAAAGAACCCGGTACCAAGCCGACACCTAGCCCAACAGGGCCGGACCGACCAGACGAGGAAGAACAACCGTGCAACTCGAAGCGCACGCCCCGTCCGTACCGCCTTCCGAAACGATCACCCCGCCCGGCCTCACGGAGGACTCCACCTTGACTCCGCTCACTGCGCTCACCGCGCTCGACGACGCCATCGAGAACCTCGGCGTACCCGTCCCCTGCCGTTCCTACGACCCGGAGGTCTTCTTCGCCGAGTCGCCGGCCGATGTCGAGTACGCCAAGTCCCTCTGCCGCACCTGCCCGCTGATCGAGGCCTGCCTCGCCGGCGCCAAGGAGCGGCGTGAGCCCTGGGGCGTCTGGGGTGGCGAGCTGTTCGTCCAGGGTGTCGTCGTGGCCCGCAAGCGGCCGCGTGGCCGTCCGCGCAAGAACCCGGTCACGGCATGAACATCTTCGGAACGATCGACCGCCCCCTCACGCACGACCCCAAGAAGCAGGCCCCGATGAAGCCGTCCACTCCCAGCGAGCCCGCGGGCTCCGCGATCCCAGACTTCACCACCCCGGGTGCGACCGAGTCGCGCCAGAACAGGACCCGAGAGATGCAACTCATTCCAGAAGCCCTGGCTCGTGCGCATATGCACGAGCGCCTGCGGGACGCCGAGCGGGAACGCCGGGCCGTGCGCCTGGCGACCGCTCGCCGGATGCAGCGCAGGGCCGAGCGTGCCTCGATGCGCGCCCGCCGTGCGCTCGCCATGGCCGTCATGCAGTAATCGCTCACACCTGAAGCGGTGGCCCCCCGACCCCGGGAGGCGAAAGCTCCCCGCGGGGCCGGTCCGTCCGAACGGACCGGCCCCGCGGTGCGTTCAGCCCGCCGATTCCCGGTCACGGCGATATCGTCGCCGGGTGACCAGTCGTCCCGGAGACAGTGACCCCAGCGACTCCACAGCGGAGCCCCAGCCCCTCGTGTGCGCCCGCTGCGGCACCCGGTCCGAGGAGCCGCAGCCCACCTGGACCTGCTCCATGGAGCACGGAACCCGGCACTACCTCTGCGACGCCTGCGCCAGGGAGAACCTCAGGGCGATCGAAGGACGGCTCGACCCGGCCTGGTGGTAGCGCCGCGCGCCACCTGACGGCCCACCACCCGGCCGCATGCGGCCAGGCTGCATGCGATCAGGCCGCATGCCACCCGGCCGGGCGCCACTGGGCCGCGCCCTGTCCGGCCGCCCACCACCGGCCCCCGCTCACGCTTCCGCCGCGGGGTTCTCCTCGTCCAGGAACTCCTCGTACTCGTCCTCCGGTACGAATCCCGGCAGCCACTCCTCCAGCTCCTCGCGCAGCCGCACCGTCGCACCCAGCTGGCACAGCACGCCGATTGTGCTCAATGTCACCCGGTGTATCAGGAGGTACGCCGGCGGCAGGTTCAGCTGCTTGCCCAACTGGTGGGCGGGGGAGCGGGGATCGGCGATGCGTGCGGCCTGGCTGCGCATCCAGCTGCGGGTGAAGGTGAACTCGTCGACCTGGGCCGGCTCGATGATCGGCACGAGGTAGTCGAGGACGGCGTCGGGGTCCAGCTCTATCGACTCCCTGACGAAGCCCTCCGTGCGCAGCAGTTCGTAGACCGCCTCGGCGTCGCCGTCGAGCGTCATGCGCAGGGAGTCGCCGATGGTCGTAGGCAGGCCGCCCGGGAGGCGGTCGACCGTGCCGAAGTCCAGGACGCCCAGCCGCCAGTCGCCCTTGCCGTCCGGGTCGGCGGGCAGCAGCCGGAAGTTGCCCGGGTGCGGGTCCGCGTGGAGGAGGCCGGTGCGGGCCGGCCCGGAGAAGAGGAAACGGGCCAGGAGCTGGCCCGCCCGGTCGCGCTGCTCCTGGGTGCCGTCGGCGATCACCTCCGACAGCGGGATTCCCTCGATCCACTCTGTGACCAGGACCTGGTCGCACTGGTGGACCACGGCGGGCACCACGACATCCGGGTCCCCCTCGAACTCCTGCGCGTGCACCTGCTGAGCCTGCGCCTCCAAGGCGTAGTCCAGCTCCTCGGAGACCCGGTCGCGGAGCTCGGCGATGAGGGGTTTGATGTCCATCCCCGGGATGAGCGGGCCCAACAGGCGGGCGAAACGGCTCAGTTGGGTCAGGTCGGACAGAAGAGCCTCGCCGGCGCCCGGGTACTGCACCTTGACCGCGACCTCGCGGCCGTCGTGCCACACCGCCCGGTGCACCTGGCCGATCGACGCGGCGGCCGAGGGTTTCTCCTCGAACTCCTGGAACAACTCGCGCCAGTCCGCGCCGAGCCGCTCCTCCAGCACACCGTGCACGGTGCGTGTCGGCATCGGTGGCGCGGCCTCCTGGAGCTTGGTCAGCGCGGCGCGATAGGGGCCGGCGACCTCCTCGGGCAGCGCCGACTCGAAGACGGACAGCGCCTGCCCGAACTTCATCGCACCGCCCTTGAGCTCGCCGAGCACCTTGAACAGCTGCTCCGCCGTGCGCTGCTGAAGCTCGCGACCGACGATGTCCGCGGACTCGCCCACGATCCGTTTGCCGAGCCCCCACGTCGCTCTCCCGGCGAAGCCGAGCGGGAGCGCGGCGAGCTTGGCGGTGCGGGTGACCGCCTTGCGGGGAAGATCAGACATGCGCCCTCCAAGTCCCGGCCGGCCGGGCCGAGTCTGCCCTACGGCGCACATCCCTCGACGGCCGGTCCCCTCCCATTGTCGCGTGTCGATCCCCGTCCGTAGAGGTGTGTCCTTCCTTACCTTTCTCCGCGCTCTTCTCCGAGGCTCCGCAGGGGCATCCGGAATGCGCCCAGACCGGTCGCGCGTGCCAGTGCAGAGCGGGTAGGGAGAGTTCCCAGCGCGCGCCCGTGCTCGACGGCGACTGGCCGTCCAGGAAGGCGAGCGCGTGTGCGGCCGCGAGCCCGGCGACGGTCGTGGCCAGCGTCAGATCGCAGGGCCGGACCTGGGGCTGCCTGCCGGAGCGCCACTGTGCGACCAGCCGGGGCCAGGTCGGATCGCGGTCGGTGCGCGCGTGGTGCAGGCAGCCCGCGCAGGACGTCTCGCCGGGCAGGACCAGCGGGCCCACGACGCCGGTGCCTTCCACGACACCCGCGTACAGATGAGGAGTACCCGAGGCGATCAGGTCGGTGGCGGCGGCCGGGTCCGGCGCATACACGGCGACATCGTCACGCGGGGCGAGGATCACCAGGGAGAAACCGGGGTCGCCCTCCTCCGACGCGGCCCGCGAGGTCTGGCGCGGCGGGCGGTCCGGTGCCGCCCGGCGCACCGCGCGGCGCGCCGCCTCGTCCCTGCGCTCGCCTACCGCCTCGGCGGGCAGCCCGCCCGGAGCGACGTCCCAGGGCTCGGTGACACCGCCGTCACGTACAGCGATCTCGCCGACCCCCGCGCCCGACAGCAACGCGGCGACCACCGCGCCCACCCGGCCCGCGCCCCGCACCTGCACCCGCAGCGCGCGGCGCGCCGCCAGACGGCCCAGCGCCGCGCCCGGCTCGCCGGTGGTCAGGGAGAGCGACGCGAGGTCGGGGCGCAGCCGGTCGAGGACGTCCTTCTTCGCGCGGAGGGCGTCGGCCGCGGGGCCGCCGCCGGTCGCGTCGTCGAGCAGGCCCGCCTGTGTCAGCCCCTCCACCAGCCGGTCGACATGGCCCTCGGGCAGATCCATCCGGTGCCCCTCCTCGCGCAGAAGGGGCAGTCCGCGGGTGCCGTTGAGCAGGTCCAGGAAGCTGCCCGTGGCCGTGTCCATCGGGCCCAGTGTCATCGCGTGCGCCGGTGTCATCCCGAACTGCACGGTGTTGAGATCGCGCCAGCCGCGCCGCAGCGCGGGCTTCACCATCGGATGCATGACAGGCCCCCGTAGCCCTAGGAAGTACGTCCCGTGTGCCGGTGGAACGGGTCGGTGCTCCGCCGGTCATGCCAGCGTGCCCGGTCCTGCCGACGGGCGCCGAAAGTTGTCCACAGGCTGTGGGGATTCGTCGTACGAATCAAACGCTTGGTGGGGTATCGACACCGAACCGTCCCGGGGGCGGGACTTCCCGCGTGTGCAGAGGGTAACGTCGTGCCGTGCCCGCCGACCCACTGCACAGCGCCGGAAAACCACAGCGCAGTACGACGAGCCTGCCGCCAGGCGGCCCGGGGGCGAGCGCGATCGAGGTCCGCAGGAGCGCGCGCAGGCGCAGAACCGTCTCCGCGTACCGCGAGGGCGATCGCACCGTCGTGCTCATCCCCGCCCGCATGTCCGAGGCGGAGGAGAAGCGCTGGGTCACCGTCATGCTCGACAAGCTGGCCGCCCAGGAAAGCAAACGCGTGCTCGGTGACGCGGAGCTGGCCGAGCGCGCCGAGCGGCTGTCCGCCCAGTACTTCGACGGCCGCGCCCGGCCCACCTCGGTGCGCTGGGTCACCAACCAGAACACGCGCTGGGGTTCGTGCACGCCCTCCGAGGGCAGCATCCGCCTCTCGCACCGGTTGCAGGGCATGCCCGAATACGTCGTCGACTACGTACTGCTGCACGAGCTGGCGCATCTCCTGGTGCCCGGCCACGGGCCGCGGTTCTGGCGGCTCCTTGAGGCGTATCCGCGCACCGAGCGGGCCAAGGGCTATCTGGAGGGCGTGGTCGCGGCCGAGCGGCTGCCCCATTCGCCGGGTGCCCGGGACGAATGACATCCCCTTGTGGGGGATTGTGTACCGGGTCTGTACCGACATCCTCGGGTGTCCGGGATTGCCGTTAGCCTGACGCGACGCACTCGCATTCGGGATGGGGGACGGTCGTTACGCATGGCCAGGGAATTCCAACGCGGCCACAAGGCCAAGATCAGTGACCTCACCGCGGGCACCGATCTGTACGTAGGTGTGCAGATCACCGGCCCCGGACTGACGTTCGACATCAGCTGCTTCGGCCTCGACGCCGAGGAACGGCTCTCGGACGACCGGTACTTCGTGTTCTTCAACCAGCCGAAGTCCCCCGAGGAGTCCATCCAGCTCCTGGGTGCCCAGGCGGGCGACTCGGAGTCCTTCCGCGTCACGCTCGACAAGATCCCGCCGCAGATCCACAAGCTGGCCTTCACGGCGACGCTCGACGGCGCCGGGCAGATGTCGCAGATCGCCCCCGGGTACATCCGGATCGTCGCGGGCGGCGAGGAGGTGGCCCGCTACTCGTTCAACGGTTCGGAGTTCACCACCGAGCGCGCCGTGATGCTGGGCGACTTCTACCTGAAGGACGTCTGGCGGTTCGCGGCCGTCGGTCAGGGCTTCGACGGCGGCCTCGAAGCGCTGCTGAAGAACTTCGGCGGCGAGGTCATGGAGGAGGAGGCGCCCGCCGCGCAGCAGCCGCAGTCCGGCGCCGCCCCGGGCTTCGCCCCGCCGCCGCAGGGCTCGGCGCCACCCGCGTTCGGCGCCCCGTCCGCCCCGGCACCCGCACCCGCACCGCGGCCCGCGGCGCAGGGCTTCATGCCACCGCCGGCCCCGGCGCCCGCACCCTCCGTGCACGGCGCACCGACGATCATCGCGCCGATGACCCCGCCCGGCGGCGCCCCCGTCCCGCCCCCGGCTCCCGCTCCCGCGCCCTACGGCCAGCCTCCGCAGCCGTTCGGCCAGCAGGCCCCGGGCCAGACCGCGCCCCTGCCTCCCGGCTACGGACAGGCACCGCCGCCTCCGCCCGGCTACGGCCAGCCGCCCGCGCCCCCCGGCTACGGGCAGCAACAGCCTCCCTTCGGGCAGGTCCCCGGCCAGGCCGCCGGCTACGGAGTTCCCCAGGGCTCTCCCCAGGGCGCCGGTGTGTCGGCCGCGCTGGAGAAGTTCAAGGAGACGCCCACTGGGCAGCGCTGGACGCAGCAGAACAAGAAGCTGATCCGCGTCGACCTCGGCATCGGCGGCCAGCCCGTGCTGGCACGCCAGGGCAGCATGGTGCTCTACCAGGGCAAGGTCGACTTCGGCTACAAGGGCGCCGGGTTCGCCGGACGGCTCGTCGGCAACGCGACCGGCCAGGAGATGCAGCTGATGCGCTGCACCGGCCAGGGCCAGGTGTTCCTCGCCGAGAACTCCACCCACCTGCACCCCGTCGAGCTCCAGGGGGACGCGATCTGCGTCTCCGCGGAGAACGTCCTCGCCTTCGACGAGAGCCTCCAGTACGAGGTCAGACGCATCGAGGGACACGGCATCCCCGGGGGTGCGCTGTTCACCATGCAGTTCCAGGGGACGGGCACCATCGTCGTCAAGACGCACGGCTCGCCCGTGGTGCTGCCCGTCACGCCGACCACGTTCGCCGACTGCAACGCGGTCGTCGCCTGGTCCGCTGCCGCCCAGGTGATCGTCTCCAGCCAGGTCCGGATGCGCCGCAACGCCTATCCGGGCGACACCGGGGAGAGCGTCAACCTTCAGTTCCGGGCCGCCCCCGGCAACTTCATCGTCGTCCAGCCGTACGAGGTCTGAGGGAGCCCGTCATGAACCAGCCGCTTGCGGGCTACGCCCCCGCACCCGTCTCCGCCCGCATGGAGAACCACGGCAACAACATGCTGAAGGTCGCCATGCAGACCGGAAGCGACCTCTTCGCGCGCGTGGGCTCGATGATCGCCTACGAGGGCTTCATCCAGTACGAGCCCAACCCGCCGGCCGTGCGCCAGATCGCGCGCGACTGGATGACCGGGGAGGGCGCCCCCCTGATGAAGTGCTCCGGGGACGGACTCCTCTACCTCGCCGACTACGGCGCCGACGTCGTCGTGATCAACCTCAACGGCGACGGGATCTCCGTCAACGCCACCAACCTGCTCGCCTTCGACGCCCACCTCACCTGGGGCGTGGAGCGGGTCAAGGGGCTCGCGAAGTTCGCGGGCCAGGGACTGTGGAACACGAAGATCAGCGGCCAGGGGTGGGTCGCGCTGACCTCCCGCGGCAAGCCGATCGTCGTCGACTGCGGCGGTGGCGAGGACGAGACGTACGTCGACCCGGACGCGCTCGTCGCCTGGTCCCCGAACCTCAAGGTGAAGGGCAAGCGCAGCTTCAAGGCGCAGTCGCTGATCGGCCGCGGCAGCGGCGAGGCCTACCAGATGGCCTTCTCCGGGACGGGCATCGTCGTCGTCCAGCCCAGCGAGGACAGCACCGACCGCCTCCGGTTCCGGGGCTGAGGGGGAACACGACACCATGCAGAGCCCGCTTTTCGCGTTCAACGACTCGCAGTCCCAGGACCGCTACAGCCTCCAGAACAAGCAGATGCTCCGCGTCGTCCTGGAGGGCCACGACGACATCCTCGCCCGCAAGGGCACGATGGTCGCCTACCAGGGGCTCGTCGAGTTCGACGCCGAGTACCAGAACACCCAGCAGGCCTACGCCCGCGCCGCCACCGGCGAGGGCCTCAGCCTCATGCGCTGCCACGGGCAGGGCACGGTCTTCCTCGCCAACCTCGCGCAGCACATCCACGTGGTGGACGTGGAACAGGACGGCCTGACCGTCGACAGCAGCTACGTCCTCGCCATGGACTCCTCGCTGCACCATGAGGTCATCGCCGTGGACAGCCAGTACGGCATCTCCGGCTCAGGGAAGTACCAGCTCAACATCACCGGCCACGGCAAGGTCGCCCTGATGACCTCGGGCGCGCCCCTGATGATGCAGGTCACGCCCGACAAGTACGTCAACTGCGACGCCGACGCGATCGTCGCCTGGTCCACAGGACTGCGGGTCCAGATGCAGGCCCAGACGCACTCCTCCGGGGTGTGGCGGCGCCGGGGCAACACCGGTGAGGGCTGGGAGCTGAGCTTCATGGGCAGCGGTTACGCGCTCGTCCAGCCCAGCGAGCTGCTGCCGCCGCAGAACGCCGCGATCGGCCAGGGCGTCGCCGCCCAGTTCGGCATGGGCCAGCACGGCGCCCACGCGCAGAACCAGGGCAACGCCTGGAGCTGAGCGTCCGGAAAACAAACGTAAGGGGCGCCCGCCGAAGCGGGCGCCCCTTACACGTTCAGCGCTTGCCACACCCCGCTCAGAGCCTGGCGCGCGTCGCCTCCAGCAGCCGTACGACC
Source organism: Streptomyces sp. NPDC096013 (assembly GCF_044763565.1). NCBI lineage: Bacteria > Bacillati > Actinomycetota > Actinomycetes > Kitasatosporales > Streptomycetaceae > Streptomyces > Streptomyces sp. NPDC096013. Next base: position 127,898 of record NZ_JBIWGK010000009.1, on the reverse strand, counting down.
GACTCGTCCGCCACCGACGCCACCTCGTCATAGGGGAACCAGCGCAGGTCGAGGGACTCGTCGCTGATCTCCTGGACGGCGCCGGACGGTGCCAGCACCGCGTACTGGACGTCGTAGTGGACGTGGCACGGTGCGGGGATCGCGTGGCGGTCCAGGCGGACTGGGCCGCCCGGCAGGAGAGTCAGCCCGGTGATGCCGGACTCCTCCGTGGCCTCGCGCAGCGCCGCCGCCTCCAGGGAGGTGTCCTCCGGCTCGCAGTGACCGCCCATCTGGAGCCACATCCGCAGCTTCTTGTGCAGGGTCAGCAGGACCCTGCCGTGCTCCGGATCGATCACCAGGGCGCTCGCCGTGACATGCCCGGAGTGACACGACTTCCACATGCCGTCCGGGTGGGCGGCCAGGTGGTCCAGGTAGGCCTGGCGCAGCTCTTCCTGGTCCTCGTAGCTCTTGAGCACGAGGACCGCGTCGTCATACAGGCTCACTCGGTGTCGTCGTCCTTGGAGTCCGCGTCCTTCGTCAGGTTCGGCTTCTCCGCGGTGCCGCTCGCGGCCTCGCCGAGCATCTTGTCCAGCTCGGAGAAGTCCAGCTGCTCGCGGTGCACGAAGCCGTCCGGGTCGTCCAGGTCGGAGGCCGTCGGCAGCATGTCCGGGTGGGCCCACAGGCCGTCCCGGCCGTCGACACCGCGCGCGTCCGTGAGCGAGGCCCACAGGCGGGAGGCGTCGCGCAGCCGGCGGGGGCGCAGCTCCAGGCCGATCAGCGTGGCGAACGTCTGCTCGGCGGGACCGCCCGTCGCGCGACGGCGCCGCAGGGTCTCGCGGAGCGCGTCGGCGGACGTCAGACGCGGCTTCGCGGCCGCGTGGACCACCGCGTCGACCCAGCCCTCGACGAGCGCCAGAGCCGTCTCCAGACGGGCCAGGGCGGCCTTCTGCTCCGGAGTGTCCTCCGGCTGGAACATGCCCTGCTGGAGGGCGTCCTGCAGCTGCTCCGGATTGGCCGGGTCGAACTGGCCGACCACGTCCTCCAGCTTCGCGGTGTCGACCTTGATCCCGCGCGCGTACCCGTCGACCGCGCCGTACAGGTGCGAGCGCAGCCACGGCACGTGCGCGAACAGGCGCTGGTGGGCCGCCTCGCGCAGGGCGAGGTAGAGCCGCACCTCCTCCTGGGGGACGCCCAGGTCCTTGCCGAACGCCGTGATGTTCAGCGGCAGCAGCGCGGCCTTGCCGACCGGGCCGAGCGGCAGGCCGATGTCGGTCGAGCCGACGACCTCGCCCGCGAGCACGCCGACGGCCTGCCCGATCTGCGTGCCGAACATGGCGCCGCCCATCGAGCGCATCATGCCGATCAGCGGGCCCGCCATGGCCTGCATCTCCTCCGGCAGGACGTCACCCATGGCCGCGCCGACACGCTCGGCGACCGGGTCCACGAGTTCCTTCCAGGCAGGCAGGGTCGCCTCGACCCACTCCGCGCGGGACCACGCCACGGCGCTCCCGGCACCGGACGGAAGCGAGGTCGCGTCGTCCAGCCACAGGTCGGCCAGGCGCACCGCCTCCTCGACCGCGCTGCGGTCGGCGGGACCGATGCTCGCGTCCTTGACGCCGTCCTGCGTGCCCTGGGAGACCGTCTGGCGGGCGATCTGCTTGGCCATGTCCCAGTTCACCGGGCCGCCCTCGTACGAGAGCATCTGGCCCAGCTGCTGGAACGCGGCGCCCAGGTCATTGGGGTTCAGCGAGCCGAACATGGCTGCGAGCGGATTGTCCGCGCCGGGGCCGCCCAGGCCACCGGCACCCGGCAGGCCGCCGAAACCGAACGGGTTGGCCGGTCCCTGACCACCACCGCTCTCCTGGTCCTTCTTCTTGCCCTCGTCGCCGTCGTCCGGCTCCTCCGGCGGAAGGCCGAATCCGAATGGGGTGTCACTCACGGGATTCCTCGGCTGTTAAGGCCGCCGGTTCTCTCCGACGGCGCGACTGCCCTTCAACACCACCCAGCGTAGACACCGCGGGCCGATCGGGCCTCGGTGCTTCGCCGAGACCCGGCCTGCGGCAGGATGGATGCCACCTGGTCCGGACGCGTCACGCGCATCCGTACTGAAGACAACCGCTGGAGACGCCCGGTGAGTTCCCCAGATCCGCAGGTTCGCGCAGCGCGAAACCACTCAACCAGTCCCGCCGTGCGCGGGCCCGTCGTCGCGGTCACCGGCGCCGCGTCCGGGGTCGGGGCGCTGCTGACCGAGCGGCTCGCCGCCTCCGAGGAGATCAAGCAGGTCATCGCCATCGACGAGCGGCGCGGCGAGTGCGCCGCGGCGCAGTGGCACATCCTCGACGTACGGGATCCGGCCATCGCGGAGAAGCTGCGCGGCGCGGACGTCGTCGTCCATCTGGCGCTGGACCTCGATCTGGAGACTGATCCCGCCGCCCGTTCGGCTTACAACGTCCGGGGGACGCAGACCGTGCTGACCGCCGCCGCGGCGGCCGGCGTCCACCGGGTCGTGCTGTGCACCTCGGCGATGGTCTACGGAGCGCTGCCAGACAACGAACTGCCCCTCTCGGAGGACGCCGAACTGCGCGCCACGGCGGAGGCCACCGGCGTCGGCGACCTCCTGGAGGTCGAGCGCCTCGCCCGCCGCGCACCCCGGGCGCACCCCGGTCTGAACGTCACCGTCGTCCGTCCCGGAGTCCTCGTCGGCGGCACCGACACCGCGCTGACCAGGTACTTCGAGTCGCCCCGGCTGCTGGTGGTGGCCGGGTCGCGGCCCGCCTGGCAGTTCTGCCACGTCGAGGACCTGTGCAGCGCCCTGGAGTACGCCGTCCTGGAGAAGGTCGAGGGGGAACTGGCCGTCGGCTGCGACGGATGGCTGGAGCAGGAGGAGGTCGAGGAGCTCAGCGGGATCCGCCGCATGGAGCTGCCGTCCGCGGTCGCGCTCGGCGCGGCGGCCCGGCTGCACCGCATCGGGCTCACCCCGTCCCCGGCCGGCGACCTCGCCTACACGATGTACCCCTGGGTGGTCAGCGGGAGCCGGCTGCACGACGCGGGCTGGCGGCCGCAGTGGACCAACGAGGAAGTGCTCGCGGAGCTGCTGGAGGAGGTCTCCGGGCGGCACACGGTCGTCGGACGCCGCCTCGGCCGCAAGGACGCGACGGCGGCGGGCGCCGCGGGCGCGACGGTCGCCCTGCTGGGCGCGGCGGCGGTCGTACGACGGGCACGGAAGGCCCGGCGGCGGATCTGACGGGCGAGCACATCCGGGACGCCCTGGCTCCGCTGCCGTAAAGCGGGCCCCGGCCCGCGGTTCCGGGACACGCTGACCTGCCCGCGTAAAGACCGCTTGCGGGACGCCCGGACCCCGCTCCCGTCGAGCGCGCCCCGGGCCTCAGGCCCACACCGACCCCGACCTCGCCCCCGACCCGTAAAGCCCACCCCTGTAGGACACTCCAAACCCGCACACGCGCGTGCCTGGTGAAAGTGCTATTCCGTGTTGTCCGCGAGGTGCGGCACGATGGAGGCATGGCACCCACGATCGACCACCCCGGTGAGCTGGCCGCGCAGGACCCCATCAAGTTGATCGGGATCCGGGAGACGCCGCTCTCCGTGGACGAGGTCTTCCGGGCCGTGGGGGACGACGCGGCCGGCGGGATGGCCCTCTTCGTGGGGACCGTGCGCAACCACGACGGCGGGGCCGACGTCGAGGAGCTGGGGTATTCGGCCCACCCCAGTGCCGAGGACGAGATGCGGCGGATCGCCGAGAAGGTCGTCGCCGAGTATCCGGTACGGGCGCTCGCCGCCGTCCACCGTGTGGGGGATCTCGGCATCGGGGACCTGGCGGTCGTCGTCGGCGTGTCGTGTCCGCACCGGGGCGAGGCCTTCGAGGCGTGCAGGAAGCTGATCGACGACCTCAAGCACGAGGTGCCGATCTGGAAGCACCAGAGGTTCTCCGACGGCACAGAGGAGTGGGTCGGCGCCTGTTGACGCACGATCACACCTCCGTCGACACGATCACGCCTCGGTCGACCGCCCTCCGCTTGCGTAACCGTCCCCCGGGCATGAGCGTTGTCAGTGGGGCTGGCTAATCTGGTGATCAGTCAGTTGGGTTCACTCGTTCGGGGTTGGGAGGTCGGCATGGCGGCACTCGCCTGGTTGTTGATTCCGCTGGCGGCTGCGATAGGTGCCGGCGTGTGGGGAAGCTGGGCCAACCGGACCCGCAAGGCGCGCAGCGACGGTCCGGAGCTTGACGGGTACACGCGCTTCCGCGAGGCGATGGAGAAGTCCCATTCCGGCACCTGATCGGAAGACGGCCCTGACGGTGCGCTGACAGAAGCGTCCCGTACTGTCGTGCCATGCCACGCCGCACCGCGACGATGCTCGCCTCCACCCTGATGCTGATCGCGCTCCTGTGCGCGGGAGTCCTCATCAACGTCCCGTATTCGGAGATGTCGCCGGGACCGACGGTGAACACGCTCGGGGACCACGACGGCGAGCCGGTACTTCAGATCAACGGTCGCAAGACCTACGCGACGACCGGTCACCTGAACATGACGACGGTCCGCGTCACCAGCGCCGACTACAACATGAACCTCATCGAGGCCGTGTACGGCTGGCTCGCCCACGACGACAAGATCGTCCCGCACGACACGCTGTACCCGGACGGCAAGACGGAGCAGCAGTCGACCCAGGAGAACGCCGAGGAGTTCAGCCAGTCCCAGGAGAGCGCCAAGGTCGCCGCCCTGGACCAGCTGGGCGTCCCGGTGAAGTCCTGGGTGATCGTCTCCACGGTCGTCAAGGGCACCCCGGCCGAGGGCAAGCTGCACGCCGGTGACGTGATCAAGGCGGTCGACGGTACGACGGTGAAGCAGCCCGACGACGTCGCGAAGCTGGTCACCAAGCACAAGCCCGGCGAGAACGTCGTGTTCACGATCGTGCCCGCCAAGGAGCAGGCCGCCGCGGTGAAGGCGAACAAGACGGCGACGGCGACGAAGGACATCAGGATCACCACCGCGACCTCCGACGACACCGGCGCCAAGCGCGCCATCGTCGGCATCTCGGCTGGGACCGATCACACGTTCCCGTTCACCATCGACATCAAGCTCGCGGACGTCGGCGGTCCGAGCGCCGGCCTGATGTTCGCGCTCGGCATCTACGACAAGCTCACCCCGGGCGACCTCACCGGCGGCAAGTTCGTCGCGGGCACCGGCACGATCGACGACGAGGGCAAGGTCGGCCCGATCGGCGGCATCTCGATGAAGACGGTCGGCGCGCGCAGCAAGGGCGCCCAGTACTTCCTGACCCCCGCCGACAACTGCGCGGAGGCCGCCAAGGACACCCCGGGCGGCCTGAAGCTGGTCAAGGTCAACACCATCAAGGACGCGATCAGCTCCCTGAAGCTGATCAGCAGCGGCAGGACCGCCGACCTCCCGAAGTGCAGCACCAAGAGCTGAACAAGGCGTGTTCTCAAGAAGACCTCGCTACGACTCCGGGGGCGCCCTCACACAGAGGGCGCCCCCGGAGTCGTAGCCGAGAATCGCAGTCGTAGCGGACGGCGTCAGTCCTCGAAGGTGGCCGACAGGGCCTCCGCGAGGCCGGGGACCAGGGCGCCGCCGGTGAGGACCTCCGTGGGGGAGTCCTTCTCGCGCAGGCGGAGGGCCGAGTCGCGGGTGCCGTCGCGCAGGACCGCGACCGTCATGCGGACCTCCTGGCGGTCCGGGTGCTGGGCGACCCACTGGGTGAGCTTCTGCTCGCTCAGGCCCTCCGGGACCGACGCCTCGGCGGACGGCGGCAGCATCAGGCGCTCGACGGTGAGCGCGCAGCCGGCCACCGCGTCGGGCCAGGCGATCGTGCCGAGGAACTCGTCCAGCGGCTTTCCGGCCGGGATCTCCTCCTGCTCGATCGGGGTGAGACCGGTGGTCTCGGGCTCGTCCCGCAGGCCGAGTTGGGCCGCGAGGCCGGGTTCCTGGGCCCGCAGCTGCGCGGTGTCGACGAGGGCGAAGAGGCGGGCGGGCTGGTCCCAGCCGAGGCCGGAGGCGTACTCGTCGATCTCGAGCACGGCCCGGGTGAGGGGGTTCGCCGCCATGGGGGTGTTGGACATGGTCACAATCCTGCCTCGTTCATGGCCGGAATCGGGAACCGAGTAAACGGTGAGTAAGTTGCATAGGTGTGGGCCCGCGATCACGTGGGGCTACGGAGGGCCCCCGACACCGGGGACCTGACGCAACGACAGCGACCAACAGCGAACTTCGAGGTGCGCACCTTGGCTTTCCAGATGCCGGACCGCGGCGGAGGCCCGACAGGGCCGCGGATCAGAGTGGGCCGCCCGTCCCGGCGCGTCCGGACTTTGCTCATGACACTGGGCGTCCTTGCCGTACTCGGCATGGCGTTCACGATGTTCGCGGGCTTCTGGACGGACTGGCTCTGGTACCGCTCGGTGCATTACTCGTCCGTGTTCACGACCACCCTGACGACGAAGATCGGGCTCTTCTTCGTCTTCGGGCTGCTGATGGCGGCCGCGGTGGGTGTGAACATCTGGCTGGCGCACCGTCTGCGGCCGCCGCTCAGCGCCATGTCGATGGAGCAGCAGAGCCTCGACCGCTATCGCATGGGCATCGCGCCCTACAAGAAGTGGCTGCTGCTGGCCATCACGGCTCTCGTCGGGCTGATCGCGGGCGCCTCCGCGTCCAGCCAGTGGCGGGTCTGGCTGATGTGGGTCAATGGCGTGCCCTTCCACCAGACGGACCCGCAGTTCCATCTCGACGTGTCCTTCTACGCGTTCGACCTGCCCTGGTACCGCTTCCTGCTCGGCTTCGGCTTCGCCGCCGCGATCCTCTCGCTGCTGGCCGCCGCGCTGACGCACTACCTGTACGGCGGCCTGCGCGTCACCAGCCCGGGAGCGCGCGCCACGGCCGCGGCCACCGGGCATCTGTCGGTGCTGCTCGGCATCTTCGTCGCCCTCAAGGCGGTGGCCTACTGGCTCGACCGGTACGGACTCGCCGTGAAGTCCAGCGACTTCAAGGCGACGGGCGACTGGACGGGCCTGAGGTACGTCGACGCGAACGCGTATCTGCCGGCCAAGACGATCCTGTTCTGCATCGCCGTCATCTGCGCGCTGCTGTTCTTCGCCACCCTGTGGCGGCGCACCTGGCAGCTGCCCGTCATCGGCTTCGGCCTGATGGTGCTCTCCGCGATCCTCATCGGCGGCCTGTACCCGGCGATCGTCCAGAAGTTCACGGTCCAGCCGAACGAACAGGCCAAGGAAGCCCCGTACGTCCAGAAGAACCTCAAGGCGACGCGCGAGGCCTACGGCATCGACGACACCAAGGTCACGGAGTACTCGGGGACGAGCACCACCAAGGACAAGGGCAAGCTGCGCTCCGACGTGGACTCCACGGCGAGTATCCGGATCGTGGACCCGAACGTCGTGTCGCCCACGTTCCAGCAGCTCCAGCAGATCAGGAACTACTACGCGTTCCCGACCAACCTGGACGTCGACCGCTACAGCGAGGACGGCAAGGACCAGGACACGGTCATCGGTCTGCGTGAGCTGAACCTCAACGGCATCCCGAAGAACAACTGGATCAACGACCACTTCCGCTACACGCACGGCTACGGAGTGGTCGCCGCCAAGGGCACTGAGGTCGACTCCGAGGGCCGCCCGGTCTTCACCGAGTCCGATCTGCCGTCCAGGGGTGACCTCGGGACGTACGAGCAGCAGATCTACTACGGCGAGAAGACCACCACGTACTCGATCGTCGGCGGTCCCCAGAAGGAGATCGACTACTCCGACGACAGCGGTGAGAAGACCACCAGTTACACGGGCAAGAGCGGGGTCAACCTCTCCAACCCGATCAACCGGGCCGCGTACGCGGTGGCGTTCAACGAACCGCAGATCCTCTACTCGGGTGCGATCGGCGAGGGTTCGCGGATCCTGTACAACCGCACGCCCAAGGAGCGCGTCGAGGCGGTGGCGCCCTGGCTGACCATCGACGGTGACGCCTATCCGGCGGTCGTCGACGGCCGTATCCAGTGGATCGTCGACGCGTACACGACGAGCAACGGCTATCCGTACGCCTCGCGCACGACCCTCGGGGACACCACGGCCGACTCGCTGACGGCGTCGAACAACAACCGCGCGGTGGTGGCCCAGCAGAACCAGGTCAACTACATCCGCAACTCGGTGAAGGCGACCGTCGACGCGTACACCGGTCAGGTCAAGCTGTACCAGTGGGACACCAAGGACCCGGTCCTGAAGACGTGGATGAAGGCGTTCCCGGGCACGGTCAAGCCCAAGGCCGACATCTCGTCCGCGCTGATGGCCCATCTCCGGTACCCGCAGGACCTGTTCAAGGTGCAGCGCGAGCTGCTCACCCGCTACCACGTGACGGACGCGCAGACGTTCCTCAGCGGCAGCGAGGTGTGGCAGGTGCCGGACGACCCGACCAACAAGTCGGGCAGCGCGGTCCCGCCGTACTACCTGAGCATGAAGATGCCGGACCAGTCCGCGCAGGCCTTCTCGTTGACGACGACGTTCACACCGAACGGCAGAGACAACCTCAGCGCCTTCATGGCCGTCGACTCCGAGGCCGGCACCCCGGACTACGGCAAGATCAGAATCCTGAAGCTGCCGACCAGTACGACCGTCGGCGGACCCAAACAGGTGCAGAGCGCCTTCAACTCCCAACAGGACATCGCCGAATCCATCAAGCTGCTCAAGGGCGGCGACTCCGACATCGAGTACGGCAACCTGCTGACGGTGCCGCTCGACGGGGGACTGCTCTACGTGGAGCCCGTCTACGTACGCGGTGGTGGACTCAAGTACCCGCTCCTGCGCAAGGTGCTGGTGGCCTACGGGAACAAGACCGCGTTCGAGGACACCCTCGACGAGGGGCTGAACAAGGTCTTCGGCGCGGAGACGAGTACGACCCCGCCACCGGACACGAGCACCAGTCCGCCGACATCCAGCGACCCCACGGTCCAGGCGGCGTTGAGCGACGCCCAGAAGGCCTTCGACGCCGGGCAACAGGCGTTGAAGAAGGGCGACTGGGAGGCGTACGGCCAGGCGCAGAAGGATCTCCAGTCCGCGCTGAAGCGGGCCGAGGACGCGCAGGCCGCGGCGGACAAGAGCAAGAGCGGCGGTGGCAAGAACAGTGACAAGAGCAGTCCGAGTGCCAGTCCGAGTGCCAGTCCCAGTGCCAGTCCCAGTGCCGGCGGAAGTCCGAGCAGCGCGAGCGGTTAGCGCAGCTCAGACGGCAGTTGATCACTAGGTCAGAGGCCCACTCCGCGCCGTGGTACGGTTGCAACACAACGGCGCGGGGTGGAGCAGCTCGGTAGCTCGCTGGGCTCATAACCCAGAGGTCGCAGGTTCAAATCCTGTCCCCGCTACTGCACGCGAAGGCCCGGATCCTTTAAGGATCCGGGCCTTCGCGCTGTGCGAACGCATGTGCCGACGAGGGTGACGGCCGTGCCACCGGGGGGACTTGGTGAAACCGTGTTTGGCTTGTCTCTCTGTGGGCATGTCGACAAAACGCTGTAGAGACCTCACGGGCTGCGGTATACCAGGTGTACCCAGGTTGCAGGTGGTGCGACGATGGACTTTATGGGGGACAAGGCAACTCTGTTGGATACAGGGCGTTTTGTGCAGCCTTCCGACCGGGACGAAACCGGTGACGGGGAGGCTGTCGACGAGGCACGGACACGGCTCGCCGCGCAGGCCGGCGACGTCGAGGCGATGAGTGTCCTCGGAGCGATGCTGCTGCGCCGCGGTGATCTCGACGGAGCCGAGCCCCTGTTGCGTGCCGCCACCGCCGAGGGCGACCGGGCCGCGGCCAACAACCTGGGCGTCCTCCTACATCAGCGCGGCTACACCGACGAGGCCGCCGGCTGGTGGCGGATCGCCGCCGTGGCCGGTTCCGCCGCCGCCGCGCACGCGCTCGGGCGCTACCACCGCGAGCGCGGTGACGAGCCCGCCGCCGAGTACTGGCTGCGCCAGTCCGCCGAACAGGGCCACGCGCTGGGCGCGTACGCGCTCGCCGATCTGCTGGAGCACCGCGGGGACACCGCGGCCGGGCAGTGGATGCGGTCCGCCGCCGAGCGCGGGCACCGCGAGGCCGCGTACCGGCTGGCCCGCGCGCTCGACCGGCAGACGCAGCACGAGGACGAGCACGGGGCCGACAACGGTGTCGACGCGCCCCCCGCGGGCGGCGAGGCCGAGCAGTGGTACCGGCAGGCCGCCGCGCGCGGACACCGGCGCGCCGCGCTGCAACTCGGGGCGATCCTGGAGCGGCGGGGCGAGCTGAAGGAGGCCGGGCGCTGGTATCTGACGTCCGCCAAGGACGGGGAGGCGCGGGCCGCCTGCGCGCTCGGGTTCCTGCTGCGCGACGCCGGCGACACCGAGAGCGCCGCCGTGTGGTGGCTGCGGGCCGCACAGGACGGCGACGGCAACGCGGCGAACGCGCTGGGCGCGCTGCACGCCGAGCGCGGCGAGACGCAGACCGCCGAGCGGTGGTACCGGGCCGCGATGGACGCCGGGGACGTGAACGGCGCGTACAACCTCGGGCTGCTCTGCGCCGAGCAGACGCGTACCGCGCAGGCCGAGCAGTGGTACCGCCGGGCTGCCTACGCCGGGCACCGGGAGGCCGCCAACGCACTGGCCGTACTGCTGCTCCAGGGCGGCGACGCCACCGGGGCCGAGCCGTGGTTCTCCAAGGCCGCGGAGGCCGGGAGCGTGGACGCCGCGTTCAACCTCGGGATTCTCTTCGCCGGGCGGGGCGAGGAGGACGTGGCGCTGCCCTGGTACGAGCGGGCCGCTGCCGCCGGGCACACGGAGGCGGCGTTGCAGGTCGGGATCGCTCGGCTCCGGGACGGCGACGAGCTGGAGGCCGAGCGGCATCTGCGGTGTGCGGCCGGTGGGGGGAGCGCAGAGGCGGCGTACCGGCTGGCCTCGGTGCTCGATGCCCGGCGGCCGCCTGCGCCCGCGCACGAGCTGGGTGAGCAGGTGCATGAGAAGACCGAGTGCGAGGAGTGGTACGAGCGGGCGGCGTCTCAGGGGCATCGGCGGGCGCAGGTCCGGGTGGGGATGCTGGCCGCTGCGCGGGGCGATGTCGTGGAGGCGGCCCGCTGGTACCGGTCGGCCGCGGAGGCCGGGTCGCGTAACGGGGCTTTCAATCTCGGGCTGTTGCTGGCTCGGGAGGGGAGTGAGCCGGAGGCCGCGGTGTGGTGGGCTCGGGCGGCCGACGCGGGGCATGGGCGGGCGGCGTTGCGGTTGGCTCTGGTGTACGCGCGGCGGGGGGAGCTGGCTGAGGGGCAGCGGTGGGCGGATCGGGCGGTGAGGTTGGGGCCGGGCGAGGTGTCCGAGCGGGCCGCGCGGCTTCGGGACGCGTTGCGGCAGGAGCTGACCGCGTAGGGGTTCGCCCCTGCCGCCCTTGCCCGTCCCCTCCTGGGGGCTGCCGCCCCCAGACCCCCTGGCGATGGCTGACCTGGGTCGATAAGCGATTTGCTTCTGTCCGCCGGTCTGACGTAACGTTGCATTTACCGACGCGGGGTGGAGCAGCTCGGTAGCTCGCTGGGCTCATAACCCAGAGGTCGCAGGTTCAAATCCTGTCCCCGCTACTGAAGACCGAGGGCCGGAATCCGAAAGGGTTCCGGCCCTCGGTGTTTCTGCGGCTGCCTTCGGTGTTTCTACGGCTGGTGGTGCACCGGCTCTTCGTACAGGGACGGGTCCACCGTGCCGCAATCGGCTTACGCGCTCGCGCAGTTCGGGCACAGGCCGCGGTACGTCACCTCGACGTCCGAGACCGTGAAGCCGAAGCGCTCCGAGTCGGGGAGGTCGGCGAGGGGGCTGCCGCCCGGGTGGACGTCACGGATCTGGCCGCAGTTGGCGCAGACCAGGTGGTGGTGCGGGCTGTGCGCGTTCGGGTCGTAGCGCTTGGCTCGCTTGTCCGTGGAGACTTCGAGGACCTCGCCGAGGGAGACCAGCTCGCCCAGCGTGTTGTAGACCGTCGCCCGGGAGATCTCGGGGAGCTTGGCCACGGCGCGGGAGTGGACCTCGTCGGCCGTCAGGTGGACGTGGTCGCCGTCGAGTACTTCGGCCACGACGCGGCGCTGTGCGGTCATCCGCCATCCGCGTCCGCGCAGCCGCTCCAGTAGGTCACTCATGGCGGTCAGCTTAACAGCTGGGTGACCAGTTCCCGAATGGGTGTGACTTTGGAGAGCTGCTGGATTTGGACTCAGTCCAACCGACTCGGTCAACCGCGCCGTGGCCCGGTTTCAGGCCGGAACCTGCTGACGGGCGGGTGCCCAGCAGCGGATGATGTCGCGGACCGAGACGATGCCGGCGGGCTCGCCGCGGTCGAGGACGATGAGGTGGCGGAAGCCGCCGTGGGCCATCGCGCTCGCCGCGTCCTCCAGGGTCCAGGCCGGGGTGGCGAAGACGACGTCGGTGGTGGTGTGGGCGTGGGCGCGCTCGGTGTCCGGGTTCTGGCCCCGGCCGAGTGAGTTGAGGATGTCTCGCTCGGTGAGGATGCCGATGCCGCCGGCGTCCGGATCGAGGACCACGGCCGCGCCGACATGGCGCGAGGACATCAGGGCTGCTGCCTGGCGGAGGGTGTGGGCGGGGCCGATGGTGAGGACCACCGTGCTCATGGCGTCGCGGACCAGCGTTGATTGCGGCGTGGGGTGCGGCATGGGATGAGGCCACCTCCTAGGGAATCCGGGGTCGTTCGCGGGCCCGTGGGATCTCTCGCGGGATCTGTGGTCGGTTCCGATCCCCTGTGGGATCTTCGGGTCCGCTAGTTACCGGATTCACAAGTTCACAAGTGGGGGGACTCTCAGAGTCGCAGGTAAAGCACGGGTCAACAAGAGGGCGCGCGCGGCCGGTTGGGGGCGTGCGCAGACGTCACGGGGTGCTCAGTAGCGCATGTTCAGATACCCCAGGAACTCGTCGTGCAGGATGCCGTTCGACGCTGCCGCGTTGCCGCTGTGGGGGCCCGGGCGGCCGTCGAGGCCGGTGAAGGTGCCGCCCGCCTCGGTGACGATGATCGCGGTGGCCGCCATGTCCCAGAGGTTCAGTTCGGGCTCGGCGCAGATGTCGACCGCGCCCTCGGCGACCATCATGTAGGGCCAGAAGTCGCCGTACGCGCGCGTGCGCCACACCTCGCGGGTCAGGTCGAGGAAGCCGCCCAGGCGGCCCTGGTCCTCCCAGCCGGTGAGGGAGGAGTACGCGAAGGACGCGTCCGTCAGTTTCGAGACCTGGGAGACGCGCAGCCGGGACGCGGAGGAGAGGCTGCGGCCCGTGTACGCGCCGTGGCCCTTCGCGGCCCACCAGCGGCGGCCGAGCGCGGGCGCGGAGACCAGGCCGACGACCGGCTGGAAACCGCCCTCCGCCGCCTCCATCAGGGAGATCAGCGTGGCCCAGACCGGGACGCCGCGTACGTAGTTCTTCGTGCCGTCGATCGGGTCGATCACCCAGCGGCGCGGGCCGGTGCCCTCGATGCCGTACTCCTCGCCGAGGACCGCGTCGCGCGGGCGTGCGCGCTGAAGATGGCCCCGGATCAGTTCCTCGGCCGCCTTGTCCGCCTCGGTGACCGGAGTCATGTCCGGCTTGGTCTCTACCTTGAGATCGAGCGCCTTGAAGCGCGCGGTCGTCGCGGCGTCGGCGGCGTCCGCGAGGACGTGGGCGAGGCGCAGGTCATCGTGATAGTCGGCCATGCGTGAACCGTATCTTCAGGGGTCGCGCCGGGGCTACAGGGTCCGGTGGGCGAAACGGGAGGTGGGAGACCTCCGTGGAAGACCTCCGGAGGACCCCCGGGGAAGGTCTCCGGAGGACTCCGGTGGAAGACCTGCGGAGGACCCCCGGGGACCTCCTGAAGGGCGCCGCATGATCGCCGTGGCGGCACCGCCCCCTCAACTCCCGCGCGCGATGGCCGAAGTGCGCCCCCCGGCACCGTCACGAACCCTTGACACTGCTCCCGTGCGCGTCAAATCTGGGCGCAGAGCCGCTCGCCCCGGGAGGCGAATGATGCCTGCAGCGCGGGAATCCCTGCTGGACGCCGCCTACGCGGCGCTGGCGCGACGGTCGTGGTCCACCGTACGGATGGTGGACGTGGCCGCCGCCGCCGGAGTGTCCCGGCAGACGCTGTACAACGAGTTCGGCAGCAAGGAGGGGCTCGCGCGGGCGCTGGTCCGACGGGAGGCCGACGGCTATCTCGTCGGCGTCGAGCGGGCGCTCGGCAGCCACAGCGACGCCCGCGAGCGGCTGACCGCGACCGCCGAGTGGACCGCGTCGGCGGCCCGGGAGAACGCGTTGGTACGGGCGATGCTCACCGGCTGCTGGAGCGAACGGCTGCCCTCGCCGACCCTGTCCGCGGTGCCGTCCTCCTCCGCCGTACCGGCGCAGCGCCGGGCCGACGGGCCGCTGCCCTCGCCCGGTGACTTCGTGGCCGTGGTCCGCGACCGTGCCGTCGCCGCGCTGACCGGACCCGGGGCCGCCAAGCCGGACACCCCCGACCTGGCCCGCTCCTGCGAACTTGTCGTACGGCTGGCGCTGTCCTGTGTGGCGGCACCGCCGGGGGAGGGCGGGGTCGGCGAACTCGTCCGCAGCGCGCTGGGTCCGGCCACATAGGTCCGGGCCACATAGATCCCGGCCACATAGGTCCCGGCCATGTAGCTCAGTGCGCGGAACCGGACAGCTGGAGCCCGATGACCCCGATGATGACGAAGCTGATCGACACGATCTTCAGGGTCGACACCAGGTCGCCGAGGAAGACCATGCCGTAGATCGCGGTGCCGGCCGCGCCGATGCCGGTCCACACGGCGTAGGCGGGGCCCACGTCGAGTTTCTTCAGGGAGAGGGTGAGCAGGCCGAAGCTGCCCAGGGCGAAGGAGCAGAAGGCGACCGTCGGCCACAGGCGCGTGAAGCCGTGGGACAGCTTCAGGCACACGGCGAATCCGGTCTCCAGAATTCCGGCCACGACAACCAGCAGCCACGCCATTGTGCTGTCCTCCCGTTTGTCCGGCTCGGTGCGATTATGCACTTACCGAACTTGAGTCCCCACAAACACGCGGTGGTCGGCCGGTGATCAGTCGCCTTCGGTTCGCTCACGGGTGGCCAGCAGCCGCCGTAGCGAATAGAGCCGTTGCGGGTCCGCGTGGCCGTCGGCCACCCACTGGTCCAGGGCGCAGTCCGGCTCGTCGTGGCTGCACGCGCGCGGGCAGTCGGCCGTGCCGGGCTCCAGGTCGGGGAAGGCCTTGATGACCCGGGACGGGTCCACGTGGTGCAGGCCGAAGGAACGGACGCCCGGGGTGTCGACGACCCAGCCCGAGTCGTCGGGCAGCGGGATCATGCGCGCCGAGGTGGTGGTGTGCCGGCCGCGGCCGGTGACGGCGTTGACGATGCCGGTGCTGCGCCGCCGCTCCAGCGAGACCAGCGCGTTCACGAGGGTCGTCTTGCCGACGCCGGAGTGGCCGACGAACGCGGTGATCTTGCCGTCGAGCTGCTTGCGGACCCGCTCCACGGCGGTGCCGTTCTCCAGCTCCTCGCGGCTCGTGACGACATATGGGACGCCCAACGCGCCGTACATCTCCAGGAGTTCGTCCGGCGGGGCGAGGTCCGACTTGGTCAGGACGAGCAGCGGGTCGAGGCCGCCGTCGTAGGCCGCGACCAGGCAGCGGTCGATGAGGCGGGGGCGCGGCTCGGGGTCCGCCAGGGCCGTGACGATGGCCAGTTGGTCGGCGTTGGCGACGACGACGCGCTCGTACGGGTCGTCGTCGTCGGCCGTGCGGCGCAGCACCGAGGTGCGCGGCTCGATGCGGATGACGCGGGCGAGGGTGTCCTTGTCACCGGAGAGGTCGCCGATGATGCCGACGCGGTCACCGACCACCGCCGCCTTCCGGCCCAGTTCGCGGGCCTTGACCGCGATCACGACCCGGTCCTCGACCAGGCATGTCAGCCGGCCCCGGTCGACGGTGACGACCATGCCCTCGACCGCCTCCTCGTGCTTGGGGCGGATGTTGGTGCGCGGCCGGTTGCCCTTGCGGTTCGGGCGCTGGCGGATGTCGTCCTCGTCGGTGTTCTTGCCGTAGCGACGCATGGCGTGTGGTCCCCTACGCCCCGTCGCTCCCGAGCATCCCGGTCCACAGGTCGGGGAAGTCCGGGAGGGTCTTCGCGGTCGTCGCCACGTTCTCGATCTGCACGCCCTCGACCGCGAGGCCGATGATCGCGCCCGCGGTGGCCATGCGGTGGTCCTCGTAGGTGTGGAAGATCCCGCCGTGCAGGCGGCGCGGGCGGATGTGCAGCCCGTCGGCGGTCTCCGTCACATCGCCGCCCAGTTCGTTGATCTCCTTGGTGAGCGCGGCGAGCCGGTCGGTCTCGTGCAGCCGCAGGTGCGAGACGCCCCGCAGGGTCGACGGGGAGTCCGCGAGGGCGGCGACGGCCGCGATGCCGGGGGTCAGTTCGCCGACCTCGCCGAGGTCCACGTCGATGCCGTGGATCGCACCCGAACCGGTGAACTCCAGTCCGTACTCGGTGAGTTCGCAGGAACCACCCATCTCGGTGAAGATCTCCCGCAGCCGGTCACCCGGCTGGGTGGTCCGGGCCGGCCAGTCCGGTACGACGACCTTGCCGCCGGCGACCAGCGCCGCCGCGAGGAACGGCTGCGCGTTCGACAGATCCGGCTCGATGGTCAGGTCCCGGCCGAGCAGCGCGCCCGGCGTCACCCGCCAGACGTTGGGCTCGCCGCCCGACTCCGGGGTGTCCACCTGGGCGCCGACCGCGCGCAGCATGTCGACCGTCATCCGGATGTGCGGCATCGAGGGCAGTGAGGAGCCGGTGTGGCGGACCTCGACGCCCATGTTGAAGCGCGGGCCGGAGAGCAGCAGGGCGCTCACGAACTGGGACGAGGAGGAGGCGTCGATCTCCACGGGCCCGCCGTCCAGCGCCCCGCCGCCGTGCACGGTCAGGGGCAGGGCGCCCCGGCCGTCGTCGTCGATGCGGGCGCCGAGGACTCGGAGGGCGTCGATCACGCCGTGCAGGGGGCGTTCGTAGGACCGCGGGTCGCCGTCGAAGCGGATGGGGCCGTCGGCCAGGGCGGCGACGGGGGGCAGGAAGCGCATCACCGTGCCCGCGTTGCCCACGTCCACCGTGGCCGGGCCGTGCAGACCCGAGGGGATGACCCGCCAGAACTCCCCGGAGCCCTTCTCCGTGCCTACGCCCTCCTCGATGCCCACGCCCATCGCGCGCAGGGCGCCGGCCATGAGGAGGGTGTCCCGGGAGCGGAGGGGGCGGCGCAGCCAGCCCGGTTCGCTGGCCAGCGCCGCGAGGACGAGGGCGCGGTTGGTGACGGACTTGGACCCCGGGACGTGGACCGTCGCGTCGACGGCTCCGGCGGCGGTGGGGGCGGGCCAGAGGGCGGTTTGTGAGTCGTTCGGGGCCATGGCCCCACTGTATAAGCAGGCCGTCTTCCGGGTGCCGCGCCGTTGGGGCCGGTCGCGCCCACGCGGCGGAGCCGCACAGCGGCACAGTCCCGCCCTCCGGAGCTCACCCCTCCGGGCGCTTCACAGTTCCAGCAGCCATCTGCCGCCGCCGATCAGCGAGCAGAGGGAGACCAGGTGGAAGAGGAGGAACCACAGGACTGCCGGTACGTGGGTCAGTCGCGCCAGTTGGTCCGCGTCCGAGTCGCCCGCGCCGCCCCTCGCCCGCTTCGCCTGGAGCTCGAACGCGGGGCGGACTCCGCCCAGCAGCAGGAACCACACCACCGCGTACGCGAAGGCCGCCTGGACCTGAGGGCCCGTCAGCCAGGAGACGAGGAGGAAGGCCGCTCCGCTGAGGATGACCGTGAGGGCGCCGTAGGCGTTGCGGATCATCACCAGCATGGCGATCAGGAGGACGGTCGACAGCCACAGGAGGAGGGTGATGTGGCCCGCGCCCAGGAGGGCCGCGCCGCCCAGGCCCAGGAGCGGGGGAGCCGTGTAGCCAGCCGCCGCCGTGAGGATCATGCCCAGGCCGTGCGGCTTGCCCCGGCTGACCGTGAGGCCGCTGGTGTCGGAGTGGAGGCGGATGCCGGTGAGGGTGCGGCCGGTGAGGAGGGCCACCAGGCCGTGGCCGCCCTCGTGGGCGATGGTGATGGCGTTGCGGGAGAGGCGCCACAGACGGTGCGGGACGACCACGGCCAGCGCGGCGACCATGGTGGCGATGACCACCCACAGATCCGGCTCGGGCTGACTGCCGAAAACCTCGTCCCAGAGGGTGGGTATCGAGGCGATTGCGGTGCTGTCCATTGGCGGCGGAGGCTCCCGTAGGTCTGGACGAGGAGGGACTGGGGCGTAGCGCGGTCGTTGAGGGGTGGTGGTCGGGTGACGGGCGGGCCTGGCAGTCTGGCATGTATGTGCGGACGGTATGCAGCGAGTCGTGGGCCCGAGGATCTCGCAGGAGTCTTTGAGATCGAGAAGTGGGAGCCCGAAGAGGTGCTGGCCCCCGACTACAACGTGGCCCCGACCAAAGAGGTCTATGCAGTCCTCGACCGTCCACTTAAAGACGCGGACAGCCCGAAGCCGGTTCGGCAGCTGCGCAAGCTCAAGTGGGGGCTCGTGCCGAGCTGGTCGAAGACGCCCGAGGGCGGGGCGCGGATGATCAACGCGCGGGCCGAGACCGTGCACGAGAAGCCGTCGTACCGGCGCGCCTTCTCCACCCGGCGCTGCATCATCCCCGCCGACGGCTACTACGAGTGGGTCACCGCCAAGGACGAGCGGGAGCTGGAGGTCGAGGGCAGGAAGAAGCGGCAGCGCAAGCAGCCGTACTTCGTGCTGCCCGCCGACGGCTCGGTGTTCGCGATGGCCGGGCTGTACGAGTTCTGGCGGGACCGGACCCTGCCCGACGACCATCCGCTGGCCTGGTGGGTCACCTGCTCGGTGATCACCACCGAGGCGGAGACCACCCCGCTGGCGGTGTCCCCGGCCGAGGGGCCGCACACGCTGGCCGAGATCCACCCCCGGATGCCCCTGATGCTCACCCCGGACCGCTGGGACTCCTGGCTCGACCCGGCCCGCACAGACCCGGACGAGCTGCGCGAGCTGCTCGCCCCGCCGCCCGCCGGGCTGATGCGCGCGTACCCGGTGTCCACCGCCGTCAGCAATGTCCGCAACAACGGGCCGGAGCTGCTGAAGGAACTGGAAGGCCCCGAAGAAGGCACACTCTTCTGATGTGACGGATGCAACAGGCGTGACCACAGAGACCCTTGAGACCGACGCGGGAACCGCTCGCATCACCTGGCACCCGGCCGAGCGGGCGCGGCTCGTCCTCGCCGTCGGCCATGGCGCCGGGGGTGGCATCGAGGCCCGGGATCTCCAGGCCCTCGCGGCCGTGCTCCCTGAACACCGTGTCACCGTCGCGCTGGTGGAGCAGCCCTGGCGGGTCGCCGGGAAGAAGGTGGCGACCGCGCCCAAGACGCTCGACGTGGGGTGGCGGGGGATCTGGGCGGCCGTCGCGAAGCCCGGCCTGCCGGTGGTCTCCGGGGGCCGCAGCGCCGGAGCCCGCGTGGCCTGTCGTACGGCTGCGGAGCTGGGGGCCGCCGCCGTGCTCGCCCTGAGTTTTCCGCTGCATCCGCCGGGCAGGCCCGAGAAGTCCCGGGCCGGCGAGCTGCTCGGGGCCGGGGTGCCCACGCTCGTCGTGCAGGGCGGGAACGACCCGTTCGGGAAGCCGGCGGAATTCCCCGAGGGCGATTTCGAACTGGTCGAGGTGCCCTACGGCGACCACGGGTTCGCCGTGCCGAAGAGGGCGGCGATCGGGCAGGACGAGGCCCTGGAGATCATCACGGGGCGCGTGGTGGAGTGGACTCGAACACTGGGGTGAGGGGTGGGAATGCCGAGCCCCTTACCGCTGTTGTGGCGAACAGACGTGCTGGCGAAAAGACAACGCCGCCGTCGTGGATTCGTCGAAGAGAGGAAGTCCGCCGCATGGGTTCGACCTTCTGCCCGAGCCGCAGCAGCCGCACTGACCTGGACTGGACTGTGCTGCGTGCGGCCAAGGCCACCCCGATTGGGGCGGCGGGCGGACCGGATCGTCGTCTATCCTCCGATTCTGGTGGCATCGGCTTCGGTGCCACCCGGAATCTTGAGGAGGTGGGTCCGGTTCCCGGTACCGACGCAGGGACCGAACACGGCCAGGCGGAGCAGCCCGAGGGCCAGGGCACGAGCGAGGTCACGCCGGAATCGACCTCGGAGCGCAGCGCGCGCTTCGAGCGGGACGCGCTCGAATTCCTCGACCAGATGTATTCGGCCGCGCTGCGCATGACGCGGAACCCGGCCGACGCCGAGGACCTGGTGCAGGAGACGTACGCGAAGGCGTACGCGTCCTTCCACCAGTTCCGCGAGGGCACCAACCTCAAGGCGTGGCTGTACCGGATTCTCACGAACACGTTCATCAACTCGTACCGCAAGAAGCAGCGCGAACCCCAGCGCTCCGCGGCCGAGGAGATCGAGGACTGGCAGCTCGCGCGTGCCGAGTCGCACATGTCGACCGGTCTGCGCTCCGCGGAGTCGCAGGCGCTCGACCACCTGCCCGACTCGGACGTGAAGGAAGCACTCCAGGCGATCCCCGAGGAATTCCGCATCGCCGTCTATCTCGCGGACGTCGAGGGCTTTGCGTACAAGGAGATCGCGGACATCATGGGGACACCCATCGGCACAGTGATGTCCCGGCTGCACCGGGGCCGTCGTCAACTGCGCGGCATGCTCGAGGACTACGCGCGTGACCGCGGACTGGTCCCGGCCGGTGCCGGAGACTCGGACGAAGCGAAAGGCTCGGGCTCATGAGCTGCGGTGACGAGCACGAAACGGACTGCAGTGAGGTCCTCGACCATCTCTACGAGTTTCTCGACAGCGAGATGCCGGACGTCGACCGCGCCAAGTTCAAGCAGCACTTCACGGAGTGCTCGCCGTGCCTGGAGAAGTACGGCCTCGAAGAGGCCGTGAAGAAGCTGGTCAAGCGGTGCTGCGGGCAGGACGACGTGCCGACCGACCTGCGCGCCAAGGTCCTGGGACGGCTCGATCTGATCCGTTCCGGGCAGACCGTGCCCGAGCACGACCTCACGGCCACCCCCCAGGAGTCCTGACCCCGGTCCCGACCTCCTGAGGTTTCCTGAACGGGCGAGCGTCACCCGAACGTGCTAATCCCCGGGTGATACGCCCGCGGCCCGCCCCCGACCGCCCTAGGCTCCTCGGCCTGGACAGGCATGGTCGGGGGGAGGGCGTCAGCCATGGAGGCGACACCGGCACGGACACGCGCGTACGTCCTCTGTGTCGTCCTCGCCGCCCTGTGCTGCCTGCTCCCGCTGCCGACCGTCCACACACCCTGGTGGGCGGTCGCCCTGCTGGCCGCGCTCTACGCCGGCTGCGAGCAGGTCGCCCGCCGCCGCTTCGCCGGCACCTTCTACCCGGTGCTGCTCGCCGCGGCCTTCCTCCTGCCGCCCCCCGCCGCCGCGCTCGTACCGCTGCCGGGCGCGCTGTTCTCCCATGTCGAGCAGGGCTCGCCCTGGCTGCGGCGCGGCTGGCGGGCCGCACAGCTCGCGCTCGGCGTGTGGGCGGCGGCCCGGGTGCACTGGGCGCTGGGCGGGCGCGACGCCGTCGTCGCCTCCGACTTCCCGTACGCCCTGGTGCCCGCCCTGGCCGCCGTCCTCGCCTTCTGCCTGGTCCTGACCGCGCTCGACGGCGGCATCCTCGCGCTGGGCGTGGCGGCACCTCCCACGCCTTTCGGACAGTGGGGGGGGATGCCGGTTCGGCGGGCCTGGCGCGGTCTGTTCCTGCGGTCCCTGGCGCCCATCGGCGTGCACGGGCTCGCCGGGCTGATGATGGCCGTCCTGTGGCGCAGCCCCTACGGTCCCGTCGCCGCGCTGCTCGTGCTGCTGCCGATGGGGGTGTCCTGGTGGGTGTTCGCCCAGTACCACCGGGAGCGCGCCGCCCATCAGGCCACCATCCGCGCCCTCGTCCAGGCCGTCGACATCAAGGACGGGTACACCCGCGGGCACAGTGAGCGGGTCGGGCAGGCGTCGATGATGATCGCGCGCGAACTGGGCATGGACGACGCACGGGTCGAGGTGCTGCGCTTCGCCGGGATCCTGCACGACGTCGGCAAGCTCGGCGTCCCCACACGCCTGCTGCGCAAGGACGGCCCGCTGACTCCCGAGGAGCGGCGGGTGATCGAGCTGCACCCGGAGTACGGCCACGAGATGGTGCGCGGCATCGGTTTCCTGGGGGAGGCCCGCGCGGCTGTGCTGCACCACCATGAACGCCTGGACGGGAGCGGGTATCCCTACGGGCTGCTGGGGAGTCAGATCCCGGAGTCCGCGCGGGTCGTCGCGGTGGCCGATGCCTTCGACGCGATGACGTCCACCCGGTCCTACCGCCGCGCCCGCCCGGTCTCCGCCGCGCTGGAGGAACTCTCGCGCTGCGCCGGCACGCAGTTCGACCCCTTGATGGTGCGGGCGCTGGTGCGGGCCCTCGGGCGGTGTGGCTGGCACCCGGCGGTGACCGCCGACGAGGTCCGGTCATCCGTCGTCTTCCCGCCCACCCCGCCGGTTTCCACCGTGCTGAGGGGCTGACGGCATGCCCTCACCCCGCCCCCCTCTCGCCCTCACCCTCATCCACGCCTCCGCCGTCCTCCTCGCCCTCACCTCCCTCGCCCTCACCCTCGGCACCGGCTTGGAAGAACCCCCCGTCGCTCTCGCCTTCGGCATCCTGGTGGCCGTAGGAGAACTGAGCCGCTGGAGCGGCACCACGGGCCTCAGGGAGACCGCCCCGCTGGGCGCGGCCGGCGCCCTCTCCTACGCCCTGCTCGGCGCCGACGCCGGCCGCCCCACGCACCACGGCCTCTTCCAGGTCGTCGCGGTCGTCGTCGCCGCGACCCTCGTCGGCTGCGTCCCGCACATCGCCCGCGGCCACAGCCGCACCCCCGACCACATGGCACGCCGCGTCCTGACCGTCGGCTTCGCGGCGGTCTGCTTCCAACCCCTCTACAACCAGGGGGTGTTCAGGCACTGGGGCGGCCCCGCCTACGCCCTGCTCCTGCTCGCGCTGCTCTCCCTCACCGCGCTCTGCGACGCCGTGCTCGCCGCCGCGCTCGCGCACGCGCGGACCGGGTGGCCATTCGGGCCGCTGCTGCGGGACGAGCTGCGCGGGACGCTCGGCATCGGGTCCGCCGTGTGCGCGACCGGCGCGGTGATGGCGCTCGCGGTCGCCGTCGTGGGGCTGTGGGCGCTGCCCGTGTTCTCGCTGCCGCTGCTGCTGACCCAGCTGTCCTTCCGGCGGTACGCGGCCGTACGGGACACCTACCGCCAGACCATCGCCTCCCTCGCCCGGTCCACCGAGATAGCCGGATACACGCCTGCCGGGCACGCCCGCCGGGTCGCCGCGCTGTGCCAGGCGGTCGGCCGGGACCTGGGGCTGTCCGAACCCGACCTCACCGTCCTGGAGTACGCCGCCCTGATGCACGACATCGGCCAGCTCAGCCTCGTCGACCCGGTACCGGCCGGCGCCACCGCCGCGCTCCCCGCGGAGGAGCAGCGGCGGATAGCCCTGCTCGGCGGGGCCGTCGTACGGCAGACCGGGGTGAGTCCCCAGGTGGCGGCCGTGGTGGAGCGGCAGGCCGACCCGTGCCGGGAGCAGCCGCTGTCCGCACGGATCGTCCGGGCCGTGAACGCGTACGAGGAGAAAACCCGGGCAGGCGGCCCCGGCGGGCCTCTTCAGGCGCTGGAGGAGCTGCGCCTCGGGACCGCCGGGGACTACGCTCCCGAGGTCGTGGAAGCGCTGGCCCGGGTGCTGTGGAGTCAAGGAGGCGGCGCGAAGCGCCTCGGGCAGGGCGGTGGCGGGTGACGGTGCGGGACTGTCTGACCTTGTCCTCGGCTGGGTAACCCATGGGTAATGAGCGCCCTTCCAGCCGTACGTGGTTGGATGCGAAGAAGAGGGTGTCCGGGGGCATGGCCAGCCCACTGAACGGAACTGGCAGGCGGGAATCGTGAGGATCTTCGGCAAGGGACGGCACCGGCCCTCCGCCTCCTGGCGGCAGGCCACAGACCGCGCGTTCACGCTGATCGGCGACGGTCGGTACGAGGACGCGGGCGCACTGCTGACACGTGCCGCCGATCTTGAACCCTGGTTGTCCGAGTCCTGGTTCAACCTCGCCCTGCTCCACAAGTTCCGGCACGACTGGGAGCAGGCGCGGGCGGCCGGGCTGCGCGCCGTCGCGCTGCTCGACCGGGAGGCCGGGGCACCTGACTGGTGGAACGTGGGCATCGCGGCCACCGCCCTTCAGGACTGGCCGCTGGCGCGGCGGGCCTGGCAGGCGTACGGGCTGCGGGTGCCGGGCGGGGTCACCGGTGCGGGTGAGCCGGCCGGGATGGATCTCGGCAGCGCCGCCGTACGGCTCTCTCCCGAGGGGGAGGCCGAGGTGGTGTGGGGGCGGCGGCTGGACCCCGCGCGGATCGAGGTGCTGTCGATTCCGCTGCCGTCGTCGGGGCGGCGGTGGGGTGAGGTCGTGCTCCATGACGGGGTGCCGCACGGGGAGCGGACGACCGCTGCCGGGCACTCGTACCCCGTGTTCGACGAGATCGAGCTGTGGGCGCCCTCTCCTGTACCTACCTGGGTGGTGCTGCTCGAGGCTGCCACCGAGGCCGATCGGGACGCGCTGGAGCAGTTGGCCGCGGATGCGGGGTTCGCGGCGGAGGACTGGTCGTCCTCCGTGCGGTTGCTGTGCCGGATGTGTTCCGAGTCGCGGATGCCGTCCGACGAGGGCGACGGGGAGCATCTCGATCCGCATGACCACAGTGAGCCCGGACATCCCGGTCCGCTGGGGCATCGGACGGACGGGCAGCTGTGGATGCCGGAGCGGGAGTGCGGGTTGGCCGCGCCGGCTTCGCTGGTACGGGGGTTGCTGGATGGCTGGGTCGCGGACAGCCCCGACTCGCGGGACTGGCGGGATCTGGAAGAGGTCTGCTGAGGTCGTTGGTCGGGTGCCGCACCGTCGTGGCCGGTCGCGCAGTTCCCCGCGCCCCTTAAAGACAAGACGATGGCCGTACCCTGTATCAGCAACTTCTCCCCCTTGGCTTCAGGAAGGCATTCGTCGGCATGGCGCAGCAGGACACCGATCAGCAGCACGTGGGCGTGCTCCCCGTGGATGACGAGGGGTTCGTCATCGACACCGAGGAGACCGAGGAGCGTGAGGCGGTCTGGCGTGAGCGGGGGACTTCGCGGGCGATCACGGTCGTCGGGAATCCGGTGCTGCACAAGGAGTGCAAGGACGTCACCGAGTTCGGTGCGGAGCTGGAGACGCTGGTCGCGGACATGTTCGCCTCGCAGCGCACCGCCGAGGGCGTCGGCCTCGCCGCCAACCAGATCGGCGTCGACCTGAAGGTCTTCGTCTACGACTGCCAGGACGACGAGGGCAAACGGCATGTCGGTGTCGTCTGCAATCCCAAGCTCGTCGACCTGCCCGCCGACAAGCGGCACCTGGACGAGAGCAACGAGGGGTGCCTGTCCGTGCCGACCGCGTACGCGCCGCTCGCCCGGCCCGACTACGCCGAGGTGACCGGCCAGGACGAGAAGGGCAACCCCATCAAGGTCCGCGGCACCGGCTACTTCGCACGGTGTTTGCAGCACGAGACCGACCACCTCTACGGCTATCTGTACATCGACCGGCTCTCCAAGCGTGACCGCAAGGACGCGCTGCGGCAGATGGCCGAGAACGAGCCCCGCTACCCCGTGGTCGCCAACGACTGACTCGGCCGACCCCAGCGGTCGCCCCGTCTCCCTTCCGCACGGCGTCTGTTCAGGAGCACCTCCCTGACCAGGCGCCGTTCGCATGTCCCTCGTACATTCGATCGTTTGTGCTCGGTAGTGATCCAGAATCGGTCACACAAGGGGGGATTCTCGGCACTTGGGGGTAGTGAAGGAAGCAAATCCGTTCCCAGAACGGTCAGTTGTGGTGCTGAATAGGAAGTGCGGGGATACGCAACGGCGCACGCCCGGCACAGCGGGAGGGGCGTGCGCAACTGGCGGCTGAGAGGGGTTTGTTCGTGCCTGCTTTCTCACACAGCACCACAACGACAACGGCAACGACAGCGATCGCGGTTCCACCGTCGCTCTCTCTCCCGGTGATCGAGGCGGCGTTTCCCCGGCAACTGCATCCGTATTGGCCGAGGCTCCAGGAGAAGACACGTGTCTGGCTGCTGGAAAAACGTCTCATGCCGGCGGAGAAGGTGCGGGAATATGCCGACGGTCTTTGCTACACGGACCTGATGGCCGGGTACTACGAGGGTGCCCCGGACGAGGTGCTCCAGGCGATAGCGGACTACAGCGCGTGGTTCTTCGTCTGGGACGACCGCCACGACCGGGACATCGTGCACGAACGGCCCGACGCCTGGCGGCGGTTGAGGTTCCGGTTGCATGCTGCACTCGATTCACCACGGCACCACCTGTTCCACCCGGATCCGCTGGTCGCCGGGTTCGCCGACAGCATGACGCGGATCTACTCGTTCCTCCCCGACACCTGGAACGCGCGGTTCGCCCGCCACTTCCACGCCGTCATCGAGGCCTACGACCGTGAATTCCGCAATCGCATCGAGGGAATCGTCCCCACGGTCGACGAATACCTCGCACTGCGCCGGCTCACCTTCGCCCACTGGATCTGGACGGATCTGCTGGAGGCGAGCGCGGGTTGTGAACTCCCGGACAGTGTGCGGAAAAGCTCGGGATATCGCCGCGCGGCCCTGCTCAGTCAGGAATTCGCCGCCTGGTACAACGACCTCTGCTCACTGCCCAAGGAACTCGCGGGCGACGAGGTCCACAATCTCGGCATCAGTCTCATCAAACACGAGGGACTGACCCTGGAGCAAGCGGTCGCCGAACTGAGGCGCCGTATCGAGGAATGCATAGCAGAATTCCTGGAGGCGGAACGCGAGACATTACGGCTCGCCGACCGCCTCGACGACGGAACGGCACGGGGAACGGAACTGAGCGCGGCCGTACGGGCCAACCTCAAAAACATGCGGAACTGGTTCAGTTCCGTCTACTGGTTCCACCACGAGTCCGGCCGTTACATGGTCGACAGCTGGGACGACCGGTCCACACCCCCGTACGTCAACAACGAAGCGGCAGGTGAGAAATGACCGTCGAGTCTGTGAAGCCCGCGGCACCCGAGGTGCCGGAGCTGATTGAGCCGCCCGTCGCGGGCGGCAGGGTCCCGCTTCTCGGCCACGGCTGGAAGCTGGTCCGCGACCCCCTGGCCTTCATGGCCCAACTCCGCGACCACGGCGACGTCGTGAGGCTCCGCCTCGGACCCAAGACCGTCTACGCCGTCACCGCGCCGGCCCTCACCGGAGCGCTCGCGCTGAACCCGGACTTCATCATCGCGGGCCCGCTCTGGGAGTCCCTGGAGGGACTGCTCGGCAAGGAGGGCGTGGCCACCGCCAACGGGCCCACCCACCGGCGCCAACGGCGCATCATCCAGCCCGCGTTCAAGCTCGACGCGATCCCCGCCTACGGGCCGATCATGGAGGAGGAGGCGCACGCCCTCACCGAGCGCTGGGCGAAGGGCGAGACGATCGACTGCACCTCCGAGTCCTTCCGGGTCGCCGTGCGGATCGCGGCCCGCTGTCTGCTGCGCGGCGACTTCATGGACGAGCGCGCCGAGCGGCTGTGCGTCGCGCTCGCCACCGTCTTCCGGGGTATGTACCGGCGGATGGTGGTACCGGCGGGACCGCTCTACCGGCTGCCTCTTCCGGCCAACCGCGAATTCAACCGGGCGCTGGCCGATTTGCATCTCCTGGTCGACGAGATCGTCGCCGAACGGCGGGCATCTGGTCAAAAGCCGGACGATTTGCTGACGGCATTGCTGGAGGCGACGGACGACAATGGCGAGCCCATCGGGGAACAGGAGATCCACGACCAGGTCGTCGCGATCCTCACCCCCGGAAGCGAAACAATCGCGTCCACGATCATGTGGCTGCTCCAGGTCCTCACCGAACACCCGGAACACGCCGACAAGATACGCGAAGAGGTCGAATCCGTGACGGGTGGCCGCCCGGTGGCATTCGACGACGTCCGGAAGCTGGCCCACACGAACAATGTCGTCGTCGAGGCGATGCGCTTGCGTCCCGCCGTATGGATATTGACGCGGCGGGCGCTCGCGGACACCGATCTGGGTGGCTATCGGATTCCGGCCGGGGCCGACATCATCTACAGTCCGTACGCGATCCAGCGCGACGCGCGTTCGTATGACCACAACGACGAGTTCGATCCCGACCGCTGGCTTCCGGAACGGTCCAAGGACGTACCGAAGTTCGCCATGAGCCCGTTCAGCAACGGCAACCGGAAGTGTCCCAGCGACCACTTCTCGATGGCCCAGCTGAGCCTGATCACGGCGGCGGTGGCGGCGAAGTACCGCTTCGAGCAGGTGCCAGGCTCGGACGACACCACCCGCGTGGGCATCACCCTGCGGCCCAACAAGCTGCTGCTCAGGCCCGTGCTGAGGTGACGTCGGCAGGCGCGCGTTCAGGCGGCTTCCGGGCCCCTGAACGTGCGCCGGTAGGCGTTCGGGGTGGTGCCGAGCGCCCGGACGAACTGGTGGCGCAGGGCGGGTGCGGTGCCGAAGCCGGTCCGCCAGGCGATCGTGTCCATCGTCTCGTCCGTCGCCTCCAGCAACTGCTGGGCCAGCAGCACCCGTTGACGCAGGATCCAGCGGTACGGCGTGGTCCCGGTCTCCTGCTGGAAGCGGCGGGCGAACGTGCGCGGTGACATCAGGGCACGGGCGGCGAGCTGTTCGACGGTGACCTCCTGGTCGAGGTGTTCCGCCATCCACACCAGCACCTTGCCCACCGTGTCGCACCGCGTGCGCGGCAGCGGCCGCTCGATGTACTGGGCCTGGCCGCCGTCGCGGTGCGGCGGCACGACCATCCGCCGGGCGATCGCGTTGGCGACCTCCGGGCCCTGCTCCTTGCGCACGAGATGCAGACAGGCGTCGATGCCGGCGGCGGTGCCCGCCGAGGTGATCACCGGGTCCGCGTCGACGTACAGCACGTCAGGTTCCACGACGACCTTCGGATACCGCCGGGCGAGCAGCTCCGCGTGGTGCCAGTGCACCGCGCAGCGCCGCCCGTCCAGCAGTCCGGCGGCGGCCAGCACGAAGACGCCCGAGCAGACGCTGAGTACCCGGGCGCCCCGGTCGACGGCCCGGCGCAGGGCGTCGAGGAGGTCCTCCGGGTACTCCCGGGCCGCGTAGGTCGCACCCGCCGGTACGGCGATGAGGTCCGCGGTCTCCAGGCGTTCCAGGCCGTGTTCGACGGCCAGGGAGAAGCCCGCGTGGGTGGAGAGCTTCGGGCCCTCGGCCGAGGCGACCGCGAAGTCGTAGACCGGCAGGCCCTCGTCGCTGCGGTCGAGGCCGAACACCTCGCAGACCACGCCGAGTTCGAAGGGGTGCACTCCGTCGAGCAGGACCACGGCCACGTTCGTCAGCATGCCGCCAGTGTGCGCCTCGGATGGCAGTAAATCGAGGGTGTACGGCAGTCCTGCCACTCACGGTAAGGAGTCAACAGGACGAGACTCATGTCCATGAACGCAGCCATGGACAACCTCATCGCCCTTCTCACCGTCGTCGGCATCCTCGTGGCCGTGACCTTCCCCTCGCTGCTCGGCATCGCGCACGACCGGCGCGTCGACCGTCAGATCCGGACCGCGCACCGGCTCATGGCTTCGACACCACGACGGTGACCGACCACTCCTGGATTCCCTTGCACGAGATCTTGTGCGGCGCGGTGGCACACAGCGGCCGGGACGACGTGAGCTTCACGGTCCCGGCCGAGACCGCCTCGTAGGCGTTGCTCGCGTCGCCGGGCCGGATCAGGATTCCGCTGTTGGTGGCCTTCAGGCCGGTGCCGACGGTCTTCACCGGGGCCCAGGGCCGGGTCGTCGTCCCGTCCAGCAGGATGCGGACGGTGTTTCCGGTCGTCAGACAGAACGTGCCGTTCGTGTCGGTCGCGGCGAGGGTCTCCTTCGCCGTACAGGCCGCCCTGCTCTTGCTCGGTGTGGGGGAGGACGACGGCGACACCGTGCTGCTGCCGGTGTCGGACTTCGTGCCGCAGCCCGTGAGGGCGAGCGCCAGGGTGGCGACGGCGAGGGACGGACCAAGAATCGATCGGCGCATGGGGAGCCTCCTTTGCCCCTTTGACGTGTCACGGACGCATCCGGATCCCTTGTGAGCAGCGCAATATTCGTGGACATGACAGAGCCCCGGCCGCTGCGAGACGACCGGGGCCCAGCTCATGAGGAGGTCAGCTGGTCGTCACGGCGGTGTCGTCGAGGACGAAGCTGGTCTGGAGGGAGGAGTCCTCGACGCCGCTGAACTTCAGCGTGACGGTGGAGCCGGCGAAGGAGGACAGGTCGAAGCTCTTCTGCGCGTACCCGGTGGCCTTGTTCAGGTTCGAGTACGTCGCGAGCGTGGTCGAACCGGCGGTGACCGTCAGCTTGTCGTACGCCGTGCTGGTGCTGGTCTCCGCGGTGTCGACGTGCAGGTAGAAGGTGAAGGTGGCCTTGCAGCCGGACGGGACGGTCACCGACTGGGACAGCGTGTCGGTGTGGGTGGAGCCGTAGCCGTCGAGCCACGCGTAGTACGAGCCCGCGTGCGCGCTCTCGCCGGTGTCGTTGGTGATGACACCGCTGCTCGCGGTCCAGGTGGTGTTGCCGGACTCGAAGCCCGCGTTGCCCAGCAGCTGGGTGGAGGTGCAGGTGCCGCCGCCGGAGGTGCTGACCGTCCAGGTGAAGGAGGCCGAGCCGGAGGCGCCGGTGGAGTCGGTCGCGGTCACCGTCACGGCGTAGGTGCCCGCGGTGGACGCGGTGCCGGAGATCAGTCCGGTCGAGCTGCTGATCGACAGGCCGGTCGGCAGTCCGCTCGCGCTGTAGGTGAGGGTCGCGCCCGCGCTGTCCGAGGCCGAGATCTGGAGGCTCGCAGCGCTGCCGGTCACGGTGGACTGGCTGCCCGGGTTGGTGACGGTCACCGTGTTGCCCGTGGTGGTGCCGGAGGTGAAGGCGGCGGTGCCGTCCGGGGTGCCCCAGCCGGTCGGGCCGTCGTAGCCGGTGCCCGCGGTGCAGAAGTAACTCGGCGAGCAGGAGCCGTTGTTGCCGCTGGTGACGTCGTACAGGTTGCTGGTGTGGGAGTAGGGGTACTTCGCCGGGTAGTCGCTGGAACCGGGGGTGCCGGCCAGCGCGTAGACGCCCGCGATGATCGGGGACGAGGCGCTGGTGCCGCCGTAGACCGCCCAGCCGGAGCCGCCGTAGGTGTCGTAGACGGCCACGCCGGTGGCGGGGTCGGCGACGGCGGAGACGTCGGCCTCCATGCGCTTGGTGCAGCCCGTGTCGGTCTGCCAGGTCGGCTTCGGGTCGTAGGCGGAGCAGCCGGAGCCGGTGCCCTCGGTGCTGCTGGTCTTCCAGACGGACTCGGTCCAGCCGCGGGAGTTGGAGGAGGTCGACAGTGCGGTGCCGCCGACCGCGGTCACGTACTGGGACGTCGCCGGGTACTCCGCGCCGTAGGCGCTGTCACCGGAGGAGACGGTGATCGCGACGCCCGGGTGCTTGAAGTACGAGGTGTCCTCGCTGGTCTGCGAGGAGGACTCGGAGCCGCCCCAGCTGTTGGAGACGAACTTCGCGCCCAGGGCGACGGCCTCGTTCTCGGCGGTGCCGAGGTTGGCGTCGGTGGCCGAAGTGGCCTCCACCAGAATGATGTTGCAGTTCGGGCAGACCGCGCTGACCATGTCGATGTCGAGCGCTTCCTCGCCCGCCCAGCCGCTGTCGTTGGTCGGCAGCGAGGTGGTCGAGCCGGTCTGACTGACCTGCTTGAAGCAGCCGTTGGCCTTGGTGCAGGCGGACAGGCCGAAGTTCGAGCGGTAGGTGGCGAGGTCCGACTCGGCGTTCGGGTCGTTGTACGCGTCGACCACCGCGACCGTCAGGCCGGAGCCGCCGGTCGAGGGCAGCGCGTACGCGCTGTGCAGGTTGGCCGGGCTCAGCCCGGAGACCGCGGCTGCGGCGTCCGAGTGCACGGCGGCGGCCAGTTGCTGCTTGATGTCGGTGCGCCGCTGGGCGAAACAGGACGCCGAGCCGGGGGCCGCGGTCGCGCAGAGGCGCTCGGTCGGCACCTTCTGCCCGGCCTTGCCGGTCGCGTGGACGGCCTGGGCCGCGGGGGCGGTCAGGGCCTTCGCGTTCTGGGTGACCTTGGAGACCTGGGCGGACTGGGTGGTGGCGTGGGGGGCCGTCTGCGCTCCGGCGGGCGTCGCGGCCATGAGGCCGAAGACGCTCAGGGTGAGGGCGGGGATGGCGGCGGTCAGTAGTCTTCGCAGACTCCGTCTGGGCTTTTCACGCATGGGGGTGCTGCCTCCGTCGTTGGAGTGGGGTTCCTCGGCGCTGGTGGCAGGCCTGTGACGCGCGTAGCGGCGGCGGTGAACGTCGTCATGGGCATGACACTTTGAACGTTCTGTGGCGCTGTTGTGCGTGACATGACACAACGGCCAGAAGCTATCCGGGGCCGACGAGCCCCGAACAGGCACGCCTCAAGAACTTTGCCCCTCCATAGGAGGTCCATGGACGGCCCATGGAAGCTCCATGGGCCGTCCCAGCACTAAGGGCTAGAAGTCCTCGTCCAGGTCGACCGTGCCCTCCACGGCCACCTGGTACGCCGACGGGCGGCGCTCGAAGAAGTTCGTCAGCTCCTGCACACCCTGCAACTCCATGAAGGAGAACGGGTTCTCCGAGCCGTACACCGGGGCGAACCCGAGCCGCTGGAGACGCTGGTCCGCGACGCACTCCAGGTACTGGCGCATCGAGTCGGTGTTCATGCCCGGCAGACCCTCACCGCACAGGTCGCGCCCGAACTGGAGCTCCGCCTCGACGGCCTCCTTCAGCATGTCCGTGACCTGCTGCTGGAGCTGGTCGTCGAACAGCTCCGGCTCCTCCTTGCGGACGGTGTCGACCACCTCGAAGGCGAAGCTCATGTGCATCGTCTCGTCGCGGAACACCCAGTTGGTGCCGGTGGCGAGACCGTGCAGGAGACCCCGGCTGCGGAACCAGTAGACGTACGCGAACGCGCCGTAGAAGAACAGCCCCTCGATGCACGCGGCGAAGCAGATCAGGTTGAGGAGGAAGCGGCGGCGGTCGGCCTGGGTCTCCAGGCGTTCCAGCTTCTCGACCTCGTTGATCCACTTGAAGCAGAACTCGGCCTTCTCGCGGATGGAGGGGATGTTCTCCACCGCGTCGAACGCGGCGGCCCTGTCCTCCGGGTCGGGGAGGTAGGTGTCGAGCAGCGTCAGATAGAACTGGACGTGCACGGCCTCCTCGAACAGCTGACGGCTCAGGTACAGCCGCGCCTCGGGGGAGTTGATGTGCTTGTACAGCGTCAGCACGAGGTTGTTCGCCACGATCGAGTCACCCGTCGCGAAGAACGCGACCAGCCGGCCGATCATGTGCTGCTCACCCGGCGACAGCTTCGCGAGGTCGGCGACGTCCGAGTGGAGGTCGACCTCCTCGACGGTCCAGGTGTTCTTGATCGCGTCCCGGTAGCGCTCGTAGAAGTCCGGGTAGCGCATGGGGCGGAGGGTCAGCTCGAAGCCCGGGTCGAGAAGGTTCTTGGCTTCGCTGGTCATTGGCAGGCCTCGCAGGACTCGGGGTTTTCCAGGGAGCAGGCGACCGCTTCTTCGTCGGGGGTCACCTGCTGGACGGGGATGGGGGCTTGGGCCTGGGCGGCGCGGGCGATGCGGGTCGCCGGGCGGGAGCGCAGGTAGTACGTCGTCTTCAGGCCCTGCTTCCAGGCGTACGCGTACATCGAGGAGAGCTTGCCGATCGTCGGCGTCTCCAGGAACAGGTTCAGGGACTGGGACTGGTCCAGGAACGGGGTACGGGCGGCGGCCATGTCGATCAGGCCGCGCTGGGGGATCTCCCACGCCGTGCGGTACAGGGCGCGCACGTCGGCCGGAATCCAGCTGAACGCCTGCACCGAGCCGTTGGCCTCGCGCAGCGCCTCGCGGGTGCGGGCGTCCCACACGCCGAGCTGCTTCAGCTCGTCCACCAGGTACGAGTTGACCTGGAGGAACTCGCCGGAGAGGGTCTCGCGCTTGAACAGGTTGGAGACCTGCGGCTCGATGCACTCGTAGACGCCCGCGATCGAGGCGATGGTGGCCGTCGGCGCGATCGCCAGCAGGAGCGAGTTGCGCATGCCGGTCCGGGCGATACGTTCCCGCAGGGCCGACCAGCGCTCGGGCCAGGTCAGCTCGACGCCGTAGTGGTCGGGGTGCAGGACACCGCGGGCGGTACGGGTCTTCTCCCAGGCGGGCAACGGGCCGTTGCGCTCGGCGAGTTCGGCGGACGCCTCGTACGCGGCGAGCATGATGCGCTCGGCGATCCGGGTCGACAGCGCCTGCGCCTGCGGGGAGTCGAAGGGGACGCGCAGTTTGAAGAAGACGTCCTGGAGGCCCATCGCGCCGAGGCCCACCGGGCGCCAGCGGGCGTTGGAACGGCCCGCCTGCTCGGTCGGGTAGAAGTTGATGTCGACCACGCGGTCCAGGAACGTGACGGCGGTGCGGACCGTCTCGTCCAGCCGCTCCCAGTCGATGTCGCCGTCGACGACGAACGCGCCCAGGTTGACCGAACCGAGGTTGCAGACCGCCGTCTCGCCGTCGTCCGTGACCTCCAGGATCTCCGTGCAGAGGTTCGAGGAGTGGACCGTGTGACCCGGCTCGGCCGTCTGGTTGGCGGTGCGGTTGGCCGCGTCCTTGAACGTCATCCAGCCGTTGCCGGTCTGCGCGAGGGTGCGCATCATGCGGCCGTAGAGGTCACGGGCCGGGATGGTCTTCTTCGCCAGGCCCCGCGCCTCGGCCTCGCGGTACGCGGCGTCGAACTCGTCGCCCCACAGGTCGACCAGCTCGGGCACGTCGGCGGGGGAGAACAGCGACCACTCGCCGTCCTCGTTGACCCGGCGCATGAACTCGTCCGGGATCCAGTGCGCGAGGTTCAGGTTGTGCGTACGGCGGGCGTCCTCACCGGTGTTGTCCCGCAGCTCCAGGAACTCCTCGATGTCGGAGTGCCAGGTCTCCAGGTACACCGCCGCGGCACCCTTGCGCCGGCCGCCCTGGTTCACCGCGGCGACCGAGGCGTCCAGCGTCTTCAGGAACGGGACGATGCCGTTCGAGTGGCCGTTGGTGCCACGGATCAGCGAACCCCGGCTGCGGATACGGGAGTACGACAACCCGATGCCACCGGCGTGCTTCGAGAGGCGGGCCACCTGGTGGTAGCGGTCGTAGATGGAGTCCAGCTCGTCCAGCGGGGAGTCGAGGAGGTAGCAGGACGACATCTGGGGGTGCCGCGTACCGGAGTTGAAGAGCGTGGGGGAGGACGGGAGGTAGTCCAGGCGGCTCATCAGGCGGTACAGCGCGGCGACCTCCTCCAGGGCGCGGGTGCTGTCGTCCTCGGCGAGGCCGGCCGCGACCCGGAGCATGAAGTGCTGGGGGGTCTCGATGACCTTGCGGGTGATCGGGTGCCGGAGGAGGTAGCGGCTGTACAGGGTGCGCAGGCCGAAGTAGCCGAAGCGGTCGTCGGCCCCGGTGTCGATCAGCGCGTCCAGGCGGGCCGCGTGCAGCGTCGCGAACTCGGCGGTGCGGTCCGCGATCAGGCCCTCGCGGTGGCCCACGGCGACCGACTCGGTGAAGCTCGTGACGCCCTGGGAGGCGGCCTCGGCGGCGATGCTGATCGTCAGCAGCCGGGCGGCGAGCCGGGAGTAGACGGGGTCCTCGGAGATGAGGCCGGCGGCCGCCTCCGTGGCCAGCTCGCGCAGTTCCGTCACGTCCGCCCGCGCGGACCGGCCGCGCAACGTGGCGGCGGCGACCCGGCCCGGGTCGGCGTCGGGGAGGTCGGCGGTCAGCTCGGTCAGGGTCCGCAGGATCGCGGTACCGGGACCGTCGGCTCCGGGAACGGCCGTTCCGGGAACGTCGGTTCCGGGGACGATCGTGTCGGTTGCCCGGTTCGCTGATGCCGGCTCTGCTGGCGCGATGGTCACGGTGGGGCTCTCCCTCGCTCGGCACGGGGCCTCGCCGAGGGCAGGCCGGCAGCACACGAGCGCACGGGGCGTCGCGTCCACCGGCCCACTCCACGAGGCCCGGACGTCATGCGTCCGGCCAGGTGGCCGGACGCGCGCCGTCGGCAGGTCCTCGGACTGACCATGTGCGGGTATGCGCACAAGTACACCGTTGCGGGACAGTTCCGGATTCGCACCGGATTCCCCTGCGGCGACAGCGAGCATGAGCATACATCTTGTGTTCGCCCGTCACATCACCACCAGATGTTGTGTCGCGGTGGTTTCAGAGCGTCAGCTCATAGGTGAGCAGAGTGAGATTGTCGAGGTGTGGCACGGGATTCCAGTCGCGGTCGGGGGTGCGGGTGAAGCCCAGGCGTTCGTAGATGCGGTGGGCCGCGTGCATGGAGGGCTGGGTCGACAGGACCACGGCCGT
This sequence comes from Streptomyces sp. NPDC096013, assembly GCF_044763565.1. NCBI lineage: Bacteria > Bacillati > Actinomycetota > Actinomycetes > Kitasatosporales > Streptomycetaceae > Streptomyces > Streptomyces sp. NPDC096013. The sequence goes on along the minus strand of NZ_JBIWGK010000009.1, from coordinate 91,401 downwards.
GCAGCCCTCCGTGGCTCGGGCGCGGTCGATGCAGGCGCGGACCAGGGCCTCGCCCGCGCCTCTGCCTCGGGCGGTGCGGGCGATGGCGAGGGCGCGGATCTCTGTCTCGCCGGGGCGGGCTATGTCGGCGACGGGGCCGGGGCCGGGGACGAAGGTGACGCCGCCGAGGAGGTGGTCGCCGTCCACCGCGACGAGGACCTCTGCGGTGGCTGCGCGGGTTGCCACGTCCTTCAGTACGTCCAGGTAGGGGTCGGTGTCGCCGTAGTCGAGGAGGCCGTCCTGTAGGTAGGCCTGCGCCGTGATGTTGCCGAGGTCCTCGTATTCGGTGGGGACTGCTCGGCGGATGAGGATGTCCATGGGGGTGAGTGTGTACGACAGCGGGCCGCCGAGGCGTGCTCTCGGCGGCCCGCTGCGGGTCGTGTGTCGCTGGTCGCGCCCCCGCGGGGAGCCGCACATCGATACGGTCCCGCGCCCCCAGGGTGGCTCAGTGGCCGGAGATCACCGGGAGTTCTTCCTTCACGCCCGGGTCGCCCGCGTCGGCCGTGTAGTCGCCGGGGTTGGTCTCGTCCACGCCCTCCGGCGCCTTGAACGCCTTCAGCGCGAACGTCAGGACCACCGTCACCACGACGTTCATCACGAACGCCGTCAGGCCGATGTAGCCGATCTCGCCGATGCCCGGGATCTCCTTGGACGAGCCGCCGAAGTGGTCCTGGGTCGGGGAGGCCACGCCGTAGGCCGCGAGGGTGCCGTAGACCATGCCGACCGCCCAGCCGGCGAGGAGGGCCCAGCGGTGGAACCAGCGGGTGAAGAGGCCGCCGACCAGGGCCGGGAAGGTCTGGAGGATCCAGATGCCGCCCAGGAGCTGGAAGTTGATCGCCACCGTCTTGTCCATCGTCAGGACGAAGGCCAGGGCGCCCACCTTCACCAGGAGCGAGACGATCTTGGAGACCTTGGTCTCCTGGGCCGGGGTCGCGTCCGGCTTGATGAAGTCCTTGTAGATGTTGCGGGTGAAGAGGTTCGCCGCCGCGATGGACATGATCGCCGCGGGCACCAGCGCCCCGATGCCGATCGCCGCGAACGCCACGCCCGCGAACCAGTCCGGGAACATGTTCTCGAACAGCTGCGGGATCGCCAACTGGCCGTTGGTGACCTTGACTCCGGCCGCGATCGCCATGAAACCGAGCAGCGCGAGCAGGCCCAGCATCAGTGAGTACAGCGGCAGGATCGTGGTGTTGCGGCGGATCACGTTGCGGCTCTTCGAGGAGAGGGTCGCGGTGATCGAGTGCGGGTACATGAACAGGGCCAGTGCCGAGCCCAACGCCAGTGTGGCGTACGTCCATTGGCCCGCCGGCGCGGGGACGAGCCCGCCCGCTCCCGCGGCCTTGAACTTGGCGCCCGCCGCGCTGAAGATGTCGTCGAAGCCGCCGAGCTTGATCGGGATGTAGATGATCGCCACCGCGATCACGAGGTAGATCAGGCCGTCCTTCACGAACGCGATCAGCGCGGGTGCGCGGAGCCCGGACGAGTAGGTGTACGCGGCCAGCACGGCGAACGCGATCAGCAGCGGCAGGTCCTTCACGAACCAGTTGGAGTTCGCGCTGCCGCCGACTCCCATGACGTCCAGCACGGCCTGGATGCCGACGAGTTGGAGCGCGATGTACGGCATCGTCGCGAGGATGCCGGTGATCGCCACCGCCAGCGACAGGCTCTTCGAGCCGAAGCGCCCGCGCACGAAGTCCGAGGTCGTCACGTACCCGTGCTTGTGCGACACCGACCAGAGGCGGGGGAGGAAGGTGAAGATCAGCGGGTAGACGAGGATCGTGTACGGCACCGCGAAGAAGCCGGCCGCGCCCGCCGCGTAGACCGCCGCCGGGACCGCCACGAACGTATACGCCGTGTAGAGGTCGCCGCCGAGCAGGAACCAGGTGACCCAGGTGCCGAACGACCGTCCGCCCAGGCCCCATTCGTCGAGGCTGTGCTCGTTGTCGGCCCGGCGCCAGCGCGCGGCCAGGAAGCCCAGGACCGTGACGGCCAGGAAGAAGAAGATGAAGACGCCGAGGGCGACGCCGTTCACGCCGTCGTTCACCGGTTACCTCCATGGCGGGTCCGCTGGTCGCGCTGCCACAGCTTGTAGGCCGTCATCGTCAGCACGGTCGAGATCAGCACCCAGAGCATCTGGTACCAGTAGAAGAACGGCACGCCGATGAAGGTGGGGTCGATCTTCGTGTAGGAGCCGACCCAGAGCAGCGCCACGAACGGCGCGACGAGACACACGGCGATGACGACACGGGCCGGCGTCACCACCGGCAGCCCCGTTTCGGGCGGAACTTCGGGCACATCTGACATTTCTCGGCTCCGTCCCCACGCTGATCACCTGTGTAATGCGCAGGCAATCTAGGTCACCGCGTCACCGCCGCGAAAGACCCCGTCCGCATATCGTCATGTCGATTCGGTGAAGGCCCGACATCGGTGTCGACAGCAACGGAATCCCTGGCGCGGACCGGCCTCTCGGCGGGCGCTCCGCGGGCGTTCGACGTCGTGGGGGCCGGGGACCTCAGCCTCGGGGCGGCCCCGGCGGACACGCGCGACATACCGGCCGTACACCGACTCGTCCGTCAACTCCCGGACGTAACAGCGCACTCCGCGGATCGTCCGGCCGGCCGCCCGCGTCGGCGCCGACCGCCTCGCGGGCCGCCTCCTCCTCACCCTCGCGGGTCGGGACCGGCCCGGCCGGTGCCGTGATGTTCGACCCGGCGTACGGCGTCCCGACCGGGACGGAGAGTGCGGGGCGGCGGACGGGGCGGACACGGACCCGGAGCGCATCCGCGATCTCGGCCACGACGAGCACCGCGAGAATGGCCGAAAGTACCCCGTCCGCGAACCGGGGTCGCCCCTAAGTCCCCTAGTCCTGCGGGCGCTTCAGTCGCGCCACGAACTTGTAGCGGTCGCCCCGGTACACCGACCGCACCCACTCCACCGGCTTGCCCTCCTGGTCGAGGGAGTGGCGGGAGAGCATCAGCATGGGCAGGCCGACGTCGGTGCTGAGCAGGCCCGCCTCGCGCGGGGTGGCCAGCGAGGTCTCGATGGTCTCCTCGGCCTCGGCGAGATGGACGTCGTAGACCTCGGCCAACGCCGTATAGAGGGACGTGTACTTGACGAGGGACCTGCGCAGGGCGGGGAAGCGCTTCGCGCTGAGGTGGGTCGTCTCGATGGCCATCGGCTCGGCGTTGGCCATGCGGAGGCGCTCGATGCGCAGGACCCGGCCGCCGGCGGTGATGTCGAGCAGGTCGGCGAGGGTGTCGTCGGCGGTGATGTAGCCGATGTCCAGGAGCTGCGAGGTGGGTTCGAGGCCCTGGGCGCGCATGTCCTCGGTGTACGAGGTGAGTTGGAGGGCCTGCGAGACCTTCGGCTTGGCGACGAACGTGCCCTTGCCCTGGATGCGCTCCAGGCGGCCCTCGACGACCAGTTCCTGAAGGGCCTGGCGCACGGTGGTGCGCGAGGTGTCGAACTCCGCGGCCAGGGTGCGCTCGGGCGGGACCGGTGTGCCGGGCGGCAACGTCTCCGTCATGTCCAGCAGGTGCTTCTTCAGGCGGTAGTACTTGGGCACACGCGCGGTGCGGACGGTGGCCCCACCCTCGTTCTCCGCACTGCTGACGTCGGTGCTCATGCTCCGCCTTCCCGGCTCCGGACAAGGGTCACTTGGTGATCCCCTCTGTATACCGTCGCCGTCTCTTTTGGTCTAGTCCACAGCGCCAAGTGGTCTAGCGGAAGAGAGTACTCCGGCGCCCCTGTTTTCGCTGCCTTCTTACTTAAAGGTTCCTGCATATGTAGGTCCCATAACGGCTGGTCAGGGCCGTTTCGGGGACCCTTGACAGGCCCTCTGGTCTGGTCCAAGCTCCCGGTACTGGTCTACACCATTGGTTCAGGTCCCGGCCCATGGGCGGGAGGTGTGGCAGGCATCCCTGAGGAGGGTGGCGTGAAGCGCAAGCTCATAGCCGCGATCGGTATCGCGGGCATGATGGTCTCCATCGCGGCGTGCGGGGGCAACGACGACAAGGGCTCTTCGAACAGCGGCGCCGACGCCAAGGAGCTGACCGTCTGGCTCACCGTCGACGCGCAGAACAACTGGCCCCAGCTGGTCAAGGCCGCGGACGCGGCCGTGCAGAAGGCGCACCCCGGCGTCAAGATCAAGCACGAGTACTACGGCTGGCCGGACAAGAACACCAAACTCGACGCGGTCCTCGCCACCGACAAGGCGCCCGACGTGGTCGAGATGGGCAACACCGAGATGCTCGGCTACATGGTCAAGGGCGCCTTCGCACCCGTCGACACCGCCAAGTTCACCAACTCCTCCGCCTGGCTCGACGGCCTCAAGGCCTCCGTCACCTACGACGGCAAGACCTACGGCGTCCCCTACTACGCCGGTGGCCGCGTCGCCAACTGGCGCAAGGACATCGCCGCTTCGGTCGGCGTCAAGACCCCGCCGACGACGTACACCGAGCTGACCTCCGACCTGGACAAGATCCAGAAGAAGGAGGGCGGCAAGTTCAGCGCCTGGTACCAGCCCACCCGTGACTGGTACGCGGCCATGTCCTTCGTCTACGACGCCGGCGGCGCCATCGCCACCCAGTCCGGTGGCCAGTGGAAGGCCAGCCTCTCCTCGCCCGAGTCCGTCAAGGGACTCACCGAGTGGAAGTCGGTCATCGACAAGTACATGCACGGCGACAAGACCAAGGACGAGTCCGACCGTTACATCGTCTACGGCCAGGGCAAGGCGTCCATGATCTTCGCCGCCGCGTGGGAGGGCGCGACCGCCGCCGACCCGAAGAACGACAAGACCGGCGGCAAGCTGAAGACCGATCTCCTCAACTTCGTGATGCCCGGCCCGTCGGGCAAGAACATGCCCGTGTTCCTGGGCGGTTCGGACCTGGCCATCCCGGTCAAGTCCAAGGCACAGGCGCTCGCCGCCGAGTGGATCAACGCCTTCACCGGCCCGTCCGGCCAGAAGGGCCTGATGGCCAAGGGCAACCTGCCGAACAACAAGACCGACCTCGCGACCCTGAAGAACGACCCCGCGACGGCAGTCCCGGCCACCGCGGCCGAGTCCAACTGGTTCGTCCCGATGGCGCCGGGCTGGGGACAGGTCGAGAAGGCCCAGGTCCTCCAGACGATGCTCCAGAACATCGGCACCGGCAAGCAGTCGGTGGCGGACGCCGCGAAGGCCGCGGACACCGCGATCGACAAGGTCATCAACACCAAGTGACCCATGGCAGGACCCGGCACGGGGCCCTGTCGGACACCGAGACGTCCGGTCGGACATCTCGGTGTCCTCGGGGCGGGGCCCCGTCTCGTGCACGAAAATCCGCTGTGCAGCACGGCCGTACGACCTGAGGGATCGCTGAGGAGCCCGCGATGAGTGCCGACACGACCACCCCCGCCAAGGTGCCGCCGCCGCGGCACGCGCCGCCACCGGGCGTCCCCAGCGCTTCCCGCAGACAGCGGACGTCGAGAGGGGCCGGGGTCCCCTGGCTGCTGCTCGCCCCCTGCCTGCTGATCCTCGCCCTGGTCATGGGCTATCCGCTGGTCCGCCTGGTCACCCTGTCCTTCCAGTCCTTCGGCCAGTCCCAGCTGTGGGGCTTCAAGTCCGCCGAGTGGATCGGCTTCGACAACTTCACCGGGATTCTCGGCGACTCCGAGTTCTGGGGCGTCGTCGTCCGCACGATCGTCTTCGCGGCCGGCTCGGTCATCTTCACGATGGTCATCGGCATGGCCCTCGCGCTGCTCCAGCAGAAGGTCTCCGGCTGGGTGAAGACCCTCATCAACATCGTCCTGGTGGCCAGTTGGGGCATGCCGGTCATCGTCGCGACCACCGTCTTCAAGTGGCTCTTCGACTCGGACTACGGCGTCTTCAACGCCCTGCTCAGCAAGTTGCCCGGCGTCGACATGGTCGGCCACAACTGGTTCGCCAGCGGCCCCCAGGGACTCCTCGTCATCATGCTGCTGGTGGTCTGGGGCGCGGTGCCCTTCGTGGTCATCACCCTCAGCGCCGGACTCACCCAGGTCCCCCAGGAGCTGGAGGAGGCCGCCCGCCTCGACGGCGCCGGCGCCTGGGGCGTCTTCCGCTACGTCACGCTGCCCATCCTGAAGCCGATCATCGTGATGCTCACGACCCTGTCGGTGATCTGGGACATGGGCGTCTTCCCCCAGGTGTTCGTGATGCGCGGCGGTCACCCCGAGGCCGACTTCCAACTGCTCAGCACCTATTCGTACGACCGTGCCTTCGTCGTCAACGACTACGGACAGGGTTCTGCGATAGCCCTGGTGACAGTGGTGCTGCTGCTCGGTGTCGTCGCCGTCTACATGCGTCAGATGCTTCAGATCGGAGAGGTCGAATGAGCGCGCTCACGACCGACGCGCCCCGCAAGCCGACCGGCGGGCGCAAGAAGTCGAAGCTGGGCTGGAACCTCGTCGGCCTGCTCGTCTTCGTCGTCGTCGGCTTCCCCCTCTACTGGATGCTCGACACGGCGTTCAAGCCGGCCAAGGACGCCATCGACCCGAACCCGAGCCTGCTGCCCACCGGCGTCACGCTCGACAACTTCCGCCGGGCGCTGGACATCGCCGACTTCTGGGGCCCGGTCGGCCGCAGCCTCATCGTGTCCCTCTCGGTCGTGGTGATCGGCGTCGTCGTCGGCCTGCTGGCCGCGCTCGCCATCTCCCGCTTCGCCTTCCGCGGCCGCAAGATCGTGATCGTCGGCATCCTCGCGGTCCAGATGGTCCCGCTGGTCTCGATGATCATCCCGGTCTTCCTGCTGCTGAACGACCTCGACCAGTACGACAAGCTCTCGGGCCTGATCATCACGTACCTGACCTTCATCCTCCCGTTCACGGTGTGGACCCTGCGCGGCTTCATCGTCAACATCCCGAAGGAGCTGGAGGAGGCGGCCATGGTCGACGGCTGCACCCGCACCGGCGCCTTCATCCGGGTCGTCTTCCCGCTGCTCGCCCCGGGCATGGTCGCCACCTCGGTCTACGGCTTCATCCAGGCCTGGAACGAGTACCTGTACGCCCTGATGCTGCTCAGCCAGGAACACCAGACGGCGACCGTCTGGCTCGGCAACTTCACCACCAAGCACGGCACCGAGTACGCCCCGATGATGGCCGGCGCCACGATGATGGCCGTGCCGATCGTCGTCCTGTTCCTCATCGTCCAGCGCAAGATGGCCGCGGGGCTGACCGCGGGCGCTGTGAAGGGATAACGCCACCGATGACGACTCTCGCCAGCGGTACCACTGCGTCTGATTCCCACAAGGACGGCCTGACGCGCGACGCCCTCACCGTCCTCCAGCCCGGTTTCCCCGGCACCACGGCCCCCGACTGGCTGCTCCGGCGCCTCGGCGAAGGCCTCGCCTCGGTGGGCCTGTTCGGCCGCAACATCGCGTCACCCGAGCAACTCTCCGCGCTGACCGCCCAGTTGCGGTCCGAACGGGACGACGTCCTGGTCGCGATCGACGAGGAGGGCGGCGACGTCACCCGCCTGGAGGCCCGCACCGGCTCCTCCTTCCCCGGCAACCACGCCCTGGGCGCGGTGGACGACGTCGACCTGACCCAGGCGGTCGCCCACGAGCTGGGCCGCCGCCTCGCCGAGTGCGGGGTGAACCTCAACTGGGCCCCCTCCGCCGACGTCAACTCCAATCCCTCCAACCCGGTCATCGGCGTCCGCTCCTTCGGCGCCGACCCCGAGCTGGTCGCCCGGCACACGGCGGCCTACGTCACCGGCCTCCAGGCCGCGGGCGTGGCCGCCTGCACGAAGCACTTCCCGGGCCACGGCGACACGGCGGTCGACTCCCACCACGCGCTGCCGCGCATCGACGCCGACCTCTCGGTCCTGGAACAGCGGGAGTTGCTCCCGTTCCGCGCCGCCATCGCCGCCGGCAGCCGCGCGGTGATGAGCGCCCACATCCTGGTCCCCACCCTGGACCCCGACCGCCCGGCCACCCTCTCCCTCCGCATCCTCACCGACCTCCTCCGCGGCCGCCTCGGCTACGACGGCCTCATCGTCACCGACGGCATGGAGATGCAGGCCATCGCGGCGACGTACGGCATCGAACGCGGCAGCGTCCTCGCGATCGCCGCCGGCGCGGACGCGATCTGCGTCGGCGGAGGCCTCGCGGACGACGAGACGGTACGACGGTTGCGGGACGCGCTGGTGGGAGCGGTGCGGTCGGGGGAGCTGCCGGAGGAGAGGCTCGCCGAAGCGGCGGAACGGGTACGGGGGCTGGCCCGGTGGGCGGCCTCGGCGTCGGCGTCCGAGGCCGAGGCCGGGACGACGTCAGGGGCGGAGGCGGACTCCGGGTCGGCATCCGCGCCGACCCGGACGCCCGCGGCGCACCCGGCCCCCACCGCGACCGCCGCCGTGACGCGCGTCAACGTCGGTCTCGTCGCCGCCCGCCGTGCCCTCACGGTCACCGGCGCCGAGGACTTCACACCGCTCACCGCACCGCCCTACGTCGCCCACCTCACCCCGGTCGCCAACATCGCCGTGGGGAACGAGACCCCCTGGGGTGTCGCCGCGGAGCTGGAACGGCGGCTGCCGGGTACGGAGACGGCCGGGTTCGCCGGTGCGGACGCGGGGCGGGAGATCCTGGCCGCGGCCGGGGCGCGACGCGTCGTCGTCGTGGTCCGGGACGAACACCGGCACCCCTGGATGGCGTCGGCCCTCGACACCCTGCTCGCCGCCCGCCCCGACACCGTCGTGGTCGAGATGGGCGTACCGCAGGCCCCGGCCCGAGGCGCCCTCCACATCGCGACGCACGGCGCGGCCCGTGTCTGTGGCCACGCGGCGGCGGAGGTCATCGCGGGCAGGTGACCGTGCGCCGGGGGAGCGACCCCGACCAGGGGAGACACCTCCGAACGCGCCGGTGCCGGGCCCTCCACGAGGGGGCCCGGCACCGGTGCTCACGTATGCGAAGGTGTGTCAGATCCCTTGCCAGTCCGGCTTGTTGGCGAACGTGTGCCGGAAGTAGTCGGCGAGCTTCAGCTTGGACGCGGCACCCTCGTCGACCACGACCGTCGCATGCCGGTGCAGTTGCAGCGCCGAGGCCGGGCACACCGCGGCGACCGGACCCTCCACGGTCGCGGCGACCGCGTCCGCCTTGCCCTCGCCGGTCGCGAGCAGCACCAGGTGCCGGGCCTCCAGGATCGTGCCGATGCCCTGCGTGATGACGTGGTGCGGCACCTGCTCGATGTCGCCGTCGAAGAACCGCGCGTTGTCCACCCGCGTCTGCTCGGTCAGCGTCTTGATCCGGGTCCGCGAGGCGAGCGAGGAGCACGGCTCGTTGAACCCGATGTGCCCGTCGGTGCCGATCCCCAGCACCTGGAGGTCGACCCCGCCGGCCTCGCCCAGCGCCCGGTCGTACGCCTCGCACGCCGCGAGCACGTCCTCGGCGGTGCCGTCCGGCCCGAAGAAGGCGTCCATCCCGATCCCGAGCGGCTCCAGCACCTCGCGCCGCAGGACCGAGCGGTACGACTCCGGGTGCTCGGCGGGCAGTCCCACGTACTCGTCGAGCTGCGCGATCCGGGCCCGCGAGGTGTCCACGTCCCCGGCGCGCACCTTCGCGGCCAGTGCCTCGTAGATGGGCAGCGGCGTCGACCCGGTGGCCACGCCGAGAAGGGCGTCCGGCGTGCGCCGGAGGAGCTGTGCCATGGCCTCGGCGATCAGCTCGCCGCCCGCCTTGGCGTCCGGAACGATGACAACTTCCACGCTGGCCTGCCGTTCTGCAGAGGGGACTTCGAGGAGCCCGGAGGTGCTGTGTGGTTTAGACCAATCCGCGCACCAATCTAACAGAGGAGGGCCTTGCCTCCCATAGTTCGCCGCCCGTCCGAAAACCGGTAACCCCCCACCACAGGCGCACCTCCGGCGCAGGGGGTGAAATGGACACCGCAGCACCGCCCCGACCGACCTCCGGAGGACCCGCATGACCGCCACGACCCCGGCCCCCGACAGCGACCTCCCCGGCCGGATCATGGCCCGCGAGATGGCCGAACAGCCCGCCGTCCTGCGCCGCATCCTGGACGAGGGCGCCCCGCGCATCCGCCAGGTCGCCCAGGAAGTCGCCGCCCGCAAGCCGCGCTTCGTGCTGCTCACCGCCCGCGGCACCTCCGACAACGCGGCCCTCTACGCCAAGTACCTCCTGGAGATCCGCCTCGGCCTGCCCTGCGGCCTCACCTCGATGTCCACCACTACGGCCTACGGCGCTCACCCCGACCTGACCGACGTCCTCGTCGTCACCGTCAGCCAGTCAGGCGGCTCACCCGACCTGGTCGCCTCGACCCGGGCCGCCCGCGAGGCCGGCGCGATCACGGTCGCGGTGACCAACAACCCGGACTCGCCGCTGGCCGCCGTGTCGGAGTACCACGTCGACATCATGGCGGGCCCGGAGAAGGCGCTCCCGGCGACCAAGACGTACACGGCGTCCCTGCTCGCGCTCTACCTCTTCGTCGAGGGCCTGCGCGGCGGTGACGGCGCCGCCGCCAAGGCACTGCCCGACCTCGCCGAGCAGCTCCTCGCCCGCCAGGACGAGGTCCGCACCCTCGCCTCCCGCTACCGCTTCGCCGAACGCATGGTCATCACCTCGCGCGGCTACGGCTACCCCACCGCCAAGGAAGCCGCCCTCAAGCTGATGGAGACCAGCTATATCCCGGCGCTCGCCTACTCCGGCGCCGACCTCCTGCACGGCCCCCTCGCCATGGTCGACAACGTCTCCCCGGTCATCGCGGTGGTGACCGACGGCAAGGGCGGCGCCGCCCTCCAGCCCGTCCTGGACCGGCTGCGCGGCCGGGGCGCCGACCTGGTCGTCATCGGCCCGGCAGGCCAGGTCGAGCAGGCCTCGGCCGGCTTCGTGCTGCCCGTCGAGGGCGTCCCCGAGGAACTCCAGCCGATCCTGGAGATCCTCCCGCTCCAGCTCCTCGCCTACGAGGTCACCATCGCCCGCGGCCAGGACCCGGACGCGCCCCGCGCCCTGGCCAAGGTGACGGAGACCCGCTGACTCCGTGGGCCGGCCACCGAAATTGTCACGACCAACCAGTCCCGCACAGGACCCGACACCGTTAGGCTTCCAACATCCTTCAAAGCATGGACACGGTTAGTGGTCTAGTCCACAATGTGTTAAAGGCGTAAGCCTCCGTCCTCCCCGCACAGGAGGACGGACCGAGGAACCGAGGCTCTCTGCCCTGACTGCCCCGGCTCCTCATCCATCGGCCGTCCGGGACCGCACACCCCGTGGCCGTTGCTGCTCCGGGCTGCGGTGCCGGGAGGGTTGAGGGTCCCTCCCAGGCGCCGCGGCCCGCGGGTGTTTTTAGGACAGGTACAGACCGGCGGGTACGCTCGCAGACGTGCCCTCCATGAACGAACTCGTACGCCAGCACACCGCACTCGACGACTCCGATCTCGAGTGGCTCCACCTGCTGGTCTCGGAGTGGCAGTTGCTCTCCGACCTCTCCTTCGCCGACCTGGTCCTGTGGGTCCCCACCCGCGACGGCACCCGCTATGTCTCCGTCGCCCAGATGCGGCCGAACACCGGCCCCACCTCGTACCAGGACGACATGGTCGGCCACCTCGTCCCGCGCGGGCGACGCCCCATGCTGGACGCGGCCCTGGACGAGGGCCGCATCGTCCGCGAGGGCGACCCGGAGTGGCGCGAAGAGGTCCCCGTCCGGGTCGAGTCGATTCCGGTACGACGGGACGGGCGCGTCCTGGGGGTCATCGCCCGCAACACCAACCTGCTGACCGTGCGCACCCCGAGCCGCCTCGAACTCACCTATCTCCAGAGCGCCTCGGACCTCGCGCAGATGATCGCGGCCGGTTCCTTCCCGTTCCCGAACCAGCAGGTCGACATGGACGCCTCGCCGCGCGTCGGCGACGGACTGATCCGCCTCGACGGCGACGGCATCGTGCAGTACGCCTCGCCCAACGCGCTCTCCGCGTACCACCGCATGGGCCTCGCCACCGACCTCGTCGGCCAGCCGCTGGGCGTGACCACCGCCGAACTCGCCCCGACCAGGGGGCCGGTGGACGAGGCACTCGCCAAGCTGGCCAGCGGCTGGGCACCGCGCGAGTTCGAGATCGAGGCCCGGGACGGGGTGATCCAGTTCCGGGCGATCCCCCTCAAGCCCAAGGGCACCCGCATCGGTTCCCTGGTGCTGCTCCGGGACGTCACCGAACTGCGGCGACGCGAGCGGGAGTTGATCACCAAGGACGCGACCATCCGGGAGATCCATCACCGGGTGAAGAACAACCTCCAGACGGTCGCCGCCCTGTTGCGGCTCCAGGCCCGCCGGATCGAGTCCGAGCGCGGCCGGGAGGCGCTGGAGGAGGCCGTACGCCGGGTCGGCTCGATCGCGATCGTGCACGAGACGCTGTCCCAGAACCTGGACGAGCGCGTGGAGTTCGACGAGATCGCCGACCGGGTGCTCGCGATGGTCGCCGAGATCTCCCCGGGCAAGGTCACGGGCCGGCGCAGCGGCCGCTTCGGGATACTGGACGCCGAGGTCGCGACCCCGCTCTCCATGGTCCTCACCGAGATCCTCCAGAACGCCCTCGAACACGGCTTCCGCGAGGGCGAGACGGGCACGGTCGAGGTCTCCGCGGTCCGCGGCGGCACCGCGAAGGAGGCCCGCCTCCTGGTCACCGTGCAGGACGACGGCGTGGGCCTCCCCGAGGGATTCGACCCGCACCGCTCGGGCAACCTCGGCCTCCAGATCGTACGGACGCTGGTGGAGGGCGAGTTGGGCGGCACCTTCGACATGGTGGCGGCGCCGGAGCGGGGGACCCGGGTGATCCTGGACGTGCCGGTGCAGGCCCACAAGTGACGTACGTGCACACGACCCTCACACGCACGTGCGTCAACGGCCGTACGCGAACGTGCACTTGAACGGCGCTACGCGCGCGGACCCGGATGGCCGTACCGCGGACCCGGACGGCCGTACACGGGCGGATCTGAACAGCAAAGAGCCCCGGACCAGTTGATGGTCCGGGGCCAGTCGCTCGTTGCGATGGGGCCCCCGGCTTCGAGCGAAGTCGAGAAGTGGGGGGGGCATCGGGGGTACTGCGCGCTGCGGCTCGGGGGCGGGAGATGCGTACTCGCTGTACGCGCCGCCAAGCTCAGGCTGTTAGCAGGGTGGGCGTCAGGCGGAGGCCTGACGGGCACGGTTGCGAGCGGCGCGGCGCTTCATGGCGCGGCGCTCGTCCTCGCTGAGACCACCCCAGACGCCGGAGTCCTGGCCGGACTCGAGCGCCCACTGCAGACACTGGTCCATAACAGGACAGCGACGGCAGACGGCCTTGGCTTCCTCGATCTGCAGCAGCGCAGGACCGGTGTTGCCGATGGGGAAGAAGAGCTCGGGGTCTTCCTCGCGGCAAACGGCGTTGTGACGCCAGTCCATGGCTGCTACCTCTCCTTGGTATTACGTGCGGGTTGCTTGTGAATGTGAACGCTTTCACGAATCCCTCAACAAGTGAAGGGCCGAACGCCAGACTCACTGGCGGGGTCCTGTGGATTGAAGAGGGGTTCCGGTGATCCGTGGAGGCCGGTGTTGCGGGCCGTCTCGATCGCCACGTAGAGACTCGCAAACCTCAGCGGCGGATACAACCCCTTCTGGAAAGTTTTTTTTGATTCCTCGGTGTCGACTAGGTCACAGCCGTACTTCCATGGGGTGGATCCTGGTCTAAACGTTCGAGTGAAAGGACTTCAGCCCTTTCTGCTCACACAATCACACGCAGTGCACGGCGTACGCCTGTGAACGTCACGCTGGTACGCAGTCCGAGGTGGTCGCCGTCCATCTGGAGAGGCAGGGGGACCTTCGATTGCAAGGTGAAGTCACTCAGGTCGTGCAGGGCCGCAGCGTGCTTGCCGTGGGGTCCACGCTCGGGGGACGAAGTGAGCAACTGGGTGCCATACCGGGCAACCGCGGCGCTGGACAGCCGCCTGAGCCCGAGTACGTCGAGGCCTTTATCGAACGACGCCTTAGGTGACGTGTACATCGGGCGATTGCCGAGATACGTCCAGGGCGAGGTGTTCGAGACTATGGCCACCACCAGATCGGTCACCGGATCCTCACCGGGCTGCTCCAACGTGATCGTCCCGTGCCGGCGGTGCTGCTCGCCGAGGAACTGCCGGACCACCTGGCGCACATAGAGAGCGTGGGTGGATTTCTTGCCCTGCTCCCGCTGCTGTTCGACCCGTCCGACCACCCCGGCGTCGAACCCGAGCCCGGCGTTGAAGGTGAACCAGCGCGAGGGCACCGCCTCGTCCTCGGTGCCGGGCGTCCCGGCGGTCAGCCCGAGGCCGACCGTGCGCTCGCGGCCCTCGCGCAGGGCGTCCAGGATGGCGCCGGTCGCCTCCACGGCGTCGTTGGGCAGGCCCAGGGCACGGGCGAAGACATTGGTGGAGCCGCCGGGGACCACGGCGAGACCGGGCAGGTCCGGGTTCGGGCCGGTGTGCAGCAGGCCGTTGACCACCTCGTTGACCGTGCCGTCGCCGCCGAGGGCCACCACCAGGTCGACGTTGCCGCTCTCCGCGGCCTGCCGGCCGAGGTCGCGCGCGTGCCCTCTGTACTCGGTGGTGACCGCTTCCAGCTTCATCTCGCTCGCGAGCGCGTGGAGCAGAACGTCGCGCGTACGTGCGCTTGTGGTGGTTGCCGCCGGATTGACCACGAGAAGTGCACGCATGAGTTGCAGCGTACCTACTGGGGGGTACTCGTCCCATACCGAGGTAGGTGTTCGGTAAGAGGAGACGGCGTGAGCCTGAACACCTGGGGCCGCACCCCGAGGGCTACCCTTCTGGGGTGAGTGCTGAGCAGACCCCCGCCCCGGAGACCGACGGCCCCGGCGGACCCCGCCCGCGCCGGCTGACCTACGCGGCGGTCCTCGTCGCCGTCGAGGGGCTCGCGCTGGCCGTCGCCGGAGTGTGGATGCTCGTCCTCGGGCTCACCGGCGAACCGGACGACCGCCAGCAGGCCGTGACCGGTGGCGTGACCCTGGTGGTGCTCGCGCTGCTGCCGCTGCTGGCCGCCCGCGGACTGCTCCTGCTGCGCGGCTGGAGCCGGGGCCCGGCCGTCATCACCCAGGTCATGGCGCTGCCCGTGGCCTACAACCTGCTCCGGGCCGACAGCGTCGCCATCCCGGCCGGGATCGTGCTCGCGGTGCTCGCGATCGGCGCGCTGGTGCTGCTGGTGAATCCGGCTACGACACAGGCCCTCGGAATCCGAGGGCCTGGTCGGGGAACCGAAGAGCCGAAGAGCTAGTCCCGGTCGGGGGCTACTCCTCGACGAGGAGCTTCTCCCGCAGCTGGGCCAGCGTCCGGGCGAGCAGCCGGGACACGTGCATCTGCGAGATGCCGACCTCCTGCGCGATCTGCGACTGCGTCATGTTGCCGAAGAACCGGAGCAGCAGGATGCGCTTCTCCCGGGGCGGCAGATCCTCCAGCAGCGGCTTGAGCGACTCGCGGTACTCGACGCCCTCCAGGGCCTCGTCGTACGCGCCGAGCGTGTCCGCGACCGCCGGGGACTCGTCGTCCGTGTCCGGGACGTCCAGGGACAGCGTGGAGTAGGCGTTGGCCGACTCCAGGCCCTCCAGGACCTCCTCCTCGGAGATGCCCAGCTTCTCGGCCAGTTCATGGACCGTGGGGGAGCGGCCGTGCCGCTGGGAGAGCTCCGCCGTCGCCGTGGTCAGCGACAGCCGCAGCTCCTGGAGCCGGCGCGGGACGCGCACCGCCCAGCCCTTGTCACGGAAGTGCCGCTTGATCTCGCCGACGACCGTCGGGGTCGCGTACGTCGAGAACTCGACGCCGCGCTCCGGGTCGAAGCGGTCGACCGACTTGATCAGGCCGATGGTGGCGACCTGGGTCAGGTCGTCCAGCGGCTCACCGCGGTTGCGGAAGCGGCGCGCGAGGTGCTCGACGAGCGGCAGGTGCATGCGGACCAGCCGGTTGCGCAGCTCCGCGTACTCGACGCTGCCGTCCTTGAGGGTGCGCAGCTCGATGAAGAGTGCGCGCGCTCCGCTGCGGTCCTGGGGGTCGTGCCGTGTGACCTGCACGCTCTGCGTGCCCGCCACGTCGTCCCGCTCGTGCTCGCTCATCGCCTGGTCCGTCGCCCCTTCCCGAGCTTTCGCCTCCTCCCCCGCGCTCGACTCAGTCGGAGCGGGGGGACCCCCGGCAACGGGGGAGACCCCACCAATACGCACAGCACCGTCCTGCTCGCGTTGACCGTCGTCCATCACACCGGCCTCCGAGGGTTCGTCCTCCGGGTGCGGCCGGGCCTGCTCGGGGATTCCGCCGCGCGGCACCAGGGCGCTGCCGTCCGCCGTGCGGCGGGATCCGCCTGAGCCGCCCTCGGCAGGCAGCTCCCGTGTGCCGCGCTCTTCGTCCCGCACCGGCCCGTCCCCGTTCCTCACGCCGGCCCGGGTCCCGCGCCGCGCTGTTTGTAGAGGCTGATCGAAACGGTCTTGTCCTCGTCGACTGCCGATGAGACCTTGCCCGCGAGGGCCGAGAGCACGGTCCAGGCGAAGGTGTCGCGCGAGGGCGCGTGACCGTCCGTCGTCGGGGCGGAGACGGTGACTTCCAGCGAGTCGTCCACGAGGCGGAAGACACAGCTGAGCACCGAGCCCGGCACGGCCTGCTGGAGCAGGATCGCGCAGGCCTCGTCCACCGCGATGCGAAGGTCCTCGATCTCGTCGAGGGTGAAGTCCAAACGGGCCGCGAGGCCGGCTGTCGCCGTACGCAGCACCGACAGGTAGGCACCCGCAGCCGGGAGCCGGACTTCCACGAAGTCCTGGGTCGCGGGCTCGCCTGCGATCTGGGACACCCTCACCTCCAAGGTGGTACAAGCTCTTTCGGGGGCCCAGGGGTCGCCCCCCGGGGGTAACGCGATACTTGGTTCAGCGGTGACGCTACCGCGCTCCGAACTTTTCTGTCCCCGGGACCCCAACCCCATGCTGTCACTCATAGTAAACCTACGGATACGCTCCGTGGCTAGGGGTCCTGCGGGCCCAATTGGGAAGAGCGCGCGCCGGGTTGACGTACCCAGACGTCAGACGGTCGAACCGTCGAAACCGGCGGTCGGATTACGGGGTCACAGGAGTACGTGGTCGACGAAGCACCAGCGCCAGCTCTCCCCGGGCTCGAACGTCCGCATCACCGGATGTCCGGAGTCCTTGTGATGTGCTGTGGCGTGCCGGGCGGGCGAGGAGTCGCAGCAGGCGACATGGCCGCAGAAGAGGCACAGTCTCAGCTGCACCGGGTGGGTGCCGGCCGCCAGACACTCCAGACAGGTCTCGCTCTGGGGCCCCGGTTCAGGGAGCGGCAGCGCGTCGGCGTGCGTGCACTGTTTCATGATTGCCAGATTACGACGGGTGTGCGGTTGGCCGCGCGGAAAAACGAGGGTGGGCGAGGTCGATGGACGTGATGCCACTGCTGATGCTGGTGGCGGGGAGTGCCGTGGTGGCCGCCGCGGCCAGACGCACCCCGGTGCCGGCTCCGCTGCTGCTGGTCGCGGCCGGGCTGGTCGTCTCGTACGTCCCGGGGGTGCCCGACTACACCCTCGACCCCGAGGTCGTGCTGCCGCTGCTGCTGCCCCCGCTGCTGTACACCTCGGCCACCGACAGCTCGTACCTCGACCTGCGGGCCCAGGTACGGCCCGTGGCGCTGCTGTCGGTCGGCTACGTGCTCTTCGCCACGTTCGTCGTCGGCTGGGCCGCGTACGTGATCGTGCCGGGGCTGCCGCTGACCGCGGCCCTGGTGCTGGGCGCTGTGGTGGCGCCGCCGGACGCGGTCGCGGCGACGGCCGTGGCCCGCCGGGTCGGCCTGCCGTCCCGGATCACGACGATCCTCCAGGGCGAGTCCCTGCTGAACGACGCGACCGCGATCACCGCCTACAAGGTGGCTCTCGCGGCCGCGATCGGCGAGGGCGCCACCTGGGCGGGCGGGATCGGGGAGTTCCTGCTCGCGGCCGTCGGCGGGGTCGGGATCGGGCTCCTCCTGATGGTGCCGATCCACTGGCTGCGCACGCACCTCAAGGAGGCGCTGCTCCAGAACACGCTCTCCCTGCTGATCCCGTTCGTCGCCTACGCGGTCGCCGAGCAGGTGCACGCGTCCGGGGTGCTCGCCGTGGTCGTGGTGGCGCTCTATCTGGGTCACCGCGCGTGGGAGGTCGATTTCGCGACCCGTCTCCAGGAGGAGGCCGTGTGGAAGATGGTCGCCTTCGTCCTGGAGTCGGCGGTGTTCGCCCTGATCGGGCTGCAACTGCCGGTGGTTCTCAAGGGCCTTGGGGAGTACCGGGGCCTGGACGCCGCCTGGTACGCGATCGCCGTCTTCCTGGTCGTCGTCGCGACCCGGTTCGTGTGGGTGTATCCGGCGACCTTCCTGCCCCGGATGTTCTCGGCGCGGATCAGGGACCGCGAGGAGAACCCCACCTGGAAGGGGGCGTTGACCACCGGGTGGGCCGGCATGAGAGGCGTGGTCTCGCTCGCGATCGCCTTCTCGATCCCGCTCACGGTGCACGGCGGCGGCCCGTTCCCGCAGCGCAACCTCATCCTGTTCCTGACCTTCACGACGGTGATCGGCACGCTGGTCGTGCAGGGTCTGAGCCTGCCCCCGATCATCCGCCTGCTGAAATTCCCCGGCCGCGACCAGCAGGCCGAGACGCTCGCCGAGGCCAACGCCCAGGCGCAGGCGTCCCGGGTCGCCGAAAAGCGCCTGGAGGCCCTTCTGGAGGACGAACGCAACGCCCTGCCGCCTCCCCTCGCCGACCGCCTCCGCGAGGTCCTGGAGCGCCGCCGCAACGCCGTCTGGGAACGCCTGGGCGCCACCAACCCCGTCACCGGCGAGACCGTCGACGACACCTACCGCCGCCTCTCCCGCGAGATGATCAGCGCCGAACGCTCGATGTTCGTCCGCCTCCGGGACGGCCGTTACATCGACGACGAGATGCTCCGCACGCTGCTGCGCAGACTGGACCTGGAGGAGGCGGCGGCCTACCGGGAGGCGGCCTAGCGATCCCTGCGGCACCTGGACCGCCCGACGGCTTCCACGGCACCTGGAGCACCAAGCGGCTTCCACGGCACCGGAAGCGGCCCTACGGGAACGGTCGCCCGGTGATCACCGCGGCGACCGTGCTCCCGCGCGGGAACGCTCCTTCGTCGGCCAGGGCGACCAGTCCGTAGAGCAACTTGGCGACATAGAGACGCTCCACGGGCAGCCCGTGCCGCTGCTCGAAGTCCCCGGCGAAGGCGTCGAGTTCGGCGGGCACGCGCGCGTAGCCCCCGAAGTGGAACCGGTCGTCGAGCGACCAGGTGCCCCGCCGGCCGCCGAAGGCGCGCTCCTGCAACTCCTCCGTGTCGGCGCTCAGGAAGCCGCCCTTGAGGACCGGTATCCCCAAGGCGCGCTGGTCAGGGCCGAGTCCGGCGGCCAGCCCGGCCAGCGTGCCGCCGGTCCCGCAGGCGAGCGCGACGACATCGACGTCGGCACGCGCGCGGAGTTCCGCACCCAGGGCCCGGCAGCCGCGTACGGCAAGGGAGTTGCTGCCGCCCTCCGGGACGACGTACGCGTCCTCCGCGCCGGCCGCACGCAGGACCGCGGCCAGCGTCTCCGGTCCGGTCTTGCGCCGGTACGTCGATCTGTCGACGAAGTGGAGGCGCATCCCGTCGGCCGCGCACCGGGCCAGGGAGGGATTGAGCGGGCGGCCGGACAGCTCCTGCCCGCGGACCACGCCCACCGTGTGCAGCCCCAGGAGCCGGCCCGCGGCGGCGGTGGCGCGCAGGTGGTTGGAGTAGGCGCCGCCGAACGTGACGACCGTCCGTCCGGCCGCCGCCGTGAGGTTCGGCGCGAGCTTGCGCCACTTGTTGCCGATCAGGTCCGGGTGGATCAGATCGTCCCGCTTGAGCAGCAGCCGGATGCCGTGCCGCCCGAAGCGCCCGTCCGCGACCTCTTCCACCGGCGAGGGGATCCGGGGCCGCAGGGCGGCGGGGTCGGGGCTGGTCACGGCACCATTGTCACCCGGAACGGCCGGATCGCCCGGCGGTCACTTCAGGCGGTCGTGGACCCGGTCGCGCAGCCAGTTCATCGTGAACCCGCGCGGGTCCACCTTCCCGGGCTGCCACTCCAGATGCCCGATCACCGACCGCTCCGACCAGCCGTGGTGGCGGCAGATCGCCGCGCAGACCTTCTCGATCGTCTCCAACTGGGCGTCGGGCCACGGGTCGTGGCCGTCGCCGAGGTTCTCGCACTCGAAGCCGTAGAAATGGCGGTTGCCGTCCGTGTTGGCCTCGTTGTCGTGCGGGAGCGCCTTCTCGGCGATCACCGCGCGCAGGACGTCGTCGTCGCCGAGGCCCGCGTGGTTGGCGCGGCCGTAGCCGACGAGGTGGAGGCGGCCGTCCTTGGTGATGACGCCGTGGCAGAGCGGGCCGGGGAGGTCGGGGCGGCCCTCGCGGCACAGCTCGACCGTGGCCGCGCTGCCCTTGGTGACCGTGTGGTGGATCATCACGCCGTGGATGGGCCCCCACGGGCCCTTGTGGTTGCGGTTGTGGGTCTGCCAGTCGCCGACTTCGAGGACCGGGACGCCCTCCGCCTTCAGGCAGGACAGGAATCCGCCCGCGGACATGGGTGAGGCCATGATCGCCTCCTTCGTGCTGTGCGACGGCCGCCGTTCGCGGTCGCCTGTTGTCAGTGCTTGTACTGACAACAGGCCACTTGGACCTACTTGTTCGTACGGCGTGCGAGCCGATCCGGACACCCCCGGCACCAGTGGCCACTCGAACGACATTCGACGTGAACGGCCTCCGTGCCCACCCCATGAAGATCCATTCCCGCTCTTTCGGGTAATACCATCAGCACGCTCCGTGAGGAAGGCTGGTGCGCGAGCACGATGCCGGGCGCACAGGCGCCGGGCATGAATGGGGAGGGCATTTCTCTATGTCGGTAGGCGAAGAGGTCCGCGCGGAGCAGAACAAGCCGCAGCAGAGTCTCGGTACGGCGGCGGCGCGGAACCTGGCCACGACCACGAAGTCCGCACCGCAGATGCAGGAGATCAGCTCACGCTGGCTGCTGCGCGCACTGCCGTGGGTGAACGTGCAGGGTGGCACATACCGGGTGAACCGACGGCTGAGCTATTCCGTGGGCGACGGCCGGGTGACATTCGTGAAGACCGGCGACCGCGTCGAGGTCATCCCCGCGGAACTGGGCGAACTGCCCGCACTGCGGGACTACGAGGACGAGGAGGTGCTCTCGGAGCTGGCCACCCGCTGCCGGCAGCGCGAGTACGCCCCGGGAGAGGCGATCGCGTCGTTCGGCAGCCAGGCCGACGAGGTGTACCTGCTGGCGCACGGCAGGGTGGAGAAGATCGGCACCGGCCCGTACGGCGACGACACGGTCCTCGGAGTCCTCGCCGACGGCGCCTACTTCGGCGACCAGGCACTCCTCGACCCGGAGGCCATCTGGGAGTACACGGCCCGCGCCGACACCGCGTGCACGGTGCTGATCCTGGCCCGCGGGGACGTCGAGCAGGTCGCGGAGCGCTCCGAGACCCTGCGCGACCACCTCACACAGCTGCGGACGATCCCCGAGCAGCGCACCAACAAGTACGGCGAGAAGGCCATCGACCTCGCCGCGGGCCACTCCGGCGAGCCGGACATCCCGCACACCTTCGTCGACTACGACGCCAGGCCGCGCGAGTACGAACTGAGCGTCGCCCAGACCGTCCTGCGCATCCACTCGCGCGTGGCCGACCTCTACAACCAGCCGATGAACCAGACGGAGCAGCAACTCCGGCTCACCGTCGAGGCGTTGAAGGAGCGCCAGGAGCACGAGCTGATCAACAACCGCGAGTTCGGCCTGCTCAACAACTGCGAGTACGACCAGCGCCTCCAGCCCCACGACGGCGTGCCCAGCCCGGACGACATGGACGAGCTGCTCAGCAGGCGCCGCGGCACCAAGCTGTTCCTCGCCCACCCGCGCGCGA
Organism: Streptomyces sp. NPDC096013; assembly: GCF_044763565.1. Lineage (NCBI taxonomy): Bacteria > Bacillati > Actinomycetota > Actinomycetes > Kitasatosporales > Streptomycetaceae > Streptomyces > Streptomyces sp. NPDC096013. The sequence continues at coordinate 69,396 of NZ_JBIWGK010000009.1, read as the reverse complement.
TCTCCGCGTTCGGCCGCGAGCTGAACAAGCGCGGACTGGTCCCCGAGTCCATCGACGTCGGCGGCAACCGCATCCCGACCTGGCGCGGTGTGCCGATCTACCCGTGCAACAAGATCCCGGTCAGCGACCGCAGGACCACCTCGATCATCGCCATGCGTACCGGCGAGAACGACCAGGGCGTCATCGGCCTCCAGCAGGCCGGCATCCCGGACGAGATCGAGCCGAGCCTGTCGGTGCGCTTCATGGGCATCAACGAACAGGCGGTCATCAACTACCTCGTGACGGCCTACTACTCGGCGGCCGTCCTCGTGCCGGACGCCCTCGGCGTCCTGGAGAACGTCGAGATCGGCCGCTGGCGGTGACGTTTCAGCAGGTGGACGCGGTGTCCCCGCCCGGCAGGGCGGGTACATCCCGGTCGTACGCGGCCGGTCGCGGCGCGGCCGTCACCGTGCGCGGACTCTCCGAGGGGGACCCGATGGCCGAGCTGAGGGGGGACCCCGCGGCCGAGCCCGGGACGGAGCCGAGACAGCGGGCCGCCGGCGCGCAGCCGCCCGACGGGCACGAGGCGGCGGTGATCCTGGAGGGGGCCAGGAAATCCGTCGACCCCGCACTGCGCGCGGCGATCGACTCGCTGCCCGGGTCGATGCGCCGGATCGCGCTCTACCACCTCGGGTGGGAGCACGCGGACGGCACCCCGGCGGCGGGCAACGCGGGCAAGGCGATCCGCCCCGCCCTCGTCCTGGCCGCCGCCACCGCGCTCGGCGGCGAGCGGGCCCGGGCGGGCGCGCTCAGGGCCGCCGCGGCGGTCGAACTGGTCCACAACTTCACGTTGCTGCACGACGACGTGATGGACCGGGACACCACCCGCAGACACCGGCCCACCACATGGAGCGTGTTCGGCGACGCCGACGCGATCCTCGCCGGGGACGCCCTCCAGGCGCTGGCCCTGCGGCTGCTCGCCATGGACCCGCACCCGGCGGCCCAGGCCGCCGCGGCCCGGCTCGCGGACTGTGTCGTCGACCTGTGCGAGGGCCAGCACGCGGACACCGCCATGGAGAAGCGGGCTCCCGCCGAGGTCACCCTCGACGAGGTGCTCGTCATGGCCGAGGCGAAGACCGGAGCGCTCCTCGGCTGCGCCTGCGCGGTGGGCGCGCTGTACGCGGGGGCGTCCGCCGAGGACGTCGAGGCGCTCGACGCGTTCGGCCGCCAGGCCGGGCTCGCCTTCCAGCTGATCGACGACGTCATCGGGATATGGGGCGACCCCGGCCGCACCGGGAAACCGGCCGGCGCCGACCTCGCCGTACGCAAGAAGTCCCTGCCCGTGGTCGCCGCCCTCACCTCGGGCACCCCGGAGGCCGCGGAACTGGCTGAGCTGTACGGACTGCCGTACGAGGAGGGGGAGTTGGAGCGCACCGCGCTCGCCGTCGAGCGGGCGGGCGGCCGGGACTGGGCGCAAGCCCAGGCGGCCGACCGGATGGCGCGGGCCGTGCAGGAGCTGGCCCGGGCGATCCCGGACCCGCAGGACGCGGGCGGTCTGCTCGCGCTGGCCGAGTTCGTGACCCGGCGCAGCAGTTGATGACTCCGGAGCCTGCCGGAACCGCGCGGACCTGACCCCGCACGGACCCCGAAGGCCCCGGACCAGCGGGTCCCGCGCATCCCCACGGTGCGCGGGGCCCGCCCCTCTTTTTGGAGGCTCGGTTCGCCTCCGGGGCGCCGGAGTCGGTGTCGGGGGACCGACCGTGCTCGACCCTTCGGGCCTCCGCGCGCTCGGTCCCCCGACACCGACGCGCCCCTTCGGCTCACTCGCCCCGTAGGGCACCGTTAGGCTCAACAGCCGTCCGGGTGGCGGTGGTTGAGAAGTGAGGGGTGGGGCATGGGTGTCGCGATACGGGTGGCGGGCCAGGGGGACCGGGAGCTGGTCGTCCGGCTGCTGGACGAGGCCTTCCAGGACGATCCGGTCAGCGGCTGGGTCTTTCCCGACGCCGAGTACCGCCGTACGACCCACCACCGGCTGATGGCCGCCTTCGCCGACGCGGTGTTCGCCGACGGCCGGATCGACCTCACCGAGGACGGCGCGGCCTGCGCGCTGTGGCTGTCGGTACCGGGTGAGGCGCATCCGGCGGACGGCACCGACGAGGCCGTGGAGCTGAGGGAGTCGGTCGATCCCGACAACGCGCGGGTCGAGACGATCGCCCGGCTCATGGCGGAGTCCCATCCCGCCGGGCGGGCCCACGAGTACCTGTGGATGATCGCCGTCGCCCCCGGCCGGCAGGGCGAGGGACTCGGCGCCGCGCTCGTCCGGCACGTCCTGGACCGCTGCGACCGCGAGAGCCTGCCCGCGTACCTGGAGGCGAGCAGCGAACGCAGCGCCACGCTGTACGAGCGCCTCGGCTTCACCTTCGCCGACCGCACCCTCGACCTCCCGGACGGCCCGCGCATGTACCCGATGTGGCGCGAGCCGAGGCCGTAACGTGGGCGTATGCCCGAACACGAACCCAGCGCCCCCGTCCTGCACATCACCGAGCGCGCCCTCTGGGACGCGGCCCGCGAGCGCGGGAGCTACACGTGGTCGACGCGCGGCCGCACCCTCCAGGAGGAGGGCTTCATCCACTGCTCGACCCGTGACCAACTCCCGCGCGTGGCAGCCTTTTTGTACGGTTCCTATGACGGCCCGGACGAATTGGTGGTCTTGGTCGTGGACCCGGCACGGCTCGACGCACCGCTGAAGTACGAGGCACCGGAGCCGGGCGGGGAGGAGTTCCCGCATGTGTACGGGGCGATTCCGGTGGGTGCGGTGGTGGACGTGGAGGTGTGGACGGGCTGAGCCCGTTGATTCAGGACCGGTCGGGGAGCCCGCCGGTCTCCGGGTCGCGGCCGGTCAGGCAGTAGGTGCCGCCCGCCGGGTCCCGCATCACGGTCCAGTGCCTGCCGTGGGAGACGACGGTCGCGCCGAGGCGCTCGTGCACGACGGCGGCGGTGTCGATGTCCGCGCAGGCCAGGTCGAGATGGGCGGAGGCGGGGCGGTCCTCGCCGAGACGCTGGAGCAGGATACGGATCGGCAGGCCGGTCGGGGGCCTGAGGACGTGGAACTCGGGGAGCGAGCCCGACAGCGAGGCCCAGTCGGGCAACAGGGCGGCCCAGAAGGCGAGTTCGGCGTCCCAGGAGCCGGGTCCGATGTCGAGGGAGACCTGGTCGAGGCGGGTGCCGGCCACGACGGGCGGCCGTAGGGACTCGCCGTGCCAGGGGACCGCGCAGAACAACTGCCCCGCGGGGGACCGGAGTACGGCCCAGCCGTCGTGTTCGGCGACCGTGTCCGCGCCCAGTCGCAGCGCGGACTCCACGAACGCCGGCACGTCCTCGACGGAGAAGTCGAGATGAGCGCCGCCCGGTCCGTCCTCGACGCCCTGCATTTTCACGCAGGCGTCGGCGCCGCGGGCCAGCAGGGTGACGAACTCGCCCTGGTCACCCCGGCGTTCGGACAGCTCGGTGTCCGTGACCGCCGTCCAGAAGTCGTGGGCGGGGCCGAGGCGGCCGAGCGGGCGGTCGACGAAGGCGTGGGTCCAGCGGACGGTCGTAGCGCTCATGGCGTGATCGTAGGCGCCGGACGGGGAGCCGCCCGGGGGATTTTCGACCCCGCCCTCAGTCCTCGCTCCGCTGCATGAACCGCAGCATGTTCCCGGCCGGGTCGCGGAAGGCGCAGTCGCGGACGCCGTAGGGCTGGTCCGTCGGTTCCTGGACGACCTCGGCGCCGGACTCCTGGACGCGGGCGTAGAGGGCGTCGCAGTCGGTGGTGGTGAAGTTGACCCCGCGCAGGGTGCCCTTGGCGAGGAGTTCGGCCATGGCCTGCTTGTCGGCGGGGGAGGCGTCCGGGTTCGCGGCCGGCGGCTCCAGGACGATCTCCACGTCCGGCTGGAGCGGCGACCCCACGGTCACCCACCGCATGCCCTCGAAACCGACGTCGTTACGGATTTCCAGCTCCAGGACGTCGCAGTAGAAGGCGAGCGCCTTGTCGTGGTCGTCGACGGCGATGAAGCACTGGCGGAGTTTGAGATCCATGCAGCACAGGCTAGGGCTGGAGGGGCGGTCCCGCCCGGTTCGGCCGGGTAAAAGTGCGGGCCACACAGGACGGGATCACCGCGCCCGCCTCGTGCGAACGGGCGCGGTAGGCGCTGGGCGTCTCACCCACCAGCTCGGTGAACCGCGAGCTGAACGACCCGAGGGACGTACAGCCGACGGCCATGCACACCTCGGTCACACTGAGGTCCCCGCGCCGCAGCAGCGCCTTCGCCCGCTCTATCCGCCGGGTCATGAGATAGCTGTACGGCGTCTCCCCGTACGCGGCGCGGAAACTGCGCTGGAAGTGGCCCGGCGACATCAGCGCGGTGCGGGCGATCGAGGCCATGTCGAGCGGCTCCGCGTACTCGCGGTTCATCCGGTCCCGGGCCTGGCGCAGCCGTACGAGGTCGTCGCGGTTCACGTCGTCCAGAATGGCACGGGGGCCGGTCGTGCCGGGGCGGCAACGGGGAAGGGGCCCCGCCGGCGAACCGGCGGGGCCCCTTCCCCAGACCCGCTGACCGTCGATGGTGCACCGATCGCCGGTCGGACGGACTGGGCCGACTGGGTGTCAGGCCTTCTTGGTCTCCCAGAAGATCTTGTCGATCTGGGCGATGTAGTCGAGCGCCTTCTGGCCCGTCGCCGGGTCGGTGGACGCCTTGGCGGCCGAGAGGGCCTTCAGGGTGTCGTTGACCAGCTGGTGCAGCTCCGGGTACTTCTCGAAGTGCGGGGGCTTGAAGTAGTCGCTCCAGAGCACCGAGACGTGGTGCTTCGCGAGCTCGGCGCGCTGCTCCTTGATGACGATGGCGCGCGCCTGGAAGTGCGGGTCGTCGTTGGCGGCCATCTTGTCCTGCACGGCCTTCACCGACTCCGCCTCGATGCGGGCCTGGGCCGGGTCGTACACACCGCAGGGCAGGTCGCAGTGCGCGCTGACCTTCACCTTGGGGGCAAACAGGCGGGAAAGCATGGAGCGTTCCTTCCTCGTGATCGTCTTCTCAGGTGGGACATTACTCCCTGGAGAAGCTCTTTTCGCGAGTGCCCCCATGGGCTTAGGACAAAAGTCCAGGGTCAGACTCAGACTGGTGGAGGATAGGACCGGGGAGGTGCCGGGGATGCCGGAGCTGTCGCAGGAGACCGAGCGCGGAAGGGCCGTACTGCCCTTCGGGACGGCCGAGGTGACCGGCCCGTCCATGGTGCCGACGCTGTGTCACGGGGATCTGCTCGTGGTGCAGTACGGGGCGCGGATCAGGCCCGGCGACATCGTCGTGCTGCGGCATCCGTTCCAGCAGGACCTGCTGGTCGTCAAGCGTGCCGCGGAGCGGCGCGAGGGCGGGTGGTGGGTGCTCGGGGACAACGCGTTCGCGGGCGGGGACAGCACGGACTACGGCACCGTGCCCGAGGACCTGGTGCTGGGGAAGGTGCGGTTCCGGTACCGGCCGCCGAAGGCCGGTCAGCGTTCGCCGGTCGCGATGGTCCGCTGGGCGCTCTCCGCCGCGAGGCCCGTCTTCTCCGACCGGTCGGCCTCCAGGCGCTTCCGGGCGCGGTAGGCGGCGACGTTGGCGCGGGTCGCGCAGCGGTCCGAGCAGTAGCGCCGGGAGCGGTTCGTCGAGGTGTCCAGGTAGGCGTTGCGGCACGGCGCGGCCTCGCACAGGCCGAGGCGGTCGACGCCGTACTCGGTGAGGTGGAAGGCCAGGCCCATCGCCGCGATCGCCGCGTAGCCGGCCGTGGCGTTCGACGGGTGGTCCGCGAGGTGCATGTGCCACAGCGGGCGGCCGTCGTCGTCGCGGAAGTTGTGCCCGGAGATCTGCGGGCTGACCGGGAACTCCAGCAGCAGCGAGTTCAGCAGGTTCACGGAGAGGGTCTCGTCGCCGCCGTCGGCCGCCTCGAAGACCGCCCGCAGCCGCCCGCGCACCGAACGGAAGCGGGTCACGTCGGCCTCGGTGGCACGGCGGGCCGCCTCCTGGTTGGTGCCGAACAGATCCCGTACCGCCTCGACCGAGGTCAGGACGTCCTTGCCCCGGACCGGTTCCTCGGTGTTGACGAGGCGCACGGCGTAGTCCGAGTAATAGGCCAGTTCCACTTGTAATCCTTACGGAGGCGCTCTATGGTCGGGGACGCGGTCGGGTAACAGCTGATCGTGCTTCCAGGGTATTACGACAGCGAGTGGACAGGGGGTCCTCATGACGACCGGTGTCGGAACCGACTGGCAGGCCTGGCAGGAGAGCTGGGACCGGCAGCAGGAGTGGTACATGCCCGACCGGGAGGACCGCTTCCGGATCATGCTCGACATGGTCGAGGCCCTCACCGGCCCCGCACCGCGCGTCCTCGACCTCGCCTGCGGCACCGGCAGCATCACCGCCCGGCTGCTCGCCCGCTTCCCGGACGCCACCAGCACCGGGGTCGACCTCGACCCGGCCCTCCTCGCCATCGCCGAGGGCACCTTCGCGGACGACGACCGGGTCACCTTCGTCACGGCCGACCTCAAGGACCCGGAGTGGACGACACGGCTGCCGTACGACACGTACGACGCCGTGCTGACCGCCACGGCCCTCCACTGGCTGCACAGCGAACCCCTCGCGGCCCTCTACGGTCAGGTCGCGGGGCTCGTCCGCGACGGCGGTGTCTTCATGAACGCGGACCACATGATCGACGAGTCGACGCCCAGGATCAACGCGGCGGAGCGGGCACGCCGGCACGCCCAGATGGATCAGGCCAAGCGGGACGGCGCCGTCGACTGGGCCGACTGGTGGCAACTCGCCGCCCAGGACCCGGTCCTCGCCGGACCCACGGCCCGCCGCTTCGAGATCTACGGCGAGCACGCGGACGGCGACACGCCGTCCCCGGAGTGGCACGCGCGCGTCCTGCGCGAGAAGGGGTTCGGGGAGGCCCGGGCGGTGTGGTGCTCGCCGTCGGACACGGTGTTGCTCGCCCTGAAGTAGGAGTTGGGATCTCGGCACAACCGAAATACCCATCCGTGCCCCGCAGTTACTCCGGCGAATTGCTCGCTTCTTCGTTTGGGTGATGATCGGATGCCCGTTCCAAGTCCACGGGGGGCTCGGAACGGGGGGAAACGTCCCACAGCGCGGCGAGCAGGACATGCGCGGCGGACCAGGGGCACCAGGTGTGTGTGCCTGCCCAGGGCTGGACGACGTACCCGCACTGAACAATGTGCGGATGAAAAGGGCCGGCGAGGAAGGGAATCCCCTCCTCGCCGGCCCTTTTCCGTACGGCGATTCAGAGCACCTTGGACAGGAACGACCTGGTCCGCTCGTGCTGCGGGTTCGTCAGGACCTCGCGCGGATGGCCGGCCTCGACCACCACGCCGTCGTCCATGAAGACCAGCGAGTCGCCCACCTCGCGCGCGAACCCCATCTCGTGGGTGACGACGATCATCGTCATGCCGTCCGCCGCCAGGTCCCGCATGACGTCGAGCACCTCACCGACCAACTCCGGGTCGAGCGCCGAGGTCGGCTCGTCGAAGAGCATCAGCTTGGGCTGCATCGCCAGCGCCCGGGCGATCGCCACCCGCTGCTGCTGGCCGCCGGACAGCTGAGCCGGGTACGCGTTCCCCTTCTCGGCGAGGCCGACGCGGTCCAGCAGCTGCCGTGCCCGGTCCCGTGCCACGGCCTTGCTCTCGCGCTTGACCTGGACCGGCGCCTCCATGACGTTCTCCAGCGCCGTCATGTGCGGGAAGAGGTTGAAGCGCTGGAACACCATGCCGATGTCCCGTCGCTGCGCCGCGACCTCCCTCTCCTTGAGCTCGTACAGCTTGTCGCCGCTCTGCCGGTAGCCGACCAGCCGCCCGTCGACGTACAGCCGACCGGCGCTGATCTTCTCCAGGTGGTTGATGCAGCGCAGGAAGGTGGACTTGCCGGAACCGGACGGGCCGATCAGGCAGAACACCTCACGGGGGTTCACCTCAAGGTCGATGCCCTTGAGGATGTGCGCGAGCCCGAACGACTTGTGCACACCCTCGGCCCTGACCATCGGCCGGCCGTCGGTGGCCTGGGCGATGTCCTTGGACAGCTTGGTCATCGGGCCACCTCCGGGCGGCGGAACGAGCCGAACATGCGGAGGTATTTCCTCATCCGTTGCAGCGGGGTCGGCGGCAGGTTGCGCGACGAGCCGCGGGCGTAACGGCGCTCGATGTAGTACTGGACGATGCTGAAGACCGTGGTCAGGAACAGGTACCAGATGCAGGCCACGAAGTACATCTCGACCACCGCCAGCGAGGTGCTGGAGATGTCGGTGGCCTTCTTGATCAGCTCTGGGAGCTGGACGGCGTAGGCCAGCGACGAGGTCTTGAGCATGTTGATGAACTCGTTGCCGGTCGGCGGGATGATGACCCGCATCGCCTGCGGGAGGACCACTCGGCGCAGCGTCCTGCCCTGGGTCATGCCCAGGGCGTGGGACGCCTCCGTCTGGCCCTCGTCGACCGACTGGATACCGGCCCGGACGATCTCCGACATGTACGCGGCCTCGTTCAGGCCGAGTCCGAGCAGCGCCGTCAGGACCGGCGTCATCACCTGGTTCATCTCGTTCTTGTAGAACCCCAGGTTCAGGATGGGGAACACGAGGGAGATGTTGTACCAGAGCAGTAGCTGCACCAGGACCGGGGTGCCGCGGAAGAACCAGATGTAGACCCAGGCCACGGTGCTGGTGACCGGGTTCGACGACAGTCGCATCACGGCGAGGATCACGCCGAGTACGACACCCAGGATCATCGCGAGCACGGAGATGTACAGCGTGGTCCAGGCCCCGGCCACGATGCCCGGGTCGAAGAGATAGTCGGGGATCACGCCGTAGTTGATCTTCGCGTTGGAGAACGCGATCCCGATCAGCACCAGCAGGCCGATGACCACGAGCCCGGCCACCCAGCGGCCGTAGTGGCGGACCGGGATGGCCTTGATCTGCTCCGGCGGCACGGAGGGTGCCGGCGGTGGAGCCTGGTCGACAGTGTCAGTCACGGTGACTGCCTTTCAGCGTCTCGCGCGATCACGAGCCGCCGTTGATCTTGGCCTCGGTCACCGCGCCGTCCGTGACGTTCCACTTCTGAAGGATCTTGGAGTACTCGCCGTTCTTCATGATCGCGGAGAGGGCGGCCTGGAGGGCGTCGCGCAGCTGGGTGTTCTGCTTGCCGACGGCGATACCGTACGGACCCGCCTCGATCTGGTCGCCTACGACCTCGAAGTCCTTGCCGCCGCTGGAGGTCTTCGCGTTGTACGCCGCCACCGGGAAGTCGTTCAGGTCGGCGACGGAGGCACCCTGCTTCAGCCGGAGCAGCGCCTCGGGGTCGGTGTCGAAGGTCTGGAGATTGATGGCCTTCTTGCCGTCGGTCGTACATTTCTTGCTCTGCGCCTTGGCGATGCCCTCGGACGTGGTGCCCTTCTGTAGGGCCACCACCTTGCCGCACAGGTCGTCGAGCGACTTGATGCCCTTCGGGTTGCCCTTCTGGACCAGGATCGACGTGCCGGCGGTGAAGTAGTCGACGAAGTCGACGCCGTCGCCGACCTTCTTGCCGGTGTCCGAGTCCACGCCCTGCTGGCGGGCCTTGGTGTCGTTCATGGCCGACATGAGCACCTGGAAGCGCTTGGCCTGGAGCCCCACGATCAAGTTGTCGAACTTGCCGTTCTGGAACTGGAACTTCACGCCGAGCTGCTTGCCGAGGGCGTCCGCGATGTCCGGGTCGATGCCGACGGCCTTGCCGCTCTGCATGTACTCGACCGGCGGGTACGCGATGTCGGAGCCCACCTCGATGACGCCCGCCTTGCGGATGTCGGCGGGAAGCTTGGAGGCGAGCGGTGCCGAGGACGTGGAGGTGCTCGAGTCGCTGCTGCTGCTGTTGTCCGTGTGGTCACCGCAGCCGGTGAGCACCAGGGCGCCGGCGACCGCGATCGCACCGACCGCGGCCAGCCGGGTGTGCGGGGCGGTCGTACGACGGGTGAATCTTGCGGTCATGGTGAGTTCCTCCGGCAGGTGGACGGCAATGCCGACGGGTCGACGTAAACACACACCTTCGAGTGTCGCGACCTCGTGTGATTAGGGCATCTTGCCATTCGGACTGAACCATTCAGGGGACTCTCCATGTCAAAATCGGATAACGGGTGACCCCCGAATCCCACCAGGTCGGTACATCAGGACGGCCCCCGCACGGACCATCTACGGGAATCACGCCTTCCGGCCGCAAGACCTTCGGTATGTCTCACGATGTGATCGATCATCGTTCCGCCCTCGGCGTACGGGATGTGACCTTGCGCCTATTGGACTCGTCCTCGGCGGTGTCCGTCCGGTAAGAAGGGTCTTTACACCCCTCATCCGGGGCTCAGGGCGCGTGTGCGGCGCGCCCGTCGCGCAGGTGCTCGTACGCATCAATTCCTGAGCCCTGCGCGGTGCCCGCCCACCCCTCACCAGGGAGTGGCCACCCTCAAATCAATGAAGACTTAAGGGGTAAGACAAAGTGGCAGCGGAGATCGTCAATCCTCGCAGCGACAGCAGTACGGATCAGGACGGCGGGGCCGAGCCCCTCGATTCCTTCGATCCGGCGTTCGCGCTGCACCGCGGCGGCAAGATGGCCGTGCAGGCCACCGTGCCGATCCGCGACAAGGACGACCTGTCCCTCGCGTACACACCCGGCGTCGCGCGCGTGTGCACCGCGATCGCGGAGCAGCCGGAACTCGTCCACGACTACACCTGGAAGTCGTCCGTGGTCGCCGTCGTGACGGACGGTACGGCCGTGCTCGGACTCGGTGACATCGGTCCCGAGGCCTCCCTCCCGGTCATGGAGGGCAAGGCCATCCTGTTCAAGCAGTTCGGCGGCGTGGACGCGGTGCCGATCGCGCTGGACTGCACCGGCGTCGACGAGATCATCGAGACCGTCGTGCGGCTCGCCCCCTCCTTCGGAGGCGTCAACCTGGAGGACATCTCGGCGCCGCGCTGCTTCGAGATCGAGCGTCGGCTCCAGGAGCGGCTGGACATTCCGGTCTTCCACGACGACCAGCACGGTACGGCGATCGTGACGCTGGCGGCCCTGCGGAACGCCGCGCGGCTGACCGGGCGGGGGCTGGGCGACCTTCGGGCCGTCATCTCCGGTGCGGGCGCGGCCGGCGTGGCCATCGCCAAGTTCCTGCTGGAGGCGGGGCTCGGTGACGTCGCCGTCGCCGACCGCAAGGGAATCGTCTCGCGGGACCGGGACGACCTCACGCCCGTCAAGCGCGAACTCGCCGAACTCACCAACAAGGCGGGGATCTCGGGGTCGTTGGAGGCGGCGCTGGAAGGTGCCGACGTCTTCATCGGGGTTTCCGGCGGTACGGTGCCGGAGCCTGCCGTGGCCTCCATGGCCGAGGGGGCGTTCGTCTTCGCGATGGCCAATCCCCATCCCGAGGTGCACCCGGATGTGGCGCACAAGTACGCGGCGGTTGTCGCCACCGGGCGGTCCGATTTCCCGAACCAGATCAACAACGTGCTGGCGTTCCCGGGGATCTTCGCGGGGGCGTTGCAGGTGCGGGCGTCCCGGATCACGGAGGGGATGAAGATCGCGGCGGCCGAGGCGTTGGCCGGGGTGGTCGGGGATGACCTTGCCGCCGACTACGTGATTCCGTCGCCGTTCGACGAGCGGGTGGCGCCTGCGGTGACGGCGGCGGTGGCTGCTGCGGCGCGGGCGGAAGGGGTTGCTCGCCGGTAGGTTGGAGGGTCCCGTCCGTTTGGGCGGGGCCCTTTTTCCCACCCGCCCGCCCGTGCGGGGCGTTGGGGGGTGGGCGTTTGCCGTGTGTGGTTCGGGTGTGTCGGCGTCTGCGGGCCAAAACCTTTCCCACCCGCCCGCCCGTGCGGGGCGTTGAGGGGTGGATGTTGCCCGTGGGACGCGGGGTCGGTCGGCGGCTGCGGGTTGTCGGCTCGAACTCCCCACAACCGATGGCAAGAGGGCATCTGTCACACCGTGCGGTAGTTCCCTGGCCAACCGGCGGAGCCTATCGTCAAGGTCATGTTCGCTGTCTACGCCGCCCGAATCGACCGCGACCACCCGCTTTCCGGCCTTGAGTTGGGGGAGCGTCCCGCCCCCGAGGCCCGGCCGGGCTGGAGTGTCGTCGACGTCAGGGCCGCTTCCCTCAACCACCATGACCTGTGGTCCCTGCGCGGCGTGGGCCTCGCGGAGGACAAGCTGCCGATGATCCTCGGCTGCGACGCCGCCGGGATCGATGAGGACGGCAACGAGGTCGTCCTGCACTCCGTCATCGGCCAGACCGGGCACGGCGTCGGCCCCAAGGAACGGCGTTCCATGCTCACCGAGCACTACCAGGGCGCCTTCGCCGAGCAGGTCGCCGTGCCGACCTGGAACATCCTGCCGAAGCCCAAGGAACTGTCCTTCGCCGAAGCCGCCTGTCTGCCCACCGCCTGGCTGACCGCGTACCGCATGCTCTTCACCAACTCCGGTGTACGGCCCGGGGATTCGGTCCTCGTGCAGGGTGCCGGCGGGGGTGTCGCCACCGCCGCGATCGTCCTTGCCAAGGCGGCGGGACTGCGCGTCTTCGCGACCAGCCGGGACGAGGCCAAGCGGAAGCGGGCGCTGGAGCTGGGCGCCGTGGAGGTGGTGGAGCCGGGGGCGCGGCTGCCGCAGCGCGTGGATGCCGTCATCGAGACCGTCGGCGCGGCCACCTGGTCCCACTCGGTCAAGTCCCTCAAGCCCGGGGGGACGATCGTCATCTCCGGGGCCACGAGTGGTGACCGGCCCTCGCATGCCGAGCTGACCCGTATTTTCTTCCTCGAACTCAAGGTCGTCGGGTCGACCATGGGCACCAAGGACGAGCTGGAGGACCTGCTCGCCTTCTGCGCCACGACCGGTGTCCGTCCCGTCATCGACGAGGTGCTTCCGATGGACCGGGCCCGCGAGGGCTTCGAACGGCTCGACGCCGGTGGGCAGTTCGGCAAGATCGTGCTCACGAACGGCTAGAGCCCCCCTCGCGATTCCTTCTCCGTACCTGACTTCTCCTGCACGTGTCTTCTCCTGTACGTGACTTCTCCCCGCACGTGACTTCTCTCTGTGCGTGGCCTCGCGCGGCCGGTCCGGTTCTCCGGGCCGGCCGTTGGCGTGTACCGACACCTGTCGTCAACTTTGGTTGACATGCGAGGCGTGTCAACGTAGGTTGACATCATGACCGAAGCAACGGATCTCGCCGAGCGCGCGGGTGACCGTGATCCACGGATCGGCCTCCGTGCCGTCTCCGCGCTGCGCAGGCTGGTGGAGCAGTTGGAGGCGGTGCAGGTGCGCAGTGCGCGCAACCAGGGCTGGTCGTGGCAGGAGATCGCCGCGGAACTCGGTGTCAGCAGGCAGGCCGTGCACAAGAAGTACGGGAGGCAGTGATGTTCGAACGGTTCACGAAGGACGCCCGCGCCGTGGTGCAGGGCGCGGTGGAGCACCGTGAGCGGTCAGGGGCCCGCTCCGTCGACCCCGACCATCTGCTCCTGGCACTCCTCGACCGCCAGGGCAGCCGGGCCTCCTTCGCCCTGACCGCCCTCGGCCTCGCTCCCGAGGAACGCAAGGAGTCCGTACGGCAGGCTCTCGTCGACGCCCGCCGACGCGCCGGGCTCTCGCAGGCCGAGGCCGACGCTCTCGCGGGGCTCGGTATCGACGTCTCGGAGATCGTCGCCCGGGTCGAGGAGGTGCACGGCGTCGGGGCGATGTCCGGTGATCGCAAGGACAAGGAGCCGTGGTCGGGCCGCCGCACCTTCAGCCGCGGCGCCAAGAACGTCCTGGAGAAGTCCCTGCGCATCGCCGTGGCCCACCACGACCGCCATATCGGCGACGAACACCTCCTCCTCGCCCTGACCATCCTCCCCGGAGTGCCGGGTGAGGTGCTCGCCGATCACGGGGTGACCCATGAGACGGCGACACGGGTTCTGTACGGGGGAGGGGAGGAGCGGGCCGCAGGGTGAGGGAAGGGTGGGGGAGAGCGCGACGAGTCGGTGTGCCCGGGCCTGGCTCCCGAGCACACCCGTCACCCACCCCGCTCGCGATGCCCCCCTCTCGATCCACCCCCTGCTCAGCTCTTCCGCTCACGGCCCCGCAGCACCGCCCCGATGTGCGCCGCCGCCGCGGACAAGTGACGTCGCGTGTCCCGGAGTTGGTCCTCCGTGACACCCCGGTCGCGGGCCGCGTCGCGGATGTCGTCCCGGAAGCGGTCCAGGAGCCGGTCCAGGTCGCGGGCCGGGTCGCCGGTGGAGTCCTCGTGGGCCCACGCCGGTTCGTACTCGGCGGGGAAGTCCTCCGGGGTCTGGCCGTACTCGGGTGTCGGCCCGGCCGACGGTGTCCCCGGAGCCGAACCCGACTTGCCGGCGCCTGCCCCCGCACCTGTCCCCGCGCCTGCCCCCGGTCGCCCGAACCCGAAGTCCTTGCCGAACTCCTTGCCGAAGTCGCCGAACTCCTTGGCCAGTTCGCTCAGACTCTCGCGGACCCCCGTGGGCCAGTCGCCCCGGGCGAAGTGGTCCTGGGCGTGCTCCTGGACCTGGCGGCCGATGCGCTGCATCTCCTCCTGGGCCTGTGCCCACGCCCGCGTCTGCGCCTCCTTGGCCTGACGGCGGGCCTGCTGGGCCTCCTCGCGGGCCCGGCGGCTCTCGTCCTTGGCGCGGCGCGCCTGTTCCTTCCACTCCTGCTTGGCGCGGCGCATCTCCTCCTTGGCGGCGCGCCACGACTCCTTGTCACCGAAGTCCGTGAAGTCACCGGCGGGTGAGTCGTGTTCGCCCGTCCGGCCGCGCCCGGTCCTGGCACCCTGTCGGGCCTCGGAGGCCGCCGCGCGCATCTCGCGGCGCAGGTCGCCCGCCGCTCCCCGGACGTCGGCCCGGATCTCGGCGGCCAGTTCGGCGACCGACTCGCGGATCTCCAGCTCCAGGTCGGCCAACTCGCCGCTGCGGTCGGCCAGTTCGGCGCGGCCTGCGTCCGTGATGGAGTACACCTTGCGGCCGCCCTCGGTGGTGTGGGTGACCAGGCCCTCGGCCTCCAGCTTGGCCAGGCGCGGGTAGACCGTGCCCGCCGACGGTGCGTACAGCCCCTGGAAACGCTCCTCCAGGAGGCGGATGACCTCGTAGCCGTGGCGGGGGGCCTCGTCCAGCAGCTTCAGCAGGTACAGGCGGAGGCGGCCGTGGGCGAAGACGGGAGGCATGTCAGAGCACCTTCTTGTCGGTCGTGCCGTCGGCCGTGTCGGTGCCGGAAGCACCGCCCGAGCCGGAAACGGAATTGTCCCCCGAGTCGCCCTGAACCCCGTCCACAGGGGCGTGTGCGGTGTCGTCCGCGGCATCCGGAGCCGGTGTCGGCGCGGGTGCCGGTGCGGGTGCGCCGGGCGGGTCCTCCGACGTGTCCGGCGCCTTGGTCATGTCGGGACGCGGCGTCCTGTCGGCCGGCGTCGCCGTGGCGGCGGCCCTCACGTCACCGTCCCCAGCCCTGCCCCATGCTCCGTCACCCTCGTCCTCCGTCGCCGGTCGCCGCAGCAGGGCGATCGAGCCGGAGACCGTCGTGGCGCGGAGCTTTCCGGTGCCCGCGCCCAGGCGGCCGGTGATCTTGTGGGCGCCCCACTGGCCGTGCACCCGCAGCCCTTCGAAGGCGTTGGAGATCGAACCGCTCGCCGTGTTGGCCTCGACGTCCGCGTCCGCCGGGTGCGGCAGGCGGATGGCGATCTCGCCCGAGACGTTCGTGAGCCGGACGTCGGTCGGGCCGTCCGGGTCGAGGTCCACGATCATCGAGCCGCTCACGGACTCGGCGCGCACGGAGGACCCCGAGCCCTCGACGACGGTGAGGTCGCCGGATACGGAGTTGAAGCGGAGGTCGCCGGTGACCGCCTGGGCCTCCAGGTTTCCGGAGACCGTGTCGGCGCGGACCGGGCCGGAGAGGCTGACGAGGGTCGTGTCGCCGGTGACCCCGCGCACCACCGAGGGCCCGCTGATCCCGGAGACCACGGCAGCCGCGCCGACCACCCCGACCTCGACCCGGGTGCTCGCGGGCACGGCCAGGGAGACCACCGCGCTGCGCCGCCAGCCCTTGCGGTCGAGCCACTTGAGGAAGCCCTTCCAGGGCAGGTCCTCGTACGCCACCGTCAGCGTGCCGTCCGACTGGGTCACGATGAGGGGCGGCCCGTCGATCTCGGAGATTTCGAGACGGGCGGAACCCTCGTCGGTCCCCACGACGTTCACCGTTCCGTTGACGATGCGCACGTGGAGATCGCTCACGGGCTCGTCGAACGTGAGCTTCTTGGGCTCTGCGACGGACCACTCGGACATGATGCAGACCTCCTCGGCCGAACCGGACAGAAGGTGACGCGCCATATCGCGTCTCCTGAGAAACACGATATATCGTGGATGTCGAAAGTCAAGACACCCGTTCCGGTGATCGGCGGGCGGTCGGTGATTGGTCACCCAAAGATCAATAGGCGGCAACAGTGGACGAATTGACCTAGCGTGTGAGCATGTCGACGGAGAATTCCCAGGCCAGGCCGCAGGCCGGTGCCGCGCCGGGCGCGCTGCTGCTCTGCCGCGCCGACCCCGAATCCGTCGCGCAGGCGGCCCATCCGCTCCGCGAACGCATGCTGCTGACCCGTGCGGGCGACGACTGGAGCGTGCTCGTCCCCGAGGGCAAGCCCTGGCTGCACGGCGGGGAACCGGTCGACCGCGTGCTCACCGGCTGGGCCACCGCGCTCGCCGTCGGCGCCCCCTGGCCCGTCCTCGCCCTGTGGTGGGACGCAGACCGCGCGGGCTACACCCTGGCCTCGGGCTTCCGCCGCCCGGTCGGCTACATCTGGCTCACCGACGGCACCCCGGCCGGCGAGGACGAGGCGATGCGCACCTTCGCCGCCCGCCTCGGCCTGGACCCCGTCCTGGACGTGCAGTCCCTGGACCAGCTGACGAAACCGGACCCGGAGGCCGACTCCCGCGCCCGCCTCCGGGGCCTCCTCGCGGTCCTTACGCGCGCGGGAGTGGCCCTCCCCGCCGGGCTTTCCCCGGGCGAGCCCGCCGACCGCCTCCGGGAGACCGCCCTTGACCGGCCCGACGCCCGGCAGGTCGAGTGGGCGGGCTGGCGGGAAGCGGTCCGCGCGGAACTCGACGCCGTCGACAGCAGCCGCCTCGGCCCCTGGATGCCCTGGTCCGGCACCCCCAGGGCGCGCGCCGTCGCCCTGACCCAGATCGCGGCGGGCCTCCCGCTGACGGCCTGGGGCCTACGACGCCGTAGCGGAGGCTGGTCCGTCGCGGGGGCGCTGCTTCTGGTCCATGGGGCGCTCGGCCTCGCCTACGACCTCGCCCGCCCGCGCGACTGACGCGGGCGGGCGGCAGCGCCGTGGCGACTACTCGTCGTCGTCCTCGTCGTCCAGCCGGGCCAGCCAGGTCGCCAGGCGTTCCACCGGGACCTCGAAGTCCGGGTTCAGGTCGACGAAGGTGCGCAGCTGCTCGGCGAGCCACTCGAAGGTGACCTCCTCCTCGCCGCGCCGCTTTTCGAGCTCTTCGATGCCTCGGTCGGTGAAGTACACGGGGGATTCTCCTGGGGGCGTGGGTCTGACCCCTCCAGGTTATGCGGGGGGCAAAGGTTCCGATCCCGCACCTCACGCGCGCGTGCCTGGGCACAATGACCACAGGCGCACGAGATCGTCGTACGGGGGCGTGGTGGAACGGAAGATCCAGGAGATCGAGCTGCCCGGGGGAGAGCGGGTGCTGGCGCGGGTCAGTGTGCTCTCGGCCGAGGAAGTGCCCGGCGGGGCCGACGAGTTCGCGTACGAGGACGTCGGCGCCCTCGATCACATGGCCGCGCGGATCGACCAGCTCAACGAACTGGTCAGCGGTGTCGGCGGTGCCGTACTGGCTGCGGCGCGTGCCGTGCGGCCCGACGAGGTCAGCGCCACCTTCGGGGTCGAACTCGCGATGAAACCGGGCAGGGCCGTGGCGCTGCTCGCCGACGGTGAGGCCAAGGCCGCCCTGTCGATCACGCTCACCTGGCGCGGGGACAGCACCCAGAGCGCGGGGGACGCCTCCGGCACGGCTCTCCAGGACGGCCGGAACGCCGCGGCCACATGACCGGCCGGCTGGAACAGCTGGCGATCCGGGCGACCGTACGGATCGGTCCTGACGCGGCGCCCGGCACCCTCTGGGGGAGCGGTTTCCTCGTCGCGCCCGGCTGGGTGCTGACCTGCGCGCACGTCCTGCCCCTGACGAAGGGCGCCGAGAACGTCGGCACGCTCCGCGTACAAGGCCATCAACTCGACACCCAGGCCCGGCTCGCGTACTGGCTCGGCGGCGGCACCGACCCCGAACAGGACCTCGCTCTCGTACGACTTGAGGATGACGCGGCGCACGGCCACGCGTGCGTGCGGCTGACCGACCGCTACGACCCGCCGCACCAGGTCACCGCCTTCGGCTGGCGCACCCCGTCCGGCGGTGCGCCCCAGCGCTGGAACGGCCACAGCGAATGCAACGGCAGGGACGGCTCCTACGGCTACACCCTCGCGCCCCTGATGGAGATCCCGCACGGTGCCTCCGGCGGGCCCCTCCTGGACCGTGACCACGGAGTCGTCGCGGGCGTCGTCAAGGCCCGCCGCGCCGGCAAGGACGGCGGCCTGGCCGTCGCCGCGACGGCACTGCGCGGCTTCCGCGAGGCGCGCGCCCTGGACGGCGAGGACAGCCTCGGCCCCGACCCGTACGCCGCGCTCATCCGCGCCCACGACCGGTGGCACCACCGTGCGACAGTCGGCCCGAACTGGGTCCGGTTGCAGGACGAACCGCGCGCGGGCGGCTGGGGAGCACGGGACAGCGCCGAGGCGTCCGCGCTGCTCGCCGAACTGCCCCGGCCCGTCTCGTCGGCCGAACTGCAGCGGATGATCAGTCGCGTCCTCGGCTACGAACCGCTCTGGGAGGACGAGTTGGCCCCGGTCGACTGGCGCGACGGACAGGGCTGGGCGCACGACCAGCCGGACGGCGCCGAGACCGTGGCCCTGCACTATCTGCTCGCCGTGGCCCAGTCCTGCCGACGGCGGGCACCGGACGCCGTCGCCGAACTGGAACGCTGGGTGAAGGCGCGCATCGAGCAGCTCCCCGACTACCTCGCCGCCCTGCTGCGCGAACGAGCGCGCGGCGAAGGGGAGTTGGCTGTCGGTGACGCCGGAGGACGCGCCGACGGTCACGACCGGCACGCGGACGGCCCCGCCCTCCCGGTCGACGGGCAGCCCCTCATCCCCACCACCGAACAACCCGTCGTAGCAGTTGAGTTGGAGCCCGATCCATACGGGCCGGGAGACCGTTTCCACTGGCGGGTCTGGTCCTGGTCCGACGGGCCGGACACCGCGCGGATGCTCGACGAGGACACCGAGGACGAGGGTGCTCCGCTCGCCGATCTGCAAGGGGTGCTGCACCAGCCGTTGCGGCGGGCGTTCGGGAAACTGGACGCGGAACACAGCCGCGCGCGCCTCGAACTCGCCCTGCCCGTCGAGCACTTCGGACTGGACGCACACCAGTGGCCGCGCACCGCCGAGCCGTCCATGGGCGCCCAGCGCCAGGTCGTGCTGCGCTCCCTGAACCGGCGCGGCGAGCCCGCCCCGCTGTGGCGGGAGCGCTGGGACGGGGTCGCCGGAAAAGCTCTCAAGGCGTTGCCCGTGCACTCGCCCGAGTACGCGAAGGAGGCGCTGGAGGCGGCGGCCCACGACGCGGTGCCGGTCCTGTGCCGCCCGCCGCAGCAGAACCCCGGCTCGCTCACCGACGCGGTTGACGCCGGGTACGGCGTCGCCGTGTGGAGCCTCCGGGGCGAGCACGCGCGCGCGTGCGGCGTGGAATGCGGTGAACTGTACGGCCGTACGGCCCAGTTGCTCGGTTCGGTCGACGGCGTGGAAGCCCTCCCCGAGCTGCTGCGCACCCTGCGGGAACAGGCCGGCGAGGAGGGTGGCGAGGACGCGGCCTGGACAGCACAGGTCGCGCTGCTCTACGACGACCCGAGCCGCCCCCTCCCGCTCTGCGACGACCCGCTGGACTCCCCGTGACCCGCCGCCACACCGCCGCCCATCCAACCGCTCCCCTCCGAAGGAGACTTCCGTGACCACCCCCGACTGGTTCGTCTTCCGCGGTACCGGTGAGCCGCACGACGGCGTCGGGCGGCTGCCCCCGCCCCCGCCGTGGCGCGACTTCGACGGCGGTCCGGTCGTCGACACGCTTCCGCCGCTCGGCACCGAGTCGACGCGCCGCCTCGGCACCCGGGGCGCGCGCGGCCTCACCTGGCGCCCACAGGAACTCGAACTCATCAACGCGGCCCTCTACTTGAGGCGCCCGCTGCTGGTCACCGGTGACCCGGGCTCCGGCAAGTCGACGCTCGCCCACGCCCTCGCGCACGAACTCGGCCTCGGCCGCGTCCTGCACTGGCCCATCGTCAGCCGCACGACCTTGCGCGACGGCCTCTACACGTACGACGCGATCGCCCGCCTCCAGGACATGCAGATGGCGAAGGAACTGGGCCAGCCCTACACGGAGGACATCGGCGAATACCTGCGCCTGGGCCCGCTCGGTACCGCCCTGCTGCCCCGCGCCAAGCCCCGGGTCCTCCTCGTCGACGAACTCGACAAGAGCGACATCGATCTGCCCAACGACCTCCTGAACGCCCTGGAGGAAGGCGAGTTCGGCATCGCCGAGTTGCAGCGGATCGCCCGCCGGCAGTCCGAGGCCGAGGTCCTGACCGACGACGGTGACCGCGCCCCCGTCGAGAAGGGCAAGGTGCGCTGCCGGGCCTTCCCGGTCGTCGTGATGACCAGCAACGGTGAACGCGACTTCCCCGCGCCGCTGTTGCGCCGCTGCCTCCACCTCGACCTGCC
The DNA here is from genome assembly GCF_044763565.1 of Streptomyces sp. NPDC096013. Taxonomy (NCBI): domain Bacteria; kingdom Bacillati; phylum Actinomycetota; class Actinomycetes; order Kitasatosporales; family Streptomycetaceae; genus Streptomyces; species Streptomyces sp. NPDC096013. Next base: position 48,526 of record NZ_JBIWGK010000009.1, on the reverse strand, counting down.
CTCGCCCCGCAACGACGAGTGGGGCACCGCCCGCCTCGACGCCATGGTCCGCGCCCACTTCGGCGACACGGACACGTCGGGCAACGAGGAGCTGATCCGCGCGTTCCTGGAGTCCAGCCCCGGCTCCCTGCGCGCCGCCGACCAACTCCTCAACGCCATCTACCTCACCCAGGAAGCCGTACGCGACAGCGAACCCGACCGTCAGCGGCTCGCCGAGCTGCTGATGCGACCGCTCGACCAGGGCGAGCACGGGACGCGCTGATGACCGCACCCCCGACGCCTCCCGCCTCCGAAGCCCCGCTCGGTGCACTCACCGAGCGGTTGCGCGCCCGGCTGGGCGTCGAGCCCGGCGCACGTGAACTCGCGGAGGCGCTGTGGCTCGCGGCACATGTGTCGCCTGCGGAAGTAGCGCCGCCGGAAGCGGATTTCGTGCCGGACGCGCTGGACGGTCCCACCCACCTCCCCACCCCACACGAGCAGACCCCCCGCCCCGACCTCACGACTCCGACCCCCGCCCCCGCCTCATCCGACGACCGCACCCACCTCTACGCCGACCACCCACGCCCCGCACCCCGCGAGGGTGCAGAACAACCCGCCCCCGAACCGGATTTCCTCCCCGTCCGCATCCCCCTCGCGACCGCCCTCCCGAACTCCCTCGCCCTCCAGCGCGCCTTGCGCCCGCTCCAGCGCTACCACCCGCCCGTCCGCACCACCGCCCACCGCCTCGACGAACAGGCCACCGCCGAACGGGCCGCAGAGACCGGCCTGTTCACCCCGGTCCTGCGTCCCGGCGTGCGCGGCGAGGCCCGGATGCGGCTGCTCATGGACGCGTCGACCTCAACCTCCGTCTGGGACAGCACCCTTGAGGAACTCCGCCAGATCTGCGCGGGCCTCGGCGCCTTCCGCGAGGTGCAGGTGCACTACGTCCACCAGGGCACCGACGGCCAGTTGGCGATCGGCACGTCACGGGAGCCGGGACGCGGTCTGCGCGCCGCTGAGCAGCTGCGCGACCCCACCGGACGCCAACTCACCCTCGTCCTCAGCGACTGCGCGGGCCCCCTGTGGCGCTCGGGTCAGCTGCAACGGCTGCTGCACCACTGGGCGCAAGCCGCGCCCGTGGCCCTGGTCCAGCCCCTGCCGCAGCGGTTGTGGCGGCGTACACACCTTCCCGCCCTCCCGGGCACCCTGCGCCGCCGCGAAGGACTGGGCGCCAGGCTGGAGTTCAGGCCGGCCGAGGGACACGTGCCGTCCGGCGCGCTGCCGGTGCCGGTGCTCGGGCCTACCCGGGCCGCGCTGGGCACGTGGGCCCGCTTGCTCTCCGGCGGCACCGGTCTCTCCCTGTCCGCGGCGGCCGCCTGGGTCCACGCAGCCCACCCCGCCGCCCCACCCCGGCGTGAACGCCCGCCCGCCGACCCCGGCCCGCTCGTCACCGCCTTCCGCGGCTCGGCCTCCCGCCAGGCCGTGTCCCTCGCGGTCGCCTTCTCGGCCGTACCGCTGAGCCTGCCGGTGATGCAGCTCGTCCAGCGGGCCGTACAGCCCCGGAGCGGGCCGACCGTACTTGCCGAGGTGCTGCTCAGCGGGCTGCTCAGGCGCGGGGAGGCGGAGGGGTGGTACGAGTTCGTGCCCGGGGTGCGGGAGGAGTTGCTGCGGCTGCTGCCCCGCGGGGACGCGCTGCTCGTGCTCAAGCACTGCGGGGCCTATGTGGAGCGGCACTTCGGGCGTGGGGCGCGGAACTTCCCGGCACTGGCGTTGGCTCGGCTGACCGGGGACGGGGGTGCGCTGCCTACGGGGGAGGAGGGCGTTCCTGAGGCGTTCGCCGAGGTGTCCCGGGTGGTGTTGGGGCGGTTCGAGGCGCCTGTGCGGGCGGTCGCCGAGGCGCGGCGGGAGTCCTACTCGGTGGTGTACACGCTGGTGGACGAACCCTGGGCGAGGTGGCTGGCCTCGGTGTTGGGGGACACAGGGCACCGCGTGGAACTGAAGGTGTGGCAGACGGACGACCAGTTGGAGGAGGCGCTTACGACGCCGGACGCCCAGCCGCACCGGGTGCTTGTGCTTCTCGGCGACAGCTACGAACCGTACGAGACCGCCCTGGAAGACGTCGTGGCGCGCTCCGAGGCGCGGGTGGTCGCTGTCGATGTCAGTAGCGTCCGGCCGCCAATCGCCTGGGCCATCGACCTGGAACCGGAGCTTTCCCTGTTCCGGGTGAGTGAGGGCCTGGCCAGATGGCGGTTGCTGGACTGCCTCGGCATCGAGCATCAGGGCGCGAACGCTTCGGACACGGAGTTTCCAGGACTCTCGCACCTGGTGCGGGGCGGGGTCCCTGCGGTCTCACCGGGTTATGTCCTGCGCGAGGATCTGCTTGGTCGACTGCGCGGAAAGCTGGCCGACTCTCCGAGCGATTCGGCTGCCTGCGCCCTGATCGGGCCGCCGTCGTCGGGCAAGACAGCGCTCGCCGCGGAATACGTGCGCCGGTTCGGCGACGAGTACGACTTCGTGTGGTGGGTCAGGTGCGAAGACCGTGCCACGCGAATCGGCGATGTCCGGCGGTTCGGCTCCGACCTCGACTCCCACATCGACCGCCTCCACACGGTCGGACGAATCCATGAGACGTTCCGGCACCTGCGCGAGGCAAACCTCCGCTGGCTGATCGTCTACGACGGCTGGGACGACCTTCAGGACGCCAACGACCTGCTGATCAGCGGCGGCCACACGCTGATCACCACCAAGGACGGCGCCTGGGGAGAGGTGGTCGACTCCCTGCTGGTGTCCGCCACCGAGGAAGGCCCGGCCGGACCGGCGACCGAGCGGGACGAACTCGTCCGCCGCGCCCTGGTCCGCGTCCACGCCCCGGCCCCCGCACGGGGTGTCGTAGCGGCCAGCGGTTTCTTCCTGGCACCCAGCTGGGTGGTCACCGCAGCTCACGTGGTCGAGGGCAGTGACGATCGGTCGGGTGTCGGCATCACCACGATGGACGGCCGTCGCCACCAGGTCGAACAGGTCCGCACCGTGGGCGAGTTGGCGTTGCTGCACGTGCCCGACGTGGACGGGGTCGACTGCCTGTGGCTCACCGACCGTCCGGTCGCCCACGAGGCGGCGGCGACGCTCTACGGCGCCGACGGCCCCCTGGAGACGCCTCGGGTGTCCGCCACGACGGCCACGGTCTCCGGACAGCTCGGCCAGAACACCGTCCTGCTGACCGGCGCGCTGATCCCCCTCGGAAGCGCCGGCGGTCCCCTCGTGAGCGAACACGACGGCTCCGTCATCGGTGTCACCAAGTCCCGGCGGGCAGACGGCAGCGGCAAGGGCGAGGCCGTCCGCATCGAGGCGTTGCGGGCACTGTGCGAACAGGACTTGACGGGCGCCGAGTTGTGGCACGGGCTCGTACGGGCGCATGACCGGCACCACGCCGAGCGGTTCGCCGCACGGGGGCGCCACATGACGTGGACCGGGGTCCAGCTGGGGCTGACCGACCCCCAGGCGCTGTCTCTCCCGCCGGACCTGCGGACCGAACTCTACGGATTCCTCGCGGAGTTGGAGCCGCCCATCGAGCCCAAGACGGTGCGGGAACTGCTCGGGCCATCGCCCGGGACGGATGTTCCCCCACGTCACTGGCGCGACGGCGCCGGACTCCTGAACCACCTCGCCACCGACGGCCGCCTGCTCCTGTACGCCGCACGCGTCTGGGCCCACCAGGCCACCCGGAGCGGTCCGGGCCAGGTTCCCGCGCTCGCCGCGCTGCGTGACTGGACCGAAAGTGTCACGGCCACCGGCAGCCCCGACGTCGGCGCCGCCTTCAACCGCGTGGATTCGGATTTCGCCCGGATCGGACCCGCTCTGCGCGTGACGATCCAGCCCACCGTCCTCGACGGTTACGACTGGCGCATCGAGTTGGCGGAGACCAGCGGTGAAGTGATCCTGGTGGAGCACGGGGCGGGCCTTCCGGCAGGGGAACTCGAGGAGCGGCTCTGTCACCATCTCCGGAACGCGCTGCCGCTCGCGGAGTCGCCCGGCATCACGGCCTCCGTCCAGTTCTTGCTGGGGGGTGAGCTGCTCTGGGATCTCCCCGTGGAGAACTGGCGTCTACCGCGGGAGCACGTCCTTGGACGGGAGCGGAACGTCTTCGTGCGCGCCCATGACGACCGGAGTCGTCCGCTTCAAGCGTGGCGGCAGCGTTGGGCCGTGGTGAACAGCGGCCCGCTTCAGGGTCTTCGGCTGCATGGGGCCGGCGCCGTCGACTGGTCGCGGACTGCCCTCAACGCGGTACCGCTCCTGTGCCGGCACGCCGACCAGCCCACACCGACCGCCGCCCTCTTCCAGGCCAAGAGCCTGGGCTTCCCCCTCATGCTCTGGAGCCGGGCGGCGACCCACACCGACTGCGCCGACTTCTACGAGCGAGCCGAGGCCCTGCTGCGGCAGAGCCGTACCGCCCGTGAACTCGTCGCCCAGGTCTGCTACCTGAGGGCCCGCGGCGCCACCCGGCGTGCGCCCGAAGCCGCATGGGCCCGCCACCTCGCCGTGTTCTGCGATCCGCCCCCCGACACGCCGATGGGCCCGCCCCCGAGTCGAAAGAACTCGGAGCCGGGCCCACCGTAGAACAGGCCGAGACCTACGCCTCGAACACCTCGCGCACCAGTTGCTCCTGCTCAGCCTGGTGCCGCTTCGCCGAACCCACCGCCGGGGACGACGAGTGCGGACGCGAGATCCGCCGCAGCCGCTCGCCGTGAGGAACGTCCGCGCCGACCGCGAGGTCGAGGTGGTCGATCAGGTTGAGGGCGATGAACGGCCAGGCACCCTGGTTCGCCGGCTCCTCCTGGGCCCACAGGTACTTCTCGACGTTCGGGTACTTGTTGACCTCCGCCTGGAGCTCCGCACCCGGCAGCGGGTACAGCCGCTCGACGCGGATGATCGCCACGTCCGTGGTGCCGCGCTTCGTGCGCTCGGCCTCCAGGTCGTAGTACAGCTTGCCCGCCACGAAGACGACCTTCTTGACGGCGGCCGGGTCGACCGTCGCGTCGCCGATGACCGGGCGGAACTGGCCCGTCGTGAACTCCTCCGTCTTCGACGCGGCGGCCTTGAGGCGCAGCATCGACTTCGGGGTGAAGACCACCAGCGGCTTGTGGTGCGGGTTGTGCACCTGCCACCGCAGGAGGTGGAAGTAGTTCGACGGCAGGGTCGGCATCGCGACCGTCATGTTGTTCTGCGCGCAGAGCTGGAGGAAGCGCTCGACGCGGGCCGAGGAGTGGTCCGGGCCCTGGCCCTCGTAGCCGTGCGGGAGGAGCAGGGTGACGCCGGACGTCTGGCCCCACTTCTGCTCCGCCGCCGAGATGTACTCGTCGACCACGGACTGGGCGCCGTTGACGAAGTCGCCGAACTGCGCCTCCCACATCACGAGCGCGTCGGGGCGGGCCAGCGAGTAGCCGTACTCGAAGCCCATGACCGCGTACTCGGAGAGGAGCGAGTCGTAGACGTTGTAGCGGGCCTGGTCCTCGGAGAGGTACTGGAGCGGGGTGTAGTCCTCGCCCGTCTGCCGGTCGATGAGGACCGCGTGGCGCTGGCCGAACGTGCCGCGGCGGGAGTCCTGGCCGGAGAGGCGCACCGGGGTGCCCTCCAGGAGGAGCGAACCGATCGCGAGCGTCTCGCCCATGCCCCAGTCGATCGTCCCGTCCTCGACCATCGTCGCCCGGCGCTGCAACTGGGGCAGCAGACGCGGGTGGACGTGGAAGTTGTCCGGGATGTTGACCTGGGACTCGGCGATGCGCTTGACGACCTCGGAGGAGATCGCCGTGTTGACCGCGACCGGGAACTCGGCCTGCGGGTCCGACATGGGCGCCGCACCCGGCTGGGACGTCGCCTCGCGGACCTCCGTGAAGACCTTCTCCAGCTGGCCCTGGTAGTCCTGGAGGGCCTGCTCGGCCTCTTCCAGGGTGATGTCGCCGCGACCGATGAGGGACTCGGTGTAGAGCTTGCGCACCGAGCGCTTCTTGTCGATCAGGTCGTACATCAGGGGCTGGGTGAAGGCCGGGTTGTCCGACTCGTTGTGACCGCGGCGGCGGTAGCAGATGAGGTCGATCACCACGTCCTTGTTGAACGCCTGACGGAACTCGAAGGCCAGGCGCGCGACGCGGACCACGGCCTCCGGGTCGTCGCCGTTCACGTGGAAGATCGGGGCCTCGATCATCCTCGCCACGTCCGTCGCGTACATGGAGGAGCGCGAGGACTCCGGGGCGGCGGTGAAGCCGACCTGGTTGTTGATGACGATGTGGATCGTGCCGCCGGTGCGGTAGCCGCGCAGCTGGGACATGTTGAGCGTCTCGGCCACGACGCCCTGGCCCGCGAAGGCCGCGTCACCGTGCAGGGCGAGGGGCAGGACCGTGAAGTCCGTGCCGCCCTTGTTGATGATGTCCTGGCGGGCGCGGACGATGCCCTCGATGATCGGGTCGACCGTCTCCAGGTGGGACGGGTTCGCCGCGAGGGTGACCTTGATCTGCTCGCCGTCCAGGCCGGTGAAGGTGCCCTGGGCGCCCAGGTGGTACTTCACGTCGCCGGAGCCGTGCATCGACTTCGGGTCGAGGTTGCCCTCGAACTCGCGGAAGATCTGGGCGTACGACTTGCCGACGATGTTCGCGAGCACGTTCAGGCGGCCGCGGTGGGCCATGCCGATGACGACCTCGTCGAGGCGCGACTCGGCCGCGCTGTCGATGACCGCGTCGAGCAGCGGGATGACCGACTCGCCGCCTTCGAGGGAGAAGCGCTTCTGGCCGACGTACTTCGTCTGGAGGAAGGTCTCGAAGGCCTCCGCCGCGTTCAGCCGGCGCAGGATGCGCAGCTGCTCCTCGCGCTCCGGCTTGGAGTGCGAGCGCTCGATGCGGTCCTGGATCCACTTGCGCTGCTTCGGGTCCTGGATGTGCATGAACTCGATGCCGGTGGTGCGGCAGTACGAGTCGCGCAGCACGCCGAGGATGTCGCGCAGCTTCATCAGCGACTTGCCGGCGAAGCCGCCGACCGCGAACTCCCGCTCCAGGTCCCACAGGGTGAGGCCGTGCTCGGTGATGTCCAGGTCGGGGTGCTTGCGCTGGCGGTACTCCAGCGGGTCGGTGTCGGCCATGACGTGGCCGCGGACCCGGTAGGAGTGGATCAGCTCGAACACGCGGGCGGCCTTCGTCACGTCGTTGTCGTGCGACGCGTCGATGTCCTTGAGCCAGCGGACCGGCTCGTACGGGATGCGCAGCGCCTCGAAGATCTCGTCGTAGAAGCCGCTCTCGCCGAGCAGGAGGTTGGCGACGATCCGCAGGAACTCGCCGGAGGCGGCGCCCTGGATGACCCGGTGGTCGTAGGTCGACGTGAGCGTCATGACCTTCGAGATGCCGAGCTTGTTCAGGGTGTCCTGGGAGGTGCCCTGGAACTCCGCCGGGTAGTCCATCGAGCCGACGCCCATGATGACCGACTGTCCGGGCATCAGGCGGGGGACCGAGTGGACGGTGCCGAGGCCGCCGGGGTTGGTCAGGGAGACCGTGACACCGGTGAAGTCGTCCATCGTCAGCTTGCCGTCGCGGGCGCGGCGGACGATGTCCTCGTAGGCCTGCCAGAACTCGAAGAAGTTCAGCGTCTCGGCCTTCTTGATGCCGGCGACGACGAGCTGGCGGTCGCCGTTCGGCTTCACCAGGTCGATGGCGAGACCGAAGTTGACGTGCTCCGGCTTGACCAGGGTGGGCTTGCCGTCCTTCTCCTGGAAGGAGTAGTTCATCGACGGCATGGCCTTGATGGCCTGCACCATCGCGTAGCCGATGAGGTGGGTGAAGGAGATCTTCCCGCCCCGGGCGCGCTTCAGGTGGTTGTTGATGACGATGCGGTTGTCGAAGAGCAGCTTGACCGGGACCGCGCGCACCGACGTGGCGGTGGGGACCTCGATCGAGGCGTTCATGTTCTTCGCGACCGCGGCGGCCGGGCCGCGCAGCGTGATGAACTCCGGGCCACCGGTGGCCTCGGCCGCGGGCTCCGCCTTCGGCTTCGCGGCGGCGGGAGCGGCGGCGGCCGGCTTGGCGGCGGGCGCCGGAGCGGGGGCCTTGACCGGGGCAGGCGCAGGAGCCGCGGCTGCGGGCGCCGGCGCGGGGACCGCCGGAGCGGCGGGCGCGGCAGGAGCGGCCGGAGCCTGGGCGGCGGGTGCCGCCGGGGCCGGGGTGGTTCCTACGGCCCCCGCGGCCGCAGTACCCGCCGAAGTCGAGGTCGGGGCGGCAGCCGCGCCCGGCTTGTAGTCGGCGAAGAAGTCCCACCAGGCTCGGTCAACCGAGTTCGGATCCTGGAGGTACTGCTGATAGATCTCGTCGACGAGCCACTCGTTGGGCCCGAACGCCGCCGCGGGATTCTTTCCCGCGGGTTGGTCGGACTCGGTCGAGATGGTCGAGTTACTGGGGGACTGTGACGACACGGCGGCAACCGCCCTCTTCCGCTTCACAAGGTGATGGACAGCGGGAATTAAGGCTACGCCCCCATGACGGCCAAGGTCAGGTCGGGTTGGTCCATCGTCGCGTAAGTCACATCGGAAAGTGTGTTTCGAGCGCTGAAATGGCGGGAAACAAGCGTGGTTCCGCTACGGAAGGGGCGTGGCGACGCCGGCCGGACGCGCCGATGGCGCGGGCCTGTGCCTGATCACACGTGTCCGTCAGCGCGGACCGTCGTGGATCTTGGGGCTCCGGTTCGAACTTTACGTCAACTTGGCACGGATGACAGTCCCGGGAGGGTGACGATGATCCGGCAGCCACGGTCGGATTCGGCCACACCGATCCGGCCGCCGTGCAGATCCACCGCCCAGCGGGCGATCGCCAGGCCGAGGCCCGTACCGCCGTCGCTGCCGGGTCCGTGGGGCGCGCTCACCGCTCCCCGGTTGAACCGCTCGAAGATGTGCGCCCACTCCGCCTTCGGGATGCCGGGCCCCTCGTCCAGGACCTCCAGCTCCAGCGACTCCGGCAGCGAACCGCGCCGCGCCTTGACCGTCACCCGGCCGTGCGCGGGGCTGTGCTTGACCGCGTTGTCGATCAGGTTGGCGACGACCTGGTGAATCCGCTCCGGGTCCGCGAGCGCCGTCAGCTCCGGCGGGGACACGTCCAGGTGCAGATGGACGTCCGTGCGCGTGTGACTCCCCGAGCCCGACGCGATGCCCGCACGCGCCGAGGCGACCATGTTGGCCTCCTTGAGCACGCCCGAGAGATACGGCCACACCTCGAACCGGCGGGTCTTCAGCGGTACGACGCCGTTGTCCAGCCGGGAGAGGTCGAGCAGCGTCTCCACCAGCCGCCCGAGCCGCTCCGTCTGCTTCAGTGCCGTCCGCATGGTCTCCGGATCGGCGGCCGAGACGCCGTCGACGACGTTCTCCAGGACGGCGCGCAGGCCCGCGATGGGGGTGCGCAGCTCGTGCGAGACGTTCGCGACGAGCTCCTTGCGCTGGCGCTCCTGCGCCTCCAGCTCGTCGGCCATGACGTTGATCGTCCCGGCCAGGTCGCCCAGTTCGTCGCGGCGGTTCTCCCGCACCCGGCGGGTGTAGTCACCGCGCGAGATGGACCGGGCCACCGTGTTCATCTCGTCCAGCGGCGCGGTGAGGGAATGGGCCACGAACTGCGTTATCAGCAGTGTGGCGATCATCGAGAAGACCGTGATGAAGCGCAGCTCCGTCGCCGTGCGCATGGCGATCATCATCAGACCGGTGGTGATGAGCACCGAGATGACGACCAGAGCGCCCAGCTTGGTCTTGATCGAGAACGGGCGTACGCCGCCCCAGGGCTCCCCGGGGCTCCTCCGTGACGTCGGCCCTTCGCTCATGGCGTCGGTGTCTCCAGTGCGTAGCCCACGCCGTGCACCGTGCGGATGCGCTCGGCACCGATCTTCCGGCGCAGCGCCTTGATGTGGCTGTCGACCGTGCGGGTGCCGGAGGCGTCCGCCCAGTCCCACACCTCGGCGAGCAGCTGCTCGCGCGAGAGCACGGCGCGCGGGGTGTTCGCCAGGCAGACCAGCAGGTCGAACTCGGTGGGCGTGAGATGCACGTCCTCGCTGCGCACCCTCACCCGGCGCTGCGCGTGGTCGATCTCCAGCTCGCCGAGGCGCAGGATGCCCGAGCGCGGGGTGGAGGCGGCCACCACGGCACGCTCCACGCGGCGCAGCAGGACATGCACCCGCGCGGCCAGTTCCCGCATCGAGAACGGCTTGGTCATGTAGTCGTCGGCGCCGACCCCGAGCCCGACCAGCATGTCGGTCTCGTCGTCGCGCGCGGTGAGCATCAGCACCGGCACCGGACGGGCGGCCTGCACACGGCGGCAGACCTCCAGTCCGTCGAAGCCGGGCAGCATGATGTCGAGGATCAGCAGATCGGGCTGCCAGGCCTCGGCGGTGTCGACGGCCGAGGGCCCGTCGCCCGCGGTCTGCACGAGGAATCCCTCGGCGCGCAGACGGGCCGCGATGGCGTCGACGATCGTCGGGTCGTCCTCGACCACGAGCACCCGGCGCTGCGCGCCCGGCGTGGCCGTGGCCGTGCCGTTGTGGGAGGTGTGTGTCTGCTCCATCGCCCGCCCCTGAAGTGTGCTTTCCGGAACCAGTGGGGTGATCCCATGACTGCGCTTGACGCTTGAATGATCGGCGTCAGGGAAGCAGAGTACGGGGAGTCACCGCGCCTTTGCTATCCAGGTCGGACGGCGAGGTGCACGACGTCGGGAACTCCTCGGGCAACGGGGATCTCTTCGGTACGCACCTGTTGGAACCCGGCATTCCATAAGGTTCGCTCAAATTCCGGAGAGGGCTGCGCCGACCATACGGCGAGGACCCCGCCCGGTCTCAACACCCTTGCGCAGCTTGCCAGTCCGGCCGGTGAGTAGAGGCTGTCGTTGCCCTCGGTGACGGTCCAGTCGGGTCCGTTGTCGATGTCGAGGCAGAGCGCGTCGAAAGTGGCGCAAGTCTCATTGACGAAAGCGACAAGATCCGTTTCCACAATTGCCGTGCGCGGATCGGCGAGAGCGGACGCGGAGAGCGCGGACAGCGGTCCTGAGCGGTGCCATTCGACGATCGCCGGCTCCCGCTCCACGACGGTGATCCGGCCCCAGCGGGGGTCGGCGGCGGCGTGCGCGAGCGAGAATCCGACGCCGAGGCCGCCGATCAGTACATGAGGTGCGGGGCGGGAGTCGAGGGCGTCGCGGGCCGCATCGATCAGCAGCCGCTCCGAGCGGCCGTCCGAAGTGTCCATCAGGAAGCAGCCGTTGGCGATGATCTGGAGCAACTCCCCGTGCCGGCGCAGCACCACTTCGCCGTAGGGGCCCTCGCGCCGGTCCAGGACGACGGGGGAGTCGGACCCGGGAGCGCTGTCGTACGCGGTCGTCATGCGAACCATCCTGGCAGTTTCACCGGATTGGGCAGCCGAATTAACCCGAGGCGGGCTCGTCCGTGTGCAAGGTGATGGGGGACGCGTCAGAAGGCTTTCAGGTTGCTGTGAATCGGCCCTCGCGTGGCGTCGGTCATAGACAGCGACAGGTGGGACGACGAAGGGTGGGCGTTGAACCGGAAGGAGCGCCCCACCGTGGAACGGATCGCGACGGCCGACACCCAGGCCTCCGCCACGCCTCCGGGCGGGCCCCTGGCCGCTGAATCCGGGTCGGCCTCGCCCCTGGACCCCGGGTTGCTGGACGGGCTGCCGAGACAGCGGGAAGTGCCGGACGGCGTAGGGGAGTTGGGCTTCGTGACTCCGGCCGTGGCGACGGCGCTCGCCGCGGGCCCGGTGGCGGTGTCGGCCTCCGCGTCGACCCCGGCCGTCCCCGCCGAGTACGCGTCACGGATCTTCCCCGCCCTCACCGCGCTGCGCGGCGTCCGCCCCTGGCGACTCCTGCCGACGCCCACCGGGACGCCGTTCACCTTCTGCTACGGCGTGCTGCTCGTCGTCTCCTCCCTGGTCGCGCAGTACGCGGGACCCGCGCTCGTGGGCCGGTTGCACCAGGCGTCCAGCACGGACGTCACCCACCTCCTCCGCGATCCGTTCCTCGTGCTGGTCGCGAGCGCGCTGTGGATCGTGGGCGGGATGGTGTCGCCGTACGCCTTCCTCTTCCTGCTGGTGCTGACCGCGCTGGAACGGCGGATCGGCGGGGTGCGGACCGCCGGGGTGTTCCTCTTCGGCCACATCGTCGCCACCCTCGCGACCGAGGGGACCGTGGGCATCGCGGTGTGGGCGGGTCACCTGCCCGCCAGCTCCCTGCACCGCCTCGACTACGGCATCAGCTTCGGCGTCGCCACGAGCATAGGAGCCCTCGCCGGCCTCCTCCGGCCCTGGCTCGGCCTCCCGATGATCGCCCTCTTCGGCTGGACCCTGATCCAGGACCTCCTCGCCTTCACCGACCCCATGACGGACTGGGGCCACCTGATCTCCCTGACGATAGGCATCGCGACCTGGCCGCTGATGCGCCGCTGGGCCCGGGCGGCACAGCTGACACGGGCGGCAAGGACGGCTGGGGCGGGGCGGGTTGAGGTCGCGCGGGTCTGACCACCCGCCGAGTCGGGCACGTTCAGCCTCTTCCTTGTCCCGGGCTGCCAAGTCGCCGCCCCCGCCGGGCGGTTGATCCGGTGACCGCGTACGCCTGAGGTGCACGTACGCCTGAGGTGTCGGCGACGCGGTCGCGTCGTCGAGGGCGCCGCTCCGGTCCGCCGCGGTGCCGTTGCCGAAGGGACCGGCATCCAAGGTGCCCCTGCGCCTCCCGTGATCGTGATCGTGATCGTGATCGTGGTGGCGTCACGTCCGGGCCCCCGGCCGTCCCCTCAGCGCACTCCGTTCCCCGGGAAGCCCCCGCCCCCTTTCCGTGTTGACCAGCACGGAGTCCGGGGCGCGTCGCCTGATCGCTCACGGCGAACAACCGGTGGGGAACAATCGAGGACGCCCGAGCATTGAGTCGGCATAGCTCAACTTGACTGCCTAAGGGGAGATCATGGCTTCGACGTCCACACCGCTCACCCTGCCCGTGCTGCCGCTCGACGACGAGGTCGTGCTGCCCGGAATGGTGGTTCCGCTGGACCTGAACGACACCGATGTACGCGCCGCCGTGGAGGCCGCCCAGGCCGCCGCGCGGTCCGAGCCCGGAAAGCCCAAGGTCCTGCTGGTGCCACGCATCGACGGGACATACGCCGGCACCGGCGTGCTCGGCACCATCGAGCAGGTCGGCCGACTGGCCGACGGCGACCCGGGTGCGCTGATCCGCGGCCGTAGCCGCGTGAAGATCGGGGCCGGGACCACCGGTCCTGGTGCCGCGCTCTGGGTCGAGGGCACCGCGCTCGACGAGAGCCTGCCCGAACCCGTGCCCGGCTCCGTTTCCGAGCTGGTGAAGGAGTACAAGGCGCTGGCCACCGCGTGGCTGCGCAAGCGTGGGGCCTGGCAGGTCGTCGACCGGGTGCAGGCCATTGATGACGTGTCCACACTTGCCGACAATTCCGGTTACTCGCCCTTCCTGACCACCGAGCAGAAGATCGAGCTGCTGGAGACCGCCGACCCGGTGGCCCGGCTCAAGCTCGCCACCCAGCACCTCCGCGACCACCTCGCCGAGCAGGACGTCGCCGAGACCATCGCCAAGGACGTGCAGGAAGGCGTCGACAAGCAGCAGCGGGAGTTCCTGCTCCGCCGCCAGCTCGAAGCCGTCCGCAAGGAACTCCGTGAGCTGAACGGCGACACGAGCGACGGCGAGGAGTCCGACGACTACCGTGCCCGCGTCGAGGCCGCCGACCTGCCCGAGAAGGTCCGCGAGGCCGCGCTCAAGGAGGTCGAGAAGCTGGAGCGCTCCTCCGACCAGTCGCCCGAGGGCTCGTGGATCAGGACCTGGCTGGACACCGTCCTCGAACTGCCGTGGAACGAGCGCACCCAGGACGAGTACGACATCCAGGGCGCCAAGGCGATCCTCGACGCCGAGCACGCGGGCTTGGAGGACGTGAAGGAGCGCATCACCGAGTACCTGGCCGTGCGCAAGCGCCGCGCCGAGCGGGGCCTGGGTGTCGTCGGCGGCCGGCGCGGCGGTGCCGTGCTCGCCCTCGTCGGTCCGCCCGGCGTCGGCAAGACCTCCCTCGGCGAGTCCGTCGCGCACGCGATGGGCCGCAAGTTCGTCCGCGTCGCCCTCGGCGGTGTCCGGGACGAGGCCGAGATCCGCGGTCACCGGCGTACGTACGTCGGCGCCCTCCCGGGTCGTGTCGTCCGCGCGATCAAAGAGGCCGGGTCCATGAACCCGGTGGTCCTGCTCGACGAGATCGACAAGGTGGGGTCCGACTACCGGGGCGACCCGGCGGCGGCTCTGCTCGAAGTGCTCGACCCCGCGCAGAACCACACCTTCCGCGACCACTACCTGGAGGTCGAACTCGACCTGAGCGATGTGGTGTTCCTGGCGACGGCCAACGTGCTCGAAGCCATCCCGGAGGCGCTGCTCGACCGGATGGAGCTGGTCCGGCTCGACGGCTACACCGAGGACGAGAAGGTCGTCATCGCCCGTGACCACCTGCTCCCGCGCCAGCTGGAGCGGGCGGGCCTCAAGGACGACGAGGTCGTCATCGACGAGGGCGCGCTGCGCAAGCTCGCCGGTGAGTACACCCGCGAGGCGGGCGTCCGCACCCTGGAGCGCTCGATCGCCCGGCTGCTCCGCAAGATCGCGGCGCAGCACGAACTGGGCGAGCGGAAGCTGCCGTTCACGGTGACCGACGCCGACCTGCGCGGCCTCATCGGACGGCCGCACCACGTGCCCGAGTCCGCCCAGGACCCGGCCGAGCGCCGCACCGCGGTGCCCGGTGTCGCCACCGGCCTCGCGGTCACCGGCGCGGGCGGTGACGTCCTCTACGTCGAGGCGTCGCTGGCCGACCCGGAGACGGGCGCGGCGGGGCTGACCCTGACCGGTCAGCTGGGTGACGTGATGAAGGAGAGCGCGCAGATCGCCCTGTCCTTCCTCCGCTCGCACGGCGCCGAACTGGAGCTGCCCGTGGGCGACCTGAAGGACCGGGGCGTGCACATCCACTTCCCGGCGGGTTCGGTGCCGAAGGACGGCCCGAGCGCGGGTGTCACGATGACGACCGCCCTGGCGTCGCTGCTCAGCGGCCGACTGGTCCGTACGGACGTGGCGATGACGGGTGAGGTCTCCCTGACCGGTCGGGTCCTCCCGATCGGCGGCGTGAAGCAGAAGCTGCTCGCCGCGCACCAGGCCGGGGTCACCACCGTGATCATCCCGAAGCGCAACGAGCCCGACCTGGACGACGTCCCGGCCGAGGTCCTGGACAAGCTCGACGTCCACGCGGTGACGGACGTCCGCCAGGTCCTGGAGCTGGCGCTGTCGCCGGCCACGAACGGCGCGACGCCGGAGGTTCCGGTGGCGGCGTGACGGACGCCCACCGGTAGGTGAAGGCCCGGGTCCCTTCAAGGGGGGCCCGGGCCTTCGCCGTACGTCAGCCGTTGGCGAGCGCGACCACCCGGTCCAGCGCGCCGTTGAACTTGTCGTGGTCCCCGACCGTCGGCCCGGACGACGTGTACTGCCACATCGTGTAGAAGCCCCATCCGGCCGGCAGCGTCCCCGGGTCCGAGGCGTACCGGGCGATCCACAGCGGATGGGCCGAGGCGAACGCGCTGGAGTTGCCGGTGCAGTCGCTCCACCAGCTCGTCGCCGTGTAGATCACCGCGTCACGGCCGGTGCGGGACCTGTACGTGGAGAGGAAGTCGGAGATCCAGCCCACCATCGAAGCCGCCGACTTGCCGTAGCAGGACGCGCCGTACGGGTTCCACTCGATGTCGAGGACTCCGGGGAGGGTGCGGCCGTCCTTGGACCAGCCGCCGCCGTGGTCGACGAAGTAGTTGGCCTGGGTGGCGCCGCTCGTCGTGTCCGGGGTCGCGAAGTGGTACGCCCCGCGGATCATGCCGACGCCGTAGGAGCCGTTGTACTGCTGGGCGAAGTACGGGTTCGTGTAGTACGTCCCCTCGGTCGCCTTCGTGTAGGCCCACTTGACCCCGCTGCTCCACAGGGTCGACCAGGTGGCGTTGCCCTGGTAGGCGCTGACGTCGACGCCCTCCGTCTGGGTGGCGTCACCGCCGGTCGGGGTGCCGTCCTGGCCGTCGTGCGCCAGGACGCCGATGCCGAGGTAGGCGGAGCCGCGGGCGGGGACGGTGGCGGCGCCGGCCGGGTGGGCGAGGGCCGCGAGCAGGATTCCGGAGAGGGCGAGGGCGAGGGTGAGGTGGCGCGGGCGTGGCGTTCGGGGTCTGTGCACGGGCATGGCGTGCCTCCGAGGGCGCGGTGGGGGGAGTGCGGAGAGGGAGCCTTGAATGTGGCGTGGCCATGCCATGAACTACCTGGTAAGGAAGCTACGCACCGAGAAGACCGCGTGGGAAGGGGGTCCGGACGCTGCCGTTGGTCTAGCCCTGCGAAATACTGGCGGAGCTGCGGCGATGACGGTGTTTGGCGGAAACTTTCACAAGCGGGAAAGCGGACCAATGGGTGCTGACGTGCACAGGGGCGAGAACAGGAACGGCGACCGGCCCTCCGGAGGCGGTGACCGGCCGGCCGGGGACGGCGAGGCGGTGGCCGCGGACGCCGGCGAGCCCGTCGCGGACCACGAATACCTCTCCCTGGAACGCGAGTTGACGTTCCTCCTGCGCCGGGCACGGGCCAACCAGGGAGAGATGGCCCGCGAGGTCCACCCCGACCTGGAGTCCGCCGCGTACGGCCTGCTGGTCCGGCTGGAGGAGTACGGCCGGCAGCGGGCCACCGAGCTGGCCGCCTACATCGGCGTCGGCAAGGCCACCATGTCCCGCCAGCTGCGCGCCCTGGAGGACCTCGGCCTGATCGCCCGCGAGCCCGACCCGGCGGACGGCCGCGCCTGGCTGGTCGACCTCACGGACGAGGGCCGCCGCCGGGTCACCCACGTCCGCGAGGCCCGGCGCGCCCGCTACGTCACCCAGCTCTCCCACTGGGACCGCCAGGAGGTCGCCGAACTGGCCCGCCTGCTGCACCAGTTGAACGGCGTCATCGGCAAGTAGCGGGGCCGGGGCCGGCGTTCACCACTCGACGTACACGACCGTCGCGTCGTCGTGCGTCTTGCTCCGCCGCAGATACGCCCGCTCCTGCGCGTCGGCCCGCTCCAGCGCCCGCACCCGGCCGACCAGCTCCGCCGCCCCGTCCTTCCGTACGAGCGCGAGGCAGTCCGCCCAGTCGCCCTCGCCGAACTTCTCCACCCACCGCGTCGCCCCGTCCGTCAGGGCGGCGAGGGCGCGGACCTCGGCGCGGGGGAGCGACCCCGTCACCGCGCGGTCCGCGACCGACGGATCGGCGGCGGCGGTGAAGAAGCCGCCCTCCTTGTTGCGGAGCGTGGTGTCGATCACGGCGTCCGTCGCGAGAGCGGAGCGCGGGAGGCGGGACAGCCGGTCGTCGAGTACGGCGGTCACCTCACCGGACGGGGTTTCGGCCAGCAGCGCCGAGTCCGAGAGGACCAGGTATTCGATCTCCGCCGGCGACCAGCGGGCCAGCACCACGGTTGCCTGTGGGGTGCGCGGGTGAGAAAGGTCACAGGTGGTGGCATGGGCCTCAGCTGTTCGGACGATCGCCCGGGAGAGAATCTCCGCCAGGGTCAGATCCCGGCAGGAAACGGTCAGTTCGGTCAGCGCGCCCCCCAGGCGGGCGGTGTACCAGGGGACCGAATGCAGACAGCCCGTCTCGCCTCTCGGCGGGGTGACTCCGTCCAGGACGATCAGCGAACCGCCCTGTCCCGAGGCTGGCAGACCGACGCTCGCGAAGTCCTCGTTGGGGCGGCCCGGGTCGCCGGGTTCCGACACAAGTTCCGTACGCATTCGGCCAGTCTGCACGACCTCTTCACAGGCTTCGCAAAAAGTTGGCACGCACGGTCGAATGGGTGCACTCGTGCAGGTCAGGCGCCTGCTTTGGGAGGGAATGGATCACTCCGGGAATGCGTGGCGGCGAATCCTGCCAAAGCCCGCCGCTCACGTCCAACCGGCCCGGCGCGCGGGCCTCTTGGACGGCCCGCCGGAACTTGCCCGCCAACTCCCGTCCGGGGTTCACTCCTTCGGGTGGCGGCCCGGACGATGCGCGACCGCTGCCTACCGGCACTGGGAGGGTCGCCGTACCGGAGTGACGGAGCGTCACCCGGGCCCATGGGTATCACGAGTCAGGAATGCGAGCACCGGTGCAGAAAAAGCGGCCGCGGCGAACAGGCGAGCAGACGGCCCCCCTGGGGGGCGCCACCGGTGCCGCCGTGCCCGACCCCGCGGGCAAGGGACGCCGTACCCACGTCCGCAACCGGCTCATCATCGCGGTGGCCGTCGTGGCCGCCGCCATCGCGGCGGCCGGTGTCCCCTCCCTGATCACCGCCTCGGGCCGGCTGAGCGACTCCCAGGACCTGGTGACGCTCGCCGGGCAGACCCAGGACGCGCTGTCGCTGGCCCACTCCCTCGCCGACGAGCGGGACGAGGTCACCTCGTACATCGCCGCCGGGCGTCCCAAGTCCCAGGCCCCCGCCGAGGACCGCAGCGCCCGCGTCGACCGCCAGGTCGAGGAACTCCGCGCCGACACCGACATCCCGGCCGCGCTCCGCTCGGACCTCGACGACGTCGCCGCCGTACGGCGGGCCGCGCTCACCGGCAAGAGCAGCGCGCTGGAGGCGCACGACGCGTACTCCGGTGCCATCACCGAACTGCACCGGCTGGCCGAGCAGTTGGCCGAGAAGATGCCGCCGCGGGCCGGCTCCGGCGCCTACGCGCTCGCCGAACTCGACGCCGCCGTCCAACAGGCCGCCGCCACCCGCGGGTTGCTCCTCGCCGCCCTGAACGTGCCGTCGACCACCGAGACGGTCATCAGCCCGATCTCCGGCCTGCCGGTCACCCAGGCCACCTCCACGAAGGCCCAGACCAAGGAGCGCGACGCCCTCAGCGCCGCCGCCCAGCAGGCCCGGGTGCGCTCCGACGCCGCCCTCGCCGACTTCCGCGAGACCGCCACGAAGGACGCCGTCGCGGGCTACGACTCCACCGTCACCGGGTCCGAGGTCAACTCCGCCGAGAAGTACCTCACCTCCCTCACCGCCCAACCCACGCTGTCCGACGACCAGTTGGACACCAGCACCAAGAAGCTCGACGCGGCGCTCTCCGCCCGGGTCGACCTGATGCGCGGCGAGGAGTCCGCGCTCTACGTCGACCGCGCCAAGGACCTCGCCCAGCTCCGCGACGACGACGTCAAGGCGCTGGAACTGCGCATCGCGATCCTCGGCGCCCTCATGCTGCTCGCCGTGGGCATCGCCACCGCCATGGCCCGCACCCTCACCCGTCCGCTCTCGGTCCTGCGCCGGGGCTCGACGCGGCTGGCCGAGGCCGAGGACCCGGCGGCCGAGGAGCCCATCAAGTTCACCGGCCGCAACGACGAGTTCGCCCAGGTCGTCCGCTCGGTCAACGCCCTGCACGCGCACGCCGCCGCCCTCCACGAGCGCATCGCGACCCTGGAGGCCGACCGCAAGCACCTCGTCGGCCAGCGCCAGAAGATGGCCGACGCCCGCGAGGAACTCCGCGCCGAAGTCACCGACTCCGCGCAACAGTTGGAGCGGCTGCGCACCAGCATCGGCGGCACCTTCGTCAACCTCGCGCTGCGCACGCTGGGCCTCGTCGAGCGCCAGCTCGCCGTCATCGAGGGCCTGGAGGAGCGCGAGCAGGACCCCGACCGCCTCTCCACCCTCTTCAAGCTCGACCACTTCGCCACGGTGATGCGCCGCCACAGCGAGAACCTCCTCGTCCTCGCCGGCACCGAGCACGTCCAACAGCACGCGGGTCCGGTCCCGTTGGTGGACGTGGTCCGCGCGGCGGTCAGCGAGATCGAGCGCTACGAACGCGTCCGCATCTCGGCACTGCCCCCGCACGCGCACGTGGCGGGCTACGCGGCCGACGACATCAGCCACCTCCTCGCGGAGCTGATGGAGAACGCCACCTCGTTCTCCCCGCCGGACGCCCCCGTCGAGATCGCCGGCTGGCTCCTGGAGAACGGCGAGGTCATGCTCTCCGTCCAGGACGAGGGCATCGGCATGACCGCCACCCGCATGACCAGCCTCAACGCCCGCCTCACCGAGTTCGACCCGGACTCCCCCTACGACCAGGAGGGCGAGGAGGGCCTCGGTCTCGGCCTGTACGTGGTGGCCCGGCTGGCCCACCGCCACGGCGTCCGCGTCCAGCTCCGCGACCAGAAGCAGGGCGGCATCGCGGCGGTGGTGGTCCTCCCCAGCCCGCTCCTCCCCGCGGCCCCCACGTCAGCGGTCCCCTCCGCCACCCCGCTCTCCACCGGCGACACCCACTCCTACTCCCTCCCGGGTGCCACCGCGGAGTCCAACTCCAACGTCCTGCACGGCCGTTCGGACCACCAGGACCCGCTGGTCGCCCTGGCGGAGCAGGCGGTGCGGGAGACGCCGCCGGAGACCCCGTCGGAAATGACGATGGAACTCCTGCTGCCCCTGGCGGCGGAGGAGCCGAAAGCCGCCGAGGGCGCGAAGTCCCCCCAGGGACCACCCGCACCCGACGACGAAAGCCGCACGGGTGGCACGGTCGGGAACGAATCCACGTCCGACGGCGAAGCCGAGGCCGAGCACACCCGAGCCGAGGAGGACCCTGTCACCGACAAGGGCCTCCCCAAACGCACCCCCAAGCTCACCCAGCCCGCCCAGGCCCCACGCCAGCGGACCGGCACGGTCGACGCCGACGCCCTCCGCCGCAGACTGGGCGGCTTCCGCGCGGGAGCCTCCGCGGGCTACCGCGACGTAGAGGCGGAGATCGCCGAGCAGACCGGCCAGAATCCGGTCCCGGCGCCGCGCAGCGCGACCGAACGATCCGAGGAACCAACGGGGGGCACCGTCGAGGAGGCAAGCAGTTGACCGCGCCCAGTACCTTCGGACTGAGCAGTGAAGCCCGCAACCTGCACTGGCTGCTGAGCAACCTCGTCGAGGAGGTGCCCGGCATCCAGTCGGTCGCGGTCGTCTCCTCCGACGGGCTGCTGCTCCTGTCCTCCGATCCGGGTAGGAACACGGAGGCCAGGGAGGCCGTGGAGACCAAGCGCTCGGGCCCGCGAGGCTCGGCCGCCGACCTCGCCACCATCGTCTCCGGCATCGGCAGCCTCACCATCGGCGCCGCGAAGCTGATGGACTCCGGCCCGGTGAAGCACACCATGGTCGCGATGGAGGAGGGCAGCCTCTTCGTGATGTCGATCAGCGACGGTTCGCTGCTCGGCGTGCACGGCTCCGCGGACTGCGACATGAGCGTCGTGGCGTACCACATGGCGCTCTTCGTCGGCCGCGCCGGCCATGTCCTGACGCCCGAACTCCGCAGTGAGCTACGGAAATCCCTTGAGGACGCGACCACCGGGAGTGCGCGATGAGCCGTACGCCCAACAAACTCCCGGTGCGCGGCGGCGAGCGCAAACCCGCCCGGGTACGCCCCTACTCGCTCACCGGCGGCCGTACCCGATTCGGCCATGTCCTCCTCGTGGAGACCTTCGTGGCGGCGCTCGAAGCCCCGGAGGAGCGCAAGGAGTTGACGAACGGTTCCCTCAACACCCGGGTCATGCCGGAGATGCGGGCCATCGTCGAACTCTGCCGCCGTATGCGCACGGTGGCCGAGATCGCCGCGCTGCTGAAGATGCCGCTCGGTGTGGTCCGCGTGCTCCTGAGCGATCTCGCCGACCAGGGAAAGATCCGTGTGTACGGAACCGGAACCGCTCACGGTACGGGCCGTCCTGACCGCGCTCTGCTGGAAAAGGTGCTGAGTGGACTCCGTCGTCTCTGACGCCGCCGCCTACGGCGTCTCCCCGCTCCTCGACGAAGAGGAGCAGCTGCGGCCCTGGCAGCAGGACCGTACGCGCGCGCCCGTCGCCACGAAGATCGTGGTGGCCGGCGGCTTCGGCGTCGGCAAGACCACCATGGTCGGCGCCGTCTCCGAGATCCAGCCCCTCCAGACGGAGGCGCTGATGACCGAGGCCAGCGAGGAGACCGACGACCTCACGGGCACCCCGGACAAGGTGACCACCACGGTCGCCATGGACTACGGCCGTCTCACGCTCGACGACGACCTGGTGCTCTATCTCTTCGGTACGCCGGGGCAGCAGCGGTTCTGGTTCATGTGGGACGACCTGGTGCGCGGTGCGATCGGCGCCGTCGTGCTGGCCGACACCCGCCGCCTCAAGGACTGTTTCCCCGCGCTGGACTACTTCGAGAGCTGCGGGCTGCCGTACGTCGTCGCGGTCAACCACTTCGCGGGCAGCGAGCGGTTCGACCCGGAGGACGTGCGGGAGGCCCTGACGATCCCCGCGCACGTACCTGTCATGATCATGGATGCGCGGCAGCGGATTTCGGCCATCGAGACCCTGTTGGCGCTCGTCGCCCACGCGCTGGACGTCACCCCTGAGTAGTCGCGACCAAGGAGCCACCACCCGTATGCGGAAGATACTCGTCGTCGGAGCCGGTCAGTCCGGGCTCCAACTCGCCCTCGGACTCCAGTCGCACGGGTACGAGGTCACCCTGATGTCCAACCGGACGGCGGACGAGATCCGCTCCGGGCGGGTCATGTCGACGCAGTGCATGTTCACCACGGCGCTTCAGCACGAGCGCGATCTCCAGCTGAACTTCTGGGAGTCCCAGGCCCCGAAGATCGCGGGACTCGGCGTCTCGGTCGCCGCCCCCGGTTCGCACGACCCGGGTCCGACGCAGCGCGCGATCGACTGGGTGGGCACGCTCGACGGGTACGCGCAGTCGGTCGACCAGCGGGTGAAGATGGCCGGCTGGATGGAGACGTTCGCCCAGCGCGGCGGCCAACTGGTCATCCACGGCGCGGCAGTCGGCGACCTCGACTACTTCTCCCGTACGTACGACCTCGTGCTGGTGTCGGCGGGCAAGGGCGAGCTGGTCTCGATGTTCGCCCGCGACCCCGAGCGGTCCCCGTACACCGAGCCGCAGCGGGCGCTGGCGGTCTCCTACGTCCACGGTCTGGGCCCGCGCCCGGAGCACCCCGAGTTCGAGGCGGTCCGCTGCAACCTGGTGCCCGGCGTCGGCGAGTTGTTCGTCATGCCGACGCTCACCACGTCGGGCCGCGCGGACATCCTGTTCTGGGAGGGCATACCCGGCGGACCGGTGGACGCCTTCCACGGCATCAAGGACCCGGCGCAGCACCTCTCCCTGACCCTGGAACTCATGGAGAAGTTCACGCCGTGGGAGTACGAGCGGGCGCGGGGCGTCGAACTCACCGATGCGGGCGGGACGCTGGCGGGGCGGTACGCGCCCACCGTCCGCAACCCCGTGGGACAACTCCCGGGTGGCGGGCTGGTGCTGGGCGTCGCGGACGTCGTCGTCGCCAATGACCCGATCACCGGGCAGGGGTCCAACTCCGCGTCCAAGTGCGCCGCTTCCTATCTCGCCTCGATCCTTGAGCACGGGGAGAAGGAGTTCGACGGGGACTGGATGACGGCCACGTTCGAGCGGTACTGGCAGACCGCGCAGCACGTCACCAAGTGGACCAACGCGATGCTGTCCCCGCCGCCGGAGCACATTCTCAACCTCATCGGGGCGGCCGGGCAGTTGCAGCCGGTGGCGGACCGGTTCGCCAATGGGTTCGACAATCCCGCCGACTTCGAGAACTTCTTCTATGAGCCGGAGAAGACCGGGGCGTACCTGGCTTCTGTCGCCGGGTCCTAGTCGCCGCCGGGGGTGCGGGGAAGGGGCGGTCAACGGTTCGGCGTGGCCTGTCGTGCCCACGCGGCGGAGCCGCACAATGTCTCAGCCCCGCGCCCCCTTGGGGCGCTCGTCCGGACGTACGGCTCCCAGGATCGGGTAGGTCGCGATCGGGGAGACCTGGATCTTCTCGCCTGTTCTGGGGGCCTGCACCACTTTCCCGTCTCCCAGGTACAGGGCCACATGGGTCGCCTTGGGGAAGTAGACGACCAGGTCGCCCGGACGCAGGTGCTTCAGGGGGACTTTGGGCAGGGTGGCCCACTGTTCCTGGCTCGTCCTGGGGATGGGGGTGCCCGCGTGGGCCCAGGCCTGGGAGGTCAGGCCGGAGCAGTCGTAGGTCTTCGGGCCCTCCGCGCCCCACTCGTACGGTTTGCCGATCTGCTGGACGGCGTAGCGCAGGGCGCGGTCCCCGGCTCGGGAGGGCTCGCGGTTGTCGTCGCCCAGGGCGCCTGAAGTGACCAGTTTCCGCTGGGCCTTGTCGACACCGGTCTTCTCGAAGTCGGCGAGGGCGGTGAGTTGGTCGGGGGTGAGGGCGGTGAGGAGTCTCTCGACGTCGGCCAGGCGCTGCCGGACCTCGTCGCGCTCCTTCATCTGCCGGGCGGCCAGGGTGAGTTGACCGTCCAGGGCCTTGCGGGCCGCGCGGGCCAGGCCGTCGCTCTTCTTCTCGGTGCCGGCCAGCCGGCCGATCGTCTCGGCCCGTTCGCGCGCCAACTGCCCGATGACATGGCCCTCGTCGAGCGCGTGCTGCGGATCGCGGGCGAGCAGCAGGCGGACGTAGGGGGAGATGGCGGTGCTGTTCTGGTACTGCTCCCGGGCCAGCCGGCCCGCGGCGCCCCGGCTGTCCTGGAGGGAGAGGCGGGCGCGGGTCAGCGCGGAGTCGAGCCGGTCCACCTCGGCGCGCTGCTTCTTCAGCTTCTCCTCGGTGGCGTTGTACGTCTCCGTGGCCTGTTCGACATCCTGGTAGAGGGACTGAAGGTCCGTCAGGAGTTCGGCGACAGGGCGCTGTCCGGGCGCCGGGGGTTCGGGCACGGCAGCGGCGGGCAGCGGCGCGAGAACGGTGCAGGCCGCCACCGTTGCCGTGCAGACCAGACGCAGAAGCCTTCCTGACACGTCATCACCTCCGGTGCGCGGCGGGCCTTCCGCCCCGCACCGTGAGCATCAGCCGGGGTCGGCGGGTCCGCGCGCCGGGTGTGCGCGGTTCGGCGTAACCCGGTCACTCGTGGGTGTCGTCCGGATTGCCGCCCGGCGTGGCGTCTGGCTTGCTCCAGGGCCACCTGAGTCCGCTGCCGCGCTTGCCCTGGGGGTCGTAGGCGTACTTCCAGCCCTTGGGCAGGCCGAGCCGTCTGCTGTGGGCGCGGGGGACCCGGCGGTAGACGAGGACCGTGGGCGGGCCGCCGGCGTCGTCGGGGACCGGGATGCGGTACGTCTTCGGCGGGGTGCCGGTCGGGCCGAGCAGCACGGGCAGGGAGCGCCCGTCCATCGGGCCGCCCTCGAACGGGGTCTCTTCGCTCTTCACGGCACCAGTCTCAGTCATCCACCGCGAGACCCTGGACCAGCTCGGCGGTCTGCGGGTCCCGCCGGGCGGTCACCGACAGCACCGCCACGAACTGCTCCACCAGCCAGTCCCGCAACTCGTCGAGCGGCGGCTCCTTGTCCTCGTCGAGCCAGATCAGCGACGCGGCTTCCACGGCCGTGATCCACATTCGTACGGTCATGCGCAGCCGGGGGCCGGGGTCGGCGACCCCGAGATGGCTGAGGATGTGCACCGCCGCCGCCCTGCGGACGCCGTCCACGATCGCCGTCGTACGGGACGTCTCCACGACGCTGCCGCCCTGGAGCAGGGCGCTGAAACCGGCGTCGTGCTGGTCGACGAAGCCGAGGTAGCGGTCCAGGGCGCGGGCGAGGCGGCCGACGAGGGGGCCCTCGCGGGGTTCGTCGAAACACTGCTGGAGTTCGTCGGCGGCGGACCTGAGCGCGGCCTCGTACAGCTGTTGCTTGCCGCCCGGGAAATACCGGTACACCAGGGGCCGCGAGACCCCGGCCGCCTCCGCCACGTCGTCGAGGGAGACCTCCTCGGGGGCACGGTGCGCGAAGAGGGTGAGCGAGGCGTCCAGGAGCTGGCTGCGCCGCTCCTCGACACCCAGCCGACGGTATGCGGGCGCGGCGGGGGTCATGGGTGCAGGGTAGTCGGGCGGGTGCGGGTCGCGTTGTGGCTGGTCGCGCAGTTCCCCGCGCCCCTTAAAGACAGGCTGGGTGCGACGGCCCATCTTTCTAGGGGCGCGGGGAACTGCGCGACCAGCCCCCACGCACCCGCACTCTGAACTCAGGCCAACAGCCCCGACGCCTTCCACAGCCGTCGCCCGACACCCCGCAGCACACCGATGTCGTCCAGGAACTCCGTCAGCTTCCTCGACCCGTTCTGCATGACCTCCCGCCGATGCCCGCTCGCCCGCACCTGCGCCACCGCCTCGTCCCGGTCGAGGCCCACGTTCGTGTAGACCTCGGGATTGACGAAGGCGATGGAGAAGATCCGCGCGAACTCCCCGGACGTGACCCGGGTGAACTCCTGGGACCACCGAGGCGCGGTCATCATCTGCCGCCGCAACTCCTCGCGCGCGTACCGGACATGACGAGCCTCCTCGACGACATGGATACGGGTCACGCCCCGCACCAACGGCTGCACCCGCTCGTCCGGGAACGTCAGCCGCTGCATCCAGTCGAGGACTTCCTCACCGAGCAACGTCGCCGTGAACGAACCGGGCGTCGTGGAGATGGTCTTGAACAGCCGCCCCAGGTTCTGATGGGCCCGGCTCACCGGATACCAGGGAGTCTCACCCCGCGATATCAGCCGCGCGAACATCTTCGAGTGCCGGCACTCGTCCTCGATCTCGGTGAGCGCGTACCGCACATGCGCGCTGGTCGCCGCCTTGTCGTAGATGTGCCGGACGAGCAGCTGCATCAGGATCAGCTCGAACCAGATGCCGAGGGACGCGAGCGCCGCGGCCTCGTGCTGGGAGAGCAGGATGCGCTGCTCCTCGCCCATCCGCTTCCAGAGCGGGGTGTCGTACAGGGACACCAGCTCCGGCGGCCAGAACCACTTGCCGTCCTCGAAGGGCGCGTCCCAGTCGAGTTCCTTGTCGGGGTCGAAGGAGTGCCTGGCGGAGGAGGCGAGCAGCCGCTCGGCCACCTGCTCACGGTCCTTGAGCAGGCCGAGCGCGTCGCGCAGCCCGTCGACCGCGTCGGCTTCGGTCAGCGTCGTCATGGTTCTCCCACCTCACGGCTCGCGTGTTACCCGGGGTCACACCCCCAGTCTCTTATGAGACTGCTTGTCAGCAAGCTCGTCAATCCCCTGGGCGGGACTTCTTGGCCCGGTACCCCGTCTCAGGACCCGAGCACCGCCTCCATCACCGCCTTCGCGATCGGTGCCGCGTCCCCGCCGCCACTGATGTCCGAGCGGTGCGCCGACGCGTCCTCCACCACCACCGCGACCGCCACCTTCGGCTCGATGTCCCGCTCGCCCTGCGCCCAGGACACGAACCAGGCATACGGCGTACCCGCGTTGCCGATGCCGTGCTGCGCGGTGCCGGTCTTGCCGCCGACCGTCGCGCCGGGGATCGCCGCGTTCGTGCCGGTGCCCTCGGTGACCACGTCCTCCATGAGTTCCCTCATCTGTACGGCGGTCGCGGGGCGCATCACCTGGCGGACCGGACGGGAGCCGTACGTCGACACCGTCTCGCCGCCCCGCCGGGTCGTCCGCTCCACCAGATACGGCTCCCGCAGCTGCCCGCCGTTCGCGACCGCCGCCGCGACCATCGCCATCTGCACCGGAGTGGCCCGGGTGTTGTACTGCCCGATCGACGACAGCGCCAACTGGGCCTTGTCCAGGGAGGTGTCGAAGGTGCTGGGGGCGACCGAGAAGGGGATGCGCACCCCGGTGTCGTTGAACCCGAACGCCTCCGCCGTGGCGCTCATGTCCCGTACGCCGACATCCACGCCCAGCTTCGCGAACACCGTGTTGCAGGACCACTCGAAGGCGGACCGGAGCGGCGCGTCCGCACAGCCGTCGCCCTCGTTCGTGAGGGTCGTCGTCGTGCCGGGAAGCCGGTACGGGTCGGGGGACCTGGTCGCCGCGTCCAGGTCCGTCACCACCCCCGCGTCCAGCGCCGCCGCCGCGGTGACCACCTTAAACGTCGAACCCGGCGGATAGGTCTGCCGGACCGCCCGGTTGAGCATCGGCCTGTTCGGGTCGACATTCAGCCGGGCCCAACTGCGTTTCGCCGAGCGGCCGTTGCCCGACAGGGTGCCGGGGTCGTAGGACGGGGTCGAGACGAGAGCCAGGACCCGGCCGGTCGACGGCTCGATCGCGGCGACCGCGCCGGTGCGGGTGCCCAGTCCGTCGTAAGCCGCCTTCTGCGCGGCCGGGTTGAGGGTGGTGACGACGTTGCCGCCGGGGTTCTGGCCGCGCGTGAGGTCGTTCCACAGCGGGAACGGCGAGAGCATCGGGTCGCTGCCGGAGAGGATGCCGTCCTCGGAATGCTCCAGGAAGGTCGTGCCGTACTCCTGCGAGGCGAAGCCGGTGACCGGGGCGTACAACGGGCCGTCCCTGTACGTCCGTTCGTAGCGGAGCTGCTCGCCCGAGTCACGGGAGCCGGTGACCGGCTCGCCGCCGACGAGGATGCGGCCCCTCGGCTGGTCGTAACGGGCGATGGTGTGGCGGCGGTTGGCGATGTTGTCGTCGTAGGAGCGGGACTGGACGATCTGGACGCGGGTGGCGTTCACCAGCAGGGCCAGCAGGAGCAGGGCGCAGAAGCCCGCCGCGAGGCGGATGTGGCGGGTCATGGCGTCGGTCACGCGGCCACCTCGATGTCGTACTGACGGCGGGACGAGTCGCTCAGCCGGATCAGCAGGGCCACGATCGCCCAGTTGGTGACGACCGAGGAGCCGCCCTGGGCGAGGAACGGCATCGCCATGCCGGTCAGCGGGATCAGCCCGGTCACCCCGCCCGCGATCACGAACACCTGGAGCGCGACGATCGACGCGAGCCCGACCGCGAGCAGCCGCCCGAAGGGGTCGCGCAGCGCCAGGCCCGCCCGGTAGCCGCGCTCGACGAGCAGGCCGTAGAGGATGAAGATCGCGGAGAGGCCGGCCAGGCCCAGTTCCTCGCCCGCCGTGGCCAGGATGAAGTCCGACTTCGCGGCGAAGCCGATGAGGATGGAGTGGCCGCGGCCCAGGCCCGTGCCGAGCATGCCGCCGGCCGCGAACGCGAAGAGGGACTGGGCGAGTTGGTTGGGCCCGTGGCCCGCGTCGATCGACGCGAAGGGGTGCAGCCAGTCCTGTACGCGGCTGTGCACATGCGGTTCGAACCGGCCGACGGCGACCGCGCCGAGGGCCGCGAGCAGCAGGCCGACCGCGATCCAGCCGGTGCGGCCGGTGGCGACGTAGAGGAGGGTCACGAACAGGCCGAAGAAGAGGAGCGAGGTGCCCAGGTCGCGTTCCATGACCAGGACGCCCACGCTCAGCAGCCAGATGGCGACGATCGGGCCCAGCACGCGCCCGGTGGGGAGCTGGAGGCGCCAGACACGGCGGCCGGCGTAGGCCAGCGCATTGCGGTTGGCCGCGAGGTACGCGGCGAAGAAGACCGCCAGCAGCACCTTCGCGAACTCGCCCGGCTGGATGGAGAATCCGGCGATCCGGATCCAGATCCGGGCCCCGTTCACCGCCGGGAAGAAGACCGGGAGGGTGAGCAGGGCGAGCGCGCCGGCCACGCAGACGTACGCGTAGCGCTGGAGGACGCGGTGGTCGCGCAGGGCGAGCACCACGACGATGAAGAGGGTCACGCCCAGCGTCGACCACACGAGTTGGGTGGGGGCCGCCCGGTCGCCCGGGGTCTCCAGGTCGAGCCGGTAGATGAGGACGAGCCCCAGGCCGTTGAGCAGGACCCCGATCGGCAGCAGGAGCGGGTCGGCGTACGGCGCCCGCAGGCGCACCGCGATGTGCGCGACGAGGGCGAGCACGCCGAGCCCGGCGCCGTAGCCGGCGGCGCCGGGCGGGACCGTGCCGTTCTTGGCGAGACCGACAGCGCAGTAGCCGTACACAGAGAGGAGTACGGCCACGACGATGAGGGTGAGTTCGATGCCACGGCGCCGGGGGAGGCGTACAGCGGGTGTGGGAAGGTCCGCTGTGACGGTGGTTCCGGCGTTGGTCATGTCCGGAACTTACCCAAATGGTGCGGGTTGTGTGCCTTGGGTGGTGCGTGTGTTGCGACCGTCAGCACCAGCGGGGAGCGGGGCCGATGTTGTCGATGTACCGCGCCGCACCCCAGGCCCAGGTGCCGTCCGTGAGGAGGTACCAGAGCGGGTTGCCCTGGACGTTCGAGCCGCCCGTCTTGCAGAAGATCGAGACGCGCTCACCGCGGTGGGCGTACCGGATGATCCTGCTGCCGCGGTCCGGACGGGAGCGCAGGGCGAGGCGGTCGGCGGTGACGACACCCCGGTACAGCCGCTGGTTGTCGTGGTCGCCCTGGTGGTCGTAGTCCCCGCGGCCGTCGGAGTCTTCGTCACCGCGCTGGTTCCACCCGCCGTCGTCCTGACGGCTGACACCCGGGTCGTCGTCACCCCAGTCGCCGTCGGCCACGGCGGGAGTGATGGCCGCGGCGCTGACCAGCGCACCGGCGGCGACCGCTATCCCGAGACGACGCAGGGAGAGGCTGAGGGACATGGGGGTACCTCCAGAAGTGGGTCGAACCTGACTATTCGCCACATTAGGAGGGGAAAGCGGGAATCCGCTCGTCACACTGGTCCACACGAGCACGCCCGACGCGCGCGGCGCGATGGAACACGGCCCGCACAGGCGCGCCCGGCAGAAGCGCGGGGAACCGCGCGACCCGCCCCACGCGACCGCGGGCCGACACCGCACGCGCACCCCGAGCTCTCCGCTAGCCCCCCGCGGAAGGCAACGTCACAGTCGCCACCGCCCCTCCGTCAGCCGCGTTCGAGAACTCCAGCCGCGCCCCCAACACCTCCGCCTGCCCCAGCGCGATGGTCAACCCCAGCCCGTGCCCCGTGGCCCCACCCTCCGTACGGAACCGCTGAGGCCCGTGCTCCACGAGGTACTCCGGATACCCGTCCCCGTGATCCCGCACCGTCACCACCGCCCCCTCCACGGTCACCACGACAGGCCCCCGCCCGTGCCGATGCGCGTTGGCGACGAGATTCCCCAGCACCCGTTCCAGCCGGCGCCGATCCGTCTCCACCCACTCGTCCCGCACGACGACGACCTCACCGCCACCCCCAGCGCCCCGCACCACCCGCTCGGCCACCGCCCCCAACCGCTCGGTGTCCAGCTCCACCTTCTCCCGCCGCGTATCGAGCCGGGAGATCTCCAGCAGGTCCTCCGTCAGCGTCCGCAACGCGGCCACCCGATCCCGCACCAACTCGGTGGGCCGCCCCGGAGGCAACAGCTCGGCCGCCGCGTGCAACCCCGTCAGCGGCGTACGCAACTCGTGCGCCACATCCGCCGTGAACCGCTGCTCGGTCAGCAGCTTGCCCTGCAACGACGACGCCATCGTGTCCAGCGCGGCGGCCACCGCGGCCACCTCGTCCTGCGGCAGGTTCGCGTCCTTCGTACGGGGATCGTCCACCCGCGCGTCCAGATCCCCCGCGCTGATCCGCCGGGCCACCCGCGCCGTCCCGTGCAGCCGCCGCGTCACCCGGGTCACCGCGAACGCGCCGACCAGCAGCGTCGCCCCGATCGCCAGACCGGACGACCAGAAGATCGCCCGGTCGAGCCCCGCGATGGTGCCGGCGCCCTGCGAGTAGTCGACGGCCACGGCCAGCACCCGGTCGTCGTCGGCGGGACCCGCCGCCCACATCGTGGGCCGCCCACGGTGCCTGCCGACCATCGTGCCGCGCTCCCCGCCGGCCGCCAACCGCCGCAAGGCCACCGGCAGATCCGCGGAGTCGACCCCGGCGCCGTGCACGAGCGAGTCCCCGGCCTCGTACTGGGTCGTCGCCGTCCGCAGCCGCGACAACGCGAGGTCACGGGCCTGGCCGACGGTCTGGTCGGTCACCGAGACATGCACGAGGACACCGAGCAGCGCGGCCAGCGCGCAGCACATCACGGTGATGAACACGCCGGCCTTGAAGGCGAGGGTCCCGGCCCACCGGGGCAGCACGAGCCGGATCACGGCGTGGCCGAGGGGGAGGCGGAGGAGCCGGGCGCACCGGGTGAGCCGGGCGCGGTCGGGGTCGCCCGGCGCACCCCGTGCTTACGGCTGCCGGTCCGCAGGAACTCGTCGTGGGTCAGCAGCATCGCCTTCTGATCCGCGTCCCAGGTCCACTGCACGCGGTACTCGTACCCCGCCAGCTCCGAGGGCGAGCGGATGATCACCGAATGCCCGGCCAGTTCGACCCCGCTGACGGCGTCGTCGTTGGCCATGACCTGCACGAGCCGGTGCTTCTCGACGGTGTAGACCCGCACGGCCGTCATCTTCGTCGGCAGCAGCGGGAACCCGAGCGTCAGATCGTCGCGTCCGTCGCCGGTCAGGTCGCGGTAGTAGGGCTTGAGGACGGGACAGGCCCCGCGGTCCCCGCCCTTCCCGCAGTCGGCGACGCGGTCGCCGGTTACGCGGTACGGCGCCTTCGCGCCCTTGTAGTCGCTGGGATGCGCGGCGATCTCCGCGCGTACGACGGCGACCGGGTCGACCCGGTGGATGTCGTCGCCGGGGACGGTGACGCCCTTCACGGTCTCCGTGTCCGCCTCGTCGAAGTCGTAGGCGGGCGAGGCGGCGGGCGACAGATTCGGCCAGAGTCTGGCGGGGCTCGTCGCCGTCGGGGTCGCCCCCGCGCCCCGCAGCGCGCCGGTGTCACCGCAGGCCACGGCGGTCGCGAGCAGCAGGGCGACGGCGGCGGTGGTGCGGGCGGTGCGCACGGGGCGGCCGGGGCGGCCGGAGCGGCGGGGGCGACTGGGGGGCACTGCTCTCCTGCGGGGCGCGAGTGGGTGACCCATACACCCTATTCGTAGGGAAGTCCCTTTTGTTCATGCGCTCCGGTGGAGCGGGGAAACGCGGGCGAAACGATTACTCGGCCAGTTCCTCCAGCAGCCGGGCCGTGGACAGTCCCGTCCGCAGGTACTCGACGAAGAGTTCGTTGTGGAGTGCCCACGGCGACCGGCGGGCGCGGATCAGCCGTATCGCCTCCTCGGTGGAGTGCCCGCGGCGGACCAGCGCGTGCGCGACGACCAGGCCCGACCGGTTGTAGCCGTGATAGCAGCGGACGAGCACCTTCCGCCCCGCGTCCAGCGCGTCGCACGCGGCGACCGCCAGCCGCATCACACCGGCCAGCTGCGTCCCGTCCAGCGGGCCGTCCGGAATCGGCCAGACATGGTGCTCGACGCCCGGATCGGGCCCGTGCCCCGGCAGCCGCAGCAGAGTCTGTACGAGATCGAACTCGTCCCGCACCACCGCGAACTCCCGCTGTCCCGAACGCCCCCGGAACTCGTGCCCGCCCATCCACAGACCGGGCGTGATCTCGCTCCACGGAGTGTCCGGAGCGGGTACGTCGGGTTGCTTCCTGCGCGTCCGCAACGGCGCCTCCCCAAGCCCCAGCGACTGACCCAAAGGTAACCGGGTTCTTGCCCCTTGAGCACCCCGCCTGTTCCCATGGTCGGGGGGTGATGGTGCATGAGCGGACTCCGCGTGATACCGACCTGGCGCCATGGTCAGGAACGGCTGTACGTCTGTCACACCGACGGAAGGAACGTCGCCTGGTACGACAGGGAGGCGGCCCGGATCAACCTGCTGAGCGAGGACCGCAGAGAGGACGTCCTGCACGCCCTCGGTCCCTTCCTCACCGGCCCGGTCACGGTGGGCCCGCCACCGGTGCCGACCCCCGCGGAACTGGCCCGCCTGACCCTCCACCCCGACGACGACCTGGCCCCCAACCGCCCCGGCGAGGCCCTCCACGTGGCCCTCGACCGCGACCCGGGCCCCCAGCACCGGCTCCGCCCCGACCCCCGCCGCCGCGCCCTCACCGCGGAACAGGCGGTGGGCGAAGCCCTCGACGCCCTCGACGGCGCGGGCTGGCACGCCCTCCACTCCATCCCCCTCCCCGGCGGCGACCGCCTCCACCACCTGCTGATCGGCCCCGGCGGCCTCTACGCCCTGCACACCCTGTACGCCCGCAAACAACGCGTCCAGGTGGCCGACCCCATGGTCACCCTGGGCCGCCGCGACCCCCTCCCCCTCCTCCGCCGGACCCGCTCCGACGCGGCCCGCGCCTCCTACGCCCTGACAGCCGAGGTCCACCCGGTCCTCGCCCTCCTCGGCCCGGCCGACATCACCACCACGACCCCGCTCCGCGAAGTCCGCGTACTCCAGGACACGGAGCTGTCCGGACTGGCGAGAACGGGCGGGGTGTTGAAGCCGGCGGATGTGGAGGCGCTGCATGCGATGGCTCGGGATCGGCATACGTGGGGGAGGGTGTGAGGGGGCGGGGGGTGAGAGCGCGGAGGGAGTGAGGGGTGCCGGGGTGTGAGAGCGCGGAGGGCGTGAGGGCGGGGAGGGCCTGAGGGGGCCGCCGAGTTCGCCGCTCGCCACTCGCCACTCGCCACTCGCGACTTGGCCACTCGCCACTCGCCGGGCATCGGGTGCGGCGGTGGTCACGGCACGGACCCCGCCCGGTTGCCGTCGCCATCGCCATCGAGCAGCGGTGCCAGCAGATCCCCGTGCTCCTCCAGTCGTCCCCCCATGTCCGGTGCGAGGAAGGTGAGTTGGCGTACGGACCGGCACGCCTCGATCTCCTCCCAGGTCACCGGGGCCGACACACCCGGGGCCGGGCCCACCCGTAGCGTGTACGCCGTGGCCGTGGTCTTGCGCGCGGCGTTCTGGCTCCAGTCGACGAACACCTTTCCCGGCCGCAGGCTCCGTGTCATGCGGTGGACGACGAGCCGGGGGAGTGCCGCCTCCGCCTCCACGGCCAGTTCCTTCGCGTACGACACCGCCCGCTCCGAGGGCACCGGCGTGACCCCCGCCAGCAGATGCAGGCCCTTCGACCCGGACGTCTTGGCGTACGCCTCGATCCCGTCCGCCGCCAGCCGCTCACGCAGCCACAGCGCGACCGCGCAGCACTCGACGACGGTCGCCGGAGCCCCGGGATCGAGATCGAAGACGAGGCGGTCGGCGAGGTTCGGCTCCCCGATGACCCACTGCGGTGTGTGGAACTCGGTGACGAGGTTCGCCGCCCACATCAGGGACGCCAGATCCTGCACCAGCACCATGCGCGCCGGCCCCTCCGAGCGCGGCACCTCGGCGGTGGTGACCCAGTCGGGTGTACCGGGCGGCACGTTCTTGGTGAAGAAGACCTGGCCGTCGGGGCCGTCCGGGTAGCGCAGGAAGGACACCGGCCGGTCCCGCAACTGGGGCAGCAGGACCCCGGCTGTCGTGGCGTAGTAGTGCAGGACCTCGCCCTTGGTGAAGCCGGTCGCCGGGTACAGCACCTTGTCCAGGTTGCTGAGCGCGAGCCGTCGCCCCTCCACCTCTGTGATCGGCGTCATACGATGAGAATCCCACGAAAACGTGACGAACCGGACGTGAGTCGGGGCGTCGTAGGCCGGAGAGCTGTGAGCCGGAAACGGAAGGCAGGTGCGGCAGGTGCGATCCATATGGAACGGCGCCATATCCTTCGGCCTGGTCAGCATCCCGATCAAGCTGGTGAACGCGACGGAGAGCCACTCCATCTCCTTCCGCCAGATCCACACCGAGGACGGCGGACGCATCCGTTACCGCAAGGTCTGCGAACTGGAGGACCGCGAGGTCACCCAGGCCGAGATCGGCAAGGCGTACGAGGACGCGGACGGGACGATGATCCCGATCACGGACGACGACCTGGCCCAGCTGCCGATCCCGACGGCGCGGACGATCGAGATCGTGGCGTTCGTCCCGGCCGACCGGATCGACCCGCTCCAGATGGACGCGGCGTACTACCTCTCCGCGAACGGCGTGCCCGCGGCCAAGCCGTACACCCTGCTCCGCGAGGCGTTGAAGCGCAGCC
This sequence comes from Streptomyces sp. NPDC096013, assembly GCF_044763565.1. Lineage (NCBI taxonomy): Bacteria > Bacillati > Actinomycetota > Actinomycetes > Kitasatosporales > Streptomycetaceae > Streptomyces > Streptomyces sp. NPDC096013. The sequence continues at coordinate 12,746 of NZ_JBIWGK010000009.1, read as the reverse complement.
AGAAGGTGGCCATCGCGAAGTACGCGCTGCGCGGGCGGGAACGGCTCGGCATGCTCCGCGTGGTCGACGACGTCATCGCCATGCACGGGCTGCTCTGGCCGGACGAGATCCGCGTCCCCGAGGGCGTCGCCCCCGACACGAGCGTCACCGTCCGCGACAAGGAACTCGACCTCGCGGACGCCCTGATGGACACCCTCGGCGAGGTCGACCTCGCGGACCTCCACGACGACTACCGCGAGGCGGTCGAGGAGATGATCACCGCGAAGGCCTCCGGCGAACGGCCCGCCGAGTCCTCGGCCCCGGCCCCCAGCGGCAAGGTCCTCGACCTCATGGCGGCCCTGGAGAAGAGCGTCCGCGAGGCGAAGGAGTCGCGCGGCGAGGACACGGCCGCGGACACGGGGAAGAAGGCCGAGGTCAGACCCATCTCGTCCCGGTCCGCGCGCGCAACCCCCAAACAGACCACCGGCAAGAAGTCGACCTCATCGGCGACGAAGAAGGCGGCGGCGAAGAAGTCCACAGCCTCGACGTCGACCTCGGCGAAGAAGTCGACGGGCGCCACCAAGAAGACCACCACCGCCAAGAAGACCCCGGCAAAGAGCACAACGAAAACCCCGACAAAGAAAGCAACACCACGCAAGCGCACGGCGTGAGCCCAACTCGCTTGGCGGATGGACGGCTTGGGGCGCGGCGCCCTCTTGGTGGATGCGTGTTATGGGCGTGACTCGCGTCCGGCAGGTGCCCGGCTTGAGCCCCAACTCGTGTGGCGCATAGACGGCTTGGGCTGCAACTCCCTCTCCCGGACGGGCGGTATGGGCGCGGCAGGCGTCCGGCCTGGGCGTCGACCCGTCCGGGGTGAGCACGGCTTTGGCTGGAGCTGCCTCTCCGTAGGCGCCCGATTGCGCTTCACCCCTGCTCGCAAGCGCCCCGCGTAGGCAGTACTTCGGCCGCAACCCCTCCTCCCGGACGGGCAGTCCGGGAGTTGCTCCCGTCCGGGAGGCCCACGGCCTGCGCCCCAACCCTCCCCGCACGTAAGCCGTTCGAGTCCTCGCCCGCCCGGGGTCTACCTCACCCGCCGAAGCGCCAACACCGCGTTGTGCCCCCCGAACCCGAAGGAGTTGCTCAGCGCCAGATCCCCGTCCCCGGGTACCTCCCGCGCCGCCCCCGTCACCACATCCAGCCCGATCGCGTCGTCCACTTCCGCATCCCCCACCCCCACAGTCGGCGGCACCACCCCGTGGTGGAGGGTCAGCACCGTCGCCACCGCCTCCACCCCACCCGCGGCCCCCTGAAGATGCCCGAGATGCCCCTTGATCGCGGTGACCGGAACGTTCCTGCTGCCGAATACCGCGCGGAGCGCACCCGCCTCCGCGAGATCCCCCTCCACCGTCGCGGTCGCATGCGCGTTCACATGGACGACGTCCACGACATGCCCGCCCGCGTCCCGCACCGCCCGCCGCACGGCGAGTGCGACCCCGGCGCCCGACGGGTCCGGCGCCGCCATGTGGTGCGCGTCGGCGGACAGACCCCACCCCGCGGCCTCGCAGTAGATCCGCGCTCCCCGCGCGCGTGCGTGCTCCTCGGCCTCCAGGACGAGCACCCCCGCACCCTCGCCGTTCACGAACCCGTCCCGGCCCTTGCCGAACGGCCGCGACGGCGACGACCCGTCCGTCACGCCCCGCGTGGACAGCGCCCGCATCGCCGCGAACGACGCCATGATCGCCGGCGTGACGACCGCCTCGGCCCCGCCGGCGAGGGCGACGTCGATCCGGCCGTACCGTATGCGGTCGATCGCCGACCCGATCGCCTCCGTGCCGGAGGCGCACGCCGCGGTGACCGTGCGGGCCTCGCCGGTGATGTGCAGGTCGATGGAGACCTGGGACGAGGCCTGCGACGGCACGGTCATGGGGGTGGTGAGCGGGGAGACCGCGCGCGGGCCCTTCTCGCGCAGCTTGCGGTCGCCGCCGACGAGAATCGACGCGTCCCCGAGGATCGTCCCGAGACTGACCCCGACCCGCTCCGGATCGAGCCCGCTCTCGCGCGTGCCGCCCGCCACGAACCCGGCGTCGCCCCACGCCTCCCGCGCGGCCAGCACCGCGAACTGCGCCGCCCGGTTCATCCGCCGCGCCGCGGCCCGCGGCAGCAGCTCCGCCGGATCGACGGGCACGGTCCCGGCCACCCGTACGGGCAGCTCCGCGAACTCCTCGCCGTCCAACTCCCGTATCCCGTGCCGCCCTTCGAGCAGCCCCCGCCACAGCTCGCCGACCCCGGCCCCGAACGGCGTGACGGCCCCCAGCCCGGTCACCACCACCCGCCGCGGCCCACCGACCGCCGCCGTCTCCCGCTCCGGCCGCGGCAGATGTCGTACGACATGTTCCGCGTCCGCCCAGTCCCGTACCTCGGCGTCGGAAGCGACCTCGTCCGTGTTCCCGTCGAGGTCGCGGTGCCAGACACCCCAACGCCGTACGTACGACACCTCGTCCGCGCCAGGGTCGACCACCCGCAGCGAGGTCACCCGGTCGCCCTCACGGAACTCGGTGCCGGTGAGGTCGTCGGAGACGAGGTGCGGGATCGCGCCGGCGTTCAGCCGGCGGCACGCGCTGATGACGCGGCGGTCGCGGCCGAGCACCTCGTCGTGGTCGGTGCCGCCGCGCGGGGGCCGCAGCGTGACCCGGATCGTCTCGGGGGTCTCGGGGAGGGTGTGCGTCACGACGTACCAGCAGGAGCGTCCGGCGTCGTCCGGGGTCAGCGCGATCAGATCGCCCGGGATGACCTCGGCGGCGGACACCGGGTGGGGCGCGAAGGGAACGTCCGACGAGTCCGATGAGCCCGATGAGCCCGATGACTTCGACGAGCCCGACGACTTCGACAACGTCGACGAGTCCGACGACTTCGATGTGTTCGATGAATCCGATGAACCCCGCACATAGGGCGAATTGGACATATCTCTACACACTCCCTGGATCAGAATGGACTTATGGTGCGATACAAACCATCCCGAGTGAACTGGACGAAACCGGAAAAGGCCACGGTTGAAAGGTGAACCGATTACGGTCCGGGAGCTCCCAAGGTCCGCTGAAATGGGGTGAGTTGTCCAATTGATCACGGGGTTTATGTGTGGAACGTCACTTTCGTGGTCGTCCCAGCCGTCCCCGCACTCACTTGTTCCCTGGATTTAACGCACGGCCCTCTGGCAACTCCCTTTCTACGCGCGTAACTTGAGCCGACTCCCCACAGGCACCCCGGTATCGGCAGCCAGACGAAGCACGAGGAGACCGCCAGCGTGTCCAGACCTGAAGGGCGCAGACCCCGCGCCCGCCGCACCGCCCAAGCGATCGTCGCGGTGGGCGCGGCGGGAGCGTTCGCCTTCACCGCCCTGCCCAGCGCGTCCGCAACTCCCTCCGCGTCAGCGGTGATTGCCGAGGTGTACGGCGGCGGGGGCAACTCGGGAGCCACCCTGACCCGGGACTTCGTGGAGCTCGGCAACGCCGGTTCCGCGGCCTACGACCTGTCGGGCTACAGCGTCCAGTACCTGCCCGGTACGCCGTCCGCGGCCTCCGCCTGGCAGGTCACCGCCCTCACCGGCGCGATCGCCCCCGGCGCCCGCTACCTGGTCGGCGAGGGCACCGGCAGCGGCGGTACGACCGCGCTGCCCACCACCGACGCCACCGGCTCGATCGCGATGAGCGCCACCTCCGGCACGATTGCCCTGGTCTCCGGCACCGCCGCGCTGACCTGCAAGACCGCCGCGGACTGCGCGGCCGACCCGCGCATCGTCGACCTCACGGGCTACGGCACCGCGGTCGTCCGCGAGGGCAGCGGCCCGGCCACCGGCGCCTCCAACACGGCCGCGGTGGCCCGCGCCGACTCGCTCGCCGACACCGACGACAACGCGGCCGACTTCACCGGCGGCACCCCGACACCGGTCAACTCGGCTGGCCAGACGCCCGGTTCGGGCGACGGCGGCGGTGACGGCGGTGGCGACGGCGGTTCGCCCACCGACCCCGGCACGGTCCGCGTCCACGACATCCAGGGCACGACCCGCCTCTCCCCGTACGCGGGCCAGACGGTCACCCGCGTCCCCGGCATCGTCACCGGCGTCCGCGGCAGCGGCTCCCTCGGCTACTGGATCCAGGACCCGGCCCCCGACACCGACCCGCGCACCAGCGAGGCCGTGTTCGTCTACACCGGCTCCGCCAAACCCACCGTGGCGGTGGGCGATTCGGTCCTGGTCACCGGCAAGGTCACCGAGTACTACCCGAGCAGCACCAGCCAGTCGAACACCGAGATCGGCGGCCCGACCACCACGGTCCTCTCCAGCGGCAACGCGCTCCCCGACGCCGTCGCGCTGAACGCGACCTCGGTCCCCGACGCCTACATCCCGACCGCGTCCGGCGGCAGCATCGAGTCCCTCGCGCTCCAACCGACCGTCTACGCCCAGGACTTCTACGAGTCCCTGGAGGGCATGCGGGTCACCTTCGCCGACGCCCGGGTGGTCGGCGCGAGCGACGCGTACGGCGAGCTGTGGGTCACGGTGAAGCCGCAGGAGAACGCCACGGCGCGCGGCGGCACCCTGTACTCCTCGTACGACCAGCCCAACACCGGCCGTATCGAGGTGATGTCGCTCGACACGACCTCGGCCTTCCCTGCCGCCAACGTCGGTGACGAACTGTCAGGTGTCACGACCGGTCCCCTCGACTACTCCACCTACGGCGGCTACAACGTCCAGGCCACGCAGCTCGGCACCCTCGTCGACAAGGGCCTGAAGCAGGAGGTGACCCGCCGTCAGAAGAAGGACGAGCTCGCGGTCGCCACGTACAACGTCGAGAACCTGGACGCGCTCGACACCCAGGAGAAGTTCGACCGGCTCGCCGAGGGCGTCGCGGTCAACCTCAACTCGCCCGACATCGTGGCCCTGGAGGAGATCCAGGACGACAACGGCGCGACGAACGACGGCACGGTGACCGCCGAGGCCACCCTGAAGCGCTTCACGGACGCGGTCCGCGCGGCCGGCGGCCCGGCGTACGCGTGGCGTTACCTCTCGCCGACGAACAACGCGGACGGCGGCGAGCCCGGCGGCAACATCCGCCAGGTCTTCCTCTTCAACCCCAAGCGGGTCTCCTTCACCGACCACAAGGGCGGCGACGCGACCACCGCCACGAGCGTGGTGAAGACCCGCAAGGGCGTCCAACTCACCTACTCCCCGGGCCGGATCGACCCGACCAGCGCGGCCTGGGAGGACAGCCGCAAGCCCCTGGTGGGTGAGTTCACGTTCCAGGGCGAGCAGGTCTTCGTGATCGCCAACCACTTCATCTCCAAGGGCGGCGACCAGCCCGTCCACGGCCGCTACCAGCCCCCGGCCCGCAGCTCGGAGACCCAGCGCGCGGCCCAGGCGGCGGAGGTCAACACCTTCGTCAAGTCCCTGCTGGTGGCGGACAAGAACGCCAAGACGGTCGTCCTCGGCGACCTCAACGACTACGAGTTCTCCCAGACGGTGACCACCCTGACGGCCGACAAGGTCCTCAAGCCCCTGATCACCACCCTCCCCGCCGCCGAGCGCTACACCTACGTCTACGACGGCAACTCCCAGACCCTGGACCACATCCTGACCAGCCCCGCGGTGACGTCCTTCGACTACGACGTCGTCCACATCAACGCGGAGTTCGCGGACCAGGCGAGCGACCACGACCCACAGATCGTCCGGATCGACCTGTCGAAGTGCCGTAGGCACTAGGCACGTTGGAGGCCAACGGGGGCGGATCGGCGCAAGCCGTCCCGCCCCCCGGTCGGCTTTCCGACGCCGGACAGGGCAACCCCCCAAGGGGCGCGGGGAACCGCGCGACCAGCCACAACGCACCCGCACCCGAAAGACAACACAAGCTACACAGAAGTAAGACGCAAACCCCGGCCCACCGGACTCCGCCCCGTCGCCATGACCAGACCGACCCCCACCAGCAGCCCCACCGCGGGCAGCACCGGGAACCGCCCGTCATAGGCGAACCCGTGCCCGGCGAACCAGATCAGCGCACTCACGCTCGACGCCAGCCCGAGCCACAACGCCCAAGGCCGCCGCGGGAGATCACCGGGACGCGTCCGCTCGTACACCACTGAGAGCGCCCGCTCCAACGGCCCGAGCGCCGCTACGACCCCCACCAGCACCACCCCGAGAACAGCCAGCCACGGCACCCGCAGCGCCCACCAACTCCCTGACCCGTAGGCCGGTTCGGGAGCGAGCCCGGTGAGGTAGATGGCGGCGGCGACGATCAGCACCGGCAGCATGTGCCACAGGTAGAGCGTCATGCTGGCGCCACCCAACGGCCGTACCAGGCGCCAGAGTTGCTCCCGTTCCAGCAGCCGTCGCAGCACCGGCGCGAGCAGTAGCGCCAGTCCGACCTGGCCGACCGCCCAGGCCAGCATCGCGGCGGACGGGGGATTGGTGTTGCCGGGGTTCTGCCCGGTCACCAGGATCAGGCTCACCGGGAAGGGCCCGAACGTGACCAGTGCGGCGAAGGCGAGCATGCCGCCCGCGGCCATGCCGACGGGGAGGGCGGAGCGTTCGCCGAGGAGCATGTCCCGCCAGCAGAAGCCCAGTTGGTAGGCGACGCCCCACACGAGAACGTAGTTGAGGAGCCCCACGAGCGGGGCGTGCACGGTGACCACCAGCGCGTCGGCGGCCAGGGCGACCGCGCCCATCACCACCGGCACCCGCAGTCCCCATCGCCGATGTGCCGCGTACAGCACGGGAGTTGCCGCGCTGAGCAGCAGATACACCGGCAGGAACCAGAACTGCATGGCCATGGCCCACCCGACGAGCGCGAGGATGCCGGGGTCCACGCCGACCGCCGAGCAGACCGCGACGGCGAGCAGCACCAGGCCGCTGTACACCCCGGCGGGCAGCAGCAGCCGTAGCGCCCGCTGTCCCACCCAACCGGCCGCCGTACGGCCCTCGTCGCGGGCCCGCGCCCAGGAGCCGCCGGCCGCGTGACCGCCGGCCAGGAAGAACAGCGGCATGATCTGGAACCCCAGGGTCAGCCACTGGGTCCAGGGCACGGTGGCGAGCAACTCCGGTGCGCTGATGGTCCCGTCGGGGTCCCGCACCAGCCCGGTGATCAGCCAGTGCCCGAGCACCACCAGCACGATCGCCCACGCGCGCAGGAAGTCGACGTAGCGATCCCGGCCCCCGCTCAAGCTCCCCATGAGTCGTCATGGTGCCTTCGGGGGGCGGGAGTTGAGGGCATGCGGCGCCGTCCTGCAACCAATCCGTGCCCGTCGCGACACCCGGCAGCCTTCGGCCATCACCAGTCGATCGTCCTGGACCTGGCGACGGGCGGAACGGCGCCCGCGTCAACGCCGAAGTACTGTTACTGTCAGTAACAACATGCAGGTGGGAGGTCCGTCGTTACCCACTTTCGGGTGACGCTCCCGACGGTCCCGGGGTGGCGCACCGTGGCGATCGCGGAACACGGCCCAGTGCCCGCAAGGCCCCTCCGCTCGCCGGGGCGTCAACCTGGTGCATCACGTACATAAATGGACGGTACAGGCGACAGTCACGGAAACACGACCGACTCGTAACACGATTCACGTATCGCTCATATCCCGACCGTCCGGTGGAGAAGGTGTGGGTGTGCGGCCAACAGGCCGCCACCCGCACACCGCACAGCCCGGGGTCCGGCCGTAGCCGTATCCAGGGAGGTGCCCGCACCATGCTGGGGGAACCCGTGACCTCTTCACCTTCCGCGTCCGTCCGCCGTCTGGCCGCCGCCGCGCTCGCGGCCGGCGCCCTCGTCGGCGCGGCGGCCCTGCCGGCGACCGCTGCCGACCACGCGGTCCGGTCGAGCGTGGAGATCAGCCGCGTGCAGTACGACTCTCCGGGACCGGAGGACCGCTCCAACCGCTCCCTGAACAACGAGTGGGTGGAGCTCACCAACCACACCCGCACCGCCGTGAACCTCGACGGCTGGAAGCTGTCGAACAAGGACGGCGAGACCTACACCTTCCACCACTACCGCCTGGGCGGCCACGCCACCGTCCGCATCCACACCGGCGTGGGCCGCGACACCGACAGCGACCTCTACCAGGACCGCCGCCACTACGTCTGGGACAACCGCGCCGACACCGCCACCCTCCGCAACGACCACCACCGCCTCGTGGACGACGCGTCCTGGGGCAGCCACCGGGGCGGGCACGGGGGCGGCGGTCACTGGGGTGGCGGTCACGAAGGGGGTGGCCACGAGGGTGGCGGCCACAACGGGGGCGGTCACGGGGGTGGCGGCCACCGCTGATTACCCGCAGTACGACGTCATGACGCCTCGGCGGTGACGTAGTGACGGGCGGCGCGCTCCCTGTCCATAGGGGGCGCGCCGCTCGCGTCTGCACCGGACGACCGGTCGGCAACTGCCCCACCGTCCGCACCGAGGAAAGCTGTGGATAGCCTCGTCCCGACCACATGGCAGGGGCGGGGGAGTTCACTCGATGGCGAAGAAGCCGGTGCGCGCGGCAGTGGGAGACATCTGGCTCAAGTGCCTTGTCTGCCAAGGAGATCTGTTCCGAGACCGGGGTGTCCTGCTCAACAGCACCGGCATGGAATTCATGAAACTGGCCTGGGCCGACGAGAACGCCACCGGCCTGATCTGCTGGCGCTGCGGCTACGTCCACCTCTTCGTGAACAGGGACATCAAGCTGTACCGGGCGGACCGGTAACGGAGGCCGCCTCACCTGGTCGGCTCCTCGCGCTGCCTCTCATCCCTGGATCCCGTTCCGTCCACGCCTCGTCCACGGACCCCGACACGGAGCCGCTTCGGGCCGCATACGCCTGCGCATACGCGGAGACCCCGTTCGCGTGGCTGACCGGGGCGGATGGATAACCGGAACGCGAGTATCTAGGGTCAGCACGTGGCTTTCATCATGGTGTGCGAAGACGACGCGGCGGTCCGCGGCATCCTCAAGCGCGCCCTGGAGCACGACGGACACACCGTCTCCGTAGCCGCCACGGCCGACAGCCTGCTGCGGCAGCTCTCACCGGTGCCCCAGCTGGTCGTCCTGGATCTCGGATTGCCGGACGCCGACGGCCGCGATGTCTGCCTGGCCCTGCGGGCTCGCGGTGTCGACGTGCCGGTGCTGATGCTCACCGCCTTGGACGGCCTGCATCACAAGGTGGGCGGCTTCGAGGCCGGCGCCGACGACTACATGACCAAACCCTTCGACATCCCGGAACTGCTGGTCCGTGTCCGGGCCCTGCTGCGCCGGGCCACCGTGGCGTCCGCACCGCACGAGGTCGTCCTCGATCCGGCCAAGCACGTGGTGACCTACGCTGCGGTGAGCATGAGCCTGACCCCGACCGAGTTCCGGCTGCTGGGCCGCCTGATCGCCTCGCGGGGCGACGCGGTACGCCGCCACGCCCTCGTCGCCGCCGGCTGGCCGCACGGGGCCCAGGTCAGCGACAACACCCTCGACTCCTACGTGCGCCGGCTGCGGACCAAACTCGGTCCGCTGGGTGTGGCCGAGCGGCTGGCGACCGTCCGCGGCGTGGGCTACCGATGGCAGTGACGGGATTCCGCCGAAGCGTCGTCGCGCTCACCGTGCTGATCGCCACCGCGGTGGTCGCGATCCTGGTGGTGGTCTCGCATGTGCTGCTGAGCAGGGTGACGGATGCCGACGCGCACGATCTGGCCCGTACGCGCGCCGAGGCGGTCGCGGCGAACGTCAGCGTCAAGGGCGGCCGTGTCGTGCTCACGGAGAACAGCAGCGAGGCGCTGGACGAGGTCGCCTGGGTGTACGCCGATGGCCGTCTCATCGACGGGGACGTGCCGCCGAGCGTGGTCGGGCGCGTCGAGGAGCTGGCGGACTCGGGGCGATCGCAGACCGCGACCGTCGGCGACTACCTCCTGTACGCGCGGCCGGTTCCGACCGTCGGCCACCACGTCATGGTGATCGTCCGGGTGGACCTCACGCCCTACGAGACATCCGAGCAGCGCAGCCTGACCCTGTCGCTGATTCTGGGCGGCCTCACGATCCTCCTCGCCGGCGGTGTCGCGCACCTCGTGGTGCACCGCGCGCTGCGCGTCGTGCACGAGATGGCCGCCCTCGCCGACGACTGGGGCCATCACGAGCCCGGGCGCCGTTTCAACCTCGGAGTCCCCCGCGACGAGTTCGGGGAACTGGGGCAGACCCTGGATCGCCTCCTGGAGCGGGTGGACAACGCGCTGGCGGACGAGCGCCGGCTCACCGACGAGATCGCCCACGAACTGCGGACACCGCTCACGGTCCTGCGAGGCGAGGCGCAGCTGGCGCAGCTGTCCGGCGAGCCGGTGGTGCCGGAGGTGGTGCTGAGCGAGGTCGACCGCCTCAACGCGGCGATCACGACGATCTTGCGCGCGGCGCGCGCACGGACGGAGGAGGGGACCCGGTGTGATCTGCGCTCCGCCGCGCGGCAGGCGATCGGAGGCCGCGCGGTCGAGGTCGCCTTCCCGGCGAAGGTCGAGGTGGCTTTGGCGCCCGACGTCGTCGTATCGCTGCTGTCACCTCTGCTGGAGAACAGCCTGCGGCATGCGAAGTCCCGTGTGTGGATCACCGCGCGCGGCCAGGACGAGGCCATCGTGGTGGATGTCCTGGACGACGGCCCGGGGTTCGATCCCGCTGAGGTCGACCGGGTCTTCGAAGCGGGCGTGACCGGCGGCGGCGGGTACGGGCTGGGGCTGCCGGTGGTCCGGCGTATCGCTGCCTCGGCCGGTGTGGAGGTCCGGGCGATCGCGGACGGCCGCGGTCACGTCCAGGTGACGCTCCCGGCCGCGAAGGCGACGACGTAGTCAGGTTGCTTGCAGGTTCTCTCCGTAAACCTCCCTGCATGACGACGACAACGGAAGCACGCCCACGCAGCGGGCGCCTCATGCTCAACAAGGTCCCCGAGGTCACCATCTGGTTCTGGGTGATCAAGATCCTGTGCACCACCGTCGGGGAGAGCTTCGCCGACTGGATCAACATGAAGCTGGGCGTCGGCCTGGTGAATACGGCCTGGATCTTCACCGCAGTGTTCGTCGTGGTCCTGGCCGTCCAGATGCGGCTCAAGCGGTACGTCCCGTTCCCGTACTGGCTGACCGTGGTCGTTGTCAGTGTCACGGGCACCCTGTACACCGACATCCTCACCGACCAGCTCAATGTGCCGCTGTGGATCAGCTCCGCCGTGTTCTCGGTTCTGCTTGCCGTGGTCTTCGGCGTGTGGTGGGTGCGCGAGCGCACCCTCTCGATCCACTCGGTCACGACCCTTCCGCGTGAGTCGTTCTACTGGCTCGCGGTTCTCGTCACCTTCGCCCTCGGCACCGCGACCGGTGACTGGACCCTGGAGCTCACCGGCTGGAGCCCGGGCGCCTCGGTGATGCTGCCGCTCGGCCTCATCGCGGCGATCACGCTGCTGTGGAAGTTCGGCGCGAACCCGGTGCTGTCCTTCTGGCTCGCCTACATCCTGACCCGCCCGCTGGGCGCGAACATCGGCGACTGGCTCGCCTCCCCGAAGGTCGCTCCGCCGGGCGAGCCGACCGGCCTCGCGCTGGGCACCTTCACCACCAGCCTGATCTTCCTCGGCCTGATCCTGGCCACAGTGGTCTACCTGACGGTGACACGCTCCGACGTGACCGAGACTTACGAGGCCGCCCACGCCACCCACGTCACCGGCGACCTGCGAAAGGAGCGCGTCGGTCTGGCCGGCTTCGGACTGCTCGCCGTCGCCACCACGGGCCTGCTGATCTGGGCCCACGGCCAGCCGCACACCGGCCCGGCGCCGGAGGCCGACAACACCTCCGCCGTCCAGATGGCCCCCGGCCAGGCGGTGAAGAAGTTCCCGCCCGCCAAGGTCGCCGCGCTGAAGAACCTCGCCTCCACCTCGCTCAAGGACGCAAGCTCGGGGAATGCGAAGGCAGCGCACACGGCCGCCCAGTCGCTGCGTGACCTGTGGGACGCCGACCAGGCATCGCTCCAGCCGCTGGACGACACCGGCTGGACCTCCATCGACGCCCAGATGGACAAGGTGCTCAAGACCTTCGGCATCGACCACTCGAACCCGCCGATGGCACCCGCACAACAGGAGAAGGAACTGAACGCCCTCCTGACAGACATGGGCTGACAGACCCCTGCGCCCGGCGCCGGGTCGAGTGGGCGGGGCCGCGCCGAGACCCGCGCCGCCTCGGCCCTGCGCCCGGCGACGGGTCGAGTGCGTGGGGCCGACCCGAGAACCGCGCCGCCTCGGCACACGCCGACGACCTGTGGCCGGTGCGGGCGGCCGTCTGGGTCAGCCCGGGCATCTCCGCGGACTCACGCGGGCGGCCGAAGCCGGCGTCTCAACGGCTTCGGCCGCCCGCTGTTCCTGTGTTCCTCCAAGCTGATCGAGGACAGGGCGCTTCATGAAAGGCGACGCCTGATCCCGCGCGCGGTGCCGATGGTCAGCGCGCTGCCGGCCTCAGGCAGCCTCCGCCGCAGCCGGGTCAGGGACTGGCCCGGTGTGTTGTCACTGACCCGGGCACCCTTGGGCCAGCCCACCGCGACCAGTTCGCTGCGTCGAACGACGGTCCCGCCCGCCTGCGGCCACGAGTGTGGGGAGCGGCCGGAACTCCGTGGGGGAGAGGGCGACGGCCGTGCCGCGACGAACCGGAGCCCCGGGCGGCCGGCGGATTCTTGGGGTCCTCGCAACACCTGATGGCTTACGCGGCTGTCAGTAGATCACGCAGGCGCTCGGCTGGGGTTTTCCAGCCGAGTGTTTT
>NZ_JBIWGK010000008.1:0-450346 GCF_044763565.1 Streptomyces sp. NPDC096013 | reverse complement strand
CGGCCCGGTGGTAGACCCCCCCCGGGTGGGGGGCGCCCCACCGGCGGCCCCTCACCTCCCTGTCCCCCCCCCCGCGCGGGGGGGGGGCCCGGGGGGGGGGGGGGGGGGGGGCCCCCCCCCCCCGCCCCCCACCCCGGCTTACGCGCTCGTGAGCACGACCAGCTGCTGGGTCGCCCGGGTCATCGCCACATAGTGGTCGACAGCTCCTTCGATGCCCTCGCCGAACTCCTCCGGGTCGACGAGCACGACCAGGTCGAACTCAAGTCCCTTGGACAGCACGGGAGTCAGCGCCCGGACGCGTGGCCTCGCCCGGAAGATGTCCCGGTCCAGGTCGGCCGTGGCGATGACACAGCCGATCCCGTCCGCGTGCTCGGCGAGCCAGCCGTCGAGGACCGACTCCAGGTCGGAGGCGGACCCGTGGGCGACGGGGATGCCGCTGCCGCGGATCGACGTCGGCACGTTGGCGTCCGGAAGCACGGCGCGGATGACCGGCTCGGCCTCCGTCATGATCTCTTCCGGGGTGCGGTAGTTGATGGTCAGGGACGCGAGGTCGATCCGGTCGAGGCCGATCCGCTTCAGCCGTTCCTGCCACGACTCGGTGAAGCCGTGCCGGGCCTGGGCGCGGTCGCCGACGATGGTGAAGCTCCGGGACGGGCAGCGCAGCAGGAGCATCTGCCACTCCGCGTCGGTGAGTTCCTGGGCCTCGTCCACGACGATGTGCGCGAACGGCCCGGCGAGCAGGTCGGGTTCGATGCCGGGCTGCGCGGCCTCGTCGATGAGGGCGTCCCGCAGGTCCTGCCCGTACAGCATGCCCATCGCGCCCTCGCTCTCGTCGATCTCGACGTTCTGGAGCAGGCTGTCGATGACGTCGGTCCTGCGGGAGTGCTCGGCGGCGACGGCGGCTTCCTGCCGGCGCTTGCGGCGCGCCGACTCCGGGTCGCCGAGCCGCTGCCGGGCCGCGTCGAGCAGCGGCAGGTCGGACACCGTCCAGGCCTGGGCGTCCGCGCGCTGCAACCGCTGGACCTCCTCACGGCTGAGCGAGGGGGCGCACTTGCGCAGATAGGCCGGTACGGTCCACAGGTCGCCGACGAGGTCGGCCGCCTCCAGCAGCGGCCAGGCGCGGTTGAAGGCGGTGAGGAGTTCCCGGTTCTGCCGCAGGGACCTGCGGAGCAGTTCGGGCGAGACCTGGCCGTCCGGTGCCGCGGCGCTGTCGTCGTGCTTCTCCATGAGGATCGCGAGCAGTTCCTGCCAGACCTGCTCGCGTGCCTCGTTGTGCGGGGTGCCGGGTTCGGCCGCCTCGAACGCGACGGCCCAGTCCTCGGCGGTCAGCCGGATGTCGGACCAGTGTGTGGTGACCGTCATGCCCTTGGTGGGCGGCTCCTCGTAGAACCTGACGGCGGGCTCGATCGCCCGCACCAGGTGCACGGACGACTTCAGGCGGGCCACCTCCGGGTCGGCCTCGACGGTCGCGGCGGCGCCCTCGTCGACGAGATCCCGCAGGATGCAGGTCCGCACGCCCTCCTCGCCGAGGCTGGGGAGGACGTCGGCGACGTAGTCCAGGTAGGGCCGGTGCGGGCCCACGAAGAGCACGCCTCCCCTGCGATGGCCGAGGCGCGGGTCGGCGTAGAGGAGGTAGGCGGAGCGGTGCAGGGCGACGACGGTCTTGCCGGTGCCGGGGCCGCCGTCGACGACGAGCGCGCCGCGTGATCCGGCGCGGATGATGGCGTCCTGGTCGGCCTGGATGGTGCCCAGCACGTCGCGCATCCGGCCGGAGCGGTTGCCGCCGAGGCTGGCGATGAACGCGGACTGGTCGTCGAGCGCGGCGTGCCCGGCGAAGCCGTCGGCGGTGAACACCTCGTCCCAGTAGTCGCTGATCCGGCCGCGCGTCCAGCGGTACCTGCGGCGGCTCGCCAGGCCCATCGGGCGGGCGTGCGTGGCCCCGAAGAACGGCTCGGCCGCGGGGGAACGCCAGTCGAGCAGCAGCCGTCGGCCGGTGCGGTCGGTCAGGCCGAGCCGCCCGATGTAGACGGGCTCGGCCGTCTCCTCGTCGACCATGTGGCCCAGGCACAGGTCAAGGCCGAAGCGGCGCAGGGTGCGCAGCCGGGTGGTGAGCCGGTGGACCTCCGTGTCCCGGTCCATCGCCGCCCGGCCGATGCCGCCCGGCGCCCTGCGCTCGGCGTCGAGGAGCCCGGTCAGCTCCGCGATCGACTCCTCCAGGCACTCGGCGATCGCCGCGAAGTGCCGCTCGTCGCCGGCGATCAGCGCCGGGTCGGCCTTGGCGGAGAGACGGTCGGGGAGGTCGAAGGCGCTGGTGGTCAGGGGGTTCACGGCATCAATTCCGTTCTGCGGTCGCTCGCGGCGGGGCGTGCGGACCGGTGTGTGCGGGTTCTCGTGTTCTGTGTCCGGCCTGTTCACGCGCGCGTGGAGGGCCTTTCCTCGCCGACCGTGTCGAGGAGCATCTTCGCGGCCACTGTCGTCCCGTCGGTGCGGAACGTGCCGTCCGCTGACAGCGCCCGCGCCCGCGCCCGGGTCCCGGGGTCCAGGACGGTGGTGAGCGCGGCCGACAGGGAGTCGTACGTGGGCGTCGGCCCGGCGTGCGCGACGCCGATGCCCAGGTCGGCCACTCCTGCCGCCCAGTATGGCTGGTCGGCGATCTGTGGCACGACCAGCTGCGGTACCCCGGCCAGCGCGGCGGTCGTCGTGGTGCCCGCCCCGCCGTGGTGCATGACGGCGGCGACGCGCCGGAAGAGCGCCTGCTGGTTGACCTCCCCTACGACGAAGCAGTCGTCCCGGTCGTCGATGGCGGCCAGGTCCGCCCAGCCCCGGGCGAGCAGCACCCGGCGCCCCTGGGCGCGGACGGCCTCGATGGCGACCCGGGCGAGGTCCGGCGAGGTGCGCAGCGCCATGCTGCCGAAGCCGACGTAGACCGGCTCCTCGCCGGCGTCCAGGAAGGTCTCCAGGCCGGCCGGGAGCGGGCGCTCGTCGGGCAGGATCCAGGGTCCGGTCACCACGACGTCGAGGTCGGTGTGGTCCGGCCAGGGGAACAGCACCGGGTCGGCCGCCAGCCACGGCCGCTCGGTGAAGACGTAGTCCCGCACGTTGTCCACGGGCGGCAGGCCGATCTCCGCCCGGTGCCGGTTCTCCGCCTCGCCGTACAGGGCGTTCACGCGCTGGGCGTCCTGCTCCCACAGGGCCTTGATGTCGGTCTCCTCCGGCGAGGAGGCGTGGCCCGGCCGGGAGAGCGGCGGGTAGATCGAGGAGGGCAGTCCCGCCGTGTGGAAGCAGGCGAGCACATAGCGGATGCCGAGTTTCTCGGCGACCGAGCGGGCTCCGGCGGGCATCAGTCCGGTGGCCAGCAGCACGTCGCAGCCCTCGGCGGCCTTGGTGAGGGTCTCGTAGCGGGCGGCGACCAGTTCGGGGGCGAGTTCGAAGGCCCGCGCCGCCGACGGCGGCTTCGCGCCGTTCACCACGGACCGCACCGAGGGGCCGAGCGGTGTCAGCGGCACACCGGCCCGGGCCAGCAGCTCGACGAACTCCTCGTCGGGCGGCGCGCACACCCGCACCTCCGCGCCGAGTTCCAGCAGACGCGACGCGAGTCCGGCGAGCGGTTCGACATCCCCGCGCGATCCCCACGTCGTCAACAACACACGCATTCGAGACTCCCGTTTCCGCAGGTCGTGGCCTCAGGCCGGACATTCTGCGGCACGACGGGGGCCTTGCCGCAAGCCCCCCGGTGCGCTATACGTTAAGAAGGGAGGAGGAGTGCGCACACGCCTCCCTTTCCGCCCTCCCCCTCTCCCCGCGAAACTTCCGGCACATCGATCCGCCGCGGATGTCGAGAACCCGCGCCCGGCTCCGTCCCCGAGGTGAATGCGACCACAATGGATCGCATCGGCACCGAGGAGAACGACGATGGCCAAGTACCTGCTCCTGAAGCACTACCGCGGCGCCCCCGCCTCCGTGAACGACATCCCCATGGACCAGTGGACGCCCGAGGAGATCTCCGCCCACATCCAGTACATGAACGACTTCGCGGCCCGGCTGGAGAAGACCGGCGAGTTCGTCGACAGCCAGGCGCTCTCCCCCGAGGGGACCTTCGTCCGCTACGACGGTGAGGGCCGCCCGCCGGTCACCGACGGTCCGTTCGCCGAGACCAAGGACGTCATCGCCGGCTGGATGGTGATCGACGTCGACACCTACGAGCGCGCGCTGGAGCTGGCCGGCGAGCTGTCGGCCGCGCCCGGGGCCGGTGGCCGGCCGATCCACGAGTGGCTGGAGCTGCGCCCGTTCCTGGGCCTGCACTCCACCGTCTCGGACACGGAGTGCGCTTTCAAGTGAACGAGGTCCTGCTGCGGAGCCTCACGCCGAGCGTCCTCGGCGTCCTCGTCCGGCGCGGAGCGGATTTCGCGGCGGCCGAGGACGCCGTGCAGGACGCGCTGGTCGAGGCGGTCCGGGTGTGGCCGGACGATCCGCCGCGGGACGCGAAGGCCTGGCTGGTCACGGTGGCATGGCGCCGGTTCCTCGACGCGGCGCGGGCGGACAGTGCCCGGCGTCGACGTGAGGACCGTGTCGAGGAGGAACCGGCGCCCGGTCCCGCGTCCGCGACGGACGACACGCTGCGGCTCTACTTCCTGTGCGCGCACCCGTCGTTGACGCCGTCGTCGGCGGTCGCGCTCACCCTGCGCGCGGTCGGCGGGCTCACCACGCGGCAGATCGCGCAGGCCTATCTGGTGCCCGAGGCGACGATGGCGCAGCGGATCAGCCGGGCCAAGCGCACCGTCTCCGGGGTGCGGTTCGACCAGCCCGGCGATGTCGCGACCGTGCTGCGCGTGCTCTACCTGGTGTTCAACGAAGGCTACTCGGGCGATGTCGACCTCGCCGCCGAGGCGATCCGGCTCACCCGGCAGCTCGCCGCCGCGATCGATCACCCCGAGGTCGCGGGCCTGCTCGCGCTGATGCTGCTGCACCACGCCCGGCGCGCCGCCCGGACCGCGCCGGACGGCAGCCTGGTGCCGCTCGCCGAGCAGGACCGCGCCCGGTGGGACACGTCGGCGATCGCCGAAGGCGTCACGATCCTCCAAGTCGCCCTGGCCCGTGACCGGTTGGGCGAGTTCCAGGCACAGGCCGCGATCGCCGCGCTGCACGCGGACGCGCCCACCGCCGAGGAGACGGACTGGGTGCAGATCGTCGAGTGGTACGACGAACTCGCGCGCCTGACCGACAACCCGGTGGTCCGCCTCAACCGCGCGGTCGCCGTGGGCGAGGCCGACGGCCCCCGCGCGGGCCTCGCGGCGCTCGCGCCCCTGGACGACTCGCTGCCCCGTCATACGGCGGTGGCGGCCTACCTGCACGAACGCGACGGGGACCTGAGGACGGCGGTCCGGCTGTACGCGGAGGCGGCCCTGAAGGCGCCCAACCTCGCCGAGCGCGACCATCTGACCCGGCAGGCGGCCCGGCTCAACTCCGCCCGGAGCCGCTGAGCCTCCCGTCGCACCCGGGCACGGTCACTCCCACTGGTACGGAAGGTACTTGCCGTCGAGGGTGATGACGACCCGGTCACCGGCCGGGTCGGGCACACGGCTCACGTCCAGACGGAAGTTGATGGCGCTCATGATGCCGTCGCCGCACTGCTCGTGGATCAGTTCCTTGATGGTGGGGCCGTAGACCTGGACGACCTCGTAGAGCCGGTAGATCGTCGGGTCCACCGGTACGGCGGCGTCCAACGCGCCCCGGGTGGGCTGGAGTTGGAAGGCGAGGGCGGCGTCCTCACCGAGTTCCAGGAGGGCGGCGGCGGTCGCCGCCTCGTCCTTGGACATGGGGTGCTGACCCAGCAGGGCCGCCGTGGTCCACGCGAGCGGCCGGCCCACGGCCTCCGCCAACTGGGCCCATGTGACACCGGTCTTGACCTTGGCCCGACGGACCGCTTCGCCGGCTTCACCCTTGCTGAGCATGGACAACTCCGTTCCCGGACAACATGCTTGGCCACTCGACGCTCAGCGTAGGAGATCGCCCAGGCCGCGACAATGGTGCCGTCCCGCACCAAGTGGGGCCGTACGACTGACTCCAGGACTCCGCGGACCCATACTGCGGGCATGACCCATATCGACGTACAGCAGATCGAGCGGGCGAACGCGGCCGATCGCACCCCGGTCGTCTTCGTCCACGGTCTG
Organism: Streptomyces sp. NPDC096013; assembly: GCF_044763565.1. Classification (NCBI taxonomy): domain Bacteria; kingdom Bacillati; phylum Actinomycetota; class Actinomycetes; order Kitasatosporales; family Streptomycetaceae; genus Streptomyces; species Streptomyces sp. NPDC096013. The sequence continues at coordinate 444,176 of NZ_JBIWGK010000008.1, read as the reverse complement.
TGGCTGCTGCCGAGCAGCTGGGACCGCTGGGCGGCACACTTCGAGCAGGCCGGGTACGCACCGGTCTCCCTGTCCTGGCCCGACGACCCGGAGACGGTCGCCGAGGCCAACGCTCACCCCGAGGTCATGGCGGGCAAGACGGTCGGCCAAGTCGCCGACCACCTCACGGAGTTGATCGGCACGCTGACCCGCAAGCCGGCGATCGTCGGCCACTCCTTCGGCGGACTCCTCACACAGATCCTCGCCGGGCGCGGACTGTCCGCCGCGTCGGTGGCGATCGACCCGGCGCCGTTCCGTGGTGTCCTGCCGCTGCCCGTGTCCGCGCTGCGCTCCTCGGCACCGGTGCTCAGCAACCCCGCCAACCGCAGTCGTGCCGTCCCCCTGACCTACGACCAGTTCCGCTACGGCTTCGCCAACGCCGTCAGCGAGGAGGAGGCCCGGGAGCTGTACGAGACGTACGCGGTGCCCGCACCCGGCGCCCCGCTGTTCCAGGCGGCCACGGCGAACCTCAACCCGTGGACGGAGGCCAAGGTCGACACGGAGAACCCCGAACGCGGACCGCTCCTGATCATCTCGGGCGAGAAGGACCACACCGTGCCGTGGTCGATCGCCAACGCCTCCTACAAGAAGCAGCAGCACAACAAGAACGTCACCGAGATCACCGAGATCAAGGACCGGGGCCACGCGCTGACGATCGACCACGGCTGGCAGGAGGTCGCGGACACCGCCCTGTCGTTCGTGCGCCGCTACGTGTGAACTCCCGCCTCTCGACGCTACGGCAGCCGTCGTGCCGCGACCATGCGGACGCGGGGGCTGCCGTCGCCGCGCTGCCCGAACTCGGGCAGGGCGTACAGGTCGACGGCGAATCCGGCCCGCTCCAACTCCGGCCGCACGCGGCCGAGTTGGAAGTCCCGGTAGTACATGACGAACGGCGGTCGCCAGACGGCGTTGCGGACCTTCATCACCGCGTCGAAGCCGGACAGCATCCAGTAGGCGGGCGAGGCCGGGCGCGGCGGCGCGACGACGGGGAAGGCGAAGCAGCCGCCCGGCCGCAGCACGGAGTGGACCTGGCCGAACAGCCCCGGCAGTTCGCGGGGCAGGAAGTGTCCGAACGCCCCGAAGCTCACCACCAGGTCGAAGGCCGAGGCGAACGGCAGCGCCCTGGCGTCGCCGCGCACCCAGGAGACACGGGGTCCGCCGCTCGTCACCCGCTCCCGCGCGACCTCGAGCATCCCCGTGCTGAAGTCGACGCCGGTGACGCTCCCTCGGCACACCTTCGTCAGCACCTCGACGCCCGCGCCGGTGCCGCAGCACAGGTCGAGTCCGTCGTCGAAGGGGCCGACGCGCCGCAGCATCGCGGCCACCCCGTCGAGCAGCGGGGCCGGGGTGCGGAAGGGGGTGTGGTCGAACTTGGGCGCGAGGAGGTCGTAGCCGTGCTCGACGGACGACAGTGCCTGGACGGCGAGTTCACGCAGACTGGGGCCTTCGGGGCTGAACACCCGGGTCAGCTTAGGGCCTGTCAGACGGGCCCTGGGGCAACCCGCTGCCTCAGCACCGCGAGAACGCGCTCGCACCAGCGCAGGTTCTCCTCCTCGAAGGAGATCCCGGCCATCAGGGTGAGATACGGCCCGACACGGTCGGCGTCCCGGAGGTGTTCCTCCTCGGTCCGGCCGGCGAGGAGGCGGTCCCGGACCCGTTCGTACCTGTCGAGCTTGCCGCGCGACCACGATCGGCGTTCCTCGATCAGCTCGCGGGTCACGGCGGGGTCGGTGCCGTCCATCGCCTGGATCTTGATGAGGAGTTCGTCGCGGATGGCGGTGGGGCGCCGGGGCGGCTCGGCGGCGAAGGCGTCGAGGTCGCGCCGGCCGGCCTCGGTGAGCGTGAACATCCTTTTGTTGGGCCTGCGTTCCTGCTGTACGACGCGTGCCTCGATGAGGCCGTCCTGCGCGAGGCGCTCCAGTTCGCGGTAGAGCTGCTGCGGTGTCGCGGGCCAGAAGTTCGCCAGCGAGACGTTGAACACCTTGGCCAGCTCGTAGCCGGAGGCCTCCCCTTCCAGGAGGGCCGCGAGGACCGCGTACTTGAGGGACATGTGGACACGCTAACAGCCGTTGATTAGTCTCATCCACACCTACTCAACAAATTGACTATGAGGTGAACCGATGCACGCGTTCCGTGAGGCCGTCGAGGCGCAGGACATGGACGCCGTCGAGGCGCTGCTGGCCGAGGACGTGGTCTTCACCAGCCCGGTCGTGTTCAAGCCGTACCCCGGCAAGGCGATCACCGCGGCGATCCTGCACGGGGTGGCCCGGGTCTTCGAGGACTTCCACTACGTCCGGGAGATCGGCGACCCGGACGGCACCGACCACGCGCTGCTGTTCGCCGCGCGGGTCGGCGACCGGGAACTGACCGGCTGCGACTTCATCCACGTCAACGAGGAGGGCCTGATCGACGAACTGACCGTCATGGTGCGGCCGTTGTCCGGGGCGCAGGCTCTCCAGGCCGCCATGGGCGCGCAGTTCGAGCGGATCGCGAAGGAAGCGGAGGCGCGGCTCGCGTGAGTCCTGCGGCGCGAGGACGGACCGGAGCTCGGACGGGTCCTGCGGCCCGGGCGGGTTCCGCGCCTCCGCCCCCGGCTCACTCGACGGTGAGGGTGAGGGCACCCGTGTAGGTCTTGCCCGGCGTGACGGCCGTGGCGGTCCCGTCGACCGTCAGGGTGACCTTCCTGCCCCGGGGCGCCTTGACGGTCGCGTCGGCGGCGAGCGCGAGCCGGGTCAGGTACGAGGTGCCCGTGACCGTCCACGTGGAGCCGCTGTTCAGCTGCACGATCGCGCCGTTGTTGACGGCGGCCCGCGCGGTGTTGGTGACGATGCCCAGCTCGTAGAAGGTCGACGCGTCGATGCTGGAGACCCGGTGCTCGGCCTTCGTCGCGGAGATGACGCCCTCGACACTCGCGCCCTCGAAGGTGAGGACCATGTTCTTGCCCGTGCGCATGCCGTTGTAGAAGTCGCCTTTCAGATCGATGGACTTGAAGACGGCGGCGCCGTCCGTGGCGTGCACGGCGGTCGGGTCGAAGCCCGTGTCCTTCGCGGGGTCGCCGGTGGGCTCGGTGTACACGCCGATGTTCATCATCTTGCCGTTGACGTTGACCGGGCCCGGGTCGTCCAGCTCGATCAGCTGGAGGATGACCCCGTCGCGCGGGTTGAGCCGGGCGCCCTGCGAGCCGTCGACGCTGATCGTGGTCTGCTGGCCCTTGTTGAGGAAGGTGGCCCGGTCCGAGTTGATCACCGTGCCGCCGTCGAGCGTGAGGTGGCCGGCGCCGAAGAACATGTAGCCGAAGTGCCCGGAGTTCACGACGGTGTTGCGCACCGGTACGGACGCCAACTCGGCCTTGGACAGGCCGAGTTCCAGTTCCGTGTTGAGCGCGGATACGGCGGCCCGGGTGCTGTCACCGTAGTGCACGACCGCGGCCGGGCCCGCGATGATGGTCGCGTAGCTGCCGACGTCGAGCCGGGAGCCGAGCACCCGCACGGTCGCGTCACCGATGGCGTAGGTGCCGTAGCCGTACTCCCCCGTGTTCCCGAAGTGGCTGTTGATCGCGGTGAGTTTGAGCCCGCTGCCGCCCTCGACGGACAGGGCGCCCCATGTCTCCGAGAACACGGTTGAGTTGAGGTAGGTGGCCTTGCTGTCCTTGCCGATGAGGTTGGTGGCGCGGACGTTGCCGTCGAGGCCGAGCATCCAGGGCACGGACTCCATGTACGGCGTTTCCACGGTGGCCTGGTAGTCGGCGGGGAGCACGCCGTTGCGGGCGCGGACGACGGAGTCCTTGACGATGACGTTGGCGCCGTCGTCGGAGATGACGGCGGTGCGGACGACGCCCTTGTTGTCGATCCGGGCGCCGTCGACGACGAGTGTGGTCGCGGCACCGTCGCCGACGACAGCGGCGCCGTAGCCCGCGAAGTCGCAACGGCCGTTGCCTGTCAGGGAGATGGAGGGCCGGTCGAGGGTGTAGGTGGCGTCCTGGACGTACACGCCGTCGAAGCACTCGCCGGTCGAGGTGATCGACACGTTCTTCGCGTAGGCGTCGGTGAGCTTGCCGCCGAGGACCGCGGCGAGGACGGACTTGTCCTTGACCACGCCGTCGGCGCCGACGTACACCGCCTGCCGGAAGGGGAAGGTGAGCGTCTCGTACGTCACCTCGTTGGCGGCGGCGACGGTCAGGACGACATCGCCCCGGTAGGTCCCGGCCTGGATCAGGGTGGCCGTGCCGCCGGTGGCGGTGAGCAGTTGGCCGGTCTCCACGCCGTCGACGGTCAGGGAGAGGCTGGAGCCGTCCGGGGCGACGATCTTCCCGCCGTCGGCGATCGAGAGCTCACTCACGCGAGTGGTCGCGGAGACCGTGTACGTCTCGCCGGATGCCACCGAGATCCGCGTTCCCGAACTCCCGGCCTTCCGCGGGGACTTGGGGCTTGTCGGAGCGGCGGTGGCGGAGACCGCCGGCACCAGTACGGCGCCGGCCGTGGCGGTACCGGCGATCAGGACCGAGCGTCGGGTGATCAGCGTCATTGCTTGCCTTCCCAGAGATCGATGCGCCGTCGCGCAGTGTGACCGGCCGGCCGTCGAACGCGGAGTGCGGACGGCCCGGCGGAGGCACCTGAGGTGCGCACGAGGGAGTGAAGCAGCCGGGAGAACCCCGGAACAGGCAGGTGGCACACCCATATGGGAGTCCGATGCCTCGGATCACGCGGACCATTTCATGGCGGTCACACAGAGTCGTCATAGCCGGGTACCGGACCTGAACACGCCGGTGAGGCGGGCGGCTTGCCGGCCGTCCACCTCACCCTTTTCCGTCCGCTCCTCGCCGCTACGCCGGGGCGATCATCCCCGCCGACAGGTCGATGTCGGCCCCGCACAGACCGGGCATCGCGAGCATCGCCACGAGCGCCTGCGCCACCTCGTGCTCCTCGACGAGCCGGCCGAGGGCGGCCCGGGAGGCGAACTCGCGCTCCGCCTCGGCGACGGTGCAGCCGGTCAGGTCGGCGGTGAGCCGGAAGTTGCGGTCCATGCGCGGGCCCCGGACCGGGCCGGGGGAAAGGGAGTTGACCGCGATCCCCTGCGGGCCGACCTCCCCGGCGAGGGTCCGGGTCAGGCCGAGCAGCGCCATCTTGGACGCGGTGTACGGCGTGCGGTTGAGCAGCGGGCGCTTGCCGCTGACCGAGGCCACGTTGACGATGTCACCCCGCCCGGCCGCGAGCATCGGCGGCAGAAAGGCCCGGCACATGAGATAGACGCCCCGGACGTTGGCGGCGAACACGTCGTCCCACTCGTCGGGCTCGATGTCGACCAACGGCCGTACGGGACCGGCGACTCCGGCGTTGTTGACGAGCAACGACACGTCCTCGTCGGCGAGTTGCGCGGCCAGGGAACCGACGGCCTCGGGGTCGGAGACATCGCAGGAGGCGGTACGGGCCTGTCCGCCGTCCTTGCCCACCCGTGCCGCCGCCTCCGCGAGCGCCGCCTCGTCGCGCCCGACCAGGATCACCCGGGCCCCGGAGTCCGCGAGGGCCAGGGCGAAGGCACGCCCGAGTGGCCCGCCGCCGCCGGTGATCAGTGCCGTACGGCCGTCGAGGGGCCCGCGACGGTCCGGGGTGACGCCGGGGTCCGAGGTCACGCGGTGTTCCAGGGCAGCTCGTCGCCCGCGGCCTTCGCCGCCCGCACATCGCCCGAGCGTGCGTGGCCCTCGAACAGCTCCACACGTGCCGCCCGCCCGCACAGTCGGCCGAGCAGCACCTGGGAGCCGGTGTCGGTGACCTCCTGGTAGGTGACCGTCTTGAGGTACTTCCCCACCCACAGGCCGCCGGTGTAGCGCGCGGCACCCCGTGTGGGCAGCACATGGTTCGTGCCGATGACCTTGTCGCCGAACGACACACAGGTGCCCTCGCCGAGGAACAGGGCGCCGTACTGGGTCATGCGCTCCAGCGCGAGGCGGGGTTCGGCGGTCAGCACCTCGACGTGCTCGAAGGCGAACTCGTCGGCGAGGGCGTACAGCTCGTCGAGGGTGTCGACGACGTGCACCTGGCCGTGGTCGCGCCAGGCGGGCCCGGCGAAGTCGCGGGTGGGCATGCCCGGCAGGAGGCGTTCCACCTCGGCGATCGTCCTCTCGGCCACCTCGCGGGAGGTGGTGATCAGGACGGCCGGGGAGTCAGGGCCGTGCTCGGCCTGCGAGAGCAGGTCCACGGCACACACGAACGGGTCGGCCCGCTCGTCGGCGAGGACGAGGATCTCGGTCGGCCCCGCGAACAGGTCGATGCCGATCTCCCCGAACAACTGCCGCTTGGCCTCGGCGACATAGGCGTTGCCGGGCCCGGCGACGAGGTTGACGGGCCGCATCGTGTCGGTGCCGACGGACATCGCGGCCACCGCCTGCACCCCGCCGAGCAGCCAGATCTCGTCGGCGCCCGCGAGATGCATCGCCGCGACGGTGGCGGCCGGGATCTCGCCGTGGATGGGCGGGGTGCAGGCGACGACCCGGGGTACGCCCGCGACCTTGGCGGTGACGATGGTCATATGGGCGGAGGCGGTGAGCGGGTAGCGCCCGCCGGGGATGTACGCGCCCGCCGCCCGCACCGGGATGTGCTTCTGCCCGAGGCGCACACCGGGCAGGGTCTCGACCTCGAACTCCCGCAGGGAGTCGAGCTGGTGGCGGGCGAAGGTGCGCACCTGGTCCTGGACGAAGCGGATGTCGTCGATGACCTGTCGCGGCACCGACGCGACGATCTTCTCGACCTCCTCGTCCGTCAGCCGGAAGGAGTCGGGGCTCCACTTGTCGAACTTCTCGGAGTAGGCACGCACCGCCTCGTCGCCGCGTGCGCGGATGTCCGCGATGACGCCGGTCACGGTCTCGCGCACCTGGTCGAGGGAGGCGGTCACCTCTGACGTGGGCACGGCGTGCTTCAGGATGGTTGCCACAACTGCGGCCTTTCTGCGGGTGGTTCGCGACGAATGGGTCCAGGCGGGGGTGTCAGACGGGCGGTGCCACGAACAGCACGTCGGGGTCGTTGAACTGCTCCTTGGCGACCGACTCGCTCATCGGGTCGGCGGTGCCCCACTGGTCCTGCGTGATCGGGTCGTCGACGTCATGGCGGCCCGGATGCCACAGGTCCTCCTCGAGGACGGCGAGTTCGGTCGTGTACTCGACCGTGTTGCCGTGCGGGTCGTGGAAGTAGGAGAAGGTGTTGTCGCCCGCGAGATGCCGTCCGGGCCCCCAGGTGAGCCGGGTCCCGGCGCGCAGCGCCCGTCCGGTGCCGCGCATGTACTCCTCGACGCCGCGCATCTCGAACGAGGCGTGGTGCAGGGACACATGGGGTCCCCGGGCGATCGCGAAGGAGTGGTGCAGCGGGCTGCACCGCAGGAAGTACATGAGGTCACCCATGTGCGTCGAGTACAGGGTGTCGGTGAGCCGGAACCCGAGGTGCCGGACGTAGAAGTCCCGCAACCCTTCCGGGTCCTGGGAGTTGACCACGCAGTGCGAGAGCCGGACGGGGATCGCCTCGCGCTCCTCGATCCTGCGGTGGGTGCGGGTCTCGACGTCCGCCGAGACCTCGACGACCCGCCCGTCCGGGTCGAAGAACCGGAAGCCGTAGCCACCGCCCGGGGTGTCCAACACGCCAGGCTCATCGATGAGTCGGACTCCCGCGCGGCCGAGCCGCCCGTGCAACTCGTCCACGGCGGCGGGCGATATGGCCCCGAAGGCCACGAGGTCCATTCGCTTCCGCTCGTCCTCGCGGACGCGGACGATGTACTGCTCCGGGCTGCCCTCGGCGGCGAAGAAGGCGACACCGCTGTCGTTGGCGACCTCGGTCAGGCCCCACGTGGTGCCGAAGAAGGCGCGCTGGCGGGCGAAGTCCGGTACGGCCAGGTCGACATGGCGCAGATGGGTGATGGGCTGGAAGCTCATGCGTGGCTCCTGACGGTGTTGCGCTGGTGGCCCAGGCCGGTGATCTCGGACTCGACGACGTCGCCGGGCTTCAGGAAGACGCCCCAGTGCGCGCCGTTGCCGGCCGGTGAACCGGTGAGCAGCAGGTCGCCGGGGCGCAGGGTGGTGGTCGTGGAGACGTACGCGATCAACCGGGGGATGTCGAAGATCATGTCCTTCGTGGACTCGTCCTGGCGTAGGACTCCGTTGTGGCGCAGGGTGATCCGCAGATCGCCGGGGTCTTTGACGAAGGCCGCCGGTACCAGGAAGGGCCCGGTCGGCAGGAAGGTGTCGGCGTTCTTGGCGGTGAACCAGTCGGTGCCGATGGCCTTGAGGTCGGGCCGGTAGAGGCGGTCGCGGGTGGTGAGGTCGTTCGAGATCGTGTATCCGGCGACGTGTCGCATCGCGTCCTCGGCCGGGATGTTCTTGCCCGGCTTCCCTATGACGAGGGCGAGTTCGAGCTCCCAGTCGTGCTGTTCGCCGAGCGCGGGGAGCACGATGTCGTCGTAGGGGCCGGTGAGCGCGCGCGGTGAGCCGAGGAAGACGTACGGCACTCCGGTGCGGGCGCGTTCGTCCATCATCGACTCGGCGTCGGCGCGGGCTTCTTCGGGGGTGGCGCCGTGCACGCTCTCTTTCTCGGCGGCGACGAGATCGACGACGTGCTTGCGGTAGTTGGCGCCGCTCTGGAGGATCTGGCCGGGCTCGATCGGGCTCAGGACGCGCAGCGCGGCCAGCTCGTACCAGGTCCCCTCTGCGGACCGGGCGAGGCCGTCGAGCCGGGGCAGCCAGGTGTCCCACTCCTCGACCAGCGCGCGGACCGACGGCACCAGGCCGGAGAGATCGCGCACACGGTCGCCGGTGACGAGGCCGGGGAAGTCCGCCGCACCGGCGGCGAACGTGCCGAGCGCGAACGGTCCGGCGTGGCGGGGCAGTTGATCGGGCACGGCGCTCTCCTCGTACGGCTGGGGGCTCGCCGTCGACGCTAGGCAGCCTCGGACCGGGGCGGAAATGACGATCCACGATGCCTGCCATCACCGGCCCGGGAACGCCCTCAACTGCGCCTCCATCGCCGTCCGGGATGCATGACGTCCCCCTTGCCGATGCCTCGATCCGTTGACCCTGCGTCGGGCGCCCACGCAGGCTCGGAGCACCCACTTTCCCGAGGAGAAGAACGTGATAGTCGAGCATGCCGAGCTGACCGTCGAGGCGGGTCGGGAGCGGGAGTTCGCGGAGGTGTTCGGCAGGGCCCGCGAGGTGCTGGCCGAGGCCGACGGCTTCCGCTGGGCCGAGTTGCTGCGCGGCGCGGAGCGGCCGACGACCTTCCTGCTGCTGGTCGGCTGGGACTCGGTCGAGGCGCACACGGCCGGCTTCCGGGAGTCCGAGGCCTTCGGCCGCTGGCGGGCCCTGGTCGGGCCGTTCTTCACCGCGCCGCCGGCCGTCGAGCACTTCCACGAGCTCGGGCCGCGCTTCTCAGGGTGACCCCCCAATCCTTCTTCTACGTTCGCAAGGATCGCCCATGCCCGTACAAAAGGTGCTCGTCGTCGGCGGCGGCATCACCGGAAGCGTGCTGTGCCTCGCGCTCGCCCAGCGTGGCGTCGAGGTGGAGCTCGCCGAGATCTCTCCGCAGTGGTTCGGTGTGGGCCATGGCATCACCCTTCAGGGCAACGCGCTCAAGGCGCTGCGTTCCGTGGGGGTGTTGGACCGGGTGCTCGCCCGGGCGGTGCCGTTCGACGTCATGCGGCTGCGCCGCGCCGACGGCGGACTCCTCACCGAGCTGCCCACCCCACACACCGGCGGGCCCGAACTCCCCTCCACGGCTGGGGCGTTGCGCTCGGAGTTGCAGGACGCGCTGTGCGACGCGGTGCGCGCGCACGGGGTGCGGGTCCGCCTCGGGCTGACCGTCGACCGGCTCGACCGGACACCCGACCGGGTGGACGTGGTCTTCACGGACGGTTCGACCGGCCGCTACGACCTCGTCGTGGCCGCCGACGGCATCAACTCGGCCACGCGCGCGCTGATCGGCATCGACGCCCAGCCCCGCCCGGTCGGCATGTCGATCTTCCGGATCGTCGCGGAGCGCCCCGCCGAGATGGACTGCGCCGAGGTGTACTACGGCGGCCCCCGCTTCAAGGCCGGCTACAGCCCGATCTCCCCCGACCAGTGCTACGCCTACCTCCTCGACGAGAACCTCGACGCCTCCCTGATCGGCCCGCGCGCCCCGCTCGCCCTGCTGCGCGAACGCGGTGCCGGGTACGGCGGGACCTGGGGCAGGATCCTCGCGCGGCTGCCCGACGACACGGCCGTCGACTACCGCTGGATCGAGGCGATCCTCGTCGACGAACCCTGGCATCGCGGTCGCGCGATGGTCATCGGCGACGCCGCGCACGCCTGCCCGCCGCTGATCGCGCAGGGCGCCGCGATGTGCATGGAGGACGCCGTGCTTCTCGCGGAGTTGGTGACCGGGGACGAGCCGATCGAGAAGGCCCTGGACCATTTCATGGACCGGCGCCTGCCCCGGGTGCGGATGGTGCTGGAGAACTCCCTCCGGCTCGCCGACTGGGAGATCCACCCGGACACCCCCGGCGCCGACCCGGCCCGCATCATGTCGGAGACCCTGGACACCCTGACGGCGGCGGCGTGAGCGGCTCGCCCGTGGTCGACTTCCACGGCCACCTCGCCGTCCCCGCCGCCGACGCCCTGGTCGCGGGCACCCCGGGTCTCGCCGCCGAACTCGCGGCCGAGCGGCGCGCCCACTCCCCCGCGTCCCTGACCGCCAATCGCGCCCAACTCCAGCGCCTGGCAACCACGTTGACGAACGTCTCCACGCGCCTCACGGACCTCGACGCGATGGGCGTCGACATCCAGGTGGTCGGCCCGATGCCGATGCACCGCTACTGGGCGGACCCCGACCTCGCGATCCACCTCGCCCGCACCGTCAACACGGCCGTGGCCGCGCACTGCGCCGGCGCACCCGACCGCCTGTACGGGCTGGGCACCGTCCCGCTCCAACACCCTGACCTGGCCGTCGCGTTGCTGGACCAGGCCGTCAACGACCATGGCCTGTACGGCATCAGCGTCTCGACGACGGTCGACGGCCGCGAACTGGCCCACCCGGCGCACGACACGGTGTGGCAGCGGGCGGAGGAACTGGGCGCGGTCGTCTTCGTGCACCCCTGGGGCTGCTCCCTCGGCGAGCGTCTCGCCACCCACTACCTGGGAAACACGGTCGGTCAGCCCGTCGAGACGACCGTCGCGCTCTCGCATCTCATCTTCACCGGCGTCCTCGACCGCTTCCCCCGCCTGAAGGTGGTGGCGGCGCACGGCGGCGGCTATCTGCCGACGTACATCGGCCGCTCGGATCACGCCTGGCGGGTACGGGAGGACGCGCGCGGCTGCGCCGAACCGCCGAGCGCCTATCTGCGGCGGCTGTGGTTCGACGCGCTGGTGTACACCCCGGGCGCCCTGCGTCACCTGGTCGAGGCGGTGGGCGCGGACCGGGTCGTCCTCGGCACCGACCACCCCTTCGACATGGGTGTCGACGACCCGGTGGCCCGGCTGGACGCGGCCGGGCTCGCTCCGGCCGACCGGGCCGCCATCGCCGGGGGCAACGCTCTCGACCTGCTGCTGAAAGGACGTACCCGATGACCACCGCCGCCCTCGGTCCGATCGAGGAAGAACTCGCCAAGGCCCGTGCCGCCTACCGCAATTGGGGCCGCTGGGGCGAGGACGACGTGCTCGGCACCCTCAACTTCATCGACGACGCCATCCGCGCCCACGCGGCGGGGCTGGTGCGGCGCGGGCGGTCCTTCTCGCTCGCCCAGGAGTTCAACGAATCGGGCCCGCAGCGCGGTTTCCGCGGCCGGATCAACCCGGTCCACTACATGCGGGACACCGGCTCCGACGCGGCGGCCGGCACCCAGGGTTTCCCGCACGGCTTCGGCGGCGCCGACGACCATGTCGTGATGCCGTTGCAGGCCTCCACGCAGTGGGACGGTCTGGGCCACATCTACGACAACAAGCAGGCGTGGAACGGCCGTCCGTGCACCATCGTCAACGGCGACGGCGACTCGGTCACCGGCATCGAGCACATGCGGGAGGCCTTCACCGGCCGCGGTGTCCTCCTGGACGTGGGCCGTGCGGTCGGCGACGAACACGGTGAACTCCCGGACGGTTTCCCCGTCCTGGAGGAGCATCTGCGCGCGACGATCGAGGCGCAGGGTGCCACCAGTTCCGTACGGCGCGGGGATCTGGTCCTCATCCGCACCGGCCAACTGGGCCGCGTACGGCGGCTCGGCGACTGGGGCGGTTACGCCGCCGGTGACGCGCCCGGCCTCTCCTTCACCACCCTCGGCTGGCTGCACCGCACGGAGATCGCGGCGATCGCCTCCGACACGTGGGGACTTGAGGTGCGGCCGTACGAGTTCCCGCAGCCCGCGATGTCCCCGCTGCACCAGATAGCGATCCCGAACATGGGCCTCCCGCTGGGCGAGATGTGGGACCTGGAGGCGCTGGCGGAGGACTGCGCGGCCGACGGTGTCTTCGAGTTCCTGCTGGTCGCCGCGCCGATCCCGGTGACCGGCGCGGTGGGTGCCCCCGTCAACCCGATCGCGGTCAAGTGAGGCCGCGCGTGACGGCCTTCGACCGGGGGACGGCCCCCGAAGCCCCGCAGGGCGACCGCTTCTCCGGCACCCTCCACCTCCCCGACGACGAGGACTTCGAGACGGTGTGCTTCGGCCGGGTCTTCAACGCCCGCCGCCCGAGGGACCGATCACCGGCCGCCGTACTGACGGCCGAGTCGGAGCAGGACGTCGTCGAAGGAGTACGGCTCGCCCTGGAGCGGGGCTGGCAGATCGCCGTCCGTTCCGGCGGCCACAGCTGGGCCGCCTGGTCGGTGCGCGAGAACGCCCTGCTGATCGACCTCGGGGGCTTCCGCGAGATGGCGTACGACCCGGCGACTGGGATCGTGACCGCGACGCCCAGCGTCAAGGGCGGCGACGAACTCAACCCGTATCTCGGCGAGTTCGGGCGCTTCTTCAACGGCGGGCACTGCCCCTCCGTGGGCATCGGCGGCTTTCTGCTCCAGGGCGGGCAGGGCTGGAACGCGCGGGGCTGGGGCTGGGCGGCGGAGAACGTCGTGGCGATCGATGTCGTCACCGCCGAGGGCGAGTTGGTGCGCGCGGACGAGACGCGGCACAGCGACCTGTTCTGGGCGGCGCGCGGTGCGGGCCCGGGCTTCTTCGGGATCGTCACCCGCTTCCATCTGGGCACGCGCCCGCTGCCGCGGTACCTGGGCCACACCGTGCACGCCTATCCGCTCGGCCTGTTCGACGAGGTCATGAGCTGGCTGCACGGCATGCACCACACCGTCTCCGACCTGGTCGAGATCGTCGCGCTCACCCAGACCCCGCCCGACCTGGACGAACCGGTGCTCCTGGTCACGGGCGTATCCATGACCGACACCGCCGAACAGGCCGCCGAGGCACTCGCGCCACTGCACGCCAACCCGTACGCGGACCGGGCGCTTTTCCGCGTCGAGGCCCAACAGACCACGTTCGCCGCACAGTTGGCCGGACAGCGCAGCGCCAACCCCGAGGGCCACCGCTACCTGGTCGACAACGCCTGGCTGACCGGCCCCGCCGACGAGGTCGTCCCGGCGATCCGCAGGGCCTTCACCGAGCAGCCCACCCGGCAGACCTTCACCATCTGGTTCTCGATGGCCCCGCTGCGTCAACTGCCCGACATGGCCTTCTCGTTGCAGTCGGAGATCTACTGCGCCGCCTACGTCGTCCACGACGACCCGGCACGCGACGGGGAGTTGCGCGCCTGGCTGGACGGGGCGATGGCGGACATGGAGCCGGTGACCGCGGGCCAGTACCTCGGCGACTCCGACTTCACCGTGCGGCAGATGAGGTTCATGGGCGACGCACAGTGGCGGCGGCTGCAAGAGATCAGGGCCGCCTACGACCCCAAGGGCCTCTTCGCCGGCTATCTCGGCACGGGCACCGTCACCAACACCAACCACTGGGAGCAGTGAGCGATGCGTTTCGCGACATACGAGTACGAGGGCGTGGAACGCGCCGGGGTCGTCCGCGACGGGACGATCCATCCGCTGCCCGAAGGGATCACCGTACTGACCCTGCTGGAACAGGACGTGCTGCACGCGGCCGGCGCCGAAGCGCTGCGCGCGCCGAGCGACTTGACGATGGATCAGGTGCGGCTGCTGCCTCCCCTCAGGCCGCCGTCCCTCCGGGACTTCGTCGGGTTCGAGGCACATATCGAGGGGGTGTCGAAGTCCCTGGACGGGCTGGAGCACGTGCCCGAGGAGTGGTACCGGGCACCCAACTTCTACTTCACCAACCCGCACGCGGCGTACGGGGCACACGACGACGTGCCTGTCCCGGCGGGCTGTTCGGTGCTGGACTTCGAGTTGGAGGTCGGAGTGGTCATCGGCCGCGGCGGACGCGACCTCACGCCGGAGCGGGCGCGCGAACACATCGTCGGCTACCTCGTCTTCAACGACTGGTCGGCGCGCGATCTGCAGAAGCCGGAGAAGAACCTGGGCCTCGGCTTCTCCAAGGGCAAGGACTTCGCGAACACGCTGGGCCCGTGTCTGGTCACCGCCGACGAGGTCGAGGACCGGCGCGACCCGGACGGCTTCCTGGACCTGGAGATGACGGTCACCCTCAACGGCGAGCTGATCGGCCGCGACACCCTCGCCAATGTCTCCTGGACCTTCGAGGAGATGATCGCCTACGCCTCCCGGGACGCCTGGGTGCGTCCCGGCGACATCCTCGGCTCGGGCACCTGCGGCTGGGGCGCGCTGGCGGAGTTCTGGGGCCGGGTCGGCGAGCGCACCCCGGCGCCGCTCCGGCCGGGCGACGAGGTGACCCTCGCGGTGGAGCGCCTCGGCACCCTCTCCAACCGGGTCGTGCCCGGCCGCAGGGACGTGTATCTGCCGCGGGCCCGCAAGCGCGGCCGGACCCCCAGGCCGTAGATCCGCCGGGCACTCCTCCGACCTGCGCACATCCAGGGATCCGATGGCTCCTATCGGATCCCTGTGACTTGTCCCCCGGCCCCTTCCTCGGCGGGAACCCGGTGGTTACGCTCGCGTTTCACCGAGCTTCAACGACGCGGCCGGAGGAACACACGCATGGGTCTGGGAGCGATCGACCTGAATCTTCTGGTGGCGCTGGAAGCCCTCCTGGAGGAGAAGAACGTCACCCACGCGGGGGTGCGGCTGTCCACCAGCCAGTCCGCGATGAGCGGCTCCCTGGCCCGGCTGCGGCGGCACTTCAACGACGAGCTGCTGGTGCGGGTGGGCCGCGAGTACGAACTGACCCCGCTGGCCGAGCGGTTGCTGCCGGTCGTCCAGTCCTCCCTGCACAAGGCGGAGGAGGCGCTGTCACTGACCCGGCACTTCGATCCGGCGCGCAGTCGGCAGCGGTTCTCGGTGGTGATGTCCGACTACGTGATGACGGTGTTCGTGGAACCGCTGCTGCGGGCTCTGGCGCAGGAGGCGCCGGGCATCCGAATCGACTTCCACCCCATCGTCACAGGACAGCTGGAGACCGAGACCCACCTGCGCTGCCACGACCTGATGATCGTGCCGCTCGGCTACCAGCTGCCGGGGGTGAGCGAGACCGTGATGCACGACCGGTTCGTGTGCCTCGTCGACCCGGACAACCCTCGGCTGGTGGACGGGCGGCTCTCGCTGCGCGACCTCGCCGAGATGCCCCACGCGGCCTGCGCGGTCGGCAAGCTCACCCCCGCCGACCGGCAGCTGGAGACCCTCGGCATCACCCCGCGGGTGCAGGTCAGCACGCCCGGCTTCAACGTGCTGCCGTTCCTGGTGAGCGGCACCGACCTGGTCGCCGTGGTCCCCGAGCGGCTCGCCCGGCGCTACGAGGGCTTCGCGCGCTGCGCCGTCGTACCGACGCCGTTCCCCGACGTACCGCTGGTGGAGGCCATGTACTGGCACCACAACCGGCACTCCGACCCGGCGCACCGCTGGCTGCGGGAGACGGTCCGCGCGGTGAGCGCGTCGCTGGACGACCCGGTGGTGCGGGAGATCGCCGGGACGGATGCCTCCCATGCCGATCACGCGTTTCCGGAGCTGACCGCGGCTTCCTAGCGTGGACGGGACACATCGTCCGCGTCCCTGGAGGAAGCCGTGAGCCGCACGCGTCTTGCCGGTCGTACCGTCGTCGTCACCGGGGCCGCGCAGGGCCAGGGGGCCGCCGAGGTCGCGGCCGCCGCCCGGGAGGGGGCGACGGTGGTCGCGACGGACGTCCTGGACGAGGCGGGCGAGAAACTCGCCGTGTCCCTGCGCGGCGACGGCCTCGACGTCCGCTACCGGCACCTGGACGTGTCGTCGCCGGACGACTGGGCGGGCCTCGCGGCGGCGCTGACCGAGGTGCACGGGCTCGTGAACAACGCCGGGATCGCCATGCGCGCCCGCCTCGGCGCGGTCGAACTCGCCGACTGGAACCGGGCGTTCGCGGTCAACACCACCGGCGCGCTGCTCGGCATCCAGGCCCTCACCCCGCTGATGCCGGCCGGTGCGTCGATCGTGAACGTCGGTTCGGTCGCGGGCCTCACCGCGCATCACGCGGTCGCGTACACGGCCAGCAAGTGGGCGCTGCGCGGCCTGTCGAAGGTGGCCGCGCTGGAGCTGGCCCCGCGCGGCATCCGGACGAACGTGATCCATCCCGGCTATATCGAGACCCCGTTGATGGCATCCGCGAACCCGGTGTTCGTCCAGGCCCATCTGTCGCTGACCCCGCAGGGCCGGCCGGGCACGGTCGACGAGGTGGCGCCGCTGGTCGTGTATCTGCTGTCGGACGAGGCGTCCTACGTCAACGGCGCGGAGATCACGGTCGACGGCGGCTACGCGGCGCACGGCGGGGTGAAGGCGATCACGAACGCGCTCGACGCCATGTGACGACCGGGATGTGCCGGCCATGGCGGTCGGTGCGCGGGACGTCGCCCCGGGCGTCGCCGTCGTCGGTGTGCGACATGGCGCCGCGCTCCTGGGGTGGATCGGGTACGTGCGGTGTCGTCAGGGCACGAGGACCGTGCGGACGCCCGGGACCTCGGGAGCGTTCCACACGCTCTCGACATCGGCGAGGGGTACCGCCCGCGTGGTGACCGCGATGCCGCCGCTCTCGATCTCGTCGACCAGGAACGGGAGTTCCTCCAGATATGTCCTGGTCGACACGGCGCCCTGGCCGTTGCCCTGGAGGCGGAAGTTCGCCGAACGCAGTGCCACTGACGGGAGTTCGACGGTGGGTCCCGCCATGGAGCCGATCTGGACCCAGTTCAGGGCGCGACTGCGATCGGCGCGGGCGCGCAGCAGGGCCATGATCGCGTCGCCCGCGGGCTTGCCCCACAAGTAGTCGATGACCAGGTCGACTTCGGCGGCCTCCTTGGCGAGGGCCGTCGCGGTGGCCTCGGCGTCGTCGGTGAGCGCGACGGTCGCGTCCGCGCCGAGTCCGGCGAGGGCCGCCAGCCTGGTCCGGTCGCGTCCGGCGCCGACGACCCGCCCGGCGCCGAGCCGCTTGGCGACCTGAACGGCCATCTGTCCGGCGTTGCCGGTGGCGCCAAGGATCAGCACCGACTGCCCGGCCTCGATCGGGACGCGGCGGCGCAGCGCGACCCAGGAGGACATGGCGGGGTTCATCGCGGCGGCGATCTTCACGACGTCCGTGCCGTCCGGGAGCGGGACGCTGCGGCGGCGGTCGATGACGGTGCGGGTGGCCATCGGTCCGACGAGGTCGTCGTCGGCGACGAAGTACACCAGCCGGCCGTCCGCGCGCCGGCCGACTCCGTCGACTCCGGGGACCAGGGGCAGCTTGCCGGTGCTCGTGTAGTGGTTGCCGGACGCGCCGGTGCGCACCCGGGGGTGCAGGCCGACGGCCAGGACGTCGACCAGCTCCTGGTCCTCGTCGGACGGCGCGGGCAGGTCGAAGGGCTCGTAGCGGGGCGGGGTGTCGTACGAGCTGACGACGGCGGCACGGATGTCCATGGCTGCTCTCCCGGAACGGGTTAGTAGGTGCCACGAACTTTTTAGTACGTGACACCAATCAAATTAGTAGGTGCCACGTACTAATGCAAGTAGAATCCGGGGCATGACCTCATCGCACGACACGCCCGCCCCGCCGATCGAGGACCTCGGCCTGGTCGACGCCCTCGCCCAGCTGTCGTTCCTGGTGCAGAACGCGCTGGCCGAGATCGCCGGGGAGCACGACCTGTCGATCACCCAGACCCGCCTGCTCGGAATCCTGCGGGACCGCGAGCCGACGATGAACGAACTAGGCCGTCACCTCGGCCTCGACAAGTCCTCCGTCACGGGCCTGGTCGACCGCGCCCAGCGCCGGGGCCTGGTCACCCGCACGCCCAGCATCGTCGACCGGCGCTCGTTCCAGGTGTCGATCACCGACGCCGGGCGCGAGATCGTGGCGCAGGTCGGCACCCGTTTCGCGCGGCGCATCGAGGGCTGCGCCGCCCCGCTGACCGAGGCGGACCGCGAGCGCCTGTCGCGGCTGGCGACCCGGCTGGTGACCGCCGACGCCCAGGACCGGGGCGTCGACCTGCGCACCGCACCCCGCTGACCGGACTCCGTCAGAGGGAGCCGCGCGGCACCGTCACCACGTGCTTGCCCACGACACCACCGCGCTCGAACGCCCGGTGCGCCGCCGCGATGTCCGCGAGCGGGTACACGCTGTCGATCACCGGGCGCAGCGCGCCCGAGGTGACACGGTCGGCCACGTCACGCAGCACGGGCGTCCGGGGGTTGGCGCTGAAGGCGCGGATGCGGCGGGAGCCGTGCACGCTCGACGCGGCGATCGCGGCGATGGCCGACGGGGACAGTCCGACGGTGACCATCCGGCCGCCCTTGGCCAACCGACCGCGGTAGCAGGGCAGTTCCGTGCCGACCGTGTCGACGATGACGTCGAACGGCCCGATCTGTTCCGAGGTGGTGGAGCCGTAGTCCAGGACCTCCTCGGCGCCGAGATCGGCCAAGAGCCCGGCATGCCGGTCGCGGGCCAGCGCGGTCACCCGGCCGCCCATCGCGTGCGCCAACTGCACGGCGGCCGTGCCGACTCCGCCGGCCGCGCCCCGGACCAGGACCTTCTCGCCGGACACCAGGCGCACACTGTCGCGCAGCGCGATCAGCGCCGTGGCACCCGCGACCACCAGGGAGGCCGCCTCGACCGACGAGAGGTCCGCCGGGGCGTGCGAGACGCGCTCGGCGGGGACCACGACGTACTCGGCCGCCGCGGCGACGGAGTGCCGCTGCCGGGGGTGCACCATGCCCCACACCCGGTCCCCCACCCGGTAACCGTCGACACCGTCGCCGGTCGCGGCGACGACGCCCGCGAAGTCCAGTCCCGCCCCGATCGGGAACCGGCGCCCCGACACCATCTTCAACTCCCCTGCCCGGACGAGCACATCGTGTCCGTTCACGCTGGTCGCCTCGACCGACACCAGGACCTCGCCCGCGCCGGGAGCGGGACGGTCCACGTCATTGATCCGCAGTACGTCCGCCGTGCCGAAACCGGTGATCTGAACGGCCTTCATGTCGCTGTCCTTCCGTGGGCTTTCGCGTGGTCGGTCCGATGCTGGACCCCGCACGCGCCATCACGGTCGTTCTCCTTTTCCTGGGTCCGGCAGACCCACCCTCGCGCGCCGCACCGACGGCATACTGACGGCGTGACCGACTCCTTCCCCGCCATGAGCGACGACCCCCGACGCGAACTCGCCGAGTTCCTGCGCACCCGCCGAACCCGGCTGCGCCCCGAGGACGTCGGCCTGGAGCCCGGTCCGAGGCGGCGCGTCGCGGGGCTGCGGCGCGAGGAGTTGGCCCTGCTCGCGGGAGTCAGCTCGGACTACTACCAGCGCATGGAGCAGGGCCGGGACGTACGGCCGTCCGATCAGGTCCTGGACGCCCTCGCGCGCGCCCTCGGCTTCTCCGCCGAGGAGACCCGCCACCTGCACAGCCTCGCCGCCGCCGCACGCAACCCGGTCCAACCTCCGCGCCCGTACGAGCCGGAGGAGGTTCCGGACACCACGCTGCGACTGCTGCGCGACATGACCTCGCCCGCTCTGGTCATCGGCCGTTTCCTGGACGTACTGGCCTGGAACCCGCTCGGTGGCGCCCTGTTGGGGGAGTTCACCCGGCAGCCCCGGCGGGAGCGGAACCTGCTGGCGCTGTTCCTGCGCCCCGAGGCCGACCGCGCGTGCCCGAACCGGGCGGCCACCGTCGCGGAGCTGATCGGCATGCTGCGGACGCAGGTCGCCGCCGATCCGGGGAACCCGCGCGGTGTCGAGCTGGTCGGTGAACTCGCCGTCCGCAGCGACGAGTTCGCGGCCCTGTGGGCCCTCCACGACGTGGTGGAACCGACGCGCGGGCAACTGCGCCTCGACCACCCCCGGATCGGCGAACTGAACCTGGACTGGGACGCCTACCCGATACCGGGCAACCCCGGTCCCGTCCTCATGGTCTGCACCGCGGCCGAGGGCGGCCTCGACGCCGAGCGGCTCCGGCTCCTCGCGGGCCTGCTCGACGTCCGCTGAGGCCAGCCCTGCTCAGCCGCGCAACCGGAGCGCCGCGAGCCAGGGCTCGGGCGTCCCGGCGTCCGGCTCCTCGGCCGCGAGCCGGGTCAGGAACTGCCGTGCGCGGCGCAGGAGTACGAGGACGGTCATCGGAACCTCCGGTGTGATGGGCTGTGTTCACCCCACCGACGAACGGTCCCTACGCGGATCGACACTCCGCGAGCCGACGCTCCAGGAATCTGCGCTCCGCCGCGTTCTCCACCAGCTCCAGGGCGCGTTCGTAGGCGAGAGCCGCCTCCGCCGTACGGCCGGCGCGGCGCAGCAGATCGGCGCGGGTCGCGGGCAGCAGGTGGTAGTCGGCCAGTTCGCCCGACCGCTCCAGCCCGGCCACCAACTCCAGTCCCGCATCCGGGTGGTGGGCCATGCCCACGGCGACCGCGCGGTTCAAACGGACCACAGCCGATGGCACGAAGCGCTCCAACTCGCCGTACAGCGCGGCGATATCGGCCCAGTCGGTCTCCTCGGCCGTGGGCGCGGTGGTGTGGCAGGCGGCGATCGCGGCCTGGATCTGGTACGGCCCGGGGCGGCCCCGGCGCAGCGCGGTCTCCAACAGCCGGGCGCCCTCGTCGACTTCGGTCCGGTTCCACTGCGTACGGTCCTGGTCCTCCAGGGTCACCAGCTCCCCCGCCGCGTCCACGCGCGTACCCCGGCGGGCGTCGTGCAGCAGCAACAGGGCTAGCAGGCCGAGGACTTCGGGCTCGTCGGGCATCAAGTGGGCGAGGACGCGGGCCAGCCGGATGGCCTCCGCGCACAGGTTCGTCCGCACCAACTCGGCGCCGGACGTGGCCGCGTAGCCCTCGTTGAAGAGCAGATAGACCACACCCAGGACGCCCGTCGTCCGCTCGGGCAGCAGATGCGCGGGCGGCACCCGGTACGGGATACCGGCGTTGCGGATCTTCTTCTTCGCCCGCACGAGCCGTTGCGCCATGGTCGCCTCGGGGACCAGGAAGGCGCGCGCGATCTCGGCGGTGGTCAGGCCCGCGAGCGTACGCAGGGTCAGGGCGACCCGGGCCTCGATGGGCAGCGCCGGATGGCAGCAGGTGAAGACCAGCCGCAGCCGGTCGTCCTGGACACCGCTGTCGTCGCCGTCGTACTCCGGGTCGTAGGGTCCCTCGTCCCGCCCCAGCACCGCGACCTCCCGCAGTTTCGCCGCTCCGACCGCCTCCCGGCGCAGGACGTCGAGGGCGCGGTTGCGGGCGGTCGTCGTCAGCCAGGCGCCGGGGCGGCGCGGGACGCCGTCGCGCCGCCACCGGTCGAGTGCCTGGGCGAAGGCGTCCTGCGCGCACTCCTCCGCGAGGTCCCAGTCGCCGGTCACCCGGATCAGGGTGGCGACGACCTGGCCCCACTCCTCGCGGAACGCGGCGGCGACCGCGCCCTCGACGTCCGGCACGCTCACTCCCAGACCGGCCGCACCTCGACCGAGCCGCCGCCGAGCGCCGCCGGGTGCCGTGAGGCCAGTGAGATCGCCTCGTCGAGGTCGCCGACCTCGACGATGTCGATACCGGCGATGTACTCCTTGGACTCGACGAACGGCCCGTCGCTGAGCAGGACTTCATCGCCCTGGACCCGCACGGTGGTGGCGTCGGTGGAGGGCCGCAGCCGGGCTCCGCCGCGCATCAGGTCCCGGCCCCGGACCTCCTCGATGTACGAGGTGAAGCGGGGGTCGCCGGCGATCTCCTCGGGGCCGAGTTCCTCGCCGCCGACGGGGGTGCAGATGAGCAGGGCGTACTTCATGACCCCTCCTCGTCCGTCACGGCCGCGACCGAGACGTGTTCGTGGACGATCTGCCAGCGCAGCCCGGCGTTGCGGTAGCCGGTGGTCACCCGCAGGACGTCGTCCAGCGGCTCGCCGCCGGCCAGGGTGCCGCGCAGCCGGACGAGGGCGTGGCCGAAGGCGATGGACTCGTCGACGCGGACGCGGAATTCCAGGACCTCGCGGAGCACCGGACCGGTGACGCTCGCGAAGACGCCCTCCATGGCCTTGCGGAAGGCGTCGATGCCGTGCGCTTCCAGGCCGGTGGTGAAGTGGAAGGCCTCCACGTCGGGCGCGTAGCAGGCGACGATGCGGTCGACGTCCCGTTCGCGGGCGGCCTCGGTCAGTTCGGCGTCGAGCGCGCGGATCTCCGGCTCGCCCTCCTCCTCGCCGTCCATCGGCCAGAAGGGGCGGACCTCCATGGCGCCGATGGTGGCCACGGGGTGCCTGGCGGCGGCCTCGACGGCCTCCTCCAGGGTGTCGCACTCGAGGATGTCGTATCCGGCGACGTACTCCTTGGTCTCCGCGAACGGTCCGTCGGTGCGCAGCACCTCGCCGCCGCGCACCCGCACGGTCACGGCGTCGGCGGGCTTCGCGAGCCGGTGCCCGTGCAGCCGTACGTTCCGGTCGCCCAGGTCCTCCACCCACGGTTCCACGGGTGTCATCCCGGAGTCGTCGGCGGTGTCGTCGCCGCACACGAGCAGCATGTATTTCATGGGTCCTCCCGGTCCTCGATGAGCTTCCTACACCCCACCGACGAACGCGACCGAGCCGGATCGACACCCGGGAAGAAAAAACAGTCGAGCCGGATCGACACCCCGCCGTGAAGGACACGGAGAGGCCGGGGCACCGGCCCCGGCCTCTCCCCCGCTCACCGCTCACCGCGCGCCCGTCACGCGGTGGCGGCCTGCACGGACGGCTCCCCCACCCCCACGGTCGACCGCTCGGTGTTCTTGCGCACGAGGAGCAGCGTGACCACCGCGCCCAGCAGGGAGGCGCAGCCGCAGATCACCACGCCGATGGCCATGCCGTGGCCGAGGGCGGTCTGCGCGGCGGCCTTGGCCTGGGCGCTGCCCGCGTTGACGACGGCGAGCGGACCGGCCGCCTTCTCCATGCCCGCGTCGGCCCCGCTGAGCTTTCCGACCAGGGCGGAGGACGCGAGGCTCATCGCGATCGTGGAGATCACGGCCGGGCCGAGCCCCTGCCCGAACTCGCGCACCAGGCTGGTCGCGCCGCTGGCCATGCCGGTCATGTTGATCGGTACGGCGTTCACGGCGGCGGAGGTCAGCGAGGACACCACGCAGATGAAGCCGATGCCGAGGAGCAGCACCGGGCCGATGAAGGCCGCCAGGGAGGTGGTGGTGATGGGCAGCGCGGCGATCCAGAACTGTCCCGCGGCCATGGGCAGCAGGCCGCCCATCAGCAGCCAGCGGGCGTCGATCCTCGTGAGCATCCGGCTGAGCACCGGTGCGAGCAGCAGCGGGATCAACTGGAGGATGACGAACGGCATTCCGGCCCGCAGCGCGCTCAGGTGCATGACCGCGCCGAGCCGGATGGAGACGCAGTACGCCGTGCCGATGAAGCCGAACATGCCGGCCAGCGCGACGACGGCCGCCGCCGCGAAGGACGGGATCTTCAGCAGGTCGAGGTTGAACATCGGCGAGGGCGCGCGGGTCTCGGCGACGACGAACCCGGCGAGCGCGACGGCCGCCAGGGCGAGCGCGCCGACGATCGCCGCGCTGCCCCAGCCGCGGTCGCCGCCCTCGATGATGCCCCAGAGCAGGGCGGTCAGACCGACGGCGATGGTGATCTGGCCCGGCCAGTCGAGCGCGCGGCCCTCGGGTGCCCTGGAGTCGGTGACGAGCTTCCAGGAGGTGACCGCGACGAGGAGGCCGAGGACGACCGGTGGCACGAACGCCCAGCGGAAGTCGGCGACCGTGGCGAGGATGCCGGAGGACAGCGGGCCGAGCGCGGAGGCCAGGGAGATCGACAGCGCCCAGGTGGAGACGGCCCTCGCCCGGTCCTTGCCGTCCGGTGTGGCCGCCGCGATGACCGCGAGGGAGCTGGGGAAGAGCGCGGCGGCGCCGATGCCGGCGAGGGCCTGCCCGGTCCACATCATGGTGATGTTCTGCGAGGTGGAGTTGAGGAGTTCACCGAGCGCCAGGACGAGCCCGCCGAGCACCAACAGCCGCTTGCGGCCGAAGAGGTCGCCGACCACACCGAAATTCAGTTCCAGAATGGCGGTGGGGAGAATGAACGCGGAGGTGACCCAGGCGACCTGGGAACCCGATGCGCCGAATGCGGCCTGAATTTCTCCGTTGATGGGCGAGGGAACCGTAATGCACAACTGTGCTGCCGCCACCGCGAGACAGCACGCTATGAGTGTTCCGGGGTCCAGTCTTTTCAAGGAGGTCGAATCCGTCATCGTGCGTGCCCTCACTCTGCGTTTTTCTCTATGAGTTCGATGAGATTTCCCTCGGGGTCGGTGACCCAGGCCATCCGCACTCCGGGTTCGGGGGACGGCCCGGGTGCCATGACCTCGCCCGCTCCATGGGCGACCAACGCGCCGTGGACGGGGTCGAGTTCGGGGGTGGTGACCGCGAAGTGCCCGTATCCCTCGGTGAGGGCGGCGGTCAGCGGGTCCGGCGCGCGCAGGCCGGGGGCGGAACCGGGTCTGGCGAGCAGTTCGATCCGCCAGCCCTGGGGATGCTCCAGGACGACACCGCGCAGACCGGGCCCTTCGAGGTGGAACTCGAAGACGGTGCTGAGCCCGAACGCCTCCTGGTACCAGGCGAGTTGGGCGGCCAGATCGCGTACATTGACGCCCACGTGGTCGAGTCGGCTGGTCACGGGCTCAGCCCGCCATCGCGCTGTCGCCGCCGTCGACCATGAGGTTGGCGCCGTTGACGAAGGCCGCCTCGTCGGAGCAGAGGAAGGCGGCGGCCCGCGCGATGTCCTCGGGCTGTCCCACCCGCCCGGCCGGGATACGCGCCTCCAACTGCGCCTTGGGACCGGCCGGATCGTCGAGGAAGGGCGCTGTCGCCGAGGTGCGGGTCATGCCGGGCGCGATGGTGTTGACCCGGATGCGGTGCGGGGCACCGGCCGCGCACAGATGCAGGCTCATCGCCAACACCCCGCCCTTGGCGGCCCCGTGGGGCACCATCGGCATGAACGGCGCTCCCCGTACGGCGGCCACGGACGCCACGTTGAGCACGGCCCCGCCGCCCCGCGCGATCAGGTGAGGCCAGGCGGCCCGGGTGCAGAAGTAGGGGATGTCCAGCTCGTTCCTGATGGTGAAGTACCAGTCCTCGGCGGGCATCGTCTCGAACGGCCCGTTCCGCAGCGCCGAGGCGTTGTTGTAGAGGATGTCGATCCCGCCGAAGGCCGCGATCCCGGCCGCGATCCACTCCTCGGCGCCACTCTGGGTCGACAGGTCGACCGGGGCCAGGGACCGCATGATTCCGCCGGCCTTTTCGACGAGTTCCACGGTCTCGGCCGCATTGTCCTCGTCAATGTCACACCCGAAGACCTGAGCACCCTCCGCCGCGAATACCAGCGCCGCGGCCCGCCCGATTCCAGCCCCCGTTCCACTGATGAAAGCTGTTTTCCCGGCCAGTCGACCCATGATTGCCAAGTCCCTTGTCCCGTACCGCCGTGGTGCGGTGGTGGCAGCGTAGGTACGGCCATTGGCGAGAACAAGAAATGCATCAGCGAAGGGCCATCGGGGGTTCGTATGGCTGGTATGAGGCGCGGAGCCGGGAACAACTCACAGGTTCACGGGAGGATGTCCCCATGAGCACCGACGACCCCGCACGGCTGATGCGCGCCAACCAGGC
This sequence comes from Streptomyces sp. NPDC096013, assembly GCF_044763565.1. Classification (NCBI taxonomy): domain Bacteria; kingdom Bacillati; phylum Actinomycetota; class Actinomycetes; order Kitasatosporales; family Streptomycetaceae; genus Streptomyces; species Streptomyces sp. NPDC096013. The sequence goes on along the minus strand of NZ_JBIWGK010000008.1, from coordinate 418,001 downwards.
CAACTGGGACGCCCGCACCCCCATCCACCTCGCCAGCCGCTTCTACGGCCTCGACGGCGACCCGGATCCGGAGCGCTGGTTCGCCGCCTTCGAGTGGGACGACCTCGGCGACCTCACCGGCCGGGACGTGCTGCACCTCCAGTGCCACCTCGGCACCGAGACCCTCGCGTTCGCACAGCGCGGGGCGCGTGCCACGGGCCTCGACTTCTCCGAGGCGTCCGTGACGGCCGCGAACGGCATCGCGGCGAAGGCCGGCCTCGACGTCGGCTACGTACAGGCGAACGTGTACGACGCCGTGGAGGCCCTGGGGCAACGGCGGTTCGACATCGTGTACACCGGCAAAGGCGCCCTGTGCTATCTGCCCGACCTCCCCCGCTGGGCGGACACCGTCGCCCGACTCCTGCGCCCCGGCGGCCTGTTGTACCTCGTCGAGTTCCATCCGCTGCTCAACTCGCTCGGCCCGAAACCGGCTCCGGACGACGGACCCGAACTGCTCCTGCGCCACGACTACCTGGGCGGCGGGGGCCCGGTCCACCGGGACGCGACGTTCACGTACACCGACGGACCGGCCGTGACCGGGGCGACCGACAGCTACGAGTGGATGCACGGAATAGACGAGGTCATCAACGCGTTGACGACAGCGGGACTGAACATCCGGCGCCTTCGCGAAAGCGACGAACTGCCGTGGCCGCGCTGGCCGCGGATGGTCCGCACGGAGACCGGCTGGTGGCGCCTGCCCGAGCCGAGGATTCCCCTCCTCTACGGCCTCCTGGCGAGCCGCTGAGCTGTACGTCACACCCAGACCGCACCGGGTGTGCTACGGTGCGGTCAGCACTTGTGTACGCCCCGTTTTGGGCGCCGGTGCAGATCTCATGTCACCTTCGCCGTACAGCCCGTCGATTCCGACCGGCACACCGGCTTCTCCACACCACTTCGTGACGGGCGTTTTTCCGCCGTACCCGAGGTGATGTTCCCCGCCGCCCCGAGGAGCGTTCTTCCGCCCTCCACCTGCGGCTTCTCCCCCTTCCTCCCGCATGGCACATGCATCCGTCCTTGAAAGGACCACCTCTCATGACCACCACACTCGAACCCCCCGTACAGGAACAGCCCCGCATCCAGACCGCCACCGGTGTCCTCGACATCGACGGCAACGGGAAGGGGCACCTGCGAGCGCTGAACTGCCAGCCCTCACCCACCGACCTCCAGGTCTCCCCCGCGCTGATCCGCCGTCACGGCCTGCGCAAGGGCGACCTCCTGGAAGGCGTCCGCGGCGGGCAGCGCGCCCTGACCGAGGTCGCGTTCGTCAACGGGCACACGCCCGGCGAACTCCGCGGCCGACGCCACTTCCATGACCTGACCCCGCTGCACCCGCGTGAGCGGCTGCACCTCGAACACCCGGCGGCCGGCCTGACCGGGCGCGTCGCCGACCTGATCGCCCCCGTCGGCAAGGGCCAGCGCGGGCTGATCGTGGCCCCGCCCAAGACCGGCAAGACCGTACTGCTCCAGCAGATCGCGGCCGCCGTCGCCGGCAACCACCCCGAGGCCCGCCTCATGGTCGTGCTGCTCGACGAGCGCCCCGAGGAGGTCACCGACATGCGGCGCTCCGTGCGCGGCGAGGTGTACGCCTCCACCTTCGACAAGGCCCCCAAGCAGCACATCGCGCTGGCCGAGCTCGTGATCGAGCGGGCCAAGCGGCTCGTCGAGGCGGGCGAGGACGTCGTGATCCTCCTCGACTCGCTGACCCGCCTGTGCCGGGCCCACAACAACGCCGCCGCGTCCGGTGGCCGCACTCTCAGCGGCGGCGTCGACGCGACCGCCCTGATCGGCCCGAAGAAGTTCTTCGGCGCCGCACGCCTCGCCGAGGAGGGCGGCTCCCTCACCATCCTCGCCACCGCGCTGGTGGAGACCGGCTCCCGTGCCGACGACTTCTACTTCGAGGAGCTGAAGAGCACCGGCAACATGGAACTCCGCCTCAGCCTCGACCTGGCCTCCCGCCGCGTGTTCCCGGCCGTGGAGATCAACCCGTCCGGCACCCGCCGCGAGGAACTCCTCCTCACCCCGGCCGAGTTGACAGCCGTACGGGGCTTGCGCCGAGCCCTTCAGTCGAGGGACGGCCAGGGCAGCACGGAGACCCTGCTGGAGCGCATGAGGACCACCCCGGACAACGCGACGTTCCTCCGCCAGATCCACCCCACGCTGCCTTCTGGCTGACCTGGGCTTCATTCCCCCAGGAGCCACGTGACGGCCGACCAGGCCGAGCGCTAGCGCATCCGGGGTACTGACTCGCCCCGCACGGCCCGGCCAACACCTTCGGCAGCCCCGCCGTTTCTACGTTTGCGGTATGACAATCGGACTCCCACCCCGGATCACCGTGTCGGCCTGCGCCCTCTGCCTCACGGGCGTCCTCGCGTTCACCCCCACCGCGGCGGCAGCCCACACCGGGTCGGATCCCGGCACGGCCACACCCCCACCCGCACTCCTGAACACACCGGACACCCAGGTCAGACCCCGCCCGGGCGCCCCCGGCGTACCCGATGTCTCCGCCCTTTCCTGGCTGGTCGCGGACGCCCGGACCGGCGAAGTCCTGGCCGCCCACGACGCACACCGCAAACTCCCGCCCGCCAGCACCCTGAAGACCCTGTTCGCCCTGACCGTCCTGCCGGTCCTTCCCGGAGGAATCCAGCACCGCGTCAGCGAACAGGACCTGGCCGGCATCGGCGAGGGCAGCAGCCTGGTCGGAGTCGAGGAAGGCCACACCTACCGCGTCGCCGACCTGTGGCGCGGGGTCTTCCTCAACTCCGGCAACGACGCCGTGCACGTCCTCGCCTCCCTCAACGGCGGCTGGGAGACCACGGCCGCCCGGATGCAGGCCAAGGCCCGCACCCTGGGCGCCCTCGACACGCACGTCGTCTCACCGGACGGCTACGACACCGACGGCCAGGTGTCCTCCGCCTACGACCTCGCGGTGTTCGGCCGCGCCGGACTGCGCAACGCGGACTTCGCGCGCTACTGCTCCACCGCCGAGGCCCAGTTCCCGGGCGAGGGATCGTCGTACGGCATCCGGAACACCAACCGGCTGCTGACCGGTACCGACGGCGTCGAGCGGTATCCGGGGATCATCGGGGTGAAGAACGGCTACACCACGCATGCCGGCAACACCCTGGTCGCGGCTGCGCGTCGGGGCGGCCGGTCGCTCGTCGTCACGGTGATGAACCCTCAGGCGGGCGGCGGTTTCACCGTGTACGACGAGGCGCGTCAGCTGCTCGACTGGGGCTTCGCGGCCGCCGGGCGGGTCGATCCGGTGGGCTCGCTGGACGCGCTGCGGGCCGGCCCGAGGTCGGGTCCCACGGCCGTACCGGTGGCCGCCGCGGTCGTACCGGACGAAGGACCGGGCTGGGCCGACACCGCGGCGATCGTGGCCGCGGCCCTGCTCGGCGCGGGCGCGGTGGTGGCCGCGATCCGGTTCAGGATCAGGCGGCTCCCACCGGTCTGACCGGTCGGCAGCCACAGCAGCAGCCCGAGCGTGATCCAGGTGTACGTGTTGCTGCCGAGGAAGCCGTCGATGCCCGAGGCGTCGTGGAACCACAGCCAGACGACGCTCGTGCACATCACCGCGTACAGGGCGCCCGCGATCCGCGGGTGCCCCGCGCGGAGCAGGACGGCGAAGGACGGCAGCAGCCACACGAGGTGGTGCACCCAGGTGATCGGGCTGATCAGACACGCGGTCAGCCCGGTCAGGGCGAACGCGGCCGTCCAGTCCCCCACGACGATCGCGTGGCGTGCCCGTACCGTCCACACGGCCAGGACGAGGACGACGGCCGTCGCCCACAGGGGGCGGCCGGTTTCGCCGAGCCGGGCCAGGACTCCTTGCAGGGACTGGTTGGAGACGTAGTCGAGGCGGCCCACCCGGGTCGTGTCCCACATCGCCCGGGTCCAGTAGAACCTCGACGCGTCCGGTGCCACCAGGGCCGCGAGTCCGGTCGCCCCGACCGCCACAGCCGTCGCCACCGCGGCGGCTTTCCAGCGTCTGGCCAGCAGCAGCAGGCCGATGAACAGCGCCGGGGTGAGCTTGATCGCCGCCGCGAGGCCGATGCCGACGCCCGCCCAGCGGCCCCGGCCGGTGGACAGGAGCCAGCCGTCGCCGAGGACCAGGGCCAGCAGCAGGAGGTTGACCTGCCCGAAGCTGAAGGTGTCGCGCACCGGCTCGAACAGGGCCAGCCCGCAGACCACCAGCGCCCACCCGAACCAGCCGTAGCGCCGCCACCCGGGGCCGGCCAGGATGCGCAGCACCACGCCGAGCGCCGCGAGGTTGAGGAGCAGTGCGGCGACGATCGCGGCGCCGAGGCCGAGGTAGCCCATCGGGGCCATGCTGACGGCGGCGAACGGCGGGTAGGTGAAGCCGTAGCCCGTGCCGGGCACGTGGTAGTCGTAGATCCGGCCGCCGTGGTGGAGCCAGGTGTGGACGGTGCCGTAGTAGACGCGCAGGTCGAACCAGTCGCGCAGCAGTGGGACGGTCGCGGTGAAGACCGTGACGACGGCGGCGAGGGCCAGTACCAGGAGGAGGCGCCCGCGGTCGGTGCGGGGTGTTCTCATGCCGTACGTCCCAGGGCCGGGGCCTCGGCGGCCTGGCGGGCCTGCCACAGGACGACGATCGCGAGGACGCCCCCGGAGACGGCCAGCACGAGTTGGCCGACGTCGGCGGGGCCGCCGCTGGGCAGGACGGCGAGAGCGAGGACCCCGGTCACGGCGGCCACCCGGTGTCGTACGGAGGTGCTGGGCGCGGCGGCGGCGATGAGGAAGAGGCCCCACAGCGCGTACCAGGGGCGGATCGCCGGGCCGAAGGCGGCGACGACGGCGAGGCTGAGGCCGAGGGCGTAGACCGGGCTGGGTCGGAGGCGCAGCCATATGGCGAGGATGGCCGCGCCGGTGACCGCGAGGCCGAGGGCGTGCCAGGCCGGGACGGCGAAGGGCGCGAGATCGCTGCCGAGGTGTTCCAGCAGGGCGCCGGTGGCGCGGCCGAGGAGGCTGGTGAGAGCCCAGTTGTGGGCTGATACGGGGGTGGTGAGGGCGCCGATCCAGCCGTAGCCGGTGCCCGCGACGGCGGTGGCGGCGACCGTGGTGGCGGCGGACGCGACGACGGTTGTCGTGACGGCCTTGGCCGGGCGGTGGCCCGCGCGGATCTGGAGGACCACGACCGCGGCGAGCCCGAGCGCGGCCGGTGCCTTGACCAGGGCGGCGAGGGTGACGAGTACGGCGCCCAGGATCGGCCAGCGGCCGAGCGCGGCGACCAGGCCGATGCCGAGGAGTCCGAGCATGATCGCGTCGTTGTGGGCACCGGCGACGAGGTGGAGCAGGACGAGCGGGTTGAGGGCGCCGAGCCAGAGCGCGGCGGCCGGGTCGGCGCCGCTGTGCCGGGCGAGCCGGGGCAGCGCGGCGGCCATCAGGCCCACTCCGAGGAGGGCGACGAGGCGCATCCCGAAGAGCCCGGCGGGGAGTTCGCCGCGGGTCAGCCCGGACAGCGCCGAGGCGAGGGCGAGGAACACCGGGCCGTACGGCGCGCCGGTGTGCTGCCACAGCGGGGCGACCTCGTCGGCGAGCGGTCCGCCGAGCGTGGCGGGGCCGTGCGCGTAGACGTCCATGTGGGCGTCGACCATGGCGCCCTGCGCGAGGTAGCTGTACACGTCCCGGCTGAACAGCGGCGGAGCGAGCAGCAGCGGGGACGCCCACACGGCGAGGACCAGGAACAGGGAGCGCGGGGTGGGCGGTTCGGCGCTGCGGATCAGCTTGCCCAGCAGCAGCCAGGCCGCTATCAGCAGCACGACACCGAAGTAGACCCCGACCAGCCCGAGCGCCGCCTGCGCGGAGGCCGGGGAGAAGAGGTCCGCGGCCGGGAGCGCCCCGGCCGTCTCACCGCCCAGCGCGAGGACGGCGGTTCCGGCCAGTCCGAGTACCTGGCAGCGGCGGAGATCGACGGGAAAACCCATGGCCAGCACTGGCCCAGCGTGTCAACGCCTGATGGCGGGAAAGCGACGCGCCGCTCTCCGTGCGGAGACCTGCGCATGACCTCCGTGTGTTCCGCCCTCGGCACCGATGAGCCGGCTGTCCTGAACCCGACGGCGGTCAGAACACGGACACGCCCGTCAGTGTCGTGAAGCGGTCCAGGGCGGCGACCCCGGTCACCGAGTTCCCGCGTTCGTCCAGCCCGGGGCCCCACACGGCGAGGGTGCACCGCCCCGGGACGATCGCGATGATGCCGCCGCCCACTCCGCTCTTGCCGGGCAGCCCCACGCGGTAGGCGAACTCGCCGGCCGCGTCGTACGTCCCACAGGTCAGCATCACCGCGTTGACCTGCTTGGCCTGGGTGAGGGTGAGCAGCCGGGAGCCGTCGGCGCGGCTGCCGTGCCGGGCCAGGAAGCCTGCCGCCAGGGCGAGATCGGCGCAGGACGCCTCGATCGAGCACTGCCGGAAGTACTGGTCGAGGAGGACGGGCACGTCGTTGTCGATGTTGCCGTAGGACTTCATGAAGTGGGCGAGGGCCGCGTTGCGGTCGCCGTTCGCGGACTCCGAGGCGGCGACGTCCTTGTCGAAGTCGAGGGAGGGGTTGCCGCTCTCGGCGCGCAGGAAGGCCAGCAGCTCTCCGGCCGCGTCTCCGGTACGGGTCTGGAGGCGGTCGGTGACGACGAGCGCGCCCGCGTTGATGAACGGGTTGCGCGGGATGCCGTTCTCGTACTCCAGCTGGACCAGGGAGTTGAAGGGGTTGCCGGAGGGCTCGCGGCCCACGTGCTCCCAGAGTTCGTCGCCCTCGCGGGCCAGGTCGAGGGCGAGGGTGAAGACCTTGGTGATGGACTGGGTGGAGAAGGGCTGCCGCCAGTCCCCCACGCCGTACACCGTGCCGTCCAGTTCCGCGACGGCCATGCCGAAGCGGCGCGGGTCGCAGGCCGCGAGCGCAGGGATGTAGTCGGCGGGCCGGCCGCGGCCGGGGGTCCGCTCGATCTCACCGGCGATGCGCTCCAGGACCGGCTGGAAGGTCATGGATGGGGACATGATCACCATTGTGCCTCCGGGCCGGTCCTGGTGCGCGTCCGCTGCTCAGACGGCCGCGGGACCGCTGCCGGCCAGGACCTCGGGCCGCAGCAGCGTGGCCAGGGTCTCCGCGGGCAACAGGCCCTTCTCCAGGACGAGTTCGGCGACACCCCGGCCGGTGGCGAGGGCCTCCTTGGCGATGTCGGTGGCGGCCGTGTACCCGATGTGCGGGTTCAGCGCGGTCACGAGACCGATGGAGTTCTCCACGCTCGCGCGCAGCGCCTCGGTGTTGGCGGTGATGCCGTCCACGCAGCGTTCGGCGAGCGTGACGCACGCGGCGCTCAGGTGCGTGATGGACGCCGACAGCGAGTGCAGGATGATCGGCTCGAACGCGTTGAGCTGGAGCTGTCCGGCCTCGGCGGCCATGGTGATGGTGACGTCGTTGCCGATCACCTCGAAGGCGACCTGGTTGACGACCTCGGGGATCACCGGGTTGACCTTGCCGGGCATGATGCTCGAACCGGCCTGCACCGGCGGCAGGTTGATCTCCCCGAGCCCCGCACGCGGGCCCGAGGACAGCAGCCGCAGGTCGTTGCAGCTCTTGGAGAGCTTGACCGCGACCCGCTTGAGCACCCCCGACATCTGCACGAACGCCCCGCAGTCCTGCGTGGCCTCGACCAGGTTGGCCGCGGTCACCAGCGGCAGCCCGGTGATCTCCGACAGATGCCGGCGGGCCGACTCCGCATACCCGGCCGGTGCGTTGAGGCCGGTGCCGATGGCCGTGGCGCCCAGGTTGATCTCATGGATCAACCGCACGGCCTCGTCAAGACGTTGACGGTCCTCGTCAATCATGACCGCGTACGCCGAGAACTCCTGACCGAGCGTCATCGGCACCGCGTCCTGCAACTGTGTACGGCCCATCTTGAGCACGTCATGGAACTCAACAGCCTTACGGGCGAAGGAGTCCTCCAGTACGGCCATCGACGCGAGCAGCCCCTGCACCGCGAAGACGGTCGCCACCTTCACCGCGGTCGGATACACGTCGTTGGTGGACTGTCCGAGGTTGACGTCCTCATTGGGGTGCAGGTACTGGTACTCCCCCTTGCCGTGCCCCAGCAGCTCCAACGCCCGGTTCGCCACGACCTCGTTGGCGTTCATGTTGGTGGAGGTACCGGCCCCGCCCTGCACCACGTCCACCACGAACTGGTCGTGCAACTGCCCGCCCCGGATCTCCCGGCAGGCGCCGACGATGGCGCCCGCCTTCTCCGGCGAGAGCAGCCCCAGCTCCTCATTGGCGAGGGCAGCGGCCTCCTTGACGGCGGCGAGCGCATTGATCAAGTGCGGATAGATGGAGATCGGCGTCCCGGTGATGGGGAAGTTCTCGGTGGCCCGCAGGGTGTGCACACCCCAGTAGGCATCACCGGGCACATCCCGATCCCCGAGCAGATCGTGTTCGCGACGGGTCATGGCAGACATGGGGTCCTCTTTCCAGCATCGTTCGGGTGTCTTTCAGGGACGCGGGGCTGTATCGGCAGGCGGCTCCGCCGCGTGGGCGCGGCCGGCCGCGACGGACCCGCACATCCCCCACGACCGATCAGGCGCAGGCGGACAACGGCGGCACAGGGTCCAGCGCGCGCACTGGCCGAACACAGCCCACCGGCTCGCCGCCCCCGAGCAGCGGCTCCCCCGCGAACTCGGCGAGCAGCCCCTCCTCGACCCCGGCCCGCACCAGCGCGGCCGCGGCGACAGGAACGCGCGCCCGGTTGGCCCCGTCCGAGACCTTCACCGCCACCGCCCGCCCGTCGGGCAACGCGGCGACCTGCACCCCCTCGAACCCGTCCTTGGCCAGCAGCCCGGGAACGGCCCGCATCAGCGCGGCCACGTCCCGCCCGGCCCCGGACGCCATCTCCGCGTACGACCGCATGGCATCGGCGACCCGAGCCTCGGGCGTGCCCGGCGCGGCGGTGGTGATCCGGGCAACGGCCCGGGCGAGCCCGTGCAGGGAGATGGAGAACAGCGGCGCCCCGCATCCGTCGACGGTCACCCGGGCGATCCGCTGCCCGGTGAGATCCTCGACGATCTCGGCGATGGCCTGCTGCAAGGGATGCGCGGGGTCGAGATAGTCGTCCAGGGACCATCCGTTGAGCTTGGACACGTAGAGCATCGCCGCGTGCTTCCCGGAACAGTTCTGGGCCAGCCGCGACGGCGCCCGCCCCTCCCGCACCCAGGCGTCCCGCACGACCGGATCGAACGGCAGGTCGGGAACGTTGCGCAGGGAGTCCTCGGTGAGGCCGGCGAGTTCGAGGATGTGCCGGGTCCCGTCGAGGTGGCGTTCCTCGCCGGAGTGGCTGGCCGCGGCGAGCGAGAGCAGCTCGCCGTCGAGCGGCAGCCCCGCCCGCACCATGGCGACGGCCTGGACGGGCTTGATCGCCGAGCGCGGGTAGAACGCGGCCTCGATGTCGCCGATCTGGAGCTGCACCTGACCGTCGGCACCGAGGACGACGACGGAGCCGTAGTGGATGCCCTCGATCACTCCGCCGCGGATGAGGTGGGCGACGGGTGCGTGCAGGGGTTCACGGATGAGGGGTGGGTCCGCGAGGGAACTGCTGTACATCACTGCCTGTCAGGGTCAGGACGACGTGGGTCTCACGCGTCGGGTGCGGTGGAGGACGTGCTGGCCACGCGGCGGCGGACGGCGAACCATCCGGCGACCAGGGCGGCGGCGATCAGCGGCAGGCACAGCACGGTGGTGCGTCCGGCGCCGCCGTCGGCGTACATGAGGACCAGGACGGAGGCGAGGAAGGCCAGCGTCACGAGTTCGGTCCAGGGGGAACCCGGCAACCGGTAGCTCGGCCGGGTCAGTTCGCCCTTCTCGGTCTTCCGCCAGAAGAGGAAGTGACAGAGCATGATCATGCCCCAGGTGGCGAGGATGCCGATCGCGGCGAAGTTCAGGACGATCTCGAACGCGTCGGCGGGCACCACGAAGTTGAGGCCGACGCCGAGGACGCAGATGCCGCTGGTGAGCAGGATGCCGCCGTAGGGGACCTGGCTGCGGCTCATCACCGAGGTGAACTTGGGGGCCGAGCCGGACATGGCCATGGAGCGGAGGATGCGGCCGGTGGAGTAGAGGCCGGAGTTGAGCGAGGACATGGCCGCGGTGAGGACGACGAGGTTCATGACGCCGCCGGCGGCGGGGATGCCGATCTGGGAGAGGACCGTGACGAACGGGCTCTGGTCGGCGGTGTACTTGCTCCAGGGCAGCAGCATCGACAGCAGGACGACCGAGCCGACGTAGAAGAGGCCGACCCGCCACATGATCGAGTTGATCGCCTTCGGCATGATCTTCTCGGGGTTCTCCGTCTCGCCCGCGGCCACGCCGACCAGTTCGACCGAGGCGTAGGCGAAGACGACGCCCTGGATGATCAGGAGCATGGGCAGCATGCCGTTGGGGAAGATGCCGCCGTTGTCGGTGATCAGGGACGGGCCCGGTGTGTGGCCGTCTACGGGGTGCTGGGTGACCAGCAGGAAGATGCCGATCAGCATGAAGACGACGAGCGCGCTGACCTTGATGATCGCGAACCAGAACTCCAGCTCGCCGAACATCCGCACCGAGATCAGGTTCACCGTGAGGACCACGGCGAGGGCGATGAGGGCGATCACCCACTGCGGGATGTCGGAGAACATGCCCCAGTAGTGGGTGTAGACGGCGACGGCGGTGATGTCGGCGACGCCGGTGGTGGCCCAGTTCAGGAAGTACATCCAGCCCGCCACGTAGGCGCCCTTCTCGCCGAGGAACTCGCGGGCGTACGACACGAAGGCGCCCGAGGAGGGCCGGTACAGGACGAGTTCGCCCAGCGCGCGGACGACGAGGAAGGCGAAGAGTCCGCAGACCGCGTAGGCGATGAAGAGGGAGGGTCCGGCGTCGGCGAGGCGTCCGCCCGCGCCGAGGAAGAGGCCGGTGCCGATCGCGCCGCCGATGGCGATCATGTTGACGTGCCGGGACTTCAGGGACTTGCTGTAGCCGGCGTCTCCGGCGTCGACATGGCCGGATCGTTTCTGCACGCCGTCGTGCAGGGACTGCTCGCTCACGCCTCGGGTCCGCCTTCCGTGGGGGTGTCCGTGCGCGTGGGGCGCACGATGTCGGTGAGGGTCGTCTCGACCCGGTCGAGGTGGTGGGACATGGCTTCGACGGCGTCCGGCTCGCTGCCGTCGATCAGCGCCTCGACGATCGCGCGGTGCTCGCGGTTGGACTGCTCGCGCCGGCCGCCGAGTTCGTTGAGGAACGCGGACTGACGGGCCAGCGCGTCCCGGATCTCCTCGATGACCCGGCGGAACACCGGGTTCTGGGCCGCCTCGGCGACGGCGAGGTGGAAGAGGGTGTCCATCGCGACCCACGCGGTGGTGTCCGTCTCCTGTTCCATCCGGTCCAGGAGGTGGGCCAGGTGGTCCAGGTTCTCCGGGGTGCGGCGCAGTGCCGCGTACCCGGCGACCGGGATCTCGACGTGGCGGCGCACTTCCAGCAGGTCGCTGGCCGCGTAGTCGCCGAAGGTGGGGTCCTCCACGGCGTTGGCGACCACGAAGGTGCCCTTGCCGGTCTTGGAGACGGTCAGGCCCATGGTCTGGAGGGCGCGCAGGGCCTCCCGCAGCACCGGGCGGCTGATCTCCAGGGTGCGGCACAGCTCCGCCTCGGACGGCAGCTTGTCGCCGATGGCGTAGTCGCCGCGTTCGATGGCGCCGCGGAGGTGGACGAGGACCGCTTCCATGGCGCTCACGCGCCGCGGCCCGACTCCACCTGTCTGGCTGTCTGACAGGTTCACGGACGTGATCCTGCGGGTGACGGGACAGTGCTGTCAAGCGGTCCGAAAAGAAAAATTCAGCGGGCGTGAAGCCTGAAAATCCGGCTTCACGCCCGCTGTGTCGATCATCCCCGCACTGTCAGCTGTCGAGCACACCCGCGCCGAGCAGCCCGAACAGCATGACGCCGATGATGATCCGGTAGATCACGAAGGCGTTGAAGGAGTGCTTGGCGACGAACTTCAGCAGCCAGGCGATGGAGGCGTACGCCACCACGAACGACACGATCGTGCCGACCGCCAGCGGGGCCGCGCCCACGCCCGCACCCAGGGCGTCCTTCAGTTCGTAGATGCCGGCGCCGGTCAGCGCGGGGATGCCCAGGAAGAAGGAGAGCCGGGTCGCGGCGACGCGGTCCAGGTCGAGGATGAGGCCGGTCGACATGGTGGCGCCGGAGCGGGAGAAACCGGGGAAGAGCAGCGCGAGGATCTGCGAACTGCCCACCAGCATCGCGTCCTTGAAGGTGGTGTCGTCCTCACCGCGCTTGTGCCGGCCCATCTGGTCGGCGCACCACATGACACCACTGCCGACGATCAGCGAGGCGGCGACCACCCACAGCGAGCCCAGCGGCCCGTCGATGAGCGGCTTCGCGGCGAGACCCACCAGGACGATCGGGATGGTCGCGTAGATCACCCACCAGGCGAACTTGTAGTCGTGGTGGTACCGCTCCTCCTTGTTGCGCAGGCCGCGGCCCCACGCGGTCACGATCCGCACGATGTCCTTGAAGAAGTACACGAGCACGGCGGCGATGGCGCCGACCTGGATGACGGCCGAGAACCCGACGACGGCGTTGTCGTCCACGGGGATGTGCATCAGCCCCTCGACGATCTTCAGATGGCCGGTCGAGGAGACGGGCAGGAACTCGGTCACCCCCTCGACGACACCGAGAATGGCGGCCTGACCGACGCTGATGACGCTCATGGGATCCAGTTCTTGGGAGTTGGTCGACAGTGCTGTAGACAATAGCGCCGGGGGCGGTCGATTCGGTGCGCGGGATCCGCCCGACCACTACGCCCACAGGGCCTGCGCGATCGAAACCCCGGCAAATGCCGCACCGAGGCCCGCCGTCACGCTGCCGACGACGTTGGCGGCAGCGTAGAGGCCCGCCCCTGTCTCGGTCAGCCGCAGTGTCTCGTACGAGAAGGTCGAGTATGTCGTCAGGGCCCCGCACAGGCCCGTCCCGACGAGGAGTTGGAGGTGCGAGCCGGCGGCGCCTGCGGACACCGCGCCGGTCAGCACCCCCAGGATCAGACAGCCGGTGACGTTCACCGTGAACGTGCCCCAGGGGAAGACGGTGTCGCGCCTGGTCTGCACCGCGCGGTCGGTGAGATAGCGGAGCGGGGCACCGACCATGGCGCCCGCGACGACCAGCACCCAGTTCACAACGACCTCTTACCCTTCGCGTCCGATTCGCCGGAGTCATCCGTGCGACCGGCGACGGGAGTCGCCCCGGTCGAACGCGGTGGAGACGGGGAGGGGACGACCTCGCAGTCGTCGAGGGTCACGAGTCCCCCGGTGACGAGTTCGTCGAGCTGCGGCAGAAAGGCCCGTACACGCTCCTCGGTGTCCACGATCACGATCGCCACCGGCAGGTCCTCGCTCAGCGACAGCAGGCGTGAGGTGTGGACGCGGGAGGAGGCGCCGAAGCCCTCGATGCCCCGGAAGACGCTGGCGCCGGCCAGCCCGGCGGTGTGCGCGCGGTGGACGATCTCGGCGTAGAGGGGCTTGTGGTGCCAGGTGTCGTTCTCGCCGATGAAGACGGTCAGGCGCAGGGCGTTGCCGGTCGGCCTGGTCATCGCTGCCTCCACATGAGCACGCGCCGGGCCGCCGTCACGCCGAGCCACACCGCCGCGAGGGCCGCGAGCAGGGTCGCGGCGAGGTAGGCCAGCGCGGTGCGGGGATGGCCCGCGTCGACCAGCTTCTGGATGTCGACGGTGTACGTCGAGAAGGTGGTGAAGCCGCCGAGCACCCCGGTGCCGAAGAACGGCCTGACCAGCCGGTGGGCGGCCCACACATCGGTGATGACCACCATGAACACACCGATCACGGCACAACCGACGACGTTGATCCCGAAGGTCGTCCAGGGGAAACCGCCGTCCTGAGCGGGCCACCGGAGCGAGGCCGCGTACCGGGCCACGGCCCCGATCGCACCGCCGAGCGCGACCACCGCGACGACGGGCCCCTGCCCCTGGAGGACGGACGGGCGCGGGGGCTGGGTTCGCGTGCGCAGGCTCTCGGCTTCGGGGGCTGTCATGCCGCACGTCTCCTACTCGTCGGGGGCCCTGTGGGCGCACGCCTTCACAAGTAGGGACCGTTGGCGGCACCTCTGCCGCGGTTCGGGTACGGCGGGCCCCACCGCCGCGCCGCGAGAGGTGATCGCGGCCGGGCAACAGGGTAACGCCGGGGGCGCGCCGGGGTCACTTCGGGGCGGGCGGCTCGCACAGCGCGACACCGCGTTCCCGCAGGCTGCCCAGCACCAGGTGACCGGCCGCCTCGCAGACCCGGGTGACCATGCGGAAGGACGACCCGCGCGCGGCGAGCCGGTGCACGACCCGGCCCTCGTCATCGACCGCGAGGGCCCCGATCGTGCCGGTCGGACGGTAGGGCACGCGTACGGCGATCCGGGCGGCCGTGTGCCGTACGGCGTCCGGGGCGCGGTGGAGAAGGTCGAGCGGGGGTACGCGCGGTCCGGCGAGGGCGACCCAGATCGGCCCGTCGGGGCCCGCGCGCCACAGGTTGTCGGGCATGCCGGGGAGGTCCTCGACGAAGGGTCCGCCACGGCCCGCCCCGGGTCCGGTGAGCCAGTAGCGGGTGAGGCGGCGCGCGCCGGTCTCCGCGATCACCAGAAAGGACTGATCGGCGCTGGGCGCGAGGCCGTTGGCGAACTGGAGCCCGTCCAGGAGGACTTCGGGGGTGTCACTGCCGGGCGCGAGGCGCAACAGCCGTCCCGTGCCGGTGTGTTCGACGATGTCACCGAGCCACTGGTCGAGGGGGTAACGGCGGCTGGACACGGTGAAGTACACGCTGCCGTCGGACAGGGCGACGGCGTTGCTGCAAAACCGCAGCGGCTCCCCCGCCACCGAGTCGGCGAGGACGCGCACGGAGCCGTCCCCGAGGTCGACCCGCAGCAGCCCGCGTTCCGCGTCGCACACCAACAGGCCCTCATCCGGGAGGAGTTCGAGGCCGAGCGGCCTGCCTCCGGTGTCGGCGAGGGTCTCCACCCGGACCGCGTCGGGGTCGAGCAGTCCGTCGAGGCGGAGGATGCGGCCGTCCTCGACACCGGTCAGCACCCGGCCGCGCGCGTCGGCCACCACGTCCTCCGGACCCCGGCCGCCGATCGCGACGTAGCGACGGGTGATCAAGGGGTCAGGACGGCCGAAGGATCGCTCGTCCGGTCGGTCCTCCGGTCGGACGTCGGGTCGGTCCTCCGGTCGGACGTCGGGTCGGTCCTCGGGTCGGTCCATGAAAACCTCCACGGTTCGGTCGGGCGCGCGTACGCTTGCTGCTCTTCCCGGTCATCGCGGCACCCGGCCACGTTTGGCGAGCATATTTCCGGTGACCCGATTTCCGCTGCCGGTCGGCGAGAGGGGGCCCTCATGTCACGGTCGGCCACCCGGTGTTCGGGACATCCGCGATGAGACGGGTCCGCGCGGTGTGGCAGGGACTCGGCCTCGCCGAACTGAACCGGCGAGGGCGGGAGTTGGAGCTGCTGCACCGGGCCATGGGGTTCGCGACACTCGCCCTGGTCACGCTCGCGCCGCTGCTGATCGTGGTGGCCGCGGCCGATCCGCTCGGGCACGGCGGGTTCGCGCTCTGGCTGGTGGACGGCATGGACCTGTCCGGCCGCTCCGCCCGCGCGCTGACCGACGTCTTCACCCCACCCCGCAAGGTCATCGGCACCACCAGCGCGCTGAGTGTCGCGCTGCTCGCCCTGTTCGGCCTGTCCTTCGCGTCGAGCGTGCAGAACGGCTACGAACACGTCTGGCGCCCGACCGAGGCCCCCTGGCACCGCGTCTGGCGACGCCAGCTGGTCTGGCTGGTCATGCTCATGAGCTACCTGTACGCGCAGGTGCAGACCCGCAACGTCCTCGCGGGCACGCCCCGCATCCTGCTCAGCATGGCGGCCGGACTGATCTTCTTCTGGTGGGGCCCGCACTTCCTGCTCAACCGCCAGGTCCCCTGGCGCTACCTCCTCCCGGGCGCGCTCGCCACGATGGCGGGCCTGGTGGGCCTGCGCTGGTTCTCGTACCTGGTGTTCACCCCGCTCCTGGTCACCAACGCGGTCAGCTACGGCCCGGTCGGCACGGTCCTGGTGGTGGAGTCCTGGCTGGTCGGCGTGGGCTTCGTGCTCTACGGCGGCGCGCTGCTGGGCAGGCTGCTGTGCGAGCGGTTCGGGGACCCCGACGCGGTGTTCGGCACGGAACCGGGGGCGCCCGAGGCGGCGCAGGACCCGGTGACCGAAGCCGGGCAGGAGGAACCGCCGGCGCGCTCCGAGCAGGACAAGGTGTGAGACCCCGTGCGGCCGGGCGCGTCCGGAAGGACGGCCTACCAGCCCTTCTCGAACATCCGGGCCACCTCGGCGATACGGACCTCGTCGCGCCGGTAGTAGGTGCGCCGCCGGACCCGCCGCGCCCTCAACAGGCCCAGGGAGGTGAGGAGTTCGAGGTGGGTGTCCGCCACCTGGCGGGACACGCCCAGCTTGGCCGCGACCGCCTCCGCGCTCACACCGGCTTCGGGGACACACCGGTGGGCGGGGAAGTGGGCGGCCGGTTCTCTCAGCCACTCCAGAATGTCCAACCGCCGCTGACCTGCCGGAGTCCTCAGCATCTCGTGACCCTCCGTCCTGCTCGCCGCTTGCCGCGTCCTTCCACTCTCCCGCAGCACGGCTCGCCGCGTCCCGGACTCGGTGACCCTTGTCCGGGACCGACCGGTCCTGTTCGAGGGGACCGACCGGCCCTGGGGCGTGGAGCGGCGGGTGGGACGGGATCGCACCAGAGCGGCCGGCCCCCGGCCACCGGACCCGGACATGGCCGAACCGCACCGCCGCGGCCGAACAGAACCGCACGCCCGGAGGGCCCCGAGGGACGTCCCCCTCCACCCGCGGCTCACGGCTCGCGCGGGCGGAGGGGAGTCGGCTCAGCCGTCGAGTCGTACGACCCGGACGGCTCCGGCGGGCACCGCGAGACCGCCCGCGGCCCGCTCGCCGGTCAGCAACTCGGTCCCCTCGGCGCCGAGTTGGACCTTGACGTCCGAGGCGCTGTGGTTGATCGCGAAGAGATAGTCGCCCGAGGCCCCCGCGCGCCGGACGACCTCCACGTCGTAGGGCAGGTCGGCGCGCGGGGTGATCCGCGCGTCCTCGGCCGCCCAGCCGAGGAGGGCGTCCAGGCCGTGGGCGTCGAGGCGGGTCGACACGTACCAGGCGGTGCCGTCGCCGAGGCGGTTCCGGGTGACGGCCGGGTGGTCGGCGGTGAGGCCCTCGGCGTACGTCCACACGGTCTCGGCGCCGTCCGGGACGACGAACTCGGTCCAGACGTCGCCGGTGAGTTCGGAGCCGTCGGGTCCGGTGATCCGCACCCGCCGGCCGGCCAGGAGCGGCGAGAACTCCTCGACGGTCAAGCCGAGTACGTCCCGCAGCGCGCCCGGGTAGGCACCCTCGTGGACGGCGTCGTGCTCGTCGACGATGCCGGAGAAGTAGGAGACGACGAGGGTGCCGCCGTTCTCGACGTACCGCTTCAGATTGCGCCCGGCCGCCTCCGTCATCAGATACAACGCCGGTACGACGACAAGGGGATAGGCCGACAGGTCGGCTTCCGGGTGCGCGAAGTCGACGGTGAGATGCCGGTCGTAGAGAGCCTCGTAGAACGCGTCGGCACGCTCACGGGCGTCGTGGTCCTCGCTGGGACGCCACTCCAGTTTCTGCGCCCACCAGGAATGCCAGTCCCATACGACGGCCACGTCGGCCTGTGTGCGCGTGCCGCGTATCTCACTCAACTCCTCGACGGCCGAACCGAGTTCGACGACCTCGCGCCAGACACGGGTCGCGGTGCCGCCGTGCGGGAGCATCGCCGAGTGGAACTTCTCGGCTCCGCGCCGGGACTGGCGCCACTGGAAGAACATCGCGCCGTCCGAGCCGCGCGCCACGTGCGAGAGGGCGTTGCGGGCCATCTGGCCGGGGGCCTTGGCGGGGTTGCGGGGCTGCCAGTTGACGCCCGAGGTGGAGTGTTCGAGGAGCAGCCAGGGGGCGCCGCCCGCGACGGAGCGGGTGAGGTCGGCGGCCATCGCGAGGTTGACGTGGGTGCGGCGGCCGTCGGTGATCAGGTAGTGGTCGTTGGTGACGAGGTCGACCTCGCGGCCCCAGGCCCAGTAGTCCACGGACTCGCACTGGCTGAGGGCGGTCATGAAGTTGGTGGTGACCGGGACGCCGGGCGAGAGGCGGTGCAGGATGTCCCGTTCCGCGACGAAGTTCTCGCGCATGGTGGCGTCGGCGAACCGCGTGTAGTCCAGCGCCTGGGCCGGGTTGACGGCGGTCGGGGTGAGCCGCGGCGGGTTGATCTGGCCGAGGTCCCCGTAGCGCTGGCCCCAAAAGGCGGTGCCCCAGGCCTCGTTGACGCCGTCGACGGTCTGGTAGGTCGTGGTCAGCCAGCGGCGGAAGTGGGCGGCGCAGGAGTCGCAGTAGCAGGCGGAGACGGGGACGCCGTACTCGTTGAAGACGTGCCACAGCGCGAGGGCGGGGTGGTCGCCGTAGCGCTCGGCGAGCTGTGTGGTGATGGTCGCGGCGGCGGCGCGGTAGTCGGCGTTGCTGTGACAGATCGCGCCGCGTGAGCCGAACTCGTAGCGGGTGCCGTCGGCGGTGACGGGCAGCGCGTCGGGGTGGGCGCGGTAGAACCAGGCGGGCGGGGAGACGGTGGGCGTCCCGAGGTCGACGCGGATGCCGTTCTCGTGCAGCAGGCCGATGATCCGGTCCAGCCAGCCGAAGTCGTACACACCCTGCTCGGGCTCCAGCAGTGCCCAGGAGAAGATCCCGACGCTCACCATGGTGACGCCGGCCTCCCGCATCAGCCGGACGTCCTCCTCCCAGACGCTCTCCGGCCACTGCTCGGGGTTGTAGTCCCCACCGAAGGCGAGCCTGGTGAGGCCCTTGGGGGTGGTCTCCGGCATGCATCTCTCCCGTAGTCGATCATTTGGGAACGTGCACACAGCACGGCCCAGGGCGCACCCCAACATAACCGCACGTCCGTGACCTCTGACAAGTGTCCCCGACGTTTCTCTGCTGTGAACGCTCCCATCCCTGTGCTACTGACCGTGGTCCCAGGAGCCGTAGAGTCTTGACCATGAGCAATACGGGGGGTCGGCGCAGGCCGCCGACGATCCATGACGTGGCGCGCGAGGCCGGCGTATCGCGGGGCACGGTGTCGCGTGTCCTCAACGGCGGGCACTATGTGAGCCCGGCCGCGCAGGAGGCCGTCAACGCGGCCATCCGCAAGACGGGTTACGTGGTGAACCGGCACGCGCGTTCGCTGATCACCGGGCGCTCGGACTCGGTCGGCTTCCTGCTGACGGAACCGCAGGAGAAGTTCTTCGAGGACCCGAACTTCAATGTCCTGCTGCGCGGCTGCACCCAGGCGCTGGCCGCGCACGACATCCCGCTCCTGCTGATGCTGGCGGGCACCGAGGACGAGCGGCGGCGCATCACCCGGTACATCACCGCCGGGCACGTCGACGGCGTCCTGCTGGTCTCCAGCCACTCCGGGAACCCGGTGGCGGAGGAACTGAGCGGGGCGGGTGTACCGCTGGTCGCGTGCGGCAAGCCGATCGGGCTCGGCTCCAAGGTGAGTTACGTGGCCGCCGACGACCGCGAGGGCGCGCGCGACATGACCCGCCATCTCCTCTCCCTCGGCCGCCGCCGCATCGGCACGGTCACCGGTCCGCTGGACACTCCGGGCGGCATCGAACGCCTCGCCGGTTACAAGGAGGTGCTCGCGGAGTCGGGCATCGACGTGGACGACGACCTCATCGTCTCCGGCGACTACAGCCGCCTCAGCGGCGAGCGGGGCGCCGAGCGCCTGCTCGCCCAAGTCCCGGACCTGGACGCCGTGTTCGTCGCCTCGGACCTGATGGCACGCGGCGTGCTCACCACCCTGGAACGAGCCGGGCGCCGGGTACCGGAGGACGTGGCGGTCGGCGGTTTCGACGACTCCCCCGCCGCGTTGGCGTCCAGCCCCGAACTCACCACGATGCGGCAGCCGTTCGACCGGATCAGTGCGGAGATGGTGCGGGTGCTGCTGGCGCAGATCGGCGGGGAGGATACGGCGGCGGTGATACTGCCGACGGAGTTGGTGAAGCGGGAGTCGACGTGAAGGGTGTCGACGTGAGAGCTGTCGGCGTGAGGGGCGGGGTAACAGCTCGGCTGGTATAGGGAGTTGAGGAGCCTAGGCGTCGAGGCGCCGGGCTCCCGCGGGCAGGGTCGGCGCCAACCGTCGTCGGCGGTACGTCAGTTACTCGTCTCGGGGCCCCATCGCTCGGGCCCCGCACCGCGCCAGTCGATCCACGGCTGCCCTGCCAGTTCCGCCGGGTCGATGTCCAGTCCGGCTCGGCGAAGGAATTCCGCCACGTCGGTGGCACTGTGGGCCAGGCCGAGGATCTCGCCGTCCACGCGTACACGCCGGCCGCCCTTGGCCAACGGCGGATGAACGATCACGCGAATCGGTACGGGTACGGCTTCGGGGTCGGGGTCGTCCGGGGGCTGCGACTCCGCGTTCCAGTGGGTCATCGGCCGAGCCGCTCGTCCGCGTCTCCGGGCGATCGCCCCAGGTCGCGTGGTCCGCACCACGCACCGGGACGTGGGGGCTGTCGCCGCCAACGGGCGCGCAAATACAGCCGAGTTGACGGTCGGCTCATGCTCCGGTCCATCCGTCGGCGCGGTTCGGTGCGATCGGGTCGTCGGGCGAGGTGATTACAGGGGGCAGTCCCCTCCTGGTGGGTCTGGGCAAGGCGGTCGAGAAACGATGGCATGGCCAAATTCAAGCACGTGTTCGATTTACGGCGCCACTGGGCACTCGGCTGTCGGACCGGTGTACGGGTGTGCGAGCGAAGGGGCTACGGGTGGGAGGGTTGTCGATGGGGGCGGAAGCTCGCGGTTGGGCCGGTCCGAGCGGGGCTGATCGGCGGAAGCAGTCGATCGGCAGCGGCCCGGCAGCCGGTCCCGTTCCCACTCGTCGCCCGCGGCCCACTCCTCACCGGCGTCCGCCCGGAGCACGGCCAACGACATCACCCCGCACCGAAGGCGGGCGGACCCGTCGCCCGCCTCCGCGACTGCCGACCGGCACTCCCCCGGCAGACCAACACCGCAGGTTTCCTCGAACGCCCCGATCACCGACTCGGGCAGCGCGGGCATCGGCTCGCAACCGTGCGCATCCACCCCGAAGCATGAGAGCCCCGGCTCCCGCGACGCGAACTCCCTTACCCGGAGGCCTACTTCATCGCCGGGCAGCTCCCCACCCGACGACCGATCCACCCCGTCGGTTCACCCCGCCGCACGCCCCGTCACGATCGGTTCGAGCAGCCGTCGCGGGGTGTTGATCGCGCTGGAGACGGGATCACTCTCGACGCCGGCCGGTCGGTAGCCGGGTCCGGGTTCGCTCCGGATCTCCTGGACCGGCACCACAGCACCGCACTCCCCGCACCGACCGTCCCCGTCAAGGACTCCCCCGTCCAGGTCATGGCGCAGCAGCCGCTTGACCCCGGCCGGGGAGTAGAAGGCCTCTCCCCAGTTCATCAGCGCGCGCACGACCGGCCACAGGGCGAGGCCCTTGTCCGTCAGGCGGTACTCGACGACACCGGCCCCGTCGTCCTCACGCGTCAGCACGCCTTCCTGGGTGAGCGACTTCAGCCGGTTGGTCAGGACCGCTCGCGGGACACCGAGCTGGGTGGCGAAGTCGCCGAACCTCCGGACGCCGTAGAACGCGTCGCGAATGATCATGAGCGTCCAGCGCTCACCTACGACCTCCAGTGTGCGCGCGAGGGGGCAGTTCGCGTCGGCATAGGTATTGGGGAGTGTCATGCCCCAATCCTACCAAGGGCGGTTCACTGACTGAACTGGCAGGTGCTACGGTGGTCACACAGGGCAGTTCAGTCACTGAACCGCTGACCGTCACCTCGCCGAAGCACCGGAACCGGCTGGTCCGCAGCTGAAAGAGAGCCCCCCTCATGTACCAGTTCCTCGTGTCCTTCACCGTCCGGCCCGAGCACCGCGACGACTTCGTCCGGGCGGCTCACAGGACCGCCCGCGCCTCCCTCGCGAACGAGCCCGGCTCGCGCCGGTTCGAGGTCATCGCCGACGAGGAGAACCCGGACGTCTTCTACCTCAACGAGGTCTACGCCGACCTCGACGCGTTCACCGCGCACGCCACCGGCCCGCACTTCGCCGCGTTCTTCGCCGAGGCCGGCACCTACGCCGAGGGCCCGACCTGGCTCATGCGGGGGAACCTCGTCGGTGACAAGGCCGCCGCCTGAGCCGCACCTCGTCCACCGACTAACACCGCCACACCGCCGTACCCCACGAAAGACGAGGTCCACCCATGTCGTCCGTACTCATCACCGGCGCCTCCAAGGGCATCGGCCGAGCCATCGCCGTCACGCTCGCGGAACGGGGCCACCGTGTGATCGCCACCGCGCGCCGACCGGAAACCCTGGCCGACCTCGCCGTGGATCAGCGGCTGCGCCTCGACGTCACCGACCAGGAGAGCGTCGACCAAGCCGTCCGGGACGCCGGTCACATCGACGTCCTCATCAGCAACGCCGGTGACACCGTGCGTGCGCCCCTGGAAAGCGTCCCGCTCGCGGAGGTCGAACGGCTCTTCCAGCTCAACACCCTGGGCGCCCTGCGCGTGGCACAGGCCGTACTGCCCGCGATGCGCGAACGCGGAGCGGGCCGCCTCCTCTTCGTCTCCAGCATCCAGGGACGCCTGGTGCTGCCCATGATCGGCCCCTACGCCGCCAGCAAATGGGCGCTGGAGGCACTCGCCGAGACACTCGCCATCGAGGCGGGTCACTTCGGCGTCAAGGTGAGCATCGTGCAGCCGGGCGCAGTCTCCTCGGGCGGCGGCGAACGCGCCAAGGTGTTCCTCAAGGACGACGATCCCTACGGCCCGCTGTACGCGGCGCTGCCCGCCCTCCGCGGCGAGGCCATCACCCCGGAGGACGTGGCCACCGCGGTGGCCGACACGATCGAGCACCCCGAGCCCCCGCTGCGTCTGCCGGTCGGCGAACCGGCCGGGCGAGCCCTCAAGGCCCGCAAAGAGGCCCCCGAGGACGAGCCCTTCCTGACGACCACGATCGATTGGTGAGAACCGGGGGCATCGGACCGCCGGATCACCCCCCCCACACACGGCCCACTCGATCAGGATCGAAGAAGCCCCCGCCACCTCCCCCGCCCTAGCCTGAATTCACCGGCGAAATCCGTCGGACCACGCTTCACGGAGGAACTCGCCATGACCGACGGACTGAACACGATCATCTACCCCGTCAAGAACCTCGACGCTGCGAAGGCCCTGTTCGGCGCGCTGCTGGGAGTCGAGCCGTACGCCGACGAGCCGTACTACGTCGGCTACAAGGCCGCCGGACAGGACGTCGGCCTGGACCCGAACGGGCACGCGCGGGGCATGACCGGGCCGGTGCCCTACTGGACCGTGGACGACATCCGGACCCGGCTCGCGGCCATGGTGGAGGCGGGCGCCGAGCTGGTCCAGGACGTCCAGGACGTCGGCGGCGGCAAGCTGATCGCGTTCGTGAAGGACGCGGACGGGAACTTCGTCGGCCTCACCCAGAACCCGGCAGCCTGACGCAGAATCCCGCCGCCTGCCGCTGGGCCCGGTCGACTACTTGCACGCGCACTAGTTGCGCACTCAATAACTGGCCGAATCGGTGTACCGTTCGGGTATGGCAGTGAAGTCGGCCGGTGCCCGGCAGCTAGAGGAACAGTGGCGGGACATCCTGTCCGTGCACGCGCGCACGATGTGCGAGATCGACCGCGTGCTGCACCCGCACGGCCTGGGCGCGAGCGACTTCGAGGTGCTCGACATGCTCGCGGCCGAGTCGCCCGAGGAAGGCGACCAGTGCCGGGTGCAGAACCTGGTCGGACGGGTGCATCTCAGCCAGAGCGCGCTCTCCCGTCTCATCGGCAGGCTGGAGAAGGACGGGCTCGTGGAGCGCTCCGTGTGCATCGAGGACCGGCGCGGAGTGTGGGTCGCGCTGACCCGGAAGGGCCGCGAGCTGCACGCGGAGGTGCTCCCGCTCCAACGGAGTGCCCTGGCACGGATGTTGGATGCCCCCGACCCCGGCAGCGACGGCTGACGTACCCCATCACACCACGAACTCGGCCCCGTCCATGAGCACTTCGACCCCGGCCCCGTTCACCTGCGCCCGCGCCGCCGAACCCGCGTCGAGCAGCGGGTTCGTGTTGTCGAGGTGGGTGTAGATCCGGCGGACCTCGGGGTGGCGGGCAAGCGCGGCGAGGCTGCCGCCGGGGCCCGAGACGGGCAGATGTCCCCTGGTCGGCAGACCGGTGGGGGCACCCCTGGGTGTCGTGGCCGCCGCGTCCGCCGTGAAGCGAGTGCCGTCCAGCACCGCGCAGTCGGCCGTCGTCAGCAGGTCGTCGAGGGTGTCCGTCCAGGCCGGGACGCAGGGTGCGTAGACGAGTGCCCCGCCGGTGGCGAGGTCCTCGATCCGGTACGCCGTCACCCAGCGGGCGTCCGGTGGGCGGGGCCGTACGTGCTTCGGGGTCTCGGTGGTCATCGGGTGCGCGGTGACGACCAGGCCGCCGGCCAGGACGAAGCCGCCCTCGGCGAGGCTGTCGGACCACTCCCAGGGGGCGTAGCGGTCGAGGACCGCGCGGGCCGGGGCGAGCGCGGCGAGGACGGGCGAGGGGGCGTACACCTTGAGGCCCGCCGCCCCGCGCAGCACGGTCAGTCCGGCGACGTGGTCGGCCTCGGCGTCGGTGAGGAGGACGCCGCGCACCGGGGTGTCGCGCAGGCCGGGGCCCGGCCAGAGCGCGGGGGTGGCGGTGAGCTGGGTGCGGATGTCGGGTGAGGCATTGAGCAGCCACCAGTCGCGCGCGTTGCCGGTGACGGCCACGCACTCCTGCGTACGCGAGGGCAGTTTCCCGTCGCGGGCTTCGGCGCACAGCGCGCAGGCACAGTTCCACTGCGGGAAACCGCCACCGGCTGCCGTACCGAGCAGGACGACCCTCACGACGATCACGCCCCCTTGTGGACCCGCCGAATCTCCCCGAGGGATCTTTCCTCCAAACCGGGCCGGACTACCGCACCGCAGGGGGCAGTTCCGGCCGATCTCCGGCTGCTTCTCCCCCGTCGGCGCGACAGATCGCGTACGGCCGCGAAGTCCGCGACCAACGTCTCTGGACCGGCACCCGGTCGGGCAGGCGCGCCCATCGGGATCGGAGTGACAGAAGGCAGCCCGTCGTACGGAGCCAGCCCGTCCGGAGCCGAACCCACGGCCCGCGAGCCGCGCGACGCCCTGCCCTGTGCGGACGATGTTCAGGACCCCGGCGAGATGGCCCGCGCCCCCGACGACCGCGGCGGGTACGCCATGCGCGGCAAGGGTGAAGAGGGCGCGGTGGCGGAGCGCGCAGGGGTCCTCGATGGCGACCAGCGGGACGAGCGCGGGCGCGGCCGATGGCTGCCTGCCGAGGGTCGCGTGCCAGGTGAGTGGGGTCCGCCGACCGGTGTGTCCTCGGTGGCTGCGGCCTCGGTGACGTACACGGCGACGTCGACGCTGTCGCGTTCCACGGCCTCGACGAGCCGGGCCAGGCGGTCGACGCGGAAGCGGACCCGGCAGCCGGGCCACCTCTCCTGGACGGCGGCGGTCAGCCGTGGCAGGAACTGGTCGGCCGCGTGTTCGGCGGAGCCGATGGTGACGGTGCCTGGGCAAGACCCTGTGAGTCACGCCGTCTCGGATACCGCCGAACGGGTGAGGCCGAGTGGCCCGGGGGTGGTGTGGGAGCACGTGCGTTTGGCATGTGCCTCGACCGCCGTCCGACGTCATCACTCGTCGTGACCGGCGAAGGGTAGTTCTACGCACGGAATGTGACGGGACGGCACCGTCCCGTCACCCGTGCGACAGGAGAGAAGGCACCATGTCGGTCGACACCGGTACCGCGCCCGAGGCGGGCGCCGAGGAGCGGGAACAACAGAGCCTCGGTACCGCCGCGGCACGCACTCTGGCGACCACGACCAAGTCCGAACCCCAGATGCAGGGCATCAGTTCACGCTGGCTGACCCGCATGCTGCCCTGGGTGAACGTGCCCGGCGGCACCTACCGGGTCAACCGCCGGCTGTCGTACACGCGCGGCGACGGACGGGTGACGTTCGTGCAGACCGGCGCATACGTGCGGGTCGTCCCGGCCGAGTTGAGCGAACTGCCGGCGCTGCGCGGCTTCTCGGACCCCGACGCGCTCGGCGCGCTGGCCGAGCGGTTCGAGCAACGGGATTACGCGCCGGGCCAGTTGATCGTGGAGGCAGGCCGCCCCGCCGACCAGGTGTACCTGATCGCGCACGGCAAGGTGGAGCGGCTCAGCGAGGGCCCCTACGGCGACGAGGCGGTCACCGGGCTGCTGGCCGACGGCGACACCTTCGGCGGCGAGGTGCTCAACGACCCTGACAGCAGCTGGGAGTTCACGGCCCGCGCGGCGACGGCGACCACAGTGCTGGCCCTGCCGCACTCGGCGTACCAGGCCGTCGCGGAACGGCACCCGGAGCTGAGCGCGCACGTCGAGACGGCCGGCGCGGACGAGCACCGTCCGGTCAACCCGTTCGGCGAGGCGACGATCGCGCTGAGCGCCGGACACGTCGGCGAGCCGGACCTGCCGGGCACGTTCGTCGACTACGACCTCGCCCCGCGCGAGTACGAACTCAGCGTCGCCCAGACCGTGTTGAGGGTGCACAGCCGGGTCACCGACCTCTACAACCAGCCGATGAACCAGACCCAGCAGCAACTCCGGCTCACCGTCGAGGCCCTGCGCGAGCGGCAGGAGAACGAGCTGGTCAACAACCGGGACTTCGGCCTGCTGCACAACGCCGACTACGACCAGCGGATCTCCACCCACTCCGGCCCGCCGACCCCCGACGACCTGGACGAGCTGCTCAGCATGCGGCGCGACACCCGCTATCTGTTCGCCCACCCGAAGGCGATCGCCGCGTTCGGCCGCGAGTGCAACAAGCGGGGTGTGTACTTCAGCGGCATCGACGTCGGCGGCCACCATCTGCCCGCCTGGCGCGGGGTGCCGCTGCTCCCCTGCGGCAAGATCCCGGTGAGTGGGTCCCGTACGTCGTCGATCATCGCGATGCGCACCGGCGAGGACGACCAGGGCGTGATCGGCCTCTACCAGACGGGCATCCCGGACGAGCTCGAACCGGGCCTCAACGTACGGTTCATGGGCATCAACGAGCAGGCGATCATCTCCTACCTGGTGAGCACCTACTTCTCGGCGGCCGTCCTGGTGCCGGACGCGATCGGCATCCTGGAGAACGTCGAGGTCTCCCGCTGGGACGGCAACTGACCGACGGTCACGGCTGGTTCAGGAACGCGTCCAGCCGTGCCGCGTCCGGCGCCGTCGCCGGTCCCGACGCGGTGACGGCCAGAGCGGCGCCCGCGTTGGCCCGGCGCGCGGCGGCCACCGGGTCCACACCCCGAGCCAGGGCGGCCATGAACACCCCGGTGTGCGCGTCGCCGGCGCCGTTGAGATCGACGGCGTCGACGACGAACCCGGGCACTGCGACAAGCCGTCCGCCGTGGTGCAGGAGGCATCCGTCGGGCCCGGTACGGACGAGCACCGAGCCGCGCCGCAGCCGGGACGAGAGCGCGCGGGCGGCCTCGGCCGGCTCGTCGAGGCCGGTGAGCAGCGCGGCTTCGCGGGCGTTGCAGCTCCACCAGTCGGAGCGGGTGAGCAGCGACTCCAGGGCGCCCGTGGGGATTTCGCGGACCAGGGGCCCCGGGTCGGTGACCAGCGTGACGGCCGGGTCCAGTCGGGGCAGGAGGTCGAGCAGGGCGGCACGGTTGCTGTCGTGGAGCAGGCTGTACCCGGAGACGTACACCAAGTCCGCTGCCTCGGGCCGGAGTTCGGTCAGGTCGGCGGCGGTCAGGGTGGCCTCGGCACCAGGGCTGGTGACAAAGGTGCGCTCGCCTTCCGCGTCCACGAGGCAGACCACGAAGCCGGTGTCCGCTGACGTGCGCGGTGCGAGGAGGACGTCGATGCCTTCGGTGTGCAGCGCGGCGCGGGCCCGGTCGCCGAAGGGGCCGGTGCCGTGGGCTCCGGCGTAGCCGACCGCGAGTCCTTGGCGGGCGGCGGCGGCCATGACGTTGAAGCCGCCACCCGGGGTGTGCTCGGTGCGGGTGGCGAGGACGTCGCCGCCGCGCTCGGGGAGGGCGGGGACCTCGAGGACCAGGTCGACGACGACGTTGCCGAGGTGCCACAGCCTGGCGCTCACGGCCGGTGCCGGAGTTCCAGCAACGCGGCTGCTGTGGCGTCCAGTTGGAGCTTCGGGTTGACGCGGACGAGCGTTTCGCGCGCGTCGGCCGGGAAGGCGTCCACGCCGTGACAGGCGCCACCGACGGCTCCCGCGATCGCGGCGATGGTGTCGCAGTCGCCGCCGACGGAGGCGGCGAGCAGGGCGGCCCGCCAGGGGTCGTCGGGGCGGGCGGCGAGGACGGCGAAGGCGGCGGGCACCGACTCCTGCGTGGCGAGACTCGTGCCGACCAACGCGTAGACCCGCTCGGGGACTTGGGCCTCGGTCAGGCCCCGCACCAGTCCGGTCGCCCAGACGATCCGCTCGGCGACGTCGGCGGCGGCCACCCAGTGCCCGCGCCCCGCCGCCAACCGCGCCGCCGACACGGCCACTTCGACCGCCTCCGGAACTGACGCCCCATCGACTCCCGCGCTCACCGCGGCGGCCACGGCGGCGGCACCGGCGAGGGCGACCCCGGTGTTGTGGGTGAGGCTGCTGGCCTCCACCACCCGGTCCACCAGCACGGCCGGTTCCGCGATCGGCACCGCGATGCCCACGGGGGCGATCCGCATCGCCGCGCCGTTGGTGGTGCCGTGGCGCCCCACCTCGTCGGCCGGGGTGCCCGCGAGGAGGAGCTCCACCGCGCGCTTCGTGGACGGTCCGAGGAGGTCGAGCGAGCCGCGGGCGCGCATGTCGTCCTCCCAGGCGACCAGCCGCCGGGCGAGTTCCGCCGGGTCGACGCGGCCCTTGCCGTCGAGGAGCAACTCGGCCAGCAGCAGGGCCTGTTCGGTGTCGTCGGTGACGGCTCCGGCCGGCATCCCGGCGGCGAGGGGATGGTCGGGGGCGGCCGGGTGGAAGCCGGTCAGGAAGGGGCCGTAGCGAGAGGTGATGTCCGGGCGGGACAGCATCTGGGTGGGCATGCCGAGGGCGTCTCCGAGGGCAAGTCCGTGGAGGGCTCCGGTGGCGCGGCTCTGGAGGGTCATGGGTGCTTTCCGGTGCGGGGGTGCGGGTCAGCCGAATTCGAGGGTGAGTTGGAAGTGGTCGGGGTCGAGGAGGCTCACGACATGTTCGACGAAGGAGCCGTCGGCCGCCCGGCTGGTGCGCCGCGTGTCGAGGAACCAGTCACCCGGTTCGCGGCGCAGCAGCTCCGCCTCCCGCCCGTCGATCCGCCGCCCGCTCACCCGCTGCTCCCCGTGGTCGGGCCGCAGCCCGGCCCGCAGCATCACCTCGGTCAGGGACTGTCCGTCGAGCCCCCGGGCGGGCAGTTCGCGGACCCCGGGCACGGGCGGCAGGAAGCTGCGTTCGTACGACACGACGACCGCGTCAGCGGCGAGTTCGCGTATCCGCTCCACGCACACGAACTCCGGTGTTTTCAGGGTGAGTTGCCGGGCCAGTCGCTCGTCCTTCCGGGCGTCCACCGCGAGGGTCCTTACCCGGGTGTCGATGCCCTGGGTGGCCAGTGCGTGGGCCCAGCCGAGGCGGTCGTCCAGGGGGCGGCCGTCGAAGAGGACGTAGGAGCCCTTGCCGGTGCGGGTGGCGATCAGGCCCGCCTCGGCGAGTTCGGCGAGGGCCGCGCGGACGGTCGTACGGCTGACGCCGAAGCGCTGGGCCAGGGCGTGTTCGCCGGGGAGTTGTTCGCCGGCGGGGCGGTGGCCGCTGCGGATCTCCTTGGCGAGGACCTCGGTGATGCGCTGGTGTTTGAGCCGGACGGCGGTCATGACGGCTCCCCGACCGCCTCGGCGATGGTGACCACCCGGATCAGCGGTCGGTAGAGGTCCATGACGTGCAGGGCCTTGGCGTGGGAGTCGTCGTCCACGCCCGCGCAGGCGTCCGCGACGACCAGCACCTCGACGCCCGCGTCGGCGGCGGCGAGGGCCGTGGACAGGACGCAGCAGTCTGTGCTGACGCCCGCGAGGACGAGACGGCCGGCGGGGGCGACGCGTTCGGCGAGTTCCGGGGTCCACTTGCCGAAGGTGGGCGCGTCCACGAACTGCCGTGCCTGGTCGGCGAATTCGTCGGTCAGCCGCCACAGTGGGGCGTCCGGTGGCTGGAGCGCGAAGGGCCACTGGTCGTAGTAGGCGCGCCAGGCGCCCTCGGGCTTCCCGGGGGCCAGGAAGCGGGTGAAGGTGACGCGTTCGCCGAAGGCCGGGAGCAGTCGTCGTACGCCTGCCGCCGCCTCGGCGAAGCGCGGGGTGGCCCAGGGGCTGTCGGGTTCGGCGAAGACGCGCTGCATGTCGATGACGGCGAGGTGACCGGTCGCGGCGGTCATACGGCGGCCACCGCCTCCGGGCTCGCGGCCTGTTCCTCCTGGCGCCGGACGCGGGTGCGGCCGAGGGCGAGGGTGCCGAGGAAGCCGAGGGCGAGGGCGATCAGGACGCCGAGGTTGGCGTAGGCCCAGGCGCCGGACTTGCCGCCGAGGCCGAGCGGGTCGAGCAGATAGCCCTGCCAACTCAGCCAGCTGGCGGCCGTGTTGGTGACCAGGCCCCAGCCGATCGCGGTGGCGGCGAGGGTGAGGAGAAGGGGCGTGGGCTGGACGTCGCCGTAGCGGCCGTGCGGGCGGAAGAGGTCGCCCTCGTCGTAGTCGCGGCGGCGCAGGGCGAGGTCGGCGAGCATGATGCCGGACCAGGCGGCGATGGGGACGCCGAGGGTGGTGAGAAAGCCCATGAACTGGCCGAGGAAGTTGTCGGCGAAGAACACGATGTAGACCGAACCGGCGATCATCAGGACGCCGTCGACGAGGGCGGCGAGATAGCGCGGCACCCGGAGGCCCGCCGAGAGCAGGGCCAGGCCGGAGGAGTAGATGTCGAGGACCGCGCCGCCGACCAGGCCGAGGACGGCGACCACGGCGAACGGGACGAGGAACCAGGTCGGCAGGATCGTCGTCAGCGCGCCGATCGGGTCGGCGGCGACCGCCTTGTTGAGCGTGCTGGACGAACCGGCGAGCAGCAGACCGAAGACCAGCAGGAGCAGCGGGGCCACGGAGGCACCGAACGTCGTCCAGCCGATCACACCTCTGCTGGACGAACTCCGGGGCAGATAACGGGAGTAGTCGGCTGCCGCGTTGACCCAGCCGAGGCCGAAGCCGGTCATCATGAACACCAGCGCGCCGATGAACTCCTGGGCGGAGCCCGCCGGCAGGGCACTCACCGTGCTCCAGTGGATGTGGTCGGCGACGAGCGCGATGTAGACGATCGTGAGCACACCGGTGACGACGGTGATGACCGTCTGCAACCGCATGATCAGGTCGAAGCCCATGACTCCGCCGACGACGGTCAGCGCGCCGACCAGGATCAGCGCGACCACCTTGGTCTCCGTGCCGCCGCCCCAGCCGAGCCTGCCGAACACGGTCGCGGTGGCCATCGTCGCGAGGGAGGTGAGGACGGTCTCCCAGCCGACGGTGAGGACCCAGGAGATCACCGAAGGCAGCCGGTTGCCGCGCACGCCGTAGGCGGCGCGGCTCAGGACCATCGTCGGCGCGGAGCCGCGCTTGCCCGCGACCGCGATGAAGCCGCAGAGCAGGAAGGAGAAGACGATCCCGATGACACCGGCGACGAGCGCCTGCCAGAAGGAGATCCCGAAGCCGAGCGCGAAGGCGCCGTAGCTCAGTCCGAGAATGGAGACGTTCGCTCCGAACCAGGGCCAGAACAGGGTACTTGGGGTGCCCTTGCGTTCGGCGTCGCCGATCACGTCGAGGCCGTGCGTCTCGACCTGGAGCTGCCGGGACTGGGAAGTCTGGGAGGAGTCCGCCATCGTCGACCTACCTGTCTAGACGTGTTCAGTCGAGGCTAGGTCGGGTGGTGAGGGGCGTCAAGGGCGGGCTCGGGGCGGACCGCTCGCTCCCCGTCAGTGGCAGTCGCCGTGCCGGCCCAGGGTCTCCACCGGGGTAGCGCCCGGCCGGGTCCACTGCGGGACGGGACGGCTGGTCTCGCCCCAGGTGGCGTTCCCTTCGGCGTCCGAGCGCCAGTACCAGCAGGCGTCGCGGCCGGGCGGGTAGCCCTCGGGGTTGTCCTGCCAGGCCTCGCCGCGGCCGTACGGCGTCATGTCGAGCAGGGCGAGGGAGCCGTTGACCGGTTCGTTGCCGCGGCCCGTCGTGGAGTAGGTCAGGAACACCCGATCGCCGTCGCGCAGGAAGGCGAGGATGTGGCCCATCCCGCCGCCGATCGGCGCGTCCAGGCCGCGCACCGAGTACCAGGGCTCGGTGTAGCCCATGAACTCGACGAAGGGAGCGACCTCGTCCCACACGCCCGTGGTCAGGACGGCGTAGGAGACGCCCCGGGCGTTGAGGTACACCGCGTCCTTCATGTGCCAGACAGTGGTGGTGCAGCCCTCGCACTGTCCCTGGTGGGGTGCGTGGTCGTGCCACATGTGCTGGTACACCACCAGTTCGTCGCGCCCCTGGAAGAGATCGAGGAACGGCACCGGCCCGTCCGCCCCCACGACCTCCACCTTCCCGTCGAGCTCGACCATCGGCAGCCGCCGTCGGGCCGCGGCGATCGCGTCCCCCTCCCGGGTGTGCGCCTTCTCGCGGAGCAACAGTTCGTCGCGGGCCGCGTTCCAGGTGGCGATGTCTACGACGGGCGGCTTGCCGGGGAGGTCGCTGCTGCTCCCGGTGCCGGGTGTGGTCGTCATGGGTCCTCCGTGGTGTGTCGTGTCGGGCGGCGGGGCGTCGTAGGGCGTATGTCCCAGGCAGTACTACGGCGCTCACCGGATCAGACTCCGGGCGGGGCCGAAACTCATCGCGGCGGGCCGGGGTCCGTCGCTGGTTCCCACATGTGGCGGCACGACACGTTGCGGCACCACATGTGCCGGCATCACACGTGGCCACGCCTTACGTGGTCGCACCCGCGTTCCACTCACCGGCACAGCACGCGACACCTCGGCGCCCCGTCCGCACGCTGTTCCCATCGGCCGGGGCGTCACGCGCACCGCACCACGGGTGCCGCGCCTCCGCGATCTCGAGGGAGGCCTGCATGGAGTGGTCCGGGACGCGTCAAGGGGATGGTGAAGCTGCCCGCTCTCCCCATACACGCCGCACTCCCCGTACTCCTCGTACTCCTCGCGATGAGCGCACCCACGACCGTGCCGGTGACCGCGCCCCTGACACGTTGGCCCTGTTGAACGGGGAGTTCGACGGAACGCACGACGCGTGGCGCTCGGCCATGGGCACGGTGTGCGTGGCCGGTCCGGAGTCCGCGCGGGCCGTGCTCGGCAACCGGGACGCCATCGTCGACGAGGCCTCCGACTTCTACCGGACCCGGCACGGCGACTTCGGGCCCCGCGAGGCGCAGATCAGGATCGGACGGGCGGCACGAGTGCTGATGCGCCGTCATTTGAACACGCGGCGCTCGGAGTTGCCGGGTCTGGTCGCCGGATACCTCGCTCCCAGCGCCGTCTGGCCCGACGCGGGCAACCTGCTCGTCCTCCGCCATCTGCGCGACGTCCTGCTGCACCCGGACGCACCGCCCCAGCTCCACGCCACCGTAGGGCAGATCGTCCACCGCGCGGTCCTGGCGGGCGCCCGGCACCGTCACTCACCACCGTCCCGGCTCCTCTTCCGGCGCCGCGCGCAGAACGTCCTGCATACCGAAATACGCGCCAGGCAGCAGCAGTTGGACCCGGCCCGAGACGCACGTGACCTGCTCGACGTCGTCGTCGGCGAGAGCGACCCCGGGTCGGACCCGAAGGATCTCGCCGAGGTGTACCTCTCCTTCCTGTTCGCCACCGTCGGCTCGGTCGGCTTCGCGCTCGGCTGGTCGGTGTATCTGCTCGGCACGCATCCCGACTGCCAGGCGGCGGAACCGAGTTGGACGGTCCGGGAGGCGCTGCGGCTGTGGCCGGTGGCGTGGCTGTTCGCGCGGACACCGAGTCACGCTCAGACGCTCGGCGGGGCGGAGGTGACCCCGCGCGACCTCCTCGCCGTCTGCACCTACCTGGTGCACCGGCACCCCATGTACTGGGAGCGGCCGGACGAGTTCGTGCCGGAGCGCTGGGCGGGGGCGGTGCCGGACGGGGCGTATCTGCCGTTCGGGCACGGGCCGCACACCTGCGCCGGGGCGACCGTCACCATGCGACTCCTCGAAGACCTCGTCGAACTCATCACCCGTGACTGGCGGTTGTCGGTCATCCAGGACGGCGCCGGTCCCCAGGTGGGCCCGGCGCTCGCTCCGCCGCGTTTCACCGCGGTGCTGAGCCCCCGCTCCGACTGTCCCGGAAGGAGGTGAACGCGCATGCACGCCCTGTATCTCAAGGCGAAGTCCGTCCTCAACATCCGAGGCTCGTACGGACAGTTCTGGTACCTGTACCACCACATCTGACCGGCCCGGCGCGGGGAACCGTCCAGCGATCGGCTCCCCGCGCCCCACGAGGGGACGCTCACCATGACCACCCCGCAGCACCCCGAGGACTTCCTGCACGCCATCCGCACGCGCAGCGCGGCCGAGGACGGGATCTTCTGGGTCGACGACACCCGGCTCGGCGTGTTCGAGCCGGAGGCGGCGCGCCGGGTCAGTGCCACGAACTGGCGCCGGTTCGTCCTGCACGACCGGCTGATCGACATGCTGCGGCGGCGGCACAGCACCGAGGTGCGGTGGAGCGTGATCCGTTCCGCGTGGCTCACCCAACTGCACACGCTGGCCACGGCGGAGCACCACGGCGCGCTGCTCGACCGGATGGAGCGGATCGTCGACGAGCGGCTCGGCGAGGACGTCGATCTGGTCATGCTGACCCAGGACGTGGCGCTGCGGTCCATGCTGCCGGTCGCGCTGTCCGGGCTGACCGAGGGCGAGGCCGAACTGGTCCGCCGTGACCTGGAGATGAAGCTGCTGCGCCTCGTCTCGCCCACCCCCGCCGGGATATGGCACCACCTGCGGTTAGTCGGCGTACAGATACGGTCCGGGCTCGTGGTGCGCCGGGTGCTGCGGCAGCGGGCGCGCGGGAAGCGGCCGCGCGAGCTGGATCTCGCCGATCCGTTCGTCGACCTGCTGCCCCAACTCGGCATGGACCGCGCGCTGGACGTGGTGACCACCGTCCTCACCGCGATCGGCGGCCCGCCGGGCACGGCCGCCGCGAGTCTGCTGTACGAGTTCGTCCGGCATCCCGAGTGGCAGGAGCTGCTCACCGAGGAACTGACCGCCGTGGACCCGCTGGAGTTCCGTACGGCGCCGACGCACGCGGCGCCGGTGACGCACCGGTTCGTGAAGGAGGTGCTGCGGCTGTGGAGCCCGCCGCTGCTGCTGGTGCGGCGCAACCAGTTCTCCTTCGACTTCGGCAAGACCCGGCTGGAGCCCGGGGACTGGTATCTGCTGAGTCCGCATCTCATCCACCGTGACGAGCGGGTGTGGAAGCGGCCGGACGTCTTCGACCCGGACCGTTTCCTGCCGGGAGCGCCGCACGGGCCGGCGGACCGCACCTGTTATGTGCCGTTCGGGTGGGCGCCCAAGAAGTGTGTCGGCGCGAGTATCGGGACAGTCCAACTGATGGGTCTGTGCCACCTGTTGTGCACGCGCTACCGGCTGAGCCTCGACCGCCCCGAGGACCTGAGGATGGCCCTCCGCTTCGCCCCGGTACCGGAGGATTTCCGCGGCCGTCTCGCCCTGCGGTAGCGAAACCTTCTGAGCGCCCGCTCGTTGATCGTCCCGGAACTCCGGCGAAATTGTCCGTGATCGGTAACAGGCGGATCCTCCCCCGCCTTTACACCGTCCTGACGAGTGCACGGAGTCGTTCGAACAGGACAAGGGCAGGGCTGAGATGGCGCGGCACAGTGGGCGGGGTTGGTACGGGCGGGTTCTCGCGGCGGCGGTCGGGGTGACCGCGGTGGCGGCGGCGACCTCGGTGTGGACCGCGCAGGCCGGTGTCGTCGACGGGCAGGGTGCCAGGGGCTCCGCGCATCCCGCCGCGAGTTCGGGCCCCGCCCGGGCCGCCGTGTCCGAGGAGATTGTGCACGCCTCCGACCAGGGTGCCCACGGCGTCAACATCACCATCGACGACGGCCCGGACCCGACCTGGACCCCGCAGGTGCTCCAAGTCCTCAAGGAGTACGGGGTGAAGGCCACCTTCTGCATGATCGGCCCCGAGGCCGAGGCCCACCCCGACCTGGTCAAGGCGGTCGTGGCGGCCGGGCACCGGCTGTGCGACCACACGGTGTCGCACGACACCACGATGGACAAGAAGTCCGAGGCCTACCAGTCGCAGGAGATCCTGGACGCCGAGCGCATGATCACCAAGGCGTCGGGAGGGGTCCGGCCGCTGTACTACCGTGCACCGGGCGGCGCGTTCACGCCGTACAGCCGCCACCTCGCCGCCTCGCGGGGGATGCGCCCGCTGGGCTGGAACGTCGACTCCAAGGACTTCGAACTCCCGGGTACGGACGCCATCATCGCCACCGTCAAGAGCGAACTGCCCAACGGGCCGACCGTCCTGTTCCACGACGCCGGCGGTGACCGTTCACAGACCGTGGCCGCGCTGCGCGAGATCCTGCCGTGGCTGAAGCAGCAGGGCTATGCGTTCGGGTTCCCGGTGCGCTGAACCGTGTGACGAATTGGCGTCCGGCGTAATTCACCACGGACATGTCCGACATGAAATGCGCGGAATTCACTCCTCGCGGACCGCTCGCCCCTCGACCACCACGTGACGAATATGTGTGGGAAATGTGGCAACGGCCCGCGAGGTGACGGGATTTAACCGTGTCAGTGCCGATTCGCGCTGTCGGCGGCGCACCGCGAAGGCTTGCGGCGATATCAGACGTGCAGTAACTACGTGACACATGAACCTGTTCAACCGTGCTGCGCCCCTCCGCCGCTCGGCATCCCCCGCCGCCCCGCAACGCCCCGCCGCCCCACCGGCGTCCACCCCCTCCGGCCTGCCCGATCCCGGTCTGGCGGAGCTGACCGGGGAGTGGATGATCGATCCCGCGCACAGCAGGATCGGCTTCTCCGTCCGGCACGCGATGGTGACGACCGTGCGCGGCTCTTTCGCCGAATACAAAAGCCGGCTCTACTTCGACGGCCGTAACCCGGCCCGTTCCCAGGCCGAGATCGTGGTGTCCACCGGCAGTGTCGACACCGGTGTGGAACAACGCGACGCCCACCTGGTCGGCCGTGACTTCCTGGACACCGCGACCTTCCCGCGGATGCGGTTCGCCAGTACCGCGGTGCAAATGGCCGGCAACGATGTCTACCGCATGCTCGGTGATCTCACCATCAAGGACGTCACCCGTCCCGTCGTGCTGGAACTCACCTATATCGGCCATGTCACCGACCCGTTCTCCGTCGAGCGCGTCGGCTTCGACGGCACCACCACCATCGACCGCTCCGACTGGGGGCTGACCTACAACTCCCGGTTGGCGGAGGGCGGTGCGATGGTGAGCGAGAAGGTGCGCCTCCAGTTCGACATCGCGGCGATCCGCACGATGCCGACCGTCTGACGGAACGTTCACTCGCCCGGACGCCGTGCCGCCGCATGCCGGGCGAGTTATGTGTTACACCGTGACATCCGCTGCCGAGGCCGCGCCCGGCTCGGTGGCTGGTTTGCGTACATGTCGCGCCGTTCGGCGGAGGAGACACGTCGACACACGACCGTCATTGACAAGGTGAATCAGCAACGGTTGTCATGAACACATGCCGAGATCTCGGGAAACCCGCGACCACCGCCTATGCGACGGCCCCGCGCTCGGCCGCGGTGGCGGTGTGTCCCCGGACTCGATGCGGAAGGACGGTCATTGACCGGGCGCCGCGAGCTGCTCGACGCCGCCCGTGCCGAGTTGACGAGCCGTCGCGGAGTACTGCTGTACGGTCCCGCCGGGATCGGCAAGTCCGTGGCGCTGGCCGCCCTCGTGGCGTCCTCGACCGCTCAGATCCAGCCGCCCGTCACGGTGTTGCACTGCTCCCCCGCCGAGAAGGACGCCCGGCTGCCGTTCGCCGGTCTCGTCGACCTCTTCGCGCGGGTGCCGGAGAGCTGCCTTGAGACCCTGGCACCCGAACCCCGAACCGCCCTGCGGGCAGCCCTGTTGCGCGGCGAGACACCGGCCGGCGACCGAAGCGAACTCGCCGTCCGCGTCGCCGTTCTCGACGTGCTCCGCACGCTGACCGCCACCGGGCCTGTGTTGCTGGCCCTCGACGGGCTCCAGTGGCTCGACGAACCCACCGCCGAAGTACTCGCCTTCGTCGTACGGCGCATCGAGGGCCTGGACGTGCGGGTGGTGGCCGCCGAGCGTGTGCCGGACGGTGAGCGGCCCGAACGGCCGTACTGCTGCCCGCCCGGCACCGTGGAACTGCCCGTGCCGCCCCTGGCGGACGACGAGGTGGCGCGGCTCCTGGATGCCGAACTGCCACCGGCGGTGGTGCGGGCCGTCCAGGACACGGCCGCCGGAAACCCCTGGTACGCGGTGGAGTTGGGGCGGACGGCCCCGCGTGACGGAGCGGCCGTCGGCCTCGGCCGGAGCCTGCCCGTGCCCCGGCGGCTGCGCGCCCTGCTCCTGGACCAGGCGCGCACGTTGCCGGATACCGCGCGCCGCGCCCTGCTGGTCTCAAGTGCCGCCGCCCGTCCCACACTTACGCTGCTGCGGGCCGCCGGGTTCCACGACCCCGCCGCGGATCTCGCGGAGGCGGAGCGGCTCGGGGTCGCGGTGGCCGACGCCGACGGGACCGTACGCTTCCGGCATCCGTTGGTCCGGGCCGCCGTCTACGCGGACGCTCCGGAGCACGAGCGGCGGAAGGCACATGCCCTGCTGGCCCCTGCGGTCACCGAACTCGTCGAGCGGGCCCGACACTTGGCGCTCGCCCACCCGTACGAGGAGGAGACCACCGCACAGACGCTGATGTCGGCGGCCGAGTCCGCGCGCCGGGACGGCGCACCCGACACCGCCTTCGAGCTGGCCGCCCTCGCGGCCCTGCGCACTCCCGGTGACCGTCCGGCGCAGCGGGCCGACCGGTTGCTGGCGGCTGCCGAATACGCGTGTGACGCGGGACAGTTGGAGGAGGCCGGGCAGGCGGCCGAGACGGTGCTCGCCGGGTCGGGTTCCGCGCGGCAGCGGGTGCGGGCGCGGCTGGTCCTGCTGCGGAACGCCGGGCAGGCGCTGAAGGGCGCGCATGCGCTGATCGAGGAGGGGCTGCGGGACGCCGACGGCGATCCCGAGGCCGAGGCATGGCTGCACTACTGGGCGGCCGTACGGGGCCTGCTGTGCGGGGAGTTGGCGGACGCGGCCCGGCATGCCCGGCGGGCGGCCCGGCAGGCGGCCGTGGCCGGTGACACGGAGACCCGGATCGGGGCGCTCGCGACGCTCGCCCGGGTGCGCTCGCTGGGCGGTGAACCGGTCGCCGCCGACGTCGCGTTGGAGGAGGCTCTCGCGCTGGCCGGCGGTGCCGGTGCCGGGCCGGAGAGCTGGGGGCTGATCCGGATGCGGGCGATCCTCGCCCTGGACTCGGACAAGGTCGTCGAGGCTCAGCAGCGGGTCACCGAACTCCTGGCGGAGATAGGGGAGTTCGCCGGGGTCGAGGAGGTCATGGCGACCCTCGTCGCGCTCACCCGCATCCACGTGCGCGCCGGGCACTGCCGGGAGGCCCTGGACACCGCCGCCCGCTGCACCCGCGCGGTGGCCGACACCGGCGTACAGACCGCTCCGGCGCTGTACGCGGCAGCGCTCGCGGCGACCGCGGGCGGGACCGCGGACGAGGCGCGGCACCTCGCGGAGCAAGCGGTGCGGGCGTCGGAGGCGGACGGCGACCGGCTGTTCCTGCTGCGGGCACTGGCGGTGCTGGGGCAGGCCGAGTTGCTCGTCGGCGACCCGCGTGGCGCGGCCGCCGCGGTCGAGGCCCTGCACCGCGTGAAGGAGCTCGGCGCGGCCATGTCCGCCGCCGATCCGCCGCTGCTGCACTGGTACAGCGACCTGGCCGAGGCCCTGGTGGTGCTGGGTGAGACGGACGAGGCGGGTGCCGTGATCGACGAGGCCCGCACGTGGGTGTCCGCCGACGCGCCCGGCAGCGTGCTGGCGGCGCTGGAGCGGGCGGAGGGGCTGCGCGAGGCGGGGCTCGGCCGGGCGAAGGAGGGGGCGGTGCGGCTGCGGGCCGCCGTGGACCGGTTGCGTCGGCTCCCGTTGCCCGTGGACCTGGTGCGCACCCTGATCGCGCTCGGCGCCGTGGAACGGCGGGCCCGGCACCGGAACGCGGCGCGCACCGCGCTCGGTGAGGCGCTGGAGACGGCGACGCGGATCGGGGCGGCTCCGCTGGCGGCGCGGGCCGGGGACGAGCTGGCGCGGCTGGAGGCCGGCGACCGGGACGGCGAGGGGCATCCCGAACTCACGCCCACGGAAGCCCGGGTCGCCGAGCTGGTCGGCGGCGGGGCCACCAACAGGGAGGTCGCCGCCGAGCTGTTCATCAGCGTCAAGACGGTCGAGGGCACCCTCTCGCGGGTCTACCGCAAGGTCGGTGTCCGCTCGCGCACCGCGCTCGCCCACGCGATGGCGGTCGCCGTCATCGCGTCCGGCGCGGCGGCCGTGAGCGTCGGCGACGACGACCAACAGCAGCTCACCGCACAGGCGGTGACGGTCGGTCAGCCCGGTCGGGTCAGGGCTCCCCGGACGCTCGACAACCGTCGCTGACCTGTCATCCGCGGTTCATGTGACATCCGCAGTTAACACACGACGCAAGGGTTCCCCCGCTTACGCGGGTGGGGTCGGTGTTCCTACGGTGAAGCCGTTCCGCTTCCGGGACAGCAACCCCCCACTCCTCGGAGGACCTCAGTGATGTCACGCCTGAAGCTGGTCGGCCTGGTCGCCGTGCCGGCACTGCTCGCCGCAGCCGTCCCCAGCGCCTACGCCGCCGCGCAGCCGCACACAACTCGGGCCGCCATCGCGGGAGATGTCCTCAAGGGCCTGAACCACGACGCGGCCCGCACCGGCGCCGTCTCCGCCACGAAGCGGATAGCGGTGGCCATCAGCCTGACCCCGAGAAACGCCAAGGGCCTCGACACCTTCATCGCCGACGTCAGCAACCCCCGGTCGAGTTCGTACGGCCACTACCTGACGAAGGCCCGGTTCGCGGCCCGGTTCGGCCGCACCGACGCCGAGGTGAAGCAGGTCAAGGAGTACCTGCGCGCCCAGGGTCTCACCGTCGGCAAGGTCCACTCGGGCAACCTGCTGGTCGACGCCACCGGCACCGCCGCGCAGCTGGAGAAGGCGTTCGGCACGAAGCTGTCGACGTGGAAGGACGCCAGGTCGGGCCGCGCCTTCTACGCCAACGAGACCGCGCCGACCCTGCCGACCGGCATCGCCGGCCTGGTCAGCGACGTGACCGGCCTCAACAACCGCGCCCAGCTGCACCACCAGGCGACCAGCACCGTCGCCCCGCGCAACGGCCCCGGCGGCGGCTACACCCCGGCGCAGCTCAAGGGCGGTTACAACGTCTCCGGCACGTACACCGGAAGCGGCCAGAAGATCGCGCTCCTGGAGTTCGACGGGTTCCAGCAGTCCAACATCACCAAGTACGACACCAACTACAGCCTGGGCTCCCCCACTCCGACCGTGTCGAAGGTCGACGGCGGTTCCGGTGCGCTCGGTGACGGCCAGGTCGAGGTCGAGCTGGACATCGAGGTCCTGCACGCGATCGCCCCGAAGGCGAACGTCACCGTCTTCGAGGGCCCGAACTCCGACGCCGGCGAGGTCGACACCTACCAGGCCATCGTCGACAGCGGCATCCCGACCACCTCGATCAGCTGGGGCGCGTCCGAGAGCCAGCGCACCACCTCCAACATCAACGCCGTGGACGCCGTGTTCAAGACGGGCGCGGCCGAGGGCCTCGGCTTCTACGCGGCCTCCGGCGACGACGGCTCCGACGACGCGGGCGACGGCACCACCACCGTCGACTACCCGGCGAGCGACCCGTACGTCACCGGTGTCGGCGGCACCAAGCTGACCGTCACCTCCGCCAACGCGTTCAGCAAGGAAGTCGCCTGGTCCGGCGGTGGCGGCGGCAAGTCCTCCGTCTTCAAGATCCCGAGCTGGCAGACCGCAGTCCAGAAGAGCGCCGGTGGCGGCTACCGCCAGGTCCCGGACGTATCCGCGCACGCCAACCCCAGCCCCGGCGTCTCGATCTACTCGCAGGGCACCTGGACCTCGGTCGGCGGCACCAGCGCCGCCGCGCCCGAGTGGGCCGCGTTCGGCGCGCTCTACAACCAGCAGGCCGCGGCGTCCGGCAAGGCCAACCTCGGCTTCGCCAACCCCGCGCTCTACACGGCGAACGGCACCGGCTTCCACGACATCACCAGCGGCAGCAACGGCGCCTACTCCGCCGCCACCGGCTGGGACTTCACCAGCGGCTGGGGCTCCTACAACGCCGCGACCCTGGCGGCCAAGCTGCTCGGCTGAACCCGGTGGCTGAACCCAGTGACTGAACTCCGATGAACGAAGCGCGGGCCGGGATTCACTTCCGGCCCGCGCTTCACGTCACCCGCATCACCTGAACCCGGCCCTGCCCGGGCTCTCTTCGACGAAGCTCCGCGTCGCCTCCTCGGCGGGTTCCCTGCCTCAGCTGTCGTAGTCGACGGCGAGGGTGTCGGACACGGGAAAGGTCTGGCAGGTCAGGACGTAACCGGCGTCGACCTCCGCGGGTTCGAGGGCGTAGTTGCGCCGCATGTCCGCGGTGCCCTCGGTGACCAGCGCGCGGCAGGTGCCGCAGACGCCGCCCTTGCAGGCGAAGGGCAGGTCGGGGCGGGTCTTCTGGGCGCCGTCGAGGATCGAAGTGTCCCTGGGGAGCGCGGAGTTGGTGGTGCGGCCGTCGAGGGTGACGGTGACCTGGCTGACCGGACCGTCGTAGGCCGCGTCGACGTGACGGTTCGGCCGGACGGGCTCGTCGTCGGCGTAGAACAGCTCCTGGTGGACGCGGTCGGCGGGGACGCCGAGGCCGGTGAGGACCTGTTGGGCGTCGCGGACCATGCCGTGCGGGCCGCAGAGCCACCAGTGGTCGGCGGTGTCCACGTCGACGAGGGCGTCCACGAGCGCGCTGAGCCGGTCGGCGTCGAGGCGCCCGGAGAGGATCTCGGCCTCGCGCGGTTCGCGGGACAGGATGTGCGCCAGCTGGAAACGGCCGGGGTACAGGTCCTTCAGGTCGGCCAGTTCGTCGGCGAACATCACGGTGGCGCTGCGCCGGTTGCCGTAGAAGAGCGTGACGCGGGAGCGGGTGTCGGCGGCGAGGACGGATTCCGCGATGGAGAGCATCGGGGTGATGCCGGAGCCCGCGGCGATCAGGACGTGGTGGCCGGGGAGGGTCAGGTCGGGGGTGAAGGCGCCGGTGGGGGCCATCACCTCGACGGTGTCTCCAGGGCGTACGTCGTTGACCAGCCAGGAAGAGAACAGGCCGCCGGGGACGACCCGTACGCCGATGCGCGGGTGTGCTCCGGCCGGGGAGCAGATGGAGTACGAGCGGCGCTCGTCGCGGCCCTCGACCTCGCGGCGGAGGGTGAGCGACTGGCCGGGCCGGTACGCGAACTCCTCGGCGAGGTGCTCGGGGATGTCGAAGCCGATGGCGGCGGCGTCCTCG
The DNA here is from genome assembly GCF_044763565.1 of Streptomyces sp. NPDC096013. Classification (NCBI taxonomy): domain Bacteria; kingdom Bacillati; phylum Actinomycetota; class Actinomycetes; order Kitasatosporales; family Streptomycetaceae; genus Streptomyces; species Streptomyces sp. NPDC096013. Next base: position 374,080 of record NZ_JBIWGK010000008.1, on the reverse strand, counting down.
CACAGCGGCTCGACGACGGCGACCCGCAGGGCGTGGAAGACCGGGCGGCGGCGCGCCGGACGGGCGGGGGTGGTGGGGGCCGGGGCGGTCACTGGTCCACCGTCCTTTCCACGGGCGGGAGTTGGGCACTCACCGCGAGCGGGTGTGAGGGGCTGTCCGCGAGCGGCTGCCGGGGGCTCGCCATCAGATCTCCTTGAGGTACTCGAACGGCTCGCGGCAGGCGCGGCACCGCCACAGGGCTTTGCAGGAGGTCGCGGCGAAGCGCGAGGTCTCCTCGGTGTCGGCCGAGCCGCAGCGCGGACACGACACCGTACGGCGGGTCGGTGACAGCGTGAGCCGGACCGGCCCCCGAGGGGCGGCACCGGGCGGTGCGATGCCGTGTTCGGCGAGCCTGGCGCGGCCGGCCGGGGTGATCCAGTCGCTGCTCCAGGGCGGGGTCAGGACCGTACGGATCTCCACGCGCGGGTACCCCGCGTCCCGCAGCCGCGTGGCGACCTCGGCACGCATCTCGGCCATGGCGGGGCAGCCCGAGTACGTCGGTGTGAGGCTCGCTACGACCGTCCCGTCCGCGCCGACCTCGACGTCGCGCAGGACGCCGAGGTCGGCCAGCGTGAGCATGGGCATCTCGGGGTCGGGGACCTGTGCGGCGATGTCCCGGGCGCGCCGCGCGTCGAGCAGGGTGGTCACCATGTCGCCTCCGGGTGGGCGCGGGCCACGCTCTGGAGTTCGGCCAGCAGCGGGGCCAGGTGGTCGGTGTGGTCGCCGTCGCGCCCGTGTCCGGGGACCGGTGCCGCGTCGGGGAGGTCGAGCCCGGCGGCGTCGGCGACCTGGCGGAGCACGCCCAGCACCTCGGTCCTCAACTCGGCGTCTCCCGCGAAGAGTTCGTCGACGTACGGGGCCACGGCGGTCAGCGCGTCCCGCATCCGCCGCCGCGACTCCTCGGTGCCGTCGCCGAGCCGGACGGCCCATTCGGCGGCGTACTGGCGGTGGTACGCCAGCTCCTTGACGCCCTTGGCGGCGATGGCCGCGAGCACCGGGTCCGAGGTGGTGCCGGCGAGCCGCTCGAAGAGGGCGAGCCGCCAGGCGGACAGCACCAGGAGCCGCGTGATGGAGAACGCGAAGTCCCCGTTGGGGAGTTCGGCCAGCCGTACGTTGCGGAAGGCGTCGGCGTCGCGGAAGTAGGCGTAGGCGTCCTCGTCGCGTCCGGTGCCGTCGACCTGGCCGGCGCGGGCGTAGAGCAGGCGGGTCTGGCCGAGGAGGTCGAGCCCGATGTTGGCGAGGGCCACCTCCTCCTCCAACTCCGGTGCGGCAGTGCACCATTGGGCCAGCCGCTGGGCGCTGACAAGGGCGTCGTCGCCAAGTGCCAGGCAGAACGCGGCCAGTTGGGCGGCGTCGGTCCCGTCCGGGACGGTCTGGTCGACGCCGTGCAGCGGGTCCTCGAAGCCGGTGCCGAACGCCCAGCGGGCGTCGCTGTCGTCGTGCCCCTCGGCCAGGGACAGATAGACGTGGTCGTCACTCATTCCCTGCTCCTAGATGTGGGGGACGTCGTCGGGGATGTCGTAGAACGTGGGGTGGCGGTACACCTTGTCGGCGCTCGGCGCGAAGAAGGGGTCCTTCTCGTCGCGGGTCGAGGCCGCGATGTGCTCGGAGCGCACGACCCAGATCGACACGCCCTCGTTGCGCCGCGTGTAGAGGTCGCGGGCGTGGGTGAGAGCCATGGCGTCGTCGGCGGCGTGCAGCGAGCCGACGTGGACGTGGTTCAGGCCGCGCTTGCCGCGGACGAACACCTCGTACAGGGGCCAGTCCTGCGTCATGCCGCCGCTCCTTCGGTCTTCTGTGTACGAGCGGCCTGCTTGGCCGCGTGGGCGGTGGCCGCCTCCCGGACCCAGGCGCCCTCCTCGTGGGCGGCCCGGCGGCGGGAGACCCGCTCGGCGTTGCGCGGTCCGTCGCCGCTGATCACTCGCTGCAACTCGGACCAGTCGGGGGTGCCGAAGTCGTGGTGGCCCCGCTCCTCGTTCCACCTCAACTCCGGGTCGGGCAGGGTGACTCCGAGCTTCTCCGCCTGCGGGACCGTCATGTCGACGAAGCGCTGACGCAGTTCGTCGTTGCTGTGCCGCTTGATCTTCCAGGCCATGGAGCGCGCCGAGTTGGGCGAGTCGTCGTCGGGCGGCCCGAACATCATCAAAGACGGCCACCACCAACGGTCCACCGCGTCCTGGACCATGGCCCGCTGGGCTTCCGTGCCGCGCGTCATCGTGAGCAGCAGCTCGTAACCCTGGCGCTGGTGGAAGGACTCCTCCTTGCAGACCCGCACCATGGCCCGCGCGTACGGCCCGTACGAGCAACGGCACAGCGGCACCTGGTTGCAGATCGCCGCGCCGTCCACGAACCAGCCGATCACGCCGACGTCGGCGAACGTCGGCGTCGGGTAGTTGAAGATCGACGAGTACTTCTGGCGGCCCTCGATCAGCGCGTCGGTCAGCTCCGCGCGGTCCGCGCCCAGGGTCTCCGCGGCCGAGTACAGATACAGTCCGTGTCCGGCCTCGTCCTGCACCTTCGCGAAGAGGATCGCCTTGCGGCGCAGGGAGGGCGCGCGGGTGATCCAGTCGCCCTCGGGCTGCATCCCGATGATCTCCGAGTGCGCGTGCTGCGCGATCTGCCGGATCAGGGTCTTGCGATAGCCGTCGGGCATCCAGTCGCGGGGCTCGATCCGCTGGTCCTTCGCGATCGTGGCGTCGAACTGCTCCGCGAGCCGCGTTTCGTCCCAGCCGGCGGCTGACGCCTCCGTGCCTGTGCTGGTCATCGACACACCAACTTCCCTACCGACCATTCGTTCGGTACCTAGTCTGATGGGTTTCCCCCGGCGAGGCAAGACCTCCCGGGCGAATGGCTGCTCAGCGCCCCTCGGACGACGGCTCGGCCCACGCCGCAAACGCCGCCACGACCGCCCGGTGGTCCCGCGTCGCCCCGGGCCGCATCCGCGCCGCCGCCTCCCGCTCCGGCACGGCGGCGAGTCGGTGGCCGACGCCGTACGAGGTCTCGGTCACTCCCATGTGTAGAACCCCTGTCCCGTCTTGCGGCCCAGTTCGCCGCGGGCGACCTTGTCGCGCAGGAGCTGAGGCGGGGCGAAGCGCTCGCCGAGGGTGGAGTGCAGGTACTCGGCGATGGCCAGGCGTACGTCGAGGCCGACCAGGTCGGTCAGGCGCAGCGGGCCCATGGGGTGCTTGTAGCCGAGGCTCATCGCGTCGTCGATGGCCGCCGGCTCGGCGACGCCCTCCTCGACCATGCGGATCGCCTCCAGGCCGAGCGCCAGCCCGAGGCGGCTGCTGGCGAACCCGGGCGAGTCCTTGACGGTGACGTCCTTCTTGCCGAGTGCGTGGGTCCAGTCGAGGGCGGCGGTGACAGCGGCCGGCTCGGTGGACGGCGCGACGACGATCTCGACCAGGGCCGAGGCGGGCACCGGGTTGAAGAAGTGCATGCCGAGGAAGCGGCCGGGACGGGTGAGCGCGGCGGCGAGTTCGGTGACCGACAGGGAGCTGGTGTTGGTGGCGAGCACGGTCGTCGCGCCCACCGCCCGCTCGGCCGCGGTCAGCACGCGGGCCTTGAGCCCGGCGTCCTCGGGGACGGCCTCGACGACGAGGTCGGCGTCGGCGGGCAGTTGCCCGACCGAGTCCGCCATGGCGACGCGGGCGAGGATCTGCTCGGCGGGTTCGCTCAGCAGCCCGCGCTCGGCGGCCCGCTTGAGGCCGGTGGCGACCCGGTCGTACGCGGCAGCCGAGGCCGTCTCGCCGCTCTCCACGACGGTGACGGACGAACCGGCGACCGCGAAGGACTGCGCGATCCCGGCGCCCATCCGGCCGCCGCCGATCACACCGACAACTGCCGGTGCGGAGTGGGGTGTTGGGCTCATGATCGACTGCTCCTCTTCTCCAGGCCCCTCTTGTCCAGGAAGCGCGTCATGCGGTCCCGCTTGTCCTGCCCCTCGAAAAGCACGGCCTGGGCGAGGTCGTCGGCGACCGGGTGCGCGCCGGGCGAGTCGACGACGAGCTTGGTGAGCCTCAGGGCCGTGGCCGACGAACGGGCCATGCGGTCGAGCAGCGCGTGCGCCTCGTCGAGCAGCTTGTCCGCCGGTACGACGTCGATGACCAGCCCGGCCGCGAGTGCCGCCGTCGCGTCGAGGTTCCGTCCGGCGAGCAGCACCTGCTTGGCGATGGACTCCCCCACCAGTTCGGGCAGCCGCCAGCAGGCACCGGCCGCGGCGAGGATGCCGAGGCCCGGCTCGGGGTTGCCGAAGACGGCGTCCGGTCCGGCGATCCGGAGGTCGCAGGCGTACGACAGTTCCGCGCCGCCGCCGAGCGCCCAGCCGTCCACGGCGGCGAGGGTCGGCATCGGCAGCCTGCGCACACGCTCGAAGAGGCGGCTGTTGATGCCCCGCAGGGCCTCGTCCCGGCCGCGTGCCAGCAGCTCGGCGATGTCGGCCCCGCCCGCGAAGACACCGCCGTGTCCGGTGAGCAGCAGCAGCTTGGGGTGCTCCTCCAACTGCTCGCAGACGGCGTGCAGTTCGCGGATCATCCGGCCGCTGATGGCGTTGCGGGAGTCGGGGCGGTGGAGGGTGACGACGACACGGTCCTCGCGCTCCTCGACGAGGAGGGTCTCGTAGGGGCCGGTCTCGGTGGGGGCGCTCATACCCGCTCCACGAGCATCGCGACGCCCTGTCCGACACCGACGCACAGCGTGGCCAGCCCCCGGCTGCCGTTCTCGCGCTCCAGCCTGCCCAGCAGGGTGAGCAGGATGCGGGCGCCGGAGCATCCGAGGGGATGGCCGAGCGCGATGGCGCCTCCGTCGGCGTTGACCTTCTCCTCGTCGAGCTTCAGTCGGCGCATGACGGCGAGGGCCTGCGCGGCGAAGGCCTCGTTGAGTTCTACGGCGTCCAGGTCACCGGTCTCCCAACCGGCGCGGTCGAGAGCCTTCTCGGTGGCGGGGACCGGGCCGAGGCCCATGATGTGCGGCTGCACCCCGGCCGAGGCCGCGGTGACGATCCGGGCCCGCGGGGTGAGCCCGTGGCGTCGGACGGCCGCGCCGCTCGCGACGACCAGGGCGGCGGCGCCGTCGGACAGCGGTGAGGAGGAACCGGCGGTGACGATGCCGCCGTCGCGGAAGATGGTGCGCAGGGAGCCGAGCTTCTCCAGCGTGGTGCCGGGGCGGGGCCCCTCGTCGCGGGTGACCTCGCCGTCCTTGACGGCGACCGGCACGATCTCGCGGTCGAAGCGGCCCGACTCCTGGGCGGCGACGGCCCGTTGATGGCTGCGCAGGGCGAACGCGTCGGACTCGGCGCGGGTGATTCCGTCGAGCGCGGCGACCTCCTCGGCGGTCTCGCCCATCGACAGGGTCTGCTGGGCGGCGAAGCGCGGATTGGTGAAGCGCCAGCCGAGCGAGGTGTCGTGCACCTCTCCCGGCTTGGCCCACGGGGTGCCGGGCTTGGCCATCACCCAGGGGGCGCGGGTCATGGACTCCACGCCGCCCGCGACGACGAGGTCGGCCTCTCCGGCGCGGATCGCCTGGGCGGCGGAGGCCACGGCGGTCAGGCCGGAGGCGCAGAGCCGGTTGACGGTGTAGCCGGGCACGGTGTGCGGCAGTCCGGCGAGCAGGACGGCCATGCGGGCCACGTCGCGGTTGTCCTCTCCTGCCTGGTTGGCGGCGCCGAGGATCACCTCGTCGACCTGCTCGGCCGGGATTCCGGCGCGGCGGACGGCCTCGCCGACGACCAGGGCGGCGAGGTCGTCGGGCCGTACGGAGGCGAGGGCGCCGCCGTAGCGGCCCTGCGGGGTGCGGGCCCCGTCGATCAGATAGACCTCGTCGGAGGACAGCTCGGAGCTGGTCTGGGGCATGCGTTCCACCTCTTGACAGGCAGTGGCGTTGCTGGATTACTTGGCCGTGGCGCACGCTAACCGAATGTTCGGTCGGTCCACAAGGTGGTGGAATGATGACGCAGGCCATGAACACGGCTTCCGGTCCGACGGAGAAGATGTTCGCCGCGGACGAGGCGTCCCGGGCTCTCGGCATCGAGCTCGTCGAGCACGGCGAAGGGACCGCCGTGCTCCGTATGACCGTGACTCCGGCCATGGTCAACGGCCACAGGACCGCCCACGGCGGCTATCTGTTCCTGTTCGCCGACAGCGCCTTCGCCTGTGCCTGCAACAGCCACGGCCCGGTGACCGTGGCCGCCGCGGCGGACATCGACTTCGTCGCCCCGGCGCACGAGGGGGACGTCCTGGTGGCGACCGCGAGGGAGCGCACCCGGTTCGGCCGCAGCGGCATCTACGACGTGAGCGTGCTGCGCGGCGACCAGGTGATCGCGGAGTTCCGCGGACGCAGCCGCATGATCAACAGCGCGAAGACGAAGGAGTCTCCATGAGCAGCGACCTGACAGCCCCGGCGGCCCCACCTGCTTCGCCGCCCGCGAGTCGGCGTCTCGGGGAGCCGCTCCCCGACGGGTTGCTGGACGCCGCCGAGCGGCTGACCCGCGAGGAGCTGCGCGAGCATCAACTCGGCCTGCTCCGGGCGACGTTGAGGCACGCGTACGACAACGTGGAGCTGTACCGCACCAAGTTCGACGAGGCCGGTGTCACACCCGCCGACTGCCGCACCCTGGAGGACCTGGCCCGGTTCCCCTTCACCACCAAGGCCGATCTGCGGGACACGTACCCCTTCGGCATGTTCGCCGTCCCCATGGACCAGGTCCGCCGTGTGCACGCCTCCAGCGGCACCACCGGCCGCCCCACCGTCGTCGGCTACACGGAGAACGACCTCTCCATGTGGTCGGACGTCGTCGCCCGCTCGATCCGCGCGGCCGGCGGGCGACCCGGCCACAAGATCCACATCTCGTACGGCTACGGCCTGTTCACCGGCGGTCTGGGCGCGCACTACGGCGCCGAGCGCGCGGGCTGCACCGTGATCCCCGCGTCCGGCGGCATGACCGCCCGCCAGGTGCAGATCATCCAGGACTTCAAGCCCGAGATCATCATGGTCACCCCGTCCTACCTGCTCACCCTCCTCGACGAGTTCGAGCGCCAGGGCGTCGACCCGCGCACCAGCTCCCTCAAGGTGGGCATCTTCGGCGCCGAGCCGTGGACGGAGGAGATGCGCCGCGAGATCGAGGAGCGCATGGACATCCACGCGGTCGACATCTACGGCCTGTCCGAGGTCATCGGCCCCGGTGTCGCGCAGGAGTGCGTGGAGACCAAGGACGGCCTGCACGTGTGGGAGGACCACTTCCTGCCGGAGATCGTCGACCCGATCACCGGCGAGGCGCTGCCCGACGGCGACAGCGGCGAGCTGACCTTCACCTCCCTCACCAAGGAGGCGCTGCCGATCATCCGCTACCGCACCCGCGACCTCACCCGGCTCCTCCCCGGCACCGCCCGCCCGGCCTTCCGCCGTATCGAGAAGATCACCGGCCGCTGCGACGACATGATCATCCTGCGCGGGGTGAACGTCTTCCCCAGCCAGATCGAGGAGATCCTGCTCCGCACCCCGGCCGTCGCCCCGCACTTCACGATCCAGCTCAGCCGACGCGGCCGCATGGACCACATGACGGTCCGCGCCGAGGCCCGCCCCGGCACGGGCCCCGACCAGCGCGCCGCCGCTGCGGCGGCGATCGGCAGGGGCGTGAAGGACGGCGTGGGGGTGACCGTGGATGTCGAGATCGTCGATCCGGAGACCCTGGAGCGCTCGGTCGGCAAGATCCGCCGGATCAAGGATCTGCGGGAGCAGTGACATCCGTGACCGCGCCGGTCGCCGGCCTTGTCACAATGGCCCAGTGACCAGGACACCTGTGCAGAGCCCGGCCGGCCGTCACGGCCGTCCCGCCTACGACCGCGACTCGCTGCTGGAGGTCGCCGTCGTGGTCTTCAACGAGCGCGGCTACGACGGCACCGGCATGGAGGAACTGGCCAGGCGGCTGGGCCTCAGCAAGTCGAGCATCTACCACCACGTGTCCGGCAAGGAGGAACTCCTCGAACTCGCCGTCAACCGCGCCCTGGACGCCCTGTTCGCCGTACTCGACGAGGAGGAGGCCGGACCCCGGGACGGCGTCGACGGAGCTGCGGGCAACGGGAGTTCGGGCCCCACGGCGACCGCCCGCATGAAGCGCGTCGTGCATCGCAGCGTCGAGGTGCTCGCGGCCGAACTGCCCTACGTCACGCTGCTGTTGCGGCTGCACGGCAACAGCGAGGTGGAGCAGCGGGCGCTGGCCCGGCGCCGTGAATTCGACCACCGGGTGGCCGAGTTGATGGCGCGGGCGGCGGCCGAGGGCGGTATACGGGCGGACATCGACCCGCATCTCGCGAGCCGGCTGCTGTTCGGCACCGTCAACTCCCTTGTGGAGTGGTACCGCCCCGAGCGCGACCTGACCGTGCAGACACTGGCCGACGCCCTGACGACCATCCTTTTCGACGGTCTGCACGGCCGCCCGGCGGCCTGATCCGCGGCCCTGGGAACACCTCCTCTCCGGCACGGAACACCCGCCAGGCGCGAGTACGATGATCGGGAGTTCGGCCCGATCCGTTCACCCGGCGCGATGGAGTTGCCATGACGTCCGACCCCCAGCCGTCACCTCAGATCGACACCGGCAAGGCGCATCCCGCCCGGGTCTACGACTGGCTGCTCGGCGGCAAGGACAACTACCCGGTCGACGAGGCCGTCGGCGAGAAGCTGCCGCCCGAGGCCAGGGACGCGGCCCGGCAGAACCGCGAGTTCATGCACCGCGCGGCGACCTGGCTCGCCGGCCAGGGCATCGACCAGTTCCTGGACATCGGCACGGGCATCCCCACCGAGCCCAACCTGCACCAGATCGTCCAGCGGACCGTGCCGACGGCGAAGGTCGTCTACACGGACAACGACCCGATCGTCCTGCGGCACGCCGAGGCGCTGCTGATCAGCCACGCCGACGGGGTCACCGACTACATCCAGGCCGATGTGCGCCAGCCGGAGCGGATCGTCGAACACGCCCGCCACATACTGGACTTCAGCCGCCCGATCGCCCTGTCGCTGATCGCGCTGATGCACTTCATCCCGGACGAGCAGGACGCCCACGCCATCGTCCGCGACCTCGTCGCCACCCTGCCGTCGGGCAGCTACCTGGTCCTGTCGCACGCCGCGTCCGACCTGTACCCGGAACTCGCCGAGCAGGTCACCGCCGAGTACGCCAAGGGTGGCATCAAGCTGGGCTTCCGCACCCGCCCCGAGGTCGAGCGCTTCTTCGCCGGCCTCGACCTGGTGCCGCCGGGCCTGGTGACGGCGACGGAGTGGAACCCTCCGACGCCGGAGGCGGCCGCCGAGGGCAGCGGGATCTACGCGGGAGTGGCGCGGATCCGCTAGAGCCTGTCTGACAATTCCCGTCGCCGCCCGCAGGGCGGCCGCGCGGCGGCAGGTGCGTGCTCTCGGCGTGCCGGGCGTGGACCCTCGTACTGGTTGTACGTGGGTACGCGCCCGGTGCGGCGAGAGTGCGTGCATGGCGTCGCGCGGCAGACGGGAATTGTCAGACCGGCCCTAGCTGCTGCGGGGCGTGGCCCGTGCCCGCACCTGAGGCTGGTCCGGCCACGCGAACGCGTAGCGGGCATCGCCGCCCCTGCTGAGCCGTACGAAGCGCAGTAGCTCGCGGACGATGCCCGCGTTGCCCATCGCCCACCCCATGCACGGTTCGAGGTCGCTCGGGGTGGCCCGGTGTTCGACGTTGGACCAGCGGGCGCCGTCGCCGTCACGGATCGCACGGGTGACGAGGTCCGTGGCGAGGACGCAGGCGAAGTCGTACGAGTCCTGCGGCTCCCCCTGTTCCCCCTGTTCCCGCTGTTCGGCGAACCGGTCGCAGGCCAGGGCGAGGACGCCCGCCGTGCCGCAGCAGCGGCCGTTGTTGTCCCAGAAGCCGGGGCGCAGCCGCTCGGGCAGGCCGGAGTGGGTGACCGTGTGCCAGCAGCGGTCGGCGAGGGCGGACCAGGCGGGGTCGGCCGTGATGTCCCGCAGCAGCCGGAAGACCTGGGCGTCACCGGCCGGGCCGTGGCACCAGCCGTAGCTGAGCGGCTCGACGACATCGGGGCGGTACTGCGGGGTGGAGTGCCGGACCAGGAAACCTTCGGGCCCGGCCTCGTCGCGTGCCACGACGTCCGCGGCACCGGCAAGGGCCAGGTCGACCAGGTCCGCACGGCCGGTGGCGGCACCGACCCGGGCCAGGCCTACGACGATGCCGAGTGTGCCGTGCGAGATGTGGTGCAGCCGCGCTTCGACGCCCGTGCGGTGGGGCCAGTGGACGCCCGCCGGAGTCGGCTCCGCCGTCCGCAGGTACGGCTCCACGGCGAGGACGGCCAGGTCGGGGTCGCCTGCCAGGAGTGCGCCGAGGCCGATCCCCGCGTTGCCGCCCATCAGCTCGAACAGCTCGCCCCAGCGGGTTCCGTCGAAGCGTGACCGCACGAGGTCCAGCGCACGGTCGGCGGCGGCACCGGCGGCCGGGTCGCCGAGTTCCTCGTGCAGGGTGCGCAGGACGAGGGCCATTCCGGTGCGGCCGAAGTAGAGGGAGTCGCCGTCGATGCCGTCGACGGCGTCCGCGAGAGCGCGGCCCGCGCGCAGGGCCGCGTCGGCGTAGGAGTCGTCGTCGAAGTGCCGCCACGCCTCCAGGAGCACGGGGATGTTCCCGGCGGTGCCGCTGTAGAGCATGGGGTTGAGTTCGTCGTCCGAGGGCCTCGTCGTCCAGGCGAGGCCGCCTCCGGGGGTTTCCCGCGCCGCTCCGATCAGCCAGCGCAGCCCGTCCGTCGTGACCTTCTCGACCTCGTCCACTGCCACGGCCGTGGCTTCCGGTGCCGTCATGCGCCCACTCTCGCATGATCTTCCGGAGCCGCCCAGGGGCTGCCGACCGCCGTTGGATCTTCCGCCGCCGCACCACGACCGCGGTGATGCGGGTGATCCGGGCGGTGCCGGTCCGTCGCCGACTCGGCTGATCTCTCAGCCGAGTTCACCTCGTCGGCCCGGCACCGTCCACGCCCTTAACCGGCGGTGTTCGTCTGCCAGAGGACCTGGGCGTCGGTCGCGATGACCATGTTGCCGTTCTCCAGGATCTTGAGCACGGCGCCGGTGGCGCCCTGTGTGTTGCTGCTCCACAGCGGCTGCTGCCGGGCGTCGTAGACCACGAGGTTGCCGTCCTCCTGGAACACGGCCGTGTTGCCCTCGCCCTGGGTCTGGCTCGCCCAATGCGCCGTTCCGGCTGCGTCGTAGAGCACGAGGTTGCCGTCCGGCTGCATGATCAGTTTCGAGCGTACGGTCTCGATGACCTTGCCGACGTCGAACGTGAAGGGGGGCTTCACCACCACCGCGTCGGGCTGGTGCGTGCTGCCCGTGTCCGAGGGGGAGGGAGACGGTGACGCCGTCGCTCCGCTGTCGGACGGGGCGGCCGACACCTGGGCGGCGCGGCCCGCGCTGACGGACGGGGTGACATGCGGGGAGGCGGTTTCCTTGCCGTCGTCGAAGGCGTGGGACAGGAAGATCGCGGAGGATCCCGCGACGACCAGCGAGGCCGCGCCGACGCCAACCCACAGCCACCGACGGCCACTTGGGGCACCTCCCCCGTCCGGTCGCGTTTCCGGGTGCAGACCCGGGGCGCCTGCCTCGTGCGGCCACGCGGCGGTGAGGTTTCCCGCGTCCGGCGCGAGCAGGGTGACGCCGTGGCCCTCGCGGGCGCCGGCAGCGGTGTGCGGAGCGAAGGCCGTCACCGCGTCCGAGGCGACGGCGGGCATGGCGCCGGAGCTGTCGACGACGGTCGCTGCACGCTCCCGGTCCGCCAACGAGCCTACGGCCAGGGCCCGTTGGTAGGCGGGGTGGTGGACCAGGTCGGCCTCGGCCCGGCAGAGTTCGACGATGCGGTGGGGAGTGGGCCGCAGGGCGGGATCGCTCTGCACACAGGCCGCGATCAGCTCGGCGACGCCCGGGTCCACGCCCTGGAGGTCGATCTCGCCGTGCACCGAACGGTAGGTCACGGCCGCGAACGGCCCGTCCCCGTACGGCGGTCGGCCCGTCACGGCGAACGCCAGGGTGGCCCCGAGGGCGAACACGTCCGCACCCGGACCGGTCTCACCGCCCGTGATCGTCTCGGGGGCGATGTACCCGGGACTGCCCATCGCGCCGCCGACCTGGGTGAGGTTGGAGGCGCCGGTGTCCTTGGCGATGCCGAAGTCGATCAGCTGCGGGCCGGTGGCGGAGAGGATGACGTTGAGCGGCTTGAGGTCCCGGTGCCACACGCCCCGGACGTGGATGGCGTCCAGGCCCTCGGCCAGCGCGGCCAGCATGACCCGGGCCAGGTCGGCGGGGAGCGGTCCATGGGTCACGACCGCGGCGTGCAGCGTCGGCCCCGGCACGTACTCGGTGGCGAGCCAGTACGGCGGTGTGTCCAGCTCCGCGTCGATCAGCGACGCGGTGTACGCGCTGCGGACCGTGGCCAGGGTCTCCACCTCGCGGCGGAACCTGCTGAGCGCGTGTTCGTCGTGGCGGAGGTGATCGTTGATCACCTTGACGGCGGCGGGACGGCCACCCGGCGACCGCGCGAGGTACACCCTCCCCATACCGCCCTCGCCGAGTCTGCCGACCAGACGGTAGCGGCCTATGTGCGATGGGTCGGAGCCATCGAGCGCAAGCACGGGACATGTCCTCCTTGAGTGGAACCGACAGTCACCAGATCCACCGTGAGGTCAACTCGGCTTGGCTCCAACCCCGTTGGCCGATCGGGGTGCGACACCAGTCCTCGGACGACACACCCGGACCGGACCCCGACATAGTAGAGGTAACAGACAGCCACTACTCACCGGACGCATGGGTCACACTCAGCCCGCAGGTCCCAGCCGTGCGGGCACGGGTCAGGTCAGGTCAGTGATGGCTCGTCATATGGGCGCGGGCCTGTTCGGCGCTGTCGGGCGCGAAGGCACTGGCGATCCCCTCGGCGGCGCCCTCCGCCGCCTCGACGGAGCGGGGCAGCAGGATCTTCTCGTACGCGGTGACCGCCTCGTCGACGCCGTGGTGGTCGGCGAGGGCCCGGGCGAGGTCCGCGCCGTCACGCATGGCGAGGTTGGCACCCATGCCGGAGAACGGGGACATCAGGTGCGCCGCGTCGCCGAGCAGGGTGACACCGGGGGTGTGCTCCCAGGTGTGCGGGACCGGGAGGGCGTACAGGGGACGGTTGACGTACCCGGAGTCCGTGTCGGTGAGGAAGCGGCGCAACGCCGGGCTCCAGCCGGCGAAACGGGCCAGCAGTGCTTCGCGTACGGCGACGGCGTCTGCGAGGTCGACGCCGGTCAGGGCATGCCAGTCCTCGGGGACGCGCATCCCGGCGTAGACCCGGATGTGGCCGCCGCTGTTGCGCTGCGCGACGATTCCGAGGTTGTCGTCGAGGGCCATCATCGTGCCGTTGCCCGCGAGTTCGGCGAGTTCCGGATGGCGGGCGTCGGCGTCCTCAAGGCCGGTCTCGACAAACGTCACGCCGGTGTAGACGGGCACGGCCTCGGACAGCAGCCGCCGCACCCGGGACCAGGCGCCGTCGGCACCGATGACGAGGTCGGCCTCGACGCTGTCGCCGTGGGCGAAGTGGAGACGGTGCCGGCCGTCGCCGATCGATTCCGCGCGCTCCAGCTTGTGCCCCCAGCGGATGGTGTGCGGGGCAAGGGAGTTGAGCAGCATCGCGCGCAACTGACCGCGGTCGATCTCGGGGTTGCCCCGGCCGTCCTCCGGCGGTGCGCTGTCGAACACGATCCCGCCGTCCCGGGCGACCAGCCGCATCTGCTCGCCCTCGGGCCGGGCAAGGTTCGCGAACTCTTCCCACAACTCGGCTGCCCGCAGGGCGTGTTGGCCGGTGTCGGGCTGCATGTCGAGGGTGCCGCCCTGATCACGTGCGGTCGCGGAGGCGTCCGCGTCGTAGACGGTGACGTCGATGCCGTGGAGTTGGAGGACGCGGGCGCAGGTGAGGCCGCCGGGGCCGGCGCCGATGACGGCGATAGGGGTAGGGGTGGAGGTGCTGTTCATGGTGGTTCTCCTTGGGTGTGGTGGGGGAGTGCGTGGCTTAGGGGTGTCCGGCGTCGGGGTGTTCGGCGTCGCCGCGTGAGCGCGGTGGCCGGCGTGGTGGTGGTCGGGTACTGGTCGGTCACCCTTCACAGCTGGCAAGTTGGCGGCTTGCTACGCCAACCAGCCGCTGCCACAGGTCAGTTGTCGGCCGCCGCGGCCGCGGTTACGCCCTGCGCCGGAACCGTCGCGGACTTCCCGCGCAGGGGAACTTCCTTGACGGCCAGCGCGATCAGGAAGCCCACGGCGCAGACGATGGCCATGGTGAGGAAGATGTGGCTGGTACCGGTGGCCACGGCATGCCGGTAGGCGGTGGCCGTGGAGCCGCTCTCGCCGGTCGGGGCGTGCCCGGTGGCGGCCGTGAGCAGGGAGCCGAAGACGGCGACGCCGAGTGAACCGCCCAGCGTGCGGGCGAGGTTGGTGGCGGCGGAGGCCGCGCCCATGTCCCGCATCTCGACGCTGTTCTGCGCGATGGTGGTCGACATCTGGAGCGTGAAGCCCAGCCCGATCCCGACGAGGACCAGGTAGACGCTGGTCAGCACGCGTGGAGTCGACGTGTCCATCGTGGCCAGCAGCGCGGCCCCGGCGGTCAGGCAGGCCGTGCCGGTGACGGGGAAGATCTTGTACCGGCCGGTGGCGGACATGACCTTGCCGGCGACGGTGGCCACCAGCGCCACCGGGATCATCAACGGCAGCAACAACAGACCGGAGTTGGTGGCCGAGGCGCCCTGCACGGTCTGCTGGAACAGCGGCATGTACAGGGAGCAGCCGAACATCACCACACCGGCCACGAGCAACAGCCCCATGGCGAGCGGGAAGTTGCGCTGCTCGGTGAAGACGCGCGGGGGCAACACCGGTTCGGGCGCCCGGCGTTGGACGGCGATGAACGCGGCCGTCGCGGCGAAGAACACCGCGAAGGCCGCCAGCACCTGCCAGGAGCCCCAGGCGTAGGTGGTTCCCGCCCAAGTCGCCGCCAGGACAAGGGAACCGATGGCCACGGTCATCAACGCGATGCCTGCCAGGTCGACGCGGGCCCGGACCCGGGTCGCGGGCAGGTGCAGCATCACCTGCACCCAGACCAGGGCGACCAGGCCGAGCGGAATGTTGACGTAGAAGGCCCAACGCCAGCCCAGATGACCGGTGATCACACCGCCGAGCAGCGGGCCGCCGACGGTGCCGATGGCCATGAGGGTGGCGGTCATGCCCTGGTATCGGCCGCGTTCGCGCGGCGGGACCAGAGAGGCGATCAGGGCGAAGGCCCCGGCACCGAGCCCACCGGCGCCCACGCCCTGGAGGGCCCGGAAACCGATCAACTGCCCCATGGACTGGGCCGTTCCGGCCAGCGCCGACGCGACGAGGAACACCACGATCGAGGCGAGGAAGAGGCGCTTGCGTCCGTACAGGTCGCCGGACTTGCCCCAGATCGGGGTGGAGATGGCGGTGGTGAGGGCGTACGCGGTCACCACCCAGGAGATGTGGGCGAGGCCCCCGAGGTCGCGGACGATCGTCGGCATCGCGGTACCCACCACGTTGTTGTCGAGCATCGCCAGCAGCATCGCGAGCATCACGCCGAGCAACGTCCAGCGAACCCGCGGATCGGTCGCGCCCGGGGCGGCTGCGGAAGGGGGGACAGACATGGCTGACCACCTCAATTCAGGAAGCGGGAGGACAACTGGGAGGACAAGGGAGACGGGGGTGACAGGCCGGGGCGCGGCTCCGCTCCCGGTGACCCTTCCGACTCCACAAAAGCAGACTGGATGCGAAAGTGCAACGAGACAACTTTATGAGTCGAGCAACAAACGGAGCGATGCAAGTGGGATGAACCCCGCGGGGTGACATAGCGGGGCAGGGACGGGACGGCACGGCAGGGCGACCCGACGGGCGAGGAGAGGTGACCGAATGAGCGCCTCCAGGCGGACGTCGACTTCGCCGCCGACTCGTACGCCCCGCAGGAAACGTTCTCCGGGCTTCGAGGACGGGTCGGCGGGGGCGGAAAGTCGCACGTCAGGCGCGTTGTCAGTGGTGGCAGGCAGGATGTGAGTCATGACAACTCCTGCAGCTGTGATCGTGGATGCCGCCGCCTACGCGCAGGCGGTCGAGGACGCGGTGAAGGCGTCGGCCGCCTACTACGCCAGCGGTTCCTCCGCCCTGGACGACGACTCCTACGACCGGCTGGTGCGCGGCATCGCCGCGTGGGAGACCGAGCATCCCGAGCAGGTGCTGCCCGACTCCCCCACCGGGAAGGTCGCCGGTGGCGCGGTCGAGGGCGACGTCCCGCACACGGTCGCGATGCTGAGCCTGGACAACGTGTTCTCGCCGGAGGAGTTCACCACCTGGACCGCCTCGCTGGCCCGAAGAATCGACCACGAGGTCACGCGGTTCAGTGTGGAGCCGAAACTCGACGGCCTCGCGATCGCCGCCCGCTACACCCGGGGCCGCCTCACCCGCCTCGTCACGCGCGGCGACGGCACGGCCGGGGAGGACGTCAGCCACGCGATCGGCACCATCGAGGGCCTGCCGCAGGAGCTGGCAGAGCCGGTCACGGTGGAGGTGCGCGGCGAAGTCCTCATGACCACGGCCCAGTTCGAGCACGGCAACGAGGTCCGCACCGCACACGGCGGCCAGCCCTTCGCCAACCCGCGCGGCGCCTCCGCGGGCACCCTGCGCGCCAAGGAGCGCGCCTACACGGTGCCGATGACGTTCTTCGGCTACGGCCTGCTGCCCCTACCCGACACCGAGCCCGCACTCGCGGCGCGGCTGGTCGAGAGCGCCCACAGCGACCTCATGACCCAGGCCGCCGCCTACGGCGTCAACACCACCGCCACCACCGACGTGCCCGGCATCACCGCCGACACGGTCGAGCAGGTGCTGACCCGGGTCCAGGAGATCGCCGCGCTGCGGGCCCAACTGCCGTTCGGGATCGACGGGATCGTCATCAAGGCCGACCTCGCCGCCGACCAGCAGGCCGCCGGGTCGGGGTCGCGGGCCCCGCGCTGGGCCATCGCGTACAAACTGCCCGCCGTGGAGAAGATCACCCGGCTGCTGGAGGTCGAGTGGAACGTGGGCCGCACCGGCATCATCGCCCCGCGCGCCGTCCTGGAGCCGGTCGAGATCGACGGTGCCACCATCACCTACGCCACGCTCCACAACCCCGGTGACATCACCCGCCGCGACCTGCGCCTGGGCGACCACGTCATGGTCCATCGCGCCGGTGACGTGATCCCCCGCATCGAGGCCCCGGTCGCGCATCTGCGCACCGGCGAGGAACAGCCCATCGTGTTCCCCGAGGTGTGCCCACGCTGCGGCTCCGGCATCGACACCAGCGAACTGCGCTGGCGCTGCGAACAGGGCCGCAACTGCCACCTGGTCGCCGCTCTGTCCTACGCCGCCGGCCGCGACCAGCTCGACATCGAGGGCCTGGGCCACACCCGCGTCGTCCAGCTCGTCGACGCCGGACTGGTCAGCGATCTCGCCGACCTGTTCGCCCTCACCCGTGAACAGCTCCTGGGCCTGGAGAGGATGGGCGAGACCAGCACCGACAACCTCCTCGCCGCGATCACCGCGGCCAAGGGCCAGCCGCTCTCCCGGGTGCTGTGCGCGCTCGGGGTGCGCGGCACCGGGCGCTCCATGTCCCGCCGTATCGCCCGGTACTTCGCGACCATGGACACCCTCCGCGCCGCCGACGCGGAGGCGATGCAGCGGGTCGACGGCATCGGCACGGAGAAGGCCCCCTCGATCGTCGCCGAGCTGGCCGACCTCGCCCCGCTCATCGACAAACTCGCCGCCGCCGGCGTCAACATGACCGAGCCGGGCGCGACCCCGCCCGCGCCCACGACGGACGACGCCGCAGCCGAGGCCCCGGAGGCCGCCGACCCGACCGACGCCGGACCGCTGGCCGGGATGACCGTGGTCGTCACCGGCGCGATGACCGGCCCCCTGGAGAAGCTCAGCCGCAACCAGATGAACGAACTCATCGAGCGCGCGGGTGGTCGTTCCTCGTCGAGCGTCTCCAAGAAGACGACGCTGGTCGTGGCCGGGGAGAACGCGGGGTCGAAACGGGCCAAGGCGGAGAGCCTCGGGGTCCGACTCGCCTCACCGGACGAATTCGCGAGCCTGGTCGCGGAGTACGTCGACTGAGGTGGTGCGTACGGGGGTTCTGGGCGGGGTGTTCTGTGAGGGGTGGTCTGTGGGGGGCGACTCGGGGGTCTCCGGCACGGCGGTTGTTCCGCAGGGAGGTTCCGGCAGCGAGTGTTCCGCAGCTCACACCCGTCGGGCGGATGTCGGTGGGAACAATGGGCGGCGGTCGCCCGTTCTTGCTTACGTGGCTGCGGAGGGGACAGTGTCCCCGGGCCTCACCTATAGCCCATGGGGACGATCGTTCGGCTGAAGCCCCATGGAGCCACTCGCCGAGAGGCGACCGCCCTCCGCTGTCACCACTTACGGCCCCGGCTGGTCTCCCCCGTCCAGCCGGGGCCTCTTTCACGCCCAAGGGCGGCTTCCGGCACTCCGCGCCGAGGGCAGAATGGACCCCCACACAGCCGCTGCGGATGGGGAGTTCATGGACACGCGTACGTTCGACGCGCTGACGGAGTCGATGAAGAGCGCGTACGTCGCGGGTCTCAGCGAGGGCGCCGTACCCCGCCCGGTCATCATGCCGCTGGTACGCGGCCAGTTGGTCGGCCTGATCTGGCAGCGCCCCGCGAAGAACGCCGAGGACGCGCTCACCGCGATCGCGTCGCTCTCCAACATCGCGGCAGCGGCGAGCGCCGACGAGATCGTCCTCGCCTGGGAGACCCACGACGTCGCCACCGCCTGCGAACTGCCCGCCGACGGCCCGTCGCCCTGCCTCAACATGGTGCACGCCACGAAGGACGGCCACACGCTCCACCAGTTCCCCTACACCGAGGACGCGTCGTCGGCCGAACCCCTCTGGCAACCGGCCTCGGCTCCCCAGCCCGGCGGCACCCTCCCTGCGCCCGTCCAGGCTGCGGTCGACTACTCCTTCACGCCCCTCGAACTGGACCACCCCTCCCCGTTCGGCGTCACGGTCGTCCTGATGGAAGAGGACGGCTACACGCTGCGGCTGACGGAGGCGTTCGCTTTCTGAGCAGCGCCGGGCCAGCGGGAACCAGAAGGCTGGCGGGCTGGCGGGCTGGCGGGCTGGCAGGCTGGCAGGCTGGCAGGCTGGCAGGCTGGCAGGCTGGCGGGCTGGCGGGCTGGCGGGCTGGCGGGCTGGCGGGCTGGCGGAGCAGTGGTGGCATCATTCGCCAGATTCCCGATTGCCATCACATGATTGACACAGTTCACGAAACATCGGCACCACACGCCCGCCCCGGGCCTACGCTGTGCCCGTGACCACTGTCGACGTCGCCGCCGGACCCGCCGCCGAGAGCGGTCCCGAGCCGCGTACCCAGTCCCTGATGCTGACCTTCTTCGGCGTCCATGTGCTGGGGCGGCCCGTCGCCGTGTCCTCGGGCAGCGTGATCGCCGCTCTCGGAAGGGTCGGGAGCACCGAGGAAGCCGTACGAACCACCCTGAACCGCATGGTCAAACGCGATCTGCTGGAGCGCCGCCGCCAGGGCCGGAAAATGTACTTCGCCCTGACACCGCACGCCGTACAGGTACTGACGGACGGCAAGGACCGCATCTGGCGCACCGGCGCGGTGAACCGGGACTGGGACGGCCGCTGGACGATGGTCGGCTTCTCCCTGCCCGAGGCGTGGAGCCGTGAACGGCACGACCTGCGCTCACGCCTGATCTGGGCGGGCTTCGGCCTTCTGCAGAACGGCCTCTGGGTGGCCCCGGCACCCGTCGACGTCCGCGAGATGGTGGCGGGGCTCGGCCTGGAACCGTACCTGCGGGTGTTCCGGGCGGAGGTCGAGTCACCGACCGACGTACGCGAGGTGCTGGAGCAGGCGTTCGACGTACCGGCCATCGGCGCGCGGTACCGGGCGTTCCTGGACCGCTGGGACCGAACCGACCCCCTTCCCGCGGCGACCTCGGGCGACGACCTCGCGGGTCAACTCCTGCTGCACACCGACTGGTTGGACCTGGTTCGACGGGACCCGCACCTGCCCGCCGAACACCTCCCCGGCGACTGGCCCGCCGCCCAGGCGGAGACCGTCTTCCGCGGCCTGGCCAGCCGCTGGGAGCGCCCGGCGGCCCGCGCGGCCGGACGCCTGCTGGACACCCTGACCCTGGACTGATCCGCGCAGGACCCTTACGACCCCCACGCCGCGCACCCGACCATCGACGCCTTGCGTCAGCGGCGGGTCCCCGCACGCCCTCACCCGCACCCGTCCGCCTCATTATTGGTCACTCTATTGACGGCGGTTAAAAACGAGCCCTACATTCGCACCGCTCGTGCAGCTCACCCACGCACCCACTCGTTCAGCACGCGCCCCCACTCGGTCCACTCGACTCGCGGAGCCGCCGTCATGTCCCGACCCCGTCTCTCGACCCTCGCCGCCGCCTGCGCGACCGCCCTCGCGACCGCCCTGCTCGGTCCGGTGACCGGCGCCCACGCCACCACCGCGGGCGGCCACTACACCGGCACGCTGACCGACGGCGCCACCTGGATCGCGGACACACCCGAGCAGTGGAACGGCACCCTGCTGCTGTTCAGCCACGGCTTCGGTCCGACCAACGCCGCCGACTCGCCGTCCCCGGCCGCGAAGCAGGCCCTGCTGGCCGCCGGTTACGCCCTCGCCGGTTCCTCCTACGACCCCCACGGCTCGATGTGGGCACTGGATTCGGCCGAGCGCGACCAGTTCGCCACGCTCAGCGCCTTCCGCGGCCAGGTCGGCGCCCCCACCCGCGTCATCTCGGTGGGCCAGTCCATGGGCGGACTCGTCAACGCCCAGATCGCCCGCGACGGCGCGGGCCGCGTCGACGGCGCGCTCGGCCTGTGCGGCCTGGTGGCGGGCGGGGTCGACCTGGACAACTACCAGCTGGACGCCGAGTACACCCTGGCCACGTTCTTCGACCCCGCCGACGCCGACGACCTGGTGAACTTCGACAACCAGACCGACGCCGCCGCCCTCGCCGGCCGACTCACGAAGGCCGTGGAGGCAGCGCAGCAGACCTCGGCGGGCCGCGCCCGGATCGCCCTGGCCGCCGCCTACCTCAACCTGGCCGACTGGGCTCCGGGCCAACAGCCGCCCGCCCGCGGCGACTTCGCGGGCCAGGAGGCACAGCAGTACGCCTGGCTCGCCCAGGGCCTGCTGTCATTCATCGTCCCGGCACGCTGGTCGGTGGAACAGTCCGCGGGCGGCAACACGTCCTGGAACAAGGGCGTCGACTACGCCGGTCTGCTGCGCAGGTCCGCCCACGCCAAGCAGGTGGAGTCCCTCTACCGAGACGCGGGCCTCGACCTGCGCACCGACCTGAACCGGCTCACCCGTGGCGCGGACATCACCGCCGACCCCGCCGCCGTAGCCCATCTGAAGCGGACCTCAACCGCCGGCCAGGGCCTCTCCGTGCCGCTCCTCGACCTCCACACCACCGCCGACCAACTGGTCCCCGTGGAACAGGAATCGGCCCTCGCCGCACGGGTACGCGCGGCCGGCGACTCCGCCCTCCTGCGCCAGGCCTACGTCGCCCGCCAGAGCCACTGCAACTTCACCACCGCCGAAGTCGTCGCCGGCCTGCACGCCGTGGAACACCGCCTGGACACCCACCACTGGGACAACGCCGCCACGGCCACCCAACTCCAGCGCAGCGCCGACGACTTGGGCCTCGACGGAGCCGCCTTCACCGACTACCGGCCCAGCCGTCTGACCGGTTCCCGCTGATCCGGAGCCCCGGACCACCGGCTGCGCCGCCGTACCAGTACCCACTGCTCCCGAAGCCCTGAAGCCCCGAACCACCGGCCCAGCCGCCTGACAGCCACCCGCTCATCCCGACCCACCGGGCCGGCCGGTGTAGCGACACCCGCTTCCCCGACGCACCGGACCACCGGTCCTACCGACACCCGTTGACCCGAAGCCCCGGCCCACCGGGCGAACGGCCTTACCGACACCCGCTGACCTCAGAGCACCGCAACCAGCCCATCCACCACACCGCCACGCGCCCACCTCAAAGCGCCCTCCCCGTACGCACCCCGCGCGCCCCAGGAGTCCCCGTGTCCATGACGACCGAACCCTCCACCAGGACCGCCACCGGCCCTGGTCTGACCACCGGCACCCTGGTCGCCGGTCTCCTCGCCGTCTGCCTGGCTCAGATAGGCCTGGCGATCCCGGCCACCCTCAACGGCCTGTTCCAGTCCGACCTGCACCCGGTCGGGTCCCAACTTACCTGGATCTCCGACGCGTTCCTGCTCCCGGTCGCGGTCCTTGAGCTGACCTTCGGGCTGCTCGGCGACCTCTTCGGCCGCAAGCGGCTGCTGGTCGGCGGCGCCACGCTGCTGGCCGTGGGCGAGCTGGTCAGCGCCACCTCCTCCGGCGTCCATCAACTCTGGACCGGGCAGGCCCTGGCGGGCCTCGGCGCCGCCGCCCTGTTCCCGACCTCGCTGGCGATCCTGGCCGCCGGCACCACCTCCCCCGCACAACGCGCCCGGGTCATCGCGATGTGGGCCGCTCTCCTCTCCACCGGCGGATTCCTCGCCCCGCTGCTCGGGGGCGTCACCGCCACCTACGGCTCCTGGCGCTGGTCGTTCGTCGTGGTCACCGTCATCGCCGCCGCGAGCGCCGCCGTCAGCGCCCTGTTCGCCACCAACTCCAGCGCGCCCGAAGGCCGTTCACTCGACCTCGCGGGCCAACTGACCATCGGTCTCGGCCTGTTCGCCCTGCTGTACGCCATCATCCAGGGCCCGACGGACGGCTGGGCCTCCCCCTCGATCGTCATCGCGTTCGTCCTGGCGGCCGTGTTCCTCGCTGCCTTCGTCCTGGCCGAGAAGCGCGCCAAGTCCCCGCTCCTGCGTCTGGACCTGTTCCGCAACCGCGCCTTCGCGGTGGCCTCGATCGTGGCCGTGGTCGGCATGTTCGCCTTCCTCGGTACCGCCTACTCCGTCAGCATCCGGCTCGGCCCGGTCCAGGACCAGGCGCCGATGCGCACGGGCCTGGCCTTCGTCCTACTCAACGGCATCACCCTGGTGATGCTGCCGCTCACGGAGCGACTCCTGCGCACCGTCACCCCGGGTCTGCTGCTGGGCACAGGGCTGCTGCTGATGGCCGCAGGCGACTACTGGGCGGCCACCCTGCCGATCACCGACACCGCCTTCACCTCCCTCATCCTGCCGCTCGGCCTCGTCGGCCTGGGCTTCTCCGTCACCGTCTCGTCGATCACGGCGACAGCCGTCAACACCGTGCCGACCCATCTCGCCGGCATGGCGAGCGCCACCACCAACCTGCTCCGGGACTTCGGCTTCACCCTCGGCCCCGCCGTGATCGGCGCCGTCGCCCTGAGCCACGCGGCCGACAGCTTCTCCGCCTCCCTGCATGGCTCCGCCCTGCCGCAGGCGCTGAAGGGCGCGGGCACGGCCGTACTGGAAGAGGGCGGCCCCCTCGCGGTGAACGGCGCCTCGGCGGCCTCACCGAAACTGGCCGACCTCCATCCACTCGCCCTGGACGCCCTCGGCCTCGGCTACTCGATCGGCTTCGTCGTCTGCGGCACGGCCGCCCTGTGCTCCGCGCTCCTGGCCCTCGTCACCCTCCTCCGCAGCCGAACCCCCGCACCCGAAGCTCCCGCGGAGCAGTAGCCCCGCCGCCGTCAATAGCCTGGCCAGCCTCCACGCCCCCGGATCACCGCCGCACCGGAGCCGCCAATCGCCTTAGCCTCAGCGCGAGTTGAATCTCCAACACCCGGGCCGGTTCCTGCCAGTCCTCGCCCAGGAGCCGGCCCACCCGCTCCAGCCGCTGGGCGACGGTGTTCACGTGGACGTGCAGGTCGTCCTTGGTCCGGGCCGGGCTCATCCCGCAGGCGAAGTAGGCGTCCAGCGTGCGCAGCAGATCCGTACCGCGCCGCTCGTCGTACCGGACGACCTGCCCGATGGTCCGCTCCACGAAGCCGTCGATGTCCCGCTCCCCGGCGAGGAGCAGTCCGAGGAAGCCGAAGTCCTCGGCGGCGGCTCCGTCTCCGGTACGCCCGAGCAGGCGCAGGACGTCGAGGCAACGGCGGCCCTCCTCGTAGGCGGCGACGAGGACAGCGGGCTGGACGGCGGCTTTCTCGACGGGGGCGGACGCACCGACGGTGACCTCTTCGTGGATCGCCGCTGCCAGTTGGGCGGCGGTACGGCGGGCCAGGTCGGTGGCGGTGTCGCCGGGGTCGAGGGGCAGCAGGAGGACGGTGCCGCCGTCGCGCGCGGCGGCCAGTCCCTGCCGGGTCCCGGCGAGATGCGAGGCGGCGGACCACAGGCGTCTGCGCGCGGCGGCCTCCTCGTCGGCGTCGGCCGCCGGGCCGTCGAGCCGGGCGGCGAGGACGACATGAGTGGTGTCCAGGTCGGAGTGCAGCCGGGCCGCGCGCTCGCGCAGCAGGCGCGGGTCACGGTCGCGGGCATCGAGCAGGTCGTCCAACAGCTCTCCCCTGACCCGCTGTTCGGCCTCGGCGGCCGACCTCCGGGCGAGCAGCAGCAGAGAGGTGACCATGGCCGCGCGCTCCAGGGTGCGCTGGTCGACGGGGTCGAGACCGGGGCGGCCACGCAGCACGAGCGCGCCGAGCAGCTCGCCGCCGGCCGACACGGCGGCCACCCAGTCCTCCCGGTGCCGCACCGCGTGCCCCTCGGCGCGCGACGCCTCCAGTGTCTTCGTGGGCGCGGCGTCGATCTCCGTGAACTCCACTACCCCGTCGAGGACTTGGGAGACCGCGGCGGCGACATCGTGGACCCCGCCGCCGCGCAGGACAAGTTCGGCGAGCCGGTCGTGGATGTCGGAGGCGCGCTCGATAACTCCGCTGCGGTCCTGGATGATCTCGTTGGCGCGCTCCAGGTCGGCGAGGGCGGAACGGGTCTCCGTGAGCAGGTTCGCGGTGTCGATGGCGGCCGCG
This sequence comes from Streptomyces sp. NPDC096013, assembly GCF_044763565.1. Classification (NCBI taxonomy): domain Bacteria; kingdom Bacillati; phylum Actinomycetota; class Actinomycetes; order Kitasatosporales; family Streptomycetaceae; genus Streptomyces; species Streptomyces sp. NPDC096013. The sequence continues at coordinate 349,012 of NZ_JBIWGK010000008.1, read as the reverse complement.
GCGAGGGCCGCGAAGGAGCCGAGCAGTGCGATCTGCTCCCGCTCGAAGACCCGCGCCCGCCGGTCCGCCGCGAACAGCACCCCGATCACCCGGTGCCCGAGCATCAGCGGCACACCGAGGATCGCCACCAGCCCTTCGTCCCGTACACCGGAGTCGATGGTGGCGGTGTGCTGGAAGCGTTCGTCCTTGAAGTAGTCGTCGGTGACGTACGGCCGTGCCGTCTGGGCCACGAGTCCGCCGAGCCCCTCCCCCATGCCCAGCCGCAGCTGCTGGAAGCGGGCCGCGACCGACCCCTCGGTCACCCGCATGTATGTGTCGCCCCTGGCCGGGTCGTTGAGGCTGAGGTAGGCGACGTCGGTGCCGAGCAGCGAGCGGGCGCGCTGGACGATCGCCCGCAGTACGGCGTCCAGGTCGCGCAGTCCCGCGAGGTCGTGGGCCGTCTCGAAGAGCGCGGACAGCTCGGCCTCGCGCCGTCGGCGTCCCTCCAGCTCCGAGCGCACGCGCAGCGCGAGGGACTTGGCGTGCTCGAGCCCCGCGATCAGCCCGGCCGCTCTTCCCTCGGCGCGGGCGAGCAGCACGGGTTGCTCGTAGGCGTCGGCGGAGGTGCCTCGGGCGAGCAGCTCCAGGAACGGCGCCTCGGCACTGCTCGGTCGCGCTGCGGCACCGGTGGCGGTGGCGGAGCGCTCGGCGGACTGCACGTGATCGCTGGACATGGTCACAGGATTCCCCATCGCCGGTCCGGCTGGTCAGGCCTGTGGATAACTCGATGTCGCCCGCGCACCGGGTGCTTCAGTGCGCGGTCCAGCCGCCGTCCAGCACCAGCGAGGTGCCGGTGACGAAGGACGCGTGCGGGCCGCACAGATAGGCCACGGCCTCGGCGACCTCATCGGGTTCGATGAGCCGTTTGACCGCGCTGTCCTGGAGGAGGATCTCGCTCAGCACGCGCTCCTCGGGAATGCCGTGGGCCTGTGCCTGGTCGGTGAGCTGGCGTTCGACGAGTGGGGTGCGCACATAGCCGGGGTTCACACAGTTCGAGGTGACGCCATGGGGTGCGCCTTCGAGGGCGGCGGTCTTGGAGAGTCCCTCCAGACCGTGCTTGGCGGCCACATACGCGGACTTGAAGGCGGAGGCGCGCAGTCCGTGGACGGAGGACACATTGACGATCCGGCCCCAGCCCTGGCCGTACATGTGGGGCAGGGCGCCGCGGATGAGCCGGAAGGGCGCTTCCAGCATCACCGTGAGCACCGTGTGGAAGACGTCGGGCGGGAACTCCTCGATGGGGCGCACCAGTTGGAGCCCCGCGTTGTTCACCAGGATGTCCGTGCCGGCGGCGGCGTGCTCGGCGGCGTCCAGGTCGGTGAGGTCGAGTTCGTGCGGCTCGACGGTGCCCGCGAGGTCCCGTGCCCGTTCGGTGAGGGCCGCCAGTCCCGTGGCGTCCACGTCGACGGCTCTGACCTTCGCCCCGGCTGCCGCGAGCCGCAGGGTGCAGGCGCTGCCGATGCCGCCGGCGGCACCGGTGACGAGGGCGGTCCGGCCGCTGAGGTCGAGGAGGCCGGTGTGGGGGCTCGGGAGGGCGTTGGGCACGGTCATGGGGCGAGCCTAGACAGCGCCCCTGCCCGACCACATATGGGCAGCCCACATAGTTCAGTCAGAACTCGTAGTGTCGAACCATGTCGGTGCATCCGCCAGGGTCTGCTTGATCCGGAACAGCTGGTGATCGCTCAGCTCGGGCAGCGCGTCCAGCTCGAACCAGCCGACCTCCAGCGACTCGTCGTCGTTCACGGCCGCCTCCCCGCCGACGGCCCGGCACTTCAGGGTGATGTCCATGAACTGGCAGGCGTCGCCGTTGGGATAGCGGACCGGTTCCCCGGCCTGGACCATGACGACGCGTTCCGCGACGCACTCGACGGCCGTCTCCTCGAACACCTCGCGCACCGCGCAGACGGCGGGCTGCTCACCGGGCTCGGGAATGCCGGACGGCAGCGCCCACTCGTGGTTGTCCGCCCGCTTGCCCAGCAGGACGCGACCCGCGTCGTCGAAGACGACGGCACTGACCCCGGGAAGCCACAGCAGTTGATGCCCGGCCGAGGCCCGGATCGTACGGATGAAATCAGGAGTAGCCATGCTCCGACCCTAACGGGACGATCCATGGCCACTCCACGAACTGCCGGGCGTACTACAGGCGTACGGCTACGCGTCGCCCGCGCGCCGCCCGCGCACACCGGCGGCGACCGCCCAGCCGAGGCCGCCGGCGGCGATGAGCACCAGGGCCATCTCGGGCAGGATGCCGAGCTTGGTGGCCGGGGTCTCGGAGGAGCGCAGCGGCACCTTCTGGACCAGGGAGTCGGCGACGAACATGCCGGTCTTCTGGGTGATCTTCCCGTCCGGCATGATGATCGCGCTGACGCCGCTGGTCACCGGGACGGTGACGGTCCTGCTGTGCTCGACCGCGCGGACCCGGGACATGGCGAGCTGCTGGTAGGTCATCTCGCTGCGGTCGAAGGTCGCGTTGTTGCTGGGCACGGAGATGAGCTGGGCGCCGTCGGTGACCTCGGAGCGCACGGCCCAGTCGAAGGCGGCCTCGTAGCAGGTGACCAGGCCGATCTTGGCGCCGTTCATGGTGAAGACGCCCGGCTTGGTGCCCCGGCTGAAGTCCTGGCGGACCATGGTGGTCCAGTTCTTGTTGATGGCCCCCAGGAGCGAGCGCATCGGAAGGTACTCCCCGAAGGGCTGGATCTGCCGCTTGTCGTAGGTGTCGGTCGGGCCCTTCACCGGGTCCCAGAGGATCTGCTCGTTGTAGAGCTTGCCGTTCCGGTCGACGACACCGCCGACCGAGATGGGCGCGCCGATCGCCTTGGCCGCCTCGTCGATGTCGGTGTACGCCTGGGCGTCGGCGAAGGGGTCGACGTCGGAGGAGTTCTCCGGCCACAGGACGACGTCCGGCTTCGCGACCTTGCCCGCCTTGACCTTCGCGGCCAGCCGCAGGGTCTCCTTGACGTGGTAGTCGAGCACGGCACGCCGCTGGGCGTTGAACTCCAGCCCCGCGCGCGGGACGTTGCCCTGGATGACCGCGACCGTCGTGGTGCCGTCCTCGGCCTTGTCGCTGACCAGGCCCCGCGCGGCCAGCGCGCCCACCACGGGTACGGCGACGCTCAGCAGGGCCACGGTCGCGGCGGACCGCCGTACGACACGGGTCTGCCGGCTCTCCAGGGTCAGCCGCACGGCCTCGTACAGACCGAAGCCGCACAGGACGACGGCGAAACCGAGGACCGGGGTGCCGCCCACCGCGGCGAGCGGCAGGAAGACACCGTCCGCCTGGCCGAACGCGATCTTGCCCCAGGGGAAGCCGTGGAAGGGCACACGCGCGCGTACCGCCTCACTGGCGATCCACAGTGCCGCCGCCCACAGCGGCCAGGCGGGGAGCTTCGAGACCGCGGTGATGGCCGCGCCGACCAGCGCGACGAAGATCGCCTCGACCGCGACCAGCGCGATCCAGGGCCCGGGGCCGACCTCCACGCCGGTCCACACCAGCAGCGGCAGCAGGAATCCGAGGCCGAAGAGGTAGCCCAGACCGAGTCCCGCCTTCCAGCCGCGGCCCCGCAGCACCCACCCGAAGCAGGCGAACGCGGGCAGCGCCAGCCACCACAGGGTGCGTGGCGGGAAACTGACGTAGAGCAGCACTCCGGAGAGGGCGGCTACGGCGGCCGGGACCAGGCGGACGAGGCGGGCGAGGCGCGATCCGGGCGCGGCCTTCGGCTCCAGCTGGTCCGACTCGTCCACGGAAGTTGCGGTGACGGTCACTCCGGGAGTGTACGGCCGTCGACCTTGGACCCGACAGCACGGTCCGGACGGTGGCACAGGGCACTGAACAGGGCCGCAGCCATACCGTTCCTGCACAACTCGTCCACAAATCGGTCATCAGCCGTTACGGTGAGCCGGAGCCCCTGTCGCACGGTCGGTCCAGGCCAGGACGGTCGGGGGCCGGTCACGGGTCGGGGGCGGCCCGGTTCAGGGGGCGGCGGGGTGAGTTCCACGGGGATGGCGTCGGCGACCGGTCCGGACGCCGACAGTGAAAGACGAAACGTTTCGGATGCGGCGGGCATCGTTGTGCTCGGATCATGTGCCGCGTGGTCGCTGATCACCGCCGCCCTGCACGACGGCAGGCCCGAGGGAGTGCTGCTCGCGGTCCTCGCGGTCGCCGCCGGTTACGCGTCGGGGCGGATCTCCGGGGCGCTCGTGCCGGTCGCCGCGCCCTGCGTCGGAGCGCTGGCCGGACTCGGTCTGGCGCTGGCCGAACCGCATCTCGCACCGGGCCCCCAGTTCGTCGTCCCCCTCGGCCACGCCGGGGCGAGCGCGGCCCTGCTGACCCTGGCCGCGGGTTCGGCGTGCTGCGCGGCCTGGGCCGCCTCGGCATCGGCCCTGCGGATCGCGCTGGTGCTGCTGGCGGCCGGGATCACGGTCACCGCGGCCGTCCTGGGTTCGAGCACCGGATTCGTCCTGTGCTCGGCGGTGCTGCTGTGCTCACTCGCGGCCGGACGGCTGCGGCACCGCGGCCCGGGCATCGCGGGCCTGGGCCTGGCCACGGTGCTCGTGACCGGCGTGACCTGGGCCCTGGCAGGAAACGTGCTCCCGGACGGGCTGACCGCGTCCCTGGAGGGCCAGCTGACCCCGCACCGGATCCAGCTGTGGCAGGACGCCCTGCACATGGCGCACCAGGACTCCTCCACCGGCGTGGGCCCCGGGCGCTTCGGCGAGCTGAGCAGTGCGGCGGCCGAGGCGCTCCTGCCGGACGGCAAGCCGCACTCCGCGCCGCTCCAGCTGGCGGCCGAGCAGGGAATCGTCGGCGTGCTCCTGCTGGCGGCGGTCTACGGCTGGATCCTGCACGCGCTGTGGCGCACCACGCGCTCCACCCCGATCGCTCTCACCGCGGCCGCCGCGCTGACGGGGCTCGCGCTGGTCGCCTCGGTCGGCAACGCGCTGAGCTTCACGTCGGTGTCGGTCGGCGCAGGTTTCCTGGCCGGGCTCGCGACGTCCCACCCGCTCGCCGAGGACGCCTCACGCGGCGGACCGGACGCACACGCGCGTGGTGACCGTCCGGCCCCTTGACGACCAGGAAGGACGTCAGTGCAGCGCGCCGGGCGTGGGCGGCACCAGCCGGGCCGTGATGATCCGTACGGCCGCCTCCGCGTTGTCCACGGTGATCGTGAACGTGTGCCCGTCCCACAGCCGCAGCACGATGCCCTCGCCACGGCGTACGACGACGGCGGTGCCCTTCTCGGGCCGCCAGCGGTAGCCCCAGCCGCCCCACTGACGCGGGGTGACATGCGGGGCGAACTCCGCGCCCGCGACGCTCGCGAGGGGGATGCGGCGGCGCGGCACTCCGATGTGGCCGCACCGCACTTCGAGGGACTCCGTGTCGACCTTCAGGCCCACGTGCACGAAGGCGAGCGTGCCGAACATCATCAGCAGCCCGGCGGCAATGCACCCGACGACGGACATGGCGAGCGGGGCGATGCCGGACGTCCAGGCGGAGTCCACGGCCAGCTCGATGCCGAGCGCCATGCAGGCGGCACCGGCGAGCGCCAGCAGCCACTGGAACCGGTTCGTGGCGCTTCCGGTCCAGATCTCGGCCTGCGGGAGGATTTCGTCGTGGGGGTGGTCCCTCATGCCTACGAGACTACTCAGGTTTCGCTACGCGGGTACGGCGTTGCGGAGGGTGACCGTTTTGCGTGGCGGCACGGCGGATACGCGCGCCGGCTACGGCATCGGTCCGTCGCCGGTGGTCAGCGGACCGGGGCCACGGCCCGCAGGAGCCTGCCCTCGGCGTAGGTCGAGGCCGCGGCGGGAAGCTCGCCCTCACGGCCGCTCAGGATCACCGTCAGGGTGCCGTCGGCCGCCGCGTCGGGGGCGGGCTGCGCACCGATCCGGCGGAGTGCCTGGGCGGCCACCGCGTCGGCGGAGCCGTGCAGGACGAGCGGCGGACGCTCGGGGCGCTGCACGGCGGCGCGGATACGCTCGGCGACCAGTTCGTAATGGGTGCAGCCCAGGACCACGGTCGTTACATCGTCAGGGGTCAGCTCCGCGGCTGCGGCAACGGCGGCGTCGATGGCCGCCTCGTCACCGTGCTCCACGGCTTCGGCCAGTCCCCAGCACGGGACCTCGGTCACCGGGACGCCGTCGGCGAAGTCCGCGATGAGGCCGCGCTGGTAGGGGCTGCCGGTGGTGGCGGGCGTCGCCCAGATCGCGAAGGGCGTGCCTCCGGCGGCGGCCGGCTTGATCGCCGGGACCGTGCCGATGACCGGGATGCCGGGCTCCAGGCGGTCGCGCAGGGCTGTCAGCGCGTGCACGGTCGCCGTGTTGCAGCCGATGATCAGGGCGTCGGGCCGGTGCGCGGCGGCGGCCTCGGCGACGGCCAGCGCGCGCTGTGTGAGATCTTCCGGAGTCCTCGGTCCCCAGGGCATGCCGTCGGGGTCCAGGGAGAGCACCAGGTCCGCGTCGGGGCGCACCCGCCGTACTGCGGCGGTGGCCGCCAGAAGGCCGATTCCGGAGTCCATCAGCGCGATCTTCACCCGGCCACGATAGACGATGGCCTCTGCGGACACGGTCCCGTGGGGCAGACTGCGCCCGTGAGCGCCTTCGTGTGGATCGCCGCCGGATCACTCGCCGCCTGGCTGTGGCTGCTGTGCTGTCAGGGCTTCTTCTGGCGGACGGACATCAGACTTCCGGCCCGTAGCGAGCCGGACGACTGGCCGTCGGTCTGTGTCGTCGTCCCGGCCCGCGACGAGGCCGCCGTCCTGCCCGACAGCCTGCCGTCACTGCTCGCCCAGGACTATCCCGGGCGGGCGGAGATCTTCCTTGTGGACGACGGCAGTTCGGATGGCACCGGGGACCTCGCCCGCGCACTGGCGTCCCGGCACGGCGGACTGCCGCTGACCGTGGACTCCCCCGGCGAACCGCCCCCGGGCTGGACGGGCAAGCTGTGGGCCGTACGGCACGGTGTCGGTCTGGCACGCGCGCGTGGCCCCGAGTACCTGCTGCTGACGGACGCCGACATCGCGCATGCCCCGGACAGCCTGCGGGAGTTGGTTGCGGCGGCGCGCACCGGTGGCTTCGACGCCGTGTCGCTGATGGCGCGGCTGCGCGTGGAGAGCCTGTGGGAGCGGCTCGTGGTGCCGGCGTTCGTCTACTTCTTCGCGCAGCTGTATCCGTTCCGGCGGATCGGCCGGAAGGGTTCCCGTACGGCCGCCGCGGCGGGCGGCTGCGTCCTGCTGCGCGCCGACGCGGCGGAGCGGGCCCGGATCCCGGACGCCATCCGGCACGCGGTGATCGACGACGTGGCGCTCGCCCGGGCCGTCAAGGGCGGCGGCGGTCACATCTGGCTGGGGCTCGCCGAGCGGGTCGACAGCGTGCGTCCGTACCCCCGGCTGCACGACCTGTGGCGGATGGTCTCCCGCAGCGCGTACGCGCAACTGCGGCACAACCCGCTGCTCCTCCTGGGCACCGTGATCGGCCTCGCGCTCGTGTATCTGGTGCCTCCGGTGGCCCTGTTGGCAGGTCTGGCGGCGGGAAGCACCGCGACCGCGGCGCTCGGCGGGCTCGCCTGGCTGGTGATGACCGGGACGTACGTCCCGATGCTCCGCTACTACGGGCAGCCGCTGTGGCTCGCTCCGCTGCTGCCGTTCACCGCGTTTCTGTACCTCCTGATGACCGTCGATTCCGCGGTGCAGCACTACAGGGGACGCGGTGCGGCCTGGAAGGGCCGCACCTACGCGCGTCCGGACGCCGTCGTAGGCGAGGAGAGCTGAACGGTCACTTGCGCCCCGGGGTCCAGTTCATGCCCCACCCGTAGACGCGGTCGACGGTCCGCTGCGGGCTCACCCCGCGGTCCGGGACGAGGTAGCGGGCCTCGCGCTGGACGACGAGGTCTCCCCCGGTGTTGGTGATCAGGGCCAGCGCACACACCGTGGAGGGCACGGTGCACTCGTCGAGCGAGAAGTCGATCGCCGCGCCGTGCTGCGGCTGGAGGGTGACCGTGGCGTGCAGGTCGGCGAAGGAACGGGCGCCTTCGTAGATGGTCACGAACACCAGGATGCGCCGGAAGTCCTTGATGTGGTCGAGGTTGACGGTGAGGTTCTCGCCGCTCGCCGAGGCGCCGGTGCGATCGTCGCCGTCGAGGTGGATGTACGGGGGCCGTTGCAGGGAGCCGTACGCGTTGCCGAGGGCCTGGACGACGCCTTTGCGGCCGTCGGCGAGTTCGTACAGGGCGCACAGGTCGAGGTCGAGGTCCGCGTGCATCGCGACCGCCCGGCCGCGCTTGCTGCCCCAGCCCGAGAACTGCTTGCGCACCTCCCAGTTGAGGTTGACGCGCAGGGCGCCCGAGGTGCCGCCCTGCTTGGTCAGGGAGACCGAGGGGGCCGCCTTGGTGAGCGTCACCTTGGAGAGCCGCACAGGGGTCGCCGAGGGGGGCGGGCTCACCGGAGGCGGAGGCATGGTCACGGGCGGCTGGACCGGCGGAGGCAGGTTCACGGGTGCCCCGGAGGGCGGCGGCAGGTGCACCGGCGGTCCGGACGGCGGTGGCATGGTCGCGGCCGGTGCCGACTGCCGCGGCTCGTCCACGGTGATGCCGAAGTCGGTCGCCAGACCCCCGAGTCCGCTGTCGTAGCCCTGGCCGACGGCCCGGAACTTCCAGGCACCCTGCCGTCGGTAGAACTCGCCGAGCACGAAGGCCGTCTCGACCGTCGCGCCGGTGCTGTCGAAGCGGGCGACCGCGGTGTTCTGTGCCGCGTCCCGGACCTCGATGTACAGGTCGGGGACGCGGCCAAACGTTCCGCCATCGGCCGAGGCGGCGAGGACGATGCGGTCGACGGCGGGCTCCACGCGCGCGAGGTCGACGAGCAGCGTGTCGGTCACCTGCCCGCCCCCACCGCCCTTGCCCTCGTGGCGGACCGCGCCGGAGGCATGCGCGGGCTGGTTGTAGAAGACGAAGTCGCCGTCGGAGCGGACCTTGCCGTCGACCAGCAGCAGGGCCGAGGCGTCCGCGTCGGGGACGCCGGGTCCTGAGCGCCAGCCCAATTCGACGCGCAGTGCCGTCGTCGGCACCGGAACGTTCGACCCTTTCGGCATTGACATGCCTGCCCCCATCACGTGTCACCGTGCCAGGACACGCCCCGGCAGCCCTACGGGTGTCTACCCGAACAACCTATTCCCCGGGGCGCCGAACCGCTCCCGAGAGGTGTGCCGACACGTCGGACGACCGCTGGTAACCCGCCGGGAACTTGGCTTTTACCCGATCCGAACACTGGTCGATGCCCTTTTTTGCCACGTTCGCTCGCATTGGGGATCCCGTGCCGCCACCGACACGGAAAACAACCCTCTTATCGGTCTCCCCAACCAGCACATCGTGGGCTTAACTTATGTGCCATGACCTCCCCCCGCTCCACTTATGGCGGCGGCTACTACTCCGCCTCCTTCCCGGACACCCCGATCTACGACTCCCTCGTGGCCGAGCGCGGCACCCCGCAGATCGCCCCCATCCGGGTCCCCGCCGCGTACGACATGCCGGGGAGCAACCTGCCGGCGCTGCCGTCGGCGCTCCCCGCCCTCCCGGCGGGCCCCTCGCAGTCTTCCTACGGCGGCTACCCGCAGGCGCAGCAGCCCGCCCCGCTTCAGCAGGCGCCCGCCGCCTACATCCCGCAGCAGGCCCCGCCGCGCGGTTACCCGCAGCAGCAACAGCAGCCGCGCCCGATGGCGGCCCCGGCCGGCTACGAGGCGATGCGTCCGGCGGCTCCCCGCCCGGCCCCGGCGCCTTACCAGCAGCAGGACCCGTACAACAACCAGCAGCAGTACCGCGGTTACTGATCCCCACCCTGCGTTGTCAGTGCCTCCTGGCACGATGGAGCGATGGGGAATGCGGAGCTGCGGTCGATCCACGTCCATCCGGTCAAGGCACTTCGGGGCTTCTCGCCCCGGGAGGCTCTCGTGGAGCCTTGGGGACTTGCCGGGGACCGACGCTGGGTGCTGATCGACGACGGGGGAAAGGTCGTCACGCAACGCGAGCACCCGCGTCTCGCACTGGCCGTCGCCGAGCTTCTGCCCGGCGGCGGCATTCGTCTGTCCGCGCCCGGCCGTGAGCCGTTGACCGTGCCCGTCCCCGCGCCGGGCGGCACCGTGGCGATGGAGATCTTCGGTACGAAGGTCGACGCGGTCCCGGCGCGGGACGCCGCGCACCGCTGGTGCGGCGAGTATCTGGGCATCGGCGTACGGCTCGTCCACATGGACGACCCCGCCACCCGCAGACCCGTCGACCCGGAGTACGCGCTCCCCGGCGAGACCGTGAGCTTCGCCGACGGCTATCCGCTGCTGCTCACCTCAGAGGCCTCCCTCGACGCCCTCAACTCCCTTGTCGCGCAAGGCGATCACGCCGCCGAGGGGCCGCTGCCCATGAACCGGTTCCGGCCCAATGTGGTCGTCGCGGGCACCGATGCCTGGGCCGAGGACGACTGGTCCGAGGTCGCGATCGGCGAAGTCGCCTTCCGGGTCGCGAAGAAGTGCGGGCGCTGCGTCGTGACCACCACCGACCAGGCCACCGCCGAGCGCGGCAGGGAGCCGCTGCGCACCCTGGCCCGGCACCGCCGCATCGGCGGCAAGCTCGTCTTCGGGCAGAACCTGGTGCCCCGCTCGACCGGCACGATCCGCGTCGGCGATCCGGTCCGCGTCCTCGCGTAGACGGCATTCCGCTTCTCGCGCCGGAGAAGTTCCCTCGCGGGTGTGCGAGGCGGGAACCCTCCCTGTGGGCCCGGTCGTTGAGATCGCGTGAGAAGTTCATGAGAGGGCTGGGGAGAGGTGATTTCGCTCTCTCTTTGGCGGGGCCCTTGGGTGAACGGCGGAGCGCGGAGTTATGACGGAGCGGGAAGGGGGTGCGGGACGGTGGGAGCAATCAGGGGTCTGTGGCGCTGGCGGCGCAATCCGCTGCGCCGCGCGACCGATCTGGCCGAGGCGTGGCTGGCCCTCCTGGTCATGCTGCTGGTCCTGGTCGCCGCACCCGCGATCGGTGCGCTCGTCGGCACGACAGCACAGGACAGCCTGCAACGGTCGGTGCGGGAGCAGCGCGCGGACCGGCACGCCGTGACGGCGACGGTGGTCAAGAAGCTGAAGGGTGCCGAGCTGGACCCCGACCCGGACTCGTCCACCGCGCGGGACATCCGCAGCCGTGTCCTCGCGGACTGGACCGCCCCGGACGGCACCGCCCGGCACGGCGCGGTCATGGCGAGCCTCAACACCCCGCACGCGGGCGACCACTTCAGGCTCTGGACGGACCAGCGCGGGCACATAGTGGCCCGCCCGCTGGACGCGGCCACGGCGACGACCCACGCCGTGCTCGCCGGGCTCGGCGCGGCACTGCTGACCGCAGGGCTCGTCGACAGCGGCAGACGGTTCGTCCTGTGGCGCATGGTCCGCCGCAGGTACGCCCGTTGGGACCGGGCGTGGGAGCGGGCGGGCCCGGACTGGGGCAGGACCGGCACCGGCAGCTGACGGCCTTCCGGCTCTGGTCAACCCACCGCCCGCACGCACGCTACGGTGGACCGGCGAAGGCTTCGGCATCAACCCGCGTACCACGAGGTGGGGGCACAGCAGCGCCATGGCACAGGGCACGGTCCAGGTGACGCACACCGGTACATCGCGGTGGCGGCGCCGCACAGGTGAGTACGCGTCGCTCGCCGCCGCCCTGGAGGCCGCGGCCGAGGGAGACGTGCTCACCGTCGCTCCCGGCACCTACCGGGAGAACCTCGTCGTGGCGCGGTCGGTGACCCTGCGCGGCCCCGAGGGTTCGCCCGGCTCGGTGCGCATCGCGCCCCTGGACGGCGTGCCGTTGACCGTCCGCGCCTCGGCGATCGTCCAGGACCTGCATGTCGAGGGCCAGGACTCCGCCGCGCCCGCGCTCCTTGTCGAGGACGGCGCACCGGAGTTGACGGACCTCCGGATCGTCACCCGCTCCGCGTCCGGCATCGAGGTCCGCGGCGGCGCCCGCCCCACCGTGCGGCGGTGCACGGTCGACAACCCGGCCGGTATCGGGATCGCCGTACTCGACGGCGGTGGCGGGGTGTTCGAGGAGTGCGAGGTCGTCTCGGCCGGCCAGGCGGGCGTGGCGGTCCGCGGCGGCGGTCACCCGCGCCTCGAGCGTTGCCGTGTCCACCACGCCTCAGGTGTGGGTCTGTCCGCGACGGGCGAGAACTCCGCGCTGGAGGCGGTGGGTTGTGAGGTCTACGAGACGCGGGGCAGCGGCGTCCAGATCACCGGCCGGGCCACCGCGCACCTCACCGACTGCGATGTGCACCGTACGACCGCGGACGGCGTGACGCTCGACACGGACGCGGTGCTGACGCTGGCCGACTGCCGTATCCACGACATCCCGGAGAACGCGGTGGACCTGCGCTCCCGTTCGGTGCTCACGCTGACCCGGACGACGGTGCGCAAGTTCGGGCGCAACGGACTGTCGGTGTGGGACCCGGGCACGCGCGTGGACGCCAACCAGTGCGAGATCTTCGACAGCACCGGCGACTATCCGGCGGTGTGGGTCAGCGACGGCGCGACGGCGGTCCTGGACTCCTGCCGGGTGCACGACGTACCGGACGCGCTGTTCGTGCTCGACCGCGGCTCCCGCGCGGACGTCGTCGACAGCGACATCTCCCAAGTGCGCAACACGGCCGTGTCGGTGAGCGACGGCGCGACCGCCCAGCTCGACGACTGCCGTATCCGGGACGCGGCCACGGGCGCGTGGTTCCGCGACCACGGCAGCGGCGGCACGCTCAACAACTGCACCGTGGACGCCACCCAGACGGGCGTGATCGTCACCAAGGGCGCCGACCCCACCATCGAGCGCTGCACGGTCGACTCCCCCGCCGAGGCCGGCTTCTACGTCTCCGCTGGCGGCCGGGGCACCTTCCTCGGCTGTCGTGTGACGGGCAGCGGCGGCTACGGCTTCCATGTGATCGACGGTTGTCGTACGACGCTCAAGAAGTGCCGTACGGAGCGGTGCGCGCGCGGCGGTTACGAGTTCGCCGACGCCGGACCGGACGCGGCGCCCGGCACGGGACCAGTCGTCGAGGACTGCACCAGCGACGAGAGCGGTCTCAAGCCGCCCGCCGTCCATGAGACAGCGGTGGAGACGGCGAGCCAGTCGACCAGCGTGCTGGGCGCGATCCCCAGCCAGCGCACGGCCGAGCAGGACCCGCTGATCACCCCGCCGGAACCGGAGAAGGAGTCCCGCTCCTCCAAGGCCGTCCTCGGTGAACTCGACGCACTGGTCGGCCTGGACAGCGTCAAGCGCGAGGTGCGCGCCCTCACCGACATGATCGAGGTGGGCCGCCGCCGCCAGCAGGCCGGCCTCAAGGCGGCCTCGGTCAAACGGCACCTGGTCTTCACCGGCTCCCCCGGCACCGGCAAGACGACGGTCGCCCGGCTCTACGGCGAGATCCTCGCCTCGCTCGGTGTCCTGGAGAAGGGCCATCTCGTCGAGGTGTCCCGTGTCGACCTGGTCGGCGAGCACATCGGCTCCACCGCGATCCGCACCCAGGAGGCCTTCGACAAGGCACGCGGCGGGGTCCTGTTCATCGACGAGGCGTACGCCCTCTCTCCGGAGGACTCGGGACGCGACTTCGGTAAAGAAGCCATCGATACGCTCGTGAAGCTGATGGAGGACCACCGGGACGCGGTCGTGGTGATCGTCGCGGGGTACACCGCGGAGATGGAGCGGTTCCTGTCCGTCAACCCCGGTGTGGCGTCCCGTTTTTCGCGGACCATCACCTTCAGCGACTACAACCCCGGGGAACTGCTCAGAATCGTCGAGCAGCAGGCGGAGGAGCACGAGTACCGGCTCGCCGAGGGCGCGTCCGAGGCACTGAAGAAGTACTTCACGGCGATCCCCAAGGGTGCCGCGTTCGGCAACGGCCGTACCGCGCGGCAGACGTTCGAGGCGATGGTCGAGCGGCACGCGAGCCGGGTCGCCCAGTTCGAGGAGCCGAGCACGGACGACCTGACACTGCTCTACGCGGAGGATCTGCCCGAGCTGCCCTGAGGCGGCACCTCGGGCCGCAGCCGGGCCAGCAGCCGCTCGCGTTCCTCGGCGAACGCCGGGTCGGCCTGGTAGTCGGAGTGGCCGAGGATCGGCGCGGGCAGCGGGTGCTGTGCCGTACGGCCGTACTCCAGTGGGTCCTTGAGGGGTGGTTCGTGGTCCACCCCGGGGCCGCAGTCGCCGGACACGTGGACCGGGCCGCCGATGGGGTCGGTGAGCCGGTACAGATTGCGCCAGCAGTCGACCTCGCGGTGCAGCCGGGTCAGCGCGGCCGGTCCGAAGTGGGCGGGGAACCACCGGCCGTAGAGGCGCTCCAGGGGTGAGCCGTAGGTGAGCAGGGCGACGCGTCTGCGCTGGGCGGGCTTGAGTTGCCAGGCCGCTGCCGCGGCGAGGACGCTGCCCTGGGAGTGGCCCGAGATGACCAGGCGGCCGCCGGTGGCGCGGGTCCAGGTGGCCATGCGCCAGGTCAGGTCGGGGACCGCGCGCTCCGCGTAGCAGGGCGGGGCGAAGGGGTGGGCGGCGCGCGGCCAGAACGTGCCGACGTCCCAGAGGATGCCGATGGTGCGCCGCGCGGAGGCGTCCTTGTAGGCGCGCCTGCCCCAGGTGACGAACAGTATGAAGCCGAGCCCGATCAGCCAGGAGCCGAGCGCCTGCGAGGTCTGGGCCGTGCCGTGCACGAAGGCCTGTGCCTCCTCTCCGGCCCGTTCCGGTGTCCGGTCGGTGGTGAACGCGCCGACCAGCGCTCCGGCGCCCAGGAGCAGCGTCGCGGTGGACGTGACGGCGACCAGAAGGGGCCCGCGGTCGGTGAGCGAGGCCATGGCGCGCGTGCTCGCGATCCGCGCGGTGCGCGCCCGGTCCTTCCGCACGCCCGGGTAGTCCTGCGCCACTGCGGCCAGCTCGCCACGGCGCAGCCGCCAGGTGCGGTGGCCCAGCGCGGCGCACAGGATGAGGACGACGACGAGCAGCGGCGGGATCACCGAGGCCTGCCAGGTGAGCAGGACGGGCGGACCCGGGATGGATGTCCCGGTGCCGTCCAGCCAGTCGGAGACCCGCTGGGAGACCCCGCCGGACATCACGCCGCCGAGGGCGCAGGCCAGCATCGCGACGGCCGGTCCGCCGAGACCGCGCATCGCGGAGCGCGGGTCGGGGTGCGTGCGGTGCAGAAGGTGGGCGACGACGGCGAGGGCGATCACCAACAGGCCCTGCACCAGGGTGATGTAGCCGAAGGCCGTGTCGCCCGGCAGCCGCCCCGACGACTCCCATCCCGGGCGCGACCAGCCGCCGTAGAGGAGGGAGAGGGCGAGCAGGAGGAGGGCGCTGAGGGGGAGGCGGCGGACGAGTCGGCGGTCGAGGGCCTGGTCGAGGCGGTTCTCGCTGCGGCCCCGACGGCACACCACGTAGACGACGATGAACGCCACTCCGGCGAGGGCGGTCTCCAGGAGGGTGCCGAGCGTGGCCAGTGCCGGGGAGCCGTCCGGGCCGCGGTCGAAGCGGGCCGCGGCGACGGTGACGGCCGCGGCGACCGTCAGGAGCCCGGCGGCGGTGTGGGCGGCGCGCAGCCGGGCCACCAGGCGGCGGCCGTACCAGAAGCCGGGGCGGCCCAGGGAGCTGTGGCCGGTCTCGTCCTCGGGTTCGGGCCGGCGGTTCATCGGCTGCTGGGACTCGTAGGCACTCCAGGTGCGGCGGGAGAGGTACCAGAGGAGGACGGTGAGCGCCGTCGGCACCAGGGCGGCGAGTGCGAGGCGGCGGCCGGGGCGGCTCCACCAGCTGTCGTGCGACACGGTGGGTGACAGGAAGCCGAGCCAGGTGTGCCGGTCGGCGCACGCGCGCGTGCCGGCGCACTGCCAGGCCGCGAGGTCGAGGGCGACCTCGCAGGCCGCCGCGACGAGCAGCACCGTCAGGGTCAGTCCCGCGAGCCGCACGAGCAGGCCGTAGAAGCGCACCGTCCGTCTGCGGCCGCGGGCGGTGGGGCGCATCCAGTGGGCGAGGTTGACGACCATGAACGGCAGCAGCAGGAGCCACAGCGCGCGGGTGCCGTTGCCCGAGGTGAGGTTGCACCAGACGTAGGCCTCGCGGATCGGGCCGGTGCGCTGCTCGGCGGGGTGGGATTCGGCGTCGACGTCGGTGGCGCGGCGGAAGACGGCCGCCGTGTCGTCACCGGTGACCCGCACCGTGCGCGGATCGCCGAGCATCTCCTCGGGTGTGGTGCCGCCGACTCCGTGGACCAGGAGTTCGAGGGCGGGTTCGGTCTGATCGGGCCGTCCGGCAGGGCTGTCGGCCTCCGTGGTGACGGCATGTTCCTGTACACGCTCCACTGTTCGCACATCCCCCGTGACGCACTGTTCGCCTGTGTCCGTGTGCACATCAGGATCGTCCTTTCCGGCGCGTCGCACACGCCCCGTCACCGAATCTCCCCGATCCGGGTGACACAGGAGGGACGGGTGATGGCCGAATGACATGTGCGCGTCGGGACAGGCGGTGGCGCGGTGGGTGCGGGGGCGTGCGAGGATGGGACGTCCGCGCACCGCCGCCGCGAAGAACGACCTGGTCGGGGCGGGTGCGTCGGCAGGATGACGGGTTGCGGCGAAAGGACCGGAGCGTACGTGAGTGAGAATCAGAACCTCCTCGCGGAGCAGCGGCGCGCCCTGATCCTCGACGAGGTCCGACGCCGCGGTGGCGTCCGCGTCAACGAACTGACCCGCAAGCTCGGCGTGTCGGACATGACCGTCCGTCGCGATCTCGACGCGCTGGCCCGCCAGGGCGTCCTGGAGAAGGTGCACGGTGGAGCCGTCCCGGTGGTCGAGGCGAGCACCCACGAGCCCGGTTTCGAGGCGAAGTCGGGCCTGGAGCTGACCGCCAAGGAGGACATCGCCCGCGCCGCCGCGGAGTTGGTGGCGCCGGGCACGGCGATCGCACTCTCGGGCGGTACGACGACATACGCGCTCGCGCATCACCTGCTCGAAGTGCCCGACCTCACCGTGGTCACCAACTCGGTGCGCGTCGCCGACGTCTTCCACGCGGCGCAGCGCACGTCGGGGCAGCGGCAGGGTGCGGCGACGGTCGTGCTGACCGGCGGAGTGCGCACCCCCTCCGACTCGTTGGTGGGTCCGGTGGCCGACCAGGCCATCGCGGCGCTCCACTTCGACATGCTGTTCCTCGGTGTGCACGGGATATCGGCCGAGGCCGGCCTGTCGACACCGAACCTCGCCGAGGCCGAGACCAACCGCAGGCTCGTGCAGTCCGCTCGGCGGGTCGTGGTCGTCGCGGACCACACCAAGTGGGGGACGGTGGGCCTGAGTTCGTTCGCCTCCCTGGAACAGGTCGACACGCTGGTGACGGACGCCGGGCTGCCGGCGGAGACGCGGGCGGAGATCTCGGAACAGCTGCGGCTGGTGGTGGCGGGCGAAGTCGCCGACGGGGCAGACATCTGACGGGTCGCCAGCTATCGTGACGTCGCCCAACCCGGTCAACTTCCCCTAACCGTCAAGGGGGTTCGCGTCCATGGCCAACCAGCTGCGGCCCGTCGGGCTCGACTTCATCGATACCGCTCCGGTACGTCTGGTCTTCGCACAGGAGATGTCCGCGGCACCGGACGCGGTCTTCCACGCCCTCAACGACGATGTGCCCGGGTGGGCGGAATGGTTCTCGGCCGTCACCAGTGCGCGGTCCGTCGACGACGGGGCCGGGCGTGACATCCGGCTGACGGGTGGCGGGCACTTCCGGGAGACGGTGATCGCGGCGAAGCCGGCGGAGGTGTACGCGTACCGGGTTGACGTCACCAACGCGCCGGGCGCCCGCGCGATGGCCGAGGAGTGGCGGCTGAGTCCTGCCGGGTCCGGGACACGGGTTCAGTGGACCTTTGCCGTGGAGGGGACCGCGGTGTTCCGAGGGGTGGTGCGGATGGCTCGCCCTGGGTTGGGGCGGGCGTTCAGGGGTGCGGTGACGAAGCTGGACCGGCGGTTGGCCGACTAGGAGCCTGCGGACGCACGTCGACCGCGGGTGCGCGTCGACTGCGGCTGCGCTGTGGCGGGTCGCGCCCACGCGGCGGAGCCGCACGTCGGTGCAGCCCCGCGCCACTGAAAGGCGAGACACCACCGACGCTCATCAACTCAGCTGGGCCACACCCCCGTTGCCAATAGCGAGGTGATCGCCTTGCTGTACGGGGTGACGTCCAGGCCTTGTTCCGCGAGCCATGTGTCCGAGTAGTACTTGTCGAGGTAGCGGTCGCCCGGGTCGCACAACAGGGTTACCACGCTGCCCTGTTGGCCTGCCTCCACCATCTCGGCGATGATTTTGAGGGCGCTCCAGAGGCCGGTGCCGGTGGAGCCGCCCGCCTTGCGGCCGATGGCTTGTTCCAGGGCTCTCACGGCGGCGACGCTCGCCGCGTCCGGAACCTTCATCATGCGGTCGATCGCGCCGGGGACGAAGCTCGGCTCCATCCGGGGGCGGCCGATGCCCTCGATACGGGAACCGCAGTCGCATGTGACGTCCGGATCGCCGGTGGTCCAGCCCTCGAAGAAACAGGAGTTCTCCGGGTCGGCGACACAGACGCGGGTGTCGTGCTGCATGTAGTGGACGTAGCGCGCGAGGGTCGCCGACGTACCACCGGTGCCTGCGGTGGCGACGATCCACGCGGGCTCCGGAAAACGCTCCAACTCCAGCTGGCGGAAGATGGATTCGGCGATGTTGTTGTTCCCGCGCCAGTCCGTGGCCCGCTCCGCGTAGGTGAACTGGTCCATGTAGTGGCCGCCGGTCTCCACCGCGAGGGCTGCCGACTCCTCGTACATCGTGCGCGGGTCGTCCACGAAGTGGCACTGGCCGCCGTGGAATTGGATCAGGCGGATCTTCTCGGCGCTGGTCGTGCGCGGCATGACCGCGATGAAGGGGACGCCGATCAGCTTGGCGAAGTACGCCTCGGAGACGGCCGTGGAACCGCTCGACGCCTCGATCACCGGGCGGGCGGGCCGGATCCAGCCATT
The DNA here is from genome assembly GCF_044763565.1 of Streptomyces sp. NPDC096013. NCBI lineage: Bacteria > Bacillati > Actinomycetota > Actinomycetes > Kitasatosporales > Streptomycetaceae > Streptomyces > Streptomyces sp. NPDC096013. Next base: position 329,962 of record NZ_JBIWGK010000008.1, on the reverse strand, counting down.
GCAGAGGCCGTAGAGGAAGAGGGAGCGGGCGAGGCGGTGTTTGAGGCTGCCGGTGGGGTGGGTCGACTCGTCCTTGAGGTACAGGTCGATGCCCCAGCTCTCCGGGAGGGGGAAGCGGAGGAGGTGCGTGTCCGCCGAGCGGTTGGCGTCGGCCTGGACCTTGCGGACGGCTTCTTTCAGCCAGCTCCGGTAGGCAGCGTCACTGCGGTCGACGTCGAGGGTCGCGCCGGTCAGGGCCTGGGGGGTGGTGCTCACGACGGGGCTCCTTACGCTTCGCGCCGACGGCGCCTCGCGCGGCCGACACCTCGATCATAAGCACCTTCCGCACGCTTCTCACCTGCATAAACACACCTTTGGGGAGGTCAAAGGCGGCCCTGGGGCAGAGCTTTGACGCCGACCCGCTGGTCTTTCGGCGGACCTCGGGCCGACGCCGGGGGCGCACTCGCGCGAGTGCTCCGGATACTCACCGTGACCGCGCCGTACGTACTGGTGCTCGACGCCCCGGGCGGGCAGACTGCATCGCAGCGGGACGAACGTCCACAACGGGGGCGCACACTGGATCACCAGATGTCCTGGAACAAGGGGGTGGGGAAGCATGGCGGAGCCGGAGTTCACGGCCACGGGCGTGCGGATCGGGAAGCGGCTGCGTTCGCTGACCCGGGCCGGACAGGTCCGGATCAATGACGGCAGGCTTGAGTTGCTCACCAGTTACGGCAGCGAGATCGACAGCGCGCCGGTACAGGCGGTGCGCGCGTCGAAGCCGTGGTTCGCACCCGAGGACCGGGCGCTCGCCGACCTCAACGGCAACAGGTACCTGCTGACCCTCGGCGAGCACGACCCCGCGCCGGGACAGCCGGGGCCACCCGCGGCCCGCCGGTTCATCGAGGCCGTGCGCAAGGCGGCGGGGCGGGGCGCGTGATCCGTGCGGGGGCGATGCCCGTGCGGTGCGAGCGGCGCGAGAAGTGCCGGTGCGGCGGGGGTCGCGGCGGTGCGCTGGCGCTGGGGACCGTGGCGGAGGCCGCGGTACGGGAGCCGCGTCGCGAAAACCCCTGTCACGGAAGTGACCCTCGCGAGGACGCCCCTCACGGAAGCAGGCGTCTCGGGAGCGGACTTCGCGGAAGCGGACTTCGCGGAAGCAGGCGTCGCGGGAGCGCCCCTCGCGGGAGCGACCCTCGCGCAAGCGGACCTCGCGGGAGCGGCAGCCTTGGGAGTCGCAGCCGTCGTGAGCCTGGCCGCCGTAGGAATCGCAGCCGTGGGAGTCGCCGATCCGTGCCGGGGAGCGGTTCGTGCGCGGCGTGGGGCGGATCGCCATCGCAGCGGAGCGGATCGACATCACGCCGGAGCGCATCGCCTTCACCGTGGAGCGGATCGACATCACGCTGGAGCGGGTCGACATCACCGTGGGGCGGATCGTCGGCACCCAGGAGCCGCTCGGCCTCGCCCTAGAGCGGGACTTCCGCGCCACGGAGCGGTTCATCCGCGCCATTGACGAGCAGTGGCCGGCCGCGAGTTGCGGGACAGCGGCCCCTGAGTCACTCTGGTCTCACGTCACTCTGGGTTTACCGGCGATAACGCTGCGAACCAGCCCGCCGGACATAACAGCAGGCGGCCTTTCCTTGACCTCCCTGCTGGATCCGAACTCCGTGTTCTTCCGGACCTCAGTCGGGGAGTCGCAGCCGTGATCAGTCACCCAAGCAGGCACTGCACGGTGGAGCTCCAAGCCCTGCCGTCGCGGATCGGCCAGGTCCGCAGAATCGTATCTGCGCAGTTGCGCTACTGGCATCTGGACCCTCTGATAGACCGGGCCGCGCTCGGTGTGACAGAGCTCCTCACCAACGTCCACCGGCACGCCCAGCCCGACAAGACGTGCGTCGTCGAGATCGAGCTGCTGCTGGACCAGCTCATGGTCTCCGTGCGCGACCACGATCCCCGGCTTCCGGTGGTGGGCGACATCGACGAGGTCTCCCCTACGGCCACCTGTGGGCGCGGGCTCGCGATGGTCGCCGCCGTCAGCGAGACCTGGGGCGTGCGGCCGGACGGGGAGTCGGGCAAGGTCGTGTGGTTCACGCTCACCGCGCCGACGCCCGCTGCCGCCACGCCGAGCCGTCCTCCGCGCCGTGCGGTCACGGAGAAACCCGCGCACCGGTTCGTCACCGAGGTCGAGCACCCGGTCGACGGTCATCGGCCTCAACACGCTCCCGCCCGGTCGGCCGTTGCCGGTTGATCGGGCGGTGATTCGTCGCGGGCTGGCTGTGGCGGGGCCGGCGTCCTGGGCGGCCGGACCGCCGGGCCGGTGCCCACGCCGGAGGGACAGGTGGGCCGGCATCCAAGACGGTGGACCAGGTGGGTCGCCTCGGACGACGACCCACCTGGTCCGTTCTTGAGATCTCACGGCACCGGACCGCATCGCAACGCCTCGCGCGCACACCTCTCTTTATTGGTCCGCTCGCCTACGGGGCGCCGGAAGCCGGTGTCCTGCTCACTCGGTGGCGATCGCCCGGAGTACGTCCAGCCGGGCCGCCCTGCGTGCCGGGCGCAGGCCCGCAAGTGCTCCCGCGGAGACGCCCACCAGGGCCACCACCATGAGTTGTACGGGTGGGATCGCGAAGGCGAAGGCGCTGTCGCTCGCGCCGTCCGAGGCCTTGACCAGCACCCAGCCCAGGAAGGCCCCCAGGGCGAGTCCGCCGAGGGTGCCGAAGGCGGCGACCAGGATCGACTCCCAGCGGACCATGGCCCGGAGTTGGGAACGGGTCTGGCCGACCGCCCTCAACAGGCCCAGTTCCCGGGTGCGTTCGTGGATCGCCAGGGTGAGGGTGTTGGCGATGCCCAGCAGGGCGATCAGGACCGCGAGGGCGAGGAGTGCGTAGACGAGGGTCAGCATCATGTCGATGCCGCCGGCCGAGGACTGGGCGTATTCGTGGCGGGTCTGGACCTGTGGGTTGCCGTATTGGGCCGCGACCTTCTCGACCGCCGTCTTGCCCTTGGCGGTGCTCACGCCGTTCTTGAAGGAGACGGCGACCAGGGTGTCCGAGTCCTGGGTGCGGTGCGGGGCCCAGGCGGCTCGGGTGATGACGTAGTCGCCGGCGAGTTCGGAGCGGCCGTAGACCGCCCGGACCGTGAAGGTCTCCTTCTTGCCGTCGGTGAAGGTGAGCCGGGTCCTGCTGCCGGTGGTGAGGTGGTGGCTGTCGGCCTCTGTTCTGGTGATGGCGATGCCGTCGGTGCCCAGAGCGCGGAGGGAGCCTTGGACCCTGCCCAGGTCGAAGGTGCGGGACAGGGCAGTGGGGTCGGTCACCGTCAACGCCCTTCCCCGGCCGTCGACTTCGGCCACTCCTCGGCCCAGGCCCACCGCCGTGTCCACCTCGGGCAACGTGGCGATGGCTCCGGCCAGTCGAGGGCTCATGCCGCTGCCGCCCGCGCCGAACGACGGGGTGCTGACCGCTACGTCACCGGCGAAGGAACGGGACACCGTCTGGTCCATCGTCGCTTTCAACGAGGCGCCGAACACGGTGAACAGGGACACCACGGCCACGCCGATCATCAGTGCGCTCGCGGTCGCGGCCGTTCGGCGGGGGCTGCGCAGGGCGTTGCGGCGGGCCAGGCCGCCGGTGACGCCACGCAGCCGGTCCAGGGGGCTGCCCAGGACACGTACCGCCGTGGAGGAGGCGACCGGGCCGAGGACCACGAAGGCCAGCAGGGCGAGGACGGCGCCAACTCCCGCCAGCAGCAGGGTCGGTGAGACCAGTACGCCGGTGAGGGTGGTCCCCAGTGCCAGGGCCGCCAGGGCCGTTCCGGTCAGCGCGCGGACGCGGGACGCGCCGGACTGGTCCACCGCCGTCTCGCGCAGGGCGGCCAGGGGCGCGGTGCGGCCCGCCCGGATGGCCGGCATGAGCGCGGAGCCCAGGCAGACGACGACGCCGACCGCGAGGGGGAGGGTCATGGAGAGCGGCCGGATCACCAAGTCGCCGCCCGGGAAGGGGAATCCGATCGCCGGGAAGAGGATCTTCAGGCCCGCGGCGATCCCGATGCCGCCCGCGAGTCCCGCGGCCGACGCCGCCAGGGCGACGATGCTCGCCTCGGTGACGGTCGCCGCGGTGACCTGGCGGCGGGATGCGCCGAGCGCTCGCAACAGGGCGTTCTCGCGGGTGCGTTGGGCGATGACGATCGCGAACGTGTTGTGGATGGAGAAGGTGGCGACCAGCAGGGCGATGCCGGAGAACACCAGCAGGAAGGTGGTGAAGACGGTCAGGAACTGGGAGGAGATCATGTCCGTGTCCTCCTGCGCCGACCGCTGACCCGTGATCGCCTCAACTCCCTTGGGGAGAATGGGAGTCAGGCGGTCGACCAAGGTCTGCTGGCTCACGCCGGGGCCCGCCCTCACCTGGATGGTCGACGCCTCCCCCGGCTTCGCGGTGAGGTACTTCTCGGCGTCGGACTGGGTCATGCCGGTGAAGGTCACCTGGGCCATGCCGTCCTCGCCGCCGAAGGTCGCGAGGCCTACGATCGTCACCTTGACGGGGTCCGGTGTGCGGAGGGTCGTCGTGTCGCCGATCTTCAGGTGACCCTTGTCGGCGGCACCCCGGTTGATGACAACCTCGCCCGGACCGGAGGGAGTTCGGCCCTCGGCGAGCCGGTACGGGTTGAGTTCCGGGTCGGTGATCCAGTTGCCGGCGAGCGTGGGCGGGCCCTTGCCGCCGATGGCCTTGCCGTCGGCGCCGACGAGTTGGCCCGCGCCCTGGATGTCCGGGACGGCTGCCGCCACGCCGGGGATTGCCTCGACGGTCCGGGCGAGGCTCGTGGGTACGGGTTGGCGGACTCCCTGGCTCTCGCCGGGTGTCGTGATGGCGTCGGCGCTGCGCACCACGGCGTCCGTGCCGCTGGTGGCGTCGCCGAACATGGTGTCGAAGTTGGCCCGCAGCGTGTCGCCCATGACAAGGGTCCCGGCGAGGAAGGCGACCCCGAGGAACACGGCGAGGAACGTACCGGCGAAGCGCCTTTTGTGGGATCGCAGGGAGGACATGCTCAGGCGCACGGACGCGTTCATGGCCTCACGTCCTCGAAGGCCTTCAGACGGTCCAGGACCTTCTCCGCCGTGGGTGATGCCATCCGGTCCACCAGGCTGCCGTCCGCGAGGAAGACGACCTCGTCCGCGTGGGCGGCGGCCACCGGGTCATGGGTCACCATCACGACCGTGCGATCGGTCTCTTCCACGGCGCGGCGGAGCAGGGCGAGGACCTCGCCGCCGGAGCGGGAGTCGAGGTTGCCGGTCGGCTCGTCGGCGAAGACCACCTCGGGCCGGCCCGCGAACGCCCTTGCCACGGCGACGCGTTGCTGCTGCCCGCCGGAGAGTTCGGACGGGCGGTGGTGGAGTCGGTCGCGCAGGCCGACGACGTCGACGAGCGCGTCGATCCAGTCCTGGTCGCCGCTGGTTCCGGAGAGGTCCAGGGGCAGGGTGATGTTCTCCGCGACGGTCAGCGTCGGCACCAGGTTGAACGCCTGGAAGACGAAGCCGACCCGGTCGCGGCGGAGCAGGGTCAGGCGTCGGTCGTCGAGGGAGCCGAGTTCCGTGTCACCGATGTAGGCGGAGCCGGAGGTGAGGGTGTCGAGACCTGCCGCGCAGTGCATCAGGGTGGACTTGCCGGAGCCCGAGGGGCCCATGATCGCGGTGAAGCGGCCGGCCGGGAAGTCGACGCTCACCCCGTCCAGGGCGCGTACGGCGGTGTCGCCGACGCCGTGGACCTTGACGGCGTCGACGACCCGGGCGGCCGTGCGGGTGGTGGTCACGGTGGTCATACGGGGCCGCCACCCTTGCCCGCGGCGCGGCCGAACTGCTCGTCCAGGACGGACAGCCGGCGCCAGTACTCGTCCTCGTCGATCTCGCCGGAGGCGAAGCGGCGGCCGAGGACGGCGAGCGGGGAGTCGCCGGTGGGGCGGGGGTCGGCCATCGCGCGCCACGGACCGCCGCGGCCGATTCCCCGACCGCGCCAGACGGTGCGGCGCAGGACGGTGACCACGCCGACCACTACGGCCGCCCAGATCAGCGGGAACAACAGGATCCACGGGCCGGGCCCGCCGCCGTGCCAGTTCGCCAGAGTCTGCATGTCGATACATCTCCAAGTAGTCCCGAGCCCCTGGAGGGGCTTCTGTTGACGTAGCCGTCGGCGGGAAGGGCTTCCGTCCGGTGTAGCCCTCGACGGGCTTCCCGCGATGTATCGAGACTCGCTCCGGGGAGGGGTCCAGGTCGTCGTACGGGCAGCGGCAGTGTGCGTACCTCCCGGGGAGTACGCACGTGCATCCCGGTTACTCCGTAGGGCCTCGACTTCTGTACCTACTAGTATGTACAGTCCACTCGTGAGCACCCCGGAGCGACTGATCGAGTCCACGCGCGAGCTGCTGTGGGAGCGCGGCTACGTCGGCACCAGCCCCAAGGCGATCCTGGAGCGGTCCGGCGCCGGGCAGGGCAGCATGTACCACCACTTCAAAGGTGGAAAGCCGGATCTGGCGCTGGCCGCGATCCGGCGGACCGCCGCTGAGCTGCGGGCGACCGCCGAGGCCGTCCTCGACGGTCCCGGCACGCCGTACGACCGGATCGAGGCGTATCTGCGGCGCGAGCGCGATGTGTTGCGCGGGTGTCCGGTCGGGCGGCTGACGATGGACCCGGACGTGATCGCCAGCGCCGAGCTGCGGGCGCCGGTCGACGAGACGCTCGACGCGATCCGTGAGCGGCTCGCCGGGATCGTCGAAGAGGGCAAGGAACAGGGGCAGTTCGGGCCGGAGCTGGACGGCGAGGAGATCGCCGCGACGATCCTCGCGACCGTGCAGGGCGGCTATGTGCTGGCCCGCGCCTCCGGCTCGCCGGCCGCCTTCGACACCGGTGTCCGGGGACTGCTCTCCCTTCTCTCGCCCCGATAGGAGCCCCGGTTCATGCACATCACCAGGCAGCGCCCCGACACCCGGCAGGGCCCGGCGGAGAACTTCACCGGCACGGTGTGGCTCGACGAACTCGCCGCGCCCGAACCGCCGTCCCGGCTACGGATGTTCAGCGTGCACTTCGCGCCGGGCGCGCACACCGCGTGGCACACCCATCCGCACGGGCAGGTGCTGCACGTCCTGGAGGGCGAGGGGCTCGTGCAGCGCAAGGGCGGTGCCGTGGAGGCGATCCGCGCGGGCGACACCGTGTGGATCGAGCCGGACGAGTGGCACTGGCACGGCGCCGCACCGCGCACCTTCATGACGCACATCGCGCTCGTCGAGGCGGCGGAGGACGGCACGACCGTCCACTGGCACGAGCACGTCGAGCCGGCGAACTACCCTGCCTGAGGGGGCACTTGATGCACGCGACGCAGTACGAACTGACCCTGCCCGCCGACTACGACATGGGCGTCATCCGGGGCCGGGTCGCACGGGTCGGGCATCTGCTCGACGACTGGGACGGGCTCGGCTTCAAGACGTATCTCCTGCGTGAGCGCGGAGTGCACGGTTCGCCGGTCAACCAGTACGCGCCGTTCTACCTGTGGAACACGGTCGAGGGCATGAACCGCTTCCTCTGGGGCGGCGCCTTCCAGGGGCTCGTCGACGACTTCGGGCGGCCCGAGGTGCTGGGGTGGTCGGGGCTCGCGTACGAGGAGGGTGGCGCGGCGGGTTCCCCGGCGGTCGTTGCCGTGCGGCGGCGTCAACCGATCGCGGAGGGTGGGGAGTTGGCCACCGTCATGGAGGACGCGGTGGGTGAGACACGGCGGTTGGCCGGTGAGGACGGCGCGGTGCTCGCGGCGGCTGCCGTCGACCCGCACCGCTGGGAGCTGGTCCACTTCTCGCTCTGGGAACACGACACGCCGAAGGCGGAGGGCGATGTGTTCCAGGTGCTGCATCTCTCGGCGCCGGGACGGGGCGTTCTTCCGCGAGGCCGGCAGTGGTAAGCACCGTCGTCCGTACGGTACTTGGAGATGTGGACCCCGGGCTGCTGGGCGTGTGCGACGCGCACGACCACCTCTTCCTCAGGAGCCCGCTCCTCCCCGGCCAGGAACTGGGCGACGCCACGGCCGCGCGGGCCGAGCTGGCCGCGTTCCGAGCCGCCGGCGGAGGTGCCGTCGTGCAGTGGACGCCGTACGGGATGGGGCGGCGGGTCGCCGATCTGCCGCTGCTGTCGCGGGAGACCGGAGTGCAGGTGGTCTGCGCGACCGGGCTGCACCAAGCGGCGCACTACAGCCCGGAGTTGCTGGAGAGCCTGCGCGGCAGGCTGGCCGAGGTCTTCGTCGGCGAACTGACCGAGGGCATCGGGCCGTCGGGCGTTCGCGCCGGACTCATCAAGGTCGCGGGCGGCTTCCACGGCCTCGACGCGCACGCCCGCTGGACGATGACCGCGGCCGCCGAGGCCCACCGGGCGACGGACGCGCCGATCGCCGTCCACCTGGAGGCGGGCACAGGCGCGCTCGACGTACTCGACCTGCTCTGCGACGAGTCGGGGGTCGCACCGCACCGGGTGATCCTCGGCCATCTCAACCGCTCCCCCGATCTCACGGTCCAGCGGCAGGCCGCCGCATCGGGTGCCTACCTGGCCTTCGACGGGCCGTCCCGCGCCCATCACGCCACGGACTGGCGGATGCCGGACGCGGTGCGGGCGCTGGCGGACGCCGGGTTCGGGGACCGGCTGCTGCTCGGCGGGGACACGGTGGTCGCCGGGGCACGGTCGGTGGACGGCGGTCCGGGGATGCCGTATCTGCTGCGGCGGGTGGGGCCTCGGCTCGCGGTGGAGGTGGGCGAGGAGCTGGTGGGGCGCATCCTCACGGAGAACCCCGCGCGGGCGTTCGCCCTGCACCACCCCTGAGAGACGTGATGTCCGCCGTGAACGACTGGTCGCTCGGGCAGGGGCTCGCGCAGTACGCGCTCTCTCCGGAGCCGGTCGTCGAGGGCTGACGCGGGACCGCTATGTTCGACGCGAACATCGAACATGTGGAGCCCGTGTGCAGACGACAGTGGAGCCGCCGAGCACGGCGGAGGCGGACGTCGCGACGACCGGCTGGCCCCGGTCCTGGCCGCTCATGCTGCTCGGCGCGGCCGTCGTCCCCGGGCTGCTGCTGTTCGCCGTCGGGCGGTGGCTGGACTCACCGGCCGTGCAGGCCTGGCGGACCGTGTGTCTCGCCATCACCACACAGGCGTTGCCCTTCCTGTTGCTCGGTACGGCGCTGTCAGGGGCGATCAACGCGTTCGTGCCGGCACGGGTGTTCACGAAGGTGCTGCCCAAGCGGGCCGGGTTCGCCGTGCCGGTCGCCGGGATGGCGGGGGTCGTGCTGCCGGGCTGCGAGTGCGCGTCGGTGCCGGTCGCGAACAGCCTGATCGGGCGCGGGGTCACCCCGGCCGCCGCGTTCGCGTTCCTGCTCTCCGCGCCCGCGATCAACCCGGTGGTGCTCACGGCCACCGCGATCGCCTTCCCGGCCAGCCCGGTCATGGTGCTGGCCCGGCTGCTCGCCTCGCTCGCGACCGCCGTGGTGATGGGCTGGCTGTGGCTCTGGCTGGGGCGCGATGAGTGGCTGCGGCCGGTCGCGCGGCACACCGGGCACCGGCCGGGACACAGCCGTTTCACGGAGTTCCGGACCGGTTTCCAGCACGACTTCCTGCACGCGGGCGGCTTCCTGGTCGTCGGCGCGATGGCGGCGGCGACCTTCAACGTGGCCGTACCGCGCTCCGTCCTGGACACCTTCGCCGGTTCGCCCTGGCTGTCGGTGCTGTTCCTGGCGGCGCTGGCGATCATCCTCGCGGTCTGCTCCGAGGCCGACGCGTTCGTGGCGTCCTCCCTCACGGGCTTCTCCCCCACGGCCCGGCTCGCCTTCATGGTCGTGGGCCCCATGGTCGACCTGAAGCTGATCGCCCTCCAGGCGGGCACGTTCGGCCGGGCGTTCGCGGTCCGCTTCTCCACCGCCACGACGGTCGTCGCGGTGCTGTCCAGCGCGCTGATCGGAGGCGTACTGCTGTGAGACGCCCACTCCAGGTGACCCTGCTCGTCCTCAGCGGCCTGGGCCTGCTCCACGCCTCCCTCTTCACCGACCTGTGCCTGCGCTACGTCAAGCCGAGCATGCGCCCGATGCTCGTCGCCTCGGGATTCCTGCTGATCCTGCTGGGCATCGCGGAGGCGTGGTCACGGGCACGGCAGCACCCGGGCGTGGATGACCACCCCATAGGCCAACACCACACCGAACACCCCGAAGAGCACGTGGGCCACAACCACTCCAAGGTCCCCCGCGTCGCCTGGCTGCTCTTCCTCCCCGCCCTCAGCCTCCTCTTCTACGCCCCACCCGCCCTCGGCGCCTACACCGCCTCCCGCGCCGCCACCAAGGCCGTCCCCGTGCGGGACGCCTTCGACCCGCTGCCCGCGACCTCGCCGCTGCCGATGACGCTCACGGACTTCACGACCCGCGTGCAGCAGGACCGCAAGCGGGCCATCAAGGGCCGGACCGTCCAGATGACCGGGTTCGTCACGCCCGACAAGGGGTCCGAGTACTGGGACCTGACCCGGATCATGATCTCGTGCTGTGCGGCGGACGCCCAGTCCATCAAGGTGCGGGTCTACGGCATCCCGGCCCTGTCCGCCAACACCTGGGTGACGATCACCGGGACCTGGCACGCGAGCGGAACCCTGGGGACGAGTTCCGCCGCCGCCGCGCTGAACGGCGTCACCGTCCAGAAGGTCGCCAAGCCGGTCAACGCCTACCAGGACGCCCTGCCGTTCGGGACCCCGCGCTGAACCGGACCACTGAGCCGGGCGACTCGGGAAGGCGGTTGAGCTAGGCCACCGAGATGTCCACGGAGGGGCGCAGTTTCGCCGCCGAGGCCAGCGCCTCGTGCAGGGGGTGAGTGTCGAAGGCCGACAACAGGGCCTCGTCCGCCGGGAGTTCGGACCCCGGGTAGGCGATCTGCTCGTAGGCCGCCTGGAAGCGCGGGCCCCAACGACGGGCTCCCAGGCGGGCCGTACGGGAGCAGTTGTCGACCATGTGGGCCACGTCCCGGGCGTGCATGTACGGCAGCAGGGAGTCGACCGCCTCGATGACGGACTCGTTGACGATCTCCGACCAGGGGTGGCCGCGCTCGGCGAACTCGTCGACCTGGGCGGTCATCGTCGCGACGAACACCCCGGCGGTGAACGGCTCGACGGGCAGGGCGCGTTCGGCCCGGCGCGCCCGCACCTCCGCCCCCGCCGCCCACATCGGTGAGCCGCCGATCCCGCTCATCTCCCGTGCGCCGAGCCGCCGTTCGGCCAGGACGACACTGCGCAGCTCGGTGCCGTCGGCGACCTCGTCGTAGATCTCGGCGACGATCTCGCGGGCGGGGCCGTAGGTCGCGCAGTAGGCGCGGTCGAAGACCTCGCGTCCGGCCGGGGTCAACTCCTCGCGGACGGCGCGGAGTCCCGCGCGGGAGATGGTGCGGGCGATGGGCCCGGTGACGTTCTCGCAGGACCGCTCGTACGCGGTCACCGCGTCGTCGCCGGTCAGACGGTAGCGCGTGAAGAGGCTCTCGACGATGCCGTGGACGGCGCCGAGGAGGATGGCGCGTTCGCCGACGATGTCGGAGCGGTACTCGCTCTCCAGGGTGGTGCGGAAGGTGTACGGCGAGCCGAGTGCGACCGACCAGCCGAGCGCGCGGTCGGTGGCCCTGCCGTCGGGGTCGGCGTGGACGGCGTAACTGCTGTTGATTCCGGCGCCGTTGATCTCGGCGCCCTGTTCGTAGAGCCTCCGTACGGAGTCGCCCATGCCCTTGGGGCAGACGGCGATGACTCCGTGTCCTGACGGGAACTCCCCGCCCGTTTCCCGGAGATGACCGAGCAGGAACCCGTGCGAGAGGCCGATGGTGGCCCCGGGCCCGAGGGCCGCGAAGATCTCCTCGTGGTGGGCGGCTAGGGCCGCGTCCGCGATGAGCAGGATCACCAGGTCGCTGTCGGCGGTGACGGCGAGCCAGTCGCCGAGCGAGCCGTCCTCCTCGGTGAAGCCGTGCGCGCGGGCGTCGGCCGCTGATGCCGAGCCGGGACGCAGGCCGACGCTCACCCGGATGTCCGTGCCGGCGAGGGAGTCGCGCAGGTTGCGGGCCTGGGCCCGGCCCTGCGGACCCCAGCCGATGACGCCGATGCGGCGGACGCCGGCGAAGGCCCGCGGGAGCAGCGGGAAGAGGTGCCGGCCACCGCGCAGGATGGTCTCCGTGCCGCCGGGCACGTCCATCGTTTCGAGGGCGAACACGGCGGAGGTGTACGTGGTCGAGGTCATGGTGGAGTTGTAGGCTCCGGGCGGGCGTTGCGGCAAGCGCAACCTGCGCAGCGGCCTGTTGCGCCAACTGAAAGGGCCAGGTCACGGCATGCGGGACAACCATCGGGAGCTTCGGCTTTTTCTGCATCTGGCGCAGACGCTGAACTTCGGGCGGACGAGTCTCGACTGCCATGTCAGCCCGGCGACGCTGACCCGGACCGTGCAGCGGCTGGAGGCGGACCTTGGACACCGGCTGTTCGACCGGGGCGCGCGCGGGGTCTCCCTGACCGCCGAGGGCCACCGCTTCCGTGAATACGCCGTCCGGTCACTGGAGTTGTGGCGTGCCTATCGCGAGGAGCATCCCGACCCGGCCGAACTCACCGGCGGACTGGCCCTGTTCGCCACGGTGACCGCCTGCCAGGCCCTGCTGCCCGACCTGTTGGCACCCTTCCGGTCCGCGCACCCTTAGGTACGGCTCGACCTGCGCACCGGCGACGCGGCGGCCGCGCTGGCGCGCCTCGACGAGGGCGAGGTCGACGTGGCGGTCGCGGGCATCCCGGCCCGGCTCCCGGAATCACTGGTGAGCCGCACGGTCGCCGTGACCGAACTCGTCCTGGTCACCGCCCTCGACCGTCCCGACCCGGAGCTGACGGGCCCGTTCGTGCTTCCCCACCGCGGTCTGGTCCGCGAGGCCGCCGACCGCTGGTTCCGCAGCCGGGGCACCGTCCCTGACGTGGCCTGCGAACCGGACGGCCACGAAGGCCTGTTGACCCTGGTCGCCCTCGGCTGCGGAACGGGCGTGGTACCCCGCCTGGTCCTGGACCACAGCGCCGTACGGGAACGGCTGGAGGTGATCACGGCGAGCCCGCCCCCGGAGCCGTTCCCGATCGGCCTGTGCGTACGAAGAACAGACCTACGCCGCCCCTTGGTGGCAGCTCTGTGGAGCCTGACGGGGCCGTAGAGCAACGCCCTCTGCTGAAGCGCCCCGAAAGGGGCGCGGGGAACTGCGCGCCCAGCCACGACGGGGCCGCACCGAACCACGACGCACACGGCCCCGAGACCCCCGCGGAGCGCCGCCGCTCAGTCCAGGTCAACCGGCCCGTCGTTCTTCTTCTCGTCCTTCTTGGACTGCAACTGGAGCAGGTTCTTGACCTCGTCACCGGGCCGACGCCCGTCCGGGTCCGCCCCACTCAGATTCCCCCGCACCGAGTCGAGGATCGTCAGCCCCTGCGAGACCAGGCCCGCGGCGATCTCGCCCAGCCCGTCCGCCCCGTTGAGGACATTGACGTTGGCCCCCGCGAGGCCCCCCGCCGCTTCCTTCACGATCTGCGGAAGCTGGTCGATGAGCATCCGGTCCAGCGCGACGCGGTCGTACGACGCCGCCGCCTCCGCCTGGATCTTCATCCGGTCCGCCTCGGCGATGGCAAGCAGCTTGATCCGCTGAGCCTCCGCCTCGGCCGGCTTCACGATCTCGGCGACAAGCTGCTGCTGGCGCAACTCGGCCTGGCGCTGGGCCAGTTCGGTCTGCGCGGCCAGCACCTCCTGCTGGGCGTGGGCCTGCGCGAGCGGCCCGGCCTGCGCGGCCTGCGCCTGCGCGCGGTCGACCTCGGCCGAGTACTCGGCCTTGACGACCGCGGTCTGCCGCGCGTACTCCGCCTGGTTGCGGGCCGCGACCTGCTCCGCCTCGACCGACGCCTGGGTGGCCTGCGCCTGGGCGATCTGGGCCTGCCGCTGGATGGCCGCCTTGTGCGGTGCGGACATGGCCTCGATGTAGCCGACCTCGCCGTCGTCGATCGACTGGATCTGGAGCGAGTCGACGATCAGGCCGATCTTGGCCATCTCGACCTTCGATGTGTCCAGCACCTCGGCGGCGAGCTTCTGCCGCTCCGTGACGATCTCCTCGACCGTCATCGAGCCGATGATGGACCGCAGGTGACCCGCGAAGATACGGCCGGTCAGCACCGACATCTGGTCCTGGTCGGAGAGGAAGCGCTGGCCCGCGTTGATGATGCTCTCGGTGTCGTTGCCGACCTTGAACGCGATCACGGCGCGGACGTGCAGCGCGATGCCCTGCCGGGTCACACAGGTCTCGGTGACCTCGGCCTCGCACATCGACAGCGTGAGGAAGCGGGTCTTGCGGAACACCGGCAGCACGAACTTTCCGTGCCCCGTCACCACTCGGAACGGCGCGCCCCCCAGTCCCCGCCTGCCACCCGAGATCAGCATCGCCTCATCGGGGGCGGGGACGCGGTAACCGAACATGTCTTGCTCCTCACTCTGCGCGGACGGGGTCGCCGTCCAGCGCGTCCAATGGATCCGCCCACTCGATGACGTGCACGGCACGCCGTCCACGGGACTCGATCACGAGCACCTTGGCCCCCGTGGGCAGGGGATCATCCGACCAGGCCAGGAAGGTTTCGGAACCGCCCCGGACCCGCACGAGGATCTCGCCGGGGCCCGCACTCCCCCGGGTCTCGATGATCACCTCTCCCGTGCATCCGATCACGGCCTCGTCCTGCGGCATCACCGGCCGCCTCCATCCTCTGGCCTTAGGTTTCCGACGATAGACCCACTCGGGTCACGGACCCAACGGGCCCGCCACACACCTTTTCCACGGCGTCCGCCGGGCGGCTCCGCGCCCGGTCAGGACAGTGCGCCCAGCGGGTCGTCGAGGACCGGCTGCCACGCCAACTCGGCTGCTCCGACCAGGCTGTTGTGGTCCAGGGTGCAGGCGAGGATCGGCACGCCGCCGCTCTGCCCCCACAGGCTCCGGTCGGCGACGACCGCGCGCAGCCGGTCCGGGTCGGCGTCCAGGAGGGTGCGGTGCAGTCCGCCGAGGATGATCCGGTCCGGGTTGAGGATGTTGACCAGCCCGGCCAGGCCCTGTCCGAGCCGGTCGATCAGTGCCTCGGCGGCCTCCCGGACGGACGGGTCGTCGTAGTGGTGGCGGATCAGTTCGTTCGACTCCTGGAGCAGGGACACCTCGGGCCCCGGCTCACGACCCGCGGCGGTGAGGAAGGCGAGCGGGTCGGCCTCGACGTCGAGACAGCCCCGGCTGCCGCAGTAGCAGGGGCGCCCCTCAGGGTTCACGGTGAGGTGCCCGACCTCGAGCGCGAGGCCCGAACTCCCGGTGTGCAGACGCCCGTCGAGCACCAGCGCGCCGCCGACACCCCGGTGTCCGGTCGCCACGCACAGCAGGTCACGGGCGCCCCGGCCCGCGCCGTGCCGGTGCTCGGCGAGCGCGGCGAGGTTGACGTCGTTGCCCGCGAACGCGGGTCCGGTGAGACCGGCCGCGCGCACGCACTCGGCGAAGATCCGCCGCACGGGCGCGCCCGCGGGCCAGGCCAGGTGCAGGGGGTTCAGTGCCAGCCCGTCGGGCTCGGCGACGGCGGACGGTACGGCGAGTCCGGCGCCCACGCAGCGCCGGCCGGTCTCGCGCAGCAGATCGGCGCCGGCCTGGACGACCGAGCCGAGCACCTTCGCCGGGTCGGCGTCCACGGCCTCGCAGCCGGGTGCGGTCGCCACGATCCGGCCGCCGAGCCCTACGAGCGCGGCGCGGAAGCCGTCGGCGTGCACCTGGGCGGCGAGGACGACGGGGCCGTCCTCCGCCAGCGCGAGCCGGTGCGAGGGGCGGCCCTGCGAACCGGCCGCGGCGCCGGGGCGGGCGTCGACCCTGATCAGGCCCAGCGCCTCCAGTTCGGCGGCCACCGCGCCTGCCGTCGCCCTGGTCACGCCGAGTTCGGCGGTGAGGACGGCGCGGGTGGGGGCGCGGCCGGTGTGCACGAGCTCCAGCGCGGGGCCGAGGGCTCCGCGGCCCCGGTCCAGTCGCGCTCTTGAGGTGGTCCCATTCCCCGCCGGCCGGGGGTCCGCCTTGCCGCTCATGAGGGCGAGTCTCCCATGATCCGCGGAGGGGGTGACCCTGAGTGCCACACGGTCCGCTCGGGTCGTGTGCACGGTGCCGGCCGGTGGGGCCGATCGCGCCCACGCGGCGGAGCCGCCTGCCGATACAGCCCCGCGCCCCTAGAACCCGCTCACCCTGAGCGTGACATTCAGCCGGCCCTTCAGTCCCAACTCCCCTGGCGCCGTGCCTTCGTAGACCCTCGGCACGCCGTGGTACGCCAGCCGTGACGCCCCGCCGAACACGAACAGGTCGCCGCTCCTCAACTCGACGTCCGTGTACGGCTTGGTGCGGGTCTCGGGGTTGCCGAAGCGGAAGACGCAGGTGTCGCCGAGGCTGAGGGAGACGACGGGGGCGTCGGAACGTTCGTCGGCGTCACGGTGCATGCCCATGCGGGCGTCGCCGTCGTAGAAATTGATCAGGGCGATGTCGTACGGCGCTGTCGGCGCCCCCAGTGCGTCGGTGACCGCTCGCTGCGCGAGGTCGTCGAGCCAGGCCGGGAAGGGTTTCACCGGGGTGCCGTCGCCGTCGGTCACCGTGCGGGCGTAGGCGTACGGGTACCAGTGCCAGCCGAGGCAGACCTGGCGGGCGGTCATCGTGCCGCCGCCGGGGGTGCGGACCGTGCGCAGGCCCGCCGGGGGTCTGGCCCACTCCCGGCAGGCGGTCAGGAGGTCGCGCTGCCGGTCCGGGTCCAGCCAGTCCGGGACGTGCACCGCGCCCGGCGCGATCTCCGTGCGGGCCCTCGGAAAAAGCTCGGCGTCCATGGCTCCATCCTGCCCCGACCGGCCGTGAGCTGGGACTCGGTTAGCCTTGGCGCACGATGGACGACCATATCGACCGAATGACGACTCCGTGGGGCGACCGCGCCCTGTCCCGCTTTCCCGAGGACCCCCGCGACCGGCTGCGCGCCTGGGACGCCTCCGACGAATACCTTCTGCGGCAGCTCGCGGAACAGGACACCCCGCTGTCCGGGACGGTCGTGATCGTCGGCGACCGCTGGGGCGCCCTGGCCACGGCGCTCGCGGAGCACCGTCCGGTGCAGATCACCGACTCGTTCCTCACCCAGGAGGCGACGAGGGCGAACCTCGCCCGCAACGACGTCGACGCGGATTCCGTACGGCTGCTCACCACCCAGGATCCGCCGCCCGAGCGCGTGGACGTGCTGCTGGTGCGGGTGCCGAAGAGCCTCGCGCTGCTGGAGGACCAGTTGCTGCGGCTGGGGCCCGCGGTGCACGCGGACACGGTGGTCATGGGCACCGGCATGGTGAAGGAGATTCACACCTCGACGCTGAAGCTGTTCGAGCGGATTCTCGGCCCGACCCGGACCTCGCTGGCCGAGAAGAAGGCCCGGCTGATCCACTGCACGCCCCGGTCGTCGGCGTCCCGTGCCGCCAACCCCTGGCCGCACAGCTACGCCCTGCCGGACGGCATCGGCACGGTCTCGGGGCGGACCGTGGTCAACCACGCGGGGGTGTTCTGTGCCGAACGCCTCGACATCGGCACCCGTTTCTTCCTCCAGCACCTGCCCGAGGGCCGCGGTCCGTGCCGGGTGGTGGACCTCGGGTGCGGCAACGGAGTCGTCGGTACGGCGGTGTCGCTGGCCGACCCGGAGGCCGAAGTCCTGTTCGTGGACGAGTCGTTCCAGGCCGTGGCCTCGGCGGAGGCGACGTACAAGGCCAACGGGGTGCCGGGGCAGGCCGAGTTCAGGGTCGGGGACGGCATGGTCGGGGTGGCGGCCGACAGTGTGGACCTGGTGCTGAACAATCCGCCGTTCCACTCCCATCAGGCGACGACGGACGCGACGGCCTGGCGGATGTTCTCCGGGGCGCGGCGCGCGCTGCGGCCCGGCGGTGAGCTGTGGGTGGTCGGCAACCGGCATCTCGCCTACCACGTGAAGCTGAAGCGGCTGTTCGGCAACAGTCAACTCGTGGCCAGCGACGCCAAGTTCGTGGTCCTGAAGGCCGTGAAGAGGTAACGGCCTCAGCTGAGCACCGCGATGATCCGGGTCACCGCCCCGGCCATCGCCTCCCGGCCCACGCTCAGGTACTTACGGGAGTCGACCGCCTCGGGGTGCGCCGCGAGAAAGGTGCGGATGGCGCCGGTCATCGCCTGGTTGAGGGCGGTGCCCACGTTGACCTTGGTGATGCCGCCGGCGACGGCCGCGGTCAGTTCGTCGTCGGGGACTCCTGAGGAGCCGTGCAGGACGAGCGGGACCTCCAGGCCGGCGGCGAGCCGCTTGAGGAGGTCGTGGTCGAGGGTGGCCGTGCGGGTGGTCATGGCGTGCGAGCTGCCGATGGCCACGGCGAGCGCGTCCACACCGGAGTCGGCGACGAAGGCGCGGGCCTGGGCGGGGTCGGTGCGGGCGCCGGGTGCGTGGGCGTCGAGGGGCGGTTCGCCGTTCTTGCCGCCGACCTCTCCCAACTCGGCCTCGATCCACAGCCCTTGGGCGTGTGCCCAGTCGGCGGCGGCACGGGTCGCGGCGAGGTTGTCGGCGTAGGGCAGGCGGGCCGCGTCGTACATGACGGAGCTGAATCCGGCTCCGGGTGCCTGGCGCAGCAGGTCGTCGCTCTGGACGTGGTCGAGGTGCAACGCGACGGGCACGGCGGCCCGTTCGGCGGCGGCGACGGCCGCGCGGGCGAGCGGGAGGAGGCGGCCGTAGCGGAACTTGACGGCGTTCTCGCTGACTTGGAGGACGACGGGGGCCTCGGCGGACTCGGCGCCCGCGATGACGGCCTCGACGTGTTCCAGCGTGATGATGTTGAAGGCGGCGACGGCGGAGCGGGTGGTGGCGGCGCGGGTGACGAGTTCGCCGGTGGTGACGAGGGGCACGGCCTGTCCTTTCCTGTCCTGGAGTGCCGGGGGTTCGGGCGTCAGGGGGCGAGGATCACCGAGCGGGTGAGGTGGCGCGGGCGGTCGGGGTCGAGGTCGCGGTGGGCGGCGACGGCGACCGCGAGGCGCTGGGCGCGGACGAGTTCGGCGAGTGGGTCGAGGCCGCCGTCGATCCACAACCCGCCGGTGGCGCCCACCTGTTGGGCGAGTCCTTCGGGTGCCTCGCCGAACATCCAGGTGGCGGTGCCACGGGTGGTGATGCTGATCGGGCCGTGCCGGTACTCCATCGCCGGGTAGGCCTCGGTCCAGGACAGCGAGGCTTCGCGCATCTTCAGCCCGGCCTCGTGGGCGAGTCCGACGGTCCAGCCGCGGCCGAGGAAGGTGAACTGGGTGCAGGCGACGAGCTGTCGGGGCAGTTCGGCGGTGAGCGCGGTGCGGGCGTCGGCGACCACGGCATCGGTGTGCAGGCCGAGGTGGGCGCGGAGCAGGGTGACGGCGGTGGTCGCGAACCGGGTCTGCACGACGGACCGTTCGTCGGCGAAGTCGAGCACGACGACCTCGTCTGCGGACGCCATGACGGGTGTGTGCGGGTCGGCGGTGATCGCGGTGGTGCGGGTGCGCCCCCTCAACTGCCGCAGGAGGTCCAGGACTTCGGTGGTGGTGCCGGAGCGGGTGAGGGCGACGACGCGGTCGTACGTCCGCCCGTGCGGGAACTCCGAGGCGGCGAAGGCGTCAGTCTCGCCCTGGCCCGCGCCCTCACGCAGGGCGGCTATCGCCTGACCCATGAAGTACGAGGTGCCGCAGCCGACGATCGCGACCCGCTCCCCCGGCGCCGGCAGCACGTCCCGGAACTCCGGCGCCCGCGCCGCGGCGCGTATCCAGCACTCGGGCTGGCTGGTCAGCTCGTCCTCGACATACGTCATGGCGTACCCCTCCCCGTACATGCTTGTTCCTGCAAGATATAGCGAGCTTTCAAGCACAATCAAGCAATTGGACCGAGGGGTCGTGCGCTAGGGTCACGGTGGATCGAGGAACGGAGGGTGCGGATGTCGCGCGACGCCCGCTGGAAGGCGCTGCTGGACCTGCTCGTCGAGCGCGGCCGGCTCGACGTCGAGGAGGCCGCGGCCGACCTCGCGGTGTCGGCGGCGACGATCCGCCGCGACTTCGACCAGCTCGCCGAGCAGCAGATGCTGGTGCGCACCCGGGGCGGCGCCGTCGTGCACGGGGTGTCGTACGAACTGCCCCTGCGCTACAAGACCGCCCGGCACGCCTCGGAGAAGCAGCGGATCGCCAAGGCGGTCGCCGAACTCGTCGCGCCCGGCGAGGCGGTGGGCCTGACCGGCGGCACGACGACCACGGAGGTGGCCCGCGCCCTGGCCCTGCGCACCGACCTCGCCTCCGGCACCCCCGCGCTCACCGTCGTGACGAACGCGCTGAACATCGCCAACGAGCTCGCCGTACGGCCCCAGTTCAAGATCGTGCTGACCGGCGGGGTCGCGCGCCCGCAGTCGTACGAACTCGTCGGACCCCTCGCGGACGGGGTGCTCTCGCAGATCACCGTCGATGTGGCGGTGCTCGGTGTGGTCGCCTTCGACGTGACGCACGGCGCGGCCGCCCACGACGAGGCGGAGGCCGCGATCAACCGGCTGCTGTGCGAGCGGGCCGAGCGGGTCGTCGTCGCGGCGGACTCCAGCAAGCTCGGGCAGCGGGCGTTCGCCCGGATCTGCTCGGCGGAGTCGGTGAACACGCTGGTGACGGACACGGCGGTGGCGCCGGAGACGGTACGGCGGTTCGAGGACGCGGGGGTGCGGGTCGTCGCCGTGTGACGGCGGGGCCTCACCGGCGCCATCCCGGACACCTCGTCAGCGCCCGGCGAGGACCTCGAAGCGCAGGTGGGTGATGTCCGGCGACTCGCGCGACCAGAGCCGGCGGAGTTCGACGGGACCGCCGAGGTGGTCGAAGAGCCGCTTGCCCGCGCCCAGCAGCACCGGGACGAGCATGATGTGCACCTCGTCCAGCAGACCGGCGTTCAGGGCCTGTTGGGCGACGGTCGCACCATGGACCCCGATGTCTCCGCCGTTGCCGATCGCCTTGGCGCGGGCCACCGCGGACTCGATGCCGTCGGTGACGAAGGTGAACACGTCGGGGGCGACGACGTCCGCCGGATCGGGGGCGCGGTGGGTGAGCACGACACAGGGGACCTTCCCCACCGGCCCCCCGTCGCCCCAGCCGCCCTCGCCTTCGCAGACGTCGTAGGAGTGGCGGCCCATGAGGACGGCACCGACGCCGTCCGCCATCTCGGCGAGGACCTCGGCGTCGGTGTCGTGCATGTCCCGCACCCACTGGTGCAGGCGTTCGCCGCCGACGCCGAGGGGGTGGGCGCGGGTGTCGTCCGGGGCGGTGATGAAGCCGTCCAGGGACATGGACATTCCGGAGATCACTTTGTCGGTCATGCCAGGTAGACCGTCCGCGCCGCCGGAACTCATCGGCCGGCGCGGTCCCGGTCGTCATCCGACGGAGAGGTGCGGGACGCCGAGGGCCGGCGCCCCGCACCCGCTGGACCGTCAGCCGAAGACCTTCACGGCCTGGTAGTACGTCCATGCCGTGCTGGTGCAGGTGGTCGCGGTGGCACCGCTGTAGCCGGCGCAGACGCGCTTGAGGTCCTCGTAGAAGGCGCTGTCGAGCCGGGACTTGTTGGCGTCGAAGGCGTTCGCGGCCTTGTAGTTGCGGTAGCCGAAGTCGTGGCGGGCGCAGGAGGTGGCGAAGGGGAAGCCGAAGGGGTTGTCGGGCGAGTCGGAGCAGTAGTCGGTGGACCAGTCGAACCCGTAGGCGGACCAGGCGGTCTGGTTGGCGCGGGCCGCGGCCCAGAGGTTGTAGCTGGACGCGCTGGTCTGCGTCCAGCTGGAGAGGACCTGGGGCTTGTCGGCGGGAGCGGCACTGGCGGCGGTCGCGGTGGCGACGACGGCTGCCAGGGCCAGGGTCGAGGCGGCGAGACCGGTGGCGAGTCTGCGGTGCATCCAACACCTCCACGAGACCGCGATCCGCCCATCGGATCGCAGGTTCATGACAAGAGGATCGGCACGTGGACCCCCTCTTCACACCGCATGTGCCCGAATGACCCGTTAACTCTCGGGCGTGCCAGGCGATCGGGACGTGAACCCGGCGGGAGAGTCCGGCGCGGGGAGCGGAGTGCAGACCGGCAGCAGGGATGTTCAACTCCCCTGCTGCCGAACGAAGTTCACCTTCACACGATTGTCTCAGGACGGCGTCAGGGGCAGGTCGTCCGTGAAGGCGTTGACCGGTTGGGCGATGTTCCGGGTGGCGTGGACGTCGAGGGCCGCCGCCGCGGTTCGCGTGCCGAGCCCGCCGTGCGGGTGCCAGGTTCCGGTGACGGCCAGCCAGGTGTTGGCGGGCGGGGCCGGGGTGCCGTACATGTGGACTTTGACGGTCTGGGCGTCCGCCGCGCAGCAGGTGAAGATGATCCGGGTCAGGTCCCAGCCGCCGCCCTTGACCGGTGTCGCGAACCCGGTCATCTCGACGCTGCGGCCCTTGATGGCCAGCTCCTTGTCCTGCTGGACCCGGGTGGTGAAGTCCGTGAGGGTCATCGGCAGCGGCGAGGTCGCGGGCAGCGCGGCGAACCCCTTCTGCTTCTTGACGGTCTGGCTGCCCGCGTGGGAGGCCGTGTAGGCGCCGAGGGCGGGCGGCGCGTAGAAGAGGAGGCTGAGGGCGGGGAGGAAGAGCAGCCAGGCGATGCGGGGAGCGCTGGAGTGGTCGTGTCCGTGGCCGTGATCGTCCGTAGGGCCGTGATCGTGGCCGTGATCGTCCGCGTGGCCGTGGTCGTGGTTTTCCGTCTTCGCGGGTCCTCGGTCGAGCATCGCGTGTGCCAGGCCGAGGAGCAGGAGGAGGACGCCGGAGATGATCAGGAGCGGGCGGAGGCCCTCCTTGACGTAGCGCAGGTAGAGGTCCGTGAAGAGGGCGGTGTGCAGGAGGCCCAGGCCGGTCAGGATCAGGAGCGGTACTTGTGCGGTGCGCTTCACAGCAGGGCGCCTCCGATCAGGACACTGGCGGCCACGGCCACGACGGTGGTCGCGGTGGAGAAGCGCACCGCGAACGCCCTGCCGAAGGTGCCCGCCTGAAGGGCGATCAGCTTGAGGTCGACCATCGGGCCTACGACCATGAAGGCCAGCCGGGCGGTCGGCGAGAAGCCGGTGAGCGAGGCGGCGACGAACGCGTCGGCCTCGGAGCAGACCGCGAGGACGACGGCGAGACCGGCCAGGAACAGCACGGACAGCCAGGGCGAGCCGGAGAAGGTGTCGAGGACCGAGCGCGGGACGGTCACGTTGAAGGTGGCCGCGGCCATGGCGCCCAGCACGAGGAAGCCGCCGGCGTGCAGGAAGTCGTGCTGGAAGCCGAGCCGGAACTCCGTGAAACGGCTGTGGCCGGACTGGTGTCCGGTGTGCCGCACGACGGGCCGCAGCCACTCCTCGCGCCCCAGCCAGAGCCAGAGCCAGCCCATGACGGCGGCGGTGGCGAGCGAGGCGAGCAGCCGGGCCAGCACCATGGCGGGGCTGCCCGGGAAGGCGACGGCGGTGGCGGTCAGCACGATCGGGTTGATGGCGGGCGCCGACAGCAGGAACGCGAACGCGGCGGCCGGGGTGACACCCCGCCGGATCAGGCTGTTGGCGACCGGCACGGACGCGCATTCGCAGCCGGGCAGGACCGCTCCCGCGACCCCGGCGACCGGCACGGCGAGCGCGGGGTGCTTGGGCAGCACCTTGGTGAACAGGTCCGCCGGGACAAAGGCGTTGATGGCCCCGGACAGGGCGGTGCCCAGCAGCAGGAAGGGCAGTGCCTGCACGGTGATGGCCAGGCAGACGGTCCGCCAGGCCGCCACGGCGGGGTCCTTCAACCAGGGCGTTCCCGACAGCACGAGGACGGCCGCGGCCAGGGCGAGCGCGCTCACGACCGCCGCGGTCGGCGGGGGCCTGCGGAGAAGGCGGCGCCGTCGCTCGGGTGGGCGGACGGCGGCCGGGAGCACCGTCTCCGTCACATCAAGCAGCTCATCCGTTTTTGGCATTTTTGCTCCGAATGTCTGATGTTGTGACCGAACATAGCGAGGAGTACGGCCGCTGCCGCGCCCACACGCCGTCAGGACCGCAGGTCGGGCCGCGGGGTTCGGGAGAGTACGGTTCCGGTGTGATCAGCCGACTGCCCGTCACGCTCGTCCGCGCGTGTCTGCGGGATGGGCGGGGCGGGAGCCCGACGGCGGTACTGGACGAGACGCCGCTGAGCGACGACGAACGGCGCCGGGTGCCGGTCCTCGCCGGGACGTCGCACGCCGTCTTCGTCGCCGGGCACGGATCGGCCGTGTCCCTGCGCTTCTTCACCGCCGAGGGCGAACTGCCCGCGTGCGGCCACGGCACGGTCGCCGCGCTGGCCTTCCTCGCGGAGCGGGCCGGAGGTACGGAGTACCGGGGCACCCTGCGGGCGGCGGGGCGCGACTTCGCCGGGTGGGCCGTGCGGGAGGAAGCGGTCTTCCGGGCCGGCTTCGAGTCGGGGCCCGTCGCACTGCGCGAGCCGACTGCTGCCGAGTGCGGGCTCGTCCTGCCCGCGCTGGGCGTCACCCCGGACACGCTCGCTCCCGGTGCCCGGGTCGCCTCGGTCGGGCGGGCGCGGCTGCTGGTACCGGTGACGACGCGAGCCGCGCTCACCGCGCTCGACCCGGACTTCGGCCGACTCGGCGCGGCCTGCGACCGGTTGGGGTTCCTCGGCTGTTACGTCTACTCGGCGGAGGCGGGCTCGGGCCGGATCGCGGCACGCATGTTCGCGCCGTCCATCGGTGTCCCGGAGGACATCGCGAACGCCAACAGCACGGCCTGCCTCGCCGCCGACCTGGCCGACCGGGGCATCACCGCGATCACCGTCGACATGGGCGACTCGCTCGGCGCTCCCGCCACGATCAGCGCGTCGGCGCGGGGCGGTTCAGCGGTGCGGCTGGGCGGTGCCGCCGAGGTCGTGGGCGTGGACGTCATCCAGCTGTCGTAGGGGGTCATCCAGCTGTCGTAGGGGTCTCCGGCCCGGCCGTCTCTCCTTGATCGGCTGAGGGTACGGAGGGTGAGCGCGGCATGATGGGCCGTATGCGCATTCGTATCGACGCCGTCGAGCTGCCCGGCCGTACCTTTCCCGCTCCTGCCGACAAGCCCGTCGCGACGTACGACAACGTCCATGTCGCCGTGCAGCGCCGGGACCGGCCGGCCGAACTCCTCGCACCGCAGCCGGGGGACGCCGCGTCCGCGACCTGGACCCTGGAGTGCGCGGCGGAGGCCACGCCGGACGGCATCGTGGTCACAGGCCCCTATGTGCAGCACCGGATGGGCCTGCGGTTCGTGTACCTGTCGTGGGGGACGGTCGACACGGCCGGGGTCTTCACCATGTTCCGGCGCGCCAAGCTCATGCTCGACTCCGTGCCGGACGAGGTGCTGGCCGCCGCCGCGCCCGACGGGCTGCTGGTGGGGCGGCTCGGGCTGACCGACGCGCACGGCGGCCCGTTGTGCGCGCGGGTCGATCCCCCGCACATCACCTGGACCGCCGAGAGCGTCGTCAGGCCGTAGCCCTCTGTCAGGCGTCCGAGTCCTTCTTGTTCGTCGCCGCCCGGTACGCCTGGGTCGGGGTCATCGGCACGCCGTTGAGACTGACCGTCTTGTAACGGCTCACCTTGGCGCAGGACTTCGACTGGTCGGCGGTCGCGGCCTGGGCGTTGGACGTGGCCGCCTTGGTGTCGGCGGGCGCCGGGGACGAGCCGCCGCCGGGGTACGTCGTGCCGCTGGGCCAGTCCGTGCCGATCACCAGGGTCAGGCCGGTGCCGGTGCCCTGCTTGAGGTGCGAGGAGGCGAGGCCGATCGCCTTGGCCACCGTCTGTGCCTCGGCCTTCTGACCTGAGCCGTAGGTGAGCGTGGTCGAGGTGGCGCTGACGGATGCGTTGCCCGTGGTGGTGCCGGAGCTGAAGCCGCCGTCTATCAACGAGGTGGCGACCGTGGAGGCGCGCCCGCTGATGCTGGTGCCGTTCTCCACGGTCACGGCGATCTGCGCGGCGGGGACGGCCGCCGCCGTGGCGGTCGCGGTGGCCGCCGCCGACTTCTTGCCGTTCGAGCTGGTCAGCGACTGGTCGTTGGCGATCGTCGCGAACAGGCTCTTCGCCGCCGCCGCGGGCACCACACGGTCGGCGTTGCTCGGATCGGCGCCGGTCTGCATCGTGGTGAACGTCATGCGCTTGGTCGGGACCTTGTCGAGGTCCGCGGCGAGCCCGATCAGCTTCTTCACGGTGCCGAGGCCCGTATCCACGGTGAGCGCCTTGGTCGCCGCGTCGGCCAGGTTGTAGACCGCCGTGGGGTCGGTGAGCGTGCCCGCGCTCTTGAACTTGCGGATCATCGCGCTCAGGAACAGGTGCTGGGAGACGGTACGGCCGAGGTCGCTGCCGTCGCCGAAGCCGTGCCGGGAGCGGACGAACTCGAGCGCCGCCTGGCCCTTGAGGGTGTGGGTGCCCTTGGCGAGCTTCAGGTGCGAGTAGGTGTCGTAGACGTCGGCGTCGACGCACACGGAGACGCCGCCGACCGCGTCGGACATCTTCACCACGCCGGAGAAGTCCATCTGGACGAAGTGGTCGATGGTGATGCCGGTGAGCTGGTGGACGGTCTTGACCTGGCACTCCTGGCCGTACTGGAGCGCGCTGTTGATCTGGCCGTAGTAGCCGGCCGTCGACTGGCTGCTGTCCGGGTCCTTGCAGGCGGGGACCTGGGTCATGGTGTCGCGCGGGATGCTCATCACGGTGGCGTTCGAGCGGTCGGCGGAGATGTGGACCACCATCTCGACGTCCGCGTTGCCGTTGCCGGTCTGGACGCCGGTCGACGAGCAGCCGCCGCCGAGCTTGCAGTCGGTGGCGCTGCTGCGGGCGTCGCTGCCCATCACGAGGAGGTTGATCGGCGTGCGGCCGAAGGCGTCGGCCTTCTCCTTGCCGCCCGCGCCGTCGTCGATCGCGATGCTGTTGATGTTGCCGTTCAGGTGCTCGTAGAACCACCAGCCGCCGCCCGCGGTCGCCAGGATCAGCGCGGACAGGGATATCGCGCTGATCTTCAGCACCCGCTTGCCCCGCGGGGTCGGCTTGGCGCGGCGGCGCGTGTCGGTGCGTCCGCGTGCGCGGGACCCGCCGCGCGGGGCCTTGCGGGCCGCGGCGCGTGCGGCGGCCCGGCCGCCGGTGGGCAGGGGCTCGTCGGTGTCACCCGCACGCGGCCTGGGCACCCCTCGTGTGCGGCTGCGCGTGGCGTGTCCCACGGGGCCGTCCCCGAGGTCGGTCATCTGGCACTCCCACAAAACGGTCGGGCCGGTCGGGCCGTCGAAGCTGCGGCCTGGGGCTCGCGGCCGTGTCGGGTCGGGCGAGGCGGGGTTCCCGTCTCTCTTGCGTGGTTGCGCAATATAACAATCTCAGATGAGAACCCCGCAGGGCCTTTCTCATTTACGGGATATCCTTTTACGTCAAACTCGGTCAACTGAGCGGAATCCGTGCGGTGGTGATGGTCATCGGGGTACCGGTGACGGCGATGAGGTAGAAGTGCGGGTCCGGTCCTCCGGGCGCCCGCCGAAGACCGCCCGGTGGCCGTACGACGTAGGTCGCGGAGGCATGCGCGGCGAGGGTGTGCGGGCCGCCGGAGGCGGTCCACCAGTTGGAGGCGCCCTGACCGAATCGGCTGGCGAAGTGTGGGGTGAGCCGGGTGCCGGTGATGTTGACCACCCGGACCGCGAGGCGGGTGATGTCCCGGTGGCCGGCCCGCTCCACGAAGCTCGGTGTGACGTTCATCCGCAGCGGCGGCGCACTGGCCGCGGCGACCGTCGCGCACAGCACGGCGGGTGTGACGAGCGCCGCCGCGAGGACGGCCTTGGCGCGGTGCCCGGTCAGGTGCGGGATGCGGGGCCGCCAGGCCGAGGTGAGCGCGGAGGCGGGGACGGTGGCCGCCGCCGCGAGCCACAGCGGGGTCATCATCAGGAAGTAGCCGTCCTGGGACCGGGTGGCGAGGTAGAAGGGCAGCCAGGGCAGCACGGTGATCGCCGGGCCGAGCCGCCGCACGAAGAGCAGGGTGGCGGCGAGCAGGCCGAGCAGGAGCAGCAGGCTGGCGTAGGAGTAGTAGTCGAGGTGCCTGCTGCCCGCGGTGAAGTAGTACGAGATCCCCATGAGGCCCTGGCCGTGCAGGATCGCCTTCTGGGTGAGCGGGAGCAGCAGACCGTGCAGCCAGGTGGGGAAGTCCTGGGTGGCGAAGTAGGCGTTGACCGCGGCCCAGGTGAGGGCGGCGGTGCCGGTGTAGCGGGCGACCACGCCGAGGGCACTCCGGGGGCCGAGTTCGCCGCGGCGGACGGCGTGGAGGCCGACGAGGAGGAACGGCGTGAGGAACCAGGCGAGCTGCTGGCCGGCGCAGGCCGCGCCGAGGCAGAGGGCCTGGACCACTCCGGGCTGTCCGAGCCGGCCGCCGGCTCCGGTGTCGGTCCAGCGGACCACCACGGGGATCAGGAGGACCAGGGCGAGGACGGCCGGGTAGCCGGAGTAGGCGTAGCCGGGCAGGAGGCCGAAGCCGAGGCACACGGCGGTGGCACCTGACCGCCAGGGCGCGGGCAGCAGCCACCACAGCAGGACGGCACCCCCGAGCAGCGCGCCGGTGGTGACGAGGGTGGCGGCGGCCGTCGAGTGGACCACGGCGTACACGGGGGCGGCGAGCAGCGCGGCCAGGGGCGGATAGCCGTACGTGTAGTCGGCGCCTCCGGACATGGTCTTGGTGATGCCGACCGCGGATCTGTCGAAGAGCCACGGCCAGGGCTGGCCGTAGATCGGGTGTCCGCGCAGGATCTCGTGGGCGGCCTGCGCGGTGAGGACGCCCTCGTCGGTGCCCGCGTGGTTGAGCCAGTAGCCGCAGAGCACGAGGACGACGGCGAGCAGCAGGACGCCCGCGTCGACCCGGGTGAGGGCGCGCCGGGTGCGGGTGGTGAGGGCGAGGACGCCCGCGACCAGTATCCCGGCGTAGCAGACGGAGATGATCCCGGCGACGGGCGGATGGGAGGTCATCGCCTTCGTCCAGGCGTCGCGGGTGCCGATGAACAGACTGATCGCGGCGATCAGTGTCATCCCCCGGTGCAGCTGCTGCGGCGCGGCGGGGTCGGGTGCGAGCGGCCTGGCTCGCGGCGGACCGGCCGTGGCGGGCGCGTCGTGCGGCTTCAGCCGCAGACCACCGCCGGCACGGGGACCGTCATCCATGGTGTCCTTCTCCTCGTTCCGCCCCCGGCGATCGGCAGTTCACGCCGGGGTCACCTCCGCTACATGTCGTAGGAGAGGTGAAAGGGAGCGGCGAGGTTCATCGGAGGGAGGGAAGAGCCGGGCAAGAAAACGGTGGATCGGCGCGGGCGGTCGCGTGGACCGGCCAGGGGACGCGACGACGAGCCCTCAGCACCAACGGCTCGTGTCCGTCGGGCCGGTCGGCCCCGTCCGGGAGTGCGGGGAGTCCGCCTGTCGGGGCGGCGGGGCGGGCGTTCTCTCGGCGCGGCTCGGGCAGTTCGCCGTGCCGCACCAAGTGGAGACACGGCCGCGTCCGGGCCATCGACTCTCGTACGACGGGCCCGGGAACACCATGCTCGGCGGCCGTCGCGCGGAGCAGCGATGCGTCGATCGATGTCATGCCGGCGATCGTGCCACGGGGCACTGACACGCGGACGGGACCGTGCGACCGGGGGGCGCGGCGCGGTACCGGGCGCCTGAACCAGGGGAGTTGGTCAGGCGCCCGGTGTGGCAGACCCGGCCGGTCAGTTCTCGATGACGGACTTCACCCAGGTGATGAAGTTCGCCGTCGGGTCGCCGGTGCGCTCGGCCATCGTGTGCGCTTCGGCCCACACGGTGGCGAAGTCGACGTCACGGATGCCGTAGTTCCGCAGCGCCAACGCGAGGTTGATCTCGGTGGTGTTGGCCGTGTCGCCCTGCATGATGCCGGTGCGGATGCGCCAGTGCCGTGCCACCTGCGACTGCCGGTAGCCGTCGAAGGCGGGTGAGAGGAAGTACAGCGGGTTGTACGCCTCGCCCCGCCAGGCCATGTCCTTGCCGACGCTGTCCTTCTTGGCGAAGTCGCTGTCGTAGGCGGCGAAGCCGTAGTCGGCGTTCCAGTCGGAGTACGTGGCGTACGTCGTCTGGT
Source organism: Streptomyces sp. NPDC096013 (assembly GCF_044763565.1). Classification (NCBI taxonomy): domain Bacteria; kingdom Bacillati; phylum Actinomycetota; class Actinomycetes; order Kitasatosporales; family Streptomycetaceae; genus Streptomyces; species Streptomyces sp. NPDC096013. The sequence continues at coordinate 299,792 of NZ_JBIWGK010000008.1, read as the reverse complement.
TGGCCTTGATGACGTCGCGCGTGAGGGGTGCGAAGTGCGCAGGGAGGTTGAGCCCCATCGCGAAGACGCTGTTCTCGCCCTGTCCGCGGGAGTACCCGTCGAACGCGCCGACCGGCTTGTTGGCGGTCTTCTGGCTGTTGACGAAGCCTTCGAGGCCGGACACCGCGGCCGTGTTGGTGGTGGCGTCGTAAGTGACCCACGTATCGGCGGAGTTGAGGTACGCGATGTAGTCGTCAACCGTCTCGTACGTCGTCGAGGTCCCCGTCGAACCCGATCCGGGCGGGCCGCCCATCGTCGTGATGGTGTACGGGAACGTGTTGTCCGACAGGAAATTGTTCAGCGAGGTGGTGATCACCCCGATCAGGTGGTCGTAGTAGCTGCCGGCCAGGTAGGTGCCGCTGCTGGAGGGGGTCAGTTCCAGGCGCTTGCCGTACTCGTCGCGCAGGCCCAGGCGGTTGAGGTACGTGGGCCAGGCCTTCGCGAGGTCCGCCGAGTAGGCGCTGGTCCACGTGGTCGACGCGCGCGTGCCGGTCGAGGCGAACTGGCCCATGTTCCACTCGTAGGACAGGTTGGCCTCGTGCAGGTTGGTGATCGGGCACCAGGCCATGACGCCGGCGACCGCGTCGCTGAGGGGACGGCCGTCGGCGTCCTCCATCGCGGCGCCGATCGTGCGCAGGTAGGGGAAGTACAGGGGGCTGTCGCCCGACGTGCCCGCCACGGTGTCCTGGGCGCCGCCGCCGCTCATGCCGAACAGGACGATGTCGTCCGTGCTGCCGGGCAGGACGCTGCGGTTGTACCGGAGGAACCGGACGGCGGCCTTGAGGTCGGTCACGCCCCAGGGGGCCGCGTCGGAGCGGGTGCTGGTCGAGCTGTCCCGGCCGCGCAGACCCGGCCACACGTAGATGAGCCCGGCTTCCAGGTACTCCGACACGCTGGTGTAGCTGTACGACGTGGCCGGCGCCTGCTGGGCGTAGCCGGGGGTGTTCACCGGTATCACGATCGGCGCCGTGCGTCCCGAGTACGGACCGACCGTGCCCTTCGGGTTGGCCTTCGCGGTGTACGTCGTCCCGTCACTGTTCGCGGTGGCCGTCAGATAGGCGCCCGGGACGTAGATCGACAGGTTCTCGTAGTCCGTCGCGGCCGGGTTCGCGACGTACACCTTCCCGACCTGGTAGTAGACGTCGTTGGTCGCGTCGTACGACCACGCGGTGGGGTCGAACTCCAGCGAGTACGCCGCGGACGCGCTCGCGGAGCGGCTCGACGAACCGCCCGACGACGAGGGGGCGGCGTAGGCCGTGGCCGCCGTGCCCTCGGCGATTCCGAACGTGGCCAGGGCTGCGGCGCCCGTGACGCTCCGGATGACGGTTCTGCGGTTGATCTCCACCCGTGGACCTCCTTGTGGGGGCGAGTTGCTCGGTCACAGCCGTCCTTGGGCACCACCCCGGCGACTCCGCGGGCAAGTCGGGCTGCGCGGCTCGTACGAGTCCCAGACTGTAGGCCGGGATCATGAGCCACGCCGCAGGATTGTTAACAATTTCGATGATAATTTTGTTAGAAGAATTCCGGGACCGTCGGCCGGCTTTTATTCGGTTGTCGCTCCCGGCGTCCGGCCCCCACCATGGGCGGGACACCGGGAGCTGCCCGGTGCTCCAGAGAGGAGGCACGACTGTGACCACGACTGTCATCGGCCTGCCCGCAGCCCGCCTCCCTCTCACCCCATGGAGCACCTCCAGCGATGTCTCGCGACGATCTCCCGCAGTACCCCCAGCACTCCCAACACCCGGCGTTTCCTGACGACTTCGGCACCGAGCCGTACCTCGACGGCCCGCTGTCGGACGGCATGGGTGACATCGACGACCGGTTCGTCTTCGACTTCCGCGAGTACGACGACCTCGCCGACGGCCAGCGCTGGTCGACCTGGCTCAGCGTCGAACCCCTCAGCCGCGGCCCCGAGCCCCTCCCGGACTGGGTCGTGACCTCGCAGGGCGCGGTCGACACCGAGCTGGGCGTCCTCAAGACCGGCAAGGAGGCCGACGTCCACCTCGTCGAGCGCGCCGACCCGCTCGACCCCGACGCCGGCGTGGTGATGGCGGCCAAGCGGTACCGCTCCTCCGAGCACCGGACCTTCCACCGCGCCGCGTCCTACACCGAGGGCCGCTCCATGAAGCGCTCACGCGACGAGCGCGCGGTCAAGCGCAAGAGCACGTTCGGCCGCCAGGTCGCGGCCGGTGAGTGGGCGGTCTCCGAGTGGGCCGCGCTGGTGCGGTTCTGGAAGCTCGGGCTTCCGGTCCCCTACCCGGTCCAGATCGACGGCACCGAGATCCTCATGGAGTGGATCACCGTCGTCGACGAGGACGGCACCGTCCGGACCGCACCCCGGCTCGCCCAGACCCGCCCCTCACCCGAGCTGCTCGCGTCCTACTTCGCCCAACTCACCGACGCGCTCGCGACGATGGTGCAGAACGGCATCGTGCACGGCGACCTCTCGGCGTACAACATCCTCGCCGCGGGCGACCGGCTGGTCATCATCGACCTGCCCCAGATCGTCGACCTGGTCGGCAACCTGAACGGCATGGCCTTCCTCCAGCGCGACTGCGCCAACATCTGCGGCTGGTTCCGCTCCCGGGGCCTCGACGTCGACGAGGACGCCCTGTTCGGGGAGTTGATGGCCCACGCCTTCTGAACCACCGCGTGCCGCGCCACGGCGACGGGGAGGCCCGGTGCCCGCCCCGCCGCCGTGACCGGCCCGTCAGCCGATACGTGTGCCCGCACCCCCGACACGGACGCGCGCGTCACCGGCGCGCAGCGTCACGGTGAGTTCGCCGGGGCGGCCCAGGTCCTCACCCTGGTGCAGGGTGAGGACGGCGTCCTCCGGGACGAGGCCCAACTCCCTTGCGTACGCCCCGAACGCGGCGGCAGCGGCACCGGTCGCCGGGTCCTCGACGACGCCGCCGACGGGGAACGGGTCGCGGACGTGGAAGACGGTGGCCGACTCCCGCCACACCAACTGGACCGTGGTCAGGTCGAGTTGGTGCATCAGGGCTTCGAGGCGCGCGAAGTCGTAGGCCAGATCGGCGAGTCGGGCACGGGTCGCCGCGGCAAGGACGAGATGGCGCGCACCGGCGAAGGCGATGCGCGGCGGAAAGGCGGGGTCCAGGTCGGCTGCCGACCAGTCGAGCGCGGCGAGCGCCTCCGCGAGGTCGGCGTCGGCGATCTCCTCGACATGCGGCTCCACGCTGGTGAGCGTGGCCCGGAGCGTCCCGTCCTCGTCGACCACCTCGACCGGTACGACGCCCGCGCGCGTCGCGAACACCAGCTCCCCCGGCCCGACCCGCTCGGCGAGCGCGACGGCGGTCGCGACGGTGGCATGCCCGCAGAACGGCACCTCGGCCTTGGGACTGAAGTAACGGATGCCGTACGCCCGCCCCTCCTGACCCCCGAGCCCCTCCGGCGGCGCCGTCAGGAACGCGGACTCCGAGTACCCGAGGTCGGCGGCGACGGCCAACATGGCGCTGTCGTCAAGGGCGTTGGCGTCCAGGACGACCCCCGCGGGGTTGCCGCCGTCGGGGTCGCCGGAGAAGGCGGTGTATCGCAGCACCTCGGGCCGCGGCGCGTTCGTCGTCATACCCGCCGCAACGTGGGACGACTCGCGGCCATTCCCGGAGGTGAGTGGGGCTGACGTGAGCGAAGACGGCGGCCTCTTCCGCGACCTCGCCGCCTCGCCCCAACACCCGCCGCGAGGACCGGGGTTACGACATCCGGCCGGAACTCCACGCCTCCCGCGCGAGCACCGCCACCCCGCTCGGGGACACCCGCCGCTCCGCCCCGCAAGGCCCTCCGGCACTTTCCCCCCGGAAGACCCGCACAGCTTCTCCATCAACCGCCGCACGGACACCTCTCGCCCCGAAGCCGCCACAACCTCTCTCCGTGAGCACCACACCCTCCACATCGAGGAAGTGCGACGGTGACGTTCATCCATGGATCGCGCACAGCCGAAGCGGCTCTCCCGGCGGCGGAGGCCGTACCGAGGTCTCCCGCACCGCAGGCGCAGGGGCCACCCCCCTGCCCGGCAGCCACTTCACGCCGTACGCCCCTGCCCCCGAACCCACCCTCCCCCCTCCCCCTCCCCCCGCACACTCGAAAGGCGCCCGCCTTGAGCGCTCCTGTCCTTTGTGGAATCCCCGTACGTCGTCTCGCGACAGCCCTGACCGCCTCGGCGTCCGCGCTGGCCCTCACCGCGTGCGGCGTCGTCGACGGAGTCGGCGGAAGCGACAGCTCCGCGTCTCCGGAGAAGGGCGACGACATCACGGTGGGCCTGCTCCTGCCCGACAAGGACACCGCACGCTTCGAGAGCTTCGACCATCCCGTCATCAAGAAGGAGGTCGCCGCCCTCACCCACGGCAAGGGCAAGGTCGTCTACGCCAACGCCGAGGCGAGTCAGGACAAGCAGAGTCGCCAGTTCCGGCAGATGGTGGACCAGAAGGTCGACGTCATCCTCGTGGACGCGCTGGACGCGAAGGCCATCGCGCCGGACGTGCGGAAGGCGAAGGACGCCGGCATCCCCGTCATCGCCTACGACCGCCTCGCACAGGGTCCGATCACCGCGTACATCTCGCACGACAACGAACTCGTCGGCGAGATCCAGGCCCGCGCCATCATCACGGCGCTCGGCAGCAAGGCGGCGTCCAGCAAGATCGTCATGATGAACGGCGACCCCTCCGACACGAACTACGCGAAGTTCAAGGAGGGTGCCCTCGGCGAACTCAAGGACAGGGTCCGGATAGCCCAGCAGTACGACACCGCCAAGTGGTCACCCGCGGTCGCCGAGGCCAACATGAAGCAGGCGATCAAGACCATCGGCCTCGGCAACATCGCCGCCGTGTACGCCGCCAACGACGGCCTCGCGGGCGCCGTCATCAAGGCCCTGAAGGACGCCGGCGCGACGAAGATCCCACCGGTGACCGGCCAGGACGCGAACCTGGACGCGGTGCAGCGGATCGGCTCCGGCGATCAGTACATGACCGCGTACAAGCCGTTCATCGAGGAGGCCACCCGCGCCGCGGACATGGCGGTCTACAAGGTCCAGGGCCACGACATCCAGTTCGACGCGCTGACCCGGGACACGGTCGACAGCCCCACGGAGCGGAAGATCCCCACGATGCTGGTGCCGGTCGTCGCCCTCACGAAGGACAACATCAAAGACACGGTGATCACGGACGGCGTCTACTCCGCCAAGGACATCTGCACCCCGCAGTACGCGACGGCCTGCGCGGCGATCGGCCTGAAGTAGGGGACGCCGGGCGGCTGCGGGGGGCGCGGCCGACCGGGGGACGACGGACGGCGGACGGGGTCTGCGGTTCCCCGGGGGGCTCGGGGCGGTCCCAGGAACGGCGGACGGCGGACGGGGTCTGCGGATCTCCGAGGGCTCAGGGCGGTGCCGGGAACGGCGGGCGGTGGACGGGTCCGCAGATCTCCGAGGGCTCACGGCGGTCCCGGGAACCGCGGGCGGCAGACGGGTCTGCGGATCTCCGAGGGCTCAGGACGGTCCCCCCGGCAGCCCCGGGAACGCCGGAGCCGAGAACCCGCACGCCACGGGGACCGCCTCGGTCTCCGCGTCGGCATGCATGTCAGCCCCCCAATCCCACCCGCGCCCGACACCCCCACGCAGCCCACCCCTCGGCGCCCTTGTCCCCGCCCCCGCACCCGCCTAGCCTGAGTTTGTGCCGCAAATAAACAAACCCCGAACGCACAACGTCGTGCCGGGCCCCCTCACCGACCTCACCCGACTCCGGATCACCCTCACCGCGTTCTTCGCCCTCGACGGGTTCATCTTCGCCGGGTGGGTCGTCCGCATCCCCGCCATCAAGGAACAGACCGGCGCCTCCGCCGGCACCCTCGGCCTCGCCCTGCTCGGTGTCTCCGCCGGCGCGGTCATCACCATGATGCTCACCGGCCGCCTCTGCCACCGTTATGGCAACCACCAAGTCACCGTGGTCTGCGCCGTGTTGCTCTCCCTGAGCGTCTCCCTCCCCCCGCTCACCCACTCCGCGCTCACCCTCGGCCTCGTCCTCCTGGTCTTCGGCGCGGCCTACGGCGGGATCAACGTCGCGTTCAACAGCGCGGCGGTCGACCTGGTCAGGGCCATGCGGCGGCCCATCATGCCCAGTTTCCACGCCGCGTTCAGCCTGGGCGGCATGGTCGGCGCCGGGCTCGGCGGACTGGTCGCGGGCGCCCTCACCCCGACCCAGCACCTGTTCGGCCTGACCCTGATCGGCCTGCTCGTCACCACGCTGGTCGGCCGCAGCCTGCTGCGCCAGAAGCCCCCCGCGTTCCCCGACGACGTACCGAACGACTCACCGAGGGGCCCGTCGAAGCACTCACCGACGGACTCGCGCAGGGACTCATCGCGGCACGGGCCGGAGAACGCCCCGACGGACTCGCCGGAGAACTCCCCGAAGGACTCGCCGCAGGACTCACCGAAGCCATTGCCGACGGGCTCACCGGACCAGACGCCGAGGCACTCGCCCAGCGAGCCTCCCCCACCCCGCCGCCTGAACACCCGCACCCGGGGCCTCGTCTTCACCTTCGGGCTGATCGCCCTCTGCACCGCCTTCGGCGAAGGCGCCCTCGCCGACTGGAGCGCCCTGCACCTGGAGCAGGACCTCGACGCCACCGCCGGCGCGGCGGCCATCGGCTACTCCTGCTTCGCGCTCGCCATGACCGTCGGCAGGCTCTCCGGCACCCGGCTCCTCGAACGCCTCGGCCGTACCCGCACCCTCGTGTCCGGCGGCACGACCGCCGCCGCCGGAATGCTGCTCGGCGCCCTCGCGCCCTCCCTCTGGCTCGCTGTCCTCGGCTTCGTGATCACCGGGCTCGGCCTCGCCAACCTGTTCCCCGTCGCCGTCGAACGCGCCGGTACCCTCGCGGGCCCCGACGGCGTCGCCATCGCCTCCACCCTCGGCTACGGCGGCATGCTCCTGGGCCCGCCCGCCATCGGCTTCATGGCGGACTGGTACTCCCTCCCCGCCGCCCTCACCAGCGTGGCCGTCCTGGCGGCCGTCGCGGCCGGCATCGGCTTCCTCACCCGGCACGTGGCGGAGGGCTGATTCCACGTCACCAGGGGCGGTGAACAAGCCAACGACCCTGTACCACAAGGTCAGTTGGGGCGGACGAGGCGCATGAGCCGAACCGCCGGGGTAATAACGTGGTTGTCCACGACCGAAGTTCGACGGTTCCGGAGTTCGAGGGCTCCGGAGTTCGACGGTTCCGGAGTTCGACGGTTCCGTGGCTCTCGCCGCGTACGCACAGGAGCGTCCATGACCGAAGATGCCCCCCACTCCACGCCGGACCCGCTGGCCCGGTTCGACACGACCGTGCCGCAGTCGGCCCGGATCTGGAACTACTGGCTGGGCGGCAAGGACAACTACGAGGTGGACCGCGCCGCCGGTGACGCGTTCCGCGAGATCTTCCCCGGCATCGAGACCGGCGCCCGCGCCGCCCGCTACTTCCTCGCCCGCGCCGTCCGTCACCTCGCGGGCGAGGAAGGCGTCCGGCAGTTCCTGGACATCGGCACCGGCCTGCCCAGCGTGGACAACACCCATGAGATCGCCCAGCGCGTGGCCCCCGAGTGCCGCATCGTCTACGTCGACAACGACCCGCTGGTCCTGGCCCACGCCCGCGCCCTGCTCACCAGTTCCCCGGAGGGCGTGACCCACTACGTCGACGCCGATCTCCGCGACCCGGACACCATCGTGCGCGAGGCCGCCACAACCCTCGACTTCGACCAGCCCGTCGCCCTCATGCTGATGGGCATCCTGGGCCACATCGAGGACTACGACGAGGCACGCGCGATCGTACGCCGCCTCGTGGCCGCCCTCCCCGCCGGCAGCTTCCTCGTCCAGTACGACAGCACCGACACCAGCGAGGCCTACGTCGACGCCATCCGCCAGTACAACGAGGGCGGTTCGATCCCGTACATCCTGCGCACCCCCGAACAGATCGCGGGCTTCTTCGAGAACCTGGAACTCCTTCCGCCGGGCGTGACCTCGTGCTCCCGCTGGCGCCCCGACGAGAGCGCGTGGGGCCTACCGGCGGAGGTCCACCAGTACGGCGGCGTCGCCGTCAAGCGCCGGCCCCTGCCCGGCAGTTGAGGTCACCGAACGGACTCGGCATGGGGCAAGCCCGGCCGACCACCTGGAACCCTTCACAGCGGATTTCCTCGCTGCCGCGTGTCGCAGCCTGAGCTGACATCGAAGGCCACGGACCCTCCGCGCCACCCCGATCCTTCCGCGGACGGGGAACTCACCGAGCACATCGGGGCGTTCATTAACAGGGCGGCGGCAACACCGTGATCGGCATCGCCCAGCGGGCTCCGGTCCCGTCGGAGGTCAGGAAGCGGTGCCGCAGGTCGCGGCGCCGCGGGTCGGAACAGGCCCGCGCGCCACTGCTTCAACGCCGGGGAAACACCTGGTAGTTGGGGCCGGACAGGCCCGGGTCGGGACGATCCGAGCCGCTATGCTTCGCGCCGGAAAAGGGCGCAGTCTTCGGAGGGGGCGGGATGGCGCGGTGGCGTGCCTTGCCTGCGGGGATCGACCCGGCGGTGGCCGCACTGGTGGCGCACCTGCGCAAGGCCAAGGACTTCAGCGGGTTGTCGATCAAGCAACTGGCATTGGCGACCGGGTACAGCACTTCGTCCTGGGAGCGCTATCTGAGCGGCCGTGCGCTGCCGCCTCCTGCGGCGGTGCGGTCCCTGGCGGAGGTGGTGGGCGCCGATCCGGTGCGGCTCCTGGCGCTCCTGGATGCGGCGGTGAACGCTCGGCGGTCCGGGCCCTTCGAGCCGACGTCGCCCTCCAAGCCGACCCCGCGCTCCGAGCCGACCCCGCCGTCCGAACCGGTCTCGCCGTCCAAGCCGGTGTTACCGCCCGGGCCCGCGACACCCGAGGCCACGGCAGCAGGCGACGACCGTCCGGGCACCGGCGTGCACACCGACCGTCACCACCTCACCGCATGGCGGCAGTTGGGCCTGCTCGGCTGCGGGATGGCCGTGGGCGCCGTGCTGGTCCTGCTGCTCGTACAGCCCACCCGGGTCGCCACGGCCCGCGACGTCAGCGGTACGACAGCGGTGGCGGTCCCCGCGCCGACGACCTTCACCTGCGCGTACACCCGGCGGGACGGGCGCTGGTACGCCGGGAACAGCACGACACGTACCCAGCAGCTGGTCGTCGACATGTCGGGTCCGGCGGTCGCCGAACTGCAGTGTCTGCTCCAGCGGGCGGGTGTCACCCCCGGCGGTATCGACGGGAACTTCGGGCCACTGACCGAGTCCGCGGTGATCCAGGCGCAGAAGAAGTTCCACCTGGGGGTGGACGGACAGGTGGGGCCGGCGACCTGGGCCGCCCTGCGCGGATGAGCGGGGCCCGCCCGGAGTTCGTCCTGCTGGCCACCGAACTGCGGGCACTGCGCGAGCGCGCCGCGCTCTCCATCACGGAGCTGGCCGGCAAGTCCGCGTACAGCAGGTCCTCCTGGCACCGCTACCTCGGTGGCACCGTGCTGCCGCCCTGGCTCGCCGTACGCGCCCTGTGCCAACTGGCCGACGAACCCACGCCCCGGATCAGGGCGCTGTGGGAACTGGCCGAAGCCGCCGCCAGTGGGCGCGGCGCCGTGCGGGAGGCACCGGTGACAGCGGCGCCGGCCGAGCCAACTGAGCTTGCGGACAAGGCCGTTGCTCCCGCGCCGCAGCCCGCTGCGGCGGCCGGTCCCGCACCCCGCCCTCACGAGCGGGCCCGGTGGAGTGCGCGGGCGCTGGCGTTCACCTGCGTCCTGGCGCTGTGCGTGGCTCTCGCCCTGACGGCGGTCTGGCAGCGGGTCCGGACGCCGGAAGCCGCCGCGCCGGGAGCGGCCACGCCCAGCGCGTCCGGTTTCCACGTCGGCTGCGTGGCCGCCGCCTGCACCGGCCACGATCCGGGCGTGACCCGGTGCGGGGTGGAACCGCAGACGCTGCTGCACCGGCTGACCCCGAGCGGCGCCGGACTCGAAGTCCGTTACAACCCGCTGTGCCGGGCCGTCTGGGCCCGGGTCTGGAACACGCGCCTCGGCGACACGCTCACGCTGTCCGAGCCCGGGCAGCCCACACAGAGCATCGCGGTGCACGACACACACCAGGTGAACGCGTTCGTGTACACCCCTCTGCTCGGCCTCCGCCCCGGCCGCACACCCCTGACCGCGTGTCTGGCGGAGACCTCGCACACCCCTGCCACCTGCTACCGCCTCACCGCGCACTGAGGTCACGTCAGGCACCCCGACGGCGAACACCCCACAGGCCAGGCACACCCGGGCCCGCCCACCCGGTGACCGCCCCGAGCTGTCCCGCCGAACCGTCACATCACCGCCCATCCCCGCAGGTCAGGGCCGGTGCCGTCCCGTCATCCCACCAGATCCCCACCCGCTGTGGACACGGGCCGGACCGGAGCCCAAAGATCACCTACAGCGCTGCTTCCGCTCCGGCAGGACTCCAACGCCGCGTCGCCCAGCGGCCCCCACCTTGCTCACCGCATCAGACGTCAAGGATTGGAACGTGTCATGGACCTGTTTGACAACGGCCGTCATCTGTCTCGACGCAGACTCCTGACCCTCGCCGGCGGCGCCGCGGTGGCCACCGCGACCGGCATCGGATTCGCCCGGTCGGCATCCGCCGCAACCACCGCGGCGGCGACGACCAGCTATGGGATCGACTACTCCGACGCCTCACTCACCGCCGGTTCGGTCGCCTCGGCCGGCTACGGCTTCGTGTGCCGCTACCTCAGCTGGCTGCCGAACCCGAAGGTCCTCACCCTGTCCGAGGCACAGGCCCTGACCGCCGCGGATCTGGGCATCGTCTCCAACTGGGAGTCCGACGGGCTCCAGGACTGGCAGAGCGGCGTCCCCGCGGACCCGTACTCCCAGGGGGCCGGACATGCCACCGAGGCGCAGCGGCAGGCGCTGGCCAATGGGATGCCGTCGACGCGGCCGATCTACTTCAGCGTCGACTTCGACCTCCAGTCCTCGATGTACTCCGCGCTCAACTCCTACTTCGACGGCGTCGCCTCGGTGATCGGCCGGTCCCGGACCGGTGCGTACGGCGGCTATCACGTGATCAAGGAACTCTTCGACAGCGGGAAGATAACCTGGGGCTGGCAGACGTACGCGTGGTCCGGCGGGAGCTGGGACAGCCGCGCGCAGTTGCGGCAGGTCCAGAACGGCATCTCGGTCGCCGGGCACGACGCGGACCTCGACCAGGCGATGGCCACCGACTACGGGCAGTGGGGCGGCAAGGGCGGCGGCGGAACCGGTGTCATCCTGCCGTCCTGGCCGAACATCACCGACGGCATGTCGGGCCCCAGCGTGCAGGCGGCGCAGTACCTGCTGCGCTATCACGGTGCCTCGATCACCGCCGACGGCCAGTTCGGGGCGGACACCCTCGCCGCGGCGAAGAGCTTCCAGTCCGCGCACGGCCTCGGCGTCGACGGCCAGATCGGCCCGCAGACCTGGTCGGCACTGATCGTCCAGGTACAGTCGGGCTCCAGCGGCGACGCCGTCCGAGCCGCCCAGGTGGAGTTGAACCGGTTCGGCTACGGCCTCACGGTCGACGGCAACTTCGGCTCCGGCACCGACACCGCCGCCCGCGCCTTCCAGTCCGCGCACAGCCTGGGCGTCGACGGCCAAGTAGGCCCGCAGACCTGGCAGATGCTCGTGGGCACCGGGAACGGCGCCTCGGGCGGCAGCACCGTCCCACCGCCCTGGCCGAACGTCATCGACGGCGACACCGGGAACAACGTACTGGCCGCGCAGTACCTGCTGCGCTACCACGGTGCCTCGATCAGCGCCGACGGCCAGTTCGGGTCCGGCACTCTCGCCGCGGCCAAGAGCTTCCAGTCCGCGCACGGGCTCAGCGTGGACGGCGAGATCGGCCCGAAGACCTGGTCCGCGCTGATCGTCCAGGTACAGACAGGCTCCAGCGGCGACGCCGTCCGCGCCGCCCAGGTCGAACTGAACAAGTTCGGCTACGGCCTCACCGTGGACGGCGACTTCGGCTCCGGCTCCAACAGCGCGGCCCGCGCCTTCCAGTCCGCGCACGGGCTCGGCGTGGACGGCCAAGTCGGGCCGCAGACCTGGCAGATGCTCGTCGGCAGCTGACCTCCGGGTCCCTCAGGCGGCAGGCGAGTGCGGGGCGGGACGACCACCACGGTCCGTTCCGCCCCGCACTCGCTCGGGTCGGCTCAGTCCTCCGCCGCCCGCCACGCCGTGACCCCGAGTTCTCCGGTGGTCCCGAGATCGAGGTTCGGGGTCACGATCACCGGAGCGGCACCGGCCTTGGCCTGTACCCGTACGTAGGGCACGTTCACCGCGGTGCCGAACTGGGTGGTGTTGCGCCAGACCAGGGTGGCGAGCGCCGACTGGCCGGGCTTGAGCGTGACGGGACCGGCCGGCTTGTCGTCCACGCCGCCGGGGGCGATCCCGCCACCGCCGTCGAGGATCTTGACGCCGTCGATGTGCCGGAGGTCGTCGTCGAGGAGCTCCAGCACGGGGTAGCCGTCGACGGAGTAGTCGCGCGTGCCGCAGTTGTCGAGGTGCAGGCCCACGACCCGCAGCCCCATGGCCGCGTCGCCCCGGTCCGCGCTGACCCGGATGCCGGAGGCGGGGCACGCGCCCGGCGCTGCCGGCGCCTCGCGCGAGGGGACCTTGGTCACTTCCAGCACCTTGGCCCCGGTCACCCTCGGCATGGTGGGCGGCAGCACACCGGCCCGGACCGTGCTCCGTACGGTCCTGCCGGGGCCGACGTCGCGGACGGTCACGGTCTGGTTGGCCATGGCCCCGCCGTCGGCACTCATGAAGGTGATGACGGCCGTGTACGTCAGGGTCTCGCGTCCCTTGTTGGTGGCTTCGTAGGCGGCGACGATCCCCGAGTCCTCGGGGAGGCTGTCGGCGGAGACGGAGTAACCGCGGGTGGGCGAGGGGGACGGCGACGGGAGGGTCAGCCAGGTGACCCGTACGCCGTCCTTGCCCGGATCGTCGACCCTCGTACGGCTCGGTGACTCGGCGGCGCCCGCCGCCCCGGTGTTCGCGCCGCCGTGCTCCGTACCGCAGGCCGTGAGCAGCAGGGCGGTCGCGGCGAGGGCCGACAGGAAGGGGGCGGTGCGGCCGGGGGCCGGGCGGAGTGGGGCGGATCTGCGCATCCGGTCATCCGATCAGCGCGTGCACCCCGCGCTTGTGACGGAGGCCATAATTCCGGTCACAGGGATGTCACAAGTTCCGTGAGGGCGTGGGCAGTTGGGGCTTCCGGTTGCCCCCGCATCAGGGACCCGACCGCACCACCACCGACGCGGTGTCCCGTGGGCGTCTGATATATCGCTGCTATGCGCACTGAATTCAACCCGGCCCAGATGGACCCGTTCGCGGTCTACCGGCTGCTCACCTCGACGGTCGTCCCCCGGCCCATCGCCTGGGTGTCGACGGTCTCCGCCGACGGCGTCGACAATCTCGCCCCTCACTCCTTCTTCACGGTCTCGTCGTCCAGGCCGCCGATCGTCCAGTTCACCTCGGTCGGCCGCAAGGACTCCCTGCGCAATGTCGAGGCCACCGGGCAGTTCGTGGTCAACCTCGCCCCGGAGCCGCTCATCGACGCGGTGAACAAGACCGCCACCGACTTCCCCGCGGGCGTGAGCGAGTTCGACGCGGTCGGGGTGGAGCGCGAGGCCGCGCTCCGCGTGAAGCCGTCCCGCGTCGCCGGTTCCCCCGTGGCGCTGGAGTGCGAGCTGCACAGCACGCTCCGGCTGGGCCACGACACCGTCGTCTTCGGCCGGGTGGTGCATCTCGCGATCGACGAGAGCGTCCTCGTCGACGGCCACCCGGAGATCGACCGGCTGCGTCCGCTGGCCCGTCTCGGCAAGGACGAGTGGAGCACCGTGGGGGACGTCCGCGAACTGCGCCGCATCCGGTACGCCGACTGGCCCCCGTCGAGCTGAGAGGTTCCCCTCCGGGCGTCGACGCCACCCCGTCACGTGGAGCGACGCCCATGCAAAACACTGGTCGGATGGGGCCGACGCCCCGCAGGAACCTCCGCGAAGAACAGAAGAACCTCACCCATCGCCGACCGCTCGACGCGGCCGTCACGGTCCGCGCCGAGAAGCCGTTCCTGGACGCGCGCATGGAGGACATCGCCCAGGCCGCGGGCTGACACGGCCCACGGTCCACGCCCCTTTCCCGGGCAAGGCCGAGATCGTCGACGCGCTGGTGGGGCAGGTGTACGGCGTGATGGGCGAGGCCTGCGCGGAACTGGCCGCGCTGCCGCGCTGGTCCCGGGCGGGCATCCGCGCCTGGCTGGACGAGGCGGCGGCCGACTGGCGCGAGATGGCGTCGGTCCGCCGGGTCGCCAACGCGGCGGCCCCGGCGGCGCTGCGGAGTCTCGGCGAGGGCCGGACGCAGTACGTCGAGGCGCACGAGCGCTATGTCGCGATGCCGGCCGGTCCCCCGGAGCGGTGGCGGGGCGTCGACCCAGCGGAGGCTCGTCAGCGGGCGCTGATGGCCGTCCTCCAGACGGAGTCGTTCCTCGCCGCGTGGATCGCCGTCGAGTGGCCGTTGGGGACCGCCGATCCGCTGCGTCTGCCGGCGGACTCCCTGTGTCATCTGCTCGCCCCGGCGGTGGAGAACAACAGCGCGGGAGCGGCATAGCGCAGGGGTGGTCGCCCTCCGGAGTCATGTGCGGAGGTCAACCACCCCTGGAATCGCGGGTGTTGGTCAGCCTGTCTCGCCGAGTGCGGTCGCTCCGGCGGCGGGGTGTGTCGCCGCCGTGGCCTCCGGCTCGCCGTGCGGTGCGCGGGCGCGGACGCCGATGGTGGTGAGGGCGACGGCCGCGGCGACCAGCATGCCGATGCCGCCGACGAGGGCGCAGGTGTGCAGCGCGTCGGTGAAGCTCGCTCCGTAGGCGGCGAGCGCCTGGCCGGTCGCCTCACCGGAGTCGAGGTGGAGGAAGGCGCCGGCCTGGATGCCGGCGCCGTTGACCATGCCGATGACCTGGCCCTGGTCGGCGGGGGCGAGGCCGGACGCGGCGACGTGGGCGGGCAGTGCGTCCAGGGTGCGGTTGGTGAGGATGACACCGAAGATCGCGGGGCCCAGGGCGCTGCCGATCTGCCGGAGGGCGCTGTTGGCCGCGCCCGCGGTGCTGCCCAGGCGGCGCGGCAGGCTGTTCATGGCGATGGTGGTGATCGGGGCGATCGCCAGCGCGATGCCGATCCCGAACACCGCGATGACCAGGGCCGCTTCGCCGGTTCCGGTGCCGGCGTCGAAGAGGTTGACCAGGAGCGCGCCGATGCCGCCGACGAGCAGTCCGGTCACCAGCACGAGGCCGGGCGAGAAGCGGTGCATCAGCCGGCCGACCACCGGGCCGAGGACGACGGTGAAGCCGTTGAGCGCGAGCAGCCGCACCCCGATGTCCCACGTCGAGGCGTGATGGACGAGCCCGAAGTACTCGCTGAGCGAGAAGACCAGTCCGACCTGCGCGAACAGCGTGAGCGCCATGACCAGCGCGGCCCCGGAGAACGCCGAGGACGTGAACAGCCGCATGTCCAGCATCGGGCAGGGCGAGCGCAGTTCGACCAGGACGGAGGCCGGCAGGGCGAGCGCCGCCACGACGAACGCGATCACGACCTCGGCGGAACCCCAGCCCGGGGCGCCCCCGCCCTCGATGACGCCGTAGACGAGAGCGGTGATCGCGACGACGGCGAGGAGCTGGCCGGGGATGTCGAGGTGGCGTTCGCGGTCCGAGCGGGAGTCGGTCAGGAGGAAGGCGCCGGTCAGGACCGTGACGGCGCCGATGGCGAGGGTGGGCAGGAAGATCCAGCGCCAGTCGGCGTGCTCGACGATCAGGCCGTTGAAGAGCGGGCCGAGGGTCAGGCCGAGGCCGAGGGCGGCCGTCCACAGGGCTATCGCGGCGCCGCGCCTGCGGTGGTCGGGGCAGACATGGCTGATCAGACCGAGGGTCGCGGGCAGCAGCGCGGCGGTGCCCACGCCGGTGAGCGCCTGGCCGACGCAGACCTGGACGACGCCGTGCCCGGTCAGGGCGACGAGACAGCCGAGACAGGACAGGGTCAGGCCGATCAGGTACATCTTCTTGCGGCCGTAGAGGTCACCGATGACACCGCAGGTCAGGAGCAGTGCGGCGGTCGGCAGGATGAAGGCGTCGGTGATCCACTGGAGCCCGGTGGTGGACGCGTCGAGCGCTTGCTGGATCACCGGGAGCGCGACCGACACCCCGACGACCGGCAGATAGGAGACGAAGACTCCCACGCAGGCCAGGGCGATGGTGGCGGTGACGTTCCGGGACGGGGCGTCCGGCTGAGGGGACGGAGGCGATACTTCGGGAACCAAGGTCGGCATGGCACCTCTAGACGTCGTCGTACGGGGGTGGGTTGACCGGGTGTGCGGTGCGCGAGGCGTTCCGTGCGTGGCTACGGCGAGGGTGACGGTGCCGACTCCGTCGGTCGCGTTCCGCGGCATGGAAGGTGACGTGGCTGTTCGGCTTGAATCTCCATTGACGTAAGCCATTTCTTTTCGGGAAATCGCTTCGGACCGTATACGGGGACTCGGTCCTGGAGATGCCGTCGGGCCTGCAAACTAAGCTGAACAGCGGCGACGACACGCTGCCCCGCGGCGCGGAAAGGCGCAGGTGGCGGGTGGTTCAGCCGGCGCTGACGTTGGCGGTGATCAGCCGGAGGAGCTGCTTGGCCTGAGCGTCCTGAGCGGGCGTCAGGCCCATGGCGTCCCCGATGGCGACGGGCACGGAGCCGGCCTGCTCACGCATCCGCTCCCCCGTGTCGGTGAGCCGGATGGCGACCGACCGCTCGTCGTCCCGCCGCCGTTCCCGGCGCAGCAGGCCGCCCGCCTCCAGCCGCTTCAGCAGCGGGGACAGGGTGCTGGACTCCAGTTGCAGCGCGGTGCCGAGATCCCGCACGGAGATCGAGTCCTGCTCCCAGAGCACGAGCATGACGAGGTACTGCGGGTAGGTCAGCCCCAACGCGTCCAGCAGCGGCCGGTACCGCGCGGTCACCGCACGCGAGGCCGCGTACAGCGCGAAGCACAACTGGTCGTCGAGCAGCAGCGACCCCTCGGCCGGTCCCTCGGCGGCTGGGCTCATGGCGCGACTCCTCGCTCCGGCATGCACGACACCCGCGGCTTCTACGACGTCCACGGCACCCGATGGGGGGCGATCCACCCCACTTTACCCTTCAGGTCCGGTCGATTCAATAGAGAACGCTTTAGTTGTGCACGACTTAATCGCACGCTACTGTCATCCCCGTGCCGCACCACCGGCCCGACCCCGGCCGGAATCACCCGCGGCACCCGATCCGAGGAGATCGCCATGAGCGACAGCACCGCCCCCCGCCCGGTCCTTGAACCCGCCGCCCAGGCCTTCGTCGAGGCGACCGCCAACCCGCCCTATCTCTTCGACCTCGCCCCCGCCGAGGGCCGCAAGGCCGTCGACGAGGTCCAGTCCGGCGAGATCGCCAAGCCCGCCGTCGACGAGGAGTGGATCACCGTGCCCGGCGGCCCGACCGGCCAGGTCAGGACCCGCATCGTCCGCCCCGCCGGGGTCACCGGCACCCTCCCCGTGATCATCTACATCCACGGCGCGGGCTGGGTCTTCGGCAACGCCCACACCCATGACCGCCTGGTGCGCGAACTCGCCGTCGGCGCGCACGCCGCCGTGGTCTTCCCGGAGTACGACCTCTCCCCCGAGGCCCGCTACCCGGTCGCCATCGAGCAGAACTACACCGTCGCCCGGTGGGTCGTGGAGCAGGGCGCGTCCAAGGACCTGGACCCGGCGCGCATAGCGGCGGCCGGCGACTCGGTGGGCGGCAACATGACCGCGGCGCTGACGCTGATGGCCAAGGAGCGGGGCGATGTCCCCCTGGTCCAGCAGGTGTTGTTCTACCCGGTCACCGACGCGAACTTCGACACCGGCTCCTACGAGCAGTTCGCCACCGGCTACTTCCTGCGCCGCGACGGCATGCAGTGGTTCTGGGACCAGTACACGACCGACGAGGCCGAGCGCGCGCAGATCACCGCGTCCCCGCTGCGCGCCACCACCGAGCAACTCACCGGCCTGCCCCCGGCGTTGGTCATCACCGGCGAGGCGGACGTGCTGCGTGACGAGGGCGAGGCGTACGCCGACAAGCTGCGCGAGGCGGGGGTTGCCGTGACGGCCGTCCGCTTCCAGGGGATCATCCACGACTTCGTGATGCTCAACGCCCTGCGCGAGACCCATGCCGCCGAGGCCGCGATCACCATGGCCGTCGACACCCTGCGCAAGGCGCTCGCCGCCAACTGACCTATGGACGACCGGATCTGACGACCCCTCAGCCGGTCAGCATCTTCGTCAGCACCGCACGCTGCACCGGGAGTACCTCGCCGTGCAGCGTGCGGCCTTTTTCGGTGAGGGTCACACGGACGCCCCGCCGGTCCTCCGCGCACATGCCGCGCTCGACGAGACCGTCCTTCTCCAGCCGGGCGATCAGCCGGGACAGGGCACTCTGACTGAGGTGGACCCGCTCGGAGATCTCCTGCACGCGGAACGCGCAGGACTCGGCGGACAGCACGTCCAGCACCTCGAAGTCGCTGCCGCACAGGCCGTGTTGATGGAGGGCGCGGTCGAGTTCGCACTGCGTGCGGGCGTGCAGCGCCAGCATCTCCCGCCACTGGTCCACGAGCGCCTGCTCGGCCTTCTTCGCCGCCATGACAGCGCACCGTAGCAGAGAACCGGATTTGTTGCATCGTAATTAAATGTGCTTGCATTCGATGCATACGCATGTAGTCTCTGCGGCATGACCTCTCCGCTCTCCCCTCCACTGTCCGAGGGACGTTGGACCCCCCGGCTGTGGGGCACCCTGCTGGTGCTCTGCGCCGCGATGTTCCTGGACGCGCTCGACGTGTCGATGGTCGGTGTCGCCCTGCCCTCCATCGGCTCCGAACTCGACCTCTCCACCTCGACGCTCCAATGGATCGTCAGCGGCTACATCCTGGGATACGGCGGGCTGCTCCTCCTCGGCGGCCGGACCGCCGACCTGCTCGGCCGACGCCAGGTCTTCCTGGTCGCCCTGGGCGTCTTCGCCGTGGCCTCGCTGCTCGGCGGGCTCGTCGACTCGGGCCCGCTGCTCATCGCGAGCCGCTTCATCAAGGGCCTCAGCGCGGCCTTCACCGCACCGGCCGGTCTGTCGATCATCACGACGACCTTCGCCGAGGGCCCGCTGCGCAACCGCGCCCTCTCCATCTACACCACCTGCGCGGCCACCGGTTTCTCGATGGGCCTGGTCCTCTCCGGCCTGCTCACGGAGGCCAGTTGGCGCCTCACCATGCTGCTCCCCGCACCCATCGCGCTGCTCGCCCTGCTCGCCGGCCTGAAGCTGCTGCCGCGCAGCGAACGCGAGAAGGACCACAACGGCTACGACGTCCCGGGCGCGGTGCTCGGCACGGGAGCGATGCTGCTGCTGGTGTTCACCGTCGTGCAGGCGCCGGACGTCGGCTGGGCATCGGCCCGGACTCTCCTCTCCTTCCTGGCGGTTGCCGTCCTGCTGAGCGTCTTCGTGGTCGTCGAGCGGCGCTCCGCGGGGCCGCTGATCCGGCTCGGGGTGCTGCGGTCCGGCAACCAGATCCGGGCCCAGCTCGGGGCGATGGCCCTCTTCGGGTCGTACGTCGGCTTCCAGTTCCTGGTCACGCTGTACATGCAGCAACTGCTCGGCTGGTCGGCGCTGCACACGGCGCTCGCCTTCCTGCCGGCCGGGGCGCTGGTGGCGGCGTCCTCCACGAAGATGGGCGCGATCGTCGACCGGTTCGGCACCCAGCGGCTGATCGTGGTGGGCTTCGCGCTGATGGTCGTGGGGTACGCCCTGTTCCTGCGGGTCAGCGTCGATCCGGTGTACGCATCGGTGATCCTGCCGTCGATGCTGCTGATCGGCGGCGCCTTCGCGCTGGTCTTCCCCTCCCTCAACATCCAGGCCACCAACGGGGTCGACGACCACGAACAGGGCATGGTCTCCGGGCTGTTGAACACCTCGGTGCAGGTGGGCGGCGCGATCTTCCTCGCGGTCGTCACGGCCGTGGTCACCGCCCACGCCCCGACGCACGCCACCCCGCAGGCGGTACTGGACAGCTACCGGCCCGGGCTTGTCGTGGTGACGATCATCGCGCTGGCGGGGCTGCTGGTCTCCCTGCCGGGGCTGCGCACGCGCCGTGCCCAACAGTCCATTGTCGTGGCCAAGTCCACTGTGACGGAGGCGGAAGCGGAGCGCGTGGCGGTCCGTGACTAGGGGGACGCCTCCCTGAGTGTGCGCCCGGCGGGGTTGTTCCTCCCGCCGGGCGCACACGTGTGACACTGTCGGGATGACGATGTACGGGGGACGGCGCACTCAGGCCGAGCGGGACGCGGTGACGGTCGAGATCGGGTATGCGCTGGTCAGTGCGGTGTTCGTGGCGGCGGTGCTGTTCGGGGCCGTCGCCGGGCCGGCGCTGCTCTTCGAACTGCCGCACTCCGCCGAGACGTTGCTGATGCGCGGGGGGTTGGTGCTGGCGCCGGTCGTGTTCCTCGTGCGGGTGGCGACCGTGCTGTACCGGTACCGGCCGGGGGCGGGTCAGCCCAGCCAGCCGGGGCGCACCAACCCCGACTCGTAGGCCAGCACGACCAGTTGGGCTCTGTCCCGGGCGCCGAGTTTCACCATCGTGCGGCTGACGTGGGTCTTCGCGGTGAGCGGGCTGACGACCAGGCGGCGGGCGATCTCCTCGTTGGAGAGGCCGATGCCGACGAGGGCCATCACCTCCCGTTCCCGCTCGGTGAGCCGGGTGAGGACGTCGGCGGTCGCGGGCTCCTTGGAGCGGGCCGCGAACTCCGCGATCAGCCGGCGGGTCACCCCGGGTGACAGCAGCGCGTCGCCGTCGACCACCGCCCTTACGGCGCGCAGGAGTTCGTCCGGCTCGGTGTCCTTCACCAGGAAGCCGGACGCGCCGGAGCGGATCGCCTCGAAGACGTACTCGTCGAGCTCGAAGGTCGTCAGCATCACCACCTTCACGTCCTTCAGATCAGCGTCCCCGGTGATCCGGCGCGTCGCGGCCAGCCCGTCGAGCACCGGCATGCGGATGTCCATCAGGACGACATCGGGGCGCAGTTCACCCACTGTGCGCACGGCCTCCGCGCCGTCGGCGGCCTCGCCTGCCACCTCGATGTCGGGCTGGGCGTCGAGCAGCGCCTTGAACCCGGCCCGGACCAGGGACTGGTCGTCGGCGAGCAGTACGCGGATCACCGGTCGTCCTCCTTCGGCGTGACCTTCAGCGGCAGTACGACGAGCACCCGGTAGCCGCCGTCCGGGCGAGGACCCGCCTGGATCGTGCCACCGAGCGCGGCGGCCCGTTCCCGCATCCCGGCAAGGCCGTTGCCGCTGCCCCCGGCGTCCGCGCCGGTCGCGGGCCCGTCGTCGTCGATGCGCAGCCGTAGTTCCCGGGGATCGTGCTCGACGTGCACGCGCGCGTGCCGTGAGCCCGAGTGCCGTACGACATTGGTGAGGGCCTCCTGGACGACGCGGAAGGCGGCGAGGTCGGTGCCGGGCGGGAGGCGGGGCGGTGTGCCGTCCAGCTCGACGCTGAGGCCGGCGCTCGCCGCCTGCTGGACCAGTTCCGGGAGGCGGTCGAGGCCCGGGGCCGGGGCGCGCGGGACGTCGCCGGGGGTGCGCAGGCTGTCGAGGACCTGGCGGACCTCGCCGAGCGCCTCCTTGCTGGCGGCCTTGATGGTGGTCAGCGCCGTACGGGCCTGTTCCGGGTCGGAGTCGAGGAGCGCGAGGCCGACGCCCGCCTGGACGTTGATGACGGAGATGCTGTGCGCGAGGACGTCGTGCAGTTCGCGGGCCATCCTCAGCCGTTCCTCGTCGGCGCGGCGCCGGGCCGCCTGGGCGCGCTCGGCACGGTCGCGGGCCCACTGATCGCGCCGGGTACGGGCCAGTTCGGAGATCGCGGCGACGGCCACCACCCAGGTGGCGACTCCCAGTTCACCGCCCCAGGGCATCGGGTGGTCGTGCTGCGGCGGCAGCCACCGGTACAGCCAGTGCGAGATCAGGAGATGCGCCGCCCACAGCGCCCCGAGCGCGGTCCAGGCGGCCCACCGCCGCCCGGCGACGATCGCGCTGAAACACCCGAGGACCACGATCACGAAGACCGGGCCGTATGCGTATCCGGCGCCGATGTAGACCACGGTGGCCAGCACGGTGCCGAACGCCACCCACACGGGGTACCGGTGCCGCCACAGCAACAGCGCCGACGCGGCGACGAGCAGCAGGCGCCCGAGGAGATCGAGATGAACGCGATCGGGCTGACCGTGCGAGGCGAAGTTGCTGCCCCCCAACACCAGCACGGTCACCAGCAGCGTCGACCGCCACGGCCACCGTGCCGAGTCCCCCCACGGCGGCCGGTGCCGCCACCACGGCGACCCCCCACCGCCAGCCCGCTCCTCATCCATGCACGTCACGCTAGACGCCAATCCTCACCGACGACGTCAGCCGGACGGCGTGATCACACATACTCCCCGGGGAGTACGGCGCCCCGAAAGGGGCGGGTCTGTATCCGTGTGCGGCTCCGCCGCGTGAGCGCGACCAGCCCCCACCGGCTCGCGACAGGAGAACCGCAGGTCGAGCGGCACCCTCACGCGTCGGCGAGCCCCACCCCGAGCGCGAGCCGTCGTACCGCATGCCGAAAAAACGACTCCCGCTCCTCCACCACACGCCGAAACTGACCGAAGACCTCGAAGCTGACCAGCCCGTAGAGCTCGGCCCACGCACTCACCAGCGCCACCGCCACCGCGGGCGGCAGATCAGCGGCGAAGTCCGCGACCATCCGCTCCCCCTCGGCACGGAGGTCGGCAGCAAGCGGAGGTTCGGTCAGGCTGCCGTCCCGGTACGCGTCCCGCGCGGCCTCGATCAGCAGCAGGGCAACCCGCGCGGCGGACGGCACGGTCGTCTCGGGAGCGACATACCCGGGAACCGGCGAACCGTAGATCAACGCGTACTCCTGCGGATGCCCGAGCGCCCACCCGCGCACCGCCTCACACACAGCGACCCACCGCCGCAACGGGCCCGCGTCCGCGACCCCGGCATGTGCGGCCTCCGCGGCCTCGCCGAGGGAGTCGTACGCATCGATGATGAGAGCGGTCAGCAGATCGTCACGGCTGGGGAAGTACCGGTACAGCGCGGAGGAGACCATGCCCAGCTCACGCGCCACGGCGCGCAACGACAGCTTCGACGCCCCCTCCGCGGCGAGCTGTCTGCGTGCCTCGTCCTTGATGGCCGCGGTGACCTCGATCCTGGCTCGGGCGCGGGCGCCTTGTGTGGTGCTCATACGGCCCAGTGTGGCACGGAATCAGAGCACCGCACACAAACAAGAGCACCGGACAAAAAAGAGAGCACTGCTCTTGCGTTGGATCACTGTGCCGATGCAGACTGTTCACGAGAGCGAGAGCAGTGCTCACAAAAGTGAGCCGCGCTCTCCAAACCCTGGGAGTAATCATGACCACGCACGTCCAGAAGCCCGGCTGGTTCACCGTGAACGTCCTCAACCGCACCGTCGCCTGGTCCACCCGCCGTGGTCTCAGCGTGTGGGGCTCACGGGTGCTGGCGGTCCGCGGCCGTAAGAGCGGCGAGTGGCGGACCACCCCGGTGAACCTGCTGACGGTGGACGGACAGCAGTACCTCGTCGCCCCGCGCGGACACGTCCAGTGGACGCACAACATGCGCGCGGCGGGCGGCGGCGAGCTGCGACTCGGCAAGAAGGTGGACGTGTTCACCGCGACCGAGGTGACCGGCGACGACAAGGTGCCGCTGCTGCGCGCCTACCTCAAGCGGTGGAAGGCCGAGGTCGGGGTGTTCTTCGGAGGAGTCGGCCCGGACTCCTCCGACGAGGAGCTGCGCCGGATCGCCCCCGACCACCCCGTCTTCCACGTCACGGTCAGGAGCTGACCTCGCCCTCCACGGGCTCCTCGGCCGGCTCCACCGGCTCCGCGTTCCTGCGGTCGATCGCGGTCAGCGCGCGCTGGGCCATCGGGTGGCTGCGCACGAGTTCGCCGAGCGTCGTCGAGCCCCGGGTGATGTCCATGAACGCCTTCCAGGCCGGCCGGAAGCCGGTGAGCGCGGCGTGGAACAGGCCGGGGCGCCGCTCGAAGATCGCGAGCATGCTCTTGCCGACACTCATCTCGACGCCGAGGCCCGCCTTGATCGCGAAGGCGTAGTTCAGCGCCTGGCGGCGGGTGTCCACCGCGTCATGCGCCTCGGCGATCCGGACCGCCCACTCCCCCGCGAGCCGCCCCGACCGCAGCGCGAACGAGATGCCCTCCCGGGTCCATGGCTCCAGCAGTCCCGCCGCGTCACCGCAGACCAGCACCCGGCCGCGTGAGAGCGGCGAGTCGTCGGCCCGGCAGCGGGTCAAGTGCCCCGAGGAGATGCTCGGTTCGAAGCCGGCGAGGCCGAGCCGGGCGATGAAGTCCTCCAAGTACCGCTTCGTGGCGGCGCCTTCACCGCGCGCGGAGATCACACCGACCGTGAGCGTGTCGCCCTTGGGGAAGACCCAGCCGTAACTCCCGGGCATGGGACCCCAGTCGATGAGCACCCGGCCCTTCCAGTCCTCGGCGACCGTCTCCGGCACCGGGATCTCCGCCTCCAGACCCAGGTCCACCTGGTCGGTCTTGACGCCGACGTGCGCCCCTATGCGGCTGGCGCTGCCGTCGGCGCCGATGACGGCCCGGGCGAGCACCGTCTCGCCGCCCTGGAGGACGACCGCGACCGTACGCCGGTCCGGGACCGCCGAGCCGTGCTGCTCGACCCGTGTCACGGTGACGCCGGTGCGCAGCTCGGCGCCCGCCTTCTGCGCGTGCTCGACGAGCTGCTGGTCGAACTCGGGCCGGTTGATCAGCCCGAACAGCATCTGCCGGGAGCGGCGGGTGCGCGTGAAACGTCCGTTGTTCGAGAACGTTATGGCGTGCACCCGGTCCTTGAGAGGCAGTTCGAAGCCGGGCGGGAGGGAGTCGCGCGAGGGTCCGATGATGCCGCCGCCGCATGTCTTGTAGCGGGGCAGCTCGGCTTTCTCCAGCAACAGCACGCGCCGTCCCGCGACCGCCGCCGCATAGGCGGCCGAAGCCCCCGCGGGTCCCGCGCCCACCACGACGACGTCCCACACCCGCTGTTCGTCGTCCGCCGAAGAGTTCTCGCTGCTCACGATGGTCTACTGCTCCCGATCAAGCCGCTGCCGCACCTGTCCCCCGCATCCTACGGCGGACATCGCCGCAGACCGCTGTGGGAGGATCGTCGGCATCATTCGTACAACGTCGCACCCACAAGGAGCGTGCCCATGTCGTCGAATCCGGTCGCCGAGACCGTCGCCTCGCTCATGCCCACGGCGCGGAGGGAGCTCACCGAGCTGGTGGCCTTCCAATCGGTTGCGGACTTCGACCAGTTCCCGAAGAGCGAGAGCGAGGGCGCCGCGAACTGGGTCGCCGACGCGCTGCGCGCCGAGGGTTTCCAGGACGTGGCCCTGCTCGACACCCCGGACGGCACCCAGTCGGTCTACGGCTTCCTGCCCGGCCCGGAGGGCGCCAAGACCGTGCTGCTGTACGCCCACTACGACGTGCAGCCGCCGCTGGACGTGGCCGGCTGGACCTCCCCGCCGTTCGAACTGACCGAGCGCGACGGCCGCTGGTACGGCCGCGGTGCCGCCGACTGCAAGGGCGGCGTGATCATGCACCTGCTCGCGCTGCGCGCCCTCAAGGCCAACGGCGGCATCCCGGTGCACCTCAAGGTGATCGCCGAGGGCTCGGAGGAGCAGGGCACCGGCGGTCTGGAGCGGTACGCCGAGGAACACCCCGAGCTGCTGAAGGCCGACACGATCGTCATCGGCGACGCGGGCAACTTCCGGGTCGGTCTGCCGACGGTCACCTCGACCCTGCGCGGCATGACCATGCTGCGGGTCCAGGTCGACACCCTCGAAGGCAATCTGCACTCCGGCCAGTTCGGCGGTGCCGCGCCCGACGCGCTGGCCGCGCTGATCCGCGTCCTGGACTCGCTGCGCGCCGAGGACGGCTCCACGACGGTCGAGGGCCTCGCCGCCGAGTCCTCCTGGGACGGGCTGACGTACGCGGAGGAGCAGTTCCGCAAGGACGCCAAGGTGCTGGACGGCGTCGAGCTGATCGGTTCCGGCGCGGTCGCCGACCGCATCTGGGCGCGCCCGGCCGTCACGGTCCTCGGCATCGACTGCCCGCCGGTCGTCGGCGCCACCCCGTCCGTGCAGGCCGGCGCCCGCGCGCTGGTGAGCCTGCGGGTGCCGCCGGGCACGGACGCCGCCGAGGCGACCAAGCTGCTCCAGGCCCACCTGGAGTCCCACACCCCGTGGGGTGCCCGCGTCCACACCGAACAGATCGGCCAGGGCCAGCCGTTCAGCGCCGACACGACCAGCCCGGCGTACACGGCGATGGCCGACGCGATGGCGGTCGCCTACCCCGGCGAGGAGATGCAGTACGCCGGTCAGGGCGGCTCCATCCCGCTGTGCAACACCCTCGCGGCCCTCTACCCGCAGGCGGAGATCCTCCTCATCGGCCTCAGCGAGCCGGAGGCCCAGATCCACGCGCTGAACGAGAGCGTGTCGCCGGAGGAGCTGGAGCGGCTGTCGGTGGCGGAGGCGCTGTTCCTCCAGAACTACGCGGCCAACTGAGCCTGCACCGACGGTCCTTCAGGAAGGCGCCGCATCGATGAGGTTCGTCTTCACCGGCCGGGTGATCGAGTGGCGCGGCCCGTCGCCGTACCACTTCGTCCCCGTGCCGGACGAGGAGTCGGCCGACATCCGAGAGGTCGCCGCCCTGGCCTCGTACGGCTGGGGCGTGATCCCGGTCGAGGCCAGGATCGGTGACGTGGTCTTCACCACATCGCTCTTCCCCAAGGACGGCGGCTATCTGCTGCCGCTCAAGAACGCCGTGCGCGCACCGCAGGGTCTCGCGGCGGACGACGAGGTCACCGTGGAGCTGACCGTCCGGCTCGGCACCGCCTGACCGAGGATGGTGCCATGTCCCGCACCGAGCGCGTCGCCGCCCACACCGACATCGCCACGTCCCTCGCCCTCCTCTCCGACCACGAACTCGCGGAACTGGTCGACGCGGGTACGCCGTTGGGGGCCGGTATCGGGGGGCGCTCGGTGCTGATCGAGGTGGACGGCAGAAAGGTGTTCGTGAAGCGGATGCCGCTCACGGATGTGGAGCGGCGGGCGGAGAACGTGCGGTCGACGGCCAACGTGTTCGGGATGCCATCCTATTGCCACTACGGCCTCGGAAGTCCGGGCTTCGGTGTCTGGCGCGAGCTGGCCGTGCACACGATGACCACGAACTGGGTGCTGGCGGACCGGTTCCCGGGCTTCCCGCTGATGCACCACTGGCGGGTACTGCCCGACACGCCCCAGCCCCTGCACAAGGAACTGGCCGATGTGGAAAAGGTCGTGGCCTACTGGGGCGGCAGCCGACAGGTGCGTGAGCACATCGAGGCGCGGCGCACGGCGAGCGCGAGCCTGACCCTGTTCGTCGAGCACTTCCCGCACACGCTCCACGACTGGTTCGACGAGCAGCTGCGCACCGGCGATCCGGACACCGCCTGCACCCTCGTGGAGCAGCGGCTCAAGGCCACCACCGACTTCCTCCACGAGCAGCGACTGCTGCATTTCGACGCGCACTTCGAGAACATCCTCACCGACGGCCGTCAGCTCTATCTCGCCGACTACGGCCTGGCCGTCTCCTCCCGCTTCCGACTCGCCCCCGAGGAGCGCGAGTTCTTCGACCGGCACCGGCACTACGACCGCTTCTACGCCACCGCCCGGCTGGTGAACTGGCTCGTCGTCGCCCTGTACGGGTACGGGCTCCCGGAGCGCGAAGCCTTCGTGCGTGCCTGCGCCGACGGCGAGCGGCCCGGCGGAGTGCCCGACGCCGCCGCTTCGATCATCACCCGGCACGCGCCGCTCACCGCCGTGCTGGCGGACTTCAACCGCCGTGTGCAGAACGAGAGTCGGCTCACTCCGTACCCGGGCGACGAACTGGGCCGCGCCTACAACAGCTCCACACTCTCCGCGTAGTGACAGGCGACCGGGTTGCCGCCGCCCCGGTCGACCAGCGCCGGTGTCTCCTCGACGCACGACGTCCGTTCGCTGTCGGTGAGTTGGCCGGCGAACTTGGGGCAGCGGGTGCGGAAGCGGCAGCCGCTGGGCGGGCGGACCGGGCTCGGGACGTCGCCCTGGATGGTGATGCGGGTGCGGGCGCGTTCCTTGCGGGGGTCGGGCAGCGGGATGGCCGAGACCAGGGCCTGGGTGTACGGGTGCGCCGGGCGCGCGAACAGCTGCCGCGCCGGGGCGATCTCGACCAGTCGCCCGAGGTACATGACGGCGACCCGGCCTGCCACGTGCCGCATCACCGACAGGTCGTGGGCGACGAAGAGGAAGGACAGGTTCAGTTCGCTCTGGAGGTCCATCAGCAGGTTGAGGACGCCTGCCTGGATCGACACGTCGAGCGCTGACACCGGCTCGTCGAGGATGATCACCTTGGGGTGCAGGGCCAACGCCCGTGCGATGCCGATGCGTTGGCGCTGCCCGCCGGAGAACTCGTGGGCGAAACGGTTCCCGTGCTCGGGGTTGAGCCCGACCAGACGCAGGAGTTCGCTCACCTCGCGGCCCGCCCCGGCTCCGTACCAGCCGTGGATGCGCAGCGGTTCGGCGACGATCTCGTGGACGGTCATCCGCGGGTCGAGGGAGGCGTACGGGTCCTGGAAGACGATCTGCAACTCCCGCCGCAGTGGCCGCATCTGACGTCTGCTCAGTTCGGTGAGCTCGTGCTCGCCATAGCGCACCTGACCCGAGGTGGCCTGCTCCAGGCCGAGGACGGTACGGGAGATCGTGGTCTTGCCTGACCCCGACTCCCCCACCAGGCCCAGGGTCTCGTTCTCGTGGAGGTCGAAGGAGACGCCGCACACGGCGTGCACGTCGCCGACGCGGCGGCGGATGACACCCTTGGACATCACCGGGAAGTGCTTGACCAAGTCCCTTACCTGGAGGACCGGTTCGCCGGTGCCGCCGTGGCCGGGCAGCGGCGGCAGCGGGGCGGCAGTCCGCACGGGCGCGGTCATACGGCGTCCTCCTCGGGGTGCGTGGCGGGGGCCGCGTCGGCGAAGCGGGCCAGGGCCTCGGTGTCCGCGCCGACGGTGTCGAAGACCTGTCCCGCGCCGGTGTCGACGAGTTCGTCGGCGAAGTGGCAGGCGCTGAGGTGGAGGTCTCCCCCGGCCCTGCGCAGGGCGGGTTCGTCGGTGTCGCAGACGTCGCGGCGCATGGGGCAGCGGGGTGAGAAGGGGCAGCCCGGTGGCAGGTTGAGCAGGCTGGGCGGTGAGCCGGTGATGGGGGTGAGGCGTGCCTCCTCGCGGTCCATGCGGGGCAGGGAGCCGAGCAGGCCCAGGGTGTACGGCATGCGCGGGGTGTAGAAGATGTCTTCGACGGAGCCGGTCTCCACTATCCGTCCGGCATACATGACCGCGACCCGGTCGGTGTGGCCGGCCACCACACCGAGGTCGTGGGTGATGAGGACGAGCGCCGCACCGGTCTCGGCGCGGGCGGTCTCCAGGGCTTCGAGGATCTGCGCCTGCACGGTGACGTCGAGGGCGGTGGTCGGCTCGTCGGCGATGATGACGTCCGGGTCGTTGGCCATCGCGATGGCGATGACGACGCGCTGGCGCATCCCGCCCGACATCTCGTGCGGGTAGGTGTCGACGCGCCGTTCGGGGCTGGGGATGCCGACCGTGCCGAGCAGTTCGATCGCCCGTGCGCGGGCGTCCTTGTGCTTCATCCCGGGGTTGTGGCGGAGCAGGGTCTCGGCGATCTGATAGCCCACGTTGTAGACGGGGTTGAGGGAGGTCATCGGGTCCTGGAAGATCATCGCGATGCCGCTGCCGCGCAGGTCGGACAGGCGCGCGTCGGACAGCCCGAGCAGCTCGGTGCCTTCGAAGCGGACCGACCCGCGCACCTTGGCGCCGGTCGGCAGCAGCCCCATCACGGCGAGCGCGGTCACCGACTTCCCGGACCCCGACTCCCCTACGATGCCCAGCGATTCGCCCCGGTCGAGCCGGTAGCCGACGCCGCGCACGGCCCGTACCGGACCGTCCTCGGTGGCGAACTCCACGCTGAGGTCCTCGACTTCGAGCACGGCGGACGTCACGGGGACCTCCCGCACTCCATGACTCGTGGTCGTCACTGTCGCACCCTTTGCTGCCGGGGGTCGAAGGCGTCGCGCAGTCCGTCGCCGATGAAGTTGATGGTCAGCGCGATGGCGATGATGAACGCGCCGGGGATGTAGAACAGCCAGGGCCGGGTGTCGACCGCCGTCTGCGCCTGGGAGACCAGCAACCCCAGGGAGGTGTCCGGGGGTTGGACGCCGAAGCCGAGGAAGGACAGCGCGGTCTCGGTGAGGATGCCCGTCGCCACCAGGATCGTCGCGTTCACGATGATCGGGCCCAGCGCGTTCGGCAGCAGATGCCGGAAAATGATCCGGGTGTCCGAGGCGCCGAGCGCCCGGGCCGCCTCGATGAACTCCTTCTCGCGCAGCGACAGGACGGCCGAGCGCACCACCCGGGCCACATACGCCCAGGTGAGTCCGGCGATCACGATGGCGATCCAGTACCAGGAGCCGCCCGTGCGCGAGGAGATGACCAGCGCGATGGCGAACAGCGGCAGCGTCAGCACCAGGTCGGCGATGCGCATCATGACCGCGTCGACGAGGCCCCGGTAGAAGCCCGCCACGGCGCCCCAGACCGCGCCGAGCAGCGTGGAGCCGAGCGCGATCATGATGGCGATCTTCAGCGAGGTCTGGGTGCCGCGCATGACCTGTGCGTAGCCGTCGTAGCCCGAGGAGTCGGTGCCGAACGGGTGCTTGAGGGAAGGGGGTTTGGAGTTGTCCTCGGTGTACTTCTGGTACGAGTAGTGCCACAGGTGCGGGCCGATGAACGCCCACAGGATGATCAGCACGAACACGACCAGGCTGACCATCGCGGCCCGGTGGCGCACGAACCGGCGCAGCACCAGCTGGGTCTGGGTGCGCTGCCGTACGGTGAACTCGTTGTCCCCGCGCGGTAGTTGCGTGCCCGCGGACCCCGGTGCCTCGATGTCAGTCATAGCGGATCCTCGGGTCGAGTACGGCGTAGAGCAGATCGGCGATGAGGTTGAACCCGATGACGACGACGGCGGAGAGCAGCAGCCAGGCCATGGTGCGGTAGACGTCGAGCGTGGTCGCCGCCTGGACCAGCATCTCGCCCATGCCGTGCCACTGGAAGATCGTCTCCGTGATCACCGCACCGCCCAGGATGATCGCGATGTCGAGCGCGGTCACGGTGGCGAGCGGGATGAGGGCGGTGCGCAGCGCGTGCCGGGTCATCACCCTGCCGCGCCGCAGCCCCTTGGCGCGGGCGAGCCGTACGTAGTCGCTGTTGAGGACCTCCAGCATGGAGGCGCGGGTGTAGCGGGTCCAGGAGGCGAAGGAGACCAGCGCGAGGGTGATGGTGGGCAGGATCAGATGGCCCACGTGATCGGTGAACTGGTTCCAGGTGGTGTCGACTTCGAGGTACGGCGACTTCTCGCCGATGGTGCCGAGGAACTGGCTGCCGGTCTTCTCGTTGAACCAGATTCCGGCCTGCTTGAGCAGCACCGCGAACCAGAACACCGGCATGGCGAGGAACAGGAAGCCGAAGAAGGTGATGGTGTAGTCGGCGGCCGAGTACTGGCGGATCGCGCTGAACACCCCGAACACCACGGCCAGGATCAGCGCGAGGATCATCGCGGCGGCGACCAGGGTGATGGTCACCCTGAAGCGGGTGAACAGGTCGTGCCCGATGTTCAGGTTGGCCTGCACGGACGGGCCGAAGTCGCCGTGCAGGACGCCGGTGATCCAGTTCCAGTAGCGTTCCATCACCGGCTGGTCGGCGTGGATGTGCCGGGCGAAGGCGGCCACCGCCGCCTTGCTGGGCGCGGGTTGGCGTGACGTGGCGAAGTTGGCCACCGGGTCACCGGAGTTGATGACCACGAGGAACACGACGAACGTCGAGACGATCAGGACGGGTATGGAGACGAGGATGCGACGCACGGTGTAGGCGAGCATGCGGTCTTCTCTCGGGGGCCGGCGGGTCGTGGATGCCGTCGGGGCCGGACCCGGCCCCGCTGTCCGTGGGGCCGGGCTCGACGGGCGTGCCGGTGGAGCTGTCGGGCGTAGGACTTACTTCTTCAGGCCCCACGTGCCGGTGTTGTAGGCGGGTCCGACGTTCGTGGAGTTGTTCCGCATGTTGACGAACCGCGTCTGCGTCGCGAAGAACGTCGGCTTCTGGTAGAGCGGCAGGACGTAGGCGTCGTTCACCATGAGCTGGTCGGCCTGGTTGAGGAGCGCGGCGGACTTCGTGGCGTCCGTCTCGCCTACGGCCTGGGAGATCAGGGTGTCGGCCTTCTTGTTGCTGTAGCCGCCGTAGTTGCCGCCACCGCCGGTGAACCAGTTCTGCTGGGCGCCGCTGCTCGGGAACGGTGCCGCGACCCAGGCGAAGACGATGATGTCGTACTGGTGCCCGGCGAGTACCGTGCCGAGGTCGGCGGCGCCGATCGGCTTGATGGTGACCTTGATGCCGAGGCTCGCCAGGTTGCTCTGCAGGATCTGGCACTCGCTCTGCCGGATCTGGTTCCCGGTGGTGTAGCGGCAGTTGAAGGGTCCGACGGCCTTGCCGTCCGGGGTCTTCAACGCGGTGCCCACCCCGGTGAACTTGGCGGCCGTGAGGTACGCCTTGGCCTTGGTCAGGTCACCCGATCCCTGACCCGTGCCGCTGACCACGTCCTTGTAACCGGCCTGCCCGGGAACGAAGTTGTGGTTGCCGAGCGGCTTCACGGCCGGGTCGAACTGGCCGACCGTCTTGGCGATGATGTCCTTGGTGTTGATCGCCGTGAACATCGCCTGCCGCAGCGCCAGGTACTTGCCGATCACCGGGTTGTGCAGGTTGAGGTCGAAGTGCTCCCAGGTCAGCCCGTTGCCGATGGTGTACGTGATGCCGGGGATGTCCTTGACCTGGTTGACCAGGTCCACCTCGGGCTGCGGGTAGATCGCCTGGACCTCGTTGTTCTTCAGGGCGGTCGGCTCCTGCGTGGCGTCCGAGATCACCTTGAAGATCAGCCGTTGCAGGGTGGCCTTCTTCGCGCCGGTCCACTTGGGGTCGGGCACGTAGGTGGCGTGGTCGTTGTCGGCCCACTGCTGCATCTTGTAGGCGCCCGCCGTGGGGTATTTGGTGGGCGGCGTCTTCAGGAAGTACTGCCAGGCCGTGGCCATCTGCGCGGCCGTCATGGCGGTGGCGTCACCGGCCTTGGCGCCGGAGATCTTCTCCGCGGTGTGCGCCGGGTAGAGCGGATAGCCCGCGCCGAACAGGGACTTCCAGTCCGAGTACGGCTTCGACATCACCATGGTGAAGGTCTTGCCGTTGTCGGAGGGCGTGAGGGACTTGATGCGGTCGTAGCCCGCGGTGCTCTGCGGGAGACAGCCATGGGTCTGGCTGGAGTCGCTGGCGGGCGGCGGCGGGCAGTCCTTGCCGTTGTTGGTGCGCCAGTAGTACGTGAAGTCGTCGGCGGTGATGGGCGTGCCGTCGTTCCACGCCGCCTTGGGGTTGATCTTGTAGACGATGGTCTGCGGGCTGGTGCTGGTCTGGGTGGCCGAGGTCACCAGGTCGGTGTTGAGGACGACCGTGAAGTCCGGCTGGGGAATGAACACCTGCGGCAGGACGACCTCCAGGGCCTCCCCGTTCTCGAAGGTGTTGCCGTTGACGTCCTGGACGTTCCACTGCTGGATGTTCTTCTCCAGCACATAGGTGAACGTTCCGCCGGACTTGGTGGCGGCCGCGTTGCAGGTGTTGGCCTTGCCCACGGTGTTGCAGGACGTGAGTCCGGCCGAGCTGCTCTTGCCGGAGTCGCCGCCCCCGCCGCCGCTGCTACAGGCGGTGAGCACCAGGGCGAGCCCGGCGGCGAGGGTGAGGGCCCGGGTGAGGGCCGAGGATGGCGCGCGCATGTTCCTCTCCTTCGACCGGCTGAAGGTCCGGTCCCGTCAAGGCGGCCGGCGGCCGCGAGAGAACTGAGCTGCGCAAAGACGTTAGAGCTCGGATGTACCTTCTTCACGTTCTTGTTCATACCGGGAAGGCGACAATTCACCCTCGCTTTGTTATCGGAATGACCCACGCCCCGCAAAATCGCCAGGTTGTGTCCCCGAAAGAGCAAAGTCCCGTCCAACATCGTTGATCAGACCGCACTTTGACGGGTCGTCAGTCAACGGGAACGCCCGCCTCCAGATACAGCGCGGCCCCGCGCTCCCGGGCCCTGAGCGCCCACCGCAGCCGCGCGTAGCGGACCGGCGGCAACAGGTCCGCGGCCTCCTCCTCCGAGGCGAAGCACCAGCCGCGCAACTCCGGTCCGGGCAGCAGCAGTTGACCGGCCACATCGGCGTCGAGCCGGCCGCCGTCGAAGAGGAGGCGCAGCCCGCCGTAGCCGGGCGGCACAGGCGGTTCCCAGTCGACGACGAGCAGCCGGGGTACGTCGTCGAGGACGAGGCCCGTCTCCTCCGTGACCTCGCGCATGCCGGCCCGGGCGGGCGCCTCGCCGGACTCGACGACGCCGCCGGGGAACTCCCAGCCGGCCTTGTAGGTGGGGTCGACGAGCAGCACGCGGTCCTGTTCGTCGAAGAGGAGCACACCGGCCGCGAGGGTCTCGGAGGTGGGCTCCGGGGTCTGCACGATGTCGCACACGGGCACGGTGCCGCTGCCGACCGCCCCGGCGATGCGGACGGCCGTCTCGTACGGGGTAAGCGCGCTGGTGTCGACGAGATGGGCGTCGGCGGTGAGCCAGGAGCCGAGTGCGGCGCGGTAGGTCTCGATGTGGTCGTAGGCCCACTGCCTGGTCCTGATCTCACCGTCGGGGAGGTCCTGTGGGATCTCCCGGCCGGATATTCGCTCGCGCAGGATCGTTTCCGCCGGAGCGAGGAGGACATGCCGGACCGCGACCCGGCGAGCCGCGAGACCGCCGAAGATCTCGTCCCGGTACTCCTGGCGCAGCAGGGTCATCGGAACGACGAGGGTCCCGCCCAGCTCGGCGAGCATCGCCGCCGCCGTGTCGATCACGAGCCGCCGCCACATCGGCAGGTCCTGGAAGTCGCCGACCTCCGCGAGGTGTTTGGGCGGGAGCAGCTGAGGCAGTGCTCCGCCGATGATCTCGGGGTCGAAGAGTGTGCTGTTCGGGATCAGGTCCACCAGTTCCCGTGCGGTGGTCGTCTTCCCCGCACCGAACGCGCCGTTGATCCAGACGACGGTCACAGTTCCCCCTCTTCTGTTGGCCCCCTGAGGCTTGCCCGTTCCACCCTGCCACGGAAACCAGCCGCAGTTGAGGGCGTGCATACGACGGCGCCGGTGCCCCCTCCGACGAGGCACCGGCGCCGAGCTCTTGCGGGTGGTATCAGGTGTTCTGTCCCAGGACACCTTCGTCGGCGGCGAAGCTGCCGTCGCTGACGAGGTGGTCCATGGCACCCACGGTGTCCTTGACGTTCAGGTCGCCGAGCACGTCGTGGTCGTGGGAGTGCGACGGGGTGATCGCGGCGACGACGAACCCGGTGGCGAGGGAGGCGATGGCCAGCATGCTGCGCTTCTTCATGCCCCGTTCAACTGACGAAGCGCGCGGGGGTCACGCCCGAACCGGCCGCCGGGTGGAACCCGTCCCGTGTTGGGCCCGCCGTACGAGGTCCACGGCGGCCTCGGGCCAGTGCGGATGGTCGAAGGTGAACCCTTCCGCGAGCAGCCGTCCCGGGACGACCCGGCGGCTCTTCAGCAGGAGTTCGGTGTCGGAGCGCAGGGCGAAGGCGCCCAGTTCCGCCATCCACTTCGTGGCGGGCAGGCCGACGGGGATGCCCCGGGCGGCGCGCAGGACACGCATGAAGGCACGCTGCGGGAGCGGGCCGGGGGCGGCGAGGTTCACCGGTCCGGCGATGTCGTCCCGGTCGATGAGGAACTCGACGGCGCGCACGAAGTCCCGGTCGTGAATCCAGGAGACGTACTGGGCGCCGCCCGCGACCGGCCCGCCGAGGCCGAGCCGGGCCAGCCCCAGCAGGACGTCGAAGACACCCCCGCGGTCGGGGCTCATCACCATGGCGGCCCGCAGGGCGACCTTGCGGGTGTGCGGGGTGTCGGCGCTTTCCTGCGCGCGCTCCCACGCCTTGGCGATCTCGACGCTGTAGGACCAGTAGCCGGGCACGCCGGGTTCGTCGCCGCCGATCACGCCGGTGGCCTCGTCGTTGGGGGCGTCGTGGCGGTGGGCGTAGACGGTGGCGGTGCTCATCTGGAGCCACACGCGGGGCGGGTGTGCGGCGGCGGCGACGGCCTCGCCGACGACCCGGGTGGAGTGCACGCGCGAGTCCATCATGGCCCTGAGGTTGGCGGGGGTGTAGCGGCAACTGACGCTGCGGCCCGCCAGGTTGATCACGACGTCGCTGCCGTCGATCTCCCGGGCCCAGGAGCCCAGGGTCTCGCCGTCCCACCACACCTGGCGGTCGCGCGACGGCCGCCGGGTCAGGACGACGACCTCGTGGCCGGCGTCGGTCAGGGCGCGGTCCAGGACCGCGCCCACCTGTCCCGTGCCACCGGGAATGACGATCTTCACCGGGCTCCCCCTTCTGTCAGGAGGAGCCTAGCGCAGAAACTTGAACACGTTCAAAACTATGGCGTCACCCCTTGGTGGAGCCCAGCGTCAGCCCCGCGATGAAGTGCCGCTGGAGCAGCAGGAAGACGAGGATCGTCGGGAGGGCGACCAGGACCGAGCCGGCCGCGAGGAGGTTGTAGTCCGTGAAGAACTGCCCGCGCAGATTGTTCAACGACGAGGTGATCGGCAGTTTGTCCGGGTTGGAGATGAAGATGAGGGCCCACAGGAAGTCGTTGTAGACCCAGGTGAACTCCAGCGTCGCCAGCGCGGCCAGGGCCGGGCGGCACAGCGGCAGCGTGATGCGCCAGAACTGGGTCCACACACCGGCGCCGTCCACGATCGCCGCCTCCAGGATCTCCTGGGGCAGCGTGCGCATGAAATTGGACAGCACGAAGACGCAGAACCCCATCTGGAACCCGATGTTGACGATGATCACGGCCCACAGGGAGTCGTACATCGTCAGCGAGTCGGACATCCACCACGGCAGCGGGATCTTGTTGAACAGCACGTACAGCGGGGTGACGATGACCTGTTGGGGCAGCAGGTTGCCCGCCGTGAAGAACATCAGCAGGACGATGCCGCCGCGCAGCTTCAGCCGGGACACCGCGAAGGCCACGAAGGCGGAGAGGAACAGCGTGACGATGACGGCCGGGATCGCGATCGTCAGGGTGTTGGTGAAGTACTTCCCCATGTCGGACTGGGTGTAGGCCTGACGGTAGTACGTGAGGGAGATGTGCTTCGGCCAGGAGAAGTAGCCGTGCTGCGCCGTCTCGTCGTAGGGACGCAGCGAGGCGTAGACGGCGAGCAGGAGCGGCGCGACGAACGCGAGCGAGACCGCCGACAGGAAGATGTGCACGCCCCAACGGCCGCGCCGGGGGCTGGGCTTGGGGGCGGTGGCCGGCGCCGCGGCCGGGCGGACGGGTGCGGTGCGGATGTCTGCGGCCATCAGTCGCGCGCACCTCGCAGCTCTTGGACGAGGAACGTCACGATGGACCCCAGGGAGACGACGAGCAGGACGACCGCGATGGCGGAGCCGAAGCCGATGCGGCTGGCCTCGCCGATGATGTTGTCGGTGATCAGCACGGACAGCAGTTCCAGGCCGTTGCGGCCCTTGTTGACGGCGTAGACGATGTCGAAGGCCCGGAGCGCCTCGATGACCGTGATCACGCCGACGATGACGTTGACCGGGCGCATGGTCGGGAACACCACGCGGAAGAACGTCTGCCGTTCGTTCGCGCCGTCGATCGACGCCGCCTCCTTGAGCTGCGGGTCGACGGACTTGAGGCCGGCCAGGTAGAGGATCATCACGTAGCCGACGTGCCGCCAGCTCGCCGCGATCATCATCATCCAGATGTTGATGTGGGCGTTGCCGAGCCAGTCGACCGGATCCTGGTGGTTGTTGAGGATCGTGTTGACGACCCCCTGGTCGGTGCCCAGGATCAGCTGCGAGATGAAGCCGACGATGGCCAGCGACAGCACCACCGGCATGTACAGGACCGACTGGTAGAAGCGGCTGAAGCGGACGCCCCGGTCGATGACGACGGCCAGCAGCAGGCCGAACGGGGTCGCGATCAGGCCGAGGAAGAGCAGCCACATGACGTTGTGGCGGACCGCGGGCCAGAACGGCGGGTAGTTGGTCGCGAGGTTCTTGTAGTTGTCCAGCCCGACCCAGTGGATGTCGCCGATGCCGTCCCAGGCCGTGAAGGACAGCCCGATGGAGGCCAGTGTCGGGCCCCAGATGATGGCGACGTCGAGCAGGACGGGTATGCCGAGCAGCACGCCGAGGACGACGACGTCACGGCGGGTGAACCGCCTCAGTCGCCGTCGTCCGGCGCGCCGTGGAGAGGTGAGCGCCACGGAACGTATCTCCCAGTGAACGGATCGTGTCTCGCGGTGATCAGCCGGCGGGCTGCGAGAAGATGCTCTTCTTCTGCCGTTCGATGCTGTTGCAGAGCCCGTCGACGTCCTTCGGGTTGCCGATGAAGTCCTGGATGGACTGGATCATCACCGTCGAGGCGAAGTCGGGGCGGGTGTCGCGGTCCATGAACTGCGAGATCTGCTTGGCACCCGAGACCAGCGCGGCGGACTTCTTCTGGAGGGCGCTGTACTTGGCGGTGTCCGCGCCCGAGTTGACGGCCACGTTGTTCGGGTCGAGGGCGAGGTAGTCGTTCTCCGCCTCGGGGGTGCCGAGCCACTTGAGCAGGGCCTTGGCGCCGGTGACGTTCTTCGACTTCTTGGCGATCAGGAAGCCGTCGATGGGCGCCTCCACGGCGTCCCGGCCGTACTGCGGGTCGATCTCGGGGAAGGCGAAGAAGTCGATGTCGTCGCGCTGGTCCGCCGGGAACTGGCTGCCCGGGTGCGGCATCCCGAAGACCGCCATCGCGGTCTCGCGCTTCTGGAGACCCTGCCCGGCCTCCTCCCAGGTCCGGCCGAGGGCGCCTTTCTGGTAGTACGGCATGAGTTCGCGCCAGGTGTCGAACACGTTCTTGACCTTGGTGTCGGTCCAGGACTTCTCGCCGGCCATCAGTGCCTTGTGGAAGTCGTAACCGTTCAGGCGCATGTTGATGTAGTCGAACGTGCCCATGGCGGGCCAGCCGTCCTTGTCGCAGAAGGCGACCGGTGTGCCGTCCTTGCTCATCCGCTTGGCCAGCGCGATGAACTGGTCCCAGGTCGTGGGCTGTTCATAGCCCTTCTGCCGGAAGAGGCTCTTCCGGTGGAAAACGGCCCACGGATAGTAGTAGTACGGCACGAAGTACTGCTTGCCGGCGTGCGTGGACTGCGCCTTGAGCGCGTCCGAGAACCCGTTGAAGGAATTCCAGACGTCACTGATCTCGCTGAGCAGCCCCTTCTCCGCGAAGTACTGCATGCGGTATCCCGCGAACCACATGAAGACGTCGTCCGGAGAACCCTGGAGATAGCGGTTGATGTTCTCCTGGAAGTCGTTGTGGTCCTTGGTGTTGACCTTCACCTTCTTGCCGGACTTCTTCTCGTACGCGGCGAAAGCCGCAGCAAAGGCTTTCTTCGGTACGGGGTCCGACGCGTTCGAGCCGACGGAGACCTCGTTCTTGTCCCCACCGGGCCCGGAGCCGCACGCCGTCAGCAGGGCGGGCAGCGTGACCGCGCCGACCCCCAGAGCCGCACCGCGCAGGAGTTGCCGTCTGGACATCCGATGTCCTGGCACGCTTGCTGGCAGGACGAGCCCATCGAACGATGACTGTGCCATGTCCCCCTCCTCGGGGTGCCACCCAACACAACCGAACGCGAGGGTTGGATCTCACCCCCATGTGGCGGTGCAGTCAAGAGGTCTGACGAGATATCGAACAACCGTTACTGAAGTCTTCCAACAGAGTCCGACACGTCCTACCGTAAACGCGCACCATGACACGTACATGTAGTCATCCTATCTTTCGCGAGTCCGGAGGAACGTCACAATGCGTCACCTTCACACCCGCACGACCCGCAGAAGACTGGTCGGAGCCCTCGCCACCGGGCTGCTGTGCACGGCCGGCCTCACGGTGCCGGCCGTCGCGCAGGAACCCGTGGCCCCCGCGCTGGCGGACGGCCAAGCGCTCACCCCTCCCATGGGCTTCAACAACTGGAACTCCACCAACTGCCGTCCCGAGTTCAACGAATCCATGGTCGAGGGAATCGCCGACATCTTCGTGAACAAAGGCCTGAAGGCGGCCGGTTACCAGTACGTCAACCTCGACGACTGCTGGGCCCTGCCGAACCGCGACGCCGACGGCAAACTCGTCCCCGACCCGGTCCGATTCCCGCACGGAATCAAGGCGGTCGCCGATTACGTGCACTCCAAAGGGCTCAAACTCGGCATTTACACCAGCGCCGGCACCAAGACATGCAACTCTGCGGGATTCCCGGGCGGCCTCGGCCATGAGTACAGCGACGCCCAGCAGTTCGCCGACTGGGGCGTGGACTATCTCAAGTACGACAACTGCAACAACCAGGGCGTGGACGCCAGGACGCGCTACACCACCATGCGTGACGCCCTGAAGGCGACGGGCCGCCCGATCGTCTTCAGCATCTGCGAATGGGGCGAGAACAAACCCTGGGAATGGGCCTCGGACATCGGACATCTGTGGCGCACGACCGGCGACATCAGCGACAACTGGGGCTCGATGCTGTCGATCCTCAAGCAGAACCTGCCCCTCGCGCGGTACGCCGGTCCCGGCCACTGGAACGACCCCGACATGCTGGAGGTCGGCAACGGCGGCATGACGGACACCGAGTACCGCTCGCACTTCTCGCTGTGGTCGATCATGGCCGCCCCCCTCCTCATCGGCTCGGACCTGCGCACGGCGACCCCCGCGACCTTCGACATCCTCGACAACAAGGAGGTCATCGCGGTCGACCAGGACCCGCTGGGCAGGCAAGGAAACGTTGTCACCTCCGAGGGCGGTCGCTGGGTCGTCGCCAAGGAGATGAAGGACGGCAGCCGTACGGTCGCGCTGTTCAACGAGTCCGGCAGCGCCCAGCGCATCACCACGACCGCGGCGGCCGTCGGCCTCCCCGGAGCCCGCGCCTACACCCTGCGCGACCTGTGGCAGCACCTGAGCTACAACACCGCGGGCGCGATCTCCGCGACCGTCCCGGCACACGGCACCGTCCTCGTCCGGGTCGCCGCCGACCGGCACGCGCTCAAGAACCCGCCCGCCGTCGAACTCGCCCTGACGGACGCCCCGTTGGTACAGGCGGCCACTCCGACGCCGCTCACCACGACGGTCACCGACCTCGGCCGGACGACCGCCGAACACGTCTCCGTAGGCCTGACCGGACCCACCGGCTGGAAGATCCGGGCCACGTCCCCGACGACCGCGAGGGCCGTACGCACAGGCCGGGCCCTGCGCACCAAGTGGACGCTCACCGCGCCCGCCGGGACGCCGACGGGGTCGTACGACCTGACGCTCAGGGCGAGTTACCGCTCGCCGACCGGCGCCCGGGTCACCAGCACGCTGCCGTTCACCGCGTCCGTGGTGGTGGCGCCGCCGGCCGGGACCTCGTACCTCGGTGACCTTCCGTGGATGTCGACCGCCAACGGATACGGGCCAGTTGAGCGCAACACGAGCAACGGGGAGAGCGCCGCGGGCGACGGACATCCGATCACCCTGGGCGGTGTGGTGTACGCCAAGGGGCTCGGGGTCCACGCCGAGAGCGAGGTGCGGTACTACACCGGGAAGGCGTGCGAGAAGGTCACCGCGGACGTCGGTGCGGACGACGAGAAGGGCGCCAAGGGCACCGTCGCCTTCGAGATCTGGGCGGACGGCACCAAGGTCGCCTCGACCGGCGTCCTCACCAACGCGATGCCCGCCCAGCCGGTCACGGCGGACGTGACCGGCGCCCAGGTGGTCCGACTCGTCGTCACCGACGGCGGCGACGGGATCGACTCGGACCACGCGGACTGGGCGGACGCTCAACTCACCTGCTGAGCCGGGCGAATCGCCGTTCACGGGGCATGGGCCGCCGAACCAACGTCTCGGCCCCGCGACGGTTCACACCACGGCCGAGGTCGTGCTCGTCTGTCCGGCGAGCGCGGCCGCGGCCGCTCCCACCAGCCCCGCGTCCGTGCCCATCTGAGCCGGTGTCACCGTGAGGCGCTGCACGAAGGACAGCGTCGCGTAGTCGCTCAGTGCCTTGCGCAGCGGGGTGAAGAGCACGTCGCCCGCCTTGCCCACGCCCCCGCCGATCACGGCGATGTCGATCTCGACGAGGGTCGCGGTGGCCGCGATCCCGGCGGCGAGCGCCTGCGCGGCCCGCTCGAAGGAGGCCACGGCGACCGGGTCACCGGCACGGGCGGCGGCGGCCACCGCGGCGGCCGAGGCATCGCCGTCGGGACCCGGCCGCCAGCCGCCCTCGACCGCCCGCCGGGCGATGTTGGGACCGCTGGCGATCCGCTCGACACAGCCGCGCGAACCGCACGGGCAGGCGTCGCCGTCCAGGTCGACGCTGATGTGGCCGATGTGGCCCGCGTTGCCGGTCGGCCCGGGATGCAGCTGGCCGTTGAGGACAAGGCCCCCGCCGACCCCCGTCGAGACCACCATGCACAGCGCGTTGGCGTGCCCGCGCGCGGCGCCCTGCCAGTGCTCGGCCGCCGTGATCGCCACGCCGTCGCCGATCAGCGCGACGGGCAGGTCACCGGTCGCCGCGCGCACCCGCTCCACCAGCGGAAAGTCACGCCAGCCCGGCACGTTGACGGGGCTCACGGTGCCCGCGGAGGCGTCCACGGGACCCGCGCTGCCGATGCCGAGGGCACCCGCGCGGGACCACGAAGGCGATACGGTGAGTTCCCCGAGCACCTCCTCCACGGCTCGCATCACGGTGTCGCCGTCGTCCTGCGAGGGCGTCGGGCGCTGTGCTCGCACCAGGATCTTGCCGTGGCCGTCCACCAGCGCCCCGGCGATCTTGGTGCCGCCGATGTCGAGCGCGGCCACGAGGTCGGTGTGCATCAGTGTCAGATCTCCCCGTCAAACATGAGAACCACCAGAAGGTGAGATGGGCCGGTCTCGCGGTGGGGGCGCAGGCCGGAGATATCGGTGGACAGTCTCTCTCGCACATGACAACGTTGTCCAGGCTCTATGCTCGACGCCACATCCTCATACAAACCCATGGACTTATGCATCCCCCGTGGACGACAGGACAGGACAGCGCATCGTGCCAGAGACCGCCCGCCGCCCCGAGAACCGCTACGGCAACCGTCCGACCATGAAGGACGTGGCCGCGCGCGCCGGTGTCGGCCTGAAAACGGTGTCGCGCGTGGTCAACGGCGAACCGGGCGTCACCCCGGACACCGAGCGCCGGGTCCAGGAGGCCATCGACGCGCTCGGCTTCCGCCGCAACGACAGCGCCCGCGTCCTGCGCAAGGGCCGCACGGCCAGCATCGGTCTCGTCCTGGAGGACCTCGCCGACCCGTTCTACGGCCCACTCAGCCGCGCCGTCGAAGAGGTCGCCCGCGCCCATGGCGCCCTGCTGATCAACGGCTCCAGCGCCGAGGACCCGGACCGCGAGCAGGAGTTGGTGCTCGCGCTGTGCGCCCGGCGGGTGGACGGTCTCGTGGTGATCCCGGCCGGGGACGACCACCGCTATCTGGAGCCGGAGATCAAGGCGGGCGTCGCGACGGTGTTCGTGGACCGTCCGGCCGGGCAGATCGACGCGGACGTCGTCCTCTCGGACAGCTACGGCGGCGCACGCGACGGCGTCACACATCTCATCTCCCACGGCCACCGGCGCATCGGCTTCATCGGCGACATGCCCCGCATCCACACGGCCGCCGAGCGACTGCGCGGATACCGGGCCGCGATGGAGGACGCGGGGATAGAGGTCGAGGACGCCTGGATGTCCCTCGGCGTGACCGACCCGGTCCGGGTGCGGCGGGCCGCCGAGGAGATGCTGACCGGCCCCTCCCCCGTCACCGCGATCTTCGCCGGCAACAACCGTGTGACGGTCACCGTCGTCCGCGTCCTGGCCGAACAGTCGCGCCGGATCGCCCTGGTGG
The DNA here is from genome assembly GCF_044763565.1 of Streptomyces sp. NPDC096013. Taxonomy (NCBI): domain Bacteria; kingdom Bacillati; phylum Actinomycetota; class Actinomycetes; order Kitasatosporales; family Streptomycetaceae; genus Streptomyces; species Streptomyces sp. NPDC096013. The sequence goes on along the minus strand of NZ_JBIWGK010000008.1, from coordinate 255,469 downwards.
GCTTCGACGACTTCGAACTCGCCGATCTGCTCCAGCCGGGCGTGACGGTCGTCGCTCAGGACGCGGCGGCGCTCGGGCGTACGGCGGCCGACCGGCTCTTCCGGCAGCTCGACGGCACGCTCATCGCGCCGGAGCGCATCGAGTTGCCGACCCGGCTGATCACCCGGGGATCGGGTGAACTCCCGCCGTCGGAGTGAGGGGCGCGTGCACGACCGTATGAGCGAAGGCGCGGACCGTACGCTGGAGGCGCTGGGGCTGGCTCGGGCCCCGCGTGAGGAGCCGCTCCTCTATCCCGGGGCGTGGCCCGCCGAGTCCGGACTCCTCGTCGGGGACCGGCTGTTGCCGCTCGAGGAGCACGCGACCTACGAGGACCGCACACCGGTCCTGGCGATCGGCTCCAACGCCTGTCCCGGTCAACTGCGGCACAAGATGGCCGTGTTCGGGATCACGTCTCCCGTCCCGATGGTGAAGGTACGGGTCACGGGGATCGACATCGGCGTCTCCGCGCATGTGAGCCGCCTGGGGTACGTGTCGGCGTCGCCGGTCGACGCGCCCGGTGTGGTGCGGGAGTTGTTCGTGACGTGGTTCGACGCGCGGCAGCTTGCGGTGGTGGACGCGAGTGAAACGGCGTACGACCGGGCGTGGTTGCCGGGGTCCGTCGTCCATGTCGCCCCGGGTTCGGGGCAGTTGCTGCGGGGCGTGTACGTCTACGTCAACCGGCACGGTGTCCTGCGTGACGGTACGGGTGTGCCGCGCCGGCATCCGGGCGAGCGGGCGCTCCTCGCCGAACTCCTGCGCGGTTCGGCGGAGTTGAGGCGACTGTTCGGGCGGACACCGGAGGAGTTCTGCGCGCGGGCGCGGGCCGACAGGTCCTTGTGCGAGCGGGGTGGGCGGCTGTTCCTGGAGGAGGGGCTGGTGACGGCGTCGGGGCTCGAGCGCTTCGTACGGCCTCAGCAGACCGGGAGCCCCGGGACCGGTTCGTCGTTGTCGCCGCCCTTGAGGTAGACGGCGCTGACGTAGACGTTCGTGTTGCCGCTGTCGTCGTCCGTCTTCGCCCACCAGGTGTTGGTCCACTGGCCGTAGGTCTCACGGCGGCCCAGGTTCTGCTGGCAGAAGAAGTAGTTGGTACCCGCGCCGAGGACGCCGACCTCGGCGCCGGACGCGGTGTAGGACTTCGCGCTGCGCCACACCTGGCAGTCGTACTTGCCGCCGCCGATGGCCTGACAGGAGGCGGCCGGGCCGGGCGAGCTGGAACTGCCCGTCGAACTCCCGCTCCCCGAACCGCCGTTGCCGCCACCCGCCGTGCTGCCGACCGTGGGCTTGGCGGGGGCCGAGGCGGAGCCCCGCTCCGAGGGCGTGGGCTCACTGTGCCCGCCCCGCGTCCGGGCCGGGGCCGGAGTCTTCTCCTCACCCTGCCCCGTGGGCTTGGTAGCACCCGAGTGACCCGCGTCGGTGCGCCCGGCGGGCGAGGAAACGGCACTGGCCGGAGCCGACGCCACCGAAGGCCGTGTGCCGGCCTCGTTGTCGTGCGCGTTGTGCAGGGCGTAGGCGACCCCGGCGCCGACGAGCACGACGGCACCGGCCACGGCGGCGATCAGGACGCGTGCCCTTCGGCGGGGCGGGGTGGCGGAGCCGACAGGGCCCACGGGACCGGTAGGGGCGGACGTGTGCGGTGCCGGCACGAGGGGCGGCGGGCCGAAGCCCTGGGACACGGCTGGGGAAGGGGCGGTGGCACCTGCCCCCTGCGGATGCGCCGCGGACCACGGCGCGGAGTACGCCTCCGGCGCGGCCGGACCGGACTGCCCCGGAGCCTGTGGGCTCCCCTCCGCCGCGCCGAACTCTCCCGAGGCACCAGGGCGTCGCGCCACCGCTTCGGACTCCGCCGCTGTCTCGGCCCGGTACGCCGATGCCCAGGGATTCTGGGGTGACCCGGGTGCCGGTGTGCCCGCCGCCGCCCCGGTCCCCGAGTCCTCCTCGGACCCCGTCGGCTCGTCCGCGTCCGTGCCAGGTTCCCCGTCCCTGCCACGCTCCGGTCCCTCACGTCCCGGTCCCCCAGGCCCCGTTGACTCCTCCGGCTCCCCCGCCCCGGCTCCGGTTCCGGCCGCGACGGCTCCGCCGAGCGGCACCTCGAAAGCCCCGCCCGCCACCACTCCGTACGAACCCCGCAGCACAGCCGTGGGCAGATCCGTCTCCGGCCCCTGTGCCACCGTCTCCAGCATCCCCCGCGCCCGCTCGGCGTCAGGGCGCAGCTCCGCCCGCTTCTCCATGAGTTGGCGCAGGACGGGCCCAAGTCGCCCCGCCCGTCGGGGTTCCGGCAAGGGCTCGGAGACGATTGCCGTGAGGGTGGAGTACGTGGACGTGCGGCGGAACGGGGACGTGCCCTCCACGGCCGCGTACAGCGTGGCGCCCAGGGCCCAGACGTCGGAGGCCGGGCCGGGGTCGGCGCCATGTGCCCGCTCGGGGGCCAAGTAGTCCAGGGAGCCGATGAGTTCGCCGCTGCGGGTGAGATGGGTGGCGGAGCCGTCGCCCGGGTCGTCCATCGTGGCGATGCCGAAGTCGGTGAGGACGACCCGGCCCGAGCGGTCCAGCAGGATGTTCCCGGGCTTCACATCGCGGTGCAGGACACCCACGGCGTGCGCGGCGGCCAGCGCCTCCGTCACCTTGGCGCCGATCCCGGCCGCCTCGCGCGGGTCGATCGGGCCGCGCTCGCCCAACACGTCGTCCAGGGACGGGCCGTCGATCAGTTCCATGACGATCAGGGGGCGTCCGTCGACCTCGGCGATGTCGTGCACGGCGACCACCCCGGGGTGCCGGACCCGCGCCGCCGCCCGTGCCTCGCGCTGCATCCGCAGCCGTAGATCGGCGAGTTCGGGGCCGTGCGCGTCGGTGAAAGTGCGCAGTTCCTTGACGGCGACCTCGCGGCCGAGGACCTCGTCGACGGCCCGCCAGACGACACCCATCCCGCCGCGCCCGAGTCGCGCCACGACGCGATACCGCCCGGCCAGCAACCGGTCGACCCCGTCCACGCGTCCGCTCTCCCCCGAAGGCACCGCCGCTCCGTCCCGTGGCACATCCATGAACGCCGTACAGCCTACGGGGCGGCGGTGACAACAGAAGCGGGCACCAACACCTGTGACAGGTCCGCTACTTGGCCGACGCCGTGAGGTCGCCTCGGCGGGGCGACGCGAAGCCCTCCAGGTCCATCCGGGTCAGGCCGGTGGCCCTGGCCACCTCGGCGATGTCGAGCGCGCCGCAGTCCAGACCGCGCAGCAGATAACCGCTGAGGGCCTTGGCGGTGGCGGGCTCGTCCATGACGTCGCCGCCGGCGTGGTTGGCGTAGCGGGCGAGGCGCGCGGCGGCCTGCTCGAAGCCCTCGCGGTAGAAGGCGAAGACGGCCGCGTAGCGGGTGGGGATGTGGCCCGGGTGCATGTCCCAGCCCTGGTAGTAGGCGCGGGACAGGGCCCGGCGGGTGAGGCCGTAGTGCAGGCGCCAGGCGTCGTGCACCTTGGCGGTCGGGCCCACCGGCAGCACGTTCGTCGAGCCGTCCGAGACGCGTACGCCCGTCCCCGCGGCGGCGACCTGCATGATCGCCTTGGCGTGGTCGGCGGCGGGGTGGTCGCTGGCCTGGTAGGCGGCGGAGACGCCGAGGCAGGCGCTGTAGTCGAAGGTGCCGTAGTGGAGGCCGGTGGCGCGGCCCTCGGCGGCCTGGATCATGCGGGCGACGGTGGCGGTGCCGTCGGTGGCGAGGATGGACTGGCTGGTCTCGATCTGGATCTCGAAGCCGATCCGGCCCTGTTCGAGACCGCGCGCCTTCTCGAAGGCCTCCAGGAGGCGCACCATCGCGGTGACCTGCTCGGCGTACGTGACCTTGGGGAGCGTCAGGACCAGGCCGTCGGGCAGCCCGCCGGCCTCCATGAGCCCGGTGAGGAAGATGTCGAGGGTGCGGATGCCCCGGTCGCGCACCGGCGCTTCCATGCACTTCATCCGGATGCCCATGTACGGCGCCGCGGTGCCCTGCCGGTACGCCTCGGCGATGAGGCGGGCCGCGCGGGCGGCGGCCACGTCCTCCTCGGCGTCGGGGCGGGGGCCGTAGCCGTCCTCGAAGTCGACGCGCAGGTCCTCGATGGGCTCGCGCTCCAGTTTGGCCCGCACGCGCGCGTGGACGGGCTCCGCGAGGTCGTCGGAGAGGCCGAGGACGGCGGCGAAGGAGGCCGCGTCGGGGGCGTGTTCGTCGAGGGCGGCGAGCGCCCGGTCGCCCCAGGTGCGGATCGTGTCGGCGGCGAAGGCGTCACCGGGTACGTAGACCGTGTGGACGGGCTGGCGGGTGCCGGGGTCGCCGGGGTAGCGGCGCTCCAGTTCGGCGTCGACCGGTGCCAGGGAGGCGCTGATCTCCTCGCCGACCGCGCCCGCGAGGCTCGTCGCCACCTTCTCCTGCTCGCCCTGACCCATGCCCACACCCTCCAGTTTTCCGCTCTACGGAATCAACAATCCGTAGAACGAAGTTATCCGTGGAGCTTCCCGCCGGTCAACACCCTGTCCACGCCGTGAACCCGTCGTGTTCACCGCCGCCCCGAGGCCCTCTTCCGCCCGGCGCCGCACACCCTCATCCTGACTCGCAAGGGGAGGGATGCACATGTCGACTGCCAGGACGGTGACCCGTCGCGCGGGGCTGACCACGCTGGTGGCGGCCGCCATCGCCCTGCCACTGATCGGAACCGTACGCGCCACGTCCGTCCGCCAGGAGACCCGCCTGCTGGACGTCATGACGTTCAACCTGCGCTACGCCGACACCACCGAGCCCAACAGCTGGAAGGTCCGCCGCCCGGTCATGCGCGACCTGCTGCTCCGCGCGGCCCCCGACATCATCGGCACCCAGGAGGGCCTCTACGCGCAGCTCCAGGACATCAAGCGGGACCTGGCGCCGCACTACGACTGGATCGGCGGCGGCCGCAAGGGCGGCAGCTTCGACGAGGAGACTGCGATCTTCTACGACACCCGTCGGCTCGCCCCCGTCGAGTACGACCAGTTCTGGCTCTCCGACACGCCCGCCGTGATCGGCTCGAACACCTGGGGCGGCGCCCACCCGCGCATCGCCACCTGGATCCGCTTCCGCGACCTCGGGGACGACGAGCGGGAGTTCTACGTCCTCAACACCCACCTGGACAACGCGAGTCAGTACGCGCGCGAGCGGGCCGCCACCCTCATCGCCGAACGCCTCGCCCGCCTGGACAGCTCCCTGCCGCTCGTGGTGACCGGCGACTTCAACACCGCCGCGTACACCACCTCGGTCTACTCCACGATGCTGGACGCGGGCCCGGGCCTCAGGGACACCTGGGACGCGGCGGCCGCGCGCGGGCCGCTCTACGGCAGCTTCCACGGCTACCGCGCGCTCGTGCCGGAAGGTCCCCGCATCGACTGGATCCTGGTCTCCCCGGGGGTCAGGGTGCGCCGGACCGCTCTCGACACCTTCTCCGAGAACAGCCAGTTCCCGAGCGACCATCTGCCCGTGCGGTCCACGATCACCCTGGGATGAGCGGCCCAGGACACGCGAGAGGCCCCCACGACCACACGGGTCGCGGGGGCCTCGTAGCGCCTGGAGAGATCAGCCCTTGCGGGACTTGACCTCTTCGGTGAGCTGCGGGACGACGTCGAAGAGGTCGCCGACCACGCCGTAGTCGACGAGGTCGAAGATCGGAGCCTCGGCGTCCTTGTTGACGGCGACAATCGTCTTCGAGGTCTGCATGCCCGCGCGGTGCTGGATCGCGCCGGAGATGCCGTTGGCGATGTAGAGCTGCGGGGAGACGCTCTTGCCGGTCTGGCCGACCTGGTTGGAGTGCGGGTACCAGCCGGCGTCCACGGCGGCGCGGGAGGCGCCCACGGCCGCGCCGAGGGAGTCGGCGAGGGCCTCGATGATCGCGAAGTTGTCCGCGCCGTTCACACCGCGGCCGCCGGAGACGACGATCGCGGCCTCGGTCAGCTCCGGGCGGCCGGTCGACTCGCGCGGGGTGCGCGCGGTGACCTTGGTGCCGGTGGCCTTGTCCGAGAAGGTGACCGCGAGGGCCTCGACCGTACCGGCGGCCGGGGCGGCCTCCACGGCGGCCGAGTTGGGCTTCACGGTGATGACCGGGGTGCCCTTGGAGACGCGGGTCTTGGTGGTGAAGGAGGCGGCGAACACCGACTGCGTGGCCACCGGGCCCTCGTCACCGGCCTCCAGGTCGACGGCGTCGGTGATGATGCCGGAGCCGATGCGTACCGCCAGACGGGCGGCGATCTCCTTGCCCTCGGCGGAGGACGGCACCAGGACGGCGGCCGGGGAGACGGCCTCGTAGGCGGCCTGGAGGGCGTCGACCTTGGGGACGACGAGGTAGTCGGCGTACTCGGCGGCGTCGTGCGTGAGCACCTTCACCGCGCCGTGCTCGGCGAGCGCGGCGGCGGTGTTCTCCGCACCGGCGCCGAGGGCGACCGCGACGGGCTCGCCGATGCGGCGGGCCAGGGTCAGCAGTTCCAGGGTGGGCTTGCGGACGGCGCCGTCCACGTGGTCGACGTAGACGAGAACTTCAGCCATGGGAATGGTCTCCTGCGTGCGTGCGAAGTCTGAGGGGCGGTGAGCGAGTCGGGCGAGCGGCGCCGGGGGCGTGTCTGCACTCCCCCGGTTCCGCTCAGATGAACTTCTGGCCCGCGAGGAACTCGGCGAGCTGCTTGCCGCCCTCGCCCTCGTCCTTGACGATCGTGCCGGCGGTGCGCGCCGGGCGCTGGGCCGCGGAGTCGACGGCGGTCCAGGCGCCCGCGAGGCCGACCTCGTCGGTGTCGATCTCCAGGTCGGACAGGTCCCAGGCCTCGACCGGCTTCTTCTTGGCGGCCATGATGCCCTTGAAGGACGGGTAACGCGCCTCGCCCGACTGGTCGGTGACCGACACGACGGCCGGCAGGGAGGCCTCCAGCTGCTCGGAGGCGGTGTCGCCGTCACGGCGCCCCTTGACGACGCCGTCCTCGACGGAGACCTCGGAGAGCAGCGTGACCTGCGGGACGCCCAGGCGCTCGGCCAGCAGGGCGGGGATCACACCGGCGGTGCCGTCGGTGGAGGCCATGCCGGAGACGACCAGGTCGAAACCGGCCTTCTCGATCGCCTTGGCCAGCACCAGGGAGGTGCCGATGGCGTCGGTGCCGTGCAGGTCGTCGTCCTCTACGTGGATCGCCTTGTCGGCGCCCATGGACAGCGCCTTGCGCAGGGCGTCCTTGGCGTCCTCCGGGCCCACGGTCAGGACGGTGATCTCCACGTCGTCGTCCGAGTTCTCGGAGATCTGCAGCGCCTGCTCGACCGCGTACTCGTCGAGCTCGGAGAGCAGACCGTCCACGTCGTCCCGGTCGACGGTCAGGTCATCGGCGAAGTGCCGGTCGCCAGTGGCGTCGGGCACGTACTTCACAGTGACAACGATCCTCAAGCTCACGCCGGCTCTCCTACTGCATCGTCATTTTCGGCTGCCTACTTCCAGGCAGCATAGGCGCCCTGAACGGCCGTTCCCGGTGGGGGCGACCGGTGCTCCCGGCGAAATATTACTCGCCAGTACGCACCCCTACGCTCCCCCAACGGGTGCCCGCTAAGCAAGCGCTTTGAACTGTGACCTGTGCAACGCAGCGTAATCGGAACTCGACACTTCCGCAGGGTGGCCCGTCACCCACCCGGAGTGGCCTCAGTCACGCAGTCCGTTGAAGCGGCCCTGGTGATACAGGAGCGGGCGGCCGGAGCCCGCGTGGTCACCGAGGACGACCTCGGCCAGGACGATGCGGTGGTCCCCCGCGGGCACCCGCGCGGCGACCCGGCACACCAGCCAGGCGAGCACGCCGTCCAGGATCGGCACACCTTCGGGACCCTCGCGCCAGACGGTGGGCGCCCCGAACCGGTCGGCGCCGCTGCGGGCGAAGGTGGCCGCCAGCTCCTCCTGGTGCTCCCCCAGGACGTGGACGCCGACATGGTCGGCCTCCGATATCGCGGGCCAGCTGGAGGCGCCGGTGCCGATCCCGAAGGACAGCATCGGGGGCGCGGCGGAGACGGAGCTGAGCGAGGTGGCGGTGAAGCCGACCGGGCCGTGGTCACCACACGCGGTGATCACCGCCACACCGGCCGCGTGCTGCCGGAAGACGGACCGCAGCAGCTCGGGAGAGGCGTGCTGGGGAGTACGGGTGCCGAGGTCGGGCGTGGCCGTCATGGACGTGTCCTTCTGCCGAGGGGACGAGCTGGGGCCGTGGCTGCTCAACAGCCCGGACAGCGCGCGCTCGCGGTGCGGGCCAGGTCGACGTGCACCCGCCCGTAAAGAAGGAGCTCCGAAGGCATACGGTCAGGCTGACGATAGGTGGTGCGCACAGTCAAGTACGTTCCGGCATATGGGAGATGGCTCACCGTCATCGTCACAACCGTCAAACCGCCTCACCCAGTGCGGCGATGACATCCGCCTTGCGGGGGAGGCCGGTGGCTCGCCGGACGACCCGTCCGGCGGCGTCGAGGACCAGCACGGTGGGGGTCTTCAGGATGTCGAGTTCCCGTACGAGGTCCAGGTGGTCCTCGGCGTCGATCTCGATGTGGCTCACTCCGGGGACCATGCCGGCCACCTCGCCCAGCACCCGGCGCGTGGCCCGGCAGGGGGCGCAGAAGGCGCTGGAGAACTGCACCAGGGTGGCCTTCTCTCCGAGGTCGCCGCCCAACTCGGCGGCGCCGAGCCGTTTTCCGCCGTCGCGCGCGCGCACGCGCACTCTCCCGCTCCGCCGCCGATGCAGCACTCCGTAGGCGCTCGCCGCCGCGAGCACCAGCACGCACATCACAAGTCCGGTCATCGGTCCTTCCAGCGTTCACGAGACTGCAAAGATTCCCGGTACCCCGAATCCTTCCCCTTGCGGAATCCTTGATCCATGGACATCGACGCAAGAGGACCGCGCTTCGGGGCGGCCCTGACGACCGCAGTACTGGCGGTCGTGCTCATCACCGGCAGCTTCTGGCTGTTGGCCTGGCAGACCCTGGCGTTCGCCCTGGGCGCGGCGGGCGGCGTGGGCCGCTCTCCGTACGGCTGGCTGTTCCGGAAGGCCGTACGGCCCCGGATCGGGCCGCCGACCGAGTTCGAGGCGCCGGAGCCGCCGCGGTTCGCGCAGGCGGTCGGGCTGGTCTTCGCCGTGGTGGGGCTGGTCGGTTTCGGCCTGGGTCCCGAGTGGCTGGGGCTCGCGGCGACGGGGGCCGCGCTCGCCGCCGCCTTCCTCAATGCCGCGTTCGGGTACTGCCTGGGGTGCGAGATGTACCTGCTCGTGCGTCGAGTGACAGTTCGCGCACAGTAAAGGGAACTTAAAAGGGCGAGGTGGATCAAGCGATGGACGTGACGAGGATCTCGCCTTTCTGGGGCACGAGGACTGGCCACTCGTCCGTTCTTCGGGCACGATCTGCGCAATGCCGTAAACCTACGGCTGCGTAACTTTCCCGCCCGGAGAACCCCTTCAGGCAGAGAGAAGGGTCCACCCCGTCCATGGCCGAGCTTGTCTACCGCCCCGTCATCGGTCTCGCCCAAACGCTGTTCAAGGCCTGGGACCTCAAGATTGACTGCAAGGGGTCGGAGAACATTCCGCGCACGGGCGGCGCCGTGCTGGTCAGCAATCACATCAGCTACCTGGACTTCATCTTCGACGGCCTGGCCGCCCTGCCGCAGAAGCGCCTGGTGCGCTTCATGGCGAAGGAGTCGGTCTTCCGGCACAGGATCTCGGGTCCGCTGATGCGCGGAATGAAGCACATCCCGGTGGACCGCGAGCAGGGTGAGACGGCGTACCAGCACGCGCTGGAGTCGCTGCGGTCCGGCGAGATCGTCGGCGTCTTCCCCGAGGCGACGATCTCGCAGTCCTTCACCCTGAAGAGCTTCAAGTCGGGTGCCGCGCGCATGGCCCAGGAGGCCGGCGTCCCGCTGATCCCGATGGCCCTGTGGGGCACGCAGCGCCTGTGGACCAAGGGCCACCCGAAGAACTTCAAGCGCAGCCACACCCCGATCACCATCCGGGTCGGCGAGCCGGTGGAGGCCCCGCAGGACCAGTACGCGGGCGCGATCACCCGCCGTCTGCGCGATCGCGTCCAGGAGCTGCTCGAAGCGGCCCAGCGCGCTTATCCGGTACGGCCCAAGGGCCCGGACGACACCTGGTGGATGCCGGCCCACCTCGGCGGCACGGCCCCCACCGCCGAAGAGGTCAAGGCCGCCGAGGCACGCTGAGTCGTCACGCCGGGGCGTGGACGGTGATCCGCGCCCCGGGGCTGAACTTCCCGAGCAGCTCGGCGAGTTCGGCGCCCGCGGCCTCGACCTCGGCGACCGGCATCGGCGCGAGACTCTCCAACAGGAAGACGGCGGACGTCGATTGCTCCGTGAGCCGGGTGCGCGGCCCCTGCCGCCAGTTCCAGCGGCGGCAGGTGACACCCACCTCGTCACGCCACACCACCTCGCCCGCGTCCGGGTGCTCGACGACCTCCTCACCACCGGCGACGGTCACGAACTCCTCGTCCCCGACGGCCCGTTGAAGGACCATCCCGCCCTGGATGCGGTCGATGTCCTCACCGCCCACGGGGATCAGGTACGCGACACTGATGGCGTTGTAGAGGTCGACCAGCACATTGATCCGGGGCAGCCCGGCGTCCGTCAGCGCCCTCTTGGCCAGCGCCTCCGCCGAGTTGCGCGTCCGCGACGGCTTCGACCCGAACGCCGTGTACACCTCGCGCCAGGCCGCCATGTGCGGGTCCTCGTGCGGCGCCCGCCCGTCCAGCCGTACGGCGAGCCGACGGGCCGCGTCGTCGAGGAGCGCCGAACTCTCTTCGGTGCTGGGCCCGTTGACGAGTCCGTGCGCCTCGATCGCGACATGGGTGAACCCGGGCGCGAGGGCGCGGACTTCGTCGGACACGGTGAGCGTGAGCGTCATGTTCTGCCTCAGAGTGCGGTCGGGAGCGTCTTCCAGAGGTGCGGCCGGTCGGGGGCGGCCTTGAGGGCGCTCAGGACGGCCGGATGCGGTTCAGCGTACAGCACTGGATAGTCCATCTCATTGGACTCCGGGTCGGGCATGAAGGCCAGCCGCTCCCCGTCGAGCGAGAACCGCGCGTCCACGCCCGGCTTGTTGCCGCGCGGGTCCTGCCGGTGCCAGGCCCCATTGAAGCGGACGGCGACCAGTCCGTGGACCACATCGAACTTCTGGTAGCAGAGCGCCGTGGGAATGTCCTCGGCCCGCAGCAGCGCGGCCAGCGCGTGCGCCTTGGCGTAGCAGATGCCGGTGCCCTGCTCCAGGACGTCGGAGGCCCGCCAGGTGACGCGCGGGTCGCCGGAGTCCTGCGAATGGGGAATCCCGTCCCGCACGAACTCGAACGCCAGGCGTGCATAGGCATACGAGTCCTCGGCACTCCTGGCGAGCCGCGCGGCCGTCTCCCGTACGCGGGGGTGGTCATGGTCGATGACCTCATCGGCAGCCAAGTAGGCGGACAGGTCAGGGGTGTTCTGGATCAGCTCCATGGCCTCAGAGCATAGGAAAGCGATCACCCGACAGTCAATGAATTTTCAGGTGACCGCATACCTATGCACTTGAGTAGTTCCTGCCGACTGGAGGAGTTCCTGCCGCCGGGCCTAGGTCGTGTCCGCAAAGTCCCGTCGTCCGCCCGGAGGGCGGGCCTCGCGGCGTCCGGTGCGTGCGCTCGGTGTGCCGCCCGGAAGCCCCCGTACTGGACGTACTTGGGCTTCCGGGCGGTGCGGCGAGCGTGCGTGCCGGGCGTCGCGAGGCAGGCGGGACTTTGCGGACACGGCCTAGCGGGCCATCTCTTCCTTGAGCGCCGCCACGAACGCGTCCACGTCGTCCTCGGTGGTGTCGAAGCCGCACATCCAGCGGACGTCTCCGGCGGCCTCGTCCCAGAAGTAGAACCGGAAGCGCTTTTGCAGGCGCTCGCTCACGTCGTGCGGGAGGCGCGCGAAGACGCCGTTGGCCTGCACGGGGTGGAGGATCTCCACGCCGTGCACCGCGCGCACGCCCTCGGCGAGGCGCTGGGCCATCTCGTTGGCGTGGCGGGCGTTGCGCAGCCACAGGTCCTTCGCGAACAGCGCCTCCAACTGCACGGAGACGAAGCGCATCTTGGAGGCGAGCTGCATGGACAGCTTGCGCAGGTGCTTCATGTGGCTGACGGCGTCCTGGTTGATGACGACGACCGCCTCGCCGAAGATCGCGCCGTTCTTCGTCCCGCCCAGGGAGAGGATGTCGACGCCGACCGCGTTGGTGAACGTCCGCATCGGGACGTTCAGGGAGGCCGCCGCGTTGGCTATCCGGGAGCCGTCGAGGTGGACCTTCATGCCGTGCGCGTGGGCGTGGTCGCAGATCGCGCGGATCTCGTCCGGCGTGTAGAGCGTGCCGAGTTCGGTGCTCTGGGTGATCGAGACGACCTGCGGCATGGCGCGGTGCTCGTCGTCCCAGCCGAAGGCCTGCCGGTCGATCAGGTCGGGCGTGAGCTTGCCGTCCGGGGTCGGCACCGTGAGGAGTTTCAGGCCGCCCATGCGCTCGGGGGCGCCGCCCTCGTCGACGTTGATGTGCGCGCTCTCGGCGCAGATCACCGCGCCCCAGCGGTCGGTGACCGCCTGGAGGGCGACGACGTTCGCGCCGGTGCCGTTGAAGACCGGGAACGCCTCCGCCGTGGCCCCGAAGTGGCTGCGGATGATGCCCTGGAGGTTCTCCGTGTACGCGTCCTCGCCGTAGGCGACCTGGTGGCCGCCGTTGGCGAGGGCGAGGGCGGCGAGCACCTCGGGGTGGGCGCCGGCGTAGTTGTCGCTGGCGAAGCCGCGGATCTCCGGGTCGTGGTGGCGACGGGCGTCGGTCTTCGGAGGGTTCACGGCTTCTCGGTCAGCCACAGACGGTTTCCGTTCACTTCGGTGGCGGGCTTGTCCCAGACGCCGGCGATGGCCTCGGCGAGGTCCTTGACGTCGGTGAAGCCCGCGAACTTCGCGTTGGGGCGTTCGGCACGCATCGCGTCGTGCACCAGCGCCTTGACCACCATGACGGCGGCGGCGGAGCTGGGCCCGTCCTCGCCGCCGGCCTTGCGGTAGCCGTCGGCCATGGCGAGGGTCCAGGCCTCGGCGGCGGCCTTGGCCGCGGAGTACGCCGCGTTGCCCGCCGTGGGCTTGCTCGCGCCCGCCGCGCTGATCAGGAGGTAGCGCCCGCGGTCGCTGCGCTCCAGGCCGTCGTAGAAGGCCAGGGAGGTGTGCTGGACGGTGCGGATGAGGAGCTTCTCCAGCAGGTCCCAGTCGGCGAGGTCGGTGTCGGTGAAGGACGCGCTGCCGCGCCAGCCGCCGACGAGGTGGACCAGGCCGTCGACGCGGCCGAAGTCCTTCTCGATGTGCTCGGCCCAGTCACGCGTCGCCTGCGGGTCGAGCAGGTCGACGGTGTCGCCCACGACGGTCGCGCCGCCGTGCGCGTAGCGGGCCGCGTCCACGGCCTCCGCCAGGCGTTCGGGATGCGCGTCGGCCCCGATGACGGTCGCACCCGCCTCGGCCAGCCGCAGCAGCACGGCCCGGCCCGCCGGCCCGCCCGCTCCCGCCACCGCGATCACCGCGCCGTCCAGCGCCCCGTTCCCCATGGTCCTCGCCTCCTGAGCCACTTCGGTCCTACGGCCGCTCACGCGGCGATCCGCTCTGCGCTCTCCGCAGTGATACCCCGCGTGGACGCGATCACGTTCTTCAGCTTCTTGGAGAGTGCCTCATAGAACATGCTCAGCGGAAACTCGTCCGGAAGCACGTCATCCACGAGTTTCCGCGGCGGCAGACTCAGGTCCAGCGCGTCCGGGCCCTTGGCCCAGCGGGAGCCGGGGTGCGGGGCGAGGTAGGTCGCGACCAGCTCGTAGGCCTTGAACCAGTGGACGAGCTTGGGGCGGTCGATGCCCGCGCGGTAGAGGTCCTCGATCTCGGCGCACAGCTGGTTGGTGACCTCGGGGGCGCGCTGCCAGTCGATGTGCAGGGTGTTGTCGGTCCAGCGGACGACGTCGTGCTGGTGCAGGTAGGCGAAGAGGAGCTGGCCGCCGAGACCGTCGTAGTTGCGGACGCGTTCGCCGGTGACCGGGAAGCGGAACATGCGGTCGAAGAGGACCGCGTACTGCACGTCACGGGCCTGCGGGACGCCGTCGGCCTCCAGCTTCACGGCCTCCTTGAAGGCGGTGAGGTCGCAGCGCAGCTCTTCGAGGCCGTACATCCAGAACGGCTGGCGCTGCCTGATCATGAACGGGTCGAAGGGCAGGTCGCCGTGGCTGTGGGTGCGGTCGTGGACCATGTCCCACAGGACGAAGGCCTCTTCGCAGCGCTTCTGGTCGTCGACCATCGTGGCGACGTCCTCGGGCAGGCGCATGCCCAGGATGCCGACGGCGGCCTCGGTGACCCGGCGGAAGCGGGCGGCCTCGCGGTCGCAGAAGATACCGCCCCAGGAGAATCGTTCCGGCGCCTGTCGTACGGCGATGGTCTCCGGGAAGAGGACGGCCGAGTTGGTGTCGTAGCCGGAGGTGAAGTCCTCGAAGGTGATGCCGCAGAACAGCGGGTTGTCGTAGCGGGTCGCCTCCAGCTCGGCCAGCCAGTCGGGCCAGACCATGCGCAGGACGACCGCTTCGAGGTTGCGGTCCGGGTTGCCGTTCTGCGTGTACATCGGGAAGACGACCAGGTGCTGGAGTCCGTCCCGGCGGTTCGCGGCGGGCTGGAAGGCCAGCAGCGAGTCGAGGAAGTCGGGCACCTGGAAGCCGTCCTCGGCCCACCGGCCCAGGTCCCTGACGAGCGCCGCGTGGTAGGCGGCGTCGTGCGGGAGCAGCGGGGAGAGCTCCTCCACCGCGCCGGTCACCCGGCGCACCGCGGACTCGGCCTCCGTGCGGGCCGGGGCACCCTCGGCCGCGAAGTCGATCGAGCCGTCCTTCGACTGCCATGGCCGGATCCGCTCCACGGCATCCTTGAGCACGGGCCACGCCGGATGCTCCACCACCCTGGTCACGGGAGGAAGCCCCTGCTCCGAACCCACCTGCACAAGAATTTCCGTCATGTCCCATCCTCCACGGGAGAACCTCGCGTATGGACACCGTATGCGTTCATGGTTTCCCCTAGCAAGGCAGGGCTCCGCAAATTATCCTGCACCTCTTGTGCGTCACCGACTTTTTTCCTGCCGGACACACAAAGGGCGATTACTTCCGCCGTGGCGGGGTAAGAAGATCGGCGCCTGTGATCAAGGGCCGCCGGGGGCCGCTTTCGGCCAGGGCCCACCGGACTCGCCTACGGCCGGACGACGGCGGCGGGCGGTGCGTTCCGGGAACACCCCCGCCGTCACCCCCGATCCCCCGTGTACGCGCGGGTACATCGCCGGGCCCGGCCATTAGGCTGCGGCTCTGCCGCGTGGACGCCGATGTCCGGCCGCGCTCACGCGCGCAGGCCGAGCCGCCGTCGACGGAAGCGAGTTGAACCTTGAACTTCCTTACCATCGGTCACCGCGGAGTCATGGGTCTCGAACCCGAGAACACGCTCCGTTCCTTCGTCGCCGCCGAGCAGGCCGGCCTCGATGTCATCGAACTCGATCTGCATCTGAGCCAGGACGGCGCCCTCGTCGTCATGCACGACGCCGACGTGGACCGCACGACCGACGGGACCGGCCCGATCGCCGAGCGGACCCTCGGCGAGCTGCGCACCCTGGACGCGGGCCGCGGCGAGCGCGTCCCCGTCTTCGAAGAGGTCCTGGACGCGGTCGGGTCGCCGATCCAGGCCGAGATCAAGGACCTGGCGGCGGCACGGGCGCTGGCCGAGGTCATGCACCGGCGCGGCCTCGTCGAGCGGGTCGAGGTGTCCTCGTTCCACGACGAGGCGATCGCCGAGATCTCCCGTCTGGTGCCCGGCGTACGGACCGCGCTGATCGCCAGTCGGTTCGGCCCCGAGGTGGTGGAGCGCGCCACCGAGGCCGGTGCCGGGACGGTCTGTCTCAACATCCGGCGCCTCACCCTGGAGGTCGTCGAGGCGGCCCGCAAGGCGGACCTGAGGATCATCGGCTGGGTGGTGAACACCCAGGACCAGCTGCGCCTGGTCCGCGCCCTGGGCCTGGACGGCGCGACCACCGACTACCCGGAGATCAAACGCACCGGCCGCTTCACGGCGTAACGGCCGTGACGCCTAAGCGAGTTCCTTGACCAGCAGCTCGAACTGGAGGTCGTCGCGCTGCGGAACACCGAACCGCTCGTCGCCGTACGGGAACGGGGTCATCCGGCCCGTACGGCGATAGCCGCGCCGCTCGTACCAGGCGATGAGGTCGTTCCGTACGGAGATCACGGTCATGTGCATCTCCCGCACCCCCCAGGTCTCCCGCGCCGTGCGCTCCGCCTCCGCGATGATGACCTTGCCAAGGCCCGCGCCCTGGAGCCGCGGGCTGACGGCGAACATCCCGAAGTAGGCGTGCTCACCCCGGTGTTCGAGCTGACAACAGGCCACCACGTCACCGTCGCGCTCGACGGTCAGCAGCCGGCTGTCGTCCGACTTGATGACCGCCAGCACACCCTCGGGGTCGGTCCGCTGCCCTTCGAGGATGTCCGCCTCGGTGGTCCAGCCGGCCCGGCTGGCGTCTCCCCGGTACGCCGACTCGATCAGCATGACCAGGGCGTCCACATCGGCGTCGGTGGCGTCGCGGAAGGTCAGTCCGGTGGCGGCGGTGTCCATGGGTGCACTACTCCGATCAGGGCGCGGCTCAGGCAGAGACGAGGGTAACCCGGCCCCGGTTATTAGGCTCCAGCCGCATGGTGCACGTACTGAGCAGCCGCGTCCTGCTGCGCCCCACCGATCCCGACCGCTCCCGGGCCTTCTACGGCGAGCAGTTGGCCCTGCCCGTCTCCCGCGAGTTCGGCACGGGCCCGGACCGCGGAACCGTCTACTTCCTCGGCGGCGGCTTCCTGGAGGTCTCGGGCCGCTCCGACACCCCGCCCTCCCCCGCCGTACGGCTGTGGCTCCAGGTCGAGGACGCGGGCGCCGCGCACGAGGAACTGCGGGCGAAGGGCGTCGAGATCGTCCGGCCACCGCTGAAGGAGCCCTGGGGCCTGATCGAGATGTGGATCACGGACCCGGACGGAACCCGGATCGTCGTGGTGGAGGTACCGGCGGACCATCCGCTGCGCTACCGCCCCGGCATCTAGGTCCACAACGGCCGGGGCGCCCTTTCCGCGCCGGATGGCCGGGGTCGCGGGCCGGGCTTAGCGTGCTGGGAGGGGAGCTTTCTGCGGAAGGAACGCCATGAAGCTCGACAGGCCGGTGCCCGGCGGACCCTGCTGGACCGAGCTCGGGACCAGTGATCCGGAGGCGGCCAAGGGGTTCTACTCGGCCGTGTTCGGCTGGCGTACGGAGACCGATCCCCGGCCGGAGGCGGGCGGTTACACGGTCGCGCACGTCGGGGACGCGGCGGTCGCGGCGCTGACCCCGCTGTTCCAGGAGTCGCAGCCGGTGGCGTGGAACGTGTCCTTCGCGGTGACGGACGCCGACGCGACGGCGGAGGCGGTGCGAGCGGCGGGCGGGACGCTGCTGATGGAACCGGTCGACGTGTTCGACATCGGGCGCTTCGCGGTCGCGCTCGACCCGGGCGGCGCGGCGTTCCAGATGTGGCAGGCGCGGACCTTCCCGGGCGCCGGGCTGTTCAACGCGCCCGGCGCGCTGGGCTGGGTGGAGCTGCTGACCCGGGCGCCCGAGCGCTCGGAGGTCTTCTACACGACGGTGTTCGGCTGGACCGTACGTCCCTCGGACCAGTACCCGCAGTGGGGCATCGACGGCGCCGACTTCGGCGGCATGATGACGATGGACGCGAAGTTCCCGCCGGAGGTGACTCCGCACTGGCTGCCGTACTTCGCGGTGGCCGACGCCGACGCCACCGCCGCCGTGGCGTCCGGCGCGGGCGGCACGGTCCTGATGGAGCCGACGTCCATCGCCGACGTGCGGCGGATCGCGGTGCTGCGGGACCCGCAGGGCGCGGTGTTCGGGGTGTACGAGGAACGCTGAGCCACCCGCCCGCGTCCCGTCCTCAGGCCAGCCGCGTCACCGTCACGGTGTCGATCACCGGTGCGTGCGCGGAGCGTTGGCCGTACTGGTTCCTGGAGTGGCCGTCGTGGTCCGGCAGTTCGTCGGCGGTGAAGGTGAGGGTGTTGGCGCCCTCGTCGAGCGTGAGCGGGACCGAGAGGTCGTGGAAGTTGTTGAAGTGGAAGGTGGTCGGGAAGAGCACGCGCCGGGGAGTGCCCCCGTTGACCGCGATGTCCGCGTGACGGCAGACCGGGTCCGGGTTGTAGTGGGTGGCGGGCGCCTGTTCGCCGTTGGAGTAGCGGATCGTGAGCGCGTGTCGGCCGGCCCGCTCCGCCGTCACGGTGAGCGTGAGCGCGTTCGCGGGGCCGCCGCCGATGCCGTCGACCGCCTTGCCGCCCGTGGCGAACGTGTGGGCGCCGGTGACTCGCGCGCCGCCGGTCGTGGTGCCGCTCTCGGCCGGATGCGTCGAGGTGGGGAGGAGCCCGCGTGAGGGTCCTGTGCGGAGGCGGTCCAGGACGAGGGAGTCCGAAGTGGCGGTGACGGTGATCTTGTTGATGCCCGCCGCGAGGAACAGGGGAACGCCGGATCGTTCGACACTCCCCACGTCCTCGCCATCCGCGATTCCCACGCCCTCTCCATCCGCGGTTCCCACGTCCTCTCCGCCAACCCTCCCCACGCTCTCGCCGTTGACCGTCAACTCACCCTCCCCCGGGCCGATCCGGTCGACGGTCACGGTCGCCTCCCCGTCGTCCGCCGCGTGCACCCAGAAGGTGGCGGTGCCGCCCCGGGGCAGTACGGCGACCCCGGGACCCGAGGCACCGCGCTGCCCGTAGTCGACGCGTGCGCCGCCGCCCAGGGCCGCGAACTCCGCGTCGTACAGCGCGGGTGCGGTCACCTGGTCGTCGCGCAGGGCGAGGTCGAGCCGGTCGACGACCGCGTCGCCGTGTGTGACGCCGAGGTCGGGGTCCTCGGCGGCGAGGGTGATCGAGTGCGCCCCGGCGGTCAGCTCGACCTGGGTGTCGGTGTGGCCCCACACCGCCCACTTGTAGGCGAGCGGCAGCCGGAGTTCCCGCGGATCGTCGCCGTCGACGCGGAGGAAGACGTTGGTGGGACCCTGCTCGCGCACCGCGTCGGCCAGGTTGTAGGAGTTGGCGAAGACCCGCACGTCGTACGTCCCGTCCCGCGGGACCTCCACGGAGAAGACGAGCACGCTGCCGGAACCGGTCCGGAGTCCGCCCACGTGGTAGCCGGTCGAGCCCGCGAACCTGTCGACGTCGGACGGGGAGCCCTCGGGACCGTTCAGGGAATGGCCGTCACCGATGTAGGCGGCGTCCTCGGCCTGGTACGAGCGCCGCCAGCCGACCGAAGGGGGCAGCGCCGCGGCCCCGTTGCCGCCCGGTGACAGGATCACCTGGTACGCCGACATCTCCTCCAGGTCGGACAGACGGAGCGTCACTGTGCCGTCCACGACAGGGAGTTCGTGATCGGCGAGCCTCAACGGCTGCGCGGAGGAGCCGACTTGGCCGGTCCAGGGGATCTCCAGGAGCCGCGCGTGGACGGTCGTACCGAAGATCCCGGGGTCGACGTGCGCGAAGACGACGTCCGCCGATCCGCCCGCGCCGCCGAGCAGGACCCGTGCCTGGCGCTTGGCGCGGTCGAGGGCGGCGACGCCCTGAAGCGTGTACTGGACGTTGGGGTAAGGGGCGTTGACCTTGACCGTGTTGCCGGTGAACTGACCGTAGGCGTTGAACAGCCACCACTGGCCGTTGCCCTTGTTGGCCTCCACCACCGAGTCGTTGAGGTTGCCGTCGATGTTCCAGTACGCCATGTCGGCGTCGACCTTGGACTCCTCAATGGCGGCGATCCACTGGATCATCTGGCCGGGGACGGACAAGTGGTAGTTGTGGGCGTACTCGTTGATGTTGACGGGCAGTGGGCCGATGCCCAACTCCCGTTCCAGCGCGCGGTACTTGGCGACGCTCGTGCGGATCTCGTCGGGCGTGGTCAGCTCGTGCCAGGTGATGACGTCGGGCAGGACGTCCTCGGCCTCGGCGAACTCCAGGAAGCCCCTCACCTCGTCGTACAGGAGGCAGGTGTTGGGGCCGGCGATGCGGGCGCCCGGGTCGAGTTCCTTGATCAGGCGGTAGATGTCGCGCCAGGCGGTGAAGTACTGGTGCGGGTCGGTGCGCCAGGAGGTCCGGTCGTAGCTCCACTCCTCCGTCCCGAACATGTTGCCCTCGGGTTCGTTGAACGGGACGTACACGACATGGGACTTGTACGCGCCGAGCGTCAGCACCTGCTCCACCTGGCGGCGGATGCGCGCGGTGAAGTCGGCGAGGCGTTCGGCACCGGTGGCGCCGGGCCATTCATAGGGGAAGCCGCGGTAGATGTCGGTCATGTAGACGTAGACGTCCTGGCCGCCCGCCTCGACGAAGGGGCGCAGGATCTCCAGGGCGTCGGCGCCCGGGTGCTGGATGCCGTCCTGGGCCTTGGTGGCGACCGTGCGGACGTACATGCCCTCGACGGCGGTGCGGGTGGGGACGCCGTCGCCGTACAGGCCGTACAGCGTGCCGCTCGCGCCGCCGTGGAAGGGGCCCGTGTCCGTGCCGAGGTCGATGGTGAGCTTCCCGGATACAGGCGCGGCGGAGGCTTCGGCTGCCACGGCATCAGTCCCTTGTTCGACATCCCGTACATCAGTCGGTTTCCCGAACCGATCTGGTCGAACGTAGAGAGTCACCCGGTTCGCGTCAACGGCCCCCGGCGCCCGCGCGGGCCGCTCAGACGCGCAGCATGCCCATCCGGCCTTCCAGCTGGACCAGCAACTCGCCGAGCCGGGAGGCGAGTTCGTCCTGTCCGGGGGTGTCGAGACCGGATAGCACGGTGGTCTCGTAGGCGAGCTGCTCGGGCAGGATCGCGTCGACGAGGTCGCGGCCCGCGTCCGTGAGGCGGACGTGGGCGACGCGCCGGTCGCGGGTGTCATTGCGCCGCTCGACCAGTCCGCGTTCGGTCAGCAGCTTGAGGCGTTTGGTGACGGCGGCGCCCGAGGAGAAGGTCTCCCGGGTCAGCTCGCTCGGCGTCAGCTCGTGCCCGGTGCGGCGGAGCGCGCCCAGCAGGTCGAACTCGGGGCGGCTGAGCCCGGCCCGGCGCAGCGGCGCGTCCTCGGCCTGCTGGAGCAGGGCGGCGCACCGGTTGATCCGGCCGATGATCTCCATCGGGCCGGTGTCGAGGTCGGGGTGCACGGTCTGCCACTGCCCGACGACGGCGGCGACGGTGTCCCGCCGGGTCGCGCTCGGAGGGGTCGGGCGGGCCGCGCCGTCCCCGTCGACCGGCCGTCCGTTCATCGCCGTCATCCCCGTACGCCCTCCGTCTTTCCGCCCGTGCGCCGATCCGCGGCCGGCCAGGAGTGCGACTCCCGGCATCGTACCGTCGCGGCGAGCGTACGGTGTCCGGACCGCTCGGCGAACACGACCCGCTCCTGCGGCAGGGCGCGCTGCCACCACTCGCCGGACGCGGCGTCGACCGTGGCGCGCAGCTCGACCAGCGCGGCGGCGAGCGCTCGGTGCGCGGATTCCAGGGTTCCGGGCGCGGGAGCGGGCTCGGCCAGGAGACGCGCGGCCCGCTCACGGGCCTGTTCCACGGCGGTCAGTGCCTCCTCGATACGGTCCGTCGCACGGCGGTTGGTGACGACGGCCGCGGCGGCGAGTCCGACCAGAGCGCCGACGAGGGTGTCGACGATCCGCTCGGTGATCAGCTCACCGGGCTGCTGCGCGCGGGCGAACTCCGTGATGAGCAGCGCCATCGGGGTCACACAGACACTGCCGAGCCAGTAGTTGCGGCCGATCAGCGCCTCGGCGCCGAAGTTGAAGGCGAGGCAGCACAGCACGAGGGCCGCGGGATGGGCGTGCGCGAACGGCACGACCGCGGCGAACACGAGCACGCCCGCGAGGTTGCCGACGACCCGCTGCACGCCACGGCCCCAGGTGAGGGTGATGTTGGCCTGGTAGAGGGAGGCCGCGGTGACCAGCGCCCAGTAGGGGCGGCCGACGCCGAGCGCGAGCGAGACGTATCCGGCGAGCGCGCAGCCGATCGCCGTGCGCAGCACGAGCGGGGTCAACGGACCGAGCCTGGACCACAACGGCCGTGCGGGGGCGGCGAGTTCGGCGTCCACACCGAGCAGTTCGGCCACGGCCGGGTCGTCCGTCCGCGGGACCGGTCCCCTGCCGCGCAGGTCGCGGGCCCAGGCGCGCAGTCGCTCCGGGTCGGCGTCCGCGGGCGCGGCGAGCGCGACCTCGGCGCGGACGACGAGACGTTCGAGGGCGATCCGGGGCGCGGTGCGGGCGCCGGTCGCGAGGAGGGACTGCCAGGCGGCGTGAATGGCGGCCGCCGCGGCGGCACGCGCGCGTGCGTGGGCGGTGTCCTCGGTGCCGGGCGCGGCGGCGTACGTCGCGGCCGCGTTCAGCGCGTGGGCGGTGGCCCGGCGCTCGGGGCCGTGCGGCCGGACGAGGGCGGGTGCCATGCCGACGAGCCAGGCCCAGACGCCCGCGACGACGGCCAGGGCGAGGTGACCGGGGACCTGGCCGAGTGTCTGCGGTGCGAAGAGCGAGGCGGAGCTGATGAAGGTGAGGACGACGTTGCCGGGCGGCCCGATCCGGGTCGCGTCGCACAGTCCCTTCTGTACGGCGGCCAGGGCGGCGCCGACCGTGACGAGTACGACGGCGTTGGTGGTGAGGGAGGCGGTGACCAGCGCGACGGCGAGTCCGCCGATCATGCCGAGCACCACCCACACCAGGGCGCGGGCCCGGGCGGCGTACGGCTTGTTGTGGGCGTAGAGCGCGCACAGGGAGCCCGCCATCGTGTACATCGCGAGGTCGAGGCGGCCGAGGGCCAGCAGGGTCAGGTTGGGCGGCGCGACCGAGGCGACCGCGCTGAGCGCGGGCTTGAACCAGATGTCGGAGGGCCGGCCGAGGCGCAGCACGTCGGCGAGCGGGAGGCGTCGGACGCGTCGGGTGGGGGCGGGGGTCGCACTGCTCATGGAACATAAGCTTAGCAGGTGTTTTACTCGTGAAACATTCCGACGGGCCGCCACCGACGCCTCGCCGACCTGCGCGCTCCGTCCAGTGCTCCCCGTGTACTCCGTTGCGCTCGGTTGCGCCCCGCGCGGCCCGGGCATCCTGTGACCGAACGTCGACGGAGAGCGATGTCCGAGGCGGAACGGGGGATGCGCGTGCATGGTGGACCGGCTTCGCCCGGCTGGCTGCTGGTCGCGCTGTGCGCGGCGACCGGGGCCTACTGCCTGCTGCGGATGCGCAGCCCCGTCGAGGAGCAGCGCCGGGCCGCGGGCGGCGAGGCGCTGATGGGCTTCGGCATGGCCGCGATGGCCGTGCCGGCCGCGGTGTTCACCCCGCCGTCGTGGGCATGGCCCGTCTACGCGGGAGTGTTCGGCGCGGCGGCGCTGCGCGCCCTGTGGGGCGCCCGCAGAACCCCTCATCACCTGCACCACCTGCTGGGCACCGCGGCCATGGTCTACATGGCGCTCGCGATGGCCGCGTCGCCCGCGCACCACCACCACGAGCACGGCGACTCCGGAGTCCCGCTCGTCACCGGCGTGCTGCTCCTCTACTTCGTGGGATACGTGCTGCTGTCGGGCATCCGGCTGATACCCGTGACCGGCGCGGTCGGCGGTGGGGTCGGCGGCGCGATCGGCGGTCGCGGGAGCGTCGGGTGGGGCGACCGGCCGGAGTTGGCGCGGGCGTGCCGGCTGTCGATGGGGATCGGCATGGTCGCGATGCTGTTGACGCTCTGAGCAGGGAGCGAGGCCGCGGCGTCCGCCGGGGCGGGGCGGCGCGGATACCGTGGTACGAGATCGTGGTCTGCGTCACTTTGCCGTGACAAGCCGTACCCCTGATCGCCGCGGCGCTCATAGGGTGCTCCCATGATGGTCCCCGCGGCACTGTTGCTGCTCGGCGCCTTGGCCGCCGTCGTCGCCCCACGGCTGCTCGCCCGGGCCGACTGGCCGGACCACGAACCGGTGCTCGCGCTGTGGGTGTGGCAGTGCGTGGTCGCGGCCGTCCTCCTGTGCTGCGCCCTGTCGATGACGCTGAGCGCTGCCGCCGCGTGGCAGGCGGTACGCGGCCATGTGTTCGCCAACGCCCCGCACGGGGTCGTGGACGCCTATCCCCTGGTGACGACGGGCCCTTGGGCCGCCGCCACCGCGGTCGCCCTCGCGTGCGGCGGCGCCTGGACCGCCGCGATGCTGGTCCGTGAAGTCCTACGGGCCCGGACGCGACGGCGCCGACGACGGGCCGAACTCCTCGTACGCGCACCGGTGTTGCCCGGCGAGGAGCCCGGTGCCGAGCCGCTGGTCATCCTGGAGGGGGAGCGCCCCGACGCCTGGTGGATGGCCGGTGCCGCGCCTCAACTGGTCATCACCACGGCCGCGTTGAGACGGCTCAAGGGGCGCCAGCTGGACTCGCTGCTCGCGCACGAACAGGGGCACGCGCAGGCCCGGCACGACTGGCTGCTGCACTGCTCGGGCGCTCTCGCGAACGGGTTCCCGCAGGTACCGGTGTTCGCCGCGTTCCGGGACGAGATGCACCGGCTGGTCGAACTCGCCGCCGACGACATGGCCTCCCGCCGCTTCGGCCGTCTGACGACCGCCCTCGCACTGGTCGAACTCAACGAGGACCGCGGGGTGTTCGGCCCCTGCCCCACCCCGCACGCCCATGTGCCGCAGCGGGTGAACCGGCTGCTCACTCCCCCGGACCGGCTCACGGCCCTGCGCCGCGTGGGACTGACCGCGACGGCGGCGCTGGTGCCGGTGGTGCCGGTACTGGTGGCGTTCGTGCCGGGGTTGCGGGCGCTCGGCTGAGGAACACCGGGGCGGCCGGAGGAGAGCCGGCCAATGGAGAGGCGCACGGAGGCGAACCGGCCGATGGAGAAGCGCACGGCAGGAAGACCATCGCCCTACGCACGCCACGACACGGCCCGCTCCGCACAGCGTTCGGCTCCGCGTGCCGGGCTTCGGCGAGGATCGTTCCATGCGCTCCCCCACCCGCCCGACCGTCCCGCAGACCGGCGCGACCCTGGGCCTGTGCTCCGCGCTGCTCCTCACCCTGGTCGCGGTCGAGTGGCGTCCGCTGATCGACGCCGATGAGCGGATCGCCCGGACCACGCACCGCTGGGCCGTGGAGGAGCGCGGGCTGACGCATGCGTTCCGCATTCTGACGGACTGGGTCTGGGACCCGCTGACGATGCGCCTGGTGTGTGTGGCTGCCATGGTGTGGCTGGTGTGGCGGCGCTCAGCATGGTGGACAGCTCTATGGCTGGCGGCCACATGTGCGCTGGGCACACTGCTCCAGCAGACCCTGAAGGCCCTGGTCGACCGCCCACGCCCGGTCTGGCCCGACCCCGTCGACTCGGCCCACTACGCCGCCTTCCCCTCGGGCCACGCCATGACCGCCACGGTGGTCTGCGGCCTGCTGCTGTGGCTGCTCCACCACTACGGCGCCGGACGCGCGGTGTGGCGTACGGCCATGGTCGTGGCCGTGATCTCCGTCGTCGGTGTGGGCCTGACCCGTGTGTGGCTCGGCGTGCACTGGGCGTCGGACGTGCTGGGCGGCTGGCTTCTGGGCGCGTTCGTGGTGACGGCGGCCGTAGCGGCGTACGAACGGCGGCGGGTGTGAGCGCGGCCGGGTGGCGGCACGGTTACGTCGGCCCGGCCGAGCCGCTGCGGACGGTACGGCCGGGTGCGCAGGGCCGGGTCGTACGGTCACCCGGGGACCTGGCCGCCTGGCTCGCCACACGGGCACGGACAGAACTGGTCGAGCCCTTCACTTACCTTTCCCGGCGAGTGGAACGTGGCTGCGTAGGATCACCGCATGAACGCCGTTCTCTTCGACTTCTCCGGGACCCTCTTCCGCATCGAGTCCACCGAGTCCTGGCTGCGCGCGGTGGTGCGCGAGGCCGACATCGCGCTGCCCGAGCCGGAGTTGGTGGAGGCCGCGCGGGCGTTGGAGTCGGCGGGGGCGATGCCGGGTGGAGCCCAACCCGAGCGGCTGCCCGAGGAGTTCGCGGAGATGTGGGCGATCAGGGACCAGAGCTCCGCGCTGCACCGGGCCGCGTACACCGGCGTCTCCCGCCAAGTCCCGCTCCCCGACCCGGCGTTGCACGACGCGCTGTACGACCGGCACATGACGCCGGCCGCGTGGACTCCGTACCCGGACGCGGCCGACGTGCTGCGGACCCTGCACGAGCGGGGCATCGGCGTGGGCGTGGTCAGCAACATCGGCTGGGATCTGCGGCCGGTGTTCCGCGAGCACGGGCTCGATCCGTACGTGGACGCATACGTCCTGTCGTACGAACACGGCATCCAGAAGCCGGACCCGCGCCTGTTCACGGTCGCCTGCGAGGCGCTCGGCGTCGATCCGAAGGACGTGCTGATGGTCGGCGACGACCGGCGGGCGGACGGCGGGGCGGCGGCTCTGGGATGCGGGGTGCACTTCGTGGACCACCGACCGGTGTCGGAGCGGCCGGACAGCCTGCGGCCGGTGCTGGAGCTGGCCGGGCGGGGCCGTTCCGGGCGCTCGCCGGTGTGATGCCGGAACTCCGCGGGCCCGAGGTTGGCGCCTTCCCGGACCCGAAGTTGGCGCCTTCGCGGACCCGGAGCCGGGGCCTTCGCGGACCCGATGTCAGGGCCTCCGCAGACCTGGAACCGGGACCTCCGCAGACCCGAAGTCGAGGCCCCCGGGGACTCGAAAGTAATCGTCAATTAGAAGTTGACGCTCAGGGATCGTCAACCTAAAGTTGACGCATGAGCCCACTCGACATCAGCCTCGCCGATCTGATCGCCCGGCTCGACGAGGAACTGCCCCATTCCGACGAACTGGCCCGCATCAGCGAGGCACGACTGCGCGCCCAGACCCTGTCCGACCTCGGTGACCAGCTCATCGACCACTACGTCAGCCAGGCCAAGCAGGCCGGCGCGTCATGGACCGAGATCGGCGACGCCATCGGGGTATCCAAGCAGGCCGCCCAACAACGCCACACACCCGCCGCGTTCGAGCGGTTCACCAACCTGAACCGGCACGGCATCGTGCTGGCCCAGGAAGCCGCCCGCACCCACAAGCACGACTCCATCGGCACCGAACACCTCCTGCTCGGTCTCCTCGGCGAACCGCGGGGCCTGGCCTACGAGGTACTGGTCGCGAAGACCGGGTCGGAACAGCGCGTCCGCGACGCGATCGAGGAGGCCATGCCGCCCGCCGGGCGAAAGGCACCGCGCGGTCACATCGCGTTCCACGCGGACTCCAAGGAGGCCATCGGGCAGGCCCGCCGCGCCGCGGCCGACCTCGGCCACGACTGGGTCGGCACCGAGCACATGCTGCTGGGCCTGATGCGCGTCGAGGAGAGCCCGGCCGCACTGATCCTGCGCGAACTCGGCTTCACGCAGGACGAGTTGCGGGAGACGGTGAAGACCGCGATCGCCGAGCGGCTCATCACACGCGACGAGCGATAAGAGCCGCAGGAGCCGCAGAAACTCGCTGGTACCACGGGCACCGTCAGAACAGGCGCCAGCGAGCGGCAAGGACGAACGGCGACGAACCGACCGGTGGCCGCGGAGAGCCGGCCTGCGCGGCCACCCCACCCGTCAGCTCACCCATCGCGCCACCCGTAAGCTCCCCCGTCGCCCACTCGCCGACTCCCCCGTCACCTCACCCCTGATACCCCTCCACCTCGGACTCCGGCCGCACCCGCGCCTCGTCCGGGTTCTCACCGAACTCCGCCTTCGCGCGGCGCTGCCTCAACAGGTCCCAGCACTGGTCGAGTTCGCGTTCCAGTTGCCCGAGTCGCTCGTGCTCCGTCGCGCTGTCGATGGCGCCGGAGGCGACGGCCTCCCGGAGCTTGCGCTCGTCGGCCACCATCTCGTTGATCCGCGCGAAGATCTGCTGGTCTTGCCCCATGCCCGTGCTCCTCCTCGGCTTGACACCCGTGCCCACTCTAGGGACGGATCACGTGCCGTGCGACAGCTGTGCGAGAAGGGGGGCGCCGAACGCCGATTCAAAAGTCGCCCAAGGAAACCATTGGGGAGAAAGAGAGCCGCCCGCCTGAGACGATCCCCCGCGTCGCCCCAGACGGACGGCAGCATGCGCCAGGCCCCCTCGACGGGAGACCCGGACGTCCTGAGTATAGTTGGCTGATAGCCAGTCAACGCAGGAGTTACAGCATGTCCCCGCGAAGCGCATCGGTCAATGAAGAGTTGCGACGGCGTTCCCGGGAGCGACTCCTCCAGGCGGCCGTGGAACTGGTCGGTGAGCGCGGCTACGAGGCCACGACCTTGGGAGACATCGCCGACCGGGCCGGTTCGGCGCGCGGTCTGGTGTCGTACTACTTCCCCGGGAAACGCCAGCTCGTCCAGTCCGCCGTACACCGTCTGATGCACCGCACGCTGGAAGAGGCCCTGGAGCGCGAGCCCCGGACCGACGACGGGCAGGAGCGGATGGCCCGGGCGATCGACGCGATCCTGGGTCTCGCGCACGATCGGCCGGTGCTGATGCGCCAGCACATGGCGGGCCTCCTCCAGGGCGAGGGCTTCGTGCAGTGTCCGGAGCAACGACGCCTGTCCGAGCTGCTCGGGGAGACGATCGCGCGCTACGGCTCAGGGAACGTCCGCTCCGACTACCCGATGCTGCGCGCCCTGCTCATGGGCGCGGTCTACTCGGCGCTCGTGCCGGGGGTCCCCATGCCGATCCCGGTGCTGCGCACCGAGTTGTTCGACCGGTACGGACTGGACTGGGAGCTGGGGATACCCCCGGAGCCCGGCGCACGGCCCGGGACGGCCGACACGGACCTGTCCCGCTTCTTCGCGACGGACGACAGATCCGCCTCCGCGCTCGCGCCCGACAGACCCGCCGCCACGCACCCGCCCAAGGACTCGGCCGACGACCGCCCGACCGAGCCCTCCGACGCCTGACTTCCCTGCTCAGCGCCGCGCGTGACGAGGCGTCAGAAACCCGGCGTCCCGCGCCTGCGAGATGAGCCGGAGCGACCGGCGCCGGCTGTGCCCGGTCGCGCACATCACCGCGAGGACGGGATCGGCACCCTCTTCCTGCGCGGCCCGGTACTCCTGGGCGATCAGCCACCGCCCCTCGATGCCACGCGGCCAGGCGGGCCGGGCCCGGCGCGCTCCGCCCGGCTCCTCGCCCGCCTCACCCACCGGTTCCAGGCCGCAGGCCTCGAAGAGCGGTGCCTCGATCCAATCGGCCAGCATGGTCAAGTCGTCAAGGGACAGGGCCGGTTGGGCTCGTACGTCCTCGACGGAGACGTTCTGCTCGCACACCACGGCGAGGGCGTCGACCCGGGCGCCGTCGGGAAAGGCCAGCCGGACATGGAACCAGGACGTGGCGCCGTCATGCTCCTGCACTTCCCACGCGGGCCACACGGACACCGCACCATCCGTCGGGCAACGATCAGAAAGATTAAGAAAGGATGCGTCTAGCACACACGCAACGTAACCGCATGATCACATTCCATACAAACGGACACGCGCGCCCATCCCGTACGGGTCCGCACCGCACCCTGTCAGCGGAGCATCGGTGGTGCGATCCTGGATGTGTCAGTGGTCTGGCGAATCAGCGATCTCCTGTCGCCTGACGGGTGAGGAGTTCGGCCATGCTGCGTGTCGCCGTCGTCGGCTCCGGTCCCAGCGGGGTCTACACCGCCCAGAGCCTGGTCCAGTCGGAACCCGGCGCACTGGTCGACGTCCTGGACCGGCTGCCGTGCCCGTACGGTCTGGTGCGCTACGGCGTGGCACCAGACCACGAGAAGATCAAGTCGCTTCAGAACAACCTGCGGGCCGTCCTGGAGCACGAGCGGGTGCGGTTCCTCGGCGGAGTGCTCGTGGGTCCCGGCGGACTGTCGGCCACCCGGCTGCGGGAGCTGTACGACGCCGTCGTGTACTGCGTGGGTGCCGCAACCGACCGCCAACTGGGCATTCCTGGCGAGGAGTTGCCGGGCAGCTGGTCGGCGACCGAGTTCGTGTCCTGGTACAGCGCCCACCCGGACGCCACCGCCGCCGGTTTCGTGCGCGGCGCGCGCTCGGCGGTGGTGATCGGCGTGGGCAACGTCGCCGTGGACGTCACGCGGATGCTGGCGCGCGGCACGGCCGAGCTGAGCCGTACCGACATACCGCAGGCCGCGCTCACCGCGCTGGCCGCGAGCGGGATCACGGACATCCACATGGTCGGTCGGCGGGGCCCCTCGCAGGCCCGCTTCACGACGAAGGAGCTACGTGAGCTGGGCGGCCTCCCGGGCACCGAAGTGACCGTGGACCGGACCAATTTGGCGCTCGACCCGGACTGCCTCACCCCCTCCGCACTGCCCGCCGCCCGGCGCCGCAACGTGGAGGAACTCCGCAACTGGGCCGAGCTCCCTCCCCGGGGCGCACCCCGCCGTATCCACCTCCGCTTCTTCCTCCGCCCGGTCGAACTCCTCGCCGAGGCCGGCCGCGTGGCCGCCGTACGCTTCGAACGCACCGCGCCGGACGGCCGGGGCGGAGTGCGGGGCACGGGCCAACTGATCGACATCGAGGCGCAGTTGGTGCTGCGCTCGGTCGGCTATCGCGGGGTCCCGCTGGAGGGGCTGCCCTTCGACGCCGAGCAGGGCACCGTGCCGCACCGGGCGGGCCGGGTCGTACGCGAGGGGCGGACCGTGCCCGGCGAGTATGTGGCCGGCTGGATCAAGCGGGGCCCGACCGGCGTCATCGGCACCAACCGCCCGGACGCCAAGGAGACGGTGACGTCCCTGCTCGCCGACGTCTCCCTGCTCGGAGGCGAGGAGCCGTCCGAAGATCCGCTCACAGTGCTGCGCGCCGAGGGGTTCGAGCCGGTCGAGTGGGGCGGGTGGGAGGCCATCGAGCGGGCCGAGGCGGAGCTGGGGGTCTCGCTCGGGCGGGGTGGTGTGGTGAAACTGCCGGACTGGGACGCCCTGCGCGCGGCGGCACGCGAGGCGCGTCCCTAGGGACGTGCGGGACGCGCACAGAGCAGGTGGGCAGGACACACAGCGGCAACAACCCAGACATCAACAAACTGTTCAAGGCGCCTACGGTCTCGAACTGTTCGTTCTGTTCCCCTTCCCCTCCGCCGCTCAGGAGTGTCCATGGCCACGACCACACCCGTGCATCCCGTCGACGAGGTCCCACCCGTACGGCAACTGGCCGCCTTCGGGCTTCAGCACGTGCTCGCGATGTACGCGGGCGCGGTGGCGGTGCCGCTGATCGTGGGCGGGGCGATGAAGCTGTCGGCCGCCGACCTGGCGTATCTGATCACCGCGGACCTGCTGGTGTGCGGGATAGCCACGCTCATCCAGTGCATAGGTTTCTGGCGGTTCGGCGTACGGCTGCCGATCATGCAGGGCTGCACGTTCGCCGCGGTGTCGCCGATGGTGCTGATCGGCACGACGGGCGGCGGACTGCCCGCGATCTACGGCTCGGTGATCATCGCGGGGCTCGCTATCGCGCTGCTGGCCCCCGTCTTCGGCAGGCTGCTGCGCTTCTTCCCGCCGCTGGTCACCGGCACGGTGATCCTGATCATCGGCCTGTCGCTGCTTCCCGCGGCGGGCAACTGGGCGGCCGGCGGGCAGGGGGCGAAGGACTTCGGCGAGCCGAAGAACATCGCCCTCGCCGCGTTCGTCCTCGCGGTCGTCCTCGGTGTGCAGCGGTTCGCGCCCGCGTTCCTCAGCCGGATCGCGGTGCTGATCGGCATGGCCGTGGGGCTGGTGGCCGCGGTGGTGTTCGGGTTCACCGACTTCAGCGGGGTCGGGGACGCCGACTGGGTCGGCATCAGCACCCCGTTCCACTTCGGTACGCCCACCTTCCACGCCTCGGCGATCGTGTCGATGCTGGTGGTGGCGCTGGTGACGATGACCGAGACGACCGGTGACCTGATCGCCGTCGGCGAGATGACCGACCGCAGGATCGAGCCGCGTTCGCTCGCCGACGGTCTTCGCGCCGACGGCCTGTCCACCGTCCTCGGCGGAATCTTCAACACCTTCCCGTACACGGCGTACGCGCAGAACGTCGGTCTGGTCGGCATGACCCGGGTCCGCAGCCGCTGGGTC
The DNA here is from genome assembly GCF_044763565.1 of Streptomyces sp. NPDC096013. NCBI lineage: Bacteria > Bacillati > Actinomycetota > Actinomycetes > Kitasatosporales > Streptomycetaceae > Streptomyces > Streptomyces sp. NPDC096013. Next base: position 223,313 of record NZ_JBIWGK010000008.1, on the reverse strand, counting down.
GTCGCCCTCGCCGGTGGCATCCTCGTCGTCCTCGGCCTGCTGCCCAAGCTCGGCGCGGTCGTCGCGGCGATCCCGGCGCCGGTGCTCGGCGGCGCGGGGCTGGTCATGTTCGGCACGGTCGCCGCGAGCGGTCTGCGGACGCTGACGCAGGTCGACTTCAAGGACAACCACAACCTCACCGTCGTGGCCGTCTCGGTGGCCGTGGGTGTGCTCCCGGTCGGGGTGCCGACGATCTACGCGCAGTTCCCGGACTGGTTCCAGACGGTGATGAACAGCGGCATCAGCGCGGGCTGCCTGACGGCGATCGTGCTGAACCTCCTCTTCAACCACCTCCCCGCGCGGGGCAGTTCACCCGCCACCGCGCCCGCCGCCGTGCAGGAGCCGGCCGCCTAGCGCAGCAGTCCGGCGGGGACCGTCGCGGCCAGCACGCCGTACCCCGCCGGATTGAGATGCAGCCAGTCGCCGACCTGGAGGGCCGGGAGCAGTCGGCGCGGGTCGGCGGGGTCGCGTACGGCACGGTCGAAGTCGAGCACCGCGTCGAAGCAACCGGCGCCGCGAATCCAGGAGTTGACCGCCCGGCGAGCGGACTCGCGTTCCCCCGCCGGGTCGTCGTAGGTGTTGCCGCCGAACGGGAGGAGGGTCGCGCCGTACACACGGATGCCCTGCGCATGAGCGCGGACGACGATCTGGCCGTAGGCCGCCAACAGGTCCTCGGTGACCTGGTGTTGGGCAGCGGGGGTCGCGTCGGCGGTGCCGATGTCGTTGACGCCCTCGAAGACGATGAGTCGGGTGACCCCGCTGCGGGAGAGGACGTCGCGGTCGAGGCGGGCCAGGACGTTGGGGCCGAGTCCGTCGTTGAGTACGCGGTTGCCGCCCGCGGCCTGGTTCAGGATCGCCACGGACGCGGTGGCGGGGTGGGCGCGGAGGCGGTCGTAGAACTGGTCGGGCCAGCGGTTGTTGGCGTTGGTCGTGGAGCCGCGGCCGTCGGTGAGCGAGTCCCCGAGGATCGCTACGGCCGTGGTGGCGCGCGGCGCGAGGACCTCCACGTCGCTCAGCAGATACCAGTGGTCGACCGGGGTCGCCCCTGGCAGCAGGTCCTGGTCCTCGGTGTGGTCGCCGGTGCGGAGGTACGACGTGGTGCGTGAGCCCGGGTGCGAGGTGAGCGCGAGCGAGGGCTGGCCCGTCGCCAGGTAGGTGGTCACGGTCAGGACGGAAGCGGGACGCAGGTCCACGTCCAGCGGGTCGGAGACCAGTTGGGCGCCCACGGGGACGGTCGCCGATCCGCGTCCGGCGAAGGTGACCGGTCTGCTGCTGCCGGGCACGATTCCACTGGTCCCCGCATTGCCGCCCTGCGGGAGGGCCAGCGTCACGGCGGTGAGCGGGAGCGGGGTGTCCCCGTAGGCGTTGGAGAAGCGCAGGCGCAGTCTCCGGCCGCCGGTGGTGACGCGGAGGGTCTGGCGCAGGGTGGTGTCGACGAGAACCGAGGCGGTTCCCGTGAACGGCGCGGGCGGCAGGTTGGCGGGCTCGGTGAGCTGGGGCATCGCCGTCCAGGTGGTGACCCAGTGCGCGGCGGGCGGGGCCGAACTGCCTTCGGCGTGTGCGGGGTTGGTGGCGACCAGGGCGGACAGTGCCGTGGTGGTCGTGGCGACGATCGCGGTCCGTCTTGTGGGCTGCACGGAACCTGCCTTCCGCTGGCGGGAGTGGGGGGCTGGGTGCGCGCCGGGCGGCGGGCGCGCACCCGGGTGGGGTCAACCGACCGTGCAGGGCGTCCCGTTGAGCGTGTAGGACGTCGGCGCCGCGCTGTTGCCGGTGTGGTTCGCCTGGTAGCCGATGGTCACGCTCGCGTGCGGGGCGATGGTGCCGTCGTACGAGGCGTTGGTGGCCGTCACCGCTCCGGAGGCCGGTGCGTAGGTCGCGCCCCAGCCGTTGGTGACGGTCTGTCCGGCGGGCAGGGTGAAGCCCAACTGCCAGCCGTTGACGGGAGTTGAGCCGGCGTTGGTGATGGTCACGGAGGCGGTGAGGCCGGTGTTCCAGGCGCTGGTGGTGACGGTCACCTCGCAGGGGCCGGTCGCGGGCGGGGGTGTGGTGCCGCCGCCGGTCAGGCCGAAGAAGGTGAGGACGCGGGCGCCCATGCCGTAGGTGTAGAGGTTGTGGGTGACGCCCTGAAGGCTGATCGCCTCGACGGGGGCCTGGTCACCGGTGGCGCCGAAGCGGGTGCGGGTCCAGCCGGTGGCCGGGGAGTCGGTGGCGGCCGGGCTCTGGCCGACGCCCAGCACGTTCGTCCACTGTTTGACCTCCTCGCCGAAGTTGGGGTAGCGCAGCGTGTCGTCGGCGGTGCCGTGCCACAGCTGCATGCGGGGGCGCGGGCCGGTGTAGCCGGGGTCGGCCGCCCGGACCAAGTCGCCCCACTCCTGCGGGGTTCGGATCACGGTGCCGTTGGCGCAGGCGGTGTTCCACTCGGAGCCGTCGGTGGTGGCGAAGCAGCCGAACGGTACGCCGGCGAAGGCGGCGCCGGCCGCGAACACGTCGGGGTAGTCGCCCAGGAGGACGTTCGTCATCATCGCGCCGGAGGAGATGCCCAGGGCGTAGACGCGGGAGGTGTCGGCGGCGTAGGTGCCGGTCACCCAGTCGACCATGGACTTGATGCCGACCGGGTCGCTGCCGCCGTCGCGGTGCAGGGCCTGCGGCGAGGAGACGTCGAAGCACTTGCTCGCGCGGGTGACCGACGGGTAGACGACGATGAAGCCCAACTGGTCGGCGAGCGAGGCGTATTCGGTGCCGGAGTACATCGCCGGGCCCGATCCCCCGCAGTAGTGCACGGCCACGACGATCGCCGGGTGCGCGGTGACGGCCGCCGGGACGTACACGTACATCTGGAGGTTGCTGGGGTTGGCGCCGAAGCCGGTGACCTCGGTGAGGGTCGCGGTGGGGACGGCCTCGGTGCGGGCGGCGGCCGGGGGCGCCATGAGGGTCAGGGCCGCGAGTAACGGCACCAGCGCTCCGAAGAGGGCGATGAGTACCGAACGCGGCGGTTTTCTCAATGACTTGAGGGTGTCGGCGGCGGTGGGGCGCACGTCATCGTCCCTTCCTGATCGCGGCTCGTGCGGCATCTGTCGGGGAGAGCAATCGGCATCGTGGCATGGACATGAGTGCCATGGAAGCGCTCCCACGCTTCGAATAGTTTCTGCACAAGCGTTGACTAGAAAGCGCTTGCACCCTACGTTCCGTTCAGAAGTGTGACCGCGCGGTCCTTCATGGCGTACATCGTTCACGTACACGATCAACCCATCCCCGGAAGGGACGCACCCGCATGCGTACTCGTAGATCAGCTCTGACGGCGATCGCCCTCGCGGCGACGGCTGTACTCGTACTCCCCCACTCGGCATCGGCGGCCGACGCCTCGCCGGTCGGTTTCGGTGCCGGGACGACCGGTGGCGGCAGCGCCTCGGCGGTCACGGTGTCGACGCTGGCCGCCTTCAAGTCGGCTGTCACGGGGAGCAGTTCGAAGGTGGTGAAGGTCAACGGGCTGATCTCGCTGAGCGGTCAGGTCGACGTCGGGTCCAACACGACGGTCCTGGGCGTCGGTTCGGCGTCCGGGTTCACCGGCGGCGGGCTGCGCCTGAAGAAGGTGACGAACGTCGTGGTCCGCAACCTCAACATCAGCAAGTCGGTCGCACCCGCCGACGGCATCACCGTGCAGGCCTCGACGAAGGTGTGGATCGACCACAACGCCTTCTCGTCCGACCTGGACCACGGCAAGGACTACTACGACGGCCTGGTCGACATCAGCCACGCCTCCGACTACGTCACCGTCTCCTGGAACACCTTCAAGAACCACTACAAGGGCTCGCTCGTCGGCCACAGCGACAACAACGCGAGCGAGGACACCGGGCATCTGCGGGTGACGTACCACCACAACTGGTTCGACCAGGTCAACTCCCGTATTCCCAGCCTGCGCTTCGGTACCGGGCACTTCTACGACAACTACGTCGTCGGCGCCGAGACGGCCGTGCACTCGCGCATGGGCGCCCAGATGTTCGTCCAGAACAACGTCTTCCGCGACACGCAGGTCGCCGTCACGACGAACCGGGACAGCGACGTGGACGGCTACGCCAACCTCAGTGGCAACGACCTCGGTGGAGCCGCCACCGAGATCTCGCAGGTCGGCACGTTCACCAGCCCGCCGTACAGCTACACCGCCGAGCCCGCCTCGACCGTCGTCGCCTCGGTGACCGCGGGCGCGGGCACCGGAAAGCTCTGACCACTCCCCCACCTCGGAGAAGGAATCGGGACATGACTTCTTCCATCCGGCCACGCGCGCTCACCGGCGCGGCGGTCACCTTCGGACTCACGGTTGGCATGATCATGGCATCCGGAACGCTGTCCCCGGCCAGCGCCGCCACCTGGCCCACCGCGAGCGGCAGCCAGGCCGTCACCTCGACGATCTCGGTCTCGGGCACCAAGGACTACGGAATGCTGCGCCTCTACGGCAGCGGCGACCTGGGCACCGGCAGCCAGGACGAGGACCAGGGCCCCATCCTTGAGCTGGCCCCCGGCGCGGTCGTCAAGAACGTCATCATCGGCTCGCCGGCCGCCGACGGCATCCACTGTCTGGGCGCCTGCACGCTCCAGAACGTCTGGTGGGAGGACGTCGGCGAGGACGCGGCGACCTTCCTGGGCTCCTCGTCGTCCAACGTGTACACCGTGAACGGCGGCGGCGCGAAGCAGGCCAGCGACAAGGTCTTCCAGTTCAACGGCGCCGGCACGCTCAACGTCTCCAACTTCGCGGCGCAGACCTTCGGTACGTTCGTCCGCTCCTGCGGCAACTGCAAGACGCAGTACAAGCGGACGATCAACCTCAACACCATCGAGGCGACCTACAAGGGCAGCCGGATCGTCGGCATCAACACCAACTACGGCGACAGCGCGACCCTGAAGGCCATCACGATCGTCGGGGACACCAGCAAGAAGATGATCCCCTGCCAGAAGTACATCGGAAACAACACGGGCGCCGAGCCGACCACCAACGGCACGGGGGCTGACGGCACTTACTGCAAGTACGCGTCCTCGGACATCACCTACAAGTGAGCCCCCCACGGTGACAGCGGCCGTACGGAGCGCCCCCGCACGGCGCTCCGCGCGGCCGCTCGGGCTAGGCCGGGTTCCCGAGCACGGCCGCGGTCAACTCCCGCCGGTGGCGGGTGTACGCGGTGCGCAGGGCGGGGCCCGGCCAGTCGGCGGGGAGGAGTTCGGGGGGCAGGACCGGGTCGGCGAGCAAGTGCCGTACGGCGGCGGCCAGGACGGTGAAGCGGTCGGCCGGGTGGTCCGCGGTGGCGGTGATCCGGTCGAGCAGGGCCTCGGCCGTCTTCGCCCAGGCGTCAAGTGGCCAGAGGGTCGCGGCCAGTTGGCGGGCGGGTTCCTCGGGGCGGGTGGTGAAGTGCCGGGCGACGGCTCCGAGTTCGTGCGGTCGGGGTCGTAGGAGATTGGCCGGGCGGAGCCAGACTCCCTCGCGGAGTTCCGCGAGCCGGAGGGCGGTCAACTCGGTGCGCAGTTCGGCGCGTTCGGCCGGGCCGCGGCCGGTCGCGGTGACGACGGTCATCTCCCAGTCGCCGCCCCAGGGTCGGGTCTCGGGGTGCACGGCGGCGTCCTGGCGGCGCTGGCGGTCCAGGAGGCGGTCACTCAGGCGGTAGACCGCGTCCGCGCTCCGCAGGTCACCGGCGGCGACCATCCGGCTGAGCGCGGCGCGGAGCGTGGAGCCGGCGACACCGAGCGGTTCCACGGCGCGCAGCAGATCCCGTACGGGCAGCTCGGGCGGATGCGTGCCCAGCAGCAGGCTGAGGACGACCGACCGGGCGGACAGCGGGCGCAGATCCACCTCGCCGGTCCCTTCTGACACGTTCATCCGCATGGCCTCGTACTCTACGGCGCGGTTCTCGTGTTACATCATTGATGCGACCGCAGGGATAGTGCAACACTGCCGGTATGGCCCAGACACTCGCGCACATACCGCCGCAGCCGCGGAACGCCACGCACGACGTCACCAACCAGCCCCCGCCCCTGCCCCCGTACGACTCCTCCGAGGACGCGGCCCTGCTGGAGGGGCTGCGCCGGGAGGGCGGCGGCTGGGCCGAGGAGGACGTCCGGCGGCTCGGGCGGGCGGCGGGCAGCGAGGAGGCGCAGGAGTGGGGCGAGCAGGCGAACCGGCACGAGCCGGAGCTGCGCACGCACGACCGCTACGGCAACCGGATCGACGAGGTCGAGTTCCACCCCAGCTGGCACCGGCTGATGGGCGTCGCCGTCGCCGAGGGGCTGGCCGGAGCGCCCTGGGCGGACGAGCGTCCCGGCGCCCATGTGGCCCGTACGGCAAGGGGGTTGGTGTGGGGACACACCGAGGCCGGGCACGGCTGCCCGACGTCGATGACGTACGCCGCCGTCCCGGCCCTGCGTGCCACCCCCGAACTGGCCGCCGTCTACGAGCCGTTGCTGACCAGCCGGGTGTACGACCCGGTACTGCGCGTGCCGACCGAGAAGCGCGGGCTGCTCGCCGGGATGGGCATGACGGAGAAGCAGGGCGGCTCCGACGTCCGCACGAACACCACGGTGGCCACCCCGACAACCGAGCCCGGCGTGTACACCCTGCGCGGTCACAAGTGGTTCACGTCCGCGCCGATGTGCGACGCGTTCCTCGTACTGGCACAGGGGCCTGACGGGCTGTCATGCTTTCTCGTGCCGCGCGTGCTGCCCGACGGCAGCCGCAACACCTTCCGCATCCAGCGGCTGAAGGACAAGCTCGGCAACCGGTCCAACGCGTCCTCGGAACCCGAGTTCGACGGGACCGTCGCCTGGCTGGTCGGCCCCGAGGGGCGCGGTGTGAAGACCATCATCGAGATGGTCAACTGCACGCGCCTGGACTGCGTGATGATGTCGGCGACCCTCATGCGCAAGACGCTCGTCGAAGCGGGTCACCACGTGCGGTACCGGTCCGCGTTCGGCGCCCGTCTGCTCGAACAGCCCCTGATGCGCAATGTGCTGGCCGATCTGGCGCTGGAGTCGGAGGCCGCCACGACGCTCACGCTGCGACTGGCCGGTGCGGCCGACCGCTCGGTGCGCGGGGACGACGCCGAGTCCGCGTTCCGCCGTATCGCCACCGCCGTAGGCAAGTTCTGGGTCACCAAGCGCGGTCCGGCCTTCACGGCGGAAGCCCTGGAGTGCCTCGGCGGCAACGGCTACGTCGAGGACTCGGGCATGCCCCGCCACTACCGCGAGGCCCCGCTGCTCTCCATTTGGGAGGGCTCGGGGAACGTCAACGCCCTCGACGTACTGCGGGCGTTGACCCGGGAACCCGGCACGGCGGAGGCGCTGTTCTCCGAACTCGCCCTGGCCCAGGGCGCGGACGCCCGTCTGGACACGTCCGTGAGCCGTCTGAAGGACGAGTTGAACCAGGCCACCGAGACGAGCGCCCGCCGCCTCGTGGAGCACATGGCCCTCACGCTCCAGGCCTCCCTCCTCGTACGGCACGCCCCGGCCGCCGTCGCCGACGCCTTCTGCGCGACCCGGCTGGCCGGCGACTGGGGACACTCCTTCGGCACCCTCCCCGACTCCGCCGACCTCGGCACGATCCTCGCCCGCGCTCTGCCAGCGGAAGATTGACCCTCGGTCACCCCCCGATTCCGCTTCGTTGTCAGTGGCGTGGTGCAGACTCGCGATCAGTCGGGCACTTCGTCTGGGGAGGGCAACGTGTTCACGGGGATCGACGAGGTCGGCTGGGCCTCACTGCACCACGCGTACGGCAGCGCGGAGGACGTGCCCGGACTGCTCCGGGGACTGGCCTCCGCGGACCCCGTCGAGCGGGCGAGCGCGCTCGACGGGATGTACGACGCGGTGCACCACGAGGGGATCGTCTACGACGCGACGCTCGCCTGCGTTCCATTTCTGTTCGCGCTCGCGGCCTGCGAACAGGTCGCGGACCGGGACGGGTTGGTGGAACTGCTGATCAGCATCGGCCGGGGACACGGACCGGCGGAGGGCACGGGCGACGAGGGCACATCCGGGACGGACGCGGGCCAGGGAAACACGGCGGCGGACGCCGGCCATGGAGGTGCGTCGGCGGACGCGGCCGTCCGTGCGCGGGCCGAGGAGTTCGCCGCGCTCCTCGGGGACCGGGACCCCGGTGTGCGCCGCGCCGCGGCCGAGGCGCTGGTCCGGTTCCTCGACCGACCCCCGCGCGTGCTGGGCCTGTTGCGGCAGCGCATCGCGGTGGAGCGCGACGACCGGGTCCTGCTCGCCCTCACGGAAAGCCTCGGCCTGTTCGTACGACAGCACCCAGCCCACTCCCCCGAGGCGCTCGACATCCTCCTGACGCTCGGCACCCCGCCGTACGACCCCGGGCTACGGCTCGCCGCGCTCGGCCAACTCGCGGGCTGAGCACCGGAACTGCTCCCCGCCGACCTGGTCCCGACCGTCGTCGAACTGCTCGGGGAGCGGTCCGAGCGACGCCGCTCGGGACTCTCGGCACCGGCCGAGGACGACTCGGACCCGGACTCGCTGGCGGGCCGGTTACGGCGGCTGCGGCCCTCGGACGAGGAGGGCGCGCTGCTGCTGCGTACGCTGCACACCGCGCTCGGCGACCGGGTGAGCGACCGGATCGCCCTGCTGGAAGGGCAGTTGACCAGCCCCGACCCGGCCGACCGGTGCAACGGGATGTGGATGGCGGCCGGCTTGTTCCGCGAGTGGCGCGCCGACTACACCGTGCCGGTCGAGCTGATCGGTGAGCAACTGAGCGCGGAGGCGCGGCCGTTGCTCGGTGCGGCGGTGTCGGACCGGTTGCGCGACGCCGCGGTGTCCGTCCTCGGGGATCTCTTCCACCTGGCCGCTCCGGCCGCCGACCACCTCCACGCGCTGGTGACCGCACGCGCCGACCTGTGGATCCACCGCTGGCAGCGCAGAGCGCCGACCCTCGGCGGCCCCCTCAAAGCCCTTGCCCGCAGCGGCGATCCACGGGCGACACCCGTGCTGGCCCAGGTCCTCGTCCAGCCGGTCCCGCCCGACGACCTGGGCAACGTGATCATCCACCTCGGCCGCTCCGCCGCCCCGCTCGCCCCGGCGCTGCGGCACCGGCTCGGCCTGGTCCCCCTCGACTCCCCCGACACGTACGACCGCGCCGTACCACTGCTGTCGGCGCTCACCGCGCTCGGCGATCGGGAAGCGGTGCCGGAGGTGCTGCGGTTGTTGGGCGGGATGGCGGACGGGGTGCGGCTGAGACACCGGGTCGTGGAATCCGCGGTGCGGGCGCTCGACGTGATCGGGGGTGGCGCGGAGGGGGTCGTGCCGGTGCTGCGGGGGTTGCTGGACTCCGAGTGCGCCGGTGTCGCCGCGGGTGCGCTGTGGTCGGTTGAGGGAGACGCCTCGGCCGTACTGCCTGTGCTGATACGGGAGTTGGCGGGGGCGGACGCGGAGCGGCGCCGAGCCGCCGCAGAGGTACTGGGGCGGCTGGGGGCGTCCGCGCGGGCGGCGACACCGGGGCTGGCGCGGATGCTGGGGGCGGAGGGCGTGTGGGAGCGGCTCGCGGGCGCGTGTGCGCTGTGGCGGGTCGGCGGGGAGGTGGAGCGGGTGCTGCCGGTGCTCCGTGCGGCCTGGGTGGAGCAGCCGGGGGTGCGGGGTGCCGTGGCCGCGTGTCTGGTCGACATGGGGGCGGCGGGGGCGCCTCTGCATGACCTGGTGGAGGCGGAACACGCTTCGCCGCGACGGCATTTGGCGCGGTCGGGTGGGCATGGGAGCCAGGATGTGCTGGAGGACGAGCGGTTGTTGGGGGTGTGCCGGGAGGTGCTGGCGGGGTGAGATCCGGCGGGGGCGAGGGTGGAGGGTTGGTGCGGGGCCGGGCGAGGTCTGTCGGGGTGGAAGCTGAGCGGGTGACTGGAGGCGCGGGCCGGGCGAGACCTGACGGGGCTGCTTCCCCTGGACGTCAGGGCGACTTGCGACCGGCCCGGCCCCACGTCAGGGCGACTTGGGACCGGGCGGGCGTCTCCGCCGAGCGGGACGAGTGCCCCTGCCTGCGATCCGTAGGTCAGGGGTACTCGGGCAATCACCGTGGCGCGCCGGGGTGTTCAGCCCGTCTTGCGTCCCCACAGGGGGCCGAAGCGGGCCCACTCCTCGTCCCACTGCTCCATGCGCCGGCGTTCCAGCCGGCCGCGGAGGGCCCGGGCGCTGACGAGGGGGACGGCTGCCGCGCCGACGCCCAGGAAGGTGCCGATCAGGATGGCGCGCAACTGGGCCTGGGAGGCGGTGGCGGGCTTGGTGACGAGGTGGCCCTGCGGGTCGGTCCAGACGGTCACCGGGGTGCCGATCGCGCTGCCGGAGGCGACGCGTATCTGGCCGGTGTGCGAGGAGCCGTCGATGGCCGACCAGCGGACCTTCGCCCAGACCAGTTCGCTGCTCGCTCTGCTGGAGTTGGCCGGGGCGGGTCCTGGCGCGTCCTGGGTCACCAGAGCCACCACGGGCTTCCAGTCGACACGTTCCTGAGCCAGTTCGTGTTCGACGGACCGGGCCGCCGTCAGACCGGCGAGCACACCGGCGAGGACGGCGAGCAGCCAGGCGCCGAGCACGATCCACGATTCCACCGCATCGGCACGGCGCTTGAGCGGATTCCGCCGCCACCGCCACAGCCACACCTTCGGACCTCGGAACGCCATCGAAGGCATCCTCCTCATGAACGCACTGACATGCCGAACCGCCCTCCCATACGGGAGACGCCTCCTCGATGCTCACGACGAATACCCCGACTCGACGTTCCCATGGCAGCCCGGGCTTGCGCAGGCACTTGGCGAGAGGCCTCCGCGAAGCGGCCCCCGCGGGCCGATATCGCCATCCTGACCTGCGGTGATTCCGGTCCCGGGGGTGACTGTCAGTGGTGGGGTGCACACTGGCGAGTGGTGGGGGCGAAATAGCCAAAAACGCAGCGGAGGTGATCTGAATGACAGAGGTTCTGCTCGCGGTGGGCACACGAAAAGGCCTGTTCATCGGGCGTAGGCGCGGTGGCGTCTGGGAGTTCGACAAGAGTCCGTACTTCAACGCGCAGGCGCTGTATTCGGTCGCCGTCGACACCCGGGGCCCGACGCCGAGACTGCTGGCCGGTGGTGACAGCTCTCACTGGGGCCCTTCGGTGTTCCACTCCGACGACCTGGGGCGCACCTGGGCCGAGCCCGCCCGTCCCGCGGTCAAGTTCCCGAAGGACACCGGGGCTTCGCTGGAGCGGGTGTGGCAGCTGCACCCGGCGGCGGCCGAACCCGACGTGGTGTACGCGGGCACGGAGCCGGCCGCGCTGTTCCGCTCCGAGGACCGCGGCGAGAGCTTCGAGCTGGTCCGCCCGCTGTGGGAGCACCCGACCCGTTCGCGGTGGGTGCCGGGCGGCGGCGGGGAGGGACTGCACACCATCCTCACCGATGAGCGCGACCCCCTTGCCGTGACGGTCGCGGTCTCGACGGCCGGGGTGTTCCGCACGGGCGACGGCGGCAGGAGCTGGGAGCCGTCCAACTCCGGTGTCTCCGCGGTGTTCCTGCCGGACCCGAACCCGGAGTTCGGGCAGTGCGTGCACAAGGTCGCGCAGGACGCGGCGACCCCGGACCGGCTGTATCTGCAGAACCACTGGGGGGTGTACCGGAGCGACGACGCGGGCGCCCACTGGACGGACATCGGCGAGGGGCTGCCGTCCACGTTCGGTTTCGCGGCGGCGGCCCATCCTCATCGCGGCGACACGGCGTATGTGTTCCCGATCAACGCCGACGCGGACCGGGTGCCCGCCGAGCACCGGTGCCGGGTGTTCCGTACGGCGGACGCGGGCCGGAGCTGGGAGCCGCTGTCGGCGGGGCTGCCGACCGAGGACCACTACGGCACGGTGCTGCGGGACGCGCTGTGCACGGACGGCGCGGACCCGGCGGGCGTGTACTTCGGCAACCGCAACGGCGAGGTGTTCGCGTCCGACGACGACGGCGACAGCTGGCGGCAGTTGGCGTCCCATCTGCCCGACGTGCTGTGCGTGCGGGCGGCGGTGATCGCGTGAGGGCGGAAGCCGCGACGGGGGCAACTCCCGGGTGGGGATGCTTCGTTCGGAGGAGTCGACGGTTCGGTCGTTCCCGGTCGGGCTCGGGCCACCGGTTGATCGCCGGGCCCTGTACGGCAGTAGGGTGACGCCCGTGGCACCACGACCGTTGCATGAGATCGTCGAACCGGGCTGGGCGAAAGCCCTGGAACCCGTGGCCGGACGCGTCGCCGAGATGGGGGACTTCCTGCGCGCGGAGATCGCCGCCGGACGCACCTATCTACCGGCGGGACCGAATGTCCTCCGAGCCTTCCAGCAGCCCTTCGACGACGTCCGCGTCCTGATCGTCGGGCAGGACCCGTATCCGACTCCGGGGCACGCCGTGGGGCTGTCGTTCTCGGTGGCCCCCGAGGTACGTCCGCTCCCGCCGAGCCTGCTGAACATCTACCAGGAGCTGAGCACCGACCTGGGGCTGCCCCAGCCGTCCAACGGCGACCTGACGCCGTGGAGCCGGCAGGGAGTGCTCCTTCTCAACAGGGCGCTGACCACTGCCCCGCGCAGCCCGGCAGCGCATCGCGGCAAGGGCTGGGAAGAGGTCACCGAGCAGGCGATACGGGCGCTGGCCGCGCGCGGCAAGCCGCTGGTGTCGATCCTGTGGGGGCGTGACGCCCGCAACCTCCGCCCCCTGCTGGGCGATCTGCCCTCGGTGGAGTCCTCGCACCCGTCCCCGATGTCCGCCGACCGTGGCTTCTTCGGCTCCCGCCCCTTCAGCCGCGCCAACGACCTGCTGGTCCGGCAGGGGGGACAACCGGTGGACTGGCGCCTGCCGTGACCGTCCCGGGGTTTCTCGCCGTGGACTCGGGAGGCTCCGGCCTCCGGGTCGTCGTGGGTGAGGTCGGCGGTGGCCGGACATCCGGCCCGCTGTCCTCCGGGGAACCCGTTCGGACCGGTGCGCGTGGGATCGACGCCGGGCATCTCATGGAGCAACTGGTGCCCCTGGTGCGGGCGTTGGCCGAGGCGTCCGAGCCCTTCGAGCCGTCCGATGTGGGCACAGCTGTGATCGGGGCCGCCGGGCTCGCCACTCTCGGGGACGGGTTGCGGGAGGAGTTGCCGGGGGCGTTGGCGCGGGAGTTCGGGGTGCGGACCGTCGCGCTCGCCGCCGATGCCGTCACCGCTTATGCGGGCGCCCTCGGGTCGCGGCCCGGTGCCGTGGTCGCCGCCGGGACCGGGCTCATCGCGATCGGCACCGATCTCGTCGGGTGGCGGCGGGCCGACGGGTGGGGGCATCTGCTGGGTGACTGCGGCGGCGGGGCCTGGATCGGGAGGGCGGGGCTGGAGGCGGCACTGCGTGCCCATGACGGGCGCGACGGCGGTTCCGAGGCGCTGTTGAGCTGCGCCGAGGAGCGGTTCGGGGCGATGGCGGGGCTGCCGGGCAAGCTGTATCCGCGGCCGGACCGGCCCGCCGTGCTCGCGGCGTTCGCGCCCCAAGTCGCCGAGTGCGCCGCGGACGATCCGGTGGCCGCCGGCATCCTTCGGGGCGCCGCCCGGCACATGGCCGAGTCCGCCGCCGCCGTCTGCCCGGCGACCGGGGAGCCCCAGGTCGCGCTCACCGGCGGGCTGTTCCAGCTGGGCGAGCCTCTCCTCGTACCGGTGCACGAGGAGTTGGCGAAGCGGCTGCCGCACGCGCGGCTGGTCGCGGCGGAGGGTGATCCCCTGGACGGTGCCGTGCGGATCGCGCGGGATCTCGCCGCGGGCGCCCTCGCGTTGCCGGGTGACGAGCTGATGCTGACCGTGGTGGCACCAAAAGGGCGAGGCGATCACTTCTGATCTGTACGTAACTCATCAGACAAAACAGGACGGATACCGCTCACCTGCACCCTCCCCGAACAGGGGAGCCCAAGAAGCCAGTAACATGCCTCGCCATGAGCTCCCCCACTGGGCCCGCGTCCGGCCTGCCAGTACGAATGCCGCGACCTCGCCAGCCCGGTCGGCACCGCCGACCCGAGCCGCTGGCGGCTCCCGAGGGCGCGCCCGCGCTCGTCCTCGCCGTGCCGGGCACGCCCAGCGCCGCCACGCGCAGCCTCGCCGAGGAGGTCGTGAGCATCGCGCGCTCCGAGCTGCCCGGTCTCGACGGCCGCATCGGTTATCTCGACGGGGACGACTCCGAGTTCCCCACGCTGACCTCCGTGCTCGCGCACGCCGCCGAGGAGCGCACCGCCCGCTTCGAGCAGGCCAGGGCCGCCGGCGCCGACGTCAAGGAGCCCGACGGGCCGGTGGCCGTCGTCGTGCCGCTGCTCGCCGGTCCCGACAGCGCGCTGCTGCGCCAGGTCCGCCAGGCCGTCATGGACAGCCGGGTCGCCGCCGATCTGACCGATGTGCTCGGCCCGCACCCGCTGCTCGCCGAGGCGCTGCACGTGCGGCTGTCCGAGGCGGGTCTCGCCCGTGCCGACCGTGCCCGGCTGTTCACCGTGGCGACCGCCGCGGACGGCATCATCCTCGCCTCCGTGGGCGGCGAGGAGGCCGTGCAGGCGGCCGGTATCACCGGCATGCTGCTCGCCGCGCGCCTCGCCGTGCCGGTGATGGCCGCGGCGCTGGACCAGGAAGGTTCGATCTCGGCGATCGCGGAGCAACTGCGTTCCTCGGGTTCGCAGCAACTGGCGCTCGCGCCCTATCTGATCGGCCCCGAGATCGACCCGGGTCTGCTCCAGGCCGCCGCCGCCGAGGCGGGCTGTTCCGCCGCCGAGGCACTCGGCCCGTACCCGGCGATCGGCAAGCTCGCCCTCGCCAAGTACACGACGGCACTGGGCATCGCCCCGCCGCAGCCGCAGGGCGCTCCGGCTCGCTGATCCACCCCGCACACGTATCGCCGTAGCGCCGAAAGGGCCCCTCCTCACGCGGGAGTGGGCCCTTCGGCGTGTCCGGGGACGGACGGAGCGCGCTCGGTCAGTCGAAGACCACGCAGGACGCGGCGGGCACCTTGACCGAGCCGCCGCGGCGCGGAAGGCCCGTCGCCGGGTCGAGGGTGAACCATGTGACGTCGCCGGAGCGTTCGTTGGCGACGTACAGGTGTCCGCCGGCCTCGGTGATCGCGCGCGGCCAGTGGCCCTCGCAGGGCACCGTGCCGATCAGCCGCAGTTCGTCGCCCTCGACAGCGAGCACGGACAGGACGTCCTCGCCCCGGGTCGCCGTCCAGACGAAGCGGCCGTCCGGGGAGGCCACGATGCCCGAGGGGTAGGCGGCGTCGCCGTCCGGGAGGCCCGGCAGGACCGGCACCTCGGTCAGCGGCTTCAGCGAGCCGCTCTCGGCGTCCCAGCGGCAGACGGTGACGGTGGGGGTGAGTTCGTTGAGGACGTAGGCGTGGCTTCCGTCGGGGTGGAAGGCCAGGTGGCGGGGGCCGGAGCCGGGCCGCAGCGCGATCTCGCGGTGGAGCACGGGGCGGCCGTCGTCCAGCGTGCACACCCGCACGGAGTCGGTGCCGAGGTCGACGCTGACCGCCCAGCGGCCGCTCGGGTCGGGCTGGATCTGGTGGGCGTGCGGGCCCTGTTGGCGCAGCTGGTGCGGGCCTGCGCCGGTGTGCCGGAGCTGTCCGGAGGGGCGGTTCGCGAGCGTGCCGTCCGCGCGGACCGGTACGGCGGTGACGCTGCCGGAGCCGTAGTCGGCGGTCAGGACATGGCCGTCGAACAGACTCAGATAGGTCGGTCCCGAGGCGCCGACCCGCACCGGCGACCCGAGCGGTTCGGGCTTGTCACCGTGCACGCGGTACGCGGCCACCGCGCCCTCGGCCGTCTCGCTCACGGCGTAGAGGGTGGCCCCGTCGGGAGCCAGGGCGAGGTACGAGGGGTCGGGGACGCCGTCGACGCCGCTCAGGACGGTCAGCGCGCCGCTGTCCGCGTCCACGGCCGCCGTGACGACACCAGGGCCGCCCGCCGCCGTGAACGACCCGATGAAGGCCCGCCGTCCCCGCGTGTCGCCGTCTGCCACCGCTGTCCCCTCTCGGTCCGTGCTCCGGTCCGTGCTGTCGGGGGTGACGGTAGCAGTCGATCAAGAGCGGTCTAGACCAGAGTGCCGAGCCCGTTCCAGCGGGGCATGCCGGAGCCCTCGCGCAGGGGCTCGGCCAGCTCCGCGAGGGCGCGCTCCAGGCCGTGGAGGTGGGCCAGCGCGGGTTCGGCGGGCGCCCGGGTCGCGGTGGCCGAGAGCCGTGACGTGTCGCCGTCGGTGAGCGCCTCGACCGCGGTCTCGACGCGCCAGCACGCGGCGGCGAGGCGGGCGTCGTGCGAGGCCTCCGGGTCGGCGGCCACGGCGACCAGGCCGCGGATCTCGCGGGCGCAGTCGTCGAGCAGGGCGAGCACCCGGCGGGCGCGGCGCTTGCGGCCCAGCACGGGGTTCAGCGGGTGCACGAGGGGCGCGACGGACAGCCGTACCCGGCCGAGGAGTTGTTCGAGTTCGGCGACGCGTCCCGCGGGGTCGGCCGCCGCGGAACCGGCGAGACGGGCGGCCGCCTCGGCGGTGCAGGTGTGGACGCAGCGCAGGGCGCGCTGGATCCAGGCGTCCGTGGTGGTGTGGGTGGTCACCGGCAGGACGAGCAGGACGGCCAGTACGGCACCGAGCGCGCCGACGCCGGTCTCCGCGAACCGCAGCGCCAGCAGCGCGGGGTTCAGGACGCCGAGGAGGCCGTAGAGGAGCTCTGCCATCAGGGTCACCGAGAGCATCATCCAGGTGTAGGAGACGGCGGCCGAGTAGAAGATGCCGAAGACGCAGGCGGCGACCAGGATCGCGGTGGGGACGGGGGCGCCGTGGACCGGTACGGCGACCAGCAGGCCCAGGGCGATGCCGAGGACCGTGCCGAGGACGCGGCGGAAGCCCCGGACCAGGGTCTCGCCGCGCGAGGCGGTGTTCACGAAGATCCACCAGGTGGCGCCGACGGCCCAGTACCAGCGCTGCCCGGACACCAACTGGCCCACCACGAGCGCGAATCCGGCACCGGCGGTCGCCTGGACCGCCTGCCGGGTGGTCACACGGGCCAGGCCACGACCGGCGGTCGGGGCAGGCACGGCGGCCGGGGACAGCCGGTGTTCGTAGCACCAGAAGCCGAAGCGGACCGTCGCGGCGGCGAGCACCGAAAGTCCGACTGCCGCGTACAGCCTGGGCAGTTGGTCCGTGGTCGCGTGCAGGAACTGGGCCACGAAGAAGGTCATGAACGCGAAGACGCCGAGGCTGTGGCCGCGCGGTCCCCAGCGGCGCGCGTACACGCCGGCGCCGACCACGGCGAGGAAGGTGAGGTCGCGGGCGACGGGGTGGTCGTGCAGTTCGGCCGCGGCGGCGAGCAGCGGCAGGCCCACGCAGGGCAGCAGCGCGGTGGTGACGGCCTGCCCGCGCACGGTCGCGTCCGTCACCGTGAACAGGGCGAGCAGCGCCGCGAGGCCACCGGTGACGGCACCCGCGAGGGACTGCCCGGTCAGCCCGCAGACGACGACCGCGAGGCCGATGCCGAGCACGGCCCGGCCGGCGAACCGCAGCCGTACGCGCCCCGGGTCCGGAGCCACGAACACCCTTTTCAGCACTGCTTCCCGCCCCCTGAGCACACCCGGACACCGACATGGAAAAGGCGCCGCGGAGGTCCGCAGCGCCATCGACATGCCCATGAGAGCATCATCGGGCCGAGTGGCTCAAGTCGATCCCCTTCGACTGGTCCATTGGCCTAGTCACAGCGTGCTGGGCCATTGGTACAGTCGTGCCTCATGAGCGTGGACGAACTCGACACCCGGATCCTGAGGCTGCTTCTGGAGCAGCCGCGTACCAGCGTGCGTGAGTACGCCCGTCTGCTCGGGGTCGCCCGGGGCACGCTCCAGGCGCGCCTGGACCGGCTGGAGCGGGACGGGGTGATCACCGGCACAGGCCCGTTCCTCTCCCCCGCCGCGCTCGGCCACCCGGTGCTCGCGTTCGTGCACATCGAGGTCACGCAGGGGCATCTCGACGAGGTCGGGGACGCCCTGGCCGCCGTGCCGGAGATCGTCGAGGCGTTCTCGATCACCGGCGGCGGGGACCTGCTCACCCGGGTCGTGGCGCGGGACAACGGTCACCTGGAGGACGTGATCCAGCGCCTGATCAGCCTGCCGGGCGTGGTCCGTACCCGCACCGAGATGGCGCTGCGCGAGCGCGTCCCGCACCGCCTGTTGCCGCTGGTGGAGTCGATCGGCCGGGCGGCCGGCACGTGACCCTTGGCATCCTGACCCCATGAGCAACCTCGGCGCCCTCTCGGTCATCTTCGATCTCGACGGAACACTCGTGGACAGCGAGCCGAACTACTACGAAGCCTGTCGGCAGACCCTCGCCGAGCACGGCGTCCCGGACTTCACCTGGGCCCAGCACGAGCGCTTCGTCGGCATCAGCACCCAGGAGACCCTCGTCCTCCTGAAGGAGCGCTACGGCCTGAAGGCCCCGGTGGAGCAGCTGCTCGCGGAGACGAACCGCCGCTATCTGGCGCTGGCCCGGACCGCGACGCGCGTGTACCCGGAGATGCGGAAGTTCGTGGAGCTGCTGGCGGCCGAGGGCGTGCCGATGGCGGTGGCCTCGGGGTCGTCGCGGGAGGCCATCGAGGCGGTCCTGGCCGGCACCGGGCTCGACGCGTCGCTGCGGACCGCGGTCTCGGCCGACGAGGTGCCGCGCGGCAAGCCCGCACCGGACGTCTTCCTGGAGGCCGCACGCCGGCTGGGCGCGGCTTCGGCCGACTGTGTCGTCCTGGAGGACGCGGCTCCGGGCGCGGCGGCGGCCCACGCGGCCGGGATGCGCTGCATCGCGATCCCGTACGTGGCGGCGCAGGCCGACGCCCCCGAGTTCGCGACGGCGGGGCTGCTGCTGCGGGGTGGGCAGGCGGAGTTCAGCGCGCGGGGGGCGTACGACTGGCTGGCCTGACGTCCGGTCCGTGCACGGGCGCCGCGAGAAACCCGAATGCGCCCGCTTGTTCGGTTCTGGGACCATGCCGGAATGATCGACCGACTCGAACCACTGGTCATCCGGCACACGTTCCGCATCCCTCTCCCCACGAGCCCCTCGGGTGAAGCCACGAGCTTCTCGGGTGAAGCCGCAAGCTTCTCGGGTGAAGCCACAGGCCTCTCGGGCGAAGCCGCAAGCCGCGTGACCGAAGGCGCCGTCGCCGCGCGGCAGTTCGACGCCGCGCTGCTCTCCGTCGGCTTCAAGCTCTCCCCCGGCCTGCTGGCACGGCTGTCGGGGCTGCCCGAGGAGACGGTCGTCCGGATCGCCGCGCGCACCCTGCGGACCGTCCGCGAGCTGGTCGGCGACCACGTCCGGCACAACGCCTACTTCATCGACTTCCCCGCCAACGTGCCCTCCACGGAGGACTTCTGGATGGAGTGCCTCCTCGGGGCGCTCCGCGACGAGAAGACCCGCGCCGGGACGCTCGACCAGCTGTGGTCCGGCGTGGTCAACCTGCTCAGCCTCCCGGCCTACGGCAGGTATCAGCACACGTACGCCGAACTGCTCGCCGCTCAGGACGAGTTGATCGCGGCGGCGAGCGACCGCCTCACCGTGCTGCACGCGGGCGGCGAACTCGCCGACGAACTCAGCGCCCTGTACCTGGCGTTGGCGGGCAGCACGACTCCCCTAAGCGAGGAGCACCGGGCCGATCTGCGCGCGCTGGCCGAGCGCTGCGCGGACGGGCCACAGCCGGAGACGATCCCGGTGCGGGAGAACCGCGCGATCGTCAACCAGGCCCGCCTGACAGCGGGTTCGGCGCTGCTGCTGGACACCGTGACCGATGTGCTGCGGCTGGCCTGCGCGCTGTCGGACGGTGATGTGACGCTGGTGGAGCCGACCCGTTTCCGGTCGCCGTCGCGTCCGGTGCGGCGGGCGCTGCTCTCGGGCCTGGACTCGGTGATCGCCGCGTCCCCCGCCAAGCTCGCCGACGTGCACGCGCACCGCGAGGCGTGGAAGCGGCTCGGTGAGCGGCTGCACCCGCACGAGTATCCGCAACTGCCGCGTGCCGCCGAGGTGTTCGCGGTCGCGCGCGGTGAGCTGAGGGCCCGGTCGTTCGACAGCCGGGTCGAGGAACTGCTCGCCCGGCACGACGTGCTGGGGGCGACGGAGCTGCTCACGTCGGCGCCGGGCAAGCTGTTCCGCGCGCTGGACCGGCTGTTGCGCATGGCGCTCACGCAGGAGGAGCGGGACGCCGTGGTGGCCGCCGCCGAGCGGGTCGCGCCCGAGGTGTCGGGCCGGGTGGTGCTGTCGGTGCGCGAGCATCTGCACAACAGGGCCCGGGAGAGCGGGGAGTTGCGGGTCTTCGTGAACCGGCGGGGCCGCGCCTGGGTGACCGACGACGAGCGACCGATCGTATGGCCGGCCGAGCGTGAGCGGCTGATCGCGGCGCTCGACGACGAGACACGGCGTCGACTGCCGTCTCCTGAGCGGCTGTTGGTCGATCCGGAGGTGCTCGACGTGGCTCTGCCGCTGAGCGGGAAGGCGACGGCGGCCGGGCTCGGTGTGCTGCCGCGCGGGTCCTTGTCCGTGGTCGAGGGCGAGTTGCTGCGGTTCTTCGTGTACTGGAAGGAGACCGAGCAGCGCACCGACTTCGACCTGTCGGCGCTGATGCTGAACGCGGACTACTCGACGCACTCGTGGCTGTCGTACACCGCGCTCACCGAGGTGGAGGGCGAGCACTCCGGTGACATCACCGAAGCGCCGGACGGGGCCTCGGAGTTCATCAATCTGCGGCTGGGCGCCGTACGCGGGGCGTTCGTCGTGCCGCAGGTCAACATCTTCTCGGGCGAGGGCTTCGAGGAGGTCGAGGAGTCGTTCTTCGGGTTCATGCTGCGTGAGGGCGAGCAGCGGGGGCGGCCGTTCGAGCCGAGGACCGTGCGGATGAAGTCGGAGCTGCGCGGTGCGGGCCGGGTGGCGCTGCCGCTGGTGTTCCTGCGCGGACAGGACGGCACCTGGCGGGCGAAGTGGCTGCACCTGTACCTCAGGGGCACCCCGTCGGCGAACCGGGTGGAGCGGAACCGGGTGACGGTGGCGAACCTGCTGCGCGGGATCGTCGAGCGCGAGCAGCTCACCGTGCGCCATCTCGTGGACCTGATGACCGGGGAGGCGACGACGGTGACGCTGTGGGACGGGGCGACCATCCCCGACGAACCGGTCACATACATCGGTCTGCGCCGCCCGGACGAGCTGCCCGGCGGATCTCTTGTCATCACTCTCGAAAACCTGCGCGACCTGGTCCCCGCCTGACTGCTAACGTCGTCCCCGGCGAGGCCATGGACGGACTTCCTTCTCAACTCCTTTGAAACCAGTGCGTCCGCTTTCCTCGCCCTCGACGTTCCGTGAGGGGTGCCCCAGGGCGCCCCTCACGTTCTTTTTCCGCCGAAACCTCACTTCACGGACTTGTGGGACAATCCTCATGCGCGGACGAAAGGCCGGTTCAGTGAGCGGAACGCACGACGGGTCCGACTACGACAGTCTGCGGCCCGACCGATCAGGTCAGGCCGAGGCCTTCGATGCCATCGGGGACCGGTACGACGAGGCCTTCCCGCACAAGGAGGGCCAGGTCGGCGCCGGTGACTGGCTCATCGAGTCGCTCGGTCCGGGCGCCCGCGTGCTGGACCTCGGCTCCGGCACCGGCGTGCCGACCGCCAGGCAGCTCGCGGACGCGGGCTTCGAGGTCGTCGGCGTGGACCTGTCGGCCCGGATGGTGGAGCTGGCCCGGGAGTACGTCCCCGCCGCCACGTTCCATCAGCTCGACCTCGCCGACCTGCGCCCCGGCGGCCCCACCGACCTGGGCCGTTTCGACGGTGTCACCGCCTTCTTCTCCCTGCTGATGCTGCCACGCGCGGAGATCCCGCTCGCCCTGCGCACGATCCACCACCTGCTGAATCCGGGCGGACTCTTCGCCCTGTCGATGGTGGAGGCCCATGTGGACGACTTCGAGATCCCCTTCCTCGGCCACACGATCCGGGTCTCCGGCTATCTCCTCGACGACCTGCACAAGATCCTCAACACCGCGGGCTTCGAGATCGTGAAGGAGACCTCCTACACCTACGCCCCGGCGGTCGCCGACGTCCCGCCGGAGGAACAGGTCTTCCTCTGCTGCCGACGGCGCGACTGAGGCCCTGGCACCGACCCGGCGGCCATGCCGCACCAGTGGACGGGACGAACGTGTGACGGAGCATCCCAGCCCTCGCGAAGGCCCCGCCGGAACCGCCCGGCGAGGCCCCTCGGCGAGCGGCCCCGCACCCGTCGTACCGCTCGGCCGGACGCCCGTACGGCAGCTGGAGCGGCTCCAGTACCTGGACGTGGCCACCCGGCGGATCGCCCGCGGGATGGACCTGGACGAGACGCTGCGGGAGCTGCGGTGGGCGGCGGTGCCCGCCTTCGCCGACGCGATCGTGATCCACCTGCACGATCCGCTGCCCGTGGGGGACGAGAAGTCGGCCGCGCCCGTCGTCCTGCGGCTGCACAGCATCGACCGGGCGCCGGAGGCCAGGAATGCCCTGCTGATGCCGCACGCCGTGTACGAGAACGTGGCCGAGCGCGTGCAGCCGGCCCTCACCGGACGGCTCGCGAAGCTCCTGCTGGCCGGTCGGCCGGCGTTCGGCGACACCCCGGACATCCACCCCGCCGTGGCCGAACTGCTCGGCCCCGCCGCGAGCGCGCGGGGCACGCTGCCGCCGGGCCGGCGCCTGATCATCGCCCCGCTGCACGGCCGCCACCACGTCATGGGCACCGTCGTCCTGCTGCGCCGCCCCGACCGCGCCGCGTTCACCGCCGACGACCTGCTCGTCGCCTCCCAGCTGGCCACCCACACCGCGATCGGCGTCCAGAAGGCCGTGATGTACGGCCACGAGGCCTCCGTCGCGGACACGCTCCAGCACACGATGCTGCCGTCCTCACTGCCCGAGTCCACCGGCATCCGGCTGGCCAGCCGCTATCTGCCCGCCTCGAAGACCGCGCAGGTCGGCGGCGACTGGTACGACGCGATACCGCTGCCCGGCAGCCGGGTCGCGCTGATCGTCGGTGACGTCATGGGCCACTCCATGACCTCCGCCGCGATCATGGGCCAGCTGCGCACCATCGTGCAGACCCTCGCCGGCCTCGACCTGCCCCCGCACGAGGTCCTGCACCACCTCGACGAACAGGCCCAGCGCCTGGGCAGCGACCACATCGCGACCTGCCTGTACGCGATCTACGACCCGATCTCGCACCGCCTGCTCATGGCCAACGCGGGCCACCCGCCCGCCGTCCTGCTGCGCCCGAACGGCCACGCTGAGGTCCTGCACGTCCCGCCGGGGGCCCCGATCGGCGTCGGCGGTGTCGTCTTCGAGTCCGTCGAGATGCCCGCGCCCACCGGCACGACGCTGGTCCTGTACACCGACGGCCTGGTGGAGTCCCGCGACACGGACGTGGGCACGGGCGTGGAGGCCCTGCGCACCCACCTCCGCTCCACCCCGCACCGGCACCGCCACGCCTCGCTGGAGCGGCTCTGCGACCGCATCCTCACCGCCCTGGCGCCGGGCCCCCGCGACGACGACATCGCCCTGCTCACCGCCCGCTTCGAGGGCTTCCCCCCGGACAGCGTCGGCTACTGGCACCTCGACCCCCACCCCCTCACCGCGGGCCAGGCCCGCCGGCTGACCCGCAGGGTGCTGCACCGCTGGGGCCTGGACGCCCTCCTCGACACCACGGAACTCATGGTCAGCGAGGTCGTCACGAACGCCGTACGGTACGCCTCGCGCCCCATCTCGCTACGGCTGCTGCGCACCGACGTGCTGCGCTGCGAGGTCACCGACGACTCGCCCCAGGTGCCCCGCATGCGGCAGGCCGCGCCCGGCGACGAGGGCGGCCGGGGCCTGTTCCTGGTCGACCGGCTCGCCGAGCGCTGGGGGGCGACACGGCTGAGCACCGGCAAGGTCGTGTGGTTCGAGCAGCAGATCCCGAAGTTCTAGTCCGCTCAGGGGAGTTGACGGTCAGAGCGGGCCGACGCCTGTGCCGCCCTTGAGGCGTTCGAGGTCGGAGGGGCGGACCTGGATGACGAGGACCGCGATGAGCGCGGCGACGACGGTGAAGATCGCCGCCGTGACGAACGCGGCCGAGACCCCGGCGGTGAGGACGTGATCGCCCCAGACGCCCGGGAGTTGGCCGGTGCGCCGGAACTGGAGGCGTTCGGCCGGGGTCGCCTGGGACAGGAACGCGGGGATGCGGTCCTTCGCCTCGTTGCGGCTGGCCGTGCCGAACATCGTGACCAGGATGGACAGCCCGAGCGAACCACCCACCTGCTGTGTGACGTTGAGGAGTCCGGAGGCCGCGCCGGTCTCCTGGACGGGCACGTCGGACAGGGCCATCAGGGTCAGCGACACGAACTCCATGCCCATGCCCAGGCTGAACACCAGCATCGGGCCGAGGACGCTGCCCAGGTACGTGGAGTGCACGTCCGTCAGCGTCAGCCAGGACAGGCCCGCCGCCGCGAGGACCGCGCCGACCACCATGAACGGCTTGGGTCCGTACTTCGGCAGGAACCGCGAGGCCAGGCCCGCGCCCACCGCGATCACCGCGCTGACCGGCAGGAAGGCGAAACCGGCCATGAGCGGGCTGAAGCCCAGCACGTCCTGCACGAAGAGCGTGAGGAAGAAGAACATGCCGAAGATCGCGGCGGCGAGGCAGAGCATGATGCCGTACGTCCCGGCCCGGTTGCGGTCGCGGAACATGTGCAGCGGGGTGATCGGCTGCCGGGAGCGCCGCTCGACCAGCACGAACAGGGCGAGGACGACCACGGCCGCGCCGAACGAGGCCAGGGTGAGCCAGTCCCGCCAGCCCTCCTGCGCGGCCCGGATGAAGCCGTAGACCAGGAACACCACGCCCACGGTGGAGGTCAGTGCGCCGGTGATGTCGAAGTGGCCGGGGTGGCGTGCGGACTCCTTGATCCAGCGCGGGGTGGCGAGGACGATCAGCAGTCCGATCGGGACGTTGACGAAGAGGACCCAGCGCCAGTTCAGCCACTCGACGAGGATGCCGCCCATCAGCAGTCCGATCGCACCGCCGCCGGCCGAGACACCGGCGAACACCCCGAACGCCCGGTTGCGTTCGGGCCCTTCGCGGAACGTGGTGCTGATCAGGGCGAGGGAGGTCGGCGAGGCGATGGCACCGCCGACGCCCTGGAGGGCGCGTGCGGCGAGGAGTTGACCGGAGTTCTGGGACAACCCGCCGAGCAGCGAGGCGAGTACGAAGAGCAGCACCCCGAACACGAACACCCGCCGCCGGCCGAGGATGTCACCGGCCCGGCCGCCGAGGAGCAGCAGACCGCCGAAGGTGAGGGTGTACGCGTTGACGACCCAGGCGAGGCTGGTCGTGGAGAAGCCCAGGGCGCTCTGGATGTGCGGCAGGGCGATGTTCACGATGGTGATGTCGAGGACCACCATCAGCTGACAGGACGCGATCACCAGCAGCGCCATCGTGCTGCCGCCACCGCCGGTGTCCGGGGTGGTGGTCTGCGCTGGGGAGGCGTGCTGAGGGCTGCTGCTCATGGGGAACCGCACTCACGGGAGTCCGGCGGACGGCTCCGTCCGCCGCGTGTCCACCGTTCGACCGTACGCCCGGCCCCTGCTCCGCACCACTCGATCATCGGGGGCGCAGGCGCTAGGTTCACACGTGACGGGACGTGGGGAGACGCTCTGGGTCGCCTGGGTCGTCGCGGACGGACACGGACGCTGTCCGAGCACACTGAACGCCTTGGCGGGAGAAGCGACATGACCAACGTGGACGTACACCAGCATCTGTGGACCCCCTCGCTGGTGACGGCTCTGCGCGCCCGCCGCGAACCGCCGTTCCTCGACGGCTGGACGCTGTTCCTGGACGGTGAGCCGCCGTTCGAGGTAGCGCCCGCCGACCACGACATCGCCCGGCGCGCGGACCTCGCCGCCGCCGACGGTCTCGGCCGGGTCCTCGTCTCGCTGTCCGCCCCGATCGGCGTGGAGTGGCTGCCCGCCGCCGAGGCGCGGCCCCTGCTCGACGCGTACCACGACGGCGCGGCCTCCCTCCCCGAGCCGTTCGGCGCCTGGGCCGCGGCCTGCGTACGGGACATCGACGCGGCGGCGACCGCCAAGGACCTCGACCGGGGCTTCGCCGGTCTGCAACTGCCCGCCAACGCCCTTGCCGACGCGGCCGGTTACGCCCGCTGCGCCCCGCTCCTGGACCTCCTCGAAGAACGCGGCCTCCCGCTCTTCGTCCACCCCGGCCCCGCACCGGGCTCCTCGACGGACCCCGCCTGGTGGCCCGCGATGGTCCCCTACGTCCAGCAGATGCACGCCGCTTGGCACGCCTTCCGCGCCTTCGGCCGCCCCCGCCATCCGCGCGTGCGCGTCTGCTTCGCCCTGCTGGCCGGCCTCGCCCCGCTCCACGGCGAACGCTTCACCGCCCGGTCCGGCCACCAGCAGCCGACCGACCCCGGCATGTTCGTCGAGACCTCGTCCTACGGCCCGACCGCCGTGGACGCGATCGTGCGCGCCCTCGGCGTCGACGCCGTGGTCCAGGGCTCGGACCGCCCTTACGCGGAGCCGCCCCGGCACCCCGGGTACGGCCTGGGCGGAGCCGCGGCGTACGCCTTCCGCATCGCCAATCCGCGACGGCTCCTCACCGGGGAGGGGTGACCCGCTCCGATGTGACGGTGTGTCAGTTCGCCGCGTTCATGAGGTCGAGCGCGCTCTGCTGCCGGGCCGCGTCGGTCGAGTCCAGCGGTCCGGCCCAGTGCAACCCGTACGCGTCCAGGGAGTTGCGGTCCTTCGCGTACGCGCTGTCTGCCTGACGCTTGAGGTAGGCGGTATAAGGGCGGTCGGACAGGCGGGAGTTGAAGGCGCTCAGACCTCGGACGTACGCCCCTTTGAAGGACGGCCCGTCACCACCGCAGCCGCTGGCCTCGCACGGTTCCCGGAGGATGCCACCGGAGTTGAGGGCCGCGGCGGTGGTCGAGGCGTCCCCGATCTGGCGGCCGGTGGTGAGGAGAGACGAATCCCCCGTCGCCCGGTACAGCTCCGACAGACCGCCGAGCAGCACGCCCTGGTTGTACGACCACGTCGTGTCGCCGTTGTTGCCGCAGGTCGACAGGTTGATGCCGTCGTTGACCAGATGGGAGCCGTTGATCATGCCGGTGCCCTTGAACCACGACCACTCGGCGTTGGCCCGGCCCAAATACGCCGAGTCGCCCGCGATGCGGTTGTGCAGGGCGGCGTTCAGCTCCAGGTAGAGGGAGTTGGCGATGGCGTTCTTGTAGGTCTTCGCGGTGCTCCACCACACCCCGCCGCCGCAGGTGGTGTCCCAGTAGCGGGCCATGTAATCGGCGTCCGCGCGGGCGGTGTTGAGGTAGCGGGAGTCGCCGGTGAGGTCGTAGGCGTCGACCCAGGCCAGTCCCCACCAGCCCGTGTCGTCGATGTAGTCGTTGGTGAAGTTGCCGCCCTGGGCGGAGAGGTTGCGGTCGTAGGTGGTGGCGATCGCGTACGTGTAGCTGCCCATGCCGGTGACGCGGGCGTTGTCGATGACGGCGGTCAGGGCGTTGGCCGAGTTCCACCAGCCGGTGGTGTCGAAGAGGCCGGTGCCCTGGTTGTACGACTGCATCAGCGCCGTGGCGGCGGCCGTTGCCCGGCTGCCCGCGTTCCACGTCGTACGGGCCCAGGACGTACAGGCGATCTCGGCGCGGTCCCCCGCCTTGCCGCAGGCGCGCAGCGCGCCGACGCCGCGGGCGTTCCAGTCGTCGACGTTGTACATCAGGGTGCGCCAACCGCCCTGCCCCGCGGGGACGGTGGTGTCGCCGAGCTTGCTGCCCGAACTCCAGGTGCGGCCGCCGTCGAAGGAGCGGTCGAGCCAGACCTCGTCGCCGGGGCTGCCGTTGGTGATCGAGGCCCAGCCCATCGCGTCGGTGTCGTCGAAGTGCAGGGCGATGGCGCGGGAGTAGATCGTGGCGGTCACCGGCTGCCGGTCCCCCGGGGAGAGGGCCGGGTCGCGGGCGTCGCAGTACTTGTTGCACACGCTCGCCTGTGCGTCCGCGACCGCGGTGCCGCCCAGGGCCGGGACGAGAAGGGCGAGGGCGGCGGTCAGGCCGGCTCCGGTTCTGCGGACGCGCACTGCTGTGGATGTCATGCCGGCTCCATCGGGGTGGGGGGATTGCGGGCGGTCAGCCCAGGCGCCACTGCTGGTTGGCGCCGCCGTTGCAGGACCAGAGTTCCAGCGGGGTGCCGTTGACGTTGCCCGCGGGCTGGTCGCCGCCCGTGACGTCGAGGCAGAGGCCGGACTGGGTGCCGGTGATCGTGCCGTTGGGGTTGACGGTCCATTTCTGGTTGCCGCCGCCGTTGCAGCCGTAGAGCTGGACCGTCGTGCCGTTGCCGGTCTGGTTGTCGTAGGCGTCCAGGCACTGGGTGCCGCCGTAGAGCCGGAGTTCACCGGCGGCGGTGAGGGTCACGGCCTGGTTGGCGCCGCCGTTGCAGTCCCAGATCTCGATCTTGGTGCCGGGGGTGGTCTCGCCGTTGTAGGCGTCGAGGCAGCGGTTGGAGGAGGCGCTGATCAGCGGGCGGGTGCCGCCGACGCTGGTGCCGCTGCCGACGGAGACCCGGTACATGACCGAGCCGTGGCCGGGGACGCTCGCCGAGATGGAGCCGCTGGTGCTGCTGACGATGTGCGACCAGAGGTTGTTGAGCTGGTACGAGGAGGCGGAGGGGAGTCCGGCCGCCGTCGCGGAGGTGGTGATGGTGGCGGCGGCGGAGTTCTCGTTGAAGAGGACCACCGAGACGTCCCCGTTGGCGAGGGGCTTGGTGAGGACGTGCAGGCCACCGGAGTTGGAGATCTCGGTGCCCTGTTTGCCCAGCGAGTCCTGGTCGACGGCGATGACGTCCTTGTTGCCGTAGAGCGAGAGGGTCGCCGCGGTGGCCTTGCGCAGGTCGGTGCCGGCGATCAGCGGGGCGGCCACCTCCGACCAGAGGCTGAAGTGCGAGCGGTCCTCGGTGAACGACATGCCGTTGCCGACCTCCAGCATGTCGGGGTCGTTCCAGGCGCCCGGTTTGGCGTAGGCGGCGAGTTTCACGTTGGCCTTGTAAATGGAGGTCACCGTCGAGAAGTTGACGTTGATGTCGTCGGTGGTGCGCCAGCTGTTGCCGACGCCCGCGCCCCAGGTCCACACGTCGGCGAGGCCCCAGTTGCAGAGGCTGTAGACGATCGGGCGGCCGGTGTTGGCGAGGGCGTCGCGCATCGCGGTGTAGCGCTGCTGGTCGGGCACGTTCTGGTGGTTGCAGTTGTCGTACTTGAGGTAGTCCACGCCCCACGCGGCGAAGCTGTTGGCGTCCGTCTGCTCATGGCCGAGGCTGCCCGGGTAGCCCGCGCAGGTGGCGGTGCCGGCGCTCTCGTAGATGCCGAGTTTGAGGCCCTTGCCGTGGACGTAGGCGGCGGTGCCGCTGATGCCGTCGGGGAACTTCACCGGATCCGGGACGAGTTGACCGGCGGAGTTGCGGGCCGAGGTCATCCAGCAGTCGTCGATGTTGACGTACTGGTACCCGGCGTCCTTCAGCCCGGAGGAGACGAGGTAGTCGGCGGTCTGCTCGACGAGTTGCTCGGTCACGTTGCAGCCGAAGGAGTTCCAGTCGTTCCAGCCCATCGGGGGTGTCCTGGCGAGGCCGTTGTCGAGTGCCTGCGCGGGCGGCGCGGCGCGCAGCACCAGCAGGGCCGGGACGAGGGCGAGCAGCAGCGCCATCGTGAGGGCGGCGCTCAGACGTCTGGTGACGAGGCACGGGACGGTCATCTCGATGTCTCCTGTTTCGCCGTGTGGGGCCGGACGAACTCACCTGTGGAAACGTAACCATCGTGAAGGTTCCATCAGCCCGGCTTCACCGTCAATGGACCGGACCTAAATCCTCCGGGAGTGAACTACCCGTGCTGTCAGATGCGTTGACGACCTCCTGAGTCAATGACAACGTTTCCATCACCCGCACCCTTGGAGGCCCCATGTCCCCGCGTCCCTCCCGGCGAGTGATGATCGGCTCCGGCCTGGCCGCCCTGGCGGCGACGGCCGCCACGCCCGCGATCGCGGCCGAACGGCCCAGCCCCGCACGGGCGTTGTCGCGCGCCAGGGCCCTGTACGCGGCGTTGAGAAGACACTTCGACGCGACCGACGGCTCCGGCCTGGTCCGCGAGCAGATCCCGGCGGCGGCCGGCGACAACGCGTACTCGTACGAATGGCCCTTCTCGCAGGTGCACATCGCCGCGCTCGATCTCACCGTCGTGGACGCCGGGTTCGAGCCCGAGCTGGCGCGGCGCGCGGCGGCGCAGGAGCACCACTGGAACGCCGCGGGCGGCACGACGAAGCTGCCCGGGTACGCCTCCTACCCGGTCGCGCCGTACGGGGCGGGCGGTGACATGTTCTACGACGACAACGAGTGGGTCGGGCTGGCGAAGGTCCAGCGGTACCTTCAGACCGGGGACGCCGCCGCGCTGGCCCGTGCGAAGGAGATCTTCGCGCTGGTCAGGTCGGGCTGGGACACCGACAGCGGGCATGCCGCGCCGGGCGGGGTCTTCTGGACGCAGGCCGACTGGAGCCACGACCGCAACACCGTCTCGAACATGCCGGGCGCCCAACTCGCCCTGCGCCTGCACCAGATCACCGGCGAGGCCGACTACCTGGACTGGGCGAGGCGCTTCTACGACTGGACGAACAGCCATCTGCAGAGCCCCGGCGGCCTGTACTGGGACCACCTCGACCTACAGGGGACGATCGAGAGGACCGTCTGGTCCTACAACCAGGGCGTCCCGGTCGGCGTCGCCGTGCTGCTCCACCAAGTCACCCACGACCGGGCCTACTTGCGCCGGGCGGAGCAGATCGCCGACGCCGCGTACGCCTACTACGTCACACAGGGGCGGCTGTTCACGCAGCCGGTGTTCTTCAACTCGATCTTCTTCAAGAACCTCTTGCTGCTGGAGTCGGTGACCGGGAAGGACACCTACCACCGGGCGATGGCCGCCTACGCCGACCAGGTGTGGGACACGATGCGTGATCCCGCGACCGGTCTCGTGCACTTCGACACGTCCGGCGGCACCCAGGCGATCCAGCAGGCGGCCCTGGTGCAGCTCTACGCCGTGCTCGCCTGGCCGCGCGCCAAGTGGCGGATTCTGTACTGACGTTACGGGTGTCCGATCTCCCCGGTGCCGCGTGCGATCAGCTGCACCGGGAGGACGGTCCGGTGGGAGGGGCTGTCGTCACCGTCTATGCGGTCCAGCAGGATGTGGGCGGCCCTGCGGCCGAGTTCCTCGGTGTCGGAGGTGACGACGGTGACCGGGGTGGGGAGCATGTCGGCGAGCTTGAAGTCGTCGAATCCGACGACGGCCACGGAGACGTGGAGGTCGCGGCAGGCGCGCAGGACGCCCTCGGTGAGGAAGCCCGTGGTGGAGAAGACCGCGGTGGGCGGGTTCGCGGAGGTGAGCAGGGCGCGGGTGGCGCCCTCGGCCTCCTCGGTGGTGCCGCGGCGCAGGGTGACGACGAGGTCGTTGTCGGGCTCGATGCCGCTGCGGCGCAGGGCCTTGCGGTAGCCGCGCAGCCGTCGGCCGGTGCTGTAGTACGAGGGCGCGACGAGGATCGCGATACGGCTGTGGCCCTGGTCGACGAGGTGCTGGGTGGCCTTGCGGCCGCCGTCCTCGTTGTCGACGAGCACCACATCGGCCTCGGCGCCGGTGGCCGGCCGGTCGACGAAGACGATGGGGACGTGGTCGTGGCCGTTGATCTCGTTCAGGAAGGTGTGGTCGCCCTGGTCGGGGACGATGATGAGCCCGGCGACCCGGCGGCCGATCAGCTCGCCCACGGCCCTGCGCTCGACCTCGGGGTCCTCGTCGGCGGTGCTCAACAGGACGGCGTAACCGGCCTCGTTGGCGACCTCGACGGCGGCCTTGGCGAGGGAGGCGTAGAACGGGTTGGTGAGGTCGCCGAGGAGCAGGCCGATGGTCATGGAGTTCTGGCCGGGGCGCAGGGAGCGCGCGATCTCGTTGCGCTGGTAGCCGATCGCGGTGATCGCCGCGTTGACGCGCTCGGCCGTCTCCTCGCGGACCGTGCCGATGCCGTTGACGACGCGGGAGACGGTGACGACGGCGACACCGGCCCGCTCCGCGACGTCGCGCATCGTGGGCCTGGCGTTCTGACGGTGCGGGGGGCGACTTCTCACGTGAGGTGACGACCAACCTTCCATCGCGTACCGGGGGCCGGGACCGACCTCAGGATACGTATCGGGTCCCGGCCCACCGCTCGGTCCGGGGCGCTAACCGTTGTTCTTGATCACATCGTTGATCTTGCCGGTCATGGTCTGGAGGTCGGACAGCGGTTTCTTCCCGTTGAGGATGTCCGGCCAGTACGCGGTGATCAAGTCGTTGGACTGACTTGCCCACTGGGTGGTGAAGCGCACGCCGATGGTGGTCGGGGTGTTCAGCCCCGTCTTGACGGTGGACGCGACGGTCGTCTGCCCTGCCTTGTCGAGGGCCCCGAAGTAGGCGTTCTGGGCGGAGAGATAGGCCGGGGCCGCGACCGGGGAGTCCGGCAGCACCTTGCTCCACACCGTGGAGTCGAGGTACTTGAGGACCTTGAAGGTGGCGTCCGCGTTCCGGGTGTACGACGGGGTGCAGATGCCCACGGCGTCGTAGAGGGTGGCGGGCTTGGTCACCTGGGGCAGCGGCGCGAAGCCGTACTTGATCTTCGGCTTGTCGGTGAGGAACCCGGCGGCCAGCCACTGGCCGCTCCACAGCATCGGGATCTGGCCGGCGGCGAACAGACCCTGCTGGTTGCTGATGTCGTAGCCGGGCGGCGCGATCGCTCCGCTCTTGATACCGGCGACGACCTTGCCGACGCCCTCGGTGTACGTCGCGTCGATGGTCGCCCTGGTGGGCTGGTGCACGTTGTCGGCGAAGGGCTTGCCGCCCGCGGACAGGGCGTAGGTGCTCATCGAGAACGGCCCGTCCGTGGACGTCAGCGCGTCGGCGACCAAGCCGTACTTGGCGCCCTTGGCGTGCAGCTCGGCCGCCGCGTCGAACATCTGGTCCCAGGTCCAGCCCGCGGCGGGCACGGTGAGGCCGGCGGCCTTGAAGGCGTCGGCGTCGTACCAGATGCCGTAGGTGTTCAGCAGGGAGGGGACGCCGCCGATCTTGCCGTCGGCGGTCTTCCAGTTCTTCATCGTGGACGAGACGAAGCTGCTCGCGCCGAAGTCGCCGGAGCCGGAGAGCCGGGAGGCCCAGTCGGTGAGGAGGCCCTGGCTGGTGTACTGCTGCTCGGTGTCGTTGCCGCACCAGAACAGGTCGGGGAGCTTCTTGGCCTGGGTCAGGGCCGCGAGCTTGTCGCTGTAGTTGCCGTTCGGGGTGTCGACGCGCCTGACCGTGATGTTCGGGTCGTGGAAGCCGGTCAGGGCCTGGTCGATCGCCTTGTTGGTGGCGGCGGACTCCCAGGTCATGAGGGTGACCGTGGACTTGCCGTCCGACTGTTTCCCGGACGAGCCGCCGCAGGCCGCCGTCGCGAGCAGTCCCCCCGCCGACAGCAACACTCCGGCGCAGCGGATCCATCGTTTCATCGTGGCCTCCTGATACCTGGCTGGCATACGGCTCGTGGGTGGGACGGGTCCGATTCGGCGCCGGTCAGCGCTGGTTGACGGTGCCCAGGGCGCTCAGCCCCTGGATGAAGTAGCGCTGGGCGACGAAGAAGACGATCAGCGGCGGGAGCATGTAGAGCAGGTTGGTGGCCATGTAGAGGTTCCAGTCCGGGGTCTGGCCGGCGAACTGGGTGACGAAGGAGGCCATGCCCACGCTCAGCGGCCACTTCTGGGACGAGTACAGGTAGATCAGCGGGTTGAGGTAGTCGTTCCAGGACATCTGGAAGGCCAGGATCGACATGGTGATCCAGGCGGGTTTGGTGATCGGCAGCATCACGCTCACGAAGATCCGCACGTGTCCCGCGCCGTCGACCTTCGCCGCCTCGTCGATGGAGTGCGGGATCGACAGGAAGTACTGCCGGGCCAGGAAGATGAAGAGCGGGTTGCCGCCGAGGAAGGCCGGGACGATCAGCGGCAGCCAGGTGTCGTACCAGCCGATGTCCTTGAAGAGCTGGAACAGCGGGATGATGCCGACCACCGGGGGCAGCAGCATGCTGCCGACGAAGACGTAGAACCAGACCTTCCGGCCGGGGAAGCGCAGCCGGGCCAGCGCGTAGCCCGCCATCATCGACGTCATCACCCCGCCGATCACCGAAAGCCCGGTGATGACAAGGGAGTTGAGCAGCAGGCGAGGGAAGTGGATGACCTTCGGGCCGTCGATGAAGTTCTTGAAGTGGAACTCGTGCGGCAGCAGTTTCGGCGGGACCTCGAAGACCGCCGAGGGTCCCTTCAGCGCGACGGTGAGCATCCACAGGATCGGCAGGATCATCACCGAGCCGATCAGCAGCGCGGTCGCGTACCAGGACGCTGTGCGTACGGCCCTGCCGCGCGGTGTCGCCGGTGGGGCGGTCGGGGTCGCCGTCGTCGGCGCCCTCGTGACGTCATCAGACGTGGTCACTGTAGGTCCAAATCGACGAGAAGCGGGCGGTGGCGGCGATCACGACGACGATGACGAGGAACAGCACCCACACCTGGGCGGAGGCGTAGCCGAACTGGGAGACCTGGCCGAGCCGGGGGAAGCCGTTGTCGTAGATCGACAGCATCAGGGTCCTGGTGCTGAAGCCGGGGCCGCCCTGGTTGTCCGGGGAGAGGATCTTCGGCTGGTTGAAGGCCTGGAGGGCCGTCACCATTTGCAGGACGACCTGGAGGATCATGATCGGGCTGATCAGCGGCAGCGTGATCCGGAAGAACACCGTGCGGGAGCCGGCGCCGTCGAGCCGGGCCGCCTCGTACAGCTCGGTGGGGACCGCCTGGAGCGCGGCGAGGAAGATGATCATCGTGGAGCCGACGCTCCACAGCATGACGATCACGATCGACGGCATCGCCGAGTCGTCCCCCGACAGCCATTCGCTGGTCGGCAGGTGGAACCACTTCAACACCTGGTTGGCCAGGCCGACTTGGGGGTTGAAGACGAACTTCCAGAGCGTGATGGTGGCCACCACGGGCAGCACGACCGGCAGATAGCACAGGGTGCGCAGCAGGCCGACGCCCCGCATCCGCTGGTTGCAGAACACCGCCAGGGCGAGCCCGATGGCCAGCGACAGCGGCACGTACAGCACGACGAGCAGCAGCGTGGCGCGCACCGAGGGCCAGAAGGACGGGTCGGTGGTGAACATGCGATGGAAGTTGTCGAGGCCGACGAACTTCGGGTCCGTCAGGCCGTTGTAGGTGGTCAGCGCGAAATAGCCGGACCGGAAGAGCGGGTAGACGACGAACGCCGTGAAGCCGATGAGCGCCGGGGCCAGGAACACATACGCGGCCAGGGTGTCCGAGGACCGCTTCGGCGGTCGTCGCCGGAGGCGTCCCAGGCGTCCGGGACTCCCCCGGCCGGGCGGCCTGTCCCCGGGCGCCACCGCCGTGCGCGTCTCTTGGTGCGGAGCGGCTGTCACACGCGCTCACCTTCTTCCTCCGAGGAGTTGACGCTCACTCGGATCGGGCGGACCCGATCGTCTGGTGGTCGTCGGCCCGCTCAAGGTAACGTTTCCATTCCCTGGCGATCACACGGTGGCGCACGTCACATGAGGGAGTCAAGAGGCGCGATGGTAACGTTTCCCGGATCAACATCCGGAACAGTGTGGGCAGTTCCGGAGTCGCTGAGCACCCTCGGGCGAAGGCTCGCCACCGGGCTGCGGGGCGGTCCGGCGGGCGACATCGTGGAGCGGTGTCTGACCAACACGTGGACCACGTCGATGAGTTGGGGCAGTCCTTCGTCGTACGCCCCGGAGGTCTTCGTGAAGACCGGTGACATCCCGGCGATGTGGCTGCGGGACAGCACGGCGCAGGTCCGTCCGTACCTCGCGGTGTCCGCGGACCCGGAGGTCGGTGACGTCCTGGTCGGGGTCTCGCGCCGGCAGATCCGCTGCGTGCTCGTGGACTCGTACGCCAACGCCTTCAACGACGGTCCCACCGGCGCGCACGGCGAGCCGGCCGACCGGCCCGCGCCGGGCGACTGGGTGTGGGAGCGCAAGTACGAACTCGACTCGCTGTGCGCCCCGTTGCAGCTGGCGTACGCGATCCGGCGGGCGACCGGCCGCGAGGACCATCTCGACGAGGCGTTCCACCGCGCGGCCCGGCTGATCGTGCGGCTGTGGCGGGCGGAGCAGTCCCACGCGGACTCGCCGTACCGGTTCGTGCGGCCGTCCGGTCCCTTCGCCGGGGACAGCCTGCCGCTCAACGGCCTTGGTGCGGACGTCGGTTGGACCGGGATGACGTGGTCGGGCTTCCGGCCGAGCGACGACGCGTGCGCCCACGGCTATCCCGTCCCGGCGAACGCGCTGGCCTCGGCGAGCCTGCACGGCCTGGCCGAACTCGCGGCGGCGGTCCTCGACGACACCGAACTCGCCGACGAGAGCCTGCGGTTGGCCGATGAGATCGACGCCGGAATCCTGGCGCACGCGGTCGTCGAGGCCGACGGTGATCCCGTCCTCGCCTACGAGGTCGACGGCCTGGGTGCCGCGCTGCTGGGCGACGACGCGAACCTCCCCAGCCTGCTGAGCCTCCCGCTGAGCGGCTGGTGCGCGCCCGGGGACCCGCTGTACCGCGCGACCCGGCGCCTCGCGCTCTCCGACGCGAACCCCTCGTATTTCAGCGGGAGTCACGCCTCCGGCATCGGCAGCACGCACACGCCGGACCGTCACATCTGGCCGCTGGCCATCGCCACGGCAGGACTGACCGGCGACGGGGACGAGGCGGCGCGAGCCCTGGCGACCCTGGCCGCCACCACCGCGGGGACCGGGCTGATGCACGAGAGCTTCCACGTGGACGCGCCCGACCGCTTCACCCGGGACTGGTTCGGCTGGGCCAACGCGATGTTCTGCGAGCTGGCGCTCGAAGTGTGCGGGGGCGGGGTGCGGCACTTCTTTCCGGTGCACCCGCGGGCACTGGCCGGCGGGGCGGGCGACGGCGGACTGGACTGACCTGCCGTCGCCGTCCCGCCCCTGCCTGAGGGGCCCGCGCCGCGAACTCCCTGTGCCACGGCCGGTGTTCATGGCCGGACCGCAGGGCGGACGGGTCGGCGGGTTCTGCGGGTTCAGGTGGTGCTCACAAGAACGCAGCGCACGACCGGGACCGTGTCACCTGCCCGCAGATCGCCTGCTCGCAGTGAACCTCGCGGCGGAGTACGGGAGGGTCAGGCGTCCTTGATCGTCGCGGTGACGGGCGTGCCGATCTCCACCGTACGACTGACCGTGCACAGCCGTTCGTGCGCGACGGTGACGGCCCGGGGCAGGATCGCGCGGGCCCGGTCCCCGGCCTCCCCCTCCGGGAAGGTCACGGCGAAGGTGACCGCCAGGTCGGTCAGCCGGTTGCCGAGGTCGTCGTTGACCTTGTTGCCGGTCACGGTGACGGTGAACCCGTCCGGCTCCGCGTGCCGCGTGGTCGCCACGTCGACGTCGGCGGCGGTGCAGCCCCCGATCGCGGCGAGCAGCAGCTCGACCGGGGTGAACTCGGTATCGCCACCGGCGGCGGTACCGAAGTCGATCGTGCCGCCGCGCGCGTTGGTCGCGGTGAAGCGGCCGGGGGCGGTGCGGTCGACGGTGACGAGGCGTTCGGGGTTATCGCTCATGGGGTGATCCTCGCAGAGCACCCCGCCGAAGGGCGTGCACCGGTGCGGGCAGGACCTGCGTGTGCTGCCCGCACCGGCCGCGTCACGAGACCTGTGAGGCGTCGACCAGGACGACTCGGTGGTTGTACTGGATGGTGTAGTACTGGGCCGCGCCGGTGACGTAGGTGTCGCCCGAGACGAAGAAGTCGTCGGCGCTGACCGGGGGTTGGGTGGCGACGTAGGCCTGGCCCGCCGGGAAGCCGTAGACGGTCAGGGGTTGCTGGGTGGACGGGGAGAGTCCGGAGGGGTACTCCGAGGCCTGCGGGTAGCCGGAGCCGTAGAGGGTCGCGGGCTGGTCTCCGGAGTGGAGGACCTTGGCGCCGGGCGCGGCGCAGGTGTTGCTGCCGCCGGGGTTGTGGAACCACACCTTCGAGCCGCTGAACCAGATGGCGGTCCAGTCGCCCTGGACGTCGGCGACGACGAACTGCTGGCCCGCCTGGACGGTGCTGCCCCAGTCGTGGATCGAGTCGGTGCCCGCGGTCGCGCCGGGGTGGATGGCGGGATCGGCGAAGAGGGGTGCGTCCGCGCTCGGACCGGTGCGCACCGGAAGGAAGTTGGCGGGCGCGGTGCTCTCGGTGCAGGCGGCGGTGGCACCCGTGGGGTCGTCGGCCGGGCAGACCTGGACCGTCTGCTGGTTGGTCGCGAACCTGGGGCTGATGGTGATCGCCGAACCCACCCTCGGCGTGTGCCGGGAGGCGCTCTGCGCGTGCCGCGCCCTCGACGGGGCGACCATGTCCATGAACCTCGTCCAGTCCCAGTACGGACCGGGGTCCCAGTGCATGGCCGGCACGTAACTGTCCCGCGGGCCGGGCACGTTGTCGTGCCCGATGATGTGCTCGCGGTCGAGCGGGATGTCGTACTTCCCGGCGAGGTACTTCACCAGATCGGCCGTCGCCCGGTACTGCGCCTGCGAGTACCAGGTGGCGCCGTGCGCGGCATAGCCCTCGTGCTCGATGCCGATCGAGTGCATGTTGAACCAGTAGTTGCCGGCGTGGAACGCGATGTCCTTGGTGTGGGTCATCTGCGTGACGGCCGCGTCCGAGGCCCGCATGACGTAGTGCGCGGAGTCGCCGGAGCCCACGGTCTGGAACGTCTTGATCGCGGCGTCGTAGGACGACTCGGTGTCGTGCAGGACGATGTACTTGATCTGCACGCCGTCGTCCGGGCGGCCCGCCACCTGTCCGTTCGAGGCAGCCGCGGCGAGGAACGTGCAGTCCACCGTGGGCGGGCACTCCGTGTCGGTGGCCGTCGCGGCGGTCTTCAGCTTCAGTGCGGACAGCTGCCGGGTCTCCGGGTGGACGGCGCCCTGCGCCGCGAGCCGGACGCGCTGTCCGTCGACGGTGGTGCGCGCGGCGCCCGAGGCCACGGTCGTGAAGACGCGGTCGGCGAAGAGCTGCGCGGCCTTCCGGTCCGAGGACTGGCTGTACTCGGCCACCGCGCCGTACCAGTCGGCCGGGTCGGCGGACCCCTTGCCCGTCAACTCCCGCTGGTACGAGGCGAGTAGCGCGGCACC
Organism: Streptomyces sp. NPDC096013; assembly: GCF_044763565.1. Classification (NCBI taxonomy): domain Bacteria; kingdom Bacillati; phylum Actinomycetota; class Actinomycetes; order Kitasatosporales; family Streptomycetaceae; genus Streptomyces; species Streptomyces sp. NPDC096013. The sequence goes on along the minus strand of NZ_JBIWGK010000008.1, from coordinate 184,011 downwards.
GGCGCGGATGTTCTCGCGGTCGTCGGTGCGCAGCCTCGCCGCCGGGGCGCCGGTGAGCCTGGCCGCCGCGTCGAGGGTGTGCAGGGCCGGGTCCGCCGTCAGCTCGGCGAGATCACCGCGGCCCGCGGCACCCGCGGCGCCTCCGGACACCATCTTCGGGGTGACGTCCGTCAGGTTCATCGGGCCGTAGCCGCCCGAGGTGTTGTACTGCCCGTCGTGGTCGTCCCACTGCGACTCCTGGTACGACACGGCCAGGAGCACGGGCAGCGGTACGCCGAACTCCTTGGCCGCGTCGGCGAAGGAGGACTGCCGGTCACCGTCCGAGGACTGCGCGGCCTGAGCCGTCGACGGCAGCACGGCGAAACAGCCGGCGGCCACGGTGCCCCCGGCCAGGATCCCGGCCAGCACCTTCCGACGGGATCTTCTACGCGAGGATTGCTGCAAGATCTTCCCCTGTGTGTGTTCCCCTGAGGCAGACGTGCGGTACGACGCCTGCCCGAACCACTGTGCAGAAGCTTCCACCATCACCCTTGGGACGTCACAACTCCCCCAGGCGGAAGGCGAGTCGGCGTCTTCGTCAGCCCCGGTGAACACGGCCAGGTGACCCCGGCAGCAGCCATGCCAAGACCGCCGTCCTGGAGAGGGGACCTTGGCCGCCCTCGACGCGCCGAGTCCTGCACCGAGGACTGGAATTGAAACCGTTCAATTCCTTCGCTAGTGCCTCGCGCGGCGTCTCCCTCCGGGGGCGGTTGTGAAGTAGCCGTGTCACGAAAACATTTGCACGACGATTGACCCCGACCTCACCAGGCTCTACGTTACCCACGCCTCTCATGAATGAATCGATTCATCCCATTCCGTGCGAGTGAGGAGTCGTAGTGATCAGCAGGAGGAACATGCTCGCGGGCGCGGTCGCCACGGTCGCGGCAGCGGCCATGGACAGCGTGCCCGCGATGGCCGCGCCGGCATCCGGACCGGCCCGGGCAGCCACACAGGCACAGCGCGACGGGCTGCGCGTCACGGCACCAACCGTGGAGTACGTCCAGCACCCGCTGGGGATCGACACGCAACGCCCGCGGCTGAGCTGGCCGTTGGCGTCCGACGGCGTGGACGTGCGCCAGAGCGCCTATCAGATCCGCGTCGCCACCAGCGCGTCGGGTCTGTCCCGCCCGGACGTCTGGGACAGCGGGAAGGTCACGTCCGGCGAGTCCGTTCTCGTGTCCTACGGAGGTCCTGGTCTCAAGCCCCGTACGCGCTACCACTGGTCCGTACGCGTCTGGGACGCCGACGGGCACGTCTCCGGCTGGAGCGCGCCCTCGTGGTGGGAGACCGGGCTGATGGACGCCCAGCAGTGGAGCGCCGAATGGATCTCCGCACCGGCGAGCCTCGTGGACGCGCCGTCCTTCGAGGGCGGTTCCTGGATCTGGTTCCCCGAGGGTGATCCGGCGAGCAGTGTTCCGGCGGCCACCCGTTGGTTCCGCCGTACCGCTCAGCTGCCCGACGGCATCACCTCGGCCACACTCGCCATCACCGCCGACAACGTCTATGCCGTCTCGCTGAACGGAGTTGAGGTCGCCCACACGGACCTCGACACCGACAACGAGGACTGGAAACGCCCGGCGGTGATCGACGTACTGGCAAGCGTGCGGGCCGGCGACAACGTTATCGCCGTCGCCGCCACCAACGCGACCGAGGGCCCGGCGGGGCTCGTCGCGGTGCTGGTCGTCCGGACAGCCTCCGGCGAGGAGAAGGTGTTCACCGACGCCTCCTGGAAGGCCACGGATCAGCAACCGGCCTCCGGATGGCGGGAGTCGGGGTTCGACGACGCGGACTGGCCGGCGGTCCGGGTGGCGGCGGCCTGGGGCGGCGGACCGTGGGGGCGGGTCGTCCCCGTGTCGTACGCCGTCACGCAACTGCGGCACGAATTCCGGCTGCCCCGCAGGAAGGTGGCCCGCGCCCGCCTGTACGCCACGGCACTCGGCCTGTACGAGAGCCACCTCAACGGCAGCCGCGTGGGCCTCGACCAGCTCGCGCCCGGCTGGACGGACTACCGCACCCGCGTCCAGTACCGGACGTACGACGTCACCGAGCTCCTGCGGCCCGGCGCCAACGCCATCGGGGCGTATCTGGCGCCCGGCTGGTACGCGGGCAACGTGGGCATGTTCGGGCCCGGCCAGTACGGTCAAGTTCCGGCGCTTCTGGCCCAGTTGGAGGTGGAGTACGCGGACGGGACGAGCGAGCGCATCGTGTCTGGCGCCGACTGGCGGGCCACCGCGGGACCGATCGTCGCCGCCGATCTCCTGAACGGCGAGACGTACGACGCACGCAAGGAGACCCCCGGTTGGGCCTCACCCGGCTTCGACGACACCGGCTGGCTCGCCGTACGAGGCATGGGGGGCGTCGGCGACATCGGTCCCGACCTGATCGTCGCGCAGGTGGACGCTCCGGTGCGGGTGGAACGGGAGCTGACACCCAGGTCCGTGACCCAACCCAAGCCCGGTGTCCACGTGTTGGACCTGGGCCAGAACATGGTCGGCTCGGTACGACTGCGCGTGTCGGGCGACGCGGGCACGACCGTCCGGCTCAGACACGCCGAGGTGCTCAACCCCGACGGCACCGTCTACACCGCGAACCTGCGGACCGCGGCGGCGACCGACACGTACACCCTCAAGGGCGGCGGGAAGGAGGAGGTCTACGAACCCCGGTTCACCTTCCACGGTTTCCGGTACGTCGAGGTGACCGGATTCCCCGGCACGCCCTCGGCGAGGACCGTCACCGGACGCGTCATGCATACGTCCGCCCCCTTCACCCTCGACTTCGAGACCGACGTACCGATGCTCAACCAGCTGCACCACAACATCACTTGGGGCCAGCGCGGCAACTTCCTCTCCGTCCCGACCGACACACCCGCACGCGACGAGCGCCTCGGCTGGACGGGAGACATCAACGTCTTCGCGCCCACGGCCGCGTACACCATGGAGTCGGCCCGCTTCCTGTCCAAGTGGCTCGTCGACCTCCGGGACTCCCGGACCTCGGAGGGCGCCTTCACGGACGTGGCACCGATGGTCGGCACGGTCGGCAACGGCACGGCCGGCTGGGGCGACGCGGGTGTCACGGTCCCCTGGTCCCTCTACCAGGCGTACGGCGACCGCCAGGTCCTCGTGGACGCCTGGCCGTCCGTCCGGACCTGGCTGACGTACCTGGAGAGGAACAGCAGCGGTCTGCTGCGCCCGGACCAGGGATACGGCGACTGGCTGAACGTCGACGACGAGACCCCCAAGGACGTCATCGCCACCGCGTACTTCGCGCACAGCGCCGACCTCGCGGCCCGCATGGCGCGGGAACTCGGTACGGACGCCGCCCCCTACCTCGATCTCTTCGAGCGGATACGAACGGCCTTCCAGAAGGCCTACGTCACCTCCGGGGGCAGGATCAAGGGCGATACGCAGACGGCCTACGTCCTGGCGCTGTCGATGAACCTGCTGCCGGACGCGTCACGGAAGGCGGCGGCCGACCGTCTCGTCGCCCTGATCGAGGCCAAGGACTGGCACCTGTCGACGGGATTCCTCGGCACGCCCCGGCTCCTGCCCGTCCTCACCGACACCGGCCACACCGACGTCGCCTACCGTCTGCTGGAGCAGCGCTCCTTCCCCAGCTGGGGCTACCAGATCGACCGGGGCTCCACCACGATGTGGGAACGCTGGGACTCCATCCGGCCCGACGGCAGCTTCCAGGACGCGGGCATGAACTCCTTCAACCACTACGCCTACGGCTCGGTGGGGGAATGGATGTACACGAACATCGCCGGCATCTCGGTGGGCAGGCCCGGCTACCGCGAGATCGTCATCCGCCCCCGCCCCGGCGGCGCGGTCACCACCGCCAGCGCCACGTTCACCTCGGTCTACGGCCCGGTCTCCACCCGTTGGCGGCAGCGGTCCGGCGGGTTCACGCTGACCTGCGCGGTGCCGCCGAACACGACCGCCGAGGTGTGGATCCCCGCGTCCACCCCGGACGCGGTGACCCGCACGCACGGGACCTACCTGCGCCAGGAGGACGACTGCGCGGTGTACCGGGTCGGCTCCGGCACCCACCGCTTCACCGCCTGACCTAGGCGGTACGGCTGCCCGGAACGGTCACCGGCCCGGGCAGCCCGACCCGCGGCGGCACCCGGCGATCGGAGACAGCGTCAGGACACTGCGAACAGAGACAGCGCCCGGCCCCGGCGAAAAAGCCGACACGACGCCACGGCGACTGCGGCTGTCGCTCCCCGAACCTCTCCACAGGGCTAATGTCCGTCGGGTGAGCACAGACGATGCGCACCGGCGCTGGACCCGTTCCATGCCGGAGGCCTACGAACGTCACCTGGTGCCGGTCTTCTTCCGCCCCTTCGCCGCCGACCTGGCCGCGAGGGCGGCAGCGCTACGACCCCGAAAAGTCCTCGAACTCGCCGCCGGAACAGGGGCGTTGACCTCGGCTCTGCTGACCGCGGTGCCGACGGCCTCGGTGGTGGCGACCGACCTCAACGAAGCGATGGTCACCGCGGGGTCCGCACGGGAACCGCGCGCGGAGTGGCGGCAGGCGGACGCCGAACACCTGCCGTTCGAGGACGACGGCTTCGACCTCGTCCTCTGCCAGTTCGGGGTGATGTTCTTCCCCGACAGACCCGCCGCCTACGCCGAGGTGCGCCGGGTCCTGGCCCCGCGGGGACGGTTCCTGTTCAACAGCTGGGGCCCGCTGGCCTCGCACGCGTTCGGGGCCGCCTTCCAGACCGCCCTGGAACAGCTGATGCCCGACGGAGCACCCTCATTCCTGAAGGAGGTGCCCCACGGCTACTTCGACCCGGCCGCGGTCGCCGCGGACCTCGCGGCCGCCGGACTGACCCTGGCCGGCGCCGAGGAGATCACGCTGGACGGCGTCGCGGAGTCGGCAGCCTCCGTCGCCACCGGGTTCCTCACCGGCACACCCGTGAGCGCCGCCGTACAGGCGCGCGAAGACGCGCGGGCCCTCCAGGCCGCCGTCACGCAGAGGATGACGGACCTACTCGGCACCGGCCCCGTCACCGCGCCGATGACCGCGACCGTCTATACAGCGCACCCGTAGGCGAGCAGGCGAGGTGGCCGCAGGCGTACGGCCGGGCCGCGTATGGCGGGGGCGTATGGCGGGCGGCGCGAGGAGAATCGACGGCCACCGCCAGGACGATCCGGCTCATCCCAGGAAGCTCAGCCGCACGTGACGGTTGACATTGTCGATGTTCGTGTCGACCAGGCACACCGACTGCCACGTCCCCAGCTCCAGCCGTCCGCCCACCACCGGCAGCGTCGCATGCGGCGGTACGAACGCCGGGAGGACGTGGTCGCGGCCGTGGCCGGGGCTGCCGTGGCGGTGCTGCCAGCGGTCGTCGGCGGGGAGGAGGGTGTGGAGGGCGGCGAGGAGGTCGTCGTCGCTGCCGGCGCCTGTTTCTAGGATCGCGATGCCGGCGGTGGCGTGCGGGACGAAGAGGTTGAGGAGGCCGTCGCGGCCGGCGGCCGCGTCCCTCAGGAATGCCTCGCAGTCGCGGGTGAGGTCCATGACCCGCTCCCTCGAACCGGTGGTGACGTTCAGGACTCGGGTGGTGAAGGCGGCAGACATGTCTCCATCCTGGCCCATGCGGCGGACTCGCCGCCCGCTTCGGGCCGCCCGGAGCGTGATACGAGTGGTCCATTCCGCGAGACACCGTTGACCGTGGCACGCCATCTGACCTATTTTCTGCCGCATGTTGCGTTCAGTTCTGCTCACCACGCGCGGTCACATCGACCTGCTGCGGGTGGCCTCCGCCGCGTGTCGCCGCGGCTGCTGACGCCTTCTTCCGCCTCACCCCCGCTCTCTTCCCGCACTCCGTCGCGTCCGCTCACATCGTGGTGACGCGGCGGCGTTGAGGCGTACCCCCTTCCTCACCGGACGCTCTCTCCCACCCGTGGAGCACCCATGAGCATCAGCCATGCCCCGCCCGACTCATCCGGGCCCGATATTTCCCCCATATCCGCATCGAAGGCCGAGACCGGCGAACCCGCTCCGCTCGATCTCGTCCCCCTCGTCCCGACCTCCTCGCGCCGCACCCGTGTCCCCCGCTGGCTGCGCCGCACCACCGGCCCGCTGGTGCTGCTCGCGCTGTGGCAACTCCTCAGCAGTACGGGCGTGTTGACCTCCGACGTGCTCGCCTCACCGGGGCGGATCGCCCACGTCGGCTGGGATCTGGTCGACAGCGGTTCACTGACCTCAGCGATGACCACCTCGCTCCAGCGGGTCGCCGTCGGGCTGCTCCTCGGGACCGTCATCGGTACCGGACTCGCCCTGGTCTCCGGCCTGTTCAGGATCGGCGAGGATCTGGTCGACGCCCCGGTGCAGATGCTGCGGACCGTGCCTTTCGTGGGTCTGATCCCGCTGTTCATCATCTGGTTCGGCATCGGCGAGGCCCCGAAGGTCGCCATCATCACGCTCGGCGTGACCTTCCCTCTCTATCTCAACGTCTACGCCGGAATCCGGGGCGTGGACAGCGAGTTGATCGAGGCCGGCGAGTCGCTCGGGCTGTCCCGCTGGGGACTCGTACGGCATGTCGTGCTGCCGGGGGCGCTGCCCAACGCGATGACCGGCCTGCGCTACTCCCTCGGCATCGCCTGGCTGGCACTCGTCTTCGCCGAGCAGATCAACGCGGACGCCGGGATCGGCTTCCTCATGGTGCAGGCACGGGACTTCCTACAGACCGACGTGATCGTGGTCTGCCTGATCGTCTACGCCTTCCTCGGCCTGCTGGCCGACTTCCTCGTCCGCACCCTCGAAAGGCTGCTGCTGCAATGGCGACCGACGTTCACGGGCCGGTGACCCCCCGGCCGGCGACCCCCTCGCCGGTGGCCGCGCAGGCGGTACGCGTCGAGGGGCTGACCCGCTCCTTCGACGGCCGTCCCGTCATCGGCAAGCTCCAACTCGACGTACAGCAGAGCGAGTTCGTGGCGCTGCTGGGCCGCAGCGGCTGTGGCAAGTCCACGCTGCTGCGCATCCTCGCCGGGCTCGACCGGGACATCAAGGGCACCGTCCTCGTGCCGCGCCGGAAGGCCGTCGCGTTCCAGGCGCCCCGGCTGATGCCGTGGAAGAAGGTGTGGCGCAACGTCCTGCTCGGACTGCCCGGGAAGCCCGAACGGGCCGTGGCGGAGCGGGCGTTGGCGGAGGTCGGGCTCGGGGATCACGCCGACGCGTGGCCCAAGACGCTGTCCGGTGGTGAGGCGCAGCGTGCCTCACTGGCCCGTGCCCTGGTGCGCGAGCCGGATCTGCTGCTGCTCGACGAGCCGTTCGGGGCGCTAGACGCGCTCACCCGGATCAAGGCCCAGCGGCTGGTGGGCGAGCTGTGGCAACGGCGGGGCTGCGCCGTCCTGTTGGTGACGCACGACGTCGAGGAGGCGGTGCTGCTCGCCGACCGGGTCCTGGTGATGGACGACGGCGTCATCGCGCACGAGCAGCGGATCGACCTCGACCGGCCCCGCGACATCACCGACCCCCGGTTCGCCGAGCTGCGCGCCGGACTCCTGGAACGCCTCGGCGTCGACACCGCCGCCGAAGCCGCCTGAACTCCCCTACGCACCAACCCAGTCACCGAGAACGGATCCCCCATGCGACGACGCCTCGCCCCCGCCGCCCTGCTCCTCCCCCTCGCTCTCCTGCTCGCCGCCTGTGGCGGGAACTCGGCCGCCGAGACCTCCACCGGAACCGACGGCAAGGGCTCCCTCACGCTCAACGTCGGTGACCAGAAGGGCGGTTCGGAGGCGGTACTGCGGGCCGCCGGTGAACTCAAGAACCTGGACTACAAGATCAAGTGGTCCACGTTCACCTCCGGGCCGCCCCTCCTGGAAGCCGTCAACGCCAAGGCCGTCGACATCGGCGGTGTCGGCAACACCCCTCCGGTGTTCGCGGCGGGTGCCAACTCGAAGATCAAGGTGGTGGCCGCCTGGCACGGCACGTCCGAGGGTGACGCCGTCCTCGTGCCGAAGGACTCGAAGCTCTCCCGGCCCCAGCAGCTCAAGGGCAAGTCCATCGCCGTGGCGCAGGGTTCGTCCGCGCACTTCCAGCTGGTCGCCTCGCTCAAGGCGGCCGGGCTCTCGCTGAGCGACGTCAAGGTGAAGTACCTCCAACCGGCCGACGCGCTGGCCGCGTTCACCTCCGGGAAGGTCGACGCGTGGGCGGTGTGGGACCCGTACACCTCACAGGTCCTCCAGGCCAAGCAGGGGCGCATCCTGACCTCCGGCGAGGGCGTGACCAACGGCCTCTCCTTCCAGGTGGCGGCTCCCGGCGCGCTGGCGGACAAGAAGAAGGCCGCGGCCATCAAGGACTACCTCGACCGGCTGCGCCGCGCCCAGAACTGGGTGTTCACGCATCAGGAGGAGTGGGCCAAGGTGTGGTCGAAGGACACCGGGCTGCCGTACGAGGTGGCGCTGGCGTCGGTGAAGCGGACCAACTCCACCCGGGTCTCGGTCGCCGTCGACAAGCCGCTCATCGCCTCCGAGCAGCGGATCGCCGACACCTTCACCCAACTCAAGCTGATACCGCGGAAGGTGGACTTCGCCGACTTCGTCGACACGCGCTACAACGGCGACCTGCCGGCCTCCTCCTCCGCCCCGCGCACCACGGGAGGTTCGTGACATGAGCGTGCGTCTGCACTGGTTCCTGCCGACCGGCGGCGACGGCCGTACGCTCGTCGACCGCCACGCCTACGGCCCCAACCGCGCGGGCACGGTGCGCGGGGTACGGCCGCCTGACATCGAGTACCTCGCCCAGATAGCCAAGGCGGCCGAGCAGTTGGGCTTCGAGGCGGTGCTGACGCCGACCGGCACGTGGTGCGAGGACGCCTGGCTGACCACGGTCGCCCTCGCGCAGCACACCGAGCGGCTGAAGTTCCTGGTGGCGTTCCGGCCGGGGGTGATCTCGCCGACGCTGGCCGCGCAGATGGCGGCGACCTATCAACGCGTCACGCGGGGGCGGCTGTTGCTCAATGTCGTCACCGGCGGCGACTCGGCCGAGCAGCGCCGGTTCGGCGACCATCTCGACCACGACCGGCGGTACGCGCGTACCGACGAGTTCCTCTCGGTCGTACGAGGGGTGTGGCGCGGGGAGCCGTACGACTTCGACGGCGTCCACTACCAGGTCGAGGGCGGGCTGACGGCGCTGCCGCCCGACCCGGTGCCGCAGGTGTTCTTCGGCGGATCGTCGGCGGCGGCCGGGCCGGTGGCCGCCCGGCATGCGGACGTGTATCTCACCTGGGGAGAACCGCCGGCGCAGGTCAAGGAGAAGATCGACTGGATTCGCGGGCTCGCCGAGCGGGAGGGACGGGACGTGCGGTTCGGGGTGCGGCTGCACACCATCTCGCGGGACTCGTCGGCCGAGGCGTGGGCGACCGCGAACCGGCTCCTCGACGACCTCGACCCGGACACCGTTGCCGCAGCACAGTCCGCGCTCGGGCGCAGTGAGTCGGTGGGGCAGCAGCGGATGCTGGCCCTGCACGGCGGCTCGCGGGACAAGCTGGAGATCCATCCCCACCTGTGGGCGGGCGTCGGTCTCGTCCGGGGTGGTGCGGGAACCGCCCTGGTCGGCAGCCACGCCGAGGTCGCCGACCTGATCGAGGAGTACCACTCGCTGGGCGTCGAGCACTTCGTGCTGTCCGGGTATCCGCATCTGGAGGAGGCGTACTGGTTCGGGGAGGGCGTGATTCCCGAGCTGGCGGCGCGCGGGCTGGTCGAGGGGAGGGCGACGGGCGGCCTGCCGTTGCTCGTGAGCAGCGGGCGCTGAGCCGGCGGGAAGATCCACGGCGGCGGCGCTGTTCGTACAAACGTGAACAACACGCGTGAGGTCGACGTGGTCGTCATCGGCGCCGGGCAGGCCGGCCTGGCCGGCGCCTATCACCTGCGGCGCACCGGTTTCGAGCCGGAGCGCGACTTCGTGATGCTGGACCACGCGCCCGCGCCGGGCGGTGCCTGGCAGTTCCGGTGGCCGTCGCTGACGTACGGCAAGGTGCACGGGATGCACACGCTGCCGGGCATGGAGCTGACGGACGCCGATCCGGACCGGCCGTCCGCCGAGGTGATCGCCGAGTACTTCGCCGCGTATGAGCGCGCCTTCGACCTGCGGGTACGGCGGCCGGTGGATGTGAGGGCCGTGCGGGAGGGCGTCGGCGGGCGGCTGCTCGTCGAGACGTCGGAGGGGGCGGACGGGTCGGCCGGTCCGGACGGGTCGGACGTCACGTGGTCGACGCGGGCGCTGATCAATGCGACGGGGACGTGGGACCGGCCGTTCTGGCCGCGCTATCCGGGTCAAGAGACGTTCCGGGGGCGGCAGTTGCACACCGCGCAGTATCCGGGGCCGGAGGAATTCGCGGGGTTGCGGGTGGTCGTGGTGGGCGGGGGCGCGTCCGGTACCCAGCATCTGATGGAGCTCGCTCCGTACGCGGCCTCGACCACGTGGGTGACCCGGCGTCCGCCGGTGTTCCGTGAGGGGCCGTTCACCGAGGACGTGGGGCGGGCGGCCGTCGCGCTGGTGGAGGAGCGGGTGCGGCAGGGGTTGCCGCCGAAGAGTGTGGTGTCGGTGACCGGGCTGCCGCTGAACGACGCGATCCGGCAGGCGCTCGCGGACGGGGTCCTGGACCGGCAGCCCATGTTCGACCGGATCACGCCCGACGGCGTGGACTGGGCCGACGGCCGCCATGTGGACGCCGATGTCATCCTCTGGGCAACCGGCTTCCGCGCCGCGATCGACCACCTGGCCCCGCTGAAGCTGCGCGAACCGGGTGGGGGAATCCGGATCGAGGGGACACGAGCGGTAGCCGATCCGCGGGTCCACCTCGTCGGCTACGGACCGTCGGCGAGCACGATCGGGGCGAATCGCGCGGGGCGCGCGGCTGTGCGGGACATCAGGCGGTTGTTGGCGGGGGAGGCGGTGGGGGCAGCTGTGGGGTGACGGGTGGAGAGGCGGGGTGAGGAGTCCGGGCGGGGAGACCGGGCTGGGAGTTGGTCCACGGTGGGCGCTGTCCAGCCCGAGGCACCGTCGTCAGCTGAGCCCGCTCGTCGGAGGACGGGGGGCGATGGCGAGTGGGCAGTCGGCGTCTCCGGCTCGCGCTCTCCCGCCGTGGCACCGCTGTGGGCTGAACCCGCTCTTCGCAGGACAGCGGGCGCTGGCGAGTGGGCAGTCGGCCTCTCGGCTTGCGCTGGCCCGCCGGGGCACCGTCGTGGGCCGGGGTCCCTGGGGAACGTCCGGCGCTGGTGTCCCGGAGCCCGGTTCCCGTCCGGCGCCGTCCCGCCCGGAGACTACACGGGCCGGAGACCTCACGGGCCGGGCGCGGCAACCCCGCCGTGGCACGCTTGCCCGCACTCGTCCGGGAGCCGAGCCTGTGGGCTGTGTATCGCCCGGCAAGCGCCAACCGACCGGGTCTTGCCTCCTTGCCGAACTACACGCGCGACACGCACAACGCGCCAGTCGGGCAGGGCTCGTCGTCGTGCCCGGCATCAAACGACTTCCCGTCAGAGTGGCGGGGGTCGCCTGATGCCGTATGTGGTGGTCACTTCTTGGGCTGGGTGCTGGACTTCTGGGCCGCGTTGAACTCCGCGACATTGCGCTGGTGCTCTTCGTAGTTGGCTGTGAAGCGGGTGTCGCCGGGCTTGACGGTGACGAAGTAGAGCCAGTCGCCCGGGGGTGGGTTGATCGCGGCGCGCATCGCGTCCTCGCCCGGGTTGTCGATGGGGGTGGGCGGCAGGCCCATGCGCTGGTACGAGTTGTACGGGCTCTCGACCCGGGTGTCGGTCGAGGACGTCTTCAACGTGGCGCGGTTCAGCGCGTAGTTGATGGTGGAGTCCATCTGCAACGGCATCCCCCGCTCCAGCCGGTTGAAGATGACCCGGGCCACCTTCCCCATGTCGGCCTTCGTGTCCGCCTCGGCCTGCACGATGCTCGCGATGGTGACGGCCTGGTAGACGTTCATCGCGTTGCGCTGGGCACCGGCGGCGACCGGGGCGCCGTTGAACTTCTGGTTGGCGGTGTTGACCATGAACGCCAGCAGTGACGCGGGCGTCGACCTCTTCTCCAGCGGATACGTCGCCGGGAAGAGATAGCCCTCGGGGTTGCCCTCCGCGTCGTTCGGCAGCTTCAGGCCGGCCTTCGCGATCGACTTCTTCGTGCTGCCGACCGGCAGCGCGAGGGCCTTGTCCACGGCTTCGTAGATCTGCCCCGAACGCCAGCCCTCCGGGATCACCAGGGACGTCGGACGGGTGTCCCCCTCGCTCTCCAGGCTCAGCAGCGGCACCGCCACGGCGGTGCCGGCCACGACGGCCCCCGTCGCGATGAGGGCGACCCGGCCCCTGCGGGTCAGTCGAATCGTGCTCCGTGGCGGAGTGTTCATCTGCATGCGGGCACGGTAACCCGCATATGGTCACAAAACCGGCATATCTTCAGCTTGTCGGTTCCAGTTGGGCATCCCGGCGTACGAGCGCCGCGTACCGTCCGTCCTGATCGAGCAGTTCCTCGTGCGTACCCCGCTCCGCGACCTGCCCGGAGTCGAGCACCACGATCTGGTCGGCACTGCGGATGGTGGACAGCCGGTGCGCGATCGTGAGGGTGGTGCGGTTGGCCGACAGGGCGTCGATGGCGTCCTGGACGGCGGCCTCGGTGCGGTTGTCCAGCGCGCTGGTCGCCTCGTCCAGGATGAGGACCGGCGGGTCGCGCAGGATGGTGCGGGCGATGGCCAGGCGCTGCTTCTCGCCGCCGGAGAACCGGTGACCGCGCTCGCCCACGACCGTGTCGTACCCGTCGGGCAGGCCCGCGATGTGCTCGTGGATCTGCGCGGCGCGCGCCGCCGTGTACAGCTCCTCGTCGGTGGCATCCGGCTTGGCGAAGCGGAGGTTGTCGGCGACCGTCGCGTGGAAGAGGTACGTCTCCTGGGAGACGACCCCGACGGCACGCGCGAGGGTGTCGAAGTCCAGGTCGCGGACGTCGACCCCGTCCAGGGTGACCCGACCGCCCGTCACGTCGTAGAGCCGGGGCACGAGATAGCCGAGGGTCGACTTTCCGGCGCCGGTGGGGCCGACGATCGCGAGGCTGTTGCCCGCGGGGACGGATATGTCGATGCCGTCGAGGATCGGGCCGCTCTTGTCGTCGTAGTGGAACTCGACGTCCTCGAAGCGGACTTCGCCCTTGATGGTGTCGAGGTGGACCGGGTTCTCGCGCTCGGTGATGTCGATCGGCAGGTCGAGGTACTCGAAGATGCGGGCGAAGAGCGCCAGCGAGGTCTGGATCTGGACGCCGGTCGACAGCAGGCTGACGGCCGGGCGGAACAGGCCCTGCTGGAGCGAGACGAAGGCGACGATCGTGCCGATCGAGGCGCCTGGGCCGCCCAGGTGCAGGGTCATGCCGGCCGTCCAGTAGATGACGGCGGGCATCGCGGCCATGACGATCGAGATGACGGCCATGCGCCAGCGGCCGGCCATGTTCGACCGGATCTCGAGGTCGACCAGGCCCTCGGACTCCTCGGAGAAGGAGCGGGTGAGCGAGTCCGACCGGCCCATCGTGCGGCCGAGCAGGATGCCGCTGACGGACAGCGACTCGGTGACCGTGGCGGCCATCTCCGCCATCTGGCGCTGGCGCTGGGTGGCGATCTTCTTGCGTTCGTTGCCGACGCGGCGGCTTATCCACACGAAGACCGGGAGCAGCAGCAGGGAGACGACGGTCAGGCGCCAGTCCAGGGCGATCATCGCGACGATCGTGGCGACCACGCTGGTGAGGTTCGAGACCAGGGAGGTGGCCGTGGAGGTGACGGTGGCCTGCATGCCGCCGATGTCGTTGGCTATGCGGGACTGAACCTCGCCGGTGCGGGTCCGGGTGAAGAAGGCGAGCGACATGCGCTGGAGGCGGCCGTAGACCGCTGTGCGCAGGTCGTGCATGACGCGCTGGCCGACCGTCGTGGAGATCAGGGTCTGTAGCACGCCGAAGATGCTGGTCAGGACGGCGCTCAGGATCATGCCGAGCGCGAGCAGGCTCAGCAGTCCGGTGCGGCCCTGCGGGATGGCGGTGTCGAGTGTCGCCTTGAGGAGGAACGGGGTGGCCACGGTGACCAGGGACGCGGCGCCGACCAGGAGGCCGACGACTGCGAGCCGGGCGCGGTAGGGCTTGAAGAGCCGGAGGATGCGGCGCACCTGCCGGGGTTGGTCGGTCGAGGTGCCGGGGGACGGTGTCCAGTTGATTTCGTCGCGGGGCATGGTCTCCTACGGAGGGTGAGGCGATCAGGACTGGTCAAGCGCTCAAAGCTCATGGAGCAATGAGACTTGGTGGAGCATAGCTCATTGTTACCTATACTCACAATGAACAAGGTCCTGATATTGTTCCCGCATGACCACCCCCGATTCCGACGGCCTGCTCGCGGAGCAGTTGCTGCGGCTCACCCGCCGGGTGCACCGCATCCAGAAGCACCATCTGGAGCAGCGCGACCTCGGCATCACCCCCGCCCAGTCGCGGCTGCTGCGCACCCTCGCGCACTTCGACTCCCCACCGCGCATGGCCGACCTCGCCGAGCGGCTGGAGGTGGTGCCTCGCGCGGTGACGACCCTGGTCGACGGCCTGGAGGCGAGCGGCAAGGTGCGGCGGGTGCCCGATCCGTCGAACCGCCGGGTGATCCGCATCGAGATCACGGACGACGGCCGCGGGGCGCTGCGCGAGCTGCGGGGTGCCAGGCGGAGCGCGGCGGACGAGATCCTGGCGCCGCTGACGGATGTGGAGCGGGCGGTGTTGCGGACGTTGCTGGATACGTTGGTGGATGGGGCGGCGGGAGAGCGGGTGGGGGATGGGGAGCACGGGCGGCACGGAGAGCGTGGTGGGCCTGGGGGTCACGGGGAGCACGGGGAGTTCGAGGGGCATGGAGAGCGTGCGGGGCATGAGGGGCGCGCGGGGCGTGAAGCGCGCGAGGGGAATGGGCTTGGGGGGACCTGCTGACGCGGGTGCCTGTGGGACTGCCGAGCCGTTGCCGCGAGGGGCTGCTTGACCGACTGGCCGACCAGTCGACTGGCCTGCCGACCCGCTAACGCGCCGTTCCGCACACCTAGTTGACTCGTTGGCCCACCAACCCACCCACCTGCCTGGCTCCTTCGTCCGCCGACCGGCTACGCCACCGGGCCGATGACCTCTGCGGCCTACCGGGCGGGGGCAACGCGGGTCCGCTGATTCGCGCGGCCCTTAACCCGCCAATCAGCCGATTCGCTGGGCCCCTTGAACGTCGCTTCCTTTGGTTGGCTGAGGCGTTGGACTTGGTGTGGAGGGTCTTGCTGAGCGTCTGGTGCCTGACGAGTTGCGGGAGTTGTCCCGGCGGGTGGTTCCGGAGACGGTCGTCCGGCGCCCTCAGGGAGGTGGTCGGCGTCGTGCCGAGGACCGGGAGACGCTCGCCGCGATCGTCTTCGTAGCCACCTCGGGCTGCACCTGGCGGCAGTTGCCGCCGGTGTCCGGGCCGTGCCGGCAGACCGTGTACCACCGCTTCGCCCAGTGGAGCCAGGGCCGTGTCCGGGCACGGCTGCACCGAGTGATCCTGGACGAGCTCGGCAGTCACGGAGGGCTCGACCGGTCCCGGTGCGCGATCGACTCGGTGAGCATCCGCGCCACCCAAGGGGGCACCTGACCGGACCGAATCCGACCGACCGGGGCAAGAAGGGATCGAAGATCCACCTGATCTGCGACCGTAACGGTCTACCGATCCCGCTCGGCATCCCAGCCGCCAACACCCACGACAGCCTGGCCCTGCCGCTCCTTCGGGGAATCCCACCGGTCCTTTCCCGGCGGGGACCACGCCGGCGACGACCGGGCACGCTGCACGCCGACAAGGGATACGACTACGACTACCTGCGCCGATGGCTCCGAGGCCGAGGGATCCAGCACCGGACAGCGCCGCGGGATCGAGCCCTCCGTTCGCCTGGGCCGCCACCGGTGGGTGGTCGAGCGGACGGTGTCCTGGCCGGCCGGTTGCCGACGGCTCCACCGCCGCTATGAGCGCGAGTCCGAGCATTTCCTCGGCTTCGTAGGCATAGCCTCCGCCGTCATCTGCTTCCGGCGTCTGGCCGCTGCCTGATCAGAGCCGCTCAACGCCCAGCGCACTCGGAACGTCCCGGATCCAGGCGGCACGGTCCCGCTCCGCTGCGGCGACACGCTCAAGCACCTCGAAGAACCACCGGGTCTCCTCCGAGTCCATCTCGCTGAGCTCAAAGCCGATCTCTTCCAGGGCGCTCAAGGCCATCTGCGAGTCCGGTCCGACCTGGACGAGATCCTCCAGGGTCGCCACCGCCGCCAGAAGAGCACGGACTACGCCATCTCCCCGAAGCACGACTTCACCCTTCTCTGACGCCAGCAATGACGACGCGATGCTGCCACTCCGCGTGCTTCCAGGACACCTGCCGCACGACACCAACCGTGATCAGCAGGCCAAGAGAAACAACGTCTTAACCTGCCGACCAGCCGATTGCTGACCAACTGACCAGCCGATCCATCGCTTCGCGGGTCTGCTTGAGCCGCTGAACTCCTTGGTTCACCGGCAAGCTGGCCCAGCAACCCGCTGACCTCCGCGACCTGATGACCGGCTGCCCCACGGGCCCAACGATCCACCGGCCTTCTCGATCCTGGCCTTCTCGATCCGCCGACCGGCCCACACGATGACCAACCAACCCGCCTTCTCGCAGGACCACTTGACCCGCTAGCGAGCGGCCCAGCTGGCCTGTTGACCAGTGAACTCAGTTGACCCCAGGGCGACTTGACCCGCCAGCCGGCTGCCCCTCATGCCTGCCGACCAACCCACTTCCATCAGGCTTACTTGCCCCACCGACCGACCGGCTGATCGCCCCGCTCGTCAACGACCCACCGACCTCCGGTGACCTGCGCACCCGCCAGCCTCCATGACCTGACGGCCAGGTGCCCACCCCGCAGGCCTACCGCTCCCCTGGCCTCCTCGGCCCACCGACCGGCCGACCCGGGATTCATCGACGCGTTGGAGCCCCGACCCGCTGACCTGCCCGACCCGCTGAGCCACCGGCTCGCCGACTTACCGACCCAGTGCCGGGCTGCCCCCCTGCGTCCCATCGCCCGGCCACCCAACCCGGCCACCCAATAGCCACGTCACCCGGCACCCCCGCAGCCCGACGCCTCACCGCACCACCGCACCCCGCACCCCGCACCCCGCACCCCGCACCCCGCACCAAGGCCCACAAACCCCCACCCCTCACTCCCCCCAGGCCGACCCCTTGATCCGCTCAACGAAATCCCCCCGCACAAACCCCGGCACAAAGTGCTCCAGCACATCCGCCTTGATATTGCCGAACGTGGTCTCGGGTCGGTCCTTGATGCCCTCGGTGAACGCGGCGAGGATGCCGTTCTTGAAGTCGGGGCGTGGGTGTGCCGCCACGACGGCCGCGCGCTGTTCGTCGGTGACGGCGTCGTAGCCGATGCCTACGACGTCCAGTCCCACGCCCCGGTTGACGAGGGCGATCTCGGCGGACATGTGCAGCGGGATCTCCTGCGTGGTGTGCAGCGCGATGCTCGCCCAGACCCGGTCGGCCGGTTCGCCTGTGATGCCGTGGGCGTGCAGGAAGCGGCGGGCCTCGTCGGCGCCGTCGATCTCGAAGCGCTGGTCGGTGCGGCGGTACTTCTCGGTGAGCCCGAGGTCGTGGAACATCGCGGCGACGTAGAGCAGTTCGGGGTCGTAGTCGAGGCCCTGATCACGGCCGCGCAGGGCTCCCCAGAGGAACACCCGCCGGGAGTGGTCGAACAGCAACGGCGACGCGGCCTCCCGCACCAGCTCGGTCGCCTCCCGCGCCAGGGCGGTGTCCGGGATCTCCACACCTGCGATCACTTCACTCATCGTTCTTCCTTCTCCTCGGTCTCCTCGGTGCCGCACGACCCGATGCCGTTGCCCACGGCTCGGCGGCGTCGTCCGGCTCGATGTCCTGTCCTTCCACTCTCGTCGTCGGCGTACGCTGGAGCCATGTCCTCACAGCCAGGAAGACCACAGATTCGGACATGCCTCCACCCACGGCTCCCTTCGCAGATCCGCACGCGACCCCACACCCGCCTCCGGACACTCCCCTGCGCGTCACCCCAGGCGACCTGCCTCCCGGCATGACGACACACCGCGTCGCCTTCATCGTCTTCGACGGCGTCACCATGCTCGACGTCAGCGGCCCCGCCGAGGTCCTGCACCAGTCCGGCAAGCTCGGCCACCCCTACGAACTCGTGCTGGTCTCCCCCCACGGCGGCACCGTCACCGCCGCCAACGGACTGACCCTGACCGGCACGGTGACCGCGGCCGACGCCGGTCCGGTCGACACGGTCGTGGTCGCCGGAGGCGACAGTCTGGCCCAACAGCCCCTCGAAGAAGCCCTGTTGACCGCGACCCGCGCCCTCACCGAGCGCGCCACCCGCGTCACGTCCGTCTGCACCGGCGCCTTCGTCCTCGCCGAACTCGGCCTGCTGGACGGCAGGTTGGCCACCACGCACTGGCGGCAGGCCGCGACGCTCGCCCGCCGTTACCCCCTGGTGCGGGTCGAGCCGGACGCCATCCACATCCGGGACGGGCGCTTCGTGACGTCCGCGGGCATCAGCGCCGGCATCGACCTGGCGCTCTTCCTCGTCGAGGAGAACCACGGAGCGGACGTGGCCCGGGACATCGCGCGCGAACTGGTCGTCTTCATGCAACGCCCGGGCGGACAGTCGCAGTTCTCCACCGCGACGACCACTCCACCACCGCGCACCGATCCGCTACGGTCCCTGATCGCATCGGTGCTGGCCGACCCGGCCGCCGATCACAGCCTGCCCACGATGGCGGCGGCCGTCGCCGTCAGCCCCCGGCATCTGACCCGTCTCTTCCGCACCGAACTCGGCACCACACCCGCCCGCTGGGTCGAACGCGTCCGGCTCGACCGCGCCCAGCACCTCCTCCTCGAAGGCCACAGCGTCACCTCCGCCGCCCACCACAGCGGCCTCGGCACCGACGAGACCCTCCGCCGCGCCTTCGCCCGCCACTTGGACACCACACCGACGCACTACCGCAGCCGTTTCGCCAGCACTCGGCACCAGGCTCCAGACACCGGCGCCGTGAGCGGCGCCCCTAGCGATCCGCCGGCGCAGCGCACAGCCCCGTGAGCAACGCGGCCAGGATGCGCGTCAGTTGGGGCTCGACGTCGACCAGCGCGTGCGCCAACTCGGGCCGGGCTTCGTACAGTTCACGGAGTCGCGTACCCGGAGCCGCCATCTGCCACAGCGCTCCGGCCATGCTGGTAGCCGTGGCGATCACATCGACGGCCGCCCGCTCACTGATCGCGAACAGTCGGCACAACTCCGTTGTCAGCGCGGCGACTTCGCCGAGCGCGACGGTCTTGAACGCGTACGCCGCCTCCAGCGAGACATTGCGCTCCAGGTTCAGCGGCGCCTGAGCGAGCAGGTCGCAGAAGAGCGGCCGGGCGACCAGCGAGCGCGCGATGACGGCGGCGACTGCCTCAGGGTCACCGTCGGTGAACTCCCCGGTCCGCGCGCGCAGTTCGGCCGACCACTCGCGCCAGCCCTCGGCGGTCAGCGCGAGGAAAATCTGCTCCCGGGTCTCGAAGTACCGCAGCATGGCGGACTTGTGCATACCCACGGCGGCGGCGATGTCCGTGAGCGTGACCTCGCGCACGCTGCGCTCGGCGCCGAGGGACCGGGCGGCGTCGAGGATCGCCTGCTCGCGCTGCTGCTTGGCCGCCGCACTGCGGGCGCGTTGGGGAACGGGCGTGCTCATGACCCAGAGCATAGCGCAACCCGGTTGCACTAATAACGAAACAGTGTTTTGCTAGCACCATGACTCAGACATGGTTCATCACCGGTTCGTCCCGCGGTTTCGGCCGCAATCTCGCCGTCGCCGCTCTGGAAGCGGGCGACCAGGTCGTCGCCTCGGCCCGCAGGCCGGAGCAGCTGGACGATCTCGTCAAGGAGTACGGCGACCGCGTGCTCCCCGTCGCGCTCGACGTCACCGACCGGTCGGCGGCAACAGCAGCCCTGCAAGCGGGAGTTGACCGCTTCGGCCGGATCGACGTGGTCGTCAACAACGCCGGGTACGGCAACGTCTCGCCGGTCGGGACGACACCCGAGGACGACTTCCGCCGACAGTTCGACACGAACTTCTGGGGCGTCTACAACGTCTCGACGGCCGCGCTCCCGATCCTCAAGGCGCAGGGCGCGGGCACCGTCGTACAGTTCTCGTCCATCGGCGGCCGGGTCGGGGGGACGCCCGGGCTCGGGTCGTACCAGGCGGCGAAGTTCGCGGTCGACGGCTTCACCCGTGTCCTCGCGGCCGAGACCGCGCCGTTCGGCATCAGGTACCTGGTCGTGGAACCGGCCGGGTTCGCCACTGACTGGGCCGGCTCGTCGATGCGGATCCCGGAGGTCCCGGCCGACTACGACGAGACCGTGGGCGCGCTCGTCCGCCTCTTCGACGGCCCCGTGACCGCCGCCGGCGACCCGAAGCGCGCCGGCGAGATCCTGGTCCGCATCGTCAAGGAGCCGAAGCTTCCCTCGCATCTTCTCCTGGGCGCCGACGCCGTCGAGATGGCGCAGGCCTACTCTCGCGGCCAACTCGTGGAGGCGGCCACCTGGGAGGCGGTCAGCCGCTCGGCCGACTTCGGCCAGGAGTACCCGGTCGGCCTCCCGGACATCGACGCGTAGGACACCGTACCGACGGAGAAACGGGGGCGGCTCCCCCGCCGCCGTATCGACGGACAGGCGGGCCGACGGACAGCGGGCCGCCACTCCCCCGCCGTACGGACGGATCAGGAGTCACGGCCCGCCGCGATCAACCTCAACCGGCCTCTGAGGCAGTCTCCTTGACGAGCTGCGCGGGGACCCTCGCCTCGTCCTGGTCGTCGCCCGCGGTCTCCTCCGCCGCGTCCGTGAACTCGCCGTCGAGGACCTTCTTGGCCCGCTCGATGTCCAGGGCGCCCTCCCAGCGGGACACCGCGAAGACGGCGACGCAGTTGCCGAGGAGGTTGGTGACGACGCGCATCGAGTCCATGATGCGGTCCACGCCGAGGAGCAGGGCGACCGCGCCGGCCGGGATCGCGCCCAGCGAGGACGCGGTCGCGGACAGGGCGAGGAAGGCCGAGCCGGGGATGCCTGCCATGCCCTTGCTGGTGAGCATGAGCACCAGGACGACGGTGATCTGCTGGCCGAGGCTGAGGTCGACGCCGACGGCCTGGGCGATGAACAGCGTGCCGATGGAGAGGTAGAGGGAGGCGCCGTCGAGGTTGAAGGAGTAGCCGGTGGGCAGCACCAGGCCCACCGCGTCGTCCCGGGCGCCTGCCTTGCGCAGCTTCTGCATCACGCGCGGCATGACGGACTCGGTGGAGGCGGTGCCGAGCGCGAGGAGCATCTCCTCCCGGATGTACCGGAGGAACTTCCAGAGGCTGAGCCCGGTGACCAGTCGTAGCGCGACGGCGAGCAGCGCGAGGAAGAGCGCGGCGGCGACGTAGCAGAGGATGATCAGTTTGGCGTAGGTCTTCATGACGCCGAGGCCGTACTGGCCGACCAGGACGGCCATCGCGCCGAACACGGCGAGCGGTGCGAGGCGCATGACGAAGCCGACGATCGCGAAGATGATCTCCTGGGCCTGTTCGATCGCGGGCAGCACCTGCGGCACCTTGGTGTGGCCGAGGTGGAGCAGCGCGGCGCCCACCAGGCAGGCCAGGATGAGGACTTGGAGGAGCGAGTTCTCGGCGAAGGCCCCGATGAAGCTGGTGGGCAGCGAGTTGACGATGAACTCGGTCGTCGAGGGCAGCGCGGCGCCGCCCGTCTTCGCGTCCACCGCCGAGGTGTTGAGGGTGGCCGGGTCGACGTGCATCCCGGAACCGGGCCGGACCACGTTGGCGAGGACGAGCCCGATGATCAGCGCGGCGGTGCTCGCGACCTCGAACCAGATCAGCGCCTTGAGGCCGATCCGGCCGAAGGCCTTGAGGTCACCGGCCTTGGCGATGCCGACGACGACCACGCAGAACACGAGCGGCGAGATGATCGTCTTGATGAGCCGGGTGAACCCGTCGCCGAGGGGCTGGAGGTCCGTGGCCACGTCGGGCCAGAGCTTCCCGACGAGGATGCCGAGGACGAGCGCGCAGGCGACCTGCGCGAAGAGTGAGGTACGCAGTATGCGTGCGACGCGTCGCGGCAGGGGCGGGACGGACGGCGGCACGGGCACTCCTTGAGGGGGGACGGTCGCTCGCGGATGTCGAATGAGGGGGCGACTTCTGCGATGCGGAAAGCGGCTTCCGACTGGACACTCTGAAGCCGTTGTTGATCGTCCGGAAAACCTCCGTGTGACGGCCGTGTAAATCACGCACCCGAGTGACGCATCGCACGCACAGCAGGTCAGCAGCCGCTGCGGTCCTCGGTGAGCACCCCCTGCGCGGTCGCCAGCGAACGGTCGTAGCAACCGCCCGAGCCGTACAGCCGATAGCGCTCACTCGACGTCCCGACCGCGTGCCGCTGGTCGCGCGGCACGTTCAGCGTGTACGTCGCGTCCCCGCGGTAGGTGTCGTCGAGCCGCGACCACCCGGTCCGCCGCCCGTCGCGCGTGTCGACGACCGCCGCCCGGTCGCCGAGCGTGAGTACGGTACGCAGCCGGTCGTCCGTCCCGATCGTCGTCGCGCCGTTCATCGTGTACGTCCGGTGCGTGGCCGTCGTCCGCGCCGGCCCCCGCCCGTCTACGGTCACCGACTCGTCGTCCGTCCAGGTCGCGTCGAGGCCGTCCATGTTCTCGCCGTCGATCCAGCGGTGCACGGAGGTGTTCGCGAGCGTCCGGTCGACGGTGGTCCGCACCCGCCCGTGCGAGGTGTCGACGTACCCGGCGGTGGTCAGCCGATGGCCCGCGTCGGTGTCCACGCGCTCCTCCGAACCGGGCGTGTACGTCGAGGAGTTGGCGAGTTCACCGGCCTTGTCGAGGGCGAGCTTCCCGGGGACGTGGGCGCGCCGCGCGTCCTGCCAGACGAGCACGTTCACCGGCGCGCTCCACCCGCTCTGCCCCTCGGGCACGCCGACGACGGAGACGTCGATGTGGTGGGGACGGCCGTCGTTAAGCAGCCCTGCGAAGGGGGTGAGGTCGTATTCGATCGGCTTCACGTCGAAGGCGCGCGGCGCCGGAACGACGTACCAGAGAAAGGGATTTGACCAGCCGCCGGTCCACACGTTCGGGAACGGGGCGGCGATTCCCGCGAGTTGGCCGTCGACCTTGATCTGCACCTCGCGGTAGGGGCCCTTGTCGGCCTGGCAGGAGTACGGCGCCGAGCCGGGCACCGCGAGATACCAGAACTCCTCGCAGCCGCCGCCGGATCCGGTGGCGTAGACCTCGGCGACGATGCGTTCGGTGTTGCGCGGGGTGGTGAGCGTCGCGTCGGTGGCGAGGGTGAGGACGCGGTCGGGAGTTTGTGCGGCCGGGGGTCTGCCCTCGTAGAACGTCAGCGTGGCCTTGACGCCGATGACTCCGGTGTAGGTGCTGTCGACGACGTTGCCGATGAGCATCTCGACGTCCTGCGTGCTGCGGAAGGTGGCGCTGTACCGCGTGACGTCCTTCTCCACGGACCACTTGATGCCGTCGGGCGAGGGCTCGGGGGTGGAAGTACGGAGGATCTCGACACCTCCGACGTGCAGATAGCCGAGCCGGTCGTATTGCCGTCCGGCGACCGTCCCGTCCAGTCTCAGGACGACCTTGCTCCAGCGGTCACCGCAGGCCTTGGGCGGGGTGTACGTCCCCTTGTACGGGGTGAAGTCGCGGAACTCGGTGTCGGCGAGGGTGACTTGGCAGGACTTTGTCGCGGGTCTGGCGATGGGCGGGGCGGCGGTGAGGGGGTCGTGCCAGTCGGTGCCGAACTCGGCCGGTACGTCCGCGACTTGGGGTTCCGCGGTGACCGTGTGCGCCGTCAATGCGGTCAACTGGGCCTGCGAGGAACGCACTTGGGCTTGCACGGCGGGCACGTGGGCTCGCGCGGCCGGCACGTGGGCTTTCGCTATGGCCGCTTGGGCCGGGCTCGCTGCGAGGAGGGTGCTCGCCAGGAGGGTTCCCCCGGCGAGCATGGACATGACTATCCGGCTTCTCATGGGCGGTGTTCTACCCCTTGAGGTCCACCCTGTCCCCCATCAGCACCACGGGATGCCGGGCCGGTTCGAGGGTCCGCAGCAGGTACTCCATCGCGTCCTTGGACATGCTGACGCAGGCCGACGTACCGCCGCCGTGGTCCAGGTGCAGCCAGATCCCGCCACCCTTGTCCTCGCCCATGGGCTGCGCCGCGTCGTCGGGCGGGGTGCCCGGGACGCGGTTGTAGTCGATGGCGATGACGTAGTCGAAGTCGTGCCAGTGCGACTCGTCCCAGTCGCGCGGCGCCTCGAACGACTCGTCCTGGGTGTACGGCAGCGCCGTGCCCGGATCGTCGAGGACACCGCCCGCCGCGGTCAGCGTGAACACGCCGACCGGGCTGCGCTCGTCGCCGAGATGGTGGTCGGTGGTCCAGCCCCGCTTGCCGTTGTGCGTGGGCCAGTCGGCGATCCGCTCCCAGGTCGAGCCGCTCTTGGTGAACAGGACGGCGGTGGAGTTCGGGGAGTCCTTGCCATCGCCGTACACCGCGAGGACCTGGGTCGTGTCGGTGGGAATGGCGCGCTGGAGCCGGTCGCCCACATCCGGGATGCGGGTCGGCGCGGAGGGGGTGACGACCGGTCTCGGGTGGGTCGCCTGAGCGCCGGGTCCTCCTTCCTTGCCGCCGGGGTGTCCGGTGTGCGCGCTGCCGCACGCGGACAGGGTCGTCATCGTCAGGAGGGAACCGAGAGCCGCCATCGCGACCGTCGCACGTCGTGTGCCGCCACTCTGCATCGGGCCATGGTCACACCGCATTCCATGCCATCACGTGAGGTCACGGACATCTCACCCCTGATGGGTGAACGCCGGTTCTGACCCCCGGCAAGGAAAACCGCTTGCTTCCGAGCACGCTGCGACGCGAACCTTTCACGGTTTGTTGCCGTACTCCGCTCGCGGTGTGTCGCCGCGCTCCCCCGTTCCCTCATCCCCTTCCCGCCTGAACAAGATCCACTGGGACGTCATGCAGATTCAAGACCTTCCGTATCCCGACCCGGGTGTGCCCGACGCGCGCTCGGGGCCCCGATTCCTGTGGTGGCTCGGCCGGAATCAGCTCGGTGGACAGTTCAGATCGCTGGCCTGGGGGCTGCTGCACTTCGTGTCGGTCTCCGCGCTGCCGTTCTGTGTGGGGTTCGCCGTGCAGGCCGTGGTCGACCGCTCCGGGAACCGGCTGGCCCTGACCGGCGGCCTCCTGGTGCTGTGCGGGGCGGGCATCGCCGTGGGCGACACCTTCCTGCACCGGGCCGCCGTCACCAACTGGATCACCGCCGCCGCCCGCGTCCAGCAGCTGCTGGCCCGCCAGGCCGCCCACCTCGGCTCGGCCCTGACCCGGCGGGTCGCGGCCGGCGAGGTGGTGGCCGTGTCCACCGGTGACGTCGAGAAGATCGGCTGGTTCGTCGAGGCGCTCTCCCGCTTCCTGGCCGCCGCGCTGACCATCGTCATCGCGTGCGTGGGCCTGTACCTGTACGAGCCCGCGCTCGGTGTCGTCGTCGCCATCGGTGTGCCCGTGCTCGCGGTCTCCGTGCTGCCGCTGCTGCCCCGCGCCACCCGGCGCGCCGACGTGCAGCGCGAGAAGGCGGGCCGCGCCACCGAGCTGGCCTCCGACACCGTCGCCGGACTGCGGGTGCTGCGCGGCATCGGCGGTGAGGAACTGTTCCTCGACCGCTACCGCCGCGCCTCCCAGGAGGTCCGCCACGCGGCCGTGCGCAGCGCCCGGATGTGGGCGGTCATCTCCGCGATCCAGGTGCTGATGCCGGGCCTGCTGCTGATCGCGGTCGTCTGGTACGGGGTGCACCTGGCCCGCCAGGGCCGGATCACCGTGGGCGAACTCGTCACCGTCTACAGCGCGGTGATGATCATGTCCTATCCGCTGCGGCACTTCGAGGAGATCGCCATGGCGTACTCCTTCTCCCGGCCCTCGGCCAGGCGCGCCGCACGCGTGCTGTCCCTGGAACGGGTCACCGACACCGTGGGCACGCGCGCCGCCGAGGTGCCGAGCGGGGATCTGTTCGACCCCGACACCGGGCTGCTCGCCCCCTCCGGCCTGCTCACCGCCGTGGTGTGCGGCGACCCGGACGCGGCCGGCCGGCTGGCGGAACGACTCGGCGGACACCCCGCCGAGGCGGGCACCTCCGTGCTCCTGGACGGCGTACCGCTCGACGAGCTACCCCTCGACTCGGCCCGCACCGCCGTCCTCGTCCAGGACAAGGACCCGGTGCTGCTGTCCGGTTCGCTGCGTGAACTCCTCGACGTGCCCGCATCGGGTGCGGTCGGCGCGGAGGAGGCCCTGGCCGCCGCGCAGTGCGGGGATGTGCTGGTGGCGCTCGCGCAGGGTTCGCTCGGCGCCGACGACCCGATGGACGCCCGCATCACCGAACGCGGACGCTCCCTCTCCGGCGGCCAGCGCCAACGGCTCGCCCTGGCACGGTCGTTGATCACGGACCCGGAGGTCCTCGTCCTGGACGAACCGACCTCCGCCGTCGACTCCCACACCGAGGCCCGGATCGCCGACGGCGTACGGGAGCTGAGGACCGGTCGGACCACCGTGGTGTTCACCTCCTCGCCCCTGCTCCTGGACCACGCGGACCGCGTCGTGCTCGTCCACGAGGGCAAGGCGGTCGCGGTCGGCACACACCGCGACCTGCTCCGGCGCGAACCTCGGTACCGGGTGGTGGTCACGCGCGAGACGGAGGACGAGACGGCTTCGCGTGGCGACCTGGACGGTGAAAAGAGTTCCCTGCGGGGCGAGTCGGACCATGACGAGGCTCCTCTTCGGGGTGCTTCGGGCGACGGGAATGCGCCGCTCCAAGGCGCCTTGGGCGATGGCGAGGGTCCGCGCCGGGGCGTCTCGGGCAACGGCGAGGCTCTGCGGCGCGGCACCTCGGACAACGGCGAGGCTGCTTCTCATCGGGGCGCCTCGGACGACCGTGAAGCTCCGCTCCGCGACGCCCTGGGCGACGACAACGACCTGGACGACGAAGCCGCTCTGCGGAGCGCACTGGAAGAAATCGAGGAAAGCGCATGATCGGCGTGGCGCCCCCGGCCTACGACCCGGCGGCCCCGACCACGGCGAGCACCCTGCCGGTCGGCGCCCCCGCGACCGTACGCGCCTACGTGTCCGAACTGTTCCAACGGCACCGCCGTGCCTTCCTCCTCCTCGTCACCGTGAACACGGTCGCCGTCATCGCCTCGATGGTCGGCCCCTACCTCCTCGGCGACCTCGTCGAGCGGGTGTCGGACGGGGCGCGGGAGCTTCATCTCGGCCTGACCGTCGGGGTGTTCGTGGTCGCGCTCGCCGTCCAGGCCGTGTTCATCCGGCAGGTGCGGCTGCGCGGCGCGATGCTCGGCGAACGGATGCTGGCCGACCTGCGCGAGGACTTCCTCGTACGGTCGGTCGGACTGCCCCCGGGCGTCCTGGAGCGGGCGGGCACCGGTGACCTCCTGTCCCGTATCACCACCGACATCGACCGGCTCGCCAACGCGATGCGCGAGGCCGTACCGCAACTGGCCATCGGCGTGGTGTGGGCGGCGCTGCTGCTCGGTGGACTGGTCGTCACCGTGCCGCCGCTGGCCCCAGCCGTGCTGATCGCGGTGCCGGTGCTGGTGATCGGCTGCCGCTGGTACTTCAAGCGCGCACCGGCCGGCTACCGCTCCGAGGCCGCCGGGTACGCCGCCGTGGCCGCGGCCCTCGCCGAGACCGTGGACGCCGGACGCACCGTCGAGGCGCACCGTCTCGGCGACCGGCGCATCGCCCTCTCCGAGCGCCGCGTCAAGGAGTGGACCGCCTGGGAGAACTACACCCTCTGGCTGCGGTCCGTGCTCTTCCCGGTCATCAACGCCACGCACGTCACCGTGCTCTGCTCGGTGCTGATGCTCGGCGGGGCGTTCGTCCTGAAGGGCTGGATCGGGGTGGGCGAACTGACCACGGGTGCCCTGATCGCGCAGATGCTCGTCGACCCGGTGAACCTGATCCTGCGCTGGTACGACGAGCTCCAGGTCGCCCAGGTCTCGCTGGCCCGGCTGGTCGGCGTCCGCGACATCGAGCCCGACGCCGGGGACGCCGCGCTGTCGCCCGAGGGCCGGGACGTGCACGCGGACCGGGTGCATTTCGGTTACCTGGAGGGCGTCGACGTGCTCCGCAAGGTGTCCCTGGAGGTCGCGCCCGGCACCCGGCTGGCCCTGGTCGGCCCTTCGGGCGCGGGCAAGTCCACCCTGGGCAGGCTGCTCGCGGGCATCTACGCGCCCCGGGACGGCCGGATCACCCTCGGCGGCGCCGAACTCTCCCTGATGACCGCGGAACACGTCCGCTCCCATGTGGCCCTCGTCAACCAGGAGCACCACGTCTTCGTGGGTTCCCTGCGCGACAACCTCCTGCTCGCCCGGACCGACGCGGGGGACGCGGAGCTGTGGGGGGCGCTGGGTGCGGTCGACGCGGACGGGTGGGCGCGGGTGCTGGACGACGGCCTGGACACCGAGGTCGGCTCGGGCGGGCTCGTGCTGACCCCGGCCCAGGCCCAGCAGATCGCGCTGGCCCGGCTGGTGCTGGCCGATCCGCACACGCTGGTCCTCGACGAGGCGACCTCGCTGCTCGATCCGCGTGCGGCTCGTCATCTCGAACGGTCCCTGGCCCGCGTCCTCGACGGCCGCACGGTCGTCGCGATCGCGCACCGGCTGCACACCGCCCATGACGCGGACGTCATCGCCGTCGTCGAGGACGGGCGGATCAGTGAGCTGGGCAGCCATGACGAACTCGTGGCGGCGGAGGGGGCGTATGCGGCGCTTTGGCGGTCGTGGCACGGGTAGCTCCGCTGGTTGAGCGGGAGTGGGGTGCGGGTGGCTCCGCTGGTCGACCGGGAGCGGCGTGCGGGTAGCTCCGCTGGTCGACCGGGACTGGGGTGCGGGCCGGTGAGGGAGCCGGTCGGGGGTTCGGCGGACCTGTGGGCCGGTGGGGGGCTGATCGGAGGGGCTGTGGCTGATCTGTCGGTCGGTGGGGGCCGGTCGGAGAGGTTGTGACTGATCTGCCGGTTGGTGGGGGCCGGGCGCGCCGTTCCCCGCGCCCCTTTTGGGGCGTCTTGGCGTGCCGGGGCGGATGCGTGCCGTTGCGCGGGGGGAAGGAGGGGTGGAAGGGTGGGGGAGAACGGGGCGGTCCCCATCACCTGGAGGTATCCGTGAACAGCGCCGACGGATGGGGAGACGACGTCTACCAGCCCGACGGGTCCGAGGTACAGGACGACGCGGGTCTGCTCGACGGTGAGGACACCCTGGTGGCCGACGGTGTCGAGGACCCCCTCGACCGCGGCTGGTCCCCGCCGGAGCGCCCTTGGGCGGTGGAACGCGACGACGTCACGGCCGCCGGGCGCGAGCACGGGGAGACCCTTGACCAGCGCCTCGCCGAGGAGATCCCGGACCTCGCGATGTCCGACGGCGACGGCATCGGCGACTCCGAGGACACCGATGGCGAACTCCTCGACATCGAGGTCGGCGACACCCGCTCGGGCCGGCTCGTGGCGCCGGACGAAGGTGCGCACGAGGACGAGGAGAGCGCCCTGGTCGCCACCGACGTGGGCATCGACGGTGCCGCCGCGTCCGCCGAGGAGGCCGCGATGCACATCGTCGACGAGGACGAGGACTCCCTCTACGGCTGACCTCGCCGCCCCTTCGCCGTCCATCGCACCACCGCAGGAGGAGCAGCCATGCAGCAGGACAAGCAGCCTGACTACCACCCCGTGGTCTTCCGGGACCGCGCCGCCGGATACGCCTTCCTGACCCGGTCCACCGCGACCAGCGAGCGGACCATCGAGTGGGACGACGGCCAGACCTACCCGGTCGTGGACGTGGAGATCTCCTCGGAGAGCCACCCCTTCTACACCGGCAAGGCGCGGACGGTGGACACGGAGGGCCGCATCGCCCAGTTCGAGCGGCGCTACGGCGGCGGGGCGGGCGAGAGCTCCGACGGTTCCGGTGGCCCCGGTGGTTCCGGCGGGGCGTGAGCCGTCACGGGGACGTGAGCCGGCGCGGGTGGTGTGTGCACGAGCGCCGGCCCCGGGACTGAAGCCGGGCCTCAGATCACGTTGAGCGCCGCCGCGCAGCCCACTCCCCCGAGGAGTATGAACACCGGCATCAGCACCTTCAGCTCGACCCAGCTGCCCGCGCGGAACCGCATCACCTTCGGCGGCCCGATCGGGTACCAGCGCTTGCGTCCCAACGGGATCGGCCACAGGATCGGGCAGCCGGACACGGTCAGCGCGTCCCCGATGTCGTGCACCAGCGCACCCAGCACGATCGGCAGGCCCAGCCACAGGTACTGCTGGTGCGGCTCCGTGAACAGCCAGTTCGAACCGTTGCCCGGCTTGTCCAGCACGCCGGCGAGGATCCACGCGCTGGTCGCTGCCAGCAGCCACACCAGGACGTCGCTGCTGGAGCCGCGGGCCGCTCGCCACAGCAGACCCTCGATGGCCAGCACCATGTGCACGAAGAGGATCGCCAGCACGCCCCAGCGACCGCCCACCAGCGCCACCGCCGAGCTGCCCGCCCCGATCAGGACCGCCCACAGCCAGGTGTGCGTGAGGGTGCGGTGCCCACCGGAGCGACGCGGGTCGCCCTGCTTCCTGGTGCCCTTGTAGACGGCGTAGGAGAGCTTGTCGACGATCTCGCACAGGCCCCGGGAGAGAGGTCCGAAGGCCCGCGAGATGGTGGCCGCCTTGTGGTCGAGGTCCGGGGCGAGCGCGGCACCGGCACAGATCAGGGCACCGACCAGGATCACCGGCCAGGGCATCGGGTGCCCGGCTGCCGCGGTCGCGGCTCCGACGCCTAGCCAGGCCGCCGCTCCCGACAGTGAGTGTGCTGGTCCCATCATGGCCGTTCCCCGCCCCATTCCTCTTACGCCGCCGGTCAGTTGCTCGGGCGCCCTGACACTCCGTCGGCGACACAGCGTAGCGGTAGCGATCTTCGTCCTCGCAGCCGATTCCCCCATCGGCCGGGCGGACAGGCAAGATGGGGTCGTGACCCTCATCGACCAGTTGCCGCCGACCGCAGATCCCGACGCCCTCTACGAAGCCTTCGAGTCGTGGGCCCGGGAGCGCGGTCTCACGCTCTACCCCCATCAGGAGGAGGCGCTGATCGAGGTGGTCTCCGGTGCGAACGTGATCGTGTCGACGCCCACCGGCTCCGGCAAGAGCATGATCGCCGCCGGTGCGCACTTCGCCGCGCTCGCCCGGGACGAGGTCACCTTCTACACCGCCCCGATCAAGGCGCTGGTCTCGGAGAAGTTCTTCGAGCTGTGCAAGATGTTCGGCACCGAGAACGTCGGCATGCTGACCGGCGACGCGTCCGTCAACTCGGACGCGCCCATCATCTGCTGCACCGCCGAGGTCCTCGCGTCGATCGCGCTGCGCGACGGCAAGCACGCGGACGTCGGTCAGGTCGTCATGGACGAGTTCCACTTCTACGCCGAGGCGGACCGCGGCTGGGCCTGGCAGATCCCGATCCTGGAGCTGCCGCAGGCGCAGTTCATCCTGATGTCGGCCACGCTCGGCGACGTCGCGATGTTCGAGAAGGACCTCACCCGGCGCACCGGGCGCCCCACGTCGGTGGTCCGCTCGGCGACCCGGCCGGTGCCGCTGTCCTACGAGTACAAGCTGACCCCGCTCACCGAGACACTGACCGAGTTGCTGGAGACCAGGCAGGCGCCGGTCTACATCGTGCACTTCACACAGGCGCAGGCCGTGGAGCGGGCGCAGGCGCTGATGAGCATCAACATGTGCTCGCGCGAGGAGAAGGACCAGATCGCCGAGCTGATCGGCAACTTCCGCTTCACCACCAAGTTCGGCCGCAATCTGTCCCGCTACGTACGGCACGGCATCGGCGTCCACCACGCCGGCATGCTGCCCAAGTACCGGCGGCTGGTGGAAAAGCTCGCACAGGCGGGCCTGTTGAAGGTGATCTGCGGTACGGACACGCTCGGGGTGGGCGTCAACGTGCCCATCCGCACGGTGCTGTTCACGGCGCTCGCCAAGTACGACGGCATCCGGGTGCGCACGCTGCGTGCCCGTGAGTTCCACCAGATCGCGGGCCGCGCCGGACGCGCCGGCTTCGACACGGCGGGGCTCGTGGTCGCCCAGGCGCCCGAGCACGTGGTCGAGAACGAGAAGGCGCTCGCCAAGGCGGGTGACGACCCGAAGAAGCGCCGGAAGGTCGTCCGCAAGAAGGCGCCCGAGGGCTTCGTGGGGTGGACGGAGGGCACCTTCGAGAAGCTCATCACCTCCGAGCCGGAGCCGCTCACCTCCCGCTTCCGCGTCACGCACACGATGCTGCTGTCGGTGATCGCCCGCCCCGGCAACGCCTTCGACGCGATGCGGCATCTCCTGGAGGACAACCACGAGCCGCGCAAGCAGCAGCTGCGGCACATCCGGCGCGCGATCGCGATCTACCGCTCGCTGCTGGACGGCGGCATCGTCGAGAAACTCGACACCCCGGACGCCGAGGGCCGCATCGTGCGCCTCACGGTCGACCTGCAGCAGGACTTCGCCCTGAACCAGCCGCTGTCGACCTTCGCCCTCGCCGCGTTCGAACTGCTGGACCCCGAGTCCCCGTCGTACGCGCTGGACATGGTGTCCGTCGTCGAGTCCACGCTGGACGACCCGCGCCAGATCCTCGCTGCCCAGCAGAACAAGGCGCGTGGCGAGGCCGTGGCCGCGATGAAGGCGGACGGCGTCGAGTACGAGGACCGCATGGAGCGGCTCCAGGACGTCAGCTACCCCAAGCCGCTGGAGGAGCTGCTCTTCCACGCCTACGACACGTACCGCAAGAGCCACCCGTGGGTCGGTGACCACCCGCTGTCGCCGAAGTCCGTGATCCGCGACATGTACGAACGGGCCATGTCCTTCACGGAGTTGACCTCCTACTACGAGTTGGCCCGCACCGAGGGCATCGTGCTGCGCTACCTCGCCGGCGCCTTCAAGGCCCTCGACCACACCGTCCCGGACGACCTCAAGTCCGAGGACCTGGAGGATCTGATCGCCTGGCTGGGCGAGATGGTGCGCCAGGTCGACTCCAGCCTGCTGGACGAGTGGGAGCAGCTGGCCAACCCGGCGGAGATGACCGCCGAGGAGGCCCAGGAGAAGGCCGACCAGGTCAAGCCGGTCACCGCGAACGCGCGCGCCTTCCGGGTCCTGGTGCGCAACGCCATGTTCCGCCGCGTCGAACTCGCCGCCCTCGACAACGTCGACGAGCTGGGCGAGATGGACGCCGAGTCCGGCTGGGACGCGGACGCCTGGGGTGAGGCCATGGACAAGTACTGGGACGAGTACGAGGACCTCGGCACGGGCCCCGACGCCCGCGGGCCCAAGCTCCTGCTCATCGAGGAGGAGCCGCAGCACGGCCTGTGGCGCGTTCGGCAGATTTTCGCCGACCCGAACGGCGATCATGACTGGGGCATCAGCGCGGAGATCGATCTCGCGGCCTCCGACACGGAGGGCCGTGCGGTCGTCCGTGTCACCGACGTCGGCCAGCTGTGAGCA
Organism: Streptomyces sp. NPDC096013; assembly: GCF_044763565.1. NCBI lineage: Bacteria > Bacillati > Actinomycetota > Actinomycetes > Kitasatosporales > Streptomycetaceae > Streptomyces > Streptomyces sp. NPDC096013. Next base: position 150,324 of record NZ_JBIWGK010000008.1, on the reverse strand, counting down.
CAGGAGAAAGCCACCCATGACGAACCCGGCAGAGCGGCTCGTCGACCTGCTCGACCTGGAGCAGATCGAGGTCAACATCTTCCGTGGCCGCAGCCCGCACGAGTCCCTGCAGCGGGTCTTCGGCGGCCAGGTCGCGGGCCAGGCGCTGGTCGCCGCGGGGCGCACCACGGAGGGCGACCGGCCGGTGCATTCGCTGCACGCGTACTTCCTGCGCCCGGGCCGGCCCGGTGTGCCGATCGTGTACCAGGTCGAGCGGGTGCGGGACGGCCGGTCGTTCACCACCCGTCGGGTCACCGGCGTGCAGCAGGGCCGCACGATCTTCAATCTCACCGCCTCCTTTCACAAGCCTGAGCAAGGTCCCTTCGAGCACCAGCTGCCGGCCAGGGAAGTGCCGGACCCGGAGTCCCTGCCGACGGTGTCGGAGGAGGTCCGGGCTCATCTGGGCGTGCTGCCCGAGCAGCTGGAGCGGATGGCACGCCGTCAGCCCTTCGACATCCGGTACGCGGACGGGCTGCGCTGGAGCGCCGAGGAGATCAAGGACGCCGAGCCGCGCAGCGCGGTGTGGATGCGCGCGGTCGGGCCGCTCGGCGACGATCCGCTGGTGCACACCTGCGCGCTGACGTACGCCAGCGACATGACGCTCCTGGACGCGGTCCGGATCCCCGTCGAACCCCTCTGGGGACCGCGGAACTTCGACATGGCGTCGCTGGATCACGCCATGTGGTTCCACCGGCCGTTCCGCGCGGACGAGTGGTTCCTGTACGACCAGGAGTCCCCGATCGCGACGGGCGGCCGCGGTCTGGCCCGCGGACGCATCTACGACCTGGAGGGACGCCTGCTCGTCTCGGTCGTCCAGGAAGGGCTGTTCAGAGCGCTGTAGCGGGTACGCGTGCTCCGTAGTTCATGCGTGCCGCTGCCTCTTGGGGCATGCGTGCCGCAGACTCTCGGGGGCGTGTGCGCCGCGGCTCCCGCATGCCGGTCACTGTCGCTGTGGCCGACGTGTCGGCGCTGCACCCCTCACGCGCTTCTGCGGCGCAGCCAGCCCAACATGCCGCGTCCTCGCTCGGGTTCGGGTGTCGGTTCGGCATCCGGCGTCGGGGCGACTTCCGGCATCGGTTCAGGCCGGCGCTCGCTCAGCGAGGGCGACGATGCGGTCGGTTCGATGGTCGGCCGGGGTACGGCCGATTCGCCAGTGGGCCGGGGCGCCGGGCGATGGCTGCGTGCCTCGTCCAGCACGTGCCTCAGATCCGCGCGCAGCCAGCCGATCTCGTCCGGGTCGTCCGCCGTCATGATACGCTCGGCGAGGCGGGCGGCGGCCGAGCCCGGAGCCCCGTGGGCCGGCGGGTCCGGTCGGAACCGGTTCAAGTGGGCGCGGTCGTAGGGGTCCTGGACGATTTCGGCGACCTGGACGGGGTCCAGCAGCGCGGCCAGGGCGCCGGCGCGCTCCCACGGGTCGGCGGCCTGGTGGAGCAGGAACCCGAGATGTCGTCCGCGCCAGTTGCGGGGCCGTAGGTCGAGGCCCTCCTGGAGTTGGTCGCGCAGGCGCTCGGGCGTGCGGCCGTTCAGCAGTGAGGTGTGGTTCTTGTCAGCCGCGAACTGCCGTAGTTCTTCAGCGAGATAGAGCCAGACCACGGTCCGATAGCGGTTGAGATAGAACTTCACCGGCACCACCAGTCCCAGCCGGGCAAGGCGGGTGAACCTGGCCGGGGTGACCTCCATGAGGGCCGCGCCCTCCGTGGTGCCCACCGTCCTGACGCCTTCGAGGAGGGTGTCGGGGAATCCGGCCGCCGAGCGCAGTCGGTCGATCTCGGCGTGAGTTACCCGTCGGCCGCCGCCCTCCTCGTCCGGCACGGTGCGGACGCGTCCGAGATGGACGGCAAGGTCGAAATCACCTCGCTTCAGGCCCAGTTCACGGGCCGCGCGACTCGGCGTGCACGAGAGGTCGGACGGTTTGGTGATCGTGTTTCCTGCCATGGTCGTTCTCCCCCGCGGAGTTCGATGCTCACGCTGTGTGCGTTCGCGATGAACAAAACGTAATCGCTGCGGCGGATCTCGTGGCAAGCCTGTGGATAACTCCGCGATGCTCGATGAACTCGCAGGTCAGAGGTCCGTGATGGGGGTTCGTTCGGGCTGCCGGGCGTCCACGCCGAGGTGTTCGCCGACGCGGTTGACGAGCAGTGTCATCTCGTAGGCGATCTGGCCGATGTCGGCGTCCGCGCCGCTGAGGACGCACAGACAGCTGCCGCTGCCGGCAGCGGTGACGAACAGGACGGCGTCGTCGAACTCGATCATCGTCTGCCGCACCCCGCCCGCGCCGAAGTGGCGGCCCGAGCCCTTGGCGAGGCTGTGCAGTCCCGACGAGACAGCGGCGAGGTGTTCCGCGTCCTCGCGGCGCAGGCCTGTGCTCGCACCCGTCACCAGACCGTCGTTGGACAGGACCAGGGCGTGGCGCACGTGCTCGACACGCTCGGTCAGGTCGTCCAGCAGCCAGCTCAGTCCCTGGTTCTGCGCCATGTCATGGCCTCCCCGTGTGACGTCTCCCTGATCTCCGGTCAGCCTTCCCCACGTCCGTCGCCCGGGCAAGGAGGATGGGGGCATGGCACAGAAGATGACCGACGAGGAATGGCGGGCGTTCGTCTCGCACGGCACCCGCACCGGCAAGCTGTCGACCGTACGCGCCGATGGGAGCCCACATGTGGCGCCGATCTGGTTCCTGCTGGACGGGGACGACGTGGTGTTCAACACCGCGAAGGAAACGGTAAAAGGGCGCAATCTGGCCCGTGACGGGCGAGTCGCCCTGTGTGTGGACGACGATCGCCCGCCCTTCGACTTCGTGATCATCCAGGGGCGCGCCCATCTGTCGGAGGATCCGGCCCAACTCCGGCACTGGGCCGCCCGGATCGGGGCCCGCTACATGGGCGAGGACCGCGCTGAGGAGTTCGGCGCCCGCAACGGGGTGCCGGGCGAACTCCTCGTCCGCGTAACAGTCGAGAAGGTCCTGGCGCAGAAGGACGTCGCAGACTGAGGGCCGCCGCGGGTCAGCCCACGGAGTCGAGCATCCGGGCGGTGTGCATCCGCCCGGCGTACTCCACGAGCCGGATCAGCACCTCCTTCCCGGAGTCGCGGTCACGGGCGTCACAGAGCACGACCGGTGTCCCCGGGTCGAGGTCCAGGGCGCGGGAGACGTCGAGGGCGCCGTAACCGCGGGCGCCCGCGAAGCAGTTGACGGCGACCACGAACGGGATGTGCCGGTGCTCGAAGTAGTCGACCGCGGGGAAGCAGTCCTCGAGTCGCCGGGTGTCCGCGAGGACGACGGCCCCCAAGGCACCCTGCGACAGCTCGTCCCACAGGAACCAGAAGCGGTCCTGACCCGGGGTGCCGAACAGGTAGAGGGAGAGCCCGGACCTGATGGTGATGCGGCCGAAGTCCATGGCGACGGTCGTCGTGACCTTCTGGTCGACGCCGTCGGTGTCGTCCACCAACTGGCCCGCTTCGCTGAGCAGTTCCTCGGTGCGGAGCGGCCTGATCTCACTGACCGCGCCCACCATGGTGGTCTTGCCCACGCCGAACCCACCGGCGACCAGGATCTTCAACGCCAGGGCGGTCGTGTCACCGCTCTCGGCGCCGGAGTGCTCGGAGACCATCGATCACTTCTCTCGGGAGTGCCGGCAACGCTCGACGTCCGTAGGTGTGCATCGTCCCAAGTGCGGCCCGGCTCCGTGTGGTTGGACCGCATTGTTGTCGATGTGACCGCCTCGTACCTGTTCGGTGCGCGAAAAGGTGCACAAGTCGGTGCCGTACGCGTTCGCGTGCTTCTGATGTTTCATCACAGTGCCCGTAGTCCCTCGATCACCTCGCGCAGAATCCGTTCGTCGGGCAGCTGCGCGGGCGGCACCGGACGGCTGACGGTGACGCAGCCGAGCTCCAGGAGGTCGCCCAGGAGCACCCGGACGACTCCCAGGGGGAGGTCGGCTCCGGCGGCGAGTTCGGCGACGGACTGGGTCTCCGGGCGGCACAGGTCGATGAGCGCCCGGTGTTCCGGCCCGAGCCCGGTGTCGTCGTCGAGACCGGGTGCGCCGATGTCCAGCGTGACGAGCGCGATCAGGTCGAAACGCACCCCCGTAGGGCCTGATTTGGTACGTCCTCCCGTCATGGCGTAGGGGCGGACGAGAGGCCCGGCCTCCTGGTCGTACCACTGGCTGCCCGGTTCGAGCCGGTCGCCTGTCGTGTCCTCGGTCATCGGAGCGGATCGCCTTCTCGCCTCATCCGGCGACGGGGGGCTGCGCACCCACGCGCGGCGGCGTGTAGAGGTGCTCACCGACGCGCTTGACCAGCCGTGCCATCTCGTACGCCACCAGGCCTATGTCGGCTGTGACGGCGGTGAGGACGGCGAGGCACGAGCCGTCTCCGGCCGCGGCAACGAACAGGAACCCGTCGTCCATCTCGACCATCGTCTGGCGCACTCCCCCGGCGCCGAAGTGCCGACCCGCACCCTTGGCGAGGCTGTTGAATCCGGAGGCGACGGCGGCGAGGTGTTCCGCGTCCTCGCGCGCGAGGTCGGTCGACGCGCCGACGGCGAGGCCGTCGTTGGACAGCACCACGGCATGCCGTACTTCGCCCACGCGCAGCACCAAGTCGTCCAGCAGCCAGTCGAGTTCGCCGGATCGTTGCGCGGCTCTCATGCTCGGGTCCTGGATCACGCGGGGTCTCCTTCGCTGCTGTCTCTGCCCGTCGCGGGGCTTGGGCTGGCGCCGCGGCCCGGTTGTCTGCCGCCGCCGCGCGTCCAGCCCTCGCGGTAGGCGGCCATCCGGTCCCGTACGACCTCCGGGGTGCGGTGCTCGTCGCGCGGGGTGGCCGGCGGCTGTTCCCGTTCCGTGGTGGGCTGTTCCCGGAGTTGGGGAGCGAGGTGCGCCTGGCGTACGCGGCGTGGAAGGTCGTCGGTCCCTTCGCTGTCCTCCGGCGGGCGGTGCAGTCGCAAGGTGGTGACTCCGGGGGGCGGGGTGTCGTTCGCCGGGGCCGCCGCGGCCCGGGCGGAGCCCGCGAGGGCGGGCCGGTCGGCCGGGGCCGGGACGGACTCCTGGTGCTGGGGCGCGGTGGGCACACGCGCGTACTCGCGTTCCACGGCGCGCTCCCCGTCCTCGGCCGCCGCGCGCGTGGCGCGTTCCAGCGCGCCACCGTGCAGCAGCGCCGTCGGCAGGAGCACGACCGCCGTCGTACCGCCGTAGGGGGAGGTCCGCAGGTGCACCTTGATGCCGTGGCGGGCGGCGAGCCTGCTGACCACGAAGAGGCCGAGCCGGTCGCTGTCGAAGAGGTCGAGGGTCTCGGACTGCTCGATGCGGCGGTTGGCGTCGCTCAGGGACTCCTTGCCCATGCCCAGGCCCCTGTCCTCGACCTCCACGGCGTAGCCGTTGCCGACGGGTTCGCCGGTGACCCGCACGCGCGTGTGCGGCGGCGAGAACTGGGCGGCGTTCTCCACGATCTCGGCGAGCAGGTGCGTGAGGTCGGCGACGGCCGCGCCGACCACGGACGCCTCGGGGAGTTGGCGTACCTCCACGCGCGCGTAGTCCTCGACCTCGGAGACGGCCGCGCGGACGACATTGGTCAGGGAGACCGGCATGCGCCAGGCCCGGCCCGGTGCCGCTCCGGAGAGGATGATCAGGCTTTCGGCGTGCCGTCGCATACGGGTCGTGAGGTGGTCGAGGCGGAAGAGGTCGCTCAGCTCGTTCGGGTCCTCGGAGCGGCGCTCCATGCTGTCCAGCAGGCTGAGTTGACGGTGGACCAGGACCTGGCTGCGGCGGGCGAGGTTGACGAAGACCCCGGAGATGCCGCTGGCGAGTTCGGCGCGTTCGACGGCGGCCCGCAGGGCGGCGCGGTGCACCGTGCCCAGGGCCTCGGCGACCTGTCCGGTCTCGTCCTCGGCGGGTGGCCCGGGCGGGGCCTCCGCGCGGATGTCGATCTCCTCTCCCGCGCGCAGTCTCCGCATGGCCTCGGGGAGCTTGTGGCGGGCGATCCCCAGGGCGTCGTTGCGCAGGCTGACGAGTTCGACGACGAGACCGCGTCCGATGCGCACCGAGATGACGAGCGACGCGACGACGGCGGCGAGACCGAGCAGCACGGCGGCACCGGCCGACGACAGCAGCCCCCGGGTGAACGGATCGGCGCTGTCCGCGCCGCCGCCCGCGTCCGCCTCGGTGGCGCGCATACCGTCCTGCACGCGTGCGTGCGCACTGTTCCAGGTGGATTCGGGCGCTGCAGCGATCGCCCGGGTACCCGAGGTGGCACTGAGGACCTTGTCCTCCACGGCGCCGATCGCGGCGTAGGCGCTGGTGCCGGCGAGGGTCTGCCAGGCGGCGTGTTCGGAGCCGGACAGATCCGCGACGGCGGACTCGGTGAGGGTACGGCGGGTGTCGACGGCGCCGATGAACAACCTCAGCCGCTCCCCGTCGAGGCGCCCGTCGAGACGGGCTCCGGTGAGCATCGCGTCCTCCTGGGACAGCGATTCCCCGGCCCGGGAGAATTCGAGGAGCACGCGCGCGTCGGACCCGAGTTCGGCGTCCTGGACTCCGGAGAGGGCCCCGCCCACGGCGAAGGCCGCCGAGATGGTCTTCGTGTACTGCCCGTATGTCTCGTCCCATCCCGCGCGGTGGGCGAGCACATCGGCCCGCAGTGAGCGCAGTCGCTCGGCTCCGGTGACGAAGGCCTCCAGGCGCCGGCCGACTCCGCGCGGCAGTTCCTCGCCGTCGGCGACGGTGTCGCTGTCGCCGAGCCGCAGTCGGGACACCGCGCGGTCCGTGTTCGCCGCCAGCCCCCTCAGGTCCCCGCTCTGTTCGGCGTGGGGGTCGGTCGCGTAGCGCACGGCGGCCGATCGCTCCGCCTGTAGCGCGACGACGGCAGCCGTGACGGGGCTGCGCACCTCGGCGTCCACGCGCTGCGACTGCCGCAGCCGGGAGACGTCCTGGGCGGTGCTGACGGTGGCGTACGCCCACAGGGCGAGCAGGGAGACGACCGGCACCATCAGGAGGCAGACGATCTTGGCCCGCACGGTGCGTGGACGCATTCGCCATCGTCCCGCGCGCGGGGTTATGTCCTCCGGCGGGGCGTCCAGGGGCTCGTCGAAGAGTTCGTCGGCGGGTGGTCCGGCGTGCGCGCGACGACCGCGCACGGGCGGCGTCTCGGCGCCGGCTTTCGGGGTCCTACGGGGGGTACGCATGGCCTCCTCGCTCGGAAGTGATTCGGGGTCGTGCGGTGCGGGCGACGGGCGGTCAGCGGGCGACGCTCTCGACCGGCCGCTGGGCCGAGGCGGTGGCCTCGCGTTCTCCCGTCGACGGCGACAGAGCGACGAACGCCGAGGTCAGGAAGAGGTACGACCCGAGCCCCACGGCGAGGGGAAAGATGAACTGCATCGCCGTGGCACCGGGCAGGACCGCCCCGGAGGGAGTGACATGCACGCGCACCGCGAACATGCCGGTGTAGTGCATGCTGCTGACGGCCGCTCCCATGACGAGCGAGGCGGCGGTGACCGCCACAGGCGACTTGATGTTGAGGGCAGCCCACAGGGCCGCGGTCGCGGCGACGACGGCGATGAGGACGGAGAGCCCGACCAGCATCGGGTCGTAGCTCACGTGCCCGTGCAGCCGCATCGCCGCCATACCCAGGTAGTGCATGCTCGCGACGCCCAGTCCGGTGGTGAGGCCGCCGAGGATGAGCGCCCGTCCCCGGTCGCGGCCGTAGCCGACCGCGAAGACGCCGGCACAGACGACGACCATGGCGACGAGGAGGCTGAGCATGGTCAACGGCACGTCGTAGCGGATGTCGGTGCCGCCGACGCCGAAGCCGAGCATGGCCACGAAGTGCATGGTCCAGATGCCGGTGCCGAGCGCGGAGGCCGCGGTGATCAGCCAGTTGCGGCGCGAGCGGCCGGTGGCGCCGAGCGCGCGGACGGTGCAGCGCAGCCCGAGTGCGGCTCCCATACAGGCCATCACGTATGACAGCACGGGGGTCAGCCAGCCGAAGGTGGCGTGGTCCAGGTGTCCCATGACCAGGGGACGCTAGTAGGGGCACGGGTGCACAAAGGGGGCGCATTTCGAAAGGCGTCACAATATGACGCGGAGAGGTGTCTGAACGACCGGATGACGCTCGAACGTGTGCGCCGAAGCGTCATCCGTGTCGGTGAGGGATCATGCCGAACATGAGCGACGACCACACACGTGTCCAGGAGTTCTTCGGCGCGCGCGCCGCCGACTGGGACAGCCGCTTCCCCGACGACGGCCCCGCCTACGCCGCCGCGGTCGCCGAACTCGGCCTGCGCGAGGGAAATCGCGTGCTCGACGCGGGCTGCGGCACGGGACGTGCGCTGCCGCCGCTCCGTAAGGCCGTGGGCCGGTCCGGAGTGGTGCTCGGAGCCGATCTCACCCCCGCCATGCTGGAGGCCGCCGTACGGGCCGGACGCGACCGTGAGGGGCAGTTGCTGCTCGCCGACGTGGCCGCGCTGCCGCTGCGGCCGGAGTCACTCGACGCCGTGTTCGGAGCGGGTCTCATCGCGCATCTGCCCCGACCCGAGGCGAATCTACGGGAGTTGGCACGCGTGGTGCGCCCCGGCGGCACGCTGGCGCTGTTCCACCCGATCGGCCGGGCCGCGCTGGCCGCCCGTCAGGGACGGCAGATCACACCGGACGACCTCCGCGCGGAGCCCAATCTCCGCCCCCTGCTGGCCGGTTCGGGGTGGCGCATGACCTCGTACGCCGACGAGGACGCCCGCTTCCTGGCACTGGCCGTACGCGAGGACTGACCCACGCGCGGGTCACGCGCCGTCCGCCAGCTCCTTCGACGGTGACCGGCCGCTGCGCGCCGAAGAGGTGTGTGATTCCTTCCGGCGCGGCGTCCTCACGATCACCCGAGCCGCGAGCCGGGCGGAACCGACCTGGCTGCGGACCACGTCGGACGCGCTCGACGGCCGCCGCGTCTCGCGTCCCCGCGCGGGGCGTCCGACGCGCTTCACCGTGCCGTCCCTCTTCTGTCGCCGCAACTCCAACTCTACGTTGGGTGGCGGTAGATGAACGGTCAGCGACAGAACAGCACGCAGGGGAAGGTGGTCAGCATGTTCGACAGGCCCCGCAAGACCTTCGCCAGATTTCTCACCTCCACGCGCACGGAAGCGAGCACCGGCCCGCAGCAACGCCCGCACAATCTGTTCGAGGCCGCCGCCGTCTACGTCTCGGCCCGCGTGGAGGACGACCAGGAACGCATCGACGAGGCCGCGGGATGGGTGTCACCGGAGGCGCTGTCCTTCGGGGTCAGCGAGTTGGCATGCCGGGCCGTCGTGGCACTCGCGAGGGAGCGTGACGAGTCGCCGCGGGCGGTGGCTCGTGCGCTTCTCGGGCTCCCCGCGGCCTGACAGTTCGGGTTACCGGCGGTCATTTCGCCCCGTCCAGACGGAAAACTGCAGCTCCGGGTGTACTTGGGAGTCGTGACAAGCGGCTTCCGCGCACACTAGGGTGCGCGCGGTTGGACGAACGATGGGGAGGCTGGGATGGCCGACACGGATGAAGAGGCCGTCGCCGCCGAGGACGATGCGCTTTATGTGCTCACGGCGGTGCTGCTGACACCGGCGAAGTTCCCGAGCGTGCTGGGCGACGACTACCCGGAGGCCTGTGCGGCGCTCGGGTTGGCACCGCTCGCCGACGGGTACGGCCTGGTGCTCGGCCAGGACGGCGACGGGTCGCGATGGACGGTCGTCATCGACGACGTGTCCCTGGTCGCGGTCGCCATCGCGTCCTGGGACTGCGGCATGGAGTACGACCTGTCGCCGAGCGAGCGCACGGTGGTCGCCGCCCTGCCGGGCTGGCCGCTCGCCGTCGCCGTCGCGGCACCCAACGTGCCCGCGCCGCACGACCCTGACCCCGACCTCGTGGACCGGCCACCGCTGGCCCCGCCAGACACCACCACCTGGGGTCCGGCACAACGACGCCTGGGTGCCGACGAGATCGCGCTCCAGTGGGCCACCTGGCGGGAACAGATCGACGACTCGACCTTCTCGACGCAGGACGAGGCTGCCGAGGCGCCGAAGACGGACAAGGCCGCGCCCTCCGAAACCGCCTCGGCCACCGCTTCCAAGACGAACGGGTCGGATTCCAAGACGAACAGGTCGGAGCAGACGAACGCGTCGGAGGAGACGGACGCGGCGCGGACAGCGGACGAGTCGGAGAAGGCGGCCGGGCGGCGGGAAGCGCACGAGCCCGGGAAAGCGGATCGGACGGATACGGATCAGGCGGACGGGACGCCGTCGACCGGCGCCGGGGCGGACAGCAGCCCCACGGAAGGCCCTCAGCCGAGCCACAGTGGAATCCGCCGCGTACTGACGGAGATCCGCGCCTACATCGACGCCCCACCGCCCCTGGGCCGCGTCAGATCCTCCTTCGCCCCGGGCGATGCACGCACACTGCGCGCCGACGGTCCCGGCTGGTCGCTGGTGGCCCGGACCGACGACATAGCGTTCGTCCTGCTCGACGACGAACCCGGCGAGGTCCTGCCGGTGGGCCGGGGTCCCGAACTCCCGGGTCTGCTGGAAGCGCTCGACAAGCTTGCCGTACGCCCGAGTTGAGCCTTTGCGCGCGGGGCCTCGATCGAGCAGGCCCCGCGGGGTCCGACGAGCTCCAGGTCACGCCCGCCCGTAGCGAAGACGACCGTCAGCCGTCCCGGGACCGCGCGAAAAGGGCGCTCTCCTCAGCCTGAGGCCAGCCCTTGTCAGCCTGAGGCCAGCCCTCGGCCGAGCACCGCCCACGAGGCTGCTCTCGGCAGTCCCGCGGGCGGCATCGTGCTCCGCTCCCGTGCCCCGGGCGGCGACGCCGTGGGGCATCGGTGGTGCGTCAGCGCCCGATCTCCTTGCCTGCCACGCGACGCAGCCTGCGCCGCTGCGAGGGGTCGAGCGTCAGATATGCGGCCGTCGGCACTCCCACGACGATCAGGAATGAGACCCACCAGGGCAGCCAGATCAACAGGATCAGTCCGACCGCCACACCCCCTACGGCGATCTTCGCGTTCTTCGACATGTGTCGCCTCCTCCGCGGCCGCAGCCGCTCTCTGATCTGAAAACGGGTTCGCGCTCCGTACAGTTCCGGATCGCGACCCTGATACATCCCTGAGGCGCTTCCCCTACTGGTACCGGGCTGTCGGCGTCTCCGTCACTCCGTCCGCTCCCTCCGCAGCGGCTCTCCCACCTCGTGGAGGTGGCGCAGGGCCTGCCGGTAGGAGTCGACGAGCCCCGTCTCCACGTAGGGGATACCCACATCCTGACAGTGAGCGCGCACCAGGGGCTGTGCCCGGCGCAGATGGGGACGCGGCATGCTCGGGAAGAGGTGGTGCTCGACCTGGTAGTTGAGCCCGCCGAGGAGCCAGTCGGTGAGGACGCTGCCGCGGATGTTCCGTGAGGTGAGCACCTGACGGCGGAGATGCCCCCATCGCTCACCGTCCGGGTCCGGCATCTCCATGCCCTTGTGGTTGGGCGCGAAGGCCAGGCCCAGGTGCAGCCCGAAGAGAGCCTGGTGCAGCGCGGCGAACGCGAGTGCCTTCCCCGGGGACATCGATATGAGCAGCAGGGTCGCGTAGGCCACGACATGGCCCACCAGAAGGGCGCCCTCGACGGCCCGCTCCTGTCGGGGCTGGCGCCGCAGATCCTGGAAGCCGTGGACCTTGAGGGCGATGCCTTCGAGCAGGGTTAGCGGGAAGAAAAGCCAGGCCTGGTTGCTGGTGAGCCAGCGCCGGAATCCGGAACGGTGCCTGGCCTGCTCGCCGGTGAAGACGAGGATGTCGGCGACGACGTCCGGGTCCTTGTCGATGTGGTTCGGGTTCGCATGGTGGCGGTTGTGTTTGTCGTTCCACCAGGAGTAGCTCATCCCCAGCAGCAGGTTGCCGTGGATCAGTCCGATGACCCGGTTGACGGTCCTGCCGCCGGCGATCTGCGAGTGGCCGGCGTCATGGCCTATGAAGGCCGTACGGGCGCCGAACACCGCGAGCAGCGGTGCCAGGAGCAGCGTCAGCCAGGAGTCGCCGATCAGGACGATGCCGGTGGCGATCCCGGCCAGTGCGAGGGCGTTGGCGGCGATGCAGCGTGCGTACCAGGCGTATCGCCGTTCCAGTAGTCCCCGGCCCTTGACCATGCGCAGAAGGGGCGCGAACTCGCTCCCTGGGGGCGCCGCCACGGCATTCCCGGGATCGTGCGCTTCGACTACTGCGGTGGTCTGGGACATGTCCGGTCTCCGGGTCACTCAGGCAACGGGCTGACCTGAGCAAACGTACGAATCGGTGACCGTTCGCGACCATGGCGGCACCACCCGTGTCCCTACGGGGGAAAGCCTGATCCACCCAGGGGGGTTGACGACACCCTCACCGGCCAGATCGCCGGCCATCGAGCCTGCGGAGAACCACTCGGAAAACACGAAGGCGAGGAGTTCACGCACTCCTCGCCACACCCAAGGTATAGCTCACCCAGGGGCTTGCGGCAAGGCCCCGGTCGTGCCACAAAATGGCCGACCGAGGCCAGGACCTGCGGAAACGAAAGATCGTGATGTGCAGGTCCACGAAGTGGCCCACCGGAGACCGATCTCGTGGGATGGGCGTTCTTGATGATTGACGTGATCGTGGTCGGCGGCGGACCGACCGGCCTGATGCTGGCCTGTGAGTTGCGGCTGCACGGCGTGCACGTGGTGGTGCTGGAGAAGTTGACCGAGCCGACCGGGGAGTCCCGTGGGCAGGGGCTGCACGCGCGGAGTGTCGAGATCATGGACCAGCGCGGTCTTCTCGACCGGTTCCTCGCGGTGAGTGAGAAGTTCCAGGCGGGCGGTCTCTTCGGGGGCATCATCAAGCCGTGGCCCGAGCGGTTGGACACGGCTCATCCCTACGGCGTCGCGACCCCCCAGCCGGTCACCGAGCGGCTGCTCGCCGAGCGCGCCGTTGAACTCGGTACCGACATCAGGCGCGGCTTCGAAGTGGCCGGGTTGAGTCAGACCGAGGACGGAGTCACCGTCGGCCTGGCGGACGGCTCGCAGCTGCGTGCGCGCTACGTGGTCGGCTGTGACGGCGGCCGGAGCACCGTACGCAAGCTGCTCGGCGTCGGCTTCCCCGGCGAGCCCGCGACGGTCGAGACGCTGCTGGGCGAGATGGAGGCGACCGAGGACCCGGCCACGATCGCCGCCGTCGTCGAGGAGGTCCGCAAGACCCAGCTGCGGTTCGGGGTCAGTCCGGGCGAGAACGGCGTGTACCGCGTCGTCGTGCCCGCCGACGGCGTCGCCGAGGATCGCGCGGCCACCCCGACCCTCGACGAGTTCAGGCGGCAGCTACGGGCCGTCGCGGGCACCGACTTCGGTGTGCACACGCCCCGTTGGATGTCCCGGTTCGGCGACGCCACCCGGCAGGCCGAGCACTACCGGGTCGACCGGGTCCTGCTGGCGGGCGACGCGGCGCACATCCATCCGCCGGCCGGCGGGCAAGGGCTCAACCTCGGGGTGCAGGACGCTTTCAACCTCGGTTGGAAGCTCGCCGCCGCGGTCAACGGCTGGGCCCCGGAAGGGCTGTTGGACAGCTACCACTCGGAGCGACACCTGGTGGGCGCCCGCGTCATCGCCAACACGCGCGCGCAGATCACGCTCCTGGGGACCGATCCGGGTGCGACGGCACTACGGGAGCTGTTCTCCACGCTCATGGACTTCGAGGAGGTGAACACGTACGTGACCGAGATGATCACCGCCGTAGGAGTCCGCTACGACTTCGGCGACGGTCACGACCTGCTCGGCCGACGCCTACGGGACATGCAGCTGAAGCAGGGCCGCCTCTACGAGTTGATGCACACCGGCCGAGGACTCCTGCTCGACCGGACAGGCCGTCTCTCGGTCGCGGATTGGGCGGATCGCGTCGACCACGTGGTCGACACCGTCGAGGAACTGAACGCACCCGCGGTCCTTCTACGGCCGGACGGTCACGTGGCGTGGGTCGGCGATGACCAGGAGGACCTGCTCGGCACGCTCCCCAGGTGGTTCGGCACAGCCCGTCCCGACGCGGCCAACCCGCTTGACTCTCAGGTCGCTTGAGATCCCGGAGTGGCGGCTGTGAACGGTCCTCAGCTCTAACCCATAGGCGACGTCGCCCACCGCACCGGCCTGAGCGCGAGCGCGATCAGGTTCTACGCCGACGAGGGCGTCGTGCCGTACCGCGGACCATCACGCGCCGGCAGACCACGGCACAGCGGCTGAGCCTGATGCACACGCTCGTGTCGATGTCGGATGACGACCGCGAGTGCCGCGTTCGCCCGACAAACGGTCGACACCCCTGATTCACCTCACCGTCGAACACCGTTCCGCATGAGGACCAACTCTGGCCGCTGTCAGCGAACTTGTCCTCAGGAGGCCCGATGTCCCCGCACGCCATCGTCCGGCGCCGCGTCCGCCGTCCCGTCGCGGCGGGTGTCCCGCTCGCCGTGGCAGTCGCCCTCGTGGCGGCCGGTACGGCCGTGGCGGCCCCCGGAAAGGCCGAGGCCGCCCATGTCACGCGTACGGCGACGCTGGGCGACATCCCGCTCGGCGCGTTCAGCAACGCGCTGCTGCCCGGGACGGTGGCCGACGACCGGGGCGTGGACCTCGGCGGCATCGGCAGCGACATCTACCCCGCCGGCCGCAAGGGCGAGTACTGGACGGTCACCGACCGCGGGCCCAACGGTCAGATCAAGGTGAGCGGGACGAAGCGCCGCACCTTCCCCGTGCCCGGTTTCGACCCGGCGATCGTGAAGATCCGTGTCTCCGGGAGCACCGTCAAGGTCCTGGACGCCCTCCCGATCACCACGTCCTCAGGGAAGGCCGTCACCGGGCTGCCGAACCAGCAGGGACGCGACGAGGCGCCGTACTCCTATGACGCTCAGACGGCACTGTCGTACAACCCGAAGGGTCTCGACACGGAAGGCATCGTGCGGGCCGGGGACGGCTCCTTCTGGCTCGTCGACGAGTACGGGCCTTCCCTGGTGCATGTCTCCGCGCGCGGGAAGGTGCTCACGCGGTACGTGCCCAAGGGGCTGCGTCTGACGGGGACCGACTACCCGGTGGTGGAGTCGCTTCCGGCGGTGCTGCTGCACCGGAAGACCAACCGCGGTTTCGAGGGGCTGGCCCAACTGCCGGGCGGTGACCTGGTGATGGCCCTGCAGAGCCCGCTGTCGCTGCCGGACGGGGATGCCGGGGACGCGTCGCTCAACACCCGTCTGCTGCGCTTCTCCACGAAGAAGAAGGCGGTCACGGCGGAGTACGCGTACCGCTTCGACCCGGTGAACGTGGTCGACCCCGGCGAGGACGACACCTCCGAGCTCAAGATCTCCTCCGTGGTCGCGTTGGGCGGGGACCGACTCCTGGTCGAGGAGCGCACCGACAAGGCGGCCCGGTTGCAGGTGGTGAAGCTGGACCGGCGGTCGAACATCCTGGGCGGTCGCTACGACGACGACACGACGTCCCCGTCCCTGGAGCAGCTCGACGACCCCGCCGCCGCGGGTGTCCCGGTGCTGGCCAAGAAGCTGGCCGTCGACCTGGGGACCGTCTCCGGGATACCGCAGAAGATCGAGGGCATCGCGCGCGTGGATCACGACACGCTGGCCCTCGTGAACGACAACGACTTCGGGATGACGGATGGCGCGGGCGCGTTCGACGCGCAGGGGCGGTTGGTCGACAGCGGTATCGAGACGACCGTGGTGTACCTGAAGCTGCCGCACGGCATCTGACCGTCCGTCGGCCTCAGGGGCGGTTAGCCGAACAGGGACGGGAGCAGTGACTCGATGTCGCTGGGGACCTCGCTCGGCAGTTCCGAGGGGAAGTTCGACGGGAGCGCGGTCGGGAGCCTGGTCGGCAGGCTGGTGGGAAGTTTTGTCGGCAAGGTGAGGGACGGCCCGCGGCTTGTGCTCGAACTGCTCGCCGCGGGCGCCTTCTTGTCCGGCGAATCGTGTCCTCCGGAGGTCATCAGCACGACGGTGACGACCGCTCCGGCGGCCACGATCACGGCGAGCAGGACGGACAGCGGCCGGGGACGCCGGCGCGGAGGCGGGTCGTAGCCCCCGTAGTCCCCTCCTGGCGTATGCCCGAAGTCTCCGGGAGGTGGTGGTCCGAAGCCGCCTCCCGGAGGCGGGGCGGCGCCGGGTGGCCCGGGCGGTCGAGGCGGTACGGGCGGCATGGCCATACCGACCAGAGTCGCCTCACAGAGGTCATGACGCGACCCCCGCGCGGTGGTTGATACGGGCTCATGCCGTGGATCGCATGATTCCGGAGCATTCCGCGCAGGGGTCGGTCACGAACGGCCCTTCACGTGCACCAGCGGGCTCGTGAGTGACGCACGCGTGCGTGCGGTCAGCCGCGTGCTCCCAGGAGGTGATCCATGGCGAGCTGGTCGAGCTGTTCGAAGGCCATCCCACGCTGGGCGGCGGCCTCCACGTCGAAGTCCTCGAACGCGGAGCGGTCCGCGAGCAGTGCCTTGAGGCCGTCCGCCGCGGTCTGCTGCGCCAGTTCGTCCAGACGCGAGGCGCGCAGCGCTTCCTGGACCACCGGGTCGGCCCGGAACGCGGCCGAACGCTCCTTGAGGATCAGGTAGTTGCGCATGCAGCCGGCGGCCGAGGCCCACACACCGTCGAGGTCCTCGGTGCGCGGCGGCTTGAAGTCGAAGTGCTTGGGGCCTGCGTAACCGGCACTCTCCAGGAGGTCGACCAGCCAGAAGGCGGCACGCAGGTCACCG
Source organism: Streptomyces sp. NPDC096013 (assembly GCF_044763565.1). Classification (NCBI taxonomy): domain Bacteria; kingdom Bacillati; phylum Actinomycetota; class Actinomycetes; order Kitasatosporales; family Streptomycetaceae; genus Streptomyces; species Streptomyces sp. NPDC096013. The sequence goes on along the minus strand of NZ_JBIWGK010000008.1, from coordinate 133,575 downwards.
TTGCCGAAGCGCAGGTCCTGGTCGTACTTGATGCCGGACTGGCCGTTGAGGTCGATGTGGAAGAGCTTGCCCGCCCACAGGGCCTGGGCGATGCCGTGCGGGAAGTTGAGCCCGGCCATCTGCTCGTGGCCGACCTCCGGGTTGACGCCGTAGAGCTCCGGGCGCTCCAGGCGCTCGATGAAGGCCAGGGCGTGGCCGACGGTGGGGAGCAGGATGTCGCCGCGGGGCTCGTTCGGCTTGGGCTCGATCGCGAACTTCAGGTTGTAGCCCTGTTCGGTGACGTACTCGCCGAGGAGGTCGAAGGCCTCCTTCATGCGGTCGAGGGCGACGCGCACGTCCTTGGCGGCGCCGGACTCGGCGCCCTCACGGCCGCCCCAGGCGACGTAGGTCTCGGCGCCCAGCTCGGCGGCGAGGTCGATGTTGCGGATCGTCTTACGGAGGGCGTAGCGGCGCACGTCGCGGTCGTTGGCGGTGAACGCGCCGTCCTTGAAGACCGGGTGCGTGAAGAGGTTCGTGGTCGCCATCGGCACCTTCATGCCGGTCGCGTCGAGAGCCTCGCGGAAGCGCTTGATGTGCGACTCGCGCTCGGTGTCCGAGGACCCGAAGGGGATCAGGTCGTCGTCGTGGAAGGTCACACCGTGGGCGCCGAGCTCGGACAGGCGCTGCACCGTCTCGACGGGGTCGAGGGCGCGGCGGGTGGCATCGCCGAACGGGTCCCTTCCCTGCCAGCCGACGGTCCACAGGCCGAAGGTGAACCTGTCCTCGGGGGTGGGCTGGTAGTTCATGACGCGGCTCCTTGTTGCTTCGCTGCGACTATTTCGTCATGGCGGTTTACAAATTAGTATGCACACGCAGCTCTGGGAAGGGACAACATGTCCCTGAAGGAGTGGGGTACGGGCCACCGCACCCCGGACAGCCTTGAAAACAGCAGGTCAGAGCCCGCAGAGCCGCGGAAAAAACAGGGAGAGCCCGATGTCAGCAGCCGAGGGTCCGCTCGTCGTCGGCGTGGACACGTCCACCCAGTCCACGAAGGCACTGGTCGTCGACGTGTCCACCGGACGGATCGTCGCGAGCGGCCAGGCGCCGCACACCGTCTCCTCGGGTGCGGGCCGCGAGAGCGACCCGCGCCAGTGGTGGGACGCCCTGGGCGAGGCGCTGCGCCAGTGCGGGGACGCGGCCCGTGAGGCGGCGGCCGTGTCGATCGGCGGCCAGCAGCACGGGCTGGTCACCCTGGACGCCCAGGGCGAGCCGGTACGCCCGGCGATGCTGTGGAACGACGTGCGCTCCGCGCCGCAGGCCACCCGGCTGATCGAGGAACTGGGCGGTCCGAAGGCCTGGGCGGAGCGCACCGGCAGCGTGCCCGGAGCCTCCTTCACGGTCACGAAGTGGGCGTGGCTCGCCGAGCACGAGCCGGAGTCGGTGCGCGCCACGGCAGCCGTGCGCCTCCCCCACGACTACCTCACCGAGCGGCTCACCGGGCAGGGCACCACCGACCGGGGCGATGCCTCCGGCACGGGCTGGTGGGCGTCGGGGACCGAGTCGTACGACGAGGAGATCCTCCGGCACGTCGGGCTCGACCCGGCGATGCTGCCCCGGGTGGTGCGGCCGGGCGAGGTGGCGGGGACGGTGCGCGACTGCCATGACCTGCCGTTCTCCAAGGGCACCCTGGTCGCCCCCGGCACCGGTGACAACGCGGCCGCCGCGCTCGGTCTCGGGCTGCGCCCGGGTCACCCCGTGCTCAGCCTCGGCACCTCGGGCACCGTGTACGCGGTGTCGAAGCACCGCCCCGCCGACCCGTCCGGCACGGTCGCGGGCTTCGCCGACGCGCATGGCGACTGGCTGCCCCTGGCCTGCACCCTGAACTGCACCCTCGCCGTCGACCGGGTCGCGGCCCTGCTGGGCCTGGACCGGGAGGCCGTGGAGCCCGGCACCGCGGTGACCCTGTTGCCCTACCTGGACGGCGAGCGCACCCCGAACCTCCCCAACGCCTCGGGGCTGCTGCACGGCCTGCGTCACGACACCACCGGCGGCCAGCTCCTCCAGGCGGCCTACGACGGCGCCGTGCACGCCCTGCTGGGGGCGCTCGACCTGGTCCTCGACGAGGACGCGGACCGCACCGCCCCCCTCCTGCTGATCGGCGGGGGCGCCCGGGGCACGGCCTGGCAGGACACCGTACGACGGCTGTCGGGGCGTCCGGTGCAGGTGCCGGAGGCGAAGGAACTGGTCGCGCTCGGCGCCGCCGCACAGGCCGCCGGCCTGCTGACCGGTGAGGACCCGGCCGCGGTGGCGCGGCGCTGGAACACGGCCGCCGGGCCGGTGCTGGACGCCGTGGACCGTGACGAGGCGACGCTGGCCAGGATCTCCGGGGTACTCTCCGACGCGGCTCCGCTGCTCGAACGGGGGACGGACGCTCGCTGACCCGCAATCGACCGAGGACTGACGGAGGCATGACCGCACCGCTGCACGAGGCGCATCCGGCCGGGCCCGGCCGCGCGCTGCCCGACACCCAGCAGGGCATGCGCCGCCGCAACCTCGCGCGCGTGATGCACACCGTGCGCGCCGAGGGCCCGCTCTCCCGCGCGGCCGTGGCCTCGCGCATCGGGCTGACCCGTGCGGCCGTGTCGACGCTGGTGGACGAGCTGATCCGGTCGGGGCTCCTTGAAGAGCTGGGCCCCGAGCGGCCCGGCCGGGTGGGCCGCCCCGGCTCCGCGCTCGCCGTCAGCGGGCGCGGTCCCGCCGGGATAGGCGCGGAGATCGGCGTCGACCATCTCGCGGTCTGCGCGGTCGATCTGCGCGGCGAGATACGCGCGCGTGCCGTCCGGCACGGCGTGAACCGCGGCCGCCCCCCCGAGCCGGTCCTCGCCGAACTCACCGCGCTGGTACGGCAGGTCGTGGCCGAGGCGGACGCGGAAGGTCTGTGGCCGGCCGGGCTCGCGGTCGCCGTGCCCGGCCTGGTGGCACGCGACGGCCATACGGTCGTCCGCGCCCCGAACCTCGACTGGCACGACACGGACCTCGGCGCCCTGCTGCCCGCCGAACTGCCGCCCACGGTGGACAACGAGGCCAACTTCGGCGGCCTCGCCGAACTCTGGCTGGGCGGGGCCACTCCGCGCGACTTCCTGCACGTCTCGGCCGAGATCGGCATCGGCGCCGCCGTCGTGGTGGACGGCGGGCTGCTGCGCGGAACTCGGGGATTCGCGGGCGAGTTGGGGCATGTACCGGTGCGTCCCGACGGGCCGGCATGCGCGTGCGGCGGGCGCGGCTGCCTCGAACAGTACGCCGGCGAGGAGGCCGTGCTGCGTGCCGCGGGACTGGAGCCCGGCGCGGACCGGGTCGGTCTGCTCGCGTCCCGTGCCGCCGACGGCGACGAAGCGGTGCGAGGCGCCCTGCACGAGGCCGGTACGGCGCTCGGCATCGCGCTGACCGGCGCGGTCAACCTCCTCGATCCACAGCTGGTGGTGCTGGGCGGCGCGCTGTCCGGGCTCGCACCATGGCTGTTGCCGTCGCTGGAGGCGGAGTTGGCGCGCCGCACGGCGGGGCCCGCGTGTCCGGTGTCGGTGTCGCGGCTGGGACCCGAGGGTCCGCTGCTGGGCGCCGCGCACTCGATCGTGCGGGCCGTCCTCGACGACCCGGCCTCGGTGGCCGAACGGGCTGGGGACAACCTGGCCGAACAGGCCTGAAACGAGGCCGACTTCATCCGTCCGAGTGATCGGGTTATCCACAGATCCGCCGTCGTCCACGGAACCACGCCACGCCCTACTGCCCAACCCGCAAGCGCCGTACCGTGATTCACGCGAGGCGCAGCCGTCGAGTCGTGACGAGGGCGTGCGGATGCCGGTGGACGAGGGGGGATTCACGTGTCGGGGGAGACAGTACGAGGGCAGGAGACGGTTCCGGGGCTGCGACGGGATGCCGTCGGGCTGCGCGAGGTCCTTTTCCAGAGCGTCACGGCGATGGCGCCGGCCGCGGCGGTCGCCGCGTCGATCCCGTCGGGCGCGGCCTTCGCGGGCGGAAGCCTCCCCCTGTCGGTACTGATCGCGCTGGTGGCCTGCCTGTTCACCGCGTCCTGCGTCGCCGAGCTGGCCCGCGAAATGCCCGCCGCGGGGTCGGTGGCCACCTATGCGGCACAGGGACTGCATCCGGCCGTCTGCTTCCTGGCCGGCTGGGGCTATGTCTTCGTGGAGGCGCTGATCCCACCCCTGCTGCTCCTCCAGCTCGGCTTCACCACGGCGGGCACCCTGCACCAGGAGTGGAACTCGTATCCGGAGAGCCTGTGGTGGCCGTGGGCGCTCGCGGGTGCCGTGGTCATCGCGGCGGCGGGCTGGTTCGGAGTGCGGGCCTCCGCCCGCTTCGGGACCGTCCTCGGGGTCTTCGAGATCCTCGTCTTCCTGGTGTTCGCCGTCTGGCTGATCGCCAAGGCCGGCAGCGCCAACACCCTGTCCGTGTTCGGTACTTCGCACACAGGCAAGGACTACTCGGGCCTCGGCGGGGTCTTCGCGGGTTCGGTCTACACCGTGCTCGCCTTCGCCGGATTCGAGGCCGCGGCACCGCTCGCCGAGGAGACACGCGACCCACGCCGGACGATGCACCGCGCGGTGCTCGGCGCGGCCCTCGGGATCGGCCTGTTCTACGTGCTGACCACCTACGCCATGACCGTGTACTTCGGGCCGGACCGCTTCAGCGGATTCGGCGCCGACGGAGCGGCCTCCTGGGAGGGCGTGGCCCGCACGTCCTTCGGACTGTTCTGGGTGCTGGTGTTCCTGGCCGTGGTCAACTCGACGATCGCCAACGCCAACGCGTGCGCCACCGTCTCGACCCGCACCGCCTTCGCCCTGGCCCGCATCCGGGTACTCCCCCGCGTCCTGGCCATCCTGCACCCACGCCATCGCTCCCCCGTCGCCGGCATCGCCGTCCAGAGTGTCGTCGCGGTGGGAGCCGTACTGGGCCTCGGTCTCGGCTACGACCCGGTGACCGCGTTCCTCCTCCTGGCCACGGTGATCGTCACGGTCGTGATCGCCGTCTACATCGTCGTGAACCTGGCGTGCGCGGGCTACTTCCTGCGCCGCAGACGCGAGTTGCTCAAGCCGCTGCGGCACCTGCTGGTCCCGCTCCTCGGAATCATCGCGTTCGTCCCGGCCCTGCTCACCGCCGCGGGCATCCCGGCCTTCGACTTCGTGACCGAGCTGACCGCGCCCGTGTCCTATGCCGGACCCGTCGTCGGCGTCTGGATGGCGGCGGGGGTCGTGGTCCTGCTCGTCCTGCTACGACGCCACCCCGAGCGAATAGCCGAAACCGCCCGTGTCCATCTCGACGAACCGGCCCCCACCGGTCATCCGCAGAACGGAGCAGTACAGCCATGAACGACCCCCGGATCCTGACGGTGCGGCCCGAACCGGGCGAGTACGCCTGGACGTTCGGCGGCGCCCCGCCCGTGGCCCGTATCGCGCCCGGCACGGTCCTCGACCTGTACACGGAGGACTGCTTCGCGGGACGGGTGCGGTCCGAGAAGGACCTGGTGTCGGAGGTGTGCGAGTTCCCGTTCCTCAACCCGCAGACCGGCCCCTTCCATGTGGAGGGCGCCGAGCCGGGCGACACCGTCGCCGTGCACTTCGTGTCGATCGAACCGGCGCGGGACTGGGCGGCCTCGACCACGGTCCCCCTCTTCGGGGCGCTCACCTCGACGCACACCACGGCCACGTTGCAGCCGCCGCTTCCGGAGACCGTCTGGATCTGGCAGTTGGACCGGACCCGCCGTACGGCGCTGTTCCGCGCGCGGGACAGTGACATCGAGGTCGAGCTGCCCCTCGACCCGATGCACGGCACGGTGGGTGTGGCCCCCGCCAATCTGGAGGTGCGTTCGGCGCTGGTTCCGGACGCGCACGGCGGAAACATGGACACCCCGGAGATGCGGGCCGGGGTCACCTGCTACCTCGGGGTGAACGTGGAGGGAGCGCTGCTCAGTCTCGGTGACGGGCATGCCCGGCAGGGCGAGGGCGAGACCTGCGGAGTCGCCGTCGAGTGCGCGATGAACACCGTGGTGATCGTGGAACTGCTCAAGGGGGTCGCCACGCCCTGGCCGCGCATCGAGTCGGACACGCACATCATCTCAACGGGTTCGGCACGCCCGCTGGAGGACGCGTTCCGGATCTCCCAGCTCGACCTGGTGCGCTGGCTGGTCCGCGACTACGGCTTCAGCGAACTGGACGCCTACCAATTCGCAACCCAGGCGGTCGAGTCGCCGTTGGCCAACGTGTGCGACACCAACTACACCTGTGTGGCGAAGATCCGTAAGGAATGGCTGCCCGCGCGCGAGACTCACCGCGGACTGCACGCACGGCTGCGGGAGACCGCGGCGGCACTCCAGGGCTGAACGGCACTCCCACGCCTCGGCGCTGAAGGGCACTCCAGCACTGACGGCACCGCACCCCGGCACCTCGGCACTGACCAGAAAGGCACCCGACCATGGAACGGGCCCGACCGCTCCCCAGCAGGCGATGGCTGCTGAAGGGCGCCGCCCTCGCCGCCATTCCCTACGCGTTACTTCCCGACGCGGAGGCCGGCGCGCAGACCCAGGCCGTCGACTACCCGTCGGCCGAATGGCAGCCGGCGAGCACCTCCAACTACACGGCCTCCAAGCGCCCCAGCACCTATCCCCTGGATTACGTGGTCATCCACGTCACCCAGGAGACGTATCCCAACACCCTCTCCATCTTCCAGAACCCGCAGAAGAAGGTGTCCGCGCACTACCTCGTGCGCTCGGCCGACGGACATGTGGCGCAGTGTGTCCGCGAGGCCGACATCGCCTGGCACGCGGGGAACTGGGACTACAACACCCGCAGCATCGGCATCGAGCACGAGGGCTGGGTGGACCAACCCCAGTGGTTCACCGACGCGTTGTACGAGCAGTCGGCCAAGCTGACGGCGGCGATCTGCACGAAGTACGGGCTTCCGAAGGACCGGGCGCACATCATCGGGCACTACGAGGTGCCGGGCACCGACCACACCGATCCGGGGCCGAACTGGGATTGGACGCGGTACATAAGGCTGGTCAATTTCGCGTGAGCGGAGGCGGATCCGGGCCGGTTCGGAGAGTGACGCGGTTCGTTCGGGGCGTACCTGGTCGAAACGGTTGTCCGGATCGGTCTGCGGAGTAACGATGTCCGCATCCGTTGCGGCGCCGTGTCGCGGTCGTGTCGCCGCGGTGTCGCCGACCGCATCACCGCAGGGTCAGCGCGATATCACCACGGTATCGCTGTCGTATCGACTTCAGGGGAGGCCGAGTTGACCGATCCATGGGTGGCCCTGGAGCCGGGGGCCGACCCTGCCGAGCGGGTACGGGTGCTGCGCCGGGCGCACGAGACGTTCGCCGCGGCCGGCACGGTGCCGCAGCCGGTGCGGTCGGTGGTGGCCGAGTCCTGGCGGCGTTCCGCGCGGGCCGGAGTCGGCACCGAGGGCACGGCGAGCGTGGAGCTGACGGACGGTGACCTGGGCGCCTATCGCGCGGAACATCCGCTGGCGAGGGTGATGCCGCTGATCCGGGAGCTGATGGGCACGTTCGCGGCGGACGGGGAGCATCTGCTCGCGGTGTGCGACGCGCAGGGCAGGCTGTTGTGGGTCGAGGGGCATCCGGCGACCCATCGGAAGGCGGGCGGGATGAACTTCGTGCCGGGTGCGCGCTGGGCGGAGAGCGCGGTCGGGACGAACGCACCGGGTACGGCGGTCGCCCTGGACCGGCCGGTACAGGTGTTCGCGGCCGAGCACTTCATCCGGCGAGTGCAGCCGTGGACGTGCGCGGCGGCTCCGGTGCACGATCCGCGCACAGGGCGGGTGCTCGGTGCCGTGGACATCACCGGCGGGGACGGCCTGGCTCATCCGCACAGCCTCGGCTTCGTGCAGGCGGTGGCGCGGGCCGCGGAGTCCCACCTGGCGCTGCTCGCACCGGAACAGACACCCGTCGACGGACCCGAGCTGACTGCGCTCGGCCGGGACGAGGCCCAACTCTGCGTCGACGGCCGCAAGGTGAAGCTGAGCCGCCGGCACAGCGAGATCCTGGTACTGCTGGCCCGGCACCCCGAGGGGCTGACCGGCGACGAGTTGCTGTGCGCGCTGTACGAGGACGAGTCGGTGCCGCCGGTGACGTTGCGGGCCGAACTGGCGCGGCTGCGACGGCTGTTGGGGCCAGGACTGCTCGCCTCGCGTCCGTACCGGCTCACGGTGCCGGTCGAGTCCGATGTGACGATCATCGAACGGCGGCTGGAAGGGGGCGCGGTGACGGGAGCGGCGTCGGCGTACACCGGTCCGTTGCTGCCGGGTTCGCAGGCCCCGGCGGTGGTCCGGCTCAGGGACCGGCTCGCGGACGGTCTCCGCACCGCGCTGATCGCCCGCCGAGATCCCGACCTGCTGGCGGACTGGGCGCACGCGCCGTGGGGCGAGGACGACCTGGACGTCTGGCGGGCGCTCGCGGCGATACGCCCGACGGCACCGGTGCGTTCCCGACTCGCCGCACTGGAGTCCGAGCTGGCGGCACCGGCCGCGTGGCCGCACCGGGCGGGGCACTGACGTAGCGCGGCATGTCGGTAACACGCGGTCGGCGTAGGTCACTTGGCGCTGGCGCTGGGCGCAAGCCGCTTTACGCCCCGCGCCAATCGCTCGAATTCCGCCCGCCCTCTCCACCGCAGCTCTCTCCCGATCCGACCTCGAACGCCAACCCCACCCCGCCCTCTTCCGTCCGCTCCCGCCCACCGCCCACCGCCCACCGCCCTCCGCTCCCGCACCCCGCCCCGCCCCGCCCCGCCACGTTCCGGCTCCGGCTCCGGCTCCGGCTCCGGCTCCGGCTCCGGCTCCGGCTCCCGCTCCCGCGCAACGTACATGCAACGTCCCGCCTCCTAGCCTCGCGCCGAGAGCTGCCCAACGGCGGGCAGCGCTGTTCCGGGAGGCAGACCAGGATGACCCGTTACACGGCACCCGGCACCGAGGGCGCGATCGTCTCCTACCAGGCGCGCTACGACCACTTCATCGGCGGCGAGTACGTGCCGCCGGCCCGCGGGCAGTACTTCGAGAACCCGTCACCGGTGAACGGGCAGCCGTTCACGGAGATCGCGCGCGGCACCGCGGAGGACGTGGAGCGGGCGTTGGACGCGGCGCACGCGGCGGCGCCTGGCTGGGGCCGGACCTCGGTGACCGAGCGTTCCGACATCCTGCTCAAGATCGCCGACCGGATGGAGGCGAACCTGGAGCCGCTCGCGGTCGCGGAGAGCTGGGAGAACGGCAAGCCGGTCCGCGAGACCCTCGCCGCCGACATCCCGCTCGCCATCGACCACTTCCGCTACTTCGCGGGGGCGATCCGGGCGCAGGAGGGTTCGCTGGGCGAGGTCGACGACGACACCGTGGCGTACCACTTCCATGAGCCGCTCGGGGTCGTGGCGCAGATCATCCCGTGGAACTTCCCGATCCTGATGGCGACATGGAAGCTGGCGCCGGCGCTCGCGGCGGGCAACGCGGTGGTCATCAAGCCGGCCGAGCAGACCCCGGCGTCCATCCACTACTGGATGAGCCTGATCGCGGACCTGTTGCCGCCGGGCGTGGTGAACATCGTCAACGGCTTCGGCGTGGAGGCGGGCAAGCCGCTCGCGTCCAGCCCGCGCGTGGCAAAGGTCGCGTTCACCGGTGAGACCACGACGGGGCGGCTGATCATGCAGTACGCCTCCGAGAACATCAAGCCGGTCACGCTGGAACTCGGCGGCAAGTCGCCGAACATCTTCTTCGACGACGTGTCCTCGGCGAACGACGACTTCCTGGACAAGGCGCTCGAGGGCTTCACGATGTTCGCGCTCAACCAGGGCGAGGTGTGCACCTGCCCGTCGCGGGCGCTCATCCAGCGCGGGCACTACGCGGACTTCCTCCAAGCGGCCGTCGCCCGCACCGAGTTGATCAAGCCGGGCCACCCGCTCGACACGGACACGATGATCGGCGCGCAGGCCTCCAACGACCAGTTGGAGAAGATCCTCTCCTACCTGGACATCGGTCGGCAGGAGGGCGCGAAGGTCCTCACGGGCGGCGAACGCATCGACTACGACGGTGAGTTGAAGGGCGGCTACTACGTCCAGCCTACGATCTTCGAGGGCGACAACCGCATGCGGATCTTCCAGGAGGAGATCTTCGGACCGGTGGTCTCGGTGACGTCCTTCGACGACTTCGACGACGCGATCAAAGTCGCCAACGACACGCTCTACGGCCTCGGCGCCGGCGTGTGGACCCGGGACATCAACACGGCGTACCGCGCGGGCCGGGCGATCCAGGCGGGCCGGGTGTGGACGAACTGCTACCACGCGTACCCCGCGCACGCGGCGTTCGGCGGCTACAAGCAGTCCGGCATCGGGCGCGAGAACCACAAGATGATGCTGGACCACTACCAGCAGACCAAGAACCTCCTCGTGAGCTACTCGCCGAAGAAGCTGGGTTTCTTCTAGAGCAGCAAAAAGGGTGCCTGAACTGGGATAACTCCCGTCAGGCACCCTTCGCTGCGGCCACTCAAGTGGCGAGGAAAAATATCCCTCTACTCCCACGGTTCATGGAGCTCTCGATGAGCTGATGGGCGTGGTCGCGTGTTCCGGAAAGAACTTCGCGTAGTACCCGAACAGGACCTGGATGCTCTGCCCAGCCCTGCGCGCGCATTCCGCTGGGTCCACGCCCGAGGCGAGCCAGAAAGAGATCCCGCCATGCCGGAAGGTCGTACGGCCGCTTCGCCAGGTTCAGCGCATGTTCATCCACCGTGAGCACCGCCTCTCGCGCACGCCCCCAAGTGATGGTGTGAGCCGAGCAATCGATGTAGTTCATCGCGTCTTGTCCCCCTCCGCACGGTCCCCCCTGTCCTCTGCCGCGTGGATGCCCGGCTCCCGTCGCCCCTCCTGGTTGTCGCCGAAGGTGCTGCGCACCGAGGTGCTGGCCGGTCTGGTGGTCGGCCTCGCGCTGATCCCGGAGGCGATCCCGTTCTCGGTCATCGCCAGGGCATCGCGAACAGCGTCACCGGCTTCTTCGGCGGGATGGGCGGCTGCGCCATGATCGGCCAGACCGTGATCGACGTACAGGTCTCAGGGGCCCGCACGCGGTCGTCCACCCTGTCACCGGCGAACTGTTCTTCGCCGCCTCCAACGACCTCGTCGGCCGGTTCGACTACGCCACCGACGCCGACAAGGTCGTCATCGGCCTCTCCGCCGCCCACATCTGGGACGCCTCCTCAGTGGCCGCGCTCGACGCTGTCGAGGCGGAGTACGCCCAGCGCGGCAGGACCGTCGAGATCATCGGTCTGAACGAGCCCAGCGCCCGCATCCACCAGACCCTCAGCGGGCAGCTCCGCTGAGAAATCCGACGACCGCCTCGTTCACGGCGTCGGGCCGTTCCAGGTAGCCGTAGTGGCCGCAGCCGGGTATCTCGGTGTACGCGGCCGCCGGGATGGCCGCGGCGAGTTCGCGTGAGAGGTGTGGGCGGACGACCAGGTCGTCCTGGAAGGCGATGACGAGGCAGGGGCGGGTGATGCGGCGGTAGTGCGTAAGCCGGTTCGGGACGACTTCCAGGCCGAGTTGCGCGCGGATCGTCGACGGGTCGGGGCCGGAGAGCTCCAGGATGCCGAGCCAGTCCCGGAGTCGGTCCTCGTCGTTGAGGGTCCGTGGTGAGAGGTTCTGCAGGGCCTGCCGGTACGCGGACACGGCGGGAGGGATCTTGACACCGCTGTCGGCCAGCTCGATGTCGGCGGCCGACATGGCGGTGATCAGCGCGTCCGCGCGTCCGCAGCTGGCCATCAGCACGGCCCGCGTGACGAGTTCGGGCCGGGCCAGGAGGAGTTCCTGCGTGATGAGACCGCCCAGCGAGTGGCCCACGACCTGGCAGGGCCCCGCACCCAGGTGCTCGATCAGACCGGCGACGTCCGCGGCCATGTCGTCGAGGGTGAATCCGGCGGGGGAAGGACCGGTAGGCGGGATACCTCGGTTGTCGAGTGTGATCACCCGGTGGCCGGCCGCCTTGAGGGCGGGAACCTGGTGGGCCCGCCAGACCCGTCCCGGGCTGCCGGTGCCGGCGATCAGCACGACGGGCTCTCCCGGGCCGCCGTGGTCGTCGTAGCTGAGAGCTGTTCCGTTGACGCGTGCGAACGGCATCGTCCTGTCCTTCCGCCGCCCGCTGTGAGGCGGCCCCTGGCGGACGGAACGGTCCGCCGCGCTGCTCGGAAGCCCAACCGCCCGGGTCCGCCGACGAGTTCACCCCCGTCGGCGGACCCGGATCACCTCACCGGCCGGACCACACGGGATCACGTTTCTCCGCGAAGGCCCGGGGTCCCTCCACGGCGTCCCGGCTGTGCATACGCCGTTCCTCCCACGCGTACCTCGTGGCGAACGCCTCCGGGAGCGGCTGGTCCAGCGAGCACATCACGGCCTCCTTGATGGCCCGCACCGACAAGGGCGCGCTGCGGATCAGGTCGGCCGTCCAGGCGTCGACCCGGCGGTCCAGGTCTCCGTCCTTGGCGACCTCGTTGACCAGTCCGAAGTGCAGCGCCGTCGCCGCGTCGATCGGGCGCCCGGTGAGCAGATGTCCCATGGCCGTCTTCAGGGGCAACTGACGGGCGAGCCGGAAGGCGCCGCCCGCGCCCGGGATCAGCCCGAGCCGCGCCTCCGGCAGGGCGAACACAGCGTCGTGCGAGGCGATGACGAGGTCGCAGGCGAGCGCCAGCTCGAAGCCGCCGCCGAGGGCGTAGCCGTTGACCCGTGCCACGACCGGTTTGGACAGGGTGAAACGCTCGGTGAGCCGGGGCCAGCCGGGCAGGCCCCTGCTGCCGAACGTCGTGCGAGGGGTCCCTTCGGCGTCCAGGCGGCTGCGTTCCTTCAGGTCCTGTCCGACGGAGAAGGCCCGGTCGCCCGCGCCGGTGAGGACCACGACGCGGATGTCGTCGTCGGCCTCCACGTCGTCCCAGACATCGGCGAGTTCCTCGTGCGTGCGCAGGTCCATCGCGTTCAGCACCTCGGGACGGTCGAGGGTGACGCGGACGACGTGGTCCTTCTTCTCGTACCGCACCCGAGCGCGGCCGTCGGAGGTCATGACGACCTCGCCGCGAACCGGCCGACTTTGTGGATCACGTCCTCGCCGTACAGCCGCAGCGCCTGCTGGAGGGCGAACTCCGCCATGTACGCGCGGAACGCCTCGACGGGCTCCTCGGCGAGGTTGAGCATCCGCCGGTTGGCGAGCACCGCCTCGCCGTCGAGGCGCTCCAGGCTCCGCTCGACGGCGGCGTCCAGCTCCCCCGGGTCCACGACCTCGTCCACCAGCAGCCGCGCCTGCGGCTCCGAGGCCCAGATCCTGCGCCCCTCCAGGATCACCTGGCGGGACAACCGGGGCCCGGCGTACCGGCTGAAGCGGAAGTTGGCCACCCCGGGGATGATCCCTTCCTTGGCGGCCGGGAGGCTCAAGTAGGCGTCGGACGCGGCGAGCACATGGTCGAACACCAGCAGCAGCTGGGCACCGCCGCCGATCGCGAAGCCGTCGACGGCGGCGACCCACGGCTTCTCGGCGTACGGCGCGTGCCACCGGTCCGGGTCCTCGACGAGCAGGCCCCGGACGAGTTTGTGGATGTAGCCGAGTTCACGGCGCAGCAGGAAGTCGACCAGGGAGATGTCACCCGAGCTCAGGTTCTTGAGGTTGATGCCCGCGCTGAACACCCGCCTGCCGCGGTAGCGGGGATGGCTCATCTCCCCTCCGCGCAGCAGGCCGACCCGGACGCCCGGGTCGAGCAGGGCCAGGTCCACGGCCGTCTCCATGTCGTCGACCTGCTGGTTGTCCTCGGCGTTGAGCCGGTCGTGCCGGCACATCGTCAACCGTGCGACTCCGTCGCGGCGTTCGAGTCGCACGGCGTCCATCTCGACGACACCGGTCCGCAGGAACTCCGGCAGCAGCCGTCGGGCCCGGGCCGTCGGCCGGAGCATGGCGTCGAGGAGGTGCGGGCCGGCCGAGGGGGACCGCAGGACGGCCCGCAGGAAGATGCCCTGGTCGATCTCGTGGCCTTCCTTGTCGGCCTGTGGGCGGCTCCGTTCCTGCGCGAGCCGGCCGGCGTCCGGCACCAGGCCGGGGAAGGCGGTCGCCGCGGCCGCGACCAGTTCGTCGATCCGCAGGCCGCGGGTACGCCCCTCGGTGACCCGGTCGTACACGGCGTCGCCGTACCCGTCCAGGAACCGGGCGCGCAGGGCGCGGGCCCGGTTCTTCACCGCCTCGGCGAGGTCCCGCTGTTCTGGTGTGCGGCGCGTCGGATACGGCAGCGACGCCAGCGTCTTGTCCACGCGCTCGACGGCCTCGGTCAGCGCCGACCACTCCGCTCGCGCGGTCTCCTGCTCCAGCAGGGCGGTCGTCATGCCACCGCCCCGCCTTCCGCACCGGCGAGTCCATGGCTGGGCCGCGTCATCACGCGGCCTCCTCGACACCGCGCCGCAGAGCCCGGTCGCAGGCCGCCAGGTGCGGGCCGAGGGCGTCCTCGAAGCTGACCGTCATCGCGTCGAGGAGCAGCTGGCGCCGTAGGGCGAGTTCCTTGCCGGAGAGGCCCTCGCAGCGCTGGACGGCGGCGGCCGCCGCGGTGTCCGGTGCTTCGGTCAGCTCGTCGGCTATGCCCCACCTCAGCGCCTCGGGCGCCGGGATCGGGTCCCCGAACAGGACGGCACGGCGGGCGCGCGCGGCGCCGGCCAGGCGGGCGAGCCGGAACGCGGCCATGCCGGGCCAGGTGGCCTCCCCGTCGAAGGACAGCAGGAGACGGCTGTCGCGCGTCGCGATCCGGATGTCGGCGGTGAGGAAGGCATCGAGGGCGGCTCCGCCGCAGTCGCCGGCCGCGATCGCGACGGTCGCCCCGGGCAGCCGTTCGAACCTCCGCAGCCCCCGTTCCCACTTGGTGACGAGCGCGACGTCCAGCCCCTCGGCCCAGCCCGGTGCGGGTGCGCCGGTGACCCGCAGGAACGCGGCCCCGCCCCGGTCCTCCACCTCGTCGCACAGGGCGGTGAGGTCCTTGACGGTTCTGATCGACAGCGGCCTGGATCCGTCAACGGCCAGTGTCGGCACGGCACTTACGTCACTCACTGCGCTCTCTCCTGTCGTCACCACTGGACCAGCGCCGTCTCGAGCGTGGACCCCGGGCCCATGGTCATGAGCACGCCGTAGTCGCCGGGTCGTGTCACCTGCTCGTCGAGGAGGCGTTCGTACGAGAAAAGGAACGATCCGCTCGACACGTTGCCGTAGTCCCGCAGGACGCCGACGGTGTGGCGCAGGTCGTGGCGGGTCAGGCCGAGGTTCACGACGACCGCGTCGATCACCTTCTTGCCGCCGGAGTGCACGAGCCAGTGGCGGATGTCGCTCCTGCGCAGGCCTGTGTCCTGGAGCAGACGGTCGACCACGATCTCGGCGTGCGCACCGACGACGTAGGGGATCTGCGGGTCGAGGTAGAAGCTGAAGCGGTCCAGGTCGCGGTCCCAGTCGTAGCGCATCGCGCCGATCGCCTCGGGGATGATGCAGCTGGCGAACTTCAGGAGGGTCGGTCCCTCGGCCGTGCCGGACGCCTCGTCGCCGGGGCCGGACCTCAGGGCGATCGCTCCGGCGCCGTCTCCGAAGAGGCTGTTGACGACCGCGGTCCGCATCGAGGAGTCCATCGCGTACGCCGCTGAGCAGGCCTCCGTGCAGAGGACGACGGCGAGTTCGCCCGGGTGGGCGGCGGACCAGCCGGCCACGACGTTCAGCGCGTTGAGCCCCGCGTTGCAGCCCATGCCGACGATGTCGCTGCGACTGCAGTGCCGGTCGATGCCCAGTTCGCGGATCATCAGGGCGCTCAGGCCGGGGGTGAGGAAGCCGGTGGAGGACACGCAGCACAGGTGGCGCAGATCGGAGAGTTCGGCGCCGGCCCGCTTCAGACAGGCGCGCAGTGCCTCGGCGCCCATCTCCGTCGCCATGGCCTTGTGCTTGTCGAGGAGGTCGCCCTGCGGCTCGGGGGCGCGGACACCGTCGGCGTCCGGTTCCGGCAGGGTCAGGTGGCGCCGGTCGATGGCGCTGTTGGCGAAGACCGACTGGATCTTCGGGTCGGTGATGCGGAAGGCGTCGAGCACCTCCTGCTGGGAGTAGGCGGCGGCCGACGTGGCGGTCCCCACCCCGACGATCCGCGGCCGGTACGGCGTCTTCAGGGCGCCGTCACCGGTCAGGACGACGGGCCGCGGGAAATCGTCCGCCAGGACGTCGGTCTCCAGTCCTTCCGGCAGGTCCAGATTGATGGTCATCGAAAAGTCCACCCCCACATGCGCGGCTTCGACCGCGGTATCCGTGCATTGCTGTTCCCGATCACGTGCTTCGCCTTTCCCGGAGAATTCACGACGCCGAGGACTGCGCCTCGATGAACCGCGCGAGCCGAGCGGTGCCCTCTTCGATTTCGGCCGTTGTCAGATAGCTGGTGGAGAGACGGAGGGCCTGATGGCCGCCGCCCTGCGGATAGAAGTAGTTCATCGGGGTCCAGATGACGCCGAATTCCTGGGCGGACCGGGTCAACGCCGCGTTGTCCGCCCGGAAGGGGACCTGGACCGTGAGGAAGAAACCTCCGGTCGGTTCGTTCCAGCGCACGCCCAGAGCGGCACGCCGGGCCGCCGGGAGACGGGCGTCGAGATTGCGCAGCGTGGTCCGCATGGCGTTGCCGTAATAGGCCGCCGGTTCCGCGTTCATCTCGGAGATCCGGCCCTCGCCAGCCAGCAGGGCTCCCGCCACCGCGGCCTGGCTCAGGGACGAGGTGTTGACCGTCACCATGCTCTTGATCTTGGCGAGTTCGTCGGCCAGGAGGCCGGTCGGGCCCGACGCGTCGACCACCTGCTGGTCGGCGACCGCGAAGCCGACCCGGGCGCCGGGGAAGACCGTCTTGGCGAACGAGCCCAGGTGGACGACGCTCCGCGAACGGTCCATGGACTTGAGCGTGGGCAGCGGCATCCCGGGGCTCACCCTGCGGTAGGGGCTGTCCTCGATGAGGAGGATGCCGTGGCGCTCCGCCGTCTCCAGCAGCGCGGCGCGCGTCGGCGCGTCCATCGTGGTGCCCGACGGGTTGGAGTGGTCGGGAATCACGTAGAGGGCCCGCGGCCGCCGTCCCCGGGCGCGCTCCCGCACGATCGCGGCCTCCAGATCGGCGCAGGAGAACCCGTCCTCCCGCTCCTCCACGGCCGTCACCGGCACGCCCAGCAGGCGGGCCGCGCCGGTGATGCCGACGTAGCAGGGGCTCGCCGCGAGGAGCACGTCGTCGGGGCCGGCGGTGAGGGCCCGCACCACCAGGAGCATGGCCTCCTGCGCGCCGACCGTGATGACGATCGACTCCGCCGGAACGTCGATGCCCTCGTCCGCGCGCAGCGAGTCGGCGACGATCTCACGGATCTGGCCGGCGGTGGGCCCGTACTGGTACATCGCGGTGCGGATGTCCTGCTCGCTGTGCCCCTGCGCGGCCAGATGGTCCAGGTAGCGGCGCAGGTACGTGAAGATCTGCTCGGTGTCGAAGAACCCGTCGTAGGGCCGCCCGGGCGCGAAGGACACGGCGTCCGGGTAGCGGTGGGTGACCTCGTTGAGGAAGGTCATGGTGTCCAGGACGGGGTCGGAGAGGCTGGGGTGGAGGTCGTCCTTGCGCAGGGTGCCCGCGGCACCGATCGGGGTGCCCGTCGGGCGTACGGGGGCCGGCAGACCGTGTCCGTTACGGAGGCTGTCGGCGCGGGTCTCGGCGATCGAGGCGGTTCCGGTGAACGTCATCGCCTCCTCCAGCTCGCGCACGAGAGCGCCCAGCACCTCGGTGACGCCTGCCTCCCCGTCGACGATCAGCCCCTCCAGCACCAGCCGTCCCACGAGGACCGCGTCGGCCCCCGCGGCCAGGGAGACCAGGATGTCGGCGCCCCGGCGGATGCCGCCGCCGAGCAGAACGGGCCGGTGCGTGCCCGCGACCGCGGCCAGGTCGGGCAGCGCGTCCAGCGCGTCGGTGACGATGCCGTCGGCCCCGGTATCGAACGCGCGGGAGGCGTCGGCGGCGGTGCGTACACCTGCGACGAGCAGCGGCAGCGTGGACGTGGCGCGCAGCCGCTCCACGTCGGCCCAGTCCGCGTGGGGAGCATCGGGGCGCGCGAGTCGGTCGCGTCCCTGGGACCCCAGAGAGAGTCCCGGGGACCCCAGAGAGAGAAGGAGTGCGGCGAACCCGGCACGCTCCGCGTCGGCCACCGACCGCTCGATGTCACCGGGCTCCCGGTGGCCGTAGGTGCGGAGCCACCGCGGCCCGTCGTCGGCCGGCACCGGGTACGCGAGGTCGTCCGGGGCGACCATGTCGACCACCACGGGGAGTCCCGCCGCGTCGGCCGCCCGCAGCACGGCGGGCTCGTCCGCCGGCCGGGCGAGTCCGGTGAGCGGGCCGACGGCGATCGGCGCGGCCCAGGGGCGGTCCAGGATCTTGGTGGTGGTGTCGGGTGGCCCGGGCCGGGTGGACCTGGTCGGCCGCAGACCGGTCAGGTCGAAGGCCGCCCTGTTCGCCTCGGACGCCCGGTCGGCGGCTTCCAGGGATTCCGCGAGAAGGTGATCGAATCCTTTCCGGGCCAGTCGCGCATAGTCGTCGAGGCTCCGTCCGGCCATGGAATTCCTCCCGGCGAAATCGGTTATTGGAAGGCTGATTCGGCATTCAGGATCACACGGTCGTAATCCTCACCACAACACTGTCCAACGGTCCGAAACCGCCACTTGGACGGGGAGTTGACTTGGACGGGGAACCGACCGACGGATGCGAGGCCGTTTCTTTTCACCGTCCGTGCGGA
Organism: Streptomyces sp. NPDC096013; assembly: GCF_044763565.1. Taxonomy (NCBI): domain Bacteria; kingdom Bacillati; phylum Actinomycetota; class Actinomycetes; order Kitasatosporales; family Streptomycetaceae; genus Streptomyces; species Streptomyces sp. NPDC096013. The sequence continues at coordinate 114,751 of NZ_JBIWGK010000008.1, read as the reverse complement.
GGGCAAGCGACCTCGGAAAAACGCACGAGTGACATCGGAAGATCCGCTCTGCCGCGCACCTTCAATTTCCGATATATTTTCGTGAGATGCTGTTCCACCGTACTGACCGTTATGGAGAGCAAGTCGGCGATCTCGCGGTTCGTGCGGCCGGACGCAGCGAGGGCTCCGACCCGGCGTTCCGCCTCGGTGAGTTCGGCCAGCGCCGGAGGCACCGCGTCCGTGTCGGCGGCGCCCGCCGGGACCGCGCCCCGTACCGGCGGGGACGGAGCGTCCCACAGCGCGCCCAGCGGGTGCTCGCGCCCGAGCTCTGTGGTCTGCTCCTCCGCCCGCCGCGCGGCTTCCTCCTCGGCCCGGGCGCGCTTCGACTCCAGCCCGTCGCCGCAGGTTTCGAGGATCTGTACCGCCTCCTGGAGCAGCCGCAGCCGGTTCCGGGACGGGCCAACCGCCGCGAGGTGGCGCAGCGCGATGCCTCGGGCGCGGGTGGGCCGCTCACCGAGCCGGGCGAGATGTTCCTCGACCCGCTCCCGGGCCCGCCGGTGATCGCCCATGGCGATGAGGGCGGCGACCGCGTCGTTGCGCCAGTCCACGAGTTCCGGTGCGTCGAGCCGCCACTTCGTCATCAGCTCGCCGCACGACTCGAAGTCCCGCAGGGCGGCGCGCGGCCGGCCCAGCGCGAGGTGGAAGCGGCCGAGGGCCTGGAGGTAGGGCAGCGCGAAGGGGGTGCCGAACATGACCATGGGCACGGGCAGGTCGAGGTAGGTCCTGGCCGTGTCGACATCGCCGCTCTCGGTCGCCGCGCGGATCGCCAGGGCCAGCGGCAGACCGATCGCGATGCCCCAGGCCTCCGGGCCGACCAGGCTCAGCGCGGTACCGGCGGCCTCGCCCGCGTGGGCGGCGTCGCCCCGGCTCAGGGCCGCGGCCGCTCGGATCGTCTCCAGGAACGCCCGCCGCATGGGGGCGCGCCGGTTGCGGGGCTCGTCCAGCAGCCGCTCCGACCAGAGCAGCGCCTCGTCCAGCCGCTGGGCCCCGATCAGGAAGATCAGCGCCACCAGCGTGTCCGCGAACGGCCCGGCCCGGCCGGTGCCGCGCAGCAGTTCGTCGGGGGCCGGGTCCTTGCCGAGTTCGACGAGGTCGGCCGAGAGCCTGACGAAGGTGCGTGGTGACATCGTGGTGCCGCGCCGCAGGCCGGGGCAGCAGAAGGACAGCCACACCCGGACGAGGGTGTGGTCCGAGCGGATGACGGCCCGCGAGTAGCCCGCTCCGTCCCAGGCGTTCCCCTCGCCGGCGCCCTCCCGTGCCTCGATGATCCGCAGCAGGTCCTCGGCCTGGGCGAACTCGCCGCGCCACACCTTCTGCTTCACCACGACCAGGGCGTCGGACCCGGTGAGCAACCCGGCGCGCACCATGCGGCTGAGCTGCGGGAGGTAGCGGGACGCCTTCGCGGGGTCGATGAGCCACTGCGCCTCCGCGAGGGCAGCGATCACCTCCGCCTCCTGGTTGGCGTCCGTGCAGAGTCCGGAGGCGTGCCGCAGATAGTCGACGCCGGCATCCATGTCTCCCAACGCCAGGGCCTCGCGCGCGGCCTCCCGGAGGATGTCGGGGTGCCAGCCGGCCTGCGCCGAGTCGTGGCCGGCCAGCAGTTGTTCGGCCACCACCCCGGCGGGCGCACCGCTCTCGCGGAGCAGTTCGGCGGCCCGGGCGCGCAGGGCCGGGAGGTCCTTGCCGGGAATGTCCGCGAGGACGGTCAGCCGGGCGCGCTCGTGGCCGAACCACGAGCCGGAGAACAGCCCGGCCGCGCGCAGGTCGGTGACGCTCCGGCGTACGGAGGTCGCGTCCGCCCCGAGGAGGTCGCCGATGAGGGCGGGTGTCACGGATCTGCCGAGGACGGCGGCGGCGCGCGCGACGGCGAGCAGGGTCGGCTCGCAGCGGTGGAGGCAGCGCAGAAAGGCGTTCCCGAACGACTCGCACGGCGCCGGGGCACCCCGCCCCGCGGTCTGCGCCGTCCCCTGTCCGGCGAAGTCCTCGATCAGGGCGTCCAGCAGCAGCGGGTTCCCCCCGCTGGTCCGCGCCCACAGCTCGACGGTCTCGGGCTCCACCGAACGCGTCGCCGGATGATCCGTCAGGTATCGGGCGACCCCCTCGGCCGAGAGCGGACCGAGCCGGATCCGATGGCAGTGGGGCAGGTGGAGCGTCTCCGCGTGGAGCGTGGCGAGTGCCTGTTCATGGCTGGAACTCTCGGTCAGGACGACCAGGACGGCCAGCGAGTCGATGCGCCGTACGAGATACCTCAGGCACTGCAGCGATGCCTCGTCGGCGAAGTGCACGTCGTCGACATGGAGGACGAGCGGCTGTTTCCCGGCGAGTTCGGCGACGGCCCGGTAGACGCGCCGCATCAGCGCGCGCGGCACCCGTCCGCTCGCCTCCGCCGCTGTCGCGACCTCGGCGAGGTCCGCCGCACCCATCGCGGTGACCAGCTGGTCGATGAGTCCGAGTCTGTCGAGGCTCTCACTCGCGGAACCGGACACCGACAGGACGGCGCCCCCCTGCTCCGTCACCTGCCCGACGAATGTCTGGATCAACGCGGTCTTGCCGCACCCCACAGGTCCATTGGCAATGACCAAGGAACCCTTTCCGGCCACACAACCACTGTAGAGACGTCGTAACAGACCGAGTTCTCCGTCCCTTTCACTGAGCTTCACAGGCACCCCCGTACCTTCGCCGATCAGTCAGCGCAACTCAGGATAGCGTCTCATTCACGCCGACACGGGCTGACTTTCGGTCACTCGGCCAGGGAATTGGGGGTTATTTTCAGACATTGAACGCTCGGGAATTCATGGAAAATTAAAAAAGAAATGCGCAACCCCTCCCGGTGAGGAACGGAATGATTCATGCCACTTTCTACGGCCCCGCACATGGCCGGGGGCCGTCGCGAAAGCGGCACCTTTCGCGACGGCCCCCTCTGTCCGGGCGCGGGCTCAGCCGATCTGCGCGACGTCCTCCCCGACCCGCTCGGCGAACTCCGACCACAGGTCGGCGAACTGCCGGGCGAGGTCGGCCACGATGTCGCTGCAGTGCGGCGGCACGTTGCTGATGATCGCCTCCCACTCCTCCTTGCGCAGGGTGTGCAGGGCGAGCAGGCGCAGCAGATTGCGGCCGGTCTCGCTGAAGCGCAGTGCCGGGTCGGCCATGAGCCGCTTGATCAGCACGGCGTGGTCCGAGGCCGGCGCCACGACCTGCCGGGGCCGCTGCCCCGGCCGGGCCAGTCTCAGCGCCCCGAACTCCCCTTCCACGGCCTGCTCCTCGTCCGGTGCGGTCTCCCGTCTGCGGTGCCGGGGCAGCGGGCCCTCGCCGTTGCCCAGCCGGTTGCGGACGTCCCGGGCGGTCTCCGGGGAGATGCCCGCCGCCCGGGCTACCTGCCGCAGCGAGAGGTCCGGGTTCTCGGCGAGCAGCTCACCGGCGAGGATGCGGCCGTTGCTGCCGTCGACCGGCCGCATCCTGCCGTCCCTGCCGAGCCGGCGCCCCTCCGGACCCGGCGCCCGGACGACCCGCTTGCGGATGTCGCCGACGGTCCCCGGGGCGATGCCGGTGACCGAGGCCACCCTGCGGTCCGACCACTGGGGATGGGCGACGATGATGCGCTCGGCGGCACGCTTGCGGTCGGCGAGCGCCAGCGGCAGGCCGTGCGTGACGTTGAGCCGCACCGACAGGACGAAGGCCGCCGTTTCGTCCCCGTCGAAGAACCGGGCCGCGATCCTGCTCTCGCCGCGCAGCCGGACGGCTTTCAACCGGTGGTAGCCGTCGATGACCCGCATCGTCGGCCGGTGCACCGTGATCGGTGGCAGCGGGTTCCGCGCCGCCACGAGTACTTGTATGTGCTCCAGACTCTCTCCGGCCAGCCGCGGTGATCCGGACAGGCTCAACGAGCCGATCTCGACCTCCACGACGGGCTGTTCCCCTATGGCCCCCTCGGACTCCACCCCAGCTCCTCACATACCCCCGCCGCTGCGAGAGCGTCGCCGTCCACGAAGAAGAATTTCTCGTGCAAGCACGCTTTCTGCAGAAAATCCGCCGTCTGCCGCCGCAAGGAATGCGGGAGGTGGCGATTTCGACCCCCTCGACTCGCCCTGCCACCCCTGGACAGAGCATCCGTGCGCGGCATTCACATGCTTCGGATGTGACCGAAATTAACAGCCTGACATCCAGGCCGAAACCCCTGTGGACATTGGGGAGTACGGCCCCCTAGGCCCTAGGGGGAGCCTGAATGCGGGATTCCGCACAGTACGGCGGTCAGCCGGCCGAGGCCGTGACGTCACTCCGCACCCGGGTCGCGAAGTCGGCCCACATGTCGGCCAGTTGGACGGCGAGGTCGGCGACGACACCGCTGCAGTGCGGCGGGACGTTGCCGATGATCGCCTCCCACTCCTCCTCGCGGACCGCGTGGATCGCGAGGAGCCGCAGCAGACTGCGGCCGGTCTCGGAGAAACGCAGCGCCGGATCGGCGATCAGCCGCTTGACCAGGACGACACGGTCGGGCCCCGCGTCCGCGCGGACCTGCGCGACGGAGTGGACCGGCCGCCCGGCGGCGGGCCGACTGCGCGCCACCGGGACCGGCGCGGATCCGGGCCGGGTGTCCGTGCCGGTTCCGGTCTCGGGCGCGGGTGTGTGGCGTGGTTCGGCGTCGCTGTCGCGGCGGCGCGAGCGGGGCAGCAGGTCCTCCCCGTTCCGCAGCCGGTTGCGCACGTCGCGCACGGTCTCCGGGGAGATGCCGGCCGCGCGGGCGACCTGACGCAGCGACAGACCGGGTTCCTCGGTGAGCAGTTCACCGGCGCGGAGGCGGCCGGCGGTGCCGTCGAGCGGGCGCATCCGGCCGTCCTGGCCGAGCCGGCGCGCCTGCGGGTCGGCGGCGGAGCCCAGCCTGCGGCGGATCTCGCCGACGGTTCCGGGGGCGATGCCGGCGACCGTGGCCACTCTGCGGTCGGACCAGTGGGGGTGGGAGGCGATGATCCGTTCCGCGGCGCTCTGCCGGTCGGACAGGGCGAGCGGCAGCCCGTGGGTGACGTTCAGCTGTACCGCGAGGACGAAGGCGTCCGACTCGTCGCCGTCGAAGAAGCGGGCGACGATGGTGGTGTCCCCGCGCAGCCGGGCCGCGTGCAGCCGGTGGAAGCCGTCGATGACCCGCATCGTGGGACGGTGGACGATGATCGGCGGCAGTGGGGTCGGCACCGCTGCCAGCAGCTCGATGTGTTCTTGCCGTTCGCCGGCCAGCCGTGGTGATCCGGTCAGCCGTAAAGCGTCGATTTCCACTTCAACTATGGATTGTTGATCGATGACTCCCCCGGTTTCCACCCCTGCTCCTCACCGGTCCTCGCCGCCATCACGACGAGCGGCCGTTCTCGTTCTCGAAGAGGAATTCCCTTCCGTACCGTCCGCCGCGGGATCACTGCCGTGCGGTGCGGGCCACACCGACATGTTCCTTATTTAGGCGCCTAGCGCCATAAAAACCAACCGCATCGGACAAGATAGAACGTAACAGCCCCTCAATGCGTTCGAAACCCCTGTCGGCGGTGGGACGACGGCTGGGCATAGGGGGTTGACGACATGTCAAAAGCGGTGCCCGCGGCCGCCTTGGAGGCGTCGCGGGCACCGCTCGGTGGAGGGAGTCAGCGGGTTCGGGGGCCTCCCGGACCGCCCGGGCCCTCGGGGCCACCGGGACCGAACACGACCGGCTGGGGACCGGGCCCGCCCATCCCCGGTCCGCCGACCATCCCGGGACCGCCGACCACCCGCGGGCCGCCGGGACCGCCAGGGCCTCCAGGACCGCCGGGGCCGAAGACGACCGGTCCGCCGCCGGGGCCCACCGGTTCCGGGACCCGCTGCTCCGGCAGGCCCTCGACATCGCTCTCGTCCTCGAGCGCGGGCCGGGCGAACTGCGTGCGGTAGAGCTCGGCGTAGAGCCCGCCGAGGGCGAGCAGTTCGTCATGGGTGCCGCGCTCCACGATCCGCCCCTCGTCCAGGACGATGATCTGGTCGGCGTCCCGGACGGTGGACAGGCGGTGCGCGATGACCAGCGAGGTCCGGCCCGCGAGCGCGGTCTTGAGCGCCTGCTGGAGGGCGGCCTCGGACTCGGAGTCGAGATGCGCGGTCGCCTCGTCGAGCACGACCACCGGCGGGGCCTTGAGCAGCAGCCGGGCCATGGCGACGCGCTGCTTCTCGCCCCCGGAGAGCCGGTAGCCGCGGTCGCCGACCATGGTGTCCAGACCGTCGGGCAGCGAGGCGACGAGCCGCCAGATCTGCGCGGCCCGGCAGGCCGCGACCAGTTCCTCCTCGGTGGCGTCCGGGCGGGCGTAGAGCAGGTTCTCCCGGATGGTGGTGTGCAGCAGGTGCCCGTCCTGGGTGACCATCCCGACCGTGTCGCCGAGCGACTCCAGCGTCAGGTCGCGGACGTCGCGGCCGTCGATGAGGACCGTCCCCTCCTCCGGGTCGTACAGCCGCGGGACCAGGTGGGTGATGGTGGTCTTGCCCGCCCCGGACGGGCCGACCAGTGCGGTGAGTTTGCCGGCCGGGACGGTGAAGCTGAGGTCGCGCAGCGCCCAACTGTCGCCGTCGCGCTCGGCCACCGGCGTGGCGAAGTCCTCCAGGGAGGCCAACGAGACATCGGCGGGTTTCGGGTGGCGGAACGACACCCCGCGGAACTCGACGCCGGGGGCCGTGTCGCGGGTCGCGGCGGGCGGCAGCGCCACCGCGTCGGGCTTCTCCGTGACCAGCGGCTTCAGGTCGAGGATCTCGAAGAGCCGGTCGAAGCTGACGAGCGCCGTCATCGCGTCGGCCTGGGCGTTCGACAGCTGGCCCACCGGGGCCATCAGCCGGGTGAGCAGCGTGGTGAGGGCCACCAGGGTGCCGATCCGGAAGGCGCCGTGCACGGAGAGCACCCCGCCGACGCCGTAGACCACGGCGGTGGCGACCGAGCCGATGAACATGGTCGACAGGAAGAGCATCTTCATGGAGACCGAGTTGCGGACGCCGATGTCACGGCCGCGGGCGGCGAGCCGCGCGTAGCGGGCGGTCTCCCGGTCCGGGCGGCTGTAGAGCTTGGCGAGGAGCGCGCCGGCGACGTTGAACCGCTCGTGCATGAGCGAGCCCATCTCGGCGTTGACCTGCATGTGCCGGCGGGCCAGCCCTTGCAGGCGGCGGCCGATGAGGCGGCCGGGAAGGATGAAGAACGGGACCAGCACCAGGGAGATCAGGGTGATCTTCCAGGACAGGTAGAACATCGTGGCCAGCACGAAGACGACCGTCAGCCCGGACGACACCACGGTGGAGAGCATCTGGGTGACCGCCTGCTGGGCGCCGATCACGTCGGTGTTCAGCCGGCTCACCAGGGCGCCGGTCTGTGCCCGGGTGAAGAAGGCGAGCGACTGGCGCTGCACATGGTCGAAGACCTTCACCCGCAGGTCGTAGACCAGGCCCTCGCTGACCTGGGCGGAGAACCAGGTTTCTCCGAACCCCACCAGCGCGGCCAGTACGGAGACCGCGGCGACCGCGGCCGCGAGCCAGACCACGGTCCCGGTGTCCCGGGCCATGATGCCGTCGTCGATCAAGTATTTGAGGAGCAGGGGCGGGGCCACCGCGCAGAGGGCGTTCAGCGTGGTGCAGACCACGAGGAAGCCGATGGAGCGGCGGTGCCCGCGGGTGTACGGGATGATCCTTTTCGTCGTTCCGGGCTTCGCCCGCTGTCTGTCGTTCGAGGAATCCGGCCCGTCGGATCGGACCATGACCGGTCCGGGCCCGCCCATCATGGCCACAGGTACTCCCTGGGTCGCGTCGCCGCGGTCTGGCCGGCCATCAGTGGGCCGCCTCGGTCTTCCTCATCGCGTCGATGAGGCTCTGGGGACGGAGGTCCGTCCAGTTCTCCTCCACATAGGCGAGGCATTCCTTGCGCGTGGCCTCCCCGAAAGCGAGTCGCCAGCCATTCGGAATCTCCGCGAACGCAGGCCACAACGAGTGTTGATTCTCCCTGTTCACGAGCACCAGAAAGGTCCCGTTTTCGTCGTCGAACGGGTTCGCCATAATCTCCCCCACGAATCGTATTCCTCGATGGATGAGAAAACCTTAGCCGCCGCTAATGGGACGAACAAGGCTCACCAATTCGAGGAGCATTCCGAAGGGCGATCCGTGGATATAGGTATTGTTTAAATTGGGACGAGTGCAGTCGGGTCACCAGTGTCACGTGCCGGACGCCCGCGCGACAGGGGCGTCCAACCGACCGACCCGAGCACTTGGACACCGGACCCCGGGTGCGACGCCCCCGCCGCACGGGGGTGGACGGCAGGGGGCGCCGCGGTCCGGATGTCAACTGTCAAGGCACGGTCGCCGCCGGCTAGTTGGTCGCGAGGGCCTCCGTCGGGGGCAGCCGGGCCGCCCGGACCGCGGGGTAGAAGCCGGCCAGTCCGCCGATGGCGAGGGTGGCGGCCAGACCGCCGGCCATCGCCCACAGCGGCACCAGAGCGGCCCACCCCTGGTAGGCGGCGTAGCCGTCGGTCACACCGATGCCCAGCAGCACACCCCCCAGGCCGCCGAGCCCGGACAGCAGCAGCGCCTCGGCGAGGAACTGGATCCTGATCTGGCCCCGGGTGGCGCCCAGCGAGCGGCGCAGCCCGATCTCCGAGCGCCGCTCCAGCACCGAGATGACCATGGTGTTGGCCACCCCGACACCGCCGACCAGCAGGGCGACCCCGCCCAGGCCGAGCAGCAGCCCGCTCAGCGTCTTGTCCGTGGCGTTCTTGGCGGCCAGCGCGTCGGAGGGGCGGGAGACGTTGACCTCGTTGGGGTCCTCCGGGGACACCGTGGCGCCCAGGACGCCGTGCACCTTCTCGACGTCGGCGTCCTTCGCCCGTGTGTAGATCGTCGTCGGATGGCCGTCGAAGGCCAGTTCCTTCTCCGCCACCGGCCAGCCCACGAAGGCCTGGTTGTCAAGGACCGGCAGCAGCTCGTTGTGCGCCAGCAGACCCACCACGGTGAACCAGTGGTTGCCGAGCCACACCTGCACGTCGGGGCCGGCCCGGTGGATCCCGAGGCTGCGCGCCGTCTCCGAGCCCAGTACCACGGCCGGGTAGCGGCTGCTGGCGGCGTTGAGCCAGCGGCCGTCCACGATCTGCCCGCCGATGGACCGGAGCAGGTCGGTCCGCGCCGCGCTGACCGAGAGGCCGCCGGACTCCACCGACGGAATGCGGTCGTTGCGGTAGATCTTCGCGTCCGTGGTCCCCGCGGCGGAGGCCGAGATCACCTCCGGCCGGTTCGCGACCATCGCGACGGCGTCGTCGGACAGATGGGCGTTCGCGCCGGTCATGGTGGTGCCCGGGGAGACCGTGAGCAGATTGGTGCCGAGCGCGGCGAGCTGCTTGTTCAGGTCGTTCGTCGACGAGGTGGAGATGCCCACCACGCCGATCATCGCGGCGATGCCGATCGCGATGCCCAGGGCGGAGAGGAAGACCCGCATGGGCCGCGAGCGCAGCCCCCAGCCGCCCACCCGGGCCACGTCGGACAGACTCAGCCGGGCCGCCCGGGGCCGCGGCGGCGGGGGCAGTTCGGCCCAGGGCCGCTCCCGGCCGGCCGGCGGCGACTGCGTCGTACTCATCGCTCCACCCCCGTGTACGCCAGGGCCCGGGGCCCCGGTGCCCCCGAATCGTGCTCGATCCGGCCGTCCCGGACCCTGACCTCGCGCGGCAGGGACGCCGAGATGTCCCGGTCGTGGGTGATGACGACCACTGTCGTCCCGGCCTCGTGCAGCTCGTGGAGCAGTTCCATCACCACCGTCCCCGAGCGGGAGTCCAGCGCGCCGGTCGGCTCGTCGGCCAGTAGCAGCGGCGGATCGCCGACCACCGCGCGGGCGATCGCCACCCGCTGCTTCTCGCCGCCGGACAGCTGCTGCGGCTCGTGCAGGAGCCGGTGCCCCAGACCCACCCGGCGCAGGGCCGCCTCGGCGAGCCGGCGCCGCTCACGGCGCGGCCGTCCGCCGTACAGCAGACCGTCCGCCACGCTGTCGAGCGCGGGGACTCCGGCGGCGAGGTGGAACTGCTGGAAGACGAAGCCGATGGTGCCGGCCCGCAGTGCCGACAGCTCGCGGTCGTTGAGGGAGTCCACGGCGTGGCCGGCGATCGCCACCGTCCCCGAGGAGGGGCGGTCCAGCGTGCCCATGATGTTGAGCATGGTGGACTTGCCCGAACCGGACGGGCCGACGACCGCGAGCATCTCGCCGCGGTGGACCACCAGGTCCGTCTCGACCAGGGCGGCCACGTCGCCGTACGACTTGCTGACCCCGGCCAGCTCGATCACCGGGTGGGCTGCGACGGTCACTTCGGGACCCCCACGACCGTGCCCGCGGTGATGCCGGTGCCGGAGATCTCCACCATGCCGTTGCCGAACGTCCCGAGCTTCACATCGCGGTACTCCGTCTTCGCCCCGGTCACCACCTCGACGGCGTAGCCGCCGCCCGGTAGCGCGAACAGGGCGCTGATCGGCACGGCCAGCACGTTCGCACGTGTCTCGGACGCGAACTCGACACTGACGGAGGCGGCCTGGTAGGCGCCGATCTTCGCGGCGTCATTGACCTTCAGCTCCACCGGGACGGTGGCGTTCGCGGAGCCCGAGCCCGAGGAGCCTCCCGAACCGCCGGAGGGCGCGGAGCCCGAGGAGTTGTCGGAGGTGGTCGGTGTGCCGATGTCCGTCACCACGGCGGTCACCGTGGTGTTGTCCGGCAGCGTGACCGTCGTGGCGCCGCCCTTCTTCGCCAGGTCCGCGTACTGCACGGGCAGGTCGACGGAGATCACCCGGTCGGTGCCCGTCCAAGTGAGCACGTCCCCGGCGAGGGTGTCACCGACGGCGAGCTCCGCCTTGGCGACCCGCCGCGCGCCGGAGGCCACCAGCGCGTCACCGACCCGCACCTCCCCGGTCTGCGAACGGCCGAGCTTGTCCTGCCACTTCTCGACAGCGGCGGCCGTGGAGTAGTCGTAGGTGGTGTCCACCGTGAAGCCCCGGTAGCCGAGCGCCCGGAGGTTCTTCTCCAGCATCTTGACGTCGCTGCCGCTGCTGCCCGGCTTCAGCGTCCGGTACAGCGGCACCGAGCCGTAGAGCAGCGGCACCGACTGCTGGTCGACCTTGTAGACCGGCTCGCCGCGGGTGACGGTGTCGCCGTCCGAGGGCATCCAGGTGACGATCCCGGAGCCGGCCCCGCCACCGCCCTGCGCCGACCCGCCGGACTGCGCCGAGCCGGCCGACCCGGGGGCCTTGACCGCCGCGGTGTCGCCGTACCCGAGCTGTCCGTCCACGGTCTGGGAGCTGGTCAGCGTGGTGCGCTTCACCTGCGTCGTGGCGGGCGGGCCGGAGGGCGCCGTCGCCTCGGTCTTGTCGTCCCCGCCGCCGAACACACCCGAGGCGGCGCCGGCCGCGGCCACGGCGACGACCACGGCGCACGCGACGATCAGGGCGATGCGCATCCCGCGGCGGCGCGGGCGGCCGCCCTCGGGCGGCGGCTGCTCCACGGCGCCGCCGTTCCCGTCGAAGGAGGCGAGGGCCGCGGCCCGGGGCTCCAGTTCACCGCCCGGGACGTCCGCCGCACCCTCGGGGGCCGTCTCCACGGTCCCCTCCTCGCGACCGCTCACTGCCCCCCTCCTGTGACCATCAGGCTGCCGCCGGGCCGGATGCTGTAGCAAGCGGCCGTGGCCTTGGCGAAGTTGGGGTCGTCCTGCCCGGAGATACCGGCCGCGTCGGCGTCGATGATGATCGTGCTGCCGTCGACCTTGGGGTCCTGGAAGTTGGGCATGCCGTTCTTGCGGATGCACTTCGCCCACGCGGCGACCTTCGTCGCGTCGAAGGACCGGCTGTTGGCGGCGGCGCCGGTGTCGCCCTGCACCAGCTTGGACTGGCAGGCCGACTGGGCCGACTTGAAGGTCGGGGAGTTCTGGTCGATGTCCGCGGGGACCGTCAGCTGCACCCGGCCCTGACTGTCCTCCTTCGGGTCGGGATAATTCGAGACGCCGTTGTCGCGCATGCACTGCGAATAGGCCACGGCCGAATTGGAGGAGTCGCCCGAAGAATTCGACGAGCTCTGGCTGCCGTCGGACGCGTCGGTCGATTTCGAGTCCGACGAACAGCCCGCGAGCATTGTTCCGGCCGTCAGCACGGAAAGGACCGCCAGGACCGGTCCGGTCATACGCTTCTGAAATGTGTTCGGCATACCACCAGTTCTACGGGGCACCCGGTCACACGGAGGTTGCAACGGGCGCCCCACGCGACCGTTCAGTCAGCCCGGTCCCCGGCAGCGCTCTCCCGCGCGTCGGGCGCCACCAGCGTGATGGCGCCGGCAGGGCAGCGGGCCGCGGCCGCGCGCAGCCTCGGCAGCGCTTCAGGTGCCGCCTCGGGGACGCGCGGCAGCGCCAGGCCGTCCTCCTCGGACTGGTCGAAGTACCGGGGCTCGAACAGGGCGCACACCCCCGAGCCCGCGCAGCTGTCGCGGTCCACCCGGATCCCGACGCGCGTCACGCCCGCGCCTTCGCCGGCCCCCGGCGTCACCAGGCGACCGGAAGCGTCTCGACGCCGAACTGCGGGGCCAGCAGCCGGAACCGCAGCTCCTCCACCCCGGCGCCCAGGCGCAGGCCGGGGAACCGCTCCAGCAGCCCGGCGAAGGCGATCCGCATCTGCACACGCGCCAGCCCGGCGCCGAGGCAGAAGTGGTTGCCGTGGCCCAGGGCCAGGTGGTTGGCGGGCTCCTCCCGCGCGATGTCCAGCCCGTCCGCGACGCCGCCGCCGTGCGGGCAGCGGTTCGCGGCGAGCACCGAACACGACACCACCTCACCGGCCTTGATCACCTCGCCGGCGATCGCCACGTCCACCAGCGCCGTGCGCGGCGAGACGACGGCCACCACCGAGACGTACCGCAGCAGTTCCTCGACGGCCCGGTCCATCAACTCGGGCCGTTCCCGCAACAGGGCCAACTGCTCGGGATGGAGCAGCAGAGCCAGGGTGCCCAGGGCGATGGCCTCCGCGGTGTTCTCGATCGAGCCGTTGGCGATGCCCTCGCAGAGTCCGGCCAACTCCTCGTCCGTCACCCCGTCCCCGTGCTCCCGGATCAGCGAGCCGACCAGACCCTCGCCCGGGTTACGGCGCTGCTCGGCGACGAGTTGCTCGAAGTGCCTGAAGTACGTCGTCGCCGCCGGCTTCCGGCGGGCGCTGTGCCCGGCGGCCCGGTAGTCGCTCAGCCGGGACAGCTCGGGCAGGTCGTCGCGGGGCAGCCCGAGTATCTCGGCGAGGACCAGGCCGGACACGGGCCGGGCGAAGTGCCGCATCAGGTCGGCCGGTTGGCCCGCCCGCTCCAGTACGTCCAGGTGGTCCGCGACGATCCGCTCCATCATCGGCTCCAGCCGCCGCATCTGCCGCACCGTGAACAGCGGCGCCACCAGCCGCCGCAGCCGGCTGTGCTCCGGCGGGTCGATGTGCAGCAGACTGCCCTCGTGCTGGTCGAGTGTGCGGCCGCCGGGCTCCGGCGGCGGCACATTGGAGAACCGCTCGGAGTCACCGAGGATCTGCCGCACCACCTCACGTCCGGTCGCGATCCAGCCGGGCATTCCCCCGGGCGCCTTGGACAGCGGCGCCCGCGCACTGATCTCCAGGAGTTCCGGCACCGGGTCCAGCAGGCTCCGGCGCTTGTCGACCTGTAGCTCGAACGACTGCGTCATGCGCGTTCTACCTCTCTGACGTGTCCGATGTATCCGATGCATCCCATATGTCCGACGTGGACTGCTGCTCTACGAGCCGTTCCGTGACCGCGCGCCCTATGACCCCGGCGCTCTCGGCCCACAGCAGCCCTATGTGGTCGGCGGGGACCTCGATGCCGTCGACCCGGCCGGCGATGTACCGCGCCCAGGTCGTGCGCTTCTCGTCGAGGGACATCTGGGCCAGACCGCCCTCGGTGGCCAGGAACAGCAGCGCGTCACCGCCGAAGCGCCGGGGTGTGTGCCGCCGTTCCAGCCCGATCATGTGCTGCTTGGTCCTCTCCATGTCGCGGGTGAAGGCGTCGGCCAGTGGCGCCCCCACCTCCGGGCCGCTGAGCACGACGCGTCCCTCGCGGTCCACCCCGTCGCCGTCCTCCGCGTGCGTGGTCTCCGCCTCCCGGTGTCCGCCGGGGAAGCCGTCCAGCAGCGCCAGCAGCGAGACCCGTTGGCCCTGCTCCTCCAGCGCGGTGGCGACGGCCTGGGCGAGCACCGCGCCGAAGGACCAGCCGAGCAGTTGGTACGGCCCCTCGGGCTGCACCGCGCGGATGCGTTCGACGTGTCCGGCCACCATCGCGTCCATGCTGTCCGGCATCGCCCCGCGGCCGGCGAAGGCTGGTGTCTGGAGGCCGTAGACCGGAAGGTCCTCGGGAAGGTGCTGGAGGATGCCGGAGTAGCACCAGGCCAGGCCCGTGCTGTGGTGCAGGCAGAACAGCGGCGGTCGGGAAGTCCCGGACCGCAGTGCCAGCAGTACGTCGAGGTCGTCGCGTCGGCGTCCGGCGCGCCGAGGTGCCGACAGGTCGGCGCCGCCGTCGTCCGCGGCGCGCGGCTCCACCAGTCCGTCGGAGGTCCACGCGGCGCGCCGGCCGGTGCGCAGCATCAGATCGCCACCGCGTCCGAAGGGGTCGGGCACGAAACTGCCCGCGGTACGGGCGGGCGCGCCGGCGTAGGCGCGGGCCAGGGACGGACCCGCCACGTAGAGGTCGCCTGCGACCCCGGCCGGGACCGGCCGGAGCCAGGCGTCGAGGACGTAGGCGCGCGCGGTGCGGGGCAGCGGGACGGCGGCCCGCGCGGGCGCGCGTCCCGGCCGCTCCGCCGTGGGTACGACCTCGACAGTGCCGTTCCCACGCAGCGCGGCCAGTACCCCGACGAGCAGTTCGGCGACGGGCGCGCCCGCGTCCACACGGACCGCGCCGTCGGCCGGTCGCGCCGCCGGGGACGCGGCCTGACGGTCGATCACCCGGCCGAGCAGGGACCGGTGATCCAGCATCTCGCCCACGAGGGTGCCGTCCGGTGCCTCCACGGGGAGTACCACCGCCGGCTGGGACGGCGACGGCTCCCGGACCGCGGCGGTGCGGCGCAGCCGGCTGTTCCCGGCCCGGATCGCGTCCTCCACCCGCAGCACCGGCACCGTCCCCGGTACGGCGGTGTCGCCGGACCGGACGAACGCGGCCGGGCGTTCGCAGCCCAGCGCGGCGGCGGCCGCCAGCGGGCCCCCGGGGTCGTCCGGATCCGCGATCAGGCACGCGGCACCGGACCTGAGCACCCCGAGCACGGCGACCACCCAGCCGGTACCGGGCCGGGCCGCCACCACGACGACACCGCCCGCGCCCGCCCCGAGCCGGTCCAGCCGCGCGGCGAGCCAACCCGCCGCCCGGTCCAGGGAGTGCCGGGTGAGGTGGCCGTCCCGGTCGCGGACGGCCACGGCACGCGGGTCACGGAGCGCGGACTCGGTGAACGCCGGGAGCACGGTGCCGTCCGGGACGTGAGCCGCGCCGAGGTTCCACTCCTCGGTCAGCCGCCGGAACTCCGCCGTGCCGAGCAGGATGTCGATCCGGCTCAGGGTCAGTTCGGAATCGGCCGCCACCTGCTGGAGCACATGGACGAGCCGCTTCGCGAGGCGGGCCGCGGTGGCCCGGTCGAACAGTTCCTCGGCGTAGTCCAGCGTGCCGTCGAGGCCGCCCGGTCCGCCGTCGTCCCGGTAGCGGTCGGTCAGCCGGAGCGACAGATCGAACCCGGACGCCTGGGCGCCGAGGTCGACCGTCGAGGCGTTCAGCCCCGGGAACGCCGGGATGTCCCACTTCTCCGCGGTGTCCTCCCGCACGTCCAGGACGGTCTGGAAGAGCGGATGCGGGTCCCCGGGCGCCTCGCCCGCGACGCCCAGGATCTCGGCGATGCGCGCGAACGGGACGTCCCCGCGTACGTCGGCCTCCCCCGCGATCTCCCACACGCGGCCGAGCAGTTCCCGGAACGTCGGGTCGCCCGAGACGTCGGTGCGCAGCGGCAGCAATCCGGCGAACGGGCCCATGGCGGCCTCGAGTTCACCGCCGGCAGCCGGCCGCTGCGTCACGGCGCCGACCGTCAGATCGGTGCCCGCGCCCATCCGGGCGAGGAGCATCGCGAGACCCGCGTGGACGACGGCCGCCGAGGTCGCGCCGAGCGGCCGGGCCACGTCCATCAGGCGGGCGTGCGTCGCGGCCGGGACCCGCAGCGGCACCGAGCGGGCCCGGTGGTTGGGCCGTGCGGGCCGCGGCCGGTCCGTGGGGAGGACGGTGACGGTCGGCGCGTCCGCCAGCATCTCCTTCCAGTACGCGATCTGGTCGCCGGCCCCGCCCTCCTTCTCGCCCGCCTCCGCCTCCGTCTCCATGAGTTGCCTGTTCTGCCACACAGCGTAGTCCGCGAACTGCAGGGGCAGGGGCGCGCGTTCGGTGGCACGCCCCTCGCGGCGCGCGCCGTACGCCACGGCGACGTCGCGTACGAGAGTGTCCCTGGACACGTCGTCGGCACCGATCCGATGGAGGACGAGCAGGAGGACATGGTCGGTGTCGGAGAGCGCGAACAGGGTTGACGCCCAAGGCGTTTCGCCGCCGAGGTCGAACCGTCGGCCGGCACGGTCGTCGAGGACGGCGGGAAGCTCCTCCTCGGTCACCGCGACGAGCGGCAGGGCGGGAACGGCGGCGGGGTCGTCGGCGCCCAGGATCCGCTGGACCAGTCCGCCGTCCGGGGTCTCGGCGAAGACCGTCCGCAGGATGTCGTGCCGTGCCGCCACGTCCGCCAGCGCCGCCCGCAGCGCCTCGCGGTCGAGTTCTCCGCGCAGGCGCAGGGCGACGGACGACTGAAGGGCCCGCGTCCGGGGGTTGGCCGCGGCGCGCCGCCAGTCGAGCCGCTGCCCGGCCGTCGCCGGCGCAACACCGCCCTCGTGCTCGACCGCGACCACCGGGGGCCGTTCCTTGAGGGCCAGGATGCGCGCCGCGCCCATCGGCGTCGGCATGCTGAAGAACTGCTTCATGTCCAGGTCGACGCCGGCCTCCGACCGGATTCGGCCCGCGAGGTGCATCGCCAGCGCGGAGTTGCCGCCCAGGTCGAAGAAGTTGCCGTCGGCGGCCACCCGGTCGATGCCCAGCACCTCGGCGAACAGCGCACAGAGCAGCGCCTCCGTCTCGGTCCGGGGCCGGAGACCCGAGGCGCCGTCGTCCAACTCCGGGACGGGCAGCGCGGCATGGTCGACCTTGCCGTTGACGGTGAGGGGCAGGGCGTCGAGGACCACGAAGACGGAGGGGACCATGTAGTCCGGGAGGCGGGTCGCGGCGTACTCGCGCACGCTCCCGGTCGCCACACCCCGCCCGCCCTCCGGGTCGGCCGGCAGGACGTAGCCGACGAGGCGCGGGTTGCCCGGCCGGTCCTCACGCACCGTCGCGATGGCGGTCCTGACGTCCGGGTGAGCGGCCAACACGGCCTCGACCTCGCCGAGTTCCACCCGGAACCCGCGGATCTTCACCTGCGTGTCCGCCCGCCCCACGAACGCCAGATTGCCGTCGCCGTCGGGCAGCCACCGCACCAGGTCACCCGTGCGGTACATCCGCTCACCGATACCGAACGGACAGGCCACGAACCGCTCCGCGGTCAGCTCGGCCCGGTTGACATAGCCCCGGGCCAGACCCGAACCGGCGATGTACAACTCCCCGGTGACACCCGCGGGCACGGGCCGCAGATACGCGTCCAGCACATAGGTACGGACGTTGGGCAACGGCCGACCGACGGCCGGGGGCGCGTCCTCGCCGGTAATGCCCTCTTCCAGCAGGACGGCGGTGGTGATGACGGTCGCCTCGGTGGGCCCGTACGTGTTCCACACCCGGGCACCCGCACGCCACCGGGCCGCGAGCCCGGCCTCCAGCCGCTCCGCGCCCAACACCCAATTCCCCACCCCTGCCACCGACTTGGGCTCCAGGGCACGCAACAGGGAGGGCACCACGCTCGCCACCTCGACCCCGACCGCCTCGACCATGCGCGCGAGCGCCGCACCGTCCAGCCGCTCGTCGGGCGAGGCGATCGCCAGCGCGCCCCCGGCAGCGAGGGTCACGGCCACGTCCAGCACCGCCGCGTCGAAACTGAACGACGCGAACTGCAACGCGGTCAGGCCGGGTTCAACCCCGAGTACGGGACGCATGACCGACGCCAGGTGCGCCACGGAGGCGTGCGCGACCGCCACACCCTTCGGACGCCCGGTCGACCCCGACGTATAGATGACGTATGCCAGTTGATCCGAGGTGACGTCCGGCAGCTCACCGGAGTCGGTCCCCAACTCGCCCACCAGGACCGTCTCCACGTCAGCCGACAACCGGCCTACGGTCTCCTCCGCGACCAGCACCAACTCAGCGCCGCTGTCGGCCACCATGAACAACAGCCGGTCGGACGGATACTCCGGATCCAGCGGAACATACGCACCGCCCGCCTTCCACACCGCCAACATGGCCACGACCATCTCGGCCCCACGCGGCAGACACAGCCCCACCCGGGATTCCCGACCCACACCCCGCGCAATCAGCCCACGAGCCAACGCATCCGACCGCGCGTCCAACTCGCCGTAAGACAAGGCCTGTTGACGGAACCACAACGCGGGCGCATCCGGCGTCCGAGCCGCCCACCCACGGAACCGCTCCACCACCGTCGACGCGTCCACATCCCGCGCCGTGCCGTTCCACTCCTCGACGACCGCGGACCGCTCCGCCGCGTCCAGCAACTCCAGTTCGCCCAGCCGGACTTGGGGGTCGGCCGCGGCCTGCTCCAGCACCCGGGCCAGGCGTTCGGCGAGGCGACGTACGGTCCGCTCGTCGAAGAGATCCGCGGAGTAGAGGATCCCGCCGCCGAGTCCGGCCGGGGCTCCGCCGGCGGAGCGGCGCTCGTTCAGCGACAGGGAGAGATCGAAGCGGGCCGCGGGGGCCTGTGCCGGCGGAACCGCCTCGACGGTCAGGCCGTCGAGGTCCCATTGCGCCTCGGGGAGATTTTGCAGCGCCAACATCACCTGGAACAGCGGGTTTCGGGCCGCGGAGCGCGCCGGGTTCAGCTCGTCGACCAGGCGCTCGAACGGCACGTCCTGGTGCGCGTACGCCGACAGGTCCGACTCGCACACCCGCCGCAGGATCTCGGCGAACGATGGATCCCCCGCCAAGTCCGTGCGCAGCACGAGTGTGTTGACGAAGAACCCTGCCAGCTCCTCCAGTTGGGCGTCGGAGCGCCCGGCCACGGGTGTGCCGATGCAGACGTCCTCCCCGGCGCCCATCCGCGCCAGCAGGACCACCAGCGCGGCATGCACCACCATGAACATGGTCGCCCCGCTCCGGGCGGCCAGCTCCGCCAACCGGGCATGCGTCGCCGCGTCCACCCCGACCGGCACCGAACCGCTGCGGAACGACGGCGTCGCCGGGCGCGGGCGGTCGAAGGGCAGCGCCGTCTCCTGCGGCGCCCCGGCCAACGCCTGCCTCCAGTACGCGATCTGACCGGCCCCCGCGCTGTCCGGGTCGTCCAGTTCACCGAGCACCTCCCGCTGCCACAGCGCGTAGTCCGCGTACTGGACCGGCAGGGGCTCCCACTCCGGCGGGCGACCACCGTGCCGGGACCGGTACGCCGTCCTGAGGTCCCGCGCCAGGACGCCCATCGACCAGCCGTCGGAGGCGATGTGATGGGACACCAGCAGCAGCACCCACTCCTCCTCCGCGACCCTCAACAAGCTGGTCCGCCAGGGCAGTTCGACCCCGACGTCGAAGCCGCGCCCGGTCTCCTCCGCCATCACCTCCCGCCAGTGCTCGCCGGCCTCGATGACCCGAAGCCGGGGCCGGCCCTCGACCCCCTCGCGGATCTCCTGGTACGGCACGCCCTCCACATCCGGGAAGACCGTACGGAGGCTCTCGTGCCGGTCCGCCACATCACCGAGCGCCGCCTCCAGCGCCGCCACGTCCGGCCGGCCCGAGAGCCGCAGGGCGAATGGCTGGTTGTAGGCGGCGGCCCCCTCACCGTCGCCGTCGGCGCCTTCGATCCGGTTGAGGAACCACATCCGCTGCTGCGCGTACGACAGGGGCACCCGCTCCGGACGTTCCCGGCGGCGCAGCGGCGCGCCGTCGGATGCCCCGGCCCCGTCGACCAGGCGTGCCACCCCGGCCACCGTCGGAGCCGCGAACACCTCGCGGACCCCCACCGTCACGTCCAGCTCCGCCCGCATCCGCGCGATCAACCGCATCACCAGCAGCGAGTCGCCGCCCAGCGCGAAGAAGCTCTCCTCCGCCCCGACCTCCGCCAGCCCGAGCAACTCCGCGAACAAGGCGCACAGCGCCTCTTCCGTGGGCGTCTCCGGGCCCCGGGAACCGCCCGCTCCGCGTTCGGGGGCGGGCAGGGCGGAGCGGTCGATCTTGCCGTTGACGGTGAGTGGGAACGCGTCGAGCACGACGACCGCCGACGGGACCATGTACTCGGGGAGGCGGGTGGCGGCGAAGGCGCGTACGTCCTCGGCGTCCGCATCACCGACGACGTATCCGATCAGCCGTCCATCCCGCGCCAGCACCGCGGCCCGCTGCACCCGAGCGTGAGCGGCCAACACCGCCTCCACCTCGCCGAGTTCGACCCGGAACCCACGAATCTTCACCTGCGCATCCGCACGCCCCACGAACTCCAACTGCCCGTCCGACGTCCAACGGACCAGGTCACCGGTGCGATACATCCGCCCCGTGCCGTCACCGAAGGGACAAGCCACGAACCGTTCCGCCGTCAGATCGGAGCGGCCGATGTAGCCACGGGCCAACCCCTCCCCCGCGATGTACAACTCCCCCGCCACACCCACCGGAACAGGCCGCAGAAACGCATCCAACACGTAGGTACGGACATTGGGCAGCGGGCTGCCGATCGCAGGCGGCGCATCCTCACCCGTGATGCCTTCGTCCAAGAGAACGGCGGTGGTGATGACGGTGGCCTCGGTGGGCCCGTACGTGTTCCACACCCGGGCACCCGCACGCCACTTCGCCGCCAGACCGGCCTCCAACCTCTCCGCGCCCAGCACCCAATTCCGCACCCCGGCAACCGACTTGGGCTCCAAGGCTCCCAGCAATGACGGCACCACGCTCGCCGTGACCACACGGGCAGCCTCGACCATCGCGGCGAGAGCAGCACCGTCCTGCCGCTCCTCCGTCGTGGCGATCGCCAGCGTGCCTCCGGCAGCGAGGGTCACGGCCACGTCCAGCACCGCCGCGTCGAAGCTGAACGACGCGAACTGGAGAGTCGCGACACCGGACTTCACACCGAGTACGGGCCCCATCGACGAGGCAAGGTTCGCCACGGAGGCATGCGCCACCGCCACACCCTTCGGGCGACCGGTGGACCCTGATGTGTAGATGACGTAGGCCAGTTGGCCACCGACGACCTCCGGCAGCTCACCGGAATCGGTCCCCAACTCGCCCAGCAGCAACGTCTCGACGTCAGCCGACAACCGGTCTACGGTCTCCTCCGCCACCAGGACCAACTCGGCACCGCTGTCGGCCACCATGAACAACAGCCGGTCGGACGGATACTCCGGATCCAGCGGAACGTACGCACCACCGGCCTTCCACACCGCCAACATCGCGGTCACCATCTCGACCCCACGCGGCAAGCACAGCCCCACCCGGGATTCCCGACCCACCCCACGGGCAATCAGCCCACGGGCCAACGCATCCGACCGCGCATCCAACTCGCCGTAGGACAAGGCGTGTTGCCGAGACCGCAGCGCAGTGACGTCCGGCGTCCGGACCGCCCACCCACGGAACCGCTCCACCACCGTCGACGCGTCCACATCCCGTGCGGTGGCGTTCCACTCCTCGACGACTACGGCCCGTTCCGCCTCGTCCAGCAGATCGATGTCGCTCAGTCGAAGACTCGGGTCCGCCGCGAACCGCTCCAACACCCTTACCAGCGAGGCCAGCACGCTTTCGGCACGGGTCCGGTCGAACAGGTCGGGGCGGTAGTCGAGGTGGAGTTCCATCCGCTCGCCCGGGATGACGATCAGCCCCAACGGATAGTGACTGGCGTCCTGCGGTGCGCCGCCCGGCCCGATGACAAGGGTGTCCGGGTCATACGGTGCCGGAGCGGCGGAGTGCGGGTAGTTCTCGTAGACGACGAGCGTGTCGAACTCCGCTCCCGGTCCGGCGAGTTGCCTGATCTCGGCCAACCCGAGGTACTGATGGCCCATCAAGCCCACCTGCCGGGCCTGGAGTTCGGACAGCAGGCCGGCCACCGACAGATCACCGGCCAACTCAGCCCGCACCGGCAGGGTGTTGATGAACAACCCGATCAACGACTCCGCACCCGGCAGATCCGCCGGCCGACCGGCAACCGTCGTCCCGAACACCACATCCCGCCGCCCCGACAGACGCGCCAGCACGAGAGCCCACGCACCCTGCACCACCGTCGCCATCGTCACGCCGCCCTGACGGGCCAGGTCGTTCAGCGCCAGCGTCAACTCCGCGTCGCACTCGCCGAGTACGGTCTCGGGCCGCAGTGGCAGCCGGGCCGGGTTCGCGGGCACGACCAGGGTCGGTTCCTCCGCACCCGCCAACGCCTCCCGCCACGCAGCCCGCGCCGCCTCCCGGTCCTGACGACCCAGCCAGGCGAGGTAGTCGCGGTACGACCTGATCGCCGGGAGCGCCCGGGCATCCCCGCCCGCCCGGTAGACCACTTCCAGCTCGTTCACCAGGATCGGCAACGACCAGCCGTCCAGCACGATGTGATGAGTCGTCAGCACCAACCGGTGACGCCGTTCGCCCAGGCGGAGCAGCAGCAGCCTCAGCAACGGACCCCGCGCGACATCGAAGCCGACGGACAGTTCCGCCCCGGACAACCGGGCCGCCTCGGCCTCCGCATCGGCCTCGGGCAGGCCGCTCAGATCGACCTCACGCCACGGCAGTTCCACCTCCCGCGCGATGACCTGCACCGCCTCACCCGACTTGCGCCGGCGGAAGCTGGCCCGCAGGGTCCCGTGGCGGGCGATCAGGCCCTCCCAGGAACGGCGGAGACGGTCCACGTCGAGCGGTCCGTCGAGGGCCAGGGCCCGTTGGCCCGCGTACACGTCGGAGGCCTCGTCCCCGAGGGACGCGTGGAACAGCAGCCCCTCCTGAAGCGGCGACAGCGGCCATATGTCTTCGATGGCGGTCCGGGTCCGGGTCATCACGTACGTCTCCTCACAGCGGTTCGCAACTTCGGTTCGGCGGCGGGGACAGAGCGGTGCGGGCAGAGCTGTGGGGGGTCGGCAGTGAGCGGTGGTCACAGGTCGGGGGGACGAAGGCCGAGGGGCAGTGGCCCGGAATCAGAGCTGGTCGTCGGCGAACTCGGCCTCCAGATCGTCGACTTCGTCCTGGTCGAGATCGAGGAGGGAGAAGTCGGAGGGGGTGTGCCCACCGGCCGACGGGTCGGCGGTGTGTGCGGCGAGACCGTTCAGCAGCCCGAGCCAGGCCAGCCCCAACTCCTGTACGTCGGCCTCGTCCAGCAGCGCCTCGGGCCAGCTCAGGGTGAGCGTCAGCTCCGGGCCGCTCGCGGTGTCCGCCACCACGGCGCCCACATCGAGCACGTGCGGCACCGGCATGCCCGGATCGGCGGCACCACCGACGGCGGTGTCCCCGGCCGACTGCCACGGCTCGGCCGACCTCGCCCCGGCACCACCGGCGGTCGCGAACCGGCCCAGGTAGTTGAACCCGATCTGCGGCACCGGCAGGCCTTCCAACACCGACGCGGTCTCCGGGTTCAGGTGACGCAACAGGCCGTAGCCCAGCCCGTCCCCGGGCACCGCCTGCACCTGCTCCTTCACCCGCTTCACCAGCGCACCGGCCGCCGCACCTCCGGCCGCAGCCTCCGCCAGATCCACATCTGAGGCGTCCAGCCGTACCGGATAGGCCGCCGTGAACCAGCCCACCGTCCGCGACAGATCCATGCCCTCCGACAACGGCTCACGGCCGTGCCCCTCGACCTCCACCAGGAACCCACCCGGCTCAGCCCCGAAGCCCGTCCGCCACCCCGCCACCGCACCGGCCAGCGTCGCCAACAGCACCTCGTGCAACCCGCAGTGGAACACCCCCGGCACCTCACCGACGAGCACCGCGGCCTCACCCATCGGAACCGACCACGAAGAACGACGCAACGACGCAACCGTGTCGACGGCCGGGTCCAGCGCGCGACGGCCGATCAGCGGCTCATCGGCGGTTCGCACCACCTCGACCCAGTTCGCCAACTCCGCGACGCGCCGCGGGTCTTCCGCCGAGCGCTGCAACTCCCGTGCCCAGGTGCGGAAGGAGGTCGGCGCCGGTTCGAGGCTCGGCCGTCCGCCAACGGCCGCCGCCTCGCACGCGGTTCCCAGATCCCGCGCCAGAACGCGCCACGACACTCCGTCGACCGCCAGGTGATGAGCGGCCAGCACAATCCGACCGACCCGCTCCGGCCCGGCATCCACCCACACCACCTGCACCATCACCCCGGCCGCAGGATCCAACCGTGCGACCGCGGGCCGAGCGGCCTCGACCGCCAGCCGGTCCACCTCACCCTCAGCGAGGCCTACGGCATCCACCCGGACCACCAGCCCGGACGCGTCGATCCCGGCCGCCTCCGGAACCGTCAGCGTCCGAAGGTCACTCCCGGTCCGGGCCCGGAGTACCCCGTGCGCCCGCAACAGCGCGTCCACGCCTGACGCCAGGACGTCGACACCGAGCCCGGCCGGCGCACCGATCACCGTCCACTGCGCGAACTCGCCCCGCAGCGCGTGCGCACCCATCGACCGCATCGCCGGGGTCCACGGCACCTCCCCGACACCCGTGTCCGCCTTCTGCCCCGCCGCCCCACCGGACACCGCGACCGCCACCAGCGCCAACCGTTCCGGCGTCTTCTCCTCGAACACCTGCCGCGGCGAAACGGTCCACCCTGCGGCACGGGCCCGGGACGCGAGTTGCATCGACATGATCGAATCGCCGCCCAACTCGAAGAACCCGTCCCCGACCCCGACTACGTCCAGCCCCAACACCTCGGCGAACAGGGCGCAGAGCACCTTCTCGGCAGGAGTCTCCGGAGCCCGACCGACACTCACCGCGGCTTCCGGTGCCGGCAGGGCGGAGCGGTCGATCTTGCCGTTGACGGTGAGTGGGAACGCGTCGAGTACGACGACCGCCGACGGCACCATGTACTCCGGCAACCGGCCAGCGGCGAAGGCCCGCAGCGCCTCGCCGTCCGCATCACCGACGGCGTATCCGATCAGCCGTCCATCCCGTGCCAGCACCGCGGCCCGCTGCACCCGCGCGTGAGCGGCCAACACCGCCTCCACCTCGCCGAGTTCGACCCGGAACCCACGGATCTTCACCTGCGCATCCGCACGCCCCACGAACTCCAACTGCCCGCCCGACGTCCAACGGACCAGGTCACCGGTGCGATACATCCGCCCTGTGCCGTCACCGAAGGGACAGGCCACGAACCGTTCCGCCGTCAGATCCGCACGACCGATGTAGCCACGGGCCAGACCGTCCCCCGCGATGTACAACTCCCCCGCCACACCCACCGGAACAGGCCGCAGAAACGCATCCAGCACGTAGGTACGGACATTGGGCAGCGGGCTGCCGATCGCAGGCGGCGCATCCTCACCCGTGATGCCTTCGTCCAAGAGAACGGCGGTGGTGATGACGGTGGCCTCGGTGGGCCCGTACGTGTTCCACACCCGGGCACCCGCACGCCACTTCGCCGCCAGACCGGCCTCCAACCTCTCCGCGCCCAGCACCCAATTCCCCACCCCGGCAACCGACTTCGGCTCCAGAACCCCCAGCAACGACGGCACCACACTCGCGCTGTCGACGCCGTTGAAGTCGATCATCGCGGCGAGGGCAGCACCGTCCCGCCGCTCCTCGGACGAGGCGATGGCCAACGTGCCCCCGGCCGCCAACGTCACGGCCACATCCAGCACCGCCGCGTCGAAACTGAACGACGCGAACTGCATTGCCGTCAGCCCAGGTCCCACACCGAGTACGGGACCCATCGCCGCGGCAAGGTTTGCCACGGAGGCATGCGCCACCGCCACACCCTTCGGACGCCCCGTCGACCCCGACGTATAGATGACGTACGCCAGTTGATCCGAGGTGACGTCCGGCAGCTCACCGGAGTCGGTCCCCAACTCGCCCACCAGGACCGTCTCCACGTCAGCCGACAACCGGCCTACGGTCTCCTCAGCCACCAGCACCAACTCAGCGCCGCTGTCGGCCACCATGAACAACAGCCGGTCGGACGGATACTCCGGATCCAGCGGAACGTACGCACCGCCCGCCTTCCACACCGCCAACATGGCCACGACCATCTCGGCCCCACGCGGCAGACACAGCCCCACCCGGGATTCCCGACCCACCCCCCGCGCAATCAGCCCACGAGCCAACGCATCCGACCGCGCGTCCAACTCGCCGTAGGACAGCGGTCGGTCGCTGAACCACAACGCCGCGGTGTCCGGCGTCCGCACCGCCCACCCGCGGAACCGCTCCAACACCGTGGCGGGAGCCCCGTCCCGTGCCGTGGCGTTCCACTCGTCGACGACTACGGATCGCTCGGGCCCATCGACGAGATCGATCTCGGCCACGCGTAGCGTCGGCTCGGCCGCGATCTGTTCCAGCACCCGTATCAGCCATCCGGTGACGCGGGCCGCCGCCGCCTCGTCGAAGAGGTCCGGCCGATGGGTCATCACGATGCGGAGGCTGTGGTCGGGGACGACGCCGACGGTCAGCGGGAAGTTGGTGGCCTCGTGGGCATCCATGCGGGTGAAGGAGATCGCGCCGGGTGCGGGTGCCCCGTCGGGCGGGGTCGGGTAGTTCTCGTAGACCACGAGGGTGTCGAACGTCGCTCCCGGTCCGGCCAGCCCCTGCACCTCGCTCAGGCCCAGATGCTGATGCGACATCAGCGACGACTGCCGTGCCTGGAGGTCCGCGAGCATGTCCAGTACCGGCTGCGCGCCGGCCAGCGGTACCCGTACCGGCAGTGTGTTGATCATCAGGCCGACCATGGACTCGGCGCCCGGCAGATCCACCGGTCGACCCGACACCGTCGCGCCGAACACCACGTCGTTCCGTCCGGTCAGCCGGGACAGGACCAGCGCCCAGGCGCCCTGCACCACCGTGTTCAGCGTGAGGTTCCGGCCGCGGGCCAGCTCCGTCAGCCGCGTGCTGGTCTCCTCGGGAAGGTCCAGGACGAGGTCCCGCGGCAGTACGGAGACCTCGGCCCCGCCTGCCGCCTGGGGTGCGACCAGGGTCGGTTCCTCCGTCCCGGCCAGTTCCTCCCGCCACGCGGCGCGGGCCGCCTCCCGGTCCTGGCGGCCGAGCCACGACAGGTAGTCGCGGTAGGAGGTGACCGGGGGCAGTACCCGGATGTCTCCGCCCGCCGTGTACACCGCCTCCAGCTCGTCGAGGAGTACCGGCATCGACCAGCCGTCCAGGAGGATGTGATGGGTCGTCACTACGAGGCGGTGGCGGCCTCCCCCGAGCCGGGCCAGCACCAGCCGGAGCAGGGGCGGGGAGGCGGGGTTCATCCGCTCCTCCCGCTCTTCACGGGCCAGCCGCTCGAACCGGGCCAGGGCCTCGTCGTCGTCGAGGTCCGACAGGTCGACGTCTCGCCACGGGAGCACAACGCTCCGCGAGATCAGCTGCACCGCCTCGCCTGACCTGCGTCGCTGGAAACTGGCGCGCAGGACGGCATGGCGCTCGATCATCGCCTCCCAGCACGCCCGGAAGAGCTCGGTGTCCAGGGGTCCGTCCACGCCGAGGACGCACTGGAGTCCGTAGACGTCCGGCCCTTCGTCGTCGTACGAGGAGTGGAAGAGCATCCCCTGCTGGAGGGGCGAGAGCGGCCAGACCTCCGCGAGAGCGGCTCCCTTGGCGGGCGTCGAGGAGGGCGTCGAGGGGCGCGTCGAGGGCTTCACAGGAACCGTCCTTCGTCGAGTTCGGCAGCTATGGCTTCGAGGTCGTCGACTTCGTCCTGGTCGAGATCGAGGAGTGAGAAGTCGGAGGGGGTGTGTCCGCCGGCCTGGGGACCGGCGGAGTGCGCGGCGAGCCCGGAGAGCAACTCAAGCCAGGCCAGACCCAGTTCGTCTACGTCGGTCTCGTCCAGCAGCGCGCCGGGCCAGCTCAGGGTGAGCGTCAGCTCGGGCCCGCTCGCGGTGTCCGCGACCACCGCCCCGGCGGCGAGCGCGTGCAGCACCCGCATGCCCGGGTCCGCGGCGCCTCCTACGGCCGCGTCTCCCGCCGTCTGCCAGGGCTCGACCGGGCCCGGCTCGGCACCGGCGGTCGCGATCCGGCCCAGGTAGTTGAACCCGATCTGCGGTACCGGCAGGGCCTTCAACACCGGCCCCGTCTCCGGGTTCAGATGACGCAGCAGACCGTGACCGAGCCCGTCCCCGGGCACCGCCTGCACCTGCTCCTTCACGCGCTTGACCAGCGCACCGGCCGCCGCACCACCGGCGGCGGCTTCGGCAAGGTCGAGACCCGAGGCGTCCAGCCGTACCGGATAGGCCGCCGTGAACCAGCCCACCGTCCGCGACAGATCCATGCCCTCCGACAACGCCTCGCGACCATGGCCCTCCACCTCGACCAGGAACCCACCGCTCCCCGAACCCGGGAGCCGACGTGTCACCGCACCGGCCAGCGTGGCCAACAGCAGTTCATGCAGCCCGCAGTGGAAGACCCGCGGGGTCTCGCCGACGAGCACCGCTGCCTCGTCCGCCGGGAGCGACCAGGAGAGCAGGCGCAGGGTGGACGTCGTGTCGACGGCCGGGTCCAGCGGTCGGCGGCCGATCAACGGTTCCCCGTCACGGGCCGTCCCGGCGACCATGTCGACCCAGGCATCCAACTCACCCACCCGCGCGGGACCTTGCGCGGCCCGCCGCAGTCCCTCCGCCCAGCCACGGAACGAGGTCCCCGCCGGCTCCAGCTCCGGCGCCCCTCCCGCAGCCGCCGCCTCGCACGCGGCCCGCAGATCGGGCACGAGCACCCGCCACGACACTCCGTCGACAGCCAGGTGATGAGCGGCCAGCGCAATCCGCCCGACCCGGTCAGGCCCGGCATCGACCCACACCACCTGCACCATCACACCGGCCGCGGGATCGAGCCTTGTCACCGCCTGCCGAGCAGCATCCACCGCGAGCCGGTCCACCTCACCCTCAGCAGCTCCTACGGCGTCCACCCGGGCCACCAGCCCGGACGCGTCGAGCTCACCCGTCTCCGGAACCACCAACACCTGGTCGCTCCCGGCCCGGGCCCGCAACATCCCGTGCACTTCCACCAGCGCGCTCACACCCGTCTTGAGCACGTCCACGCCGAGGCCGGCCGGCGCACCGATCACCGTCCACTGGGCGAAAGCGGGCCGCAGCACGTCCGTACCCATCGACCTCATCAACGGCGTCCACGGAACCTCGCCAACACCCGTATCCCCGGCCCCCGCAGACGCGTCCACGGTCACGGCCGCGACCAAGGCCAGCCGCTCCGGGGTCTTCTCCTCGAAGATCTGCCGAGGCGTCACGACCCAACCGGTCCGACGAGCACGCGACGCGAGTTGCATCGACATGATCGAGTCGCCGCCCAACTCGAAGAAGCTGTCACCGACCCCGATCGCGCCCGCCTCCAGGCCCAACACCTCGGCGAACAGGCCACACAGCACCTCCTCGGCCGCGGTGCCAGGCCGCCGTGCCGAGCCCGAACCGCCGAACTCCGGGTCGGGAAGAGCGGCCCGGTCGACCTTGCCGTTCACCGTGAACGGGAACGCGTCGAGCACCACCACGGCCGCCGGCACCATGTACTCCGGCAGTCGCGAGGTGGCGAAGACCCGCAGAGCGTCGGCATCCACCTCGTGGCCGACGACGTAGCCGACCAACCGACCCTCACGGACCATCACGACCGCGTGGTCGACCTGGGGGTGGGCCTCCAACGCCCCTTCCACCTCGCCGAGTTCGATACGGAAGCCGCGGATCTTCACCTGCTCGTCCGCGCGCCCCACGAACTCCAGCTGACCCTCGGCGGTCCAGCGGATCAGGTCGCCGGTGCGGTACATCCGCTCGCCCTCACCGAAGGGGGCGGCGACGAACCGCTCGGCCGTCAGGTCCGGGCGCCCGGAGTAACCGCGTGCCAGACCGGGACCGGACACGTACAACTCGCCTGCCACACCGACCGGCACCGGCTGGAGGAACTCGTCGAGCACGAACGTCCGCGCGTTGCGCAGGGGACGGCCGATCGGAACGCTTCCCCCTGATCCGTCTCCGGGGTTCAGGGGCAGGCTCATCGCCGCGCAGACCGTCACCTCGGTCGGGCCATACGCATTGACCATCCGACGGCCCACCGACCACCGGTCCACCAACCCCGGCGGGCACGCCTCACCAGCCACCACCAACGTCTCCAACCAGGACGGCAGCGCCTCCTCCACCGCCAACACCCCCGGCGGAACCGTCACATGCGTCGCCCGCGCACGCTCGACGGCCTCTCCGAGTGACACCCTCGGCGGCAGCTCCTCACTCCCCGCGACCACCAGCACCGCGCCCGACACCAACGCCATGCACAGCTCCGACACCGCCGCATCGAAACTCAACGACGCGAACTGCAACACCCGCGCCTCCGCGTGCACCGCGAACCGGTCGATCTGCGCACGTGCCAGGTTCGCCAGCCCCGCATGCGAGACAACAACCCCCTTGGGCCGACCAGTTGAACCCGAGGTGTGGATCACATACGCCGCATTCGCCACCTCCAACGGCGCGATGCGCTCCGCGTCCACCACCCGACCCGGCGCACGACCCGCCGCATCCGCCACGGTCTCCGGATCGTCCAGGACGATCACCTGCCCGAGGGCACCTTCCGGCAGCGCCGACCAAGTGGCCTGCGTGCACAGCACCGCAACTGGATCGGCGTCCTCCAGCACCAGGGCGAGCCGGTCCGCGGGGTGCGCGGGGTCCAACGGTACAAAGGCTCCGCCCGCCATCGAGACCGCCAGCAGCGCCACCACCGTGCCCACCGACCGCTCGGCCACGACCGCGACCCGCCGCTCCGGACCCACACCCGCAGCAATCAGATACCGCGCCAGCCGACCCGCCTCAGCCTCCACCTCCCCATAACTCAGGACGTGTTCACCCGACTCCAAAGCCGACGCGTCCGGCGTCCGCCGCACCTGCGCGGCAAGCAACTCCGGCAACGTCGCGGAAGGCACCTCGGAGGACACGTCCTGCCAGTCCCGCGTCAGACGGTCCAACCGCTCCCCGTCCAGCAACCCGACACGCCCAACAGGCATCCCCGGGTCTTCCGCGAACTGCTCCAACACCCGCACCAGCGCGCCCAACACCTCATCCGCCCGCGCCCGATCGAACAGATCAGGCCGATGATCCAGCTGCAACTCCATCCGCTCACCCGGCGCGACGATCAACCCCAACGGATAGTGACTCGCGTCGTGGGGAATACCGCCCGGCCGGATGGTGAGGGCGTCGGGGCCGTCCGGCGCGGCCGAGGCCGAGTGCGGGTAGTTCTCGTAGACGACGAGCGTGTCGAACTCCGCGCCCGGTCCGGCGACCTGCTTGATCTCCGCCAGCCCGAGGTACTGATGATCCATCAAGCCCACCTGCCGGGCCTGGAGTTCGGACAGCAGGCCGGCCACCGACAGATCACCGGCCAACTCGGCCCGTACCGGCAGGGTGTTGATGAACAGCCCGATCAGCGATTCCGCACCCGGCAGATCCGCCGGCCGCCCGGCAACCGTCGTCCCGAACACCACATCCCGACGCCCCGCAAGCCGAGCCAACACCACAGCCCACGCACCCTGCACCACCGTCGCCATGGTGAACCCGCGCTCCCGCGTCAACTCCTCCAACGCCCGCGTCAGTTCGGCGCTGCACTCGGCGCGCACCGCCTCGGGCCGCAACGGCGCCCGCGCCGGATCCACCGCAGCGACCAGGGTCGGTTCCTCCGCACCCGCCAACTCCTCCCGCCACGCAGCCCGCGCCGCCTCCCGGTCCTGACGACCCAGCCAAGCGAGATAGTCCCGGTACGACCTGACCGCGGGCAGCGCCCCGGCGTCTCCGCCCGCGGCGTAGGCCGCCGACAGTTCGTCGATCAGCACGGACAACGACCAGCCGTCGACGACGCTGTGATGCGACGTCATCACCAGCCGGTGCCGCCGCTCGCCGAGTCGAAGCAGCAACAGCCGCAGCAGCGGACCCCGCCCGAGATCAAAGCCGACCGACAGCTCGTGCTCGGACAACCGAGCCGCCTCAGCCTCCGCATCAGCCTCGGGCAGGCCACTCAAGTCGGCGTCACGCCAGGGCAGTTCCACCTCCCGCGCGACGACCTGCACCGCCTCACCCGACGCCAACCGATGAAACCCCGCACGCAAAATCGCATGCCGCCCCACCACCACATCCCACGACGCCCGCAACCGACCAACATCCAAAAGCCCGTCCAGAGCAAGCGCACGCTGCCCCGCATACACATCCGCCCCGCTCTCGTCATCGAACGACGAGTGGAACAACAGCCCTTCCTGGAGCGGAGACAACGGCCACACATCCTCCAGCCCGGACACCGCCGACTCCAGTTCCCCGACACCCTCCTGAGAGAGGGAAACCAGCGCGAAGTCGGAGAGTGTGTGCCCACCGGCCGAGGGGTCTGCGGTGTGCGCGGCGAGCCCGGAAAGCAACCCGAGCCAGGCCAGGCCCAGTTCGTCTACGTCGGTCTCGTCCAGCAGCGCGGCGGGCCAGCTCAGGGTGAGGGTCAGCTCCGGGCCGCCGGCAGTGTCCGCGACCACGGCACCCGCATCCAGCGCATGCAGCACCGGCATGCCCGGATCAGCGGCACCTCCTACGGCCGTGTCCCCAGCCGTCTGCCAGGGCTCGACCGCGCCCGGCTCAGCGCCGGCGGCCGCGAACCGGCCCAGGTAGTTGAACCCGATCTGCGGCACCGGAAGGGCCTCCAACACCGGCCCCGTCTCCAGGTTCAGGTGGCGCAACAGGCCGTAGCCCAGCCCGTCCCCAGGCACCGCGTGCACCTGCTCCTTCACCCGCTTGAGCAGGTCACCGGCCGCCGCACCACCGGCCGCGGCCTCCGCCAGGTCCACACCTGAGGCGTCCAGCCGTACCGGATAGGCCGCCGTGAACCAGCCCACCGTCCGCGACAGATCCATGCTCTCCGACAACGGCTCACGGCCGTGCCCCTCGACCTCGACCAGGAACCCGCCGCTCCCCGAGCCCGAGCGCCGACGTGTCACCGCACCGGCAAACGTCGCCAGCAACACCTCGTGCAACCCGCAGTGGAAGACCCCCGGCACCTCACCCACGAGCGCCGCGGCCTCACCCACCGGAACCGACCAGGAACGGTGGCGCAATGTCGCGACCGTGTCGGCCACCGGGTCCAGCGCACGGTGACCCACCAGCGGATCCCCGGTACCGGCCTTCCCGGCGGCCATGTCGACCCAGGCCTCCAACTCGCCCACCCGCGCCGGACTCTGCGCGGCCCGCCGCAGCCCTTCCGCCCAAGCGCGGAAGGAGGTCGGCGCCGGTGCGAGTTCCGGCCGTCGCCCCGCGCCCGCTGCCTCGCATGCCGCTTGCAGATCGGGCACCAGGACGCGCCACGACACCCCGTCCACCGCCAGGTGATGAGCGGCCAGCACAACCCGACCGACCCGCTCCGGCCCGGCATCCACCCACACCACCTGCACCATCACACCGGCCGCAGGATCCAACCGCCCGACCGCCTGCCGAGCGGCATCCATCGCCGGCTGATCCAACTCGCCCTCAGCGAGGCCTACGGCGTCCACCCGGGCCACCAGCCCGGACGCGTCGATCTCACCCGCCTCCGGAACCACCAACACCTGGTCGTCCCCGGCCCGGGCCCGGGCCCGCAGCATCCCGTGCGTCCGCAGCAGGGCTTCCACGCCTGACGCCAGTACGTCCATGCCGAGGCCGGCCGGTGCTCCGATCACCGTCCACTGGGCGAAGCCGGGCCGCAGCGCGTCCGCGCCCATCGACTTCATCAACGGAGTCCACGGCACCTCGCCAACACCCTTGTCGCCAACGTTCGTAGACGCGTCCACGGTCACGGCCGCGACCAGTGCCAGCCGCTCCGGGGTCTTCTCCTCGAAGATCTGGCGAGGCGTCACGACCCAACCGGTCCGGCGAGCACGCGACGCGAGTTGCATCGACATGATCGAGTCGCCGCCCAACTCGAAGAAGCTGTCACCGACCCCGATCGCGCCCGCCTCCAGGCCCAGCACTTCCGAGAACAGTGCGCAGAGCGCCTCCTCGGCCGCCGTGCCCGGCTGCCGCTCCGACGCCGAACCCCCGAACTCCGGGGCGGGCAGGGCAGATCGGTCCACCTTGCCGCTCACCGTCAGCGGGAACGCGTCGAGCACCACCACGGCCGCCGGAACCATGTACTCCGGCAGGCGTGCAGCGACGAACTCCCGCAATGCGCCTGCCTCCGCTCCGCCCACGACATGGGCGACGAGCCTGCCGTCCCGCACCGTCACGACGGCCTGCGCGACTTCCGGATGGTCGTCGAGGACGGCTTCCACCTCGCCCAGTTCGATGCGGAAGCCGCGGATCTTCACCTGCTCGTCCGCACGCCCCACGAACGTCAGTTGGCCTTCAGGAAGCCAGCGCACGAGGTCGCCGGTGCGGTACATGCGCGCCCCGGCATCGAACGGATCGGCGACGAACCGCTCGGCCGTCAGGTCCGGGCGCCCGGAGTAACCGCGTGCAAGACCGGGCCCGGACACGTACAACTCGCCTGCCACACCAACCGGCACCGGCTGGAGGAACTGGTCGAGGACATAGGCCCGCATGTTCGCCGTCGGCCGCCCGATCGGCACACCGTCGGTGTCGCCCGCGCCCGTCCTGGACCCGTCTCCGGGGTTCAGGGGCAGGCTCATCGCCGCGCAGACCGTCACCTCGGTCGGGCCATACGCATTGACCATCCGACGGCCCACCGACCACCGGTCCACCAACCCCGGCGGGCACGCCTCACCAGCCACCACCAACGTCTCCAACCACGACGGCAGCACCTCCTCCACCGCCAACACCCCCGGCGGAACCGTCACATGCGTCGCCCACGCACGCTCGACCGCCTCGCCCAACGACACCCTCGGCGGCAACTCCTCAGCCCCAGCCACCACCAGCACCGCGCCCGACACCAACGCCATGCACAGCTCCGACACCGCCGCATCGAAACTCAACGACGCGAACTGCAACACCCGCGCCTGTGCGTGCACCGCGAACCGGTCGATCTGCGCACGTGCCAGGTTCGCCAACCCCGCATGCGAGACAACAACCCCCTTGGGCCGACCAGTTGAACCCGAGGTGTGGATCACATACGCCGCATTCGCCACCCTCAACGGCGCGATGCGCTCCGCGTCCACCACCCGACCCGGCGCACGACCGGCCACAGCGGCGGCCACCTCCGGATCGTCCAAGGCGATCGCCCGGCCCAAGTCGGCCTCAGGCAGCGCGGCACGGCCCGACTGCGTGCACAGCACCACGACCGGATCGGCGTCCTCCAGCACCAAGGCCAGACGCTCGGCGGGATGACCGGGGTCCAACGGTACGAAGGCTCCGCCCGCCATCGAGACCGCCAGCAGCGCCACCACCGTGCCCACCGAACGCTCCGCCACGACCGCGACCCGCCGCTCCGGACCCACACCCGCGGCAATCAGATATCGCGCCAGCCGACCGGCCTCAGCCTCCAACTCCCCATAGCTCAGCACATGTTCGCCCGACACCAAAGCCGACGCGTCCGGCGTCAGCCGCACCTGCGCGGCAAGCAGTTCCGGCAACGTCGCGGAAGGCACCTCGGAGGACACGTCCTGCCAGTCCCGCGTCAGACGGCCCAACCGCTCCCCGTCCAGCAACCCGACACGGCCCACAGGCATCCCCGGGTCCTCCGCGAACTGCTCCAACACCCGCACCAACGCGGCCAACACCTCATCCGCCCGCGCCCGATCGAACAGATCAGGCCGATGATCCAGCTGCAACTCCATCCGCTCACCCGGCGCGACGATCAACCCCAACGGATAGTGACTGGCGTCCCGCGTCCGGCCGCCCGGCCGAATGACAAGGGTGTCGGGGTCGTCCGGCAGCGCCTCGGCGGACCGCGGATAGTTCTCGTAGACGACGAGCGTGTCGAACTCCGCTCCCGGTCCGGCGACCTGCTTGATCTCCGCCAGCCCGAGATGCTGGTGACCCATCACGCCGAGTTGGCGGCGCTGGAGCCGGTCCAGCATCTCGAGTACGGACTCCCTGCCATCCGTCTCGACTCGCACCGGCAGCGTGTTGATGAACAGCCCGATCAGCGATTCCGCACCCGGCAGATCCGCCGGCCGCCCGGCAACCGTCGTCCCGAACACCACATCCCGACGCCCCGCAAGCCGAGCCAGCACCAGAGCCCAAGCACCCTGCACCACCGTCGCCATCGTCACGCCGCCTCGGCGGGCCACGTCGTTCAGCGCCTGGGTCAGTTCGGCGCCGCACTCGACACGAACGGCCTCGGGCCGCATCGGCAGTCGAGCCTGATCAACCGGAGCGACCAGCGTCGGTTCCTCCGCCCCCGCCAACTCCTCCCGCCAGGAAGCCCTCGCCGCATCCCGGTCCTGTCGGCCGAGCCACGACAGGTAATCCCGGTACGACCGCACCGCAGGCAGCGCCTGGGCACCCCCGAGCGCCCGGTACACCGTCTGAAGCTCGTTCAGCAGGATCGGCAACGACCAGCCGTCGAGGACGATGTGATGGGTCGTCAGTACCAGACGGTGACGCCGCTCGCCGAGTCGAAGCAGCAGCAACCGCAGCAGCGGACCCCGCCCGAGATCAAAGCCGGCGGACAACTCCTCCCCGGACAACCGAGCCGCCTCAGCCTCTGCATCGGCCTCCGGCAGACCGCCCAAGTCGGCCTCACGCCACGGCAGTTCCACCTCCCGCGCGACGACCTGCACCGCCTCACCCGACGCCAACCGATGGAACCCCGCACGCAAAATCGCATGCCGCCCCACCACCACATCCCACGACGCCCGCAACCGACCAACATCCAAGAGCCCGTCCAGAGCAAGGGCACGCTGACCGGCGTACACATCCGCCCCGCTCTCGTCATCGAACGACGAGTGGAAGAGCAGCCCCTCCTGAAGCGGAGACAACGGCCACACGTCCTCCAGCGCGGGCACCGCCGACTCCAGCTCCTGCACACCCCCTTGAGACAGGGAAACCAACGGGAAGTCGGAGGGGCTGTGGCCGCCGGCCCCGTCACGCACCTGCTCCACCAGTCGTGACAGCGCCTCCGCCCATGCCTCCAGCAGTGCGCGTGCCCGGCCGGTCTCCAACAAGCGTTCCGGGTACGCCAACCGCAGCTCCAGCACGGGGCCGTCCGACACCTCCCGTACGGATACCAGCAGTTCGATCGCATGCATCACCGCGGCCGCCGGCGCACCTCCCGCCCCGAAACCCTCGCCGGTCCCCACGCGCCCGAGGTAGTTGAAGCCGACCTGCGCCGACGGCAGCCCCGCCAACTCCCCAGCCGTCTCCGGGTTCAACCAGCGCAGCAGCCCGTAGCCGAGCCCGTCCCCGGGCACCGCCCGCACCTGTTCCTTCACGCCGAGCACCGACACACCACCATCGGCACCGACACCGCCGCCGGCGCTCAGCCGCACCGGACGCGAGGACGTGAACCACCCCACCGTCCGCGACAGATCAGGGACGCCCGACAACGGCTCACGGCCGTGCCCCTCGACATCCACCAAGAACTCGCCCACGCCCGCGACCCATTCACCAACTGCCCCCGCAAGACCGGCCAACAGCACCTCGTCCACCCCGGCATGGAATGCCGACGGCACCGCCGCCAAGAGCGCCGCCGTCACCTCCGCCGGGACGGTCACCGCCGCCTCGCGAACCGTCGCGCCCACATCCACCAGCGGATCCAGCGGCGCGTCCGTGAGCGACATCTGCGGACCGTCCACCACCGCCCGCCAAGCCGCCAGCTCCGCCACCCGCTCGGGACGACCCGCCTCCGCCGCCAACTCCCGCGCCCACGCCCGGAACGACACCGGAACCGCATCCAACTCCACGGCACGTCCCTCAACGAGCATCGTGAGGGCCCGCTCAAGATCGGGCAGCAGGATCTGCCACGAGACGGTGTCGACGACCAGGTGGTTGGCCACGACGACCAGTCGGCCGGGGACTTCCGGCCCCGCGTCCAGCCACACCACCTGCACCATCACCCCAGCCGCAGGATCCAACCGCCCCACCGCCGCCTCGACTTGCTCCCCCAACACCACAGCCGGATCAACCCCGGCCACATCCACCCGAGCCACCAGCCCGGACACATCCATCGCGTTCGCCTCGGGAACAAGCAACACCCTGGGCTCCAGGGCCAATTGAGCCCGCAACACCTCATGACACTCGATCACCGCACGCACGGAGGCGACAAGCACTTCAAGGTCCAGTCCCGCCGGCGCCGCCATGACCCCTGGCTGGACAATCTGCCCTACGGCCTCGGGGCCGACCCGGTCCAGCAGTTCGCGCATCACCGGGGTCAACGGCACCTCACCGACACCCGTATCCCCGGCCCCCGCAGCCGCGTCCTCGGTCACGGCCGCCACCAGTGCCAGCCGCTCCGGGGTCTTCTCCTCGAAGATCTGCCGGGGCGTCACCACCCAACCCGAACGTCGAGCCCGGGAGGCGAGTTGCATCGACATGATCGAATCGCCGCCCAACTCGAAGAACCCGTCCCCGACCCCGGCCTCCGCCAGGCCCAACACCTCGGCGAACAGGGCACAGAACGCCTCCTCGGCGGGCGTCGCGGGCACACGGGTGGCAACAGACACAAGGTCGGCCTCGGGCAGCGCGGACCGGTCGATCTTGCCGTTGACGGTGAGCGGGAACGTGTCGAGTACGACGACCGCCGACGGGACCATGTACTCCGGCAGCCGGGTAGCGGCGTAGGCCCGCAGCGTCTCGGCGTCCGCACCCCCGACGACGTACCCGATCAGCCGACCTTCATGTGCGACCACCACAGCGCGCTCAACCTGTGCGTGAGCGGCCAACACCGCCTCGACCTCGCCGAGTTCGACCCGGAACCCACGGATCTTCACTTGCGCGTCCGCACGCCCCACGAACTCCAACTGCCCGCCCGACGTCCAGCGGACCAGGTCACCGGTGCGGTACATCCGCCCGCTGCCGTCACCGAACGGGCACGCCACGAACCGCTCCGCCGTCAGATCCGCACGACCGATATAGCCGCGGGCCAGACCTGAACCGGCGATGTACAACTCCCCTGCCACACCCACCGGAACAGGCCGCAACAACGCGTCCAGCACATAGGTACGGATGTTGGGCAGCGGGCGGCCGATCGCCGGCGGCGCGTCCTCACCGGTGATGCCCTCCTCCAACAGGACGGCCATGGTGATGACGGTGGCCTCCGTCGGACCATAGGTGTTCCAAACCCGGGCACCCGCACGCCACTTCGCCGCGAGACCGGCCTCAAGCCGCTCCGCACCCAGCACCCAATTCCCCACCCCCGCAACCAAATCCGGCTCGAGCACCCCCAGCAACGACGGCACCACACTCGCGCTCTCGACGCCGCTGAACTCGACCATCGCGGCGAGGGCAGCCGGGTCCCGCCGCTCCTCGGACGAGGCGATCGCCAACGTGCCCCCAGCGGCCAACGTGACGGCGACGTCCAGCACGGCCGCGTCGAAGCTGAACGACGCGAACTGCAACGCCGTCACACCGGGCTCCACACCGAGAACGGGACGCATGGCCGACGCCAGATTCGCCACGGAGGCATGCGCCACCGCCACACCCTTCGGACGCCCCGTCGACCCCGACGTATAGATCACGTAGGCCAGTTGGCCCGGATCCACGGCGCTGTCCGATCCCTCGCCGAACTCGGTCTCCACTTCCGCCGGCAGGACGGTGTCCACCTCGGCCGACAGCCGGTCTGCTGTCTCCTCCGCGACCAGGACCAGTTCGGCGGCACTGTCCTCGACCATGAACTCCAGCCGCTCGGACGGGTATTCCGGGTCCAGCGGGACGTACGCGCCACCGGCCTTCCACACCGCCAGGACCGCGGTCACCATCTCGGTTCCGCGCGGCAGGCACAGCCCCACCCGGGACTCACACCCCACACCTCGCGCCACCAGACCCCGGGCGACAGCGTCTGAGCGCGCGTCCAACTCGGCGTAGGACAGCGACTGTTCGCCGGACCGCACCGCCGTCGCATGCGGAGTTTCCACGGCCCATCGTCGGAACCGCTCCAGGACCGTGCCGGGCTCCGTCGGCCGGGCGGTGGCGTTCCACTCCTCTACTACCGCGGCCCGCTCGGACTCGTCCAGCAGCTCAAGCTCGGCGAGCCGGGCCGCCGGGTCCGCCGCGATCCGTTCCAACGCGCGCACCACTCGATCGATCAGGGTCCGGGCCGCGCCGCCGTCGAAGGCGTCCGGGCGATAGTCCAGCCGTAGCGTCAGCCTTTCCTCGGGCCGGACGCCCAGCGCCAGCGCGAAGCTCGTCGACTCGCGCGACGCGACGCCTGAGATCGTCAAGCCCGCCGCTGCCGGCTGTGCCGCCGGGTCGCCCGGGTAGTTCTCGAATGCCAGCAAAGTGTCGAAGGTCGCGCCGGGACCGGCGGCCCGCTGCACCTCGCTCAGACCGACATGCTGGTGATCGAGCAACGCCGACTGCCGTACCTGGAGCGCCTCAAGCGCCTCGCCCACCGACCGGGCCCCGTCCAGATCGACGCGTACCGGCAAGGTGTTGATGAACAGGCCGAGCATCGCCTCCATCCCCGGAAGCTCCGCCGGACGACCCGCCACCGTCGCCCCGAACACGACCTCACGACGACCCGTCAACTGCCCCAGCACCAAACCCCAGGCCAGCTGCACCACAGTGTTGAGCGTCACGCCGGCACCACGGGCAACCCGCTCCAGGCCCTCGACCAGCCCCTCCCGTGCCTCAACCGTCAGCGACCAGGCCAACACGGCGTCCGTCCCGGCGACAGTGGGCGCGACGAGCGTCGGTTCCTCGACCGGCGCCAACTCGTCCCGCCAGGCCTCCAACGCCACCGCCGTATCCCGACCGGCCAACCACGCCCAGTACGGCCGCGACGACACAGGCGCACCGAGCCCACCCGCCCGACCACCGGCCGCGTACAGCGCCCACAACTCCCGCATCACCAACGGAAGCGACCAACCGTCGAGGAGAAGATGATGCAACGTCACCACCATCTGGTACTGGCAGTGGCCGACGCGCACCAACGCCACCCGCAGCAACGGAGGCGCGGCAAGATCGAACCGCGCCGACCGCTCCTCAACACCCACCCGATCCGCGGCATCGCCACCCA
Organism: Streptomyces sp. NPDC096013; assembly: GCF_044763565.1. Lineage (NCBI taxonomy): Bacteria > Bacillati > Actinomycetota > Actinomycetes > Kitasatosporales > Streptomycetaceae > Streptomyces > Streptomyces sp. NPDC096013. Next base: position 73,347 of record NZ_JBIWGK010000008.1, on the reverse strand, counting down.
GACCCATCACGTCGACCTCGCGCCACGGCAGTTCAGCCCGGTCAACCACCACCTGAACGGGCCCCACCGCGCCCCCGACCTGCACGAACCCCGCCCTCAACGCCGCATGCCGATCAACCAACACCTGCCACGACGCCCGCAACCGACCCCCGTCCACCTCACCATCGAGCGCTAGAACGAACTGCTCGACATAGACATCCACACCCTCTTCGTCGAAGAGAGAGTGGAACAACAGCCCCTCCTGAAGCGGAGCAACCGGCAGCACCTCCACCAACCCCGGAACCGCCGCCTCGACCTCCTCCACCCCAACCTGGTCCAACACCACCAACGGGAAATCCGACGGCGAGTACCCGCCCGCCCCCGCCCGAACATCCGCGACCAGACCCGTCAGCGAATCAACCCATGCCTCGACCAACTCCCGCGCCCGGTCAGCGCTCAACAGCCGTTCCGGATACGCCAACCGCAGCTCCAGCACCGGGCCGTCCGCCAACTCGCGGACCGATCCCAGCAGTTCAACCGCGTGCATCACCGGGGCATCGAACGCACCCCCGGCACCGAAACCCTCAGCAGAACCCACACGCCCTAGGTAGTTGAAGCCGACCTGCGCCGACGACAGCCCCGCCAACTCCCCAGCCGTGTCCGGATTGACGTACCGCAGCAGGCCGTAGCCGAGCCCATCCCCGGGCACCGCCCGTACCCGCTCCTTCACTCCGAGCACCGACACACGACCATCGGCGCCGACGTCCGCGCTCAACCGCACCGGACGCGAAGACGTGAACCACCCCACCGTCCGCGACAGATCAGGGACACCCGACAACGGCTCACGGCCGTGCCCCTCGACATCCACCAGGAACCCGCCGCCCACACCGGCCCACTCACCAACCGCCCCAGCCAGACCAGCCAACAGCACCTCGTCCACACCGGCATGGAACGCCGACGGCACCACCGTCAACAGCGCCGCCGTCACCTCCGCCGGGACGGTCACCGCCGCCTCGCGAACCGTCGCGCCCACATCCACCAGCGGATCCAACGGCGCGTCCGTGAGCGACATCTGCGGACCGTCCACCACCGCCCGCCACGCCGCCAACTCGGCCACCCGCTCCGGACGACGGGCCTCCACCGCCAACTCCCGCGCCCACGCCCGGAACGACACCGGAACCGCATCCAACTCCACGGCACGTCCCTCAACGAGCATCGTGAGGGCCCGCTCAAGATCGGGCAGCAGGATCTGCCACGAGACGGTGTCGACGACCAGGTGGTTGGCCACGACGACCAGTCGGCCAGGGACCTCCGGCCCCGCGTCCAGCCACACCACCTGCACCATCACCCCGGCCGCAGGATCCAACCGGCCCACCGCCGCCTCGACTTGCTCCCCCAACACCACAGCCGGATCAACCCCGGCCACATCCACCCGAGCCACCAGTTCGTCAACCGGCACCGCGGGGTTTTCCGGCACCACCAACACCCCGGGCTCCGTCACCAGCCGCGCCCGCAAAACCTCATGACGGTCCATCACGGCCCGCACCGCATCGACAAGCGCTTGGCGATCCAGCCCCGGGGGCACCGTCAGCACGCCTGGCTGGACGATCCGGCCAACCCCCTCCGGGCCGACCCGATCCACCAGTTCCCGCATCACCGGGGTCAACGGCACCTCACCGACACCAGTGTCCGAGCGCGGTGCATTCCCCGTGCCGGAGGAGGCAACGGCCACCTGCGCCAGCCGCTCGGGCGTCTTCTCCTCGAAGATCTGGCGGGGCGACACGGTCCAGCCCGCGGCACGGGCCCGAGACGCGAGCTGCATCGACATGATCGAGTCGCCACCCAGCGCGAAGAAGCTGTCCCCGACCCCGACCTCCTCCAGCCCCAACACCTCGGCGAACAGGGCACAGAACGCCTCTTCGGCCTCGGTCGACGGGGCACGCGTATCGGCGGACGCAAGGTCGGGGGCAGACAGGGCGGCCCGGTCGATCTTCCCGTTGACGGTCAGCGGGAAAGCATCCAGGACGACGACCGCCGACGGAATCATGTACTCCGGCAGACGAGTGGCGGCGAACTCCCGCAGCTCCTCGGCCTCCGCGTCACCGAGGACATACCCGACCAGCCGACCACCAAGAGCCACCACCGCAGCCCGCTCAACATCCGGATGGGTGGCCAACACGGTCTCGACCTCGCCGAGTTCGACCCGGAAGCCACGGATCTTCACCTGCGCGTCCGCACGCCCCGCGAACTCCAACTGCCCGTCGGCGGTCCATCGAGCCAGATCCCCCGTCCGATACATCCGCTCGCCATCGCCAAAGGGGCAGGCCAGGAACCGCTCTGACGTCAGGTCGGGCCGGTTGATGTAACCGCGAGCCAGGCCGGACCCGGCAACGTAGAGGTCACCCGTGACGCCCTCGGGCACGGGCCGGAGGAACGCGTCCAGGACGTACGTACGCACATTGGGCAGCGGACGGCCGATCGCCGGCGGCGCGTCCTCACCGGTGATGCCCTCCTCCAACAGGACGGCCGTGGTGATGACGGTGGCCTCCGTCGGGCCGTAGGTGTTCCAAACCCGTGCGCCTGCACGCCACTTCGCCGCCAGACCGGCCTCAAGTCGCTCCGCACCCAGCACCCAATTCCCCACCCCCGCAACCGAATCCGGCTCCAGCACCCCCAGCAACGACGGCACCACACTCGCCACCTCGACGCCGGCCGCCTCGACCATGGCCGCCAACACGGACGCGTCCTGCCGCTCACTTGCCGAGGCAACCGCCAACGCGCCCCCGGCTGCCAACGTGACCGCCACGTCCAGCACCGCCGCGTCGAAGCTGAACGACGCGAACTGCAATGCCGTCACACCAGGTTCCGCACCGAGAACGGGACGCATGGCGGACGCCAGATTCGCCACGGAGGCATGCGCCACCGCCACACCCTTCGGACGCCCCGTCGACCCCGACGTATAGATCACGTAGGCCAGTTGGCCAGCGACAACCTCTGGCAGGTCGCCCGAGTCGCTCCCCAACTCACCCAGCAGCAGCGTCTCCACGTCCACAGACAACCGGTCTACGGTCTCCTCCGCGACCAGGACCAACTCCGCACCGCTGTCGGCCGCCATGAACCCCAGCCGCTCCGCCGGATACTCCGGATCCAACGGGACGTATGCGCCACCGGCCTTCCACACCGCCAGCAGCGCCACGACCATCTCGGCTCCACGCGGCAAGCACAGCCCCACCCGCGACTCCGGCCCCACACCACGGGCGACCAAGCCACGAGCCAGCGCATCCGATCGCGCATCCAACTCGCCGTAGGACACAGCCTGTTGCCGGAACCACAGCGCCGGCGCGGCCGGCGTCCGAACCGCCCACCCACGGAACCGCTCCACCACCGTCGACGCGTCCACATCCCGCGCGGTGGCGTTCCACACCTCCACCACCGCGGCCCGCTCGGACTCGTCCAACAACTCGATTTCGCCGAGCCGCAGTTGCGGATCGGCCGCCATCTGCTCCAGCACCCGAACCAGGCGGCGGGCCATCCGCAGGGCGCTCCGGCGCCGGAACACGTCGGTGCGGTAGTCGAGGCGGATCGCGAGGCCGTCGTCCGGGGTAACCCCCAGCGCCAGCGCGAAGTTGGTCGACTCGCGGAGCTCGGTGGCCGTGACCGTGAGGCCGTCGCCGAGGGGCTGGGCGTCCAGGTCACCCGGATAGTTCTCGAAGGCCAGCAGGGTGTCGAAGGTCGCGCCGGGACCGGCGGCGCGCTGCACCTCGCTCAGGCCGACATGCTGGTGGTCGAGCAGCGCAGACTGCCGTGCTTGAAGCGCCTGAAGGGCCTTGGGCACCGAAGGGGTCGCGTCCAGATCGACGCGTACCGGCAGGGTGTTGATGAACAGGCCGAGCATCGCCTCCATCCCCGGAAGCTCCGCCGGACGACCCGCCGCCGTCGCCCCGAACACCACCTCACGACGACCCGTCAACTGCCCCAGCACCAAACCCCAGGCCAGCTGCACCACGGTGTTGAGCGTCACGCTGGCACCCCGGGCGACTCGCTCCAGGTCACGCACCAGTTCGACACTCGCGCGGTCGGTCACCCGGTCCAGGACGACGGACGCCGTCGCACTCGGCTCGGTGGGCGCGACGAGTGTCGGTTCCTCGACCGGCGCCAGTTCGGCCTGCCAGGCCTCCAGCGCCGCCGACGTATCCCGACCGGCCAACCACGCCCAGTACGGCCGCGACGACACAGGCGCACCGAGCCCACCCGCCCGGCCACCGGCCGCGTACAGCGCCCACAACTCCCGCATCACCAACGGAAGCGACCAACCGTCGAGGAGAAGGTGATGCAGCGTCACCACCATCTGGTACTGGCAGTGGCCGACGCGCACCAACGCCACCCGCAGCAACGGAGGCGCGGCAAGGTCGAACCGCGCCGACCGCTCCTCAACACCCACCCGATCCGGGGCATCGTCACCCAGGCCCATCACGTCGACCTCGCGCCACGGCAGTTCAGCTCGGTCAACCACCACCTGAACGGGCCCCACCGCGCCCCCGACCTGGACGAACCCGGCCCGCAACGCCGCATGCCGATCAACCAACACCTGCCACGACGCCCGCAACCGGCCCCCGTCCACCTCACCGTCGAGCCTCAACACCAACTGCTCGACATAGACATCCCCACCGTCTTCGTCGAAGAGAGAGTGGAACAACAGCCCCTCCTGAAGCGGAGCAACCGGCAGCACCTCCGCCAACCCCGGAACCGCCGCCTCGACCTCCTCCACCCCAACCTGGTCCAGCACCACCAGCGGGAAATCCGACGGCGAGTGACCACCCGCCCCCGCCCGAACATCCGCGACCAGACCGGCGAGCCCGCTCGCCCACGCCTCCACCAGCCCTCGCGCCCGCTCGGCCTCCAACAACCGCTCCGGGTACGCCAAACGCAACTCCAGCACCGGACCGTCCGCCAACTCCCGTACCGAGCAGAGCAGTTCCAGGGCGTGCATCACGGGGGCATCGGGCGCGCCCGCGGCCCCGAAGCCGTCGCCGGTCCCTACGCGCCCGAGGTAGTTGAAGCCGACCTGCGCCGACGGCAGCCCCGCCAACTCCCCAGCCGTCTCCGGGTTCAACCAGCGCAGCAGCCCGTAGCCGAGCCCGTCCCGGGGCACCGCCCGCAACCGCTCCTTCGTCCCAAGCACCGACACACCACCATCGGCACCCGCGTCGGCAGCCAGCCGCACCGGATGTGAGGCGGTGAACCACCCCACCGTCCGCGACAGATCCGTCCCCTCGGACAGCGACACCCGGCCGTGCCCCTCGACATCCACCACGAACCCGCCGTGCACACCGGCCCACTCACCAACCGCCCCCGCCAGACCGGCCAACAGCACCTCGTCCACACCGGCATGGAACGCCGACGGCACCGCCGCCAAGAGCGCCGCCGTCACCTCCGCCGGGACGGTCACCGCCGCCTCGCGAACCGTCGCGCCCACATCCACTCGCGGATCCAACGGCGCGTCCGTGAGCGACATCTGCGGACCGTCCACCACCGCCCGCCACGCCGCCAGCTCGGCCACCCGCCCCGGACGACCCGCCTCCACCGCCAACTCCCGCGCCCACGCCCGGAACGACACCGGAACCGCATCCAACTCCACGGCGCGTCCCTCGACGCGCGCCTCATACGCGGACCACAGATCCGGCAGGAGCACCTGCCAGGACACCGCGTCGACGACCAGGTGGTTGGCCACCACGATCAGCCGGCCCGGCGCATCCGGCCCCGCGTCCAGCCACACCACCTGCACCATCACCCCGGCCGCAGGATCCAACCGCCCCACCGCCGCCCCGACTTGCTCACCCACCAAAGCGGCCGGATCAGTCCCCGCCACATCCACCCGAGCCACCAGCCCGGACACATCCACCGCACCCACCCCGGGCACCACCAACACCCCGGACTCGGCCACCAACCGCGCCCGCAAAGCGTCATGACGATCCATCAGAACCGCCACGGCGTCCCGCAGGGCCACCTCGTACAACCCCGCCGGCGCCTCCACCACCATCGACTGCACGACCGCGCGAACACCCTCGGCACCAACCCGCCCCAGCACCTCACGCATCACCGGCGTAAGCGGCACCTCACCGGCAGCGGAGTCCGCCGAGCGCGCGCCGTCCGCCGCGCCGTCAACCGACGTTGCCACCGCGGCCAGTTGCGCCGGTGTCCGCAACTCGTGCACCTGACGGGCGCCGACGACCAGACCCTCACGGCGGGACCGCGACACCAGCAGCATCGCCGTGATCGAGTCGCCGCCCAGCGCGAAGAAGCTGTCCCCGACCCCGACCTCCTCCAGCCCCAACACCTCGGCGAACAGGACGCAGAACGCCTCCTCGGCAGGAGTCTCCGGAGCCCGACCGGCACTCGGCGCAGCCTCCGGCACCGGCAGCGCGACCCGATCGACCTTGCCGTTGACGGTCAGCGGGAAAGCATCCAGGACTACGACGGCTGACGGCACCATGTACTCCGGCAGCCGGGTGGCCGCGAACTCCCGTACGCCCTCACCGTCCGCTTCCCCGACGACATACCCGACCAGCCGACCGTCCCGGACCACCACCACAGCCCGCTCGACCTGCGGGTGCGCGGCAAGAACAGCCTCGACCTCACCCAACTCCACCCGGAACCCACGGATCTTCACCTGCGCATCCGCACGCCCCACGAACTCCAACTGCCCGCCCGACGTCCACCGCGCCAGATCCCCGCTGCGATACATCCGCCCGCCATCACCGAACGGGCAGGCCACGAACCGCTCCGCCGTCAGATCCGCACGACCGATGTAGCCACGAGCCAGACCGTCCCCCGCGATGTACAACTCCCCCGCCACACCCACCGGAACAGGCCGCAGGAACGCATCCAGCACGTAGGTACGGACATTGGGCAACGGGCGGCCGATCGCAGGCGGCACGTCCTCACCCGCGATGCCCTCCTCCAAGAGAACAGCGGTGGTGATGACGGTGGCCTCGGTGGGCCCATACGTGTTCCACACCCGGGCACCCGCACGCCACTTCGCCGCCAGACCAGCCTCCAACCTCTCCGCGCCCAGCACCCAATTCCCCACCCCGGCAACCGACTTCGGCTCCAGAACCCCCAGCAACGACGGCACCACACTCGCGCTGTCGACGCCGTTGAAGTCGATCATCGCGGCGAGCGCAGCACCGTCCTGCCGCTCCTCCGTCGTGGCGATCGCCAGGGTGCCTCCCGCAGCGAGGGTCACGGCCACATCCAGCACCGCCGCGTCGAAACTGAACGACGCGAACTGCAACGCCGTCAGCCCAGGTCCCACACCGAGAACGGGACCCATCGCCGCGGCAAGGTTCGCCACGGAGGCATGCGTGACCGCCACACCCTTCGGACGTCCGGTGGACCCTGACGTGTAGATGACGTAGGCCAGTTGGCCACCGTCAACCTCCGGCAAGACACCGGAGCCAGTCCCCAACTCGCCCAGCAGCACCGACTCCACGTCCGCCGACAACCGGCCTACGGTCTCCTCCGCGACCAGCACCAACTCAGCGCCGCTGTCGGCCACCATGAACGCCAGCCGCTCCGCCGGATACTCCGGATCCAACGGGACGTACGCCCCACCGGCCTTCCACACCGCCAACATCGCGGTCACCATCTCGACCCCACGCGGCAAGCACAGCCCCACCCGCGACTCACGACCCACACCCCGCGCAATCAGCCCATGCGCCAACGCATCCGACCGCACATCCAACTCGGCATACGTCAGGGCCTGTTGCCGGAACCACAACGCCGCCGCCTCCGGCGTCCGCACCGCCCACCCACGGAACCGCTCCACCACCGTCGACGCGTCCACACCCCGCGTCGCACCGCCCCACCCACTGATCACCAGGGCACGTTCGTCGTCCCCCACCACTCCGATCCGCCGCAGCGGCGCCGTCGGGTCCCCGACCGCCCGTGCGACGAATCCGACCAGCGACCGCTGGACCGCCCGCGCCCATGCCCGGTCGTAGAGCGCCGCGTTCGCCTCGACGGTGATCTCGATGTTCGAGCCCGTCCGGTCGATCAGCACCCCGAAGTCCTCGACCAGCCGGGTCGACACGTCCCGTGTCACGCCTCGGCAGTCGCCGAAGGCCAACTCCCCTGTCCGCGGAAGGATGTTGAGGTACGGCCCGAAGTGCCAGCGGTCGCCCTCCGGCCAGCCGAGTTCCCGGCGCAGCCGTTCGCCGCGGTACCGCTGGTGCCGGAGAAGGTCGCCGACGGCACCGTCGGCGGTCCGGGCGAGGTCTAGGAGGCTCGCGCCGGCCGGGACCGGGAACCGTAGGGGCAGCATGTTCGCCCGGGTGACGCGGGCCCGCAGGTCCGTCTCGCTCACGCGCCCGGTCACGGGCAGGCTGAGGAGCGCCTGGGGTGAGCCGGCCATGCCGCTCACGAAGGCGCCGGTGGCGGCGGTGAGCAGCCGGGAAGTGCGCAGGCCGACGCTGTCCGCCGCGGCGCGCAGCGCGTCTGTCGCCGCGGGTGCGAGGCTGCCCGTCTCGCGCAGCACCGCTCCGGCATCGGTGTCCTGAAGAAAGCCGGATACTCCGGAAAGGCGCGGGACCTCGGCCAATTCCGGCCGGTCCGAGAATCGGTCGTGCAGATACCGTCGGTCGCCGGTGAATTCGGTCGAGTTCCGGTAACTCGCCTGCTCGGCAAGCGCCTTGCTCAACGAGACGAATTCGACCTGCGGCTGTGGTCCGCATCCGACGAGGGCCGAATACACCTCGGCGACCCGGCGCGCCATCAGTGTGCAGGCGTATCCGTCGAGCAGCAGGTGGTTATAGCCCTGGAACCAGCAGTACCGATGGGAATCCAGACGGAAGAGCACGAACGAGAAGAGTTGCTCTCCGCGCGGATCTTCGACCCCGGCGAGTTCCTCGCGCATCCGGGTTTCCATCCATGCACGCGGGTCGCCGGCGGCGTCCCCGGCCGGCTCCTCGATGCGGAGCGACCATCGCCGGGCGGCGTGCGGTACGGCGCGTACCCCGCCGTCCGTGTCCTCGGTGAATCGCACGCCCAGGATCTCGGTCTCCTCGGCCGTCCGGCGCAGCGCGGCCTCGAAGGCGGGCACGTCGAGGGCGCCCGTGATCTCGACGGCCTGCCCGACGGTGTAGAGCGCGTGAGGGCCTCCCAGGCACTGTGCGTGCCAGATTCCCTCCTGGCTGTCGGACAGGGTAAAGCTGCCACCGGTTCGTTCGCTCATATCTAGGACTAACCCCTATTCCCTCTCCATGGGCATGCAGCTGCCCAATGCGCCATTTCGCAGGAAACGCAAGGCAAAGAGCTTCCGCTCGGGAAGCTCCTGGGAATCCCCACCCGTGGACCGGAAAGCCCGGTGAAACGTCGTCGAAGCCCGTTCACGACCGGGGCCGGTCAATCAGAACAATACCTATCGGGAGGTGTCGTCCAACCCGCCGTTCTGGTCACTTGGACGCGGTCGCCGCGCGCGGCTGTGACCAACCTTCATATCGCTCCCCGGCCTTGACAAGGAGGGGGAAGGAGACCTCGACGACGAGTCCGCCGCCCGGCCTGGCGTGGGCGGTGAGGGTGGCGTCGTGGGCGGCGGCGATGGCGCGGACGATCGACAGGCCGAGGCCGTGGTGGCCGTCGCCGGCGGTGCGGCACATGCGTTGGAAGGGTTCGAAGAGCTGGTCGACCCCGTCCTTGGGGACTTCGGGGCCGGTGTTGGAGACCGTGAGGACGGCGCGCCGGTCGTGGCGCCGCACGGTGATGTCCACGGTCCCGTCGGGAACGTTGTAGTAGGCGGCGTTGTGGACGAGGTTGGCGACCAGGCGCTCCAGGAGCGCGGTGTCGCCGGCTACCGGCGCCGGTTCGGTGCGGTCCTCGATCCGTACGCCGTGCCGCAGGGTCTCCGGGAGCTGGGTGAGCAGCACGGACTCGTTGATCTCGGCCAGGTCGACGGGCTCGGTCCGCTCCACGCCCCGTTCGCTGACGGCCAGGGTGAGGAGGGATTCCAGCAGGGCGCCCTGGTGGGTACTGATCCGCAGCAGGCGCTCGAAGTTCTCGCGGAACGACTCGGCGGTGGCGTCGCGGTCGAGGAGGGACTCCTCCAGGAGGGCGCGTTCCACCGTGAGCGGGGTGCGCAGTTCGTGGGCGGCGTTGGCGACGAAGCGCTTGTGGGACTCCAGGGCGGCTTCGAGCCGGGCGAGGAGTCCGTCGATGCTGTCGGCGAGTTCGCTGATCTCGTCGCGGGGGCCCGCGACGGCGAGGCGCTCGTGCACGTTGCTGGCGGAGATCCGGGCGATGCCGGCGTTGAGGGTGCGCATGGGCCGGAGCACCCGCCGGGCCAGGAGCCAGCTGAGCACGATGGAGATCGCGGCCATGATGGCGAGGGCGGTGCCGGACTGCACGAGGAGGTCGTGCATCTGGGCGTCGTGCAGATGCTCGGTCTGCCTGCGCAGTTGGTCGTTGAGCCACACGGTGAGGTCCTGCGGGGATCCGGAGCCCGGGCCGGGCCGGATGACCGTCCCCGGTGCCGAACCGCCCCCCGGTACCCCTTCGTCGTGTACGGCGGTGACGACGTTGTGGGTGGGGCGGTTGACGAGCAGATAGGTGATGCCGAGCAGGACCGCGCCGGAGGCGATGAACAGCAGCCCGAAGAGCATGGCGAAGCGGACCCGGACCCGGCGGGGCGTGAGGAGGCGGACCAGGGCCCGTACTCGGGCGGCGCCGGGGCCGCTCAGCCAGGTGTGGGCGCGAACTCGGGCTCGGGACAAGAGGGGTGTCGCCATGTCAGATCCGGTAGCCCTCTCCGGGCACGGTCTGGATCACGGAGCGGTCGACGAGTTTGGTCCGGAGCCGGTTGACCGTGGCCTTGACGGTGGTGGTGCCGGGGTCGGCGACCTCGTCCCACACCTTGGCCAGCAGTTCGTCGGCCGGGACGGTCCGTCCCTCGGCGCCGAGCAGGTAGGCGAGCACGCCGAACTCCTTCGCGGTGAGGGGGAGTTGGGTGCCGGCGTGGCTGGCGGTGCGGCGGGCGGGGTCGAGGAGGAGGGAGCCGCGGGCGAAGACGGGCTCCCGTACGGGGTGGGCGCGGCGGCCGAGGGCGCGGGTGCGGGCGAGGAGTTCGGCCCAGGCGAAGGGCTTGGGGAGGTAGTCGTCGGCGCCGAGGCCGAGGCCCTCGACCCGGTCGGCGATGGAGGCGGAGGCGGTGAGCATGAGCACCTTGGTGCGGACGCTCTCGGCGGTGAGTTCGGCGCATACCTCGTCGCCGTGGACGTCGGGGAGGTCGCGGTCGAGGACGACCACGTCGTAGTCGACGTCGATGGCGAGGTCGAGCGCGGTCCTGCCGTCGTAGGCGGTGTCCACGGCGAGGCCCTCGCGGCGGAACACTCTGGTGATCGAGTCCGCGAGTTCCGTATGGTCCTCAACCACCAGTACCCTCATCGCTCCCCCTACGAGACACACGCGCCACGGACCCCAGGCTCCCCCGCCCCGGGTCACACCCGGGTTACTCCCCTCACAGGCTGGCGTACCGTCCCCCGCCTGGCAACAACGGCCGTCCCGCGGCCGCGCCCATCAGATCCGGTAACCGACGTGCGGGAGCGTCTCGATGACCGCCGGGTCGCCGAGCTTGCGGCGCAGTCGGCTCACGGTGACCTTGACGGTGTTGCTGAACGGATCGGCGTCGCGGTCCCAGGCCCGTTCCAGCAGTTCCTCGGCGGATACGACGGCACCGCCGGCGGCGAGCAGCACCTCCAGGACGGCCATCTCCTTCGGCGACAGGTCCAGCTTGCGTCCGCTGCGGAGCGCGGTACGGCGGGCGGGGTCGAGTTCGATGTCGCCGCGGACGAGGACGGGGGGCACGGCGGGCTGATCGCGTCTGTCCAACGCCTGGACGCGGGCGATGAGTTCGGCGAAGGAGAAGGGCTTGGCCAGGTAGTCGTCGGCGCCGAGGTCGAGGCCGTCGACGCGGTCGGCGAGGGTCCCGGCGGCGGTGAGCATCAGCACGCGGGACGGGCTGCCCTGCCGGACGAGCGCACGGCAGATCTCGTCACCGTGCACGAGCGGCAGGTCACGGTCCAGGACGACGACGTCGTAGGCCCCGCTCGACGCCCGGCTCAGCCCCTGCTCGCCGTCGTGCGCGAGCTCGACCTCCATGGCATGCCGACGCAGCCCCCTCGCGACGCTCTCCGCGAGATCCTTGTGGTCCTCCACGATCAGTACGCGCATACCCCAACTGTGGCAGCAGGAAGGTCACTTAGAGGTAACAGGGGTTTCCCGCAGTGACATCGAACCGCCGGCTTCCCCCGTCACGGCGGCAGCGGGGCGTTGTCAGTGACGGGTGGCAGCATCGGGCGTATGACGGATTCCAGGCATTCGACTGGCGGTCCTTCCTGCTCAAGTGGAGCGGGGAGTGGGCGGATTCCCTCCCGGACGGCGAGGCGCGGGGGCGAGGGCGAGGGCGACGAGGCCGCGCGGCGGAGGAGCGGATCGCGGCCATGGAGGAACGCCTCGGCCGGCAAATGCCTCCGTCGTAGCGGGAGTTCCTCAAGGTCAGCGACGGGTGGCGGCACGCGGGCGGGTTCGTACGGCTGCTGGCGGGGACCGAGGACGCGCACTGGCACAACAACGAGTCAGGTCTCGCGGACATCTTCGAGGAGTGATCACAGCCACGTCACCAATCCCGCAGACGCTATCGCGCCGCACGGCCCTGACCTGGACTTACGTGCTCGCCCTGGACTAACTGGACGCCTGTGGACGGTTTGTACGACATGTTTCCATGTCGTACCGCAGGACTCGCACGCCAGGTCCCCAGATCGCCGGACCAAGATCCGGACCATGTGCGGACCAACTCGACTCAGCAGCCGACGATTCAACCCTTTACCGCAGGTCAACGGCGGCGGTGAGCGTGTACCACCAGCAGACCAAAAACCTGTTGGTGAGCTACTCGCCGAAGAAGCTGGGCTTCTTCTCGGGCCACCAAGAAGGGTGCCTGACCTGGGAAACCTCCCGTCAGGCACCCTTCACTGCAATCCCCAGCCCGCCGCCCTCAGCCCGCCAACCCGTCCACCGGGATTCCGAGCCGCTCGGCGACGGCGGTCAGTGCTGTTCCCAGCGGCAGCGCCACCCGGGTGAAGGCGTGCGGGTCGCCTCGGGTGGGGTCGCGGTTGACGATCAGGACCGGCTTGCCCTCCTGCGAGGCCTGACGGACGAACCGCAGCCCGGACATCACCGTCAGCGACGAGCCGAGGACGAGCAGCGCGGACGACTCGCGGACCAGCCGTCGGCAGTCCTCGACGCGCTGCGGCGGAACCGCCTCCCCGAAGAAGACCACGTCCGGTTTGAGGACGCCCCCGCAGTCGGCGCACGGCACCACGCGGAAGTCGCCGACCTGCGCGTCGGTGAGGTCCGCGTCGCCGTCCGGGTTGATCCCGGCGGCGACCGGATCGAAGCCCGGGTTCTCGGCTTCCAGCCGCCGGGCGAGTTCGCGGCGCGGGCTCATCGCGCGGCAGGAGAGGCACACGACCCGGTCCAGGCTGCCGTGGAGTTCCACGACGCCCTCGCTGCCGGCGGCCTGGTGCAGGCCGTCGACGTTCTGGGTGATCACGCCCGAGACGCGGGCCTCCCGCGCGAAGGCGGCCACCGCGAGGTGTCCCGCGTTCGGGCGGGCCCGCCCGAAGGTGCGCCAGCCGAGGTGGCTGCGCGCCCAGTACCGGCGTCGGGCGTGCTCGCTCGCGGTGAAGTCCTGGTAGGTCATCGGGGTGTGCCGGCTCAGGCTTCCGCCCTCGCCCCGGTAGTCAGGGATGCCGGACTCCGTGGAGATGCCCGCCCCGCTGAGCACCAGCACACCGCCGGCACTCAGGGCGTCGACGACCGGCTCCAGGTCGGTGGTGCCCGGCGGCAGGTCCGCGGTCGGGGTCCAGCTCAGGGTGGGGCGCATGCGCATTCCGCAAGGGTACGAAATCGGCGGCGGATCGCGGCGGGCGTGACGGTTGCCGGGTACGGTCCTCCGTCCTCCCCCACCGTCCTCCGTCCACCGCGAGCAGACCGGCGCCCGGCGCACCGGCCGGGCGCGTGGGCGCGCGGGAGGCCGCCGTAGTGAGCGCGAGCGCTGTTGCGGGGCCGTCGGCCGCGGACATGCATGTCCTCAGCACCGCAGTACTGCGAGCGAGGAGACACGTGATGTCCAGCGAGTTCCAGCGGACCAAGCTCCGGGCCATGTTCGAGGCGTTCGACGCGGACGGCAACGGCTATCTGGAGGAGGCGGACTTCGTGGCCCTGGCGGACCGCTGGGGCCGGCTGCCGCGCGTGAGGAGAGAGGGATCGGAACTGGCGGCGCGCGTGGACGGCGTACTCAAGGGCTGGTGGCGGCATCTGTCGGAGACCGTGGACACGGACCGGGACGGCCGGATCGACATGGACGACATCCTCGCCATGGTGGACCACCTGCCGACCATCCCCGAGGCCGTCACCGCCACCGCCGACACCATCTTCGACGCGGTCGACGAGAACGCCGACGGCCGCATCTCACGCGGCGAGCACCAGCGGCTCGTCGACACCTGGCACGGGCGGCCCGTGGAGACCGGCGGTGTCTTCGACCGGCTCGACCAGGACGCCGACGGTTACCTCAGCCGCCCCGAGTTCGCCGTGCTCTGGACCCAGTTCTGGATCAGCGACGACCCCACCGAACCCGGCAACCTGATGTGCGGCCCGATCGGCGCCGGGTGAGACATCGGCGACGAGGATGGGGAGCACCCCGAGGATCGCGACCGATCCGGTCAGGTCCCGTCCGGTCGGTCAGGTCCGGTCCATCCGGTCAGGTCCGGTCCGCCGCGAGCACCGAGTTCGACCGGGACAGGACCATGCGGTGAAGCCGGACCCGGGCCTGGCTTCACCGCACACTCAGCGCACTCCGCACGCGCTCACCGCACACTCAGCACACGCACTCCGCGCACGCTCACCCCTCGCCTCCCCCCGCACACATCCCCGCCGCGAGAACCGCCCCATCAGCCGGGCTGATCAGCAGGAAGGACCCGGTGAGCCGGGAGTCGGCGTACGCGTCGAGCGGCAGCGGTTCGGCGGTGTGCAGCACCATCGAGCCGATGTCGTTGACGGCGAACTCGCCGGGGTCCGTGTCGCGGGCCAAGCCCTGGCTCAGGTCGATGCGGTGCGGGAGTTCGCGTACGACGGCCTTCACCGTACGGGTGCCGTGCTTGAGCAGGACACGTGAACTGACGTGCAGCGGGCGCTCGTTGAGATGGCAGACCGTGGCCCTGACGTCCTGCGTGGTGGCCGGTGCCTGCGCGCTGGGCGCGATGAGGTCGCCGCGCGAGATGTCGATGTCGTCCGCGAGGAGCAGCGTCACCGACTGCGGCGCCCAGGCCGCGTCGACCGGCGTACCGAGGGCGTCGATACCGGTGATCGTGCTGGTGAGCCCGGACGGCAGGACGGTGACCGGGTCGCCGACGCGCAGCACTCCGGAGGCGATCTGCCCCGCGTATCCCCGGTAGTCGGGGTGCTCGGCGCTCTGCGGACGGATGACGTACTGCACGGGGAAACGGGCCGCCGCGCTCGCGACGGCCGTGCCCACGGGGACGGTCTCCAGGTGTTCGAGGACGGTCGGCCCGCCGTACCAGTCCATGTGCGCGGACGGTTCTACGACGTTGTCGCCGGCCAGCGCCGAGATGGGGATCGCGGTGATCTCGGGGATGCCGAGTTCGCTCGCGCAGGCCGTGAACTCCTCGGCGATGGTGGCGAATACGGGCTCGCGGTAGTCGACAAGGTCCATCTTGTTGACGGCGAGGACGACATGCGGGACACGCAGCAGGGCGGCGATCGCCGCGTGGCGGCGGGTCTGCTCGACGACACCGTTGCGCGCGTCGACGAGGATCACCGTCAGCTCGGCGGTGGAGGCCCCCGTCACCATGTTGCGGGTGTACTGCACGTGCCCTGGAGTGTCGGCGAGGATGAACCGCCTGCGCGGGGTGGCGAAGTAGCGGTACGCGACGTCGATGGTGATGCCCTGCTCGCGTTCGGCGCGCAGGCCGTCCGTGAGGAGCGCGAGGTCGGGGCCGTCCTGCCCCCGGTTCGCCGACGCCCGTTCCACGGCCTGGAGTTGGTCGGTGAGGACCGACTTGGAGTCGTGCAGCAGCCGTCCCACGAGGGTGGACTTGCCGTCGTCGACGGAGCCCGCCGTGGCGAAGCGCAATGTGCCGATGGTCGAAGCCATGATCAGAAGTACCCCTCGCGCTTACGGTCCTCCATGGCGGCCTCGGACAGCTTGTCGTCGGCCCGGGTGGCGCCCCGCTCGGTCAGCCGGGACGCGGTGATCTCGTCGATGACCTGCTCGATGGTGACGGCGCTGGATTCGACCGCGCCGGTGCACGACATGTCGCCGACGGTCCGGTACCGCACCTGACGCTTCTCGACGGTCTCGCCCGCCTTCGGGCCGCCCCAACTCCCCGGCGCCAGCCACAGTTCGCCGCGTCGGAAGACCTCACGCTCATGGGCGTAGTAGATGTCGGGGAGGTCGATGCCCTCGCGGGCGATGTACTGCCAGACGTCCAGCTCGGTCCAGTTGGAGAGCGGGAAGACGCGGACGTGCTCGCCGGGCGCGTGCCTGCCGTTGTAGAGGTTCCAGAGTTCGGGCCGCTGCCGGCGCGGCTCCCACGCCCCGAACTCGTCCCGCAGCGAGAACACCCGCTCCTTGGCGCGGGCCTTCTCCTCGTCCCTACGACCGCCGCCGAAGACCGCGTCGAACTTCTCGCTCTGGATCTTCTCGGTCAGCGGGAGCGTCTGGAGCGGGTTGCGGGTCCCGTCGGGGCGTTCACGCAGCACACCGCGGTCGATGTAATCCTGTACGGACGCCACATGGAGCCGCAGCCCATGTGCGGCCACCACACGGTCCCGGTACTCAAGGACCTCGGAAAAGTTGTGTCCCGTGTCCACATGCAGCAGCGAGAACGGCACCGGCGCCGGCGCGAACGCCTTCAACGCCAGATGCAGCATCACGATCGAGTCCTTGCCACCGGAGAAGAGGATCACCGGCCGCTCGAACTCCCCCACCACTTCACGGAGGATATGGACCGCCTCCGACTCCAGGGCGTCCAGGTGCGGCAGCGCGTATGGGTTGTCCGTACCGGCCGCGTGCTTGGCGGCGACAGTCATGCCAACTCCTTTCGCACGAGCAACGCGTGCAGCGCGTCCACTGATTCGGCGACTCGCTCGGCGTGCGCGTCGATCCGCAGATCGGGGTGCGCGGGCTCCTCGTAGGGGTCGTCCGCGCCGGTCAGTCCGGTGATCCGGCCGGCCGCCTGCTGGGCGTACAGGCCCTTGACATCACGCTCCGAGCAGACGGACGCCGGGGTCGCGACATGCACCTCCAGGTACCTCGTCCCTGACCTCTCGTGGCGGCGGCGGACCGACGACCTGGAGTCCGCGTACGGCGCGATCACCGGCACCAGGACCATCACCCCGTTGCGTGCGAGCACTTCGGCGACCAGGCCGATGCGCTGGACGTTGAGGTGCCGGTCCTCGCGGGAGAAGCCGAGCCCGGCCGACAGGAACTTGCGGATCTCGTCGCCGTCGAGCACCTCCACCCGCCGCCGGTCCTGGCGCAGTCGCTCCGCGAGCGCGGCGGCGATGGTGGACTTGCCCGCGCTCGGCAGCCCGGTCAGCCATACCGTCGCGCCGGGGTAGCAGGTGCAGAACTCCGTCTTCGTCAGGGTGGATTGGCCAACGCTCATGACACGCCCCCGAGTTCACCGGCACGACCGCTGGAACCGGTCGGCAGGGTGGCCAACTCGCCGAGCGCGGTGGACAGTACGGCGACACCGCGCAGGTAGTCGTCGACGAGGATGTGCTCCTCGTCGGAGTGGTCCAGCGCGCTGTCCCCGGGGCCGTAGGTCGCCATGGGGATGTCCCAGACCTCGGCCAGGGTGTTCATGTCGGAGGTGGCGGTCTTCAGCGTCGGCCGGGGTGTCCCGCCGATGCTCCGGATGCCCGCGCTGAGGGCGCGCACCACCGGCCCGCGCCGCTCCGTCTCGACCGCCCGCACTCCGTTGACGACCGACAACCGGCCGTCCCTGCCTCGGACTTGGTCCCGTTCGCGCAGGGCGGCGACGAACCCGTCCTGGTCGAACCCGACGGGCGTACGGATGCTGACGTCCAGGTGCGCCTCGGTGATGTCCCCGCGCATCCCGACCAGGGTCGCCCCCGGTGTCGCGAACGAGGCGTGCCCCTGCTCGGGTCCGAGCAGTTCCAGCACGTCCTGCCAGAACGCGGCGGCGGACTCGGTGGCCTTCTCGACCGGGTTGCTCGGGTGCGTGGCGGGGCAGTCGACCCGGTATTCGAGGTCCAGTTTCCCCTTGTAGCCGATGACGATCCCCGGCCACCCGCTGGGCTCCCCCACGATCAGCGCGTCCGGCCGCGCGAGGGTCTGCCCGATGTGCACCGCTCCACGGGACTTCGGCGTCTCCTCCTCCACGACGCCCACGACGACGAGCTGTCCGGGGAAGGCGCGGTGGGCGGCGACCGCGCGCACCATGGCCGCGAGGGGTCCCTGGGCGTCGGCCGCGCCACGGCCGTGCAGCCGGCCGCCGTCGAGGTGGACGGCCAACTGCCCCGGGACGGTGTCCATATGGCCGAGCAGCATGATGCGCGGGCCGGGGCGGGGCGGGGTCTCGCCGATCACGTTGCCCGCGTCGTCGATGCGGGCGGTGAGTCCGAGTCCCCTCATGACGTCGGCCAGATGGCGGGCCAGCGGACCCTCCTCGCCGGACGGGGAGGGGATCTCCAGCATGGACCGCAGCATGTCCACGGCGGCGCCGGGATCGGTGCCCGCGAGGGCCGCGGTGAGTTCATCGGTGAGTTCGTCGGTGGGCGCCGCGGCGGGGGCGGCTGTTTCGGTGGTCATCCGTCACTCCCTGTCTGTTCGGGGCAATTCCTGTTCCTGAGCGGGGTGTTGAGGGAGCGTCGGCCGGGTCTCCTGTTCCCCTTCGGGGGGAGACGCGAGCCGTACCTCCGTCCCGGCTCCCCGCAGCGCCTCGCCGACCGACCCCTCGCGCCGCCCGTCGGCGACGGTCACCTGGCCGACCCCGCCGAGCAACGCCTCCCGGGCGGCGACGAGTTTGAGCGCCATGCCGCCCCGGGCGAACTCCCCCGGTGCGCCCGTCCGGTGGACCGCGCAGGCGGGCAGCACGCTGTCGGCGTCGTCCGGGTCGGCGAGCACGCCTGGTGCGCCGGTGAGCAACACCAGCCGGTCCGCTTCGAGTTCGGCCGCGAGGGCCGCCGCGATGCGGTCGGCGTCGGCGTTGACCGGCTCGCCGTGCTCGTCGGAGGCGGGCGGTGACACGACGGGGACGTACCCGTGAGAGAGCAGGGTCGCGATCAACTCCCCGCGTACCGCCTCGATCCGGCCGCTGTGGTCGTCGCGGACGACGACGGTGCGGCCGTCGACCACCGCCTTCTGGCCCTTCTTGCGGCGGGTCAGTACGAGTCCGCCGTCGAGGCCGGTGAGGCCCACGGCGGGGATGCCCCGGCCCAGCAGCTCGCTCACGAGCTTCGGCTTCACCGAGCCGGCCAGCGCCAGCGTCACCACCTCGAGGGTGGCCTCGTCGGTGTGCCGGGCCGAGACCCCGTCGGGCGAGACCAGGCGCCGTTGCGGTACGTCGAGTTCATCGGCCAGCCGGTCGATCTCGGCGGATCCGCCGTGCACCACCACGAGACGGTGGCCCTCCTTCACCAGACCGGCGACGTCCGCGCAGATGGCGGCGGCGTTCACATCGCTGTTGCCGCCGCATTTGACGACGACCAACTGGGGCTCGCCCATGGTCGGTTCTCCCTTCACGCTCATGCACGGTCCTCACACCGGGTGCAGCCCGGGGAAGGACAGTCCGTACGATTCGGGCCAGTCCATGCGTACGTTGAGGCACTGCACGGCGTTGCCCGCGCCGCCCTTGACGAGGTTGTCGAGGGCGGCGACGACCACCAGGCGACGCGACGCGCCGTCCCAGACATGGCCGATGTCGCAGTAGTTGGAGCCGAGCAGGATCTTGGGCTCGGGATAGCGGTAGGTGCCCCGCTTGTGGGCCACCAGGCGGACGAACGGCTCGTCGGCGTAGGCCTCGCGGTACGCCGCCCGTACGGCCCGCTCCTCGACGCCGTCGGGCACCTCGGTGTGGCAGACGACCTGCACACCCCGTACGGCCTCGACGCCGGTCGCCGTCATCCGGGCGTCGAGGCCGGTGTGCTGGGCGACTTCGGCCTCGTGCCGGTGGGTGGCGGGGGCGAACACCCGCAGGGCACCGCTGCGTTCGGCGTGCAGATTGGAGTCGCCGGCGGAGGCACCCGACCCGCTGGACCCGGTACGGCCGTCCAACAGCACCGGAGAAAGGGCCAGTTGGTGGGCGGCCAGCGGGTGCAGGGCGAGGATCGCGGCGTTGGCCATACAGCCCGGGACACTGATCAACCGGGCGGTGCGCAGCCGGTCGCGATGCAGTTCCGGTATGCCCGGGACGAACCGGTCGAGCAACTCCGGTGCTTCGTGCGGGACTCCGTAGTAGCGCTCGTACACCTCCGTGTCGCGCAGCCGGAAGTCGCCCGAGAGGTCGACCAGCAGTTCCGTCCGGTCCGCCCAGTGCCGTACGAGTTCCATGGTGGAGCGGTGCGGGGTGGCCAGGAAGACCACGTCGCAGTCCTCGGCCCGCTCGGGGGCGGTGAAGGTGAGGTCGGTCGCCGAGCGGAGGTTGGGGTGGACGCTGTCGAGGCGTTTGCCGGGGAAGCGGGACGACACGGCGGCCGTCAGCTCCACCTCGGGGTGGCCGAGGAGCAGCCTCAGCAGTTCGCCGCCGATGTAGCCGGCGGCACCGAACACCGCGACCCTGATCATGACTCCACCTCCCTGTCCAGCACCAGGCGTTCCACGATGAGTTCGGCGACGTCGACGCGGTCCGCGTGTGCTTCCTGGAAGCCCTTGAACTCGACTCCGTGGTTCACTTCGAGGACCTGGAGGCCGCCGTCCGCGTCCTCGACGAGATCGACTCCCGCGAGGTCCGCGCCGGTCTCCCGGGCCGCGGTCGCCGTGAGTTTGGCGAGGTCGTCGGTGAGGGGGCAGGACGTGGTCGTCGCGCCGCGTGCCACATTGGTCCGCCAGCCGTCCGACGTGCGGTACATGGCACCGATCGGGGTGCCGCCGACGACGATCACCCTGATGTCGCGGTCGGGCTTGTCGACGTACCGCTGCAAATAGGCCAGCTTGGCCAGCGGTGACGGCAGCGCGTCGCTGTACTCCAGCACGGTGCGCAGCGCGGCGGCGTCCGGGAGCAGGGCGACCCGCCTGCCCCAGGAACCCACCAGGGGTTTGAGGACGACCGGGTAGCCGATCTCCTCGGCCGCCTCCTCCGCGGCCTCCGCCGTGAGGGCGAGGGCGGCGGGCGGTGTGGGGACCCCGGCGGCGCGCAGCGCGAGCGAGGTGCGCCACTTGTCGCCGCACGTCTCTATGGCCGCGGCCGAGTTGACGACGGTGACGCCGGCGGATTCGTAACTGAGGGCCGCGTAGAGGGCCTTGGTCGCCGAAATCTCCCGGTTGAGCACCAGGTCCCACGGCGGCGGGGTGTCGTGCAGGTGGTGGCGGACGGTGCGGGTGTCGATGACGGTACGGGGGATGCCCCGGCGGTCCAGGACCTCCAGGAGACGCTTCTCCTCGAAGCGCATCCTGGAAGCCAGCAACGCCGTACGGGGCGCTGTGGAGGAGACCACCTCGTTACTCACCCCAGTCCTCTTCGACCTCGGGGGCCAGGGCGAGCAGCAGCGGTGCGGTGGTCACGACCTCCAACTCACTGCGGCACTCAGGGCATTCGATGACCTCGCTGGCGCGGACGGTGTCGCCGACGTTCACCGGGCCGTCGCACTCGGGGCAGGTCTGGGTAACGGTCGTCATGAAGTCGCCTTTCTGGGTTGGGTGTTGGTTGTTCCTGGTTGGTGAGAGATCGTCAGTTCGCTTCGAGGGCGGCGGTCACGGCGGCGGCGGTGCGCGCGGCCGTGATGCCGTAGTGGTCGAGGAGGTGCTCCTGGCCGCCGACGGTGTCCGAGAACTTGTCCGGCATCCCGATCCGCAGCACCCGCACCGGCTGCCGTTCGGCCAGGGCCTCGCAGACGGCGCCGCCGAGACCGCCGCTGCGCCAGTGCTCCTCCACGGTGACGACGAGCGAGGCGCCCGAGGCGGCCGTACAGAGGGACTCGGTGTCGAGCGGGCTCAGGGTGTGCATGTTGAGGACGGCGGCGGAGATGCCCGCCTCGCCCAGCAGGTCGGCGGCTTCGGTGCAGGCGGTCACCGGGTACGGGCCGCAGCCGACGAGGACCACGTCGGTTCCCTCGCGCAGCCGTTGGGCCCTGCCGATGACCATGGGCTGCTCGCTCGGGACGGCTGGGGTGGCCTTGCGGCCGAGCCGTACGTAGAGCGGGCCCGACAGGTCGAGGCTCTGCTCGACCACGGCGGCGGTGGCGTCGGCGTCGGCGGGCACGACCACCGTCATGGAGGGCAGCGTCCGCATGACGGCCAGGTCCTCCAACGCGTGGTGCGTGGGCCCGAGATGGCCGGCGGCCAGGCCGCCGTGCGTCGCCATGATGCGGACGGGCAGCGCGGGATAGGCGATGTCGACCTTCACGGCTTCCAGGGCGCGTGAACTGGCGAAGCCCGCCATGGTGTTGACGAACGGCATGCGTCCGCCGAACGCGAGGCCCGCGGCGATGCCCATCAGGTTGTGTTCCGCTATGCCGAGGTTGAGGTACTGCTCGCCCGCCGCCTCGATGTGGTCGGGGCCGAACAGTCCGGTGTCGGTGTCCAGGCACATCAGCCGGGGATCGGTGCCGAGCAGGGCGATCAGCCGGTCGCGATAGGCCTCACGGGTCACGGCGCGAGCCGTTGCCGCAGGAGCCGCGGTGGTGGTCACCTGGTGTCCTCCTTCCTTGAACGGCCCAGTACGGAACGGGCCTTGGCGTGGTTGCGCTCGGAGAAGGTGACGTAGTGGCACGCGGTGCGTCCCTCCAGGAACGGCAGGCCGCGGCCCTTGACGGTGCGGGCGATCAGGACGCTGGGGCGGCCCGGTTCCCACGGCGTGCTGCCGAGGGCGCGCACCAGCGTCGCGAGGTCATGGCCGTCGGCCTCCTGGACGGCCCAGCCGAAGCCGCGCCAGCGGTCGGCGAGGGGTTCCATGGCGGCGATGGAGTCCGTATCGCCCGTCAGCTGAAGGGAGTTGCGGTCCACGACGGCGACCAGCCGGTCGAGTCCCAGTGAGGCGGCGCCGATGGCCGCCTCCCACACCGAGCCCTCCTGGAGTTCGCCGTCGCCCATGAGGACGAAAGTCCTGCTGTCGTGGCCGTCCAGGCGTGCGCCGAGCGCGAACCCGCAGCCCAGCGCGAGGCCGTGGCCGAGCGATCCGGTGGCCGCCTCGACGCCGGGTACGGCGCGCACCGGGTGGCCCATCAGCCGGCTGCCGGGGCGGCCGTAGGTGGTGAGTTCGTCGACGGGCAGGTAGCCGCGCTCGGCGAGGGTCGCGTACAGGCCGACGGCGGCGTGCCCCTTGCTGAGCACGAAGCGGTCCCGCTCAGGGGCGTCGGGCCGGGCCGGATCGAGGTTCATGACGTCGAAGTAGAGGGCGGTCATGATGTCGGCGGCCGAGTACGCGCCGCCGAGGTGGCCTCCTTCGGGGCCAGCGCACATGTCGGCGACGTGCTCGCGGATGCGGGTGGCGCGCTCGCGCAGTGCGCCGAGCCGGGTGTCTCCGATCGTCTCGATGGTCTCCGTGCCGGTCGTGGTCATGCGCTCACCCCCGCGAACTGCCCCACCACGTCGAGGTGTTGCCAGGTCTTCTCGAAGGCGTCGGCGTAGCGGTCGAGGAGTTCACCGCTGCCGGGGTTGAGGTGCCGCTTCTGAAGAGTGAGGGAGTCGCGGATGACGGCACGGGTGACGGGGTGCTCGTCGTCCGGGGGTACGGTGAACTCCCCTGCCGCGTCACCGTCTTGGGCATCGCGGGCTTCATGCTGGAGTGCCGTCCAGGGATACCCGCGTCCGAAGCCGGTCCGGTCCCGGAAGACGGTCTGGTCCGGCAGCGGCATCAGCTGGTACCGCGACATCGGCACCCCTTCGGCCCGCAGCACCCGCCGCAGCGCGTCCCGGAAGCGCTCCGGGGTGGCGCCGGGCAGACCGGCGGCGGCCGGGTCGAGGCGGAAGCGCAGGATGTGCCAGACATGGGTGGTGCCGGGCGGCGCGGTGGGCACGGTCAGACCCGGCAGCGCGGAGATCCGGTCCAGGAAGCGGGTGATGTTGCCCTGCCGGGACCGCTCGTAGCCGTCGAAGCGGGTCAACTGCGTCCGGGTGAAGGCCGCTTGGAGGGCGTTCATCTTCTGGTTCCAGCCGAGCCGGTGGGAGATGTAGTCGCGGTCCTTGCCGCTCTCGATGTCCTCCCCGAACTGCCGTGCCCGGCGCGCGGACTGCGCGAGGCCGGCGTCACCGGTCACCAGCAGTCCGCCCTCCCCGCAGGTGGGGATGTTCTTGGTGACCTGGAGGCTGAACGCCCCCATGTCCCCCAGCCCGCCGACCGGACGCCCCCGGTACGTGGCGCCGGGCGCCTGCGCGGCGTCCTCGATCACGGCGAGGCCGTGCCGGCGCGCGATCTCGTTGATCCGGTCCATGTCGGCGGGGGCGCCGTGCAGATGGACGGGGATGATCGCGGCGGTCCTCGGTGTGATGTGCCGCTCGATGTCGTCCGGGTCGATGTTGAAGGTCACCGGGTCGATGTCGGCGAAGACCGGCACGGCCAGGTTGTGCAGGGGCGCGAGTCCGGTGGCGATGAAACTCAGCGCGGGGACGATGACTTCGGCGCCCGGTCCGATGCCGAGCGCGGCAAGGGCCAGCGAGAGCGCGGCGGTTCCGTTGGCCACGGCGACACAGTGGCCGTAGCCGAACCGCTCGGCCCACTCGCGCTCCAGCAGGCTGACGGGTGTCTCGCCGTCGGTGTCGGAGACCAGTCGGCCGCCGTCCAGCGCGTCGAGCACGGCCTTGCGGTCGTCGTCCTCGATCACCGGCCACTCGGCCCGGCGTTGTGCCGGTGGTACGGCGGCTGTGCCGCCCAGTACTGCGAGCTTGCTCATGTCGTCCTCTCGGCTCGGCTCGGCGTGGGGTGTCGAAGTGGGTTGCGGGGAGCGGGAGTTCACAGTTCGTCCAGGGCGCGTCGGACGGCTTCGATCGCCTCGGTGTGGCGCCAGCGCAGGACTCCCGCGTGCCGGCGCAGGTCGTCGGCCGCGGCGGCCGGGTCGTCGAGTCCGTGGGCGGCGGTGATCCGCAGCGGGGTCCACGCGTGGGCCACGCTCTCCACGGCCCGCCCGGCTCCGGCCAGCGCCGGTGACCGCCACGCGGCCCCCCGGTCGCGCAACAGCTCGCCGTGCAGGGCGGCTTGGGCCTGCATGCCCCAGCCGAAGGGGTACAGCTCCTGGAGCGCGCGCACCTCGCCGGCCCGTGCCCGGAGGGTCAACTCGCCGAGAAAGCCGTCGAGTCCGGCCAGTCCGCCGAGCCCGGCGACCATGCCGGGGTCGTCGAACCGCTCCAGGTTGCCCCGCAGCCAGCCCGCGAACTGCTCGGGACCGGGGTCGGTGCCGGCGCCTCCGAGGGAGCCGACCGAGACGGACAGACAGCGGCGGCTGATCTCCGAGTCGCTGAAGAACGCGTCCTGGTGGTCCTGCGGGTTCGCCGATCCCCAGCTGTTCAGGAAGTCGTCGAGCGGGATCGGCCCCTGGAACGCGGGCGGCATCGCGTCCGAGACATGGACGAGACCGCGCCGCTCGTCGAGGCCGTAGACGACCAGCAGATGTGCTGCGTGGACGTCGCCGAAGGCGGGCCGGAAGGGGAGGTAGAAGTTGTCCACGGCGGCGATGACCAGCCGCCCTTCCGTCATCGCCTCGCGTATCTCGCGCAGCGGGTCGTCCGGGTCCGCCGGGCACCACCACGAGGAGCTCACGTCGTGGTGGGGGAAGAGGCTGCGGCCGAGGTCGCCCTCGTAGCGGCACGGGTAGTAGAACTCCTCCGACCGTACGTCGTCAGGGACGTAGAGGAACTCCCAGCCCGCGCCGAGCGCGAACAGCGGGTTCACACCGGCCCGGTCCAGCACGGACGCGAAGGTGGACTGGAGGCAGCTGATCGGGTCCCGGTACCAGAGGAGGGGTGCCTCGACCGGTACGGAGTCGGTCGTCGAGGTCGTCGTGGGCGTCGTGGGCGTAGCGAAGTCACTGGTCATGGCCGGCCTCCGGGATCGCGGTCTGCTGGAGGGTGGCGGCGAAGACATGGACGGCGGCATGGCGCGGCAGGCGGAACCCGCTCAGATCCGCGCGGCGGGTGACGGGGACGCGCTGCGACCACAGCATGGCCGAAACGCCCCGCTGGACATGGTGCGGATAGTGCATCACCGGCGTCGCGAACGCGGTCGTCTCACCGAACCAGGCGGGCGCGGCCCAGAAGTCCGAGACGCGCAGCCACTCGGGATCGACGCTGCCGTCCGCGAAGTGCATCTCCACCACGTCCTCGGCCCGCCGTTCGGACGCGGTCAGCAGATGCAGCCAGTCGAACCGCCCCGCCTCGACCGCGATGAACTGCCCGTCGCAGCGCACGTTGTCGTCTCCCACCCCCACCCGCGGAAATCGGAACGGGACACCGCCGACGCTGACCGGAGCCCCCGATTCCGGCAGATGTTCCGCCGGGAAGGAGTTGCCCCAGACATTGAACGCACCCCGCGAGGTGTGCGCGGCTGCTGAAATACCGACATTGTTGGAGTACGGCGCCAGATCCACGGCGCGATAGGCCGAGGCAACCGAGGTATCGATCACGATCACTCCCCTGTTCGTAGGGACTCATTCGCTCGTAGGGACTCATTCCTCGTGGCGACTACTGCGATCTCGTCTCCCCGGAGTCAAACACCCGCAGGGCCGGTCGACCTCCCCCAGCCGATTACATCGCCGTGCCAATTTCGAGGACGCCGACAGCGGTTCGGCTAATAATTCGCGGAAGGGCAGCAGCTCACGCCGTAATCAGAATGATGACCCGGGCGCACCCTTCAACCGCACACGGACTCGGTGCTACGGTCCGACTGCGAAAGGAGGATCAATGAGCAAAGGAGGATCAATGAGCGACGGTGGATCAATGAAGAATTCAACCCGGGCGAACGATTCGGTCCCGACCGAGAATCCGCGCATTATCGCGATGTGGAGCGCGCCCCGATCCCGTTCCACCGCGTTCCTGCGCATGATGATGGAGCGCGAGGATCTCACCACGCTGCACGAGCCCTTCTCCCATCTGAAGGACTTCGGTTCGACGGAGGTGGCGGGCCGCACGATCGACACCGAGGCGGGGCTGATCGAGGCCATCCGCGCACTGGCCGGGACCACCCCGGTCTTCTTCAAGGACACGACGGACTTCCGCTTCCCGGGGGTGCTGGCGGACCAGCGCTTCCTGACGGAGGCCCGGCACACGTTCATCATCCGGAGGCCGGACGAGGTCATCGCCTCGCACTACGCGCTCGACCCCGACGTCACGGCCGAAGGGATCGGCTTCGGGCGGCTGCACGAACTCTTCGAGGCGGTCGGTACGGCGACCGGCGAGGTCCCCGTCGTGGTGGATTCCGACGACCTGCTCGACCACCCCTCCGACACGGTCAGGGAGTACTGCGCCCGGGTCGGGCTCCCCTTCGTCCCCGACACCCTGAACTGGGGGACCCGGACGCGCGAGGAGTGGCAGAAGGCCCCGCAGTGGCACCAGGACGCGCGCCGGAGCGGCGGCTTCACACGCGCGCCCCGGGAGTACGAGTTCACCGTGGACAACCACCCGGCACTGGCCGACTTCCACCGTCGGCAGCTGCCGTACTACGAGGAGCTGCGCCGGCACCGGCTGTCACCGCGGGGCTGACCCAGCGGTTGACACTCATGCATGAGTCATGCATCGTCGATGGTATGGACGCTTCACTGGACGGCCGCACCGGGAACCTGCTGGGGGCGTTGGTCACCGCGCTGGGCGACGCTCAGCGGGCGGCGAGCGAGAGCGCGTCAGGGCAGAGCGGGGCGACGCCTGCCGCCCTCACGTATCTGCTCCAGGAGCCCGGCGCGGGCGTCGACCAGATCTCCGGGCCGCTCGGTCTGACCCAGTCCGCGGCGACCCGCCTGGTGGACCGGCTCGAACGCGACGGCAAGGCGCGGCGGGAACCGGTTGCCAACGGCCGCAAGGTGGCCATCTTCCTCACCGAGGAGGGAACACGTGAGGCGAAGCGGCTACTGGAGCTGCGCGGCGGCCTGATGAACGAAGCGATGTCCGTGCTCCGGCCGCGCGAGAGAACGGTGCTGACCGGCCTCCTGGAACGGATGCTGGCCCATCTGACGACCGACGCCGACCACGGACAACGCATCTGCCGCATGTGCGCCCTGGATGAGTGCCCCAAGCAGACGTGCCCGGTCGACACGGCGGTCGTCATCCGGACGAAAGGACCGTCATGAACGGCGTCTTGAACGGCAGGTTCCGGCTCCGGCCGGCGCGCGAGGACGCGGCGCACAGCAGGTTACGACTCACCGCCGTGGTCGGGCTGTTGCTCGTCACGGCCGTCTGGGGCGCCACGTTCCTGGTCGTCAAGGACGCCACCGTGGGCATGCCCGTCTTCGACTTCCTGACCTGGCGGTTCGCGCTCGCCGCGGTGGTGATGGCGGCGATCCGCCCGTCCGTCCTACGGCGTATCGACCGGGGCACCCTGGCGCGCGGCGCGGGGGCCGGGTTCCTGCTGGGGATGTCGTACATCCTCCAGACCCTCGGCCTTCAGCACACGTCGGCGGCCGTCAGCGGCTTCCTGACCGGCCTGTTCGTGGTGATCACCCCGCTGCTGGCCTGGGCGTTGTTCCGCCAGCACCTGTCCCTGACGGCCTGGGCCGCCGCCCTCACGGCGACCGCGGGGCTGGCGCTGATCACGCTCAGCGGGGTCTCGTTCGGCTCCGGGGAGGCGCTCACCCTGCTGTGCGCGCTCTTCTTCGCGCTGCATCTGCTGGCGCTGGGCCGCTGGTCCCCTGGCCGGGACGCCTACGCCCTCACCGTGGTTCAGCTGACGACGGCGTCGCTGATGTGCCTGATCGGCGCGGCCCCTCACGGCGTACGTCCGCCCCACAGCGGCAGCACCTGGATGGCGGTCCTCGTCACGGCGGTGCTGGCCTCGGCGTTCGCGTACATGGTGCAGACATGGGCCCAGAAGCATGTGACGGCGACGCAGGCCGCGGTGGTCCTGACCATGGAGCCGGTCTTCGCGGGCCTGTTCGCCGTGGTCGTCGGCGGCGAACGCCTCACGGTCTCCACGCTGGTGGGCGGGGCGTTGGTGGTGGCGGCGATGTTCTTGATCGAGGTGCCGTCGGCGGAGCCGGAGAAGTCGGCGGAATCCGCGGAGTTGACGGGGTCGGCGGAATCCGAGAGGGCCGAAGGGTCCGTACGGTCCGACGAACCGAGTCCTCAGAGCAAGCCGGCGCTGTGGGCGAAGGAGACGAGCTGAGCGCGGTCCCGCACGTTGAGCTTGTGCCGCAGCCGGTAGATGTGGGTACGGACGGTCGCCGAACCGATGACGAGTTTCGCGGCGATCTCCTCTATCGGCAGCCCCTCCCCCACGAGCACGAGGATCTCCCGCTCACGCGGCGTCAGTGACTCGACCTGGGGATCGGGGGCGCGGTCCGGCCCGAACTCCCGGCTCCTGAACCAGCGGACGAGCCTTCCGGTCACATGGGGCGCGAGCATCACCTCGCCCCGGGCCGCCGCCCTGACCGCGGTGAGCAGCATTTCCCGCCCGGTCTCCTTCTCAAGGAGGGTGATCGCCCCGGCCCGTAACAGCTTCTCTATCACCCGGTCCGTCATGTCACTGGCGAAGACCACGACACCGGGCCGCCCGTCTCGCTCCTGCGCGTTCTCCCGGATCACCCGGCGGACGAAATCGACGCCGTCCATGCCTTCGGGACTGAGGTCGGTTATCAGCACGTCGGGCTTTAATTTCCGGGTCATGACGAGACATTCGACGGCATTTCCGGTCGCGGAGACTCTCGTGACGTCCGGCGCCTCGGAAAGGAGCGACTTGAGGCCGTCCCGCACGACAGGAACCGAGTCGCACACGAGCACTGTCATTGCCATTGATCCGCGTCTCCCGACTCTCCCACAACATTCCGAAACCGACTACCGGCACAATTTGTTACCGAGCATAAAATCCAAAGTTACACGGTCGCAACCAAGTGCATGTAAAGGCATACCGCCCGCGAAGTGAACCATCCGGAAAATCGTGGACGGATTCCGTGATCGTCGATCATGTCGGTGCCCGCCACAGACAACAGCAACAGTCAACAGCAACGAACATCGGACGATTCTCTGCTTCCCCATCACCAAGCGGACACGCCCTCCGGAACCGGCACCACTGAATTTCGGCCACCGCGAGATCGGAAATATCGGAAATACGGCTGCCGGACGCGCAGCTCCTGGGCCCATCCGATCTCCGGCCGATCTCCGGGATCACCCCGCCGGTGAAGGCTCCGGCGGCGAAGGCGCGTCGGGGTGGGCGGCACGCAACCCTCTCGCAACCTTGTGTGTGCTGTGCTGGGGCACCTGCACCACCCCCACCGGCTCCCTGGGACGGCTGACATGGACGACACCACCCCGCGCGTCGAACTCACCCCCGCCGCGGCCGACCTGCTGCGCCAACTCCACTCGGTGCACGGCCCGTTGATGTTCCACCAATCCGGCGGCTGCTGCGACGGCAGCGCGCCCATGTGCTACCCGGAGGGCGAGTTCCGCACCGGCGGCTCGGACGTGCTGCTCGCCGAGCTGGAGGTCGACGGCGTGGCGGAGCCGGTGAGCTTCTGGATCTCGCGCAGCCAGTACGAGGTGTGGAGCCACACACGGCTGATCGTGGACGTCGTAGCAGGGCGCGGCAGCGGTTTCTCGCTGGAGGCACCCGAGGGGGTGCGTTTTCTCACCCGTTCCCGTGTAGTCGGCGCCTAGCAGCCCCACCGGTCACCGCGATCTGCTGCACTTCCCCTGAGACCAGAGAGAGTTGACGAGACCTCAGGGGACTCTGTGACGCACCGTCAAACACGTTTAAGAGCAGGCAGATTTGTAACCACCTACCTCACGGCATTCGGCGCGCTGGCCGGCGCCGCCCTGGTCGGGGCGGCACCGGCCGACGCCGCGCCGAGGGCCACGCGGCTCGCGCCGGGTGTCACCTACGAGCAGTTCGACATCGCGGCGGCCAAGGGTGTGACCCACGCCCATGTGGTCGTCGTGGACCTGCGCAACGCCCATGTGCGCGTCAACCTGCTGTACCCGGGAGCGGTCGCGGCCCGGAAGCCCGTCTCGCAGCTGGCCGGCGCGGCGGGCGCGGTCGCGGGTGTCAACGGTGACTTCTTCAACATCACCGAGACCCAGCACCCGGGCGTCGAGGCCACCGGCGCCACGGACGGACCGGCGATCGCGAGCGGTGTCGCGCTCAAGGGGGCGGTGCCGGACGGCCAGCGCTTCGGGCCCGCGCTGCCGCCCGGCACGAACACCCGGGACGTGCTCGGTGTGGGCGTCGACCGGGTGGCCCGGCTGGACAGCCTCGCCCTGAGCGGGACGGTCCGTACCCCGCACAGCCGGCTGACACTCGGCGGATTCAACCAGTACGCGCTGGCGGAGAACTCCATCGCTGCGTTCACCACACAGTGGGGCAGTGTCTCCCGGGTGCGCGCCACATGTGGCTCGGACTCGGACCGGGCCGCCGCCTGTAGTGCGGACACCTATGAGGTGACGGTTCGCGGCGGCCGGGTCGTATCGGCCTCCAACACTCCCGGCAGCGGTGCCATCGCGGCGGGCACCACCGTCCTCGTCGGCCGTGAGGCGGGCGCGCAGCGGCTTCGCAAGCTGTCCAAGGGCGAGTGGGTCGAGGTGCGGCACCGGCTCGTGGCATCGAGGTCCGGGGTCCCGTACCGCTTCGCCATCGGCGGCTACCCGGTGCTGCGGCACGGTCAGCCGCTGGCCGGTCTCGACGACAGGACCTCGGCCGTACGCACCGCCGTGGGCATCGCCGACGGCGGCCACCGTCTGCTGCTGTTCGCGACGGACGGCGCGGTCGCCTACCGCACTGGCCTCACGATCGCCGAAGTAGCCGCCCAGATGCGGAAGTTGGGCTCGGTGGACGCCTTCAGCCTGGACGGCGGCGGCTCGACGACCCTGGTCGCCCGCGCGTCCGGCGCGAGCGCCGTCACGGTCCGCAACCATCCCAGCGGGGGCGCCGAACGTCCCGTACCGAACGGCGTCGGGGTCTTCTCGACCAAATGACCGACCGGCCGACTGACCGACCGACTGATCGACCGGCTGATCAGCCGACCGGCCAACCGGCCGATCTCACGGACGCAGGCCGCTCACCAGGTCCGCGGTGGCCGTCAGGCCAGTGTGGATCGTGGGCGCCATGCTGGTGCTCGCCATGAAGAACCCGAGCAGTGCGCAGATCAGCGCGTGGGAGGGCTTCAGCCCGCCGCTGCGCATGAAGATCACCGCAAGGATCAGGAGCAGCAGCACCACAGAGATGGAAATGGCCATCGTCACCCTCCTCCGCCACGCCGCCATGTCTGTTTCACGGCGTTCGGCCGCAAGTGTGGCGTAGCGGAGGGTTCATCCGGGCTGCTGACGTGTCCCCCGAACGTGTGGTGACCGTCCGTGTGGCGTCACGCCGTGCGACGCGCGTCCAGGAACGCTTCCAGGCCGGCCAGGTCGTCGGTGTTGAGGAAGTCCACACCGGCAGTGAACAGTTCGTCCCACAGCGCGTCACGGGCGGGGCCCGCCGCGTCCGGGGTGTTCCAGAACCGTACGGTCTGCCCGTGCGCGTGCGCCTGCCGGACGATGGAGCGCAGCTTCTGCCGCTCGGCGTCGGGGAAGGTGCCGGTGCCCAGCCAGGTGAAGTTGGTCTGCCAGTTGTCGCTGATGAGCGAGATGAAGGAGGCGGGCGCCGAGCTGCCGAGGTCGGCGAGCCGGCCGTCGTAGAAGGCGCGGCGCACGGTCTGCGCCTCCATCGGGATGCGGGCGGCGCGGTCGCCGGAGATGACGTTGGTGACGGCTCCGGGGTGGACGCGTCCGTGGACGTAGGTCGTGAACAGGTGCTTGTAGCGCTGGAGATGGCGGTCGAGTTCGAGGTACGTCGAGGAGCCCTCGGTCTTGATGTCGATCAGGAGTTGCAGCGGCTTGTGCCAACCCCGGTACACCGAGCCGTGGTTGGCCTTCACGAGGGCGGAGAGCGGTTCGAGGTACAGGGATTCGAGGGTGCGGCTGGGGTCGAGTTCGGTCGCGTCGTGGCCGATGAGGAGCTGGTCGCCGACGAGGAAGATGTCGGCCTCGACGCTGCCGAAGCGGTGGTCGAGGGCGTCGAAGAGCGGGCGGGGGTGCTCGTAGTCGTTGTGGGCGTGGGCGCGCCACAACGGCCGCGGACGGTGGCCTTGTTCGCCGGCGAACGCGCTGCCCGCGGGCGGGGCGAGGACGGCCGCGAGGGTGGCGCCGAGCCCGGTGAGCGCTCTGCGACGGGTGATGAGGGCCATGGTGTTCCTCCGTGTGGGGGCGGGCTAGAACCACAGGGAGTATGAGGCTGTGCGCACGGCAACGAACCTGTACATGCCAGGAGTTGGCCGGACTGCCCTCGCGTGTTCACTCCTTCGGCAGGGGCGCACGGAAAAGCCCGCCCCAGGTGGGACGGGCTTCACCGAAGGGACGGCCGGCGGTCAGGGGGCGCGCAGATCGACCAGTTCCGCCAGTGCCTCGCGGTGGGCGCCCGCGGTGCCGTAGGCGATCGAGTCGGCCTTGGCCCGCTTCAGGTAGAGGTGGGCCGGGTGCTCCCATGTCATGCCGATGCCGCCGTGCAACTGGACGGCCTCCTCGGCCGCGTGGACGGCGACGGACGCCGCGTAGGCCTGCGCGACGGCGACCGCCACATCGGTGTCGTCACCGGTCGCGAGGGCGTCGGCGGCATTGCGCGCGGCGGCCCGCAGGCTGACGACCTCCAGCCACAGCTGCGCGAGCCGGTGCTTGAGCGCCTGGAACCCGCCGACGGGCCGGTTGAACTGCTTGCGCTCCTTGAGGTACCGCACCGTCTCCGTCAACGTCCAGTCGGCGAGGCCCAGTTGCTCGGACGCGAGCAGCCCGGCCCCGGCCCGCAGGGCACGCCGTACGGCGGGTTCGGCGTCCCCGATGCGACGCCCGGCGGCCCCGTCGAACACGACGCGCGCCAGCGGCCGGGTCAGGTCGAGGGACACCTGCGGTACGACGGTCACGGCACCCGCGTCGACGGCGTACAGCCCGCCGTCCGCACCCGGCACCAGCAGCACATCGGCGGCGGCAGCGTCCGCGATGCCGGTCAACTCCCCGTGCAGGGAGCCGTTTTCGAGCCGTACGGTCTTGTGGGCCGCGCCCGGTGCGAGGCTCAGGGAAACGGCGAGGGCGCCGATCTTCCGGCCGGAGGCGAGCTCGGCGAGGAGGTCGTCCGCGTCGGACGCGAGGAGCGCCTCGGTGGCGACGACCGCACTGGTGAGGTACGGGACGGGGGCGACCGCGCGGCCCAACTCCTCCAGGACGACGGCGACTTCACGGTGGGTGGCGCCCTGGCCGCCCCGCTCCTCGGGCACCAGGAGACCGGCGAGGCCCATGCCGTCGGCGAGGGACTTCCACAGGGACAGGTCGTGCGGGGCGTCCGACTCGGTGCGGGCGATCACGCTCGCCGCGTCGCAGTGGTCGGTGAGCAGATCCCGGACGGCGGCGCGGAGCGCCTCTTCCTCCTCCGAGTACAGCAGATCCGTCATCGGGCGAGGTCCTTCCAGGCGACGTCCTTGTCGGTGCGCGGCTCGGCCGGGAGGCCCAGGACGCGCTCGGCGACGATGTTCAGCAGGACCTCGCTGGTCCCGCCCTCGATGCTGTTGCCCTTGGAGCGAAGGTAGCGGTAGCCGGCGTCGCGGCCGGTGAAGTCGACCAGTTCCGGGCGGCGCATGGTCCAGTCGTCGTACAACAGGCCCTCTTCGCCCCGGAGTTCGACCTCCAGGCCGCTGATCTCCTGGTTGAGACGGGCGAAGGAGAGCTTCATGCCGGAGCCCTCGTGGCCGGGCTGGCCCGCTACGAGCTGCTGGCGCAGCCGCTCGCCGGAGAGGCGGGCGACCTCGGCCTCGACCCAGAGCTTCAGGAGGCGCTGGTGGAGGTCGTGGGTGCGCAACTCAGGGCGCTCGCGCCAGGTCTGGCTGATCGGGCCGATCATGCCGCCCTCGCGCGGGATGCGCATGCCGCCGATCGAGACGCGCTCGTTCATCAGCGTGGTCTGCGCGACCCGCCAGCCGTCGCCGACCGCGCCGAGGCGATGGGCGTCGGGGATACGGACGTCGGTGAGGAAGACCTCGTTGAACTCGGCCTCGCCGGTGATCTGGCGCAGCGGCCTGACCTCGACGCCCGGGTCGGTCATGTCGCAGATGAAGTAGGTGATGCCCGCGTGCTTGGGCACGTCCGGGTCGGTGCGTGCGATGAGGATGGCCCAGCGGGCGAGGTGGGCGCTGGACGTCCACACCTTCTGCCCGTTGACGATCCAGTCTCCCCCGCTCTCGCCTTCGCCCGACCGGGAGGAGCCCGCGTCCTCACGCACCGCGCGTGTGCCGAGCGCGGCCAGGTCGGAGCCGGCGCCCGGCTCGCTGAAGAGCTGGCACCAGACCTCGTCACCGACCCAAAGAGGCCTGAGGAAGCGGCTCTTCTGCTCGTCGGTGCCGAAGCGGAGGATCGTCGGCGCGGCCATGCCGAGGCCGATGCCGATCCGGCGCGGGTCGTTGTCGGGGGCCCCGGCCGCCGCCAACTCGGCGTCCACGACGGCCTGGAGAGCGCGCGGGGCACCGAGTCCGCCGAGTCCTTCGGGGTAGTGCACCCAGGCCAGTCCCGCGTCGAAGCGGGCCTTGAGGAAGTCCTGCTTCTCGGTCTCCAGCGGCGGGTGCGCGGCCAGCAACTCCTGGGTGCGGCGGCGCAGTTCGGCCGAGGCCGCGCCCGTGGTCTCTTCGCTCATGCGGCGGCTCCGTTCTCCGGCGAGGCGGCCTGCGCCGCGTCCAGCGAGGGCACGACGACGACCCGGCCGGTCGTGACGCCGTCGGCGAGCCGCTGCACGGCTGCGGCGCCACCGCTCAGCGGCACGCGCTCGCTCACCAGGGGCTTGACGACACCGCGGGCGGCGAGTTCGGTGAGCTGCTCGTGGCAGTCGAGGATCAGCTTCGGGTTCTTGGTGGCGTACAGGCCCCAATGCAGGCCCAGGATCGAGTAGTTCTTCACGAGGGCGTGGTTGAGGGCGGGGCTGGGGATCGTGCCGCTCGCGAAGCCCACGACGATGATCCGGCCCTCGAAGGCGACGACCTTCGTGGACTGCGTGTAGGCGTCGCCGCCGACCGGGTCGTAGATCACGTCGGCACCGCGTCCGCCGGTGGCCTCCTTGACGGCCGCGACGACATCCTGCGTCCGCCGGTCGATCACGACGTCGCAGCCCAACTCCCGTGCCACGGCGGCCTTGTCGGCGCCGCCGACGACCCCGATGACGGTGGCGCCGGCCGCCTTGCCGAGCTGGACGGCAGCGCTCCCCACACCGCCGGCCGCGGCGTGCACGAGGAGGGTCTCGCCGGCCTCGAGACGGGCGCGGCGGTGGAGGGCGAACCAGCCTGTCTGGTAACCGACATGGAGCGCGGCGACCTCGGCGTCGTCCAGCGACTCGGGGGCGGGCAGCAGGCCCGCGGCGTCCGCGACGGCGTACTCCGCCAGGCCGCCGTACGGCAGCACCGGGTTGGCGATCACGCGGCGGCCGTCCTCGGTCTCGGCGCAGATCTCCACGCCGGGGGTGAACGGCAGGGGTGGCCTGACCTGGTACTGGCCTCGGCACATCAGGACGTCCGGGAAGTTGATGTTCGCCGCGCGTACCTTCAGCAGGACCTGGCCCTCGCCCGGCGTGGGTCGTTCCACCTCCGTCAGGCGCATCGCCTCACTCGGCTCGCCGTTCTCGTGCACTTGCCATGCCTGCATGCGGAGCCTCCACGGGACTGCTCTGTCTGACCGGGGTCGGGTGCATACTAAGCGGTCGCTTGCCGATCAGGGAACAGTCGGGTGCGTCACCCTCCGGCGGGTGCGGGTGGCTCCTCGGCCATCCGCCCGGTGCGCGCCGGTCGCGCCCACGCGGCGCAGCCGCGCCTCGATACGGCCCCGCGCCCCCGAAAGGGCGCTCTCACTTGCCCTGCTTGGGGCGTGCGCGGACGTGCATCCGCTCCCCCTGCGGGCCGAACAGGCTCAGGAATTCCACCGGCCCCTCGCCCGTCGAGCCGAACCAGTGGGGCACCCGGGTGTCGAATTCGGCGGCCTCCCCGGGCCCCAGCACCACGTCGTGCTCGCCCAGCAACAGACGCAGGCGTCCGGACATCACGTACAGCCACTCGTAGCCCTCGTGGGTGCGCAGGTCGGGCTCGTCCTTCCGCTGGGGTTCGAGGACCTTGTACGCCTGGAGGCCGCCGGGCTGGCGGGTCAGGGGCCAGTGGGTACGGCCGCCTCGGACGATCGGTTCGGCGCGTACGCGGGGGTCGCGGACCGCCGGGGCCCCGACCAGTTCGTCCAGGGGGACCTGGTGGGCGCGCGCGATCGGGAGCAGCAGTTCCAGGCTGGGCTTGCGCAGCCCGGACTCCAGGCGGGAGAGCGTGCTGACCGAGATGCCGGTCGTCTCCGACAGGCCGGCAAGGGTCTCGCCCTTCTCCTTGCGGATGCGGCGCAGCCGGGGGCCGACCTCCGCGAGTACGTCGTCCGTGTCGTCGTTCATGCTCGATATTGCAGTTTCGGCAAACGTGTTTGTCAATACGGCAGGGGAGGCGCGACCTTCGGGGGCGGAGGTGGTCACCATGACCGAGACACACACCGGGACCTACGAAGTGGTCGTCATCGGCGGCGGCGCGGCCGGGCTCTCCGCCGCCCTGGTGCTGGGCCGGTCCCGGCGCCGCACCCTGGTCGTCGACGCGGGCGAGCCGCGCAACACGCCCGCCGCGCACATGCAGGGCTATCTGACCCGGGACGGCATGTCCCCGGCCGAGTTCCTGGCCCTGGGCCGCGAGGAGATCGCGCGCTACGGCGTCGACCTGGTCCGCGACCGCGCGGTGGACGTCACGAAGGGCGACGGCTTCGCCGTGGCGCTGGCCGGCGGGGAGACCGTGCACGCGCGCCGGATCGTCGTCGCCACCGGGCTGAAGGACGAGCTGCCGGACGTCCCCGGGGTCGCCGAGCGCTTCGGGCGGGACGTGATCCACTGCCCGTACTGCCACGGCTGGGAGGTCCGTGACCAGGCGTTCGGGGTGCTCGCGACGACTCCGTTGAGCGTGCACCAGGCACTGATGGTCTCGCAGTGGTCGAAGGACGTGACCCTGTTCCTGCACACGGTCGCCGAGTCCGAGCTGAGCGACGACGACCTGCGCAGGCTGGCCGCCGCCGGGGTCGCCGTGGTGCCCGGCGAGGTCGCGGAGCTGGTCGTCGAGGACGACCGGCTCACCGGTGTCCGCCTCGCCGCCGGCACTCACTCCGGTGGAGGCGCCACACACCCGCGCGAGGCCGTGTTCGTGGCGCCCCGCGCGGTCCCGCAGACCGGCCTGCTGGAGAAGCTGGGCGCCGAGCTCCAGGAGACCCCGTTCGGCGCGTACCCGGTGGTCGACCCGACGGGCCTGACGACCGTGCCCGGCGTGTGGGCGGTCGGCAACGCGATGGGCTTCGGGGAGCAGGTCGTGAACGCGGCCTCCGCCGGGTACCGGGCGGGCGCCACGATCAACGGCGACCTGCTGATGGCCGACCTCGACGCGACCGTACGCGCCTAGAGCGGACCCCCATCCGTACGGGCATCGCCGCCGTCCGGGTGTAGACCGGCCGCGCCCGTTGCAGGATGGCTGCATGCTGCTGACCCGGCTCGCGCAGGTGTCCCAGGAGGTCGCCGCCACCTCGGCGCGGTCCCGGAAGATCGCTCTGCTCGCGGAGCTCTTCCGGGACGCGGAGGCCGACGACGTCCCGATCGTCATCCCGTATCTGGCGGGCCGGCTCCCGCAGGGGCGGCTCGGCATCGGCTGGAAGGTGCTGAGTCAGTCGGTCGAACCGGCCGCCGAACCCACCCTCACCGTGCGCGAGGTGGACGCCCGGCTCACCGCCCTCGGTGCGGTGTCGGGCGCCGGTTCGCAGGCCGAACGCGCCCGCCTGGTCGGCGAGTTGATGGGCGCGGCCACCGCCGACGAGCAGCGTTTCCTCTTCGGGCTCATCACCGGCGAGGTCCGGCAGGGCGCGCTCGACGCGGTCGCCGTGGAGGGCCTGGCCCAGGCAACCGACGTGCCGGCAGCCGATGTTCGGCGGGCCGTGATGCTGGCCGGTTCGCTCCAGACGGTGGCCGAGGCCCTGCTCGCCGCCGGCCCCGCGTCCCTCGACCGCTTCCGGCTGACCGTGGGCCGCCCGGTCCTGCCGATGCTCGCGCACAGCGCCACATCCGTCGCGGAGGCGGTCGAGAAGCTGGGCGACTGCGCGGTCGAGGAGAAGCTCGACGGCATCCGCGTCCAGGTCCACCGCGACGGCGATGCCGTACGGCTCTACACCCGCACCCTCGACGACATCACCGACCGGCTGCCCGAACTGACCGCCGCCGCGCTCGAGTTGCGAGGCGAGCGGTTCATCCTGGACGGCGAGGTGATCTCCTTCGACGCGGACGGGCGGCCCCGCTCCTTCCAGGAGACGGCGGGCCGGGTCGGCTCCCGGGTGGACGTGGCCACGGCCGCCGAGACGGTGCCGGTCTCCCCCGTGTTCTTCGACGCGCTGTCCGTCGACGGCCGCGACCTGCTCGACCTCCCGTTCGCCGAACGGCACGCGGAACTGGCCCGGTTGGTGCCCGAGCCGATGCGGGTCCGCCGGACGCTCGTGTCCGGCCCGGAGGACATCCCCGCGGCGGAGGCCTTCTTGGCCGAGACCTTGAAGCGCGGCCATGAGGGGGTCGTGGTGAAAGGGCTCGACGCCCCCTACAACGCGGGCCGCAGGGGCGCCTCGTGGCTGAAGGTGAAGCCCGTCCACACCCTCGACCTGGTCGTCCTGGCCGCCGAGTGGGGCCATGGCCGCCGTACCGGCAAACTCTCCAACCTCCATCTGGGCGCCCGGAGTTCGGACGGTTCCTTCGCGATGCTGGGCAAGACCTTCAAGGGCATGACGGACGCCCTGCTGACCTGGCAGACCGAGCGCCTCCAGGAGCTGGCCGTTCGGAGCGACGGTCATGTGGTGACCGTACGGCCCGAACTCGTCGTGGAGATCGCCTACGACGGACTCCAGAGGTCGAGCCGTTATCCGGCCGGTGTGACGCTGCGTTTCGCGCGGGTCGTGCGGTATCGGGAGGACAAGCGGGCGGAGGAGGCGGACTCGGTGGAGACGTTGTTGGCGGCGCATCCGGAGGTGACGCCGTGAGCGGGGACACGAGGGGGAAGCGGAGCGCCGGGCTGTTGTTGTTCCGGCACACCGATCGGGGGCTGGAGGTGTTGCTCGGCCATATGGGCGGCCCGTTCTTCGCGCGCCGGGACGCGGGGGCGTGGAGTGTGCCCAAGGGCGAGTACGAGCCGGACGAGCCCGCCTGGGACGCGGCCCGGCGCGAGTTCCAGGAGGAGCTGGGGATCGCGCCGCCCGACGGCGAGGCGATCGAGCTGGGCGAGGTGCGGCAGGCCAACGGGAAGGTCGTCACCGCGTGGGCGATCGAGGCGGATCTGGACCCCGCGGCCATGGTGCCGGGCACCTTCCGGATGGAGTGGCCGCCGAAGTCGGGGCAGATCCAGGAGTTCCCCGAGCTGGACCGGGTGGAGTGGCTGAGCCTCGACCGGGCGCGCGAGGTCGTCGTCACAGCACAGGCCACGTTTCTCGACCGGCTGGCGGAGCACTCGGGCTGAAGGGCCGCGCACGCGTTGCGGTCCCCCGCGCCGCGCGGGAAGGTCGAAGCACAGCCCGCTCCAGGAGGTCAGCCATGCCCATCGCGACGGTCAACCCGGCCAACGGCGAGACACTCAAGACGTACGAGGCCATGGGTGCCGAGGAGATCGAGCGCCGGCTCCAGCTCGCCGAGGCCACGTTCCGCACCTACCGGACGTCCGCGTTCGCCGAGCGTGCCCGGCTCATGCACCGGGCCGCCGACCTGCTCGACGAGGACCAGCAGGACATCGGCCGGATCATGACCACCGAGATGGGCAAGCCGGTCAAGCAGGCCCGCGCGGAGGCCGCCAAGTGCGCGAAGTCGATGCGCTGGTACGCCGACCACGCGGCGGAACTGCTCGCCGACGAGCAACCCTCGGCCGCCGACGTCAAGGACTCGGGCGGTGCACGGGCGCTGGTCCGCTACCGGCCGCTGGGTCCCGTCCTCGCCGTCATGCCGTGGAACTTCCCGCTGTGGCAGGTGATCCGCTTCGCCGCGCCCGCGCTGATGGCGGGCAACGTCGGTCTGCTCAAGCACGCGTCGAACGTCCCGCAGACCGCCCTCTATCTGGAGGACCTCTTCCACCGCGCGGGCTTCCCCGAGGGCGCGTTCCAGACCCTGCTGGTCGGCTCCGGCGCGATCGAGGAGATCCTGCGCGACGAGCGGGTCAAGGCGGCCACCCTCACCGGCAGTGAGCCCGCGGGGCGTGCGGTCGCGTCCGTCGCCGGGGACATGGTGAAGAAGACGGTGCTGGAGCTGGGCGGCAGCGACCCGTACGTCGTGATGCCGTCCGCCGACATCGAGCGGGCCGCACAGGTCGCAGTGACCGCGCGCGTGCAGAACAACGGGCAGTCGTGCATCGCCGCCAAGCGGTTCATCGTGCACACGGACGTCTTCGACGCGTTCGCCGAACGGTTCGTGGCCGGCATGAAGGCGCTCACGGTCGGTGATCCGCTGGAGGAGGAGACCGAGGTCGGCCCGGTCGCGAGCGAGGCGGGCCGCGGCGATCTGGAGGAACTCGTCGACGACGCGGTGGAGAGCGGGGCGACCGTGCTGTGCGGCGGTGAGCGGCCGGACGGCCCCGGCTGGTTCTACCCGCCGACCGTCCTCACCGACATCACCCGCGAGATGCGCATCCACCGCGAGGAGACGTTCGGACCCGTCGCCACGCTGTACCGGGTCGCCGACCTCGACGAGGCCGTCCTCCTCGCCAACGACACGCCGTTCGGGCTGAGTTCCAACGTGTGGACGCGGGACGAGGCGGAGGTCGAGCGGTTCGTACGGGACCTGGAGGCCGGTGGGGTCTTCTTCAACGGGATGACCGCCTCGCATCCGGCGTTCCCGTTCGGCGGGGTGAAGCGGTCCGGGTACGGGCGAGAACTGTCGGGGCACGGAATCCGCGAGTTCTGCAACATCACCACGGTATGGCACGGAGCGTGAGCGTTCCGCGGCTACGATCCCCTCTGTGAACCGCGAAGTGACTCTGCCTCTGATCGTCGACGACCGCGGGACCTTGCAGGTGGCTGCCGCCGATGTCAGCAAGCTTTTGCGAACCGTGGGTGGGCGGTGGCTGCACCTTGTCGAGGCCGGGGAGGAGGGGCTCGATGAGGACACGGTGGCCGCGTTGACGATCGAGCTGGCGAAGTTGGCGGATCGGATCGACGTCGCGTGCATCGCGCACAGCAGCGGGGGCGCTTCGTAGTTTCGCGAGTGCGGGCTCGTCGTGGCTTGTCGCGCAGTTCCCCGCGCCCCTGGGGGGTTGCTCCCGGCGTGTGCCGGAAAGCCGGACGGTGCCGGTCGCGACGCGGGATACGACGGGGTTTCTGGTCATCGCGTGCTGATCCGACCTTTACACGGGGTCCCTGAATTGGAGTAGTCCACCGCGAGATCGTCGTCCTCAGGGGTGATCGTGGGTGCACCACCCTCTGAGGTGAACCACCTTCTGACCGGCGGGCGAAAGCCTTCCGGAAGGCGAAAGCAGGGACGGTTCATGGCGACTTTGTGCAAACCCTCGGTGTCGGTTCCCGAGCACGTGATCACGATGGAGGAGACGCTGGAGCTGGCGCGCTCCCGTCACGCGGACCACCCCAACCTGCCGCTGGCCCTGCGGCTGATCGAGAACACCGGTGTGCGCACGCGGCACATCGTGCAGCCCATCGAGGAGACCCTGAAGCACCCCGGGTTCGAGGACCGCAACAAGATCTACACGGCCGAGGCGAAGGCCCGTGTCCCCTCGGTCGTACAGCGCGCGCTCGACGAGGCGGAGCTGCTCACCACCGACATCGACGTGATCATCTACGTCTCGTGCACGGGCTTCATGATGCCCTCGCTCACGGCCTGGCTGATCAACGAGATGGCGTTCGACTCCACCACCCGCCAGATCCCCATCGCCCAGCTGGGCTGCGCGGCCGGCGGCGCGGCCATCAACCGGGCGCACGACTTCTGCACGGCCTACCCCGAGGCCAACGCCCTCATCGTCGCCTGCGAGTTCTGCTCGCTGTGCTACCAGCCGACCGACCTCGGCATCGGCTCCCTGCTCTCCAACGGCCTGTTCGGCGACGGCATCGCCGCCGCGGTCGTCCGCGGGCGCGGCGGGACGGGCATCCAGCTGGAGCGCAACGGGTCGTACCTGATCCCCAAGACCGAAGAGTGGATCATGTACGACGTCCGGGCCACCGGGTTCCACTTCCTGCTGGACAAGCGGGTCCCGGCCACCATGGAGCCCCTCGCACCGGCGCTCCAGGACCTCGCGGGACTGCACGGCTGGGACGCGGCCGACCTGGACTTCTACAT
This sequence comes from Streptomyces sp. NPDC096013, assembly GCF_044763565.1. Lineage (NCBI taxonomy): Bacteria > Bacillati > Actinomycetota > Actinomycetes > Kitasatosporales > Streptomycetaceae > Streptomyces > Streptomyces sp. NPDC096013. The sequence continues at coordinate 29,560 of NZ_JBIWGK010000008.1, read as the reverse complement.
AGTCCACGCGGGCGGGCCCCGAATACTCGACGACCTGAGCAAGTTCCTCCAGGTCGACCCGCACGCGTTCCGGTTCAGCCGGGCCACCCTCACCGAGTACGGCAACATCGCCAGCGCCGTCGTGCTGGACGCGCTGCGCCGGCTCTTCGACGAGGGCGGCGCCGAACACCGGGCACGCGGGCTCCTCGCCGGGTTCGGACCCGGTATCACCGCCGAGATGGCCCTGGGCCGCTGGCACAGCGACGACCGAGAGACGGCTTGAGTACGGCATGACTGAAGAGACGCTCACCGAGACGCTGCCCCCCGTCCGGCCCTGGCCGGCGCTCGACCTGACCGGGGTGGACTTCGACCCGGTCCTCGCCAAGCTGATGCGGGAGGGTCCGGTCAACCGGATCAAACTGCCCAACGGCGAGGGCTGGGCGTGGCTGGTCACTCGGCACGACGACGTGCGGATGGTCACCAACGACCCACGGTTCAGCCGCGAGGCGGTGATGGACCAGCCGGTGACCCGGCTCGCGCCGCACTTCATCCCGGCGCGCGGCGCGGTCGGCTTCCTCGACCCACCGGACCACACGCGGCTACGGCGCTCGGTCGCCCCGGCGTTCACGGCGCGCGGGGTGGAGCGGGTGCGGGACCAATCCCGGCTGCTGCTCGACGAGTTGATCGACGAGCTGCTGGAGCACGGGCCGCCCGCGGACCTCACCGAGACCGTGCTGAGCCCCTTCCCCATCGCGGTGATCTGCGAGCTGATGGGTGTGCCGGCGGCCGACCGGCACGGCATGCACACCTGGACCCAGCTCATCCTGTCCTCCTCGCACGGCGCCAAGGTCAGCGAGAAGGCGAAGCAGGAGATGGGCGCCTACTTCGGTGACCTCATCGGGCTGCGGGAGGGCAGCGACGGCGAGGACGTGGCCTCGCTGCTCGGTGCCGCCGTGAGCCGGGAGGAGATCACGCTGGAGGAGGCGGTCGGGCTCGCGGTGCTGCTCCAGATCGGCGGCGAGGCGGTCACGAACAACAGCGGGCAGATGTTCTACCTGCTGCTGACCCGCCCGGATCTCGTCGAACGGCTGCGCGCCGAACCGGAGTCGAGGCCCCAGGCCATCGACGAGCTGCTGCGCTACATCCCGCACCGCAACGCGGTCGGGCTGTCCCGGATCGCCATGGAGGACGTGGAGATCCGAGGCGTGCGGATGCGGGCGGGCGACCCGGTGTACGTGTCGTACCTGGCCGCGAACCGGGACCCGGACGTGTTCCCGGACCCCGAGAAGATCGACTTCTCACGCAGCCCGAACCCGCATGTGTCCTTCGGCTTCGGCCCGCACTTCTGCCCCGGCAACATGCTGGCCCGGCTGGAGTCCGAGCTGCTGGTGGACGCCCTGCTGGACCGGCTGCCCGGGCTGAGGCTCGCGGTACCGGCCGGTCAAGTCCCGTTCAAGAAGGGCGCGTTGATCCGCGGGCCCGAGGCACTGCCCGTGACATGGTGAGGTGCCGATGACGGCGACGGAGGGGCTGCTCGTGCCGCCCGGTCACGGCCGGGTCGTCCAGACGCCCGCGCAGCACGTGACGTTCAAGGTGACCGGCTCGCACTCGCGGACCTCGTCGACCTTCGAGGTGGTGGTGCCGCCGGGGTTCGATGTCGGGGCCCATGTGCACACCCGCAGCGAGGAGTTGTTCTACGTGCTCGAGGGCGAGCTGGACGTCCTCGCCTTCGAGCCGCGGGTCCGGACGCCTGACAACTGGCAGCGCTGGGAGTCCGGTTCGGGGTCCCGGGTGGTGCGGGCGACGCCGGGGACGGTGATCGCCGTACCGCCCGGTTGTCCGCACGCGTTCTCCAACCCGACGGAGACGGCGGCGAAGATGTTCTTCCAGGCGTCTCCGCCGCCCGACCATGAGCGGTATTTCGAGGAGCTGTTGGAGATCCTCGGGGGTGGGGGGCCGCCGGATCATGCGGCGATCGAGGAGTTGCGGTCGCGTTATGACATCGAGCAGCTGACGCCGCTGAAGCACCGGTAGCGCACGTCGTTGTGTGGCTGCGGGCCCGGTGGGGGCTGGTCGCGCAGTTCCCCGCGCCCCTTAGAAGACCCCCAGCTACCGGTCTTTCAGGGGCGCGCGCTCATCCCCCACCGGCCCGCGGGTTTCCACTCAACGGATCGGCATCCCGGCCAACGTCCGCGCTATCACCAGCCGCTGGATCTCACTCGTGCCCTCGAAGATCGTGTAGATCGCCGCGTCCCGGTGCATCCGCTCGACCGGATACTCGCGGGTGTAGCCGTTGCCGCCGAGGATCTGGATCGCCTGGCCGGTGACCTTCTTCGCCGTCTCGCTGGCGAACAGCTTCGACATCGAGCCCTCGGCCGCCGTGAACTGCTTGCCGCTGATGGCCATCCAGGACGCCCGCCACACGAGCAGCCGCGCCGCGTCGATGGACGTACGCATGTCGGCGAGCTGGAAGGCCACGCCCTGGTTGTCGATGATCGGGCGGCCGAACTGCTCGCGGGTCTTCGCGTAGTCGAGGGCGACCTCGTACGCGGCGCGTGCCGTGCCCACCGCCATCGCGCCGACCGCGGGGCGTGACGCCTCGAACGTCGCCATCGCCGCGTTCTTCACCCGCTCGCCGCCGGCCTTCGCGCGCTCACGGGCGCGGGCGAGGCGCTCGTCCAGCTTCTCCTTGCCGCCGAGCAGGCAGGAACCGGGGACGCGCACGTTCTCCAGGACGACCTCGGCGGTGTGCGAGGCGCGGATGCCGTGCTTCTTGAACTTCTGCCCCTGGGACAGACCGGGCGTGCCGGCCGGGACGATGAAGGAGGCGTGGCCCTTGGAGCCGAGGTCCGCGTCGACGACCGCGACGACGACGTGGACGTTGGCGATCCCACCGTTGGTCGCCCAGGTCTTGGTGCCGTTGAGCACCCACTCGTCCTTGGCCTCGTCGTACACGGCGCGCGTGCGCATGGAGGCGACGTCGGAACCGGCGTCGGGCTCGGAGGAGCAGAAGGCGGCGACCTTCACGTCGTTGGCGTCGCCGTACATCTGCGGGATCCAGGTGCCGATCTGCTCCTCGGTGCCGTTGGCGAGGACGCCGACGGCCGCCAGGCCGGTGCCGACGATGGAGAGGGCTATGCCCGCGTCGCCCCAGAACAGTTCCTCCATGGCCATCGGGATGCCGAGGCCCGTGGGGTCGAAGTACTGCTGGGCGTAGAAGTCCAGGGAGTAGATGCCGACCTTCGCGGCCTCCTGGATGACCGGCCAGGGAGTCTCCTCACGCTCGTCCCATTCGGCGGCGGCGGGGCGGATGACGTCGGCGGCGAAGCCGTGCAGCCAGTCCCGCACCTCCTTCTGTTCGTCGTTGAGTTCCATGGTGAACTCGGCCATGACTCCTCCAGCGGCGCACTAGCATGTTACTTGCGGTAACCGAAGTCTGTTACCGACGGGTAGGAAAAGTCAACTCCCGATGACCACTCGGCAGCCCGTTCGAGGTGTTGGGGCCATTGAGTGTTACTTTGCGCAGGCGTCACCGATTCAGCACGGGTGGGGAGAGCACATGGACACCACGCAGCGGACCGATCAGCAACGGTCCGCCGATCGCCGACGGCGCGAGTTGCTGGAGGCCGCGGACAGAGTGGTGCTGCGTGATGGTCCGCAGGCCTCGATGAACGCGATCGCCGCGGAAGCGGGCATCACCAAGCCGATTCTGTACCGGCACTTCGGGGACAAGGGTGGACTGTACGCGGCCCTCGCCAAGCGGCACACGGATGCCCTGTTGTCCTCGTTGCGGGCGGCGCTGGACGCTCCGGCCGAACGCCGGGAGCGGGTCGAGGCGACGCTCGACACCTACCTCGCCGCGATCGAGGCGCTTCCTCAGGTGTACCGCTTTCTGATGCACCCCGTCGAGGGCGGGCAGACCGCGGATCAGGGGTTCGACACCGGCAACCACTCCGTTCCGTTGCTGCGGCGGATGGGCGAGGAGCTGGCCCAGGTCATCGAGGAGCGGGTGGACCTCGGGCCCAACAGTCAGCAGCTCGCCCGGGTGTGGGGTCACGGCATCGTCGGGATGATGCATGCGGCCGGGGACTGGTGGCTGGGGGAACGGCCGTGTTCGCGGGGCGAGTTGGTGCGGAGTCTGGCTGATCTGCTGTGGGGCCGGTTGGCCGCCGCCGGCGACAGGGTCGGTGGGCCGGGGTTCTGACGGTCGTATGCGATGTGCGGGTGCGTGGGAGCCGGTCGCGCCCGCACAGCGGAGCCGCACGTCGCTTCGGCCCCGCGCCTCTGAAGACGTCACTCCGGCCTGTGCCATGACGCCCGGCCTGCCTGTCGCATCAGGCGTTTGTGGCGCCACCCCGTCACGCGGTCCGCGTACACCCGGCCCTCCACGTGGTCGTGTTCGTGCTGGAGGCAGCGGGCGAACCAACCGGTGCCGTGGATGGTGACCGGGTCGCCGGTCGCCGTGAAGCCCTCGACGACCGCGTGGTCGTAGCGCTCGGTTCCGGCCTCCAGGCCCGGCAGGGAGAGGCAGCCCTCCGGGCCCCTCAGCACCACGCCGTCCGTCGCGACCAGGCGCGGGTTGACCACATGGCCGAGGTGGCGGGTCTCCTCGTCGTCGGGGCAGTCGTAGACGAACACCCGCAAGGGGACGCCGACTTGGTTCGCAGCGAGGCCGACGCCCCGGGCGGCGTACATCGTGGCGAACAAGTCCTCTACGAGACGGGCGAGTTCCGGCCCGAAGTCTGTTACCTCCTCGCACGGGGTATGGAGCAGAGGGTCGCCGAGCAGGATGAGGGGACGGACTCGCCCGCGGGCGCCCGGGATGGAGCCGTATCGCATGGGCGCAAGGGTACGGTTCTCTACGGCGCACGCCCGCCGCGAGGCGTTCGCGGTGCCACGGTTCAGGCACCGATAAGGATCTCGATAGGCTGAGGTCCACACCACGTTGCCGGAGGCAGAGGCGCGGCGCGTACGCAAGGAGGATCGAGAACTGATGGCAGGCAACTCGGACCCGCTCACGCCGCGGGCCAAGCTGGCCGTGACGGCGGGCAAGGCGGTCGCGGCGGCATCCCGTGCAGCGGGGCGGGGCAGCGGATCGGTGATCGGCGGCCGAGTGGCACTCAAACTCGACCCCGACCTGCTCGCCAGGCTCGCGCAGAGCCTGGATGTGACGCTCGTCTCGGCGACCAACGGCAAGACGACCACGACCCGGCTCATCGCCGAGGCCCTCGGGGCCGCGGGACCCGTCGTCTCGAACGCGCTGGGCGCCAACATGCCCGCCGGCATCACCTCGGCTCTGGCCGGCGGTTCGGACGCCAAGTTCGGTGTCATCGAGGTCGACGAGAAATACCTCGCCGGCGTCGCCCGCGACACCGACCCCAAGTGCATCGCCCTGCTCAACCTCTCCCGCGACCAGCTCGACCGCGCGGCCGAGACCCGCATGCTCGCGGAGAACTGGCGTGAGGGGCTGTCGGGCTCCAAGGCCGTCATCGTCGCCAACGCCGACGACCCGTTGGTCGTGTGGGCCGCTTCCTCCTCCCCGAACGTGATCTGGGTCGCCGCCGGGCAGATGTGGAAGGACGACGCCTGGTCCTGCCCGTCCTGCGGTGGCGTGATGCAGCGTCCCGGAGACGACTGGTTCTGCGGCGAGTGCGGATTCCGTCGGCCCACCCCGAGTTGGGCGCTGTCCGGGGACCATGTCCTCGACCCGCACGGCTCCGCCTGGCCGATCCACCTTCAGCTGCCCGGGCGTGCCAACAAGGCCAACGCCGCGTCCTCCGCCGCCGTCGCCGCCGTGTTCGGGGTGCCGCCACAGGTCGCCCTGGAGCGGATGTACCGCGTGCAGGCCGTCGCCGGGCGTTATGACGTCGTCCAGTTCATGCAGCGCGATCTGCGGCTGCTGCTGGCGAAGAACCCGGCGGGCTGGCTCGAGACGTTCAGCCTGATCGATCCCCCGCCGACCCCGGTGATCCTCTCGGTGAACGCACGCGGCGCCGACGGCACCGACACCTCGTGGCTGTGGGATGTCGACTACACCCGACTGACCGGCCACCCCATCTTCGTCGTGGGCGACCGCAAGCTGGACCTCGCGGTCCGTCTGGAAGTGGCGGGCCAGCACTTCCAGGTCTGCGACAACCTCGATCAGGCCGTGCAGATGGCCCCGCCCGGCCGCATCGAGGTCATCGCGAACTACACCGCGTTCCAGGACCTGCGCCGCCGCGTCGGCAACTGACACTCAGAGGACGAATTGACCATGAGCGACAACCAGCTGCGTCTGGTGTGGATCTACCCGGACCTGCTGAGCACCTACGGCGACCAGGGCAACGCCCTTGTCGTGGAACGCCGGGCACGGCAGCGCGGCCTCGATGTGGCCCGGCTGGACGTGCGCAGCGACCAGCCCATCCCGACCTCGGGCGACATCTACCTGATCGGTGGCGGTGAGGACCGCCCGCAGCGGCTCGCGGCGGAGCGTCTGCGCCGTGACGGCGGTCTGCACCGGGCCGTCGGCAACGGCGCGATCGTCTTCTCGGTGTGCGCCGGCTACCAGATCCTCGGCCACGAGTTCATCAACGACCTCGGCCAGCGTGAGCCCGGCCTCGGCCTGCTCGACGTGGTGTCGACGCGCGGCGAGGGCGAGCGGTGCGTCGGCGATGTCCTCGGCGACATCGACGCGCGCCTGGGCCTGCCCCCGCTGACCGGCTTCGAGAACCACCAGGGCGTCACGCATCTCGGCCCGACCGCCCGCCCGTTCGCGCAGGTCCGCCTCGGCAAGGGCAACGGCACGGGCGACGGCACCGAGGGCGCGTACAACGACACGGTGTTCGGTACGTACATGCACGGCCCCGTCCTCGCCCGCAATCCGCTGATCGCGGACCTGCTGCTGAAGCTGGCCCTCGATGTGAACGCGCTGCCGCCGATCGACGACCGCTGGTACGAGGCACTCCGCAACGAGCGCATCGCCGCAGCTCAGCAGCCCGCCTGAGGCCGAGCGGACCGGGTTCCGGGGCGGGCCGGGAGGCAGGTGTACACCTCGTCTTCGGACGTCGGCAACCAGCCCGTCTGACGGCCCGTCCGCGCAGGTGAGCGGGGTCGTCCAGCTGGCGGACGCGCGCTACGATCCCGCCCCCTCCTGCCGTTAGGGTGGCGGGGTTCGTACCGGACGACGTGGTCCGGTTTCGGCCCACGTTGAGAAGGTTCCTCGGGCTATGCGCATTGGTGTCCTCACGTCCGGCGGCGACTGCCCCGGCCTGAACGCCGTCATCCGGTCCGTCGTGCACCGCGCCGTCGTGGACCACGGCGACGAGGTCATCGGCTTCCGGGACGGCTGGAAGGGCCTCCTGGAGTGCGACTACCTCAAGCTCGACCTCGACGCGGTGAGCGGCATCCTCGCTCGCGGCGGCACCATCCTCGGCTCCTCCCGTGTCCAGCCCTCCCATCTGCGGGACGGCGTGGAGCGGGCCCGGGGCCATGTCGAGGAGCTCGGCCTGGACGCGATCATCCCGATCGGCGGCGAGGGCACGCTCAAGGCGGCCAAGCTGATGTACGACGCCGGTCTCCCGATCGTCGGCGTCCCCAAGACCATCGACAACGACATCGCGGTCACGGACGTCACCTTCGGCTTCGACACCGCCGTAGGCGTCGCGACCGAGGCGCTCGACCGGCTCAAGACCACCGCCGAGTCCCATCAGCGCGTCCTGGTCGTGGAGGTCATGGGCCGCCACACCGGCTGGATCGCGCTCCACTCCGGCATGGCGGCCGGCGCCCACGCCATCGTCGTACCTGAACGGCCTTTCGACATAGAGGAGTTGGCCGCGCGCGTCGGCGAACGCTTCGAGGCGGGCAAGCGGTTCGCGATCGTCGTCGCCGCCGAGGGTGCCAAGCCTCGTGAGGGGTCCATGGACTTCGACGAGGGCAAGAAGGACGTCTACGGCCATGAGCGCTTCGCGGGGATCGCCCGGCAGCTGTCCCTCGAACTGGAGGAGCGGCTCGGCAAGGAGGCGCGGCCGGTGATCCTCGGGCATGTGCAGCGCGGGGGTACGCCGACCGCGTACGACCGGGTGCTGGCGACCCGGTTCGGGTGGCATGCGGTGGAGGCCGCGCATCGGGGGGAGTTCGGGAAGATGACCGCGCTTCAGGGGACCGACATCGTGATGGTGTCGCTGGCCGATGCGGTGGAGACGCTGAAGACGGTGCCCGCCGAGCGGTACGAAGAGGCGGAATGCGTCCTGTAGCCCGTACGTGAGCGAAGCTGCCCCCGGTCATGATCGTGACCGGGGGCAGTTCTAGTCTGTGAGCGGACAGACTTGCACAACCCCCACGAATCAGGAGCCGTCCGATGGATCACGGCGGGCACGGCATGACGATGGATCTGCCGCCGTTCACGTTGGGACGGGGGCTTGAATGGTCGGCCGACCCGTTCTTCCTGACCGCCTGCCTCCTCGGGATCGGGCTGTACGGCTGGGGGGTCGTGCGGCTGGCACGGCGCGGGGACTCGTGGCCCGTGGGGCGGACGGTCTCCTTCGTCATCGGGGTGCTGACCGTCGGGCTGGTCATGTGCACCAAGCTCAACGACTACGGCATGGTCATGTTCAGCGTGCACATGGTGCAGCACATGGTGATCAGCATGCTGTCGCCGATCCTGCTGCTGCTCGGCGCCCCGGTCACCCTGGCGTTGCGCGCGCTGCCACCGGCGGCCCGGGGCCGCAAGGGGCCGCGTGAGCTGCTGCTGATGTTCCTGCACAGCCGGTACATGAAGATCATCACGCATCCCGCGTTCACGATCCCGCTGTTCATCGCCAGTCTCTACGCGCTGTACTTCACGCCGATCTTCGACTTCCTGATGGGGTCCAAGACCGGGCACATCGCGATGATGGTGCACTTCCTCGCCGTGGGCGTGGTGTTCTTCTGGCCGATCATGGGCGTCGACCCGGGACCCAGCCGGCCCGGCTATCTGATGCGGATGCTGGAGCTGTTCGCCGGGATGCCGTTCCACGCGTTCTTCGGCATCGCGTTGATGATGGCGTCCGAGCCGATGGTCACGACGTTCAAGCACCCGCCCGCCTCGCTCGGCATCGACGCCCTCTCCGACCAGAACGCCGCCGGCGGCATCGCCTGGGCGTTCAGCGAGATCCCGTCCGTGCTGGTGCTGATCGCCCTGCTGTTCCAGTGGTACGGCTCCGAGCAGCGCCAGGCGAAGCGTCAGGACCGGGCCGCCGACCGGGACGGTGACAGGGAACTCGAGGCATACAACGCCTATTTGGCCTCATTGAACACACGCGGCAGCTGAACGGGAATTTTCTTCAGTAGCATAAAGCGCGATGGGGGAACCGCCGCCGGGGGGAGCGGTCATGACATTTCGCGTTGCTGTGCAAAGGTGTCGGCGTTGTGGAATCGCGGTGGTCCGCAGGATCGCCGTACTGCTGGTCTGCGTCCTGGTCGTGAGTGGGCTGGGCGCATGCGGTGGGGGCGCGGTCGGGGGCATACACGCGTTCGCCGTACAGGCGGTCGCCGCCGGAGTTCCGTCGCTCGCGCCTTTCTTCGACGAGAAACAGGGGATGGGGCAGGACGCCGCGGTGCGTTCGACACCGGTGCGTGGGAGCCTCCAGCAGGGGGACACGCCAGGTCTCTACGGAGGCACCAAGAAGCCGACCGTCTGTGACGTGGCGAGGCTCAAGAGGTTTCTGACCGATCCCGCGAACCGTCGCAAGGCCGTCGCCTGGTCGGGTGTGCTGGGTATCGGCACGGATCAGATACCGGGCTATCTGGACCGGCTCACACCCGTACTCCTGCGTCACGACACTCTCGTACAGAATCACGACTACAAAAAGGGAAAGGCAACGCCCTACAACTCCCTTCTCCAGTCGGGAATCGCGATTCTCGTCGACGCGCGGGGAGAACCGGCCGCGAAGTGTTCCTGCGGAAATCCACTGCGGCCCTTCAAGGGCGACGCGGACCGTATTTCCGTCACGTTCGCGGACGGCAACAAGAAGTGGCACGGATATGAGGCGTCCTCGGTCGTGGCCGTGCGTCCGGCGCCCCGGAAAATGGAGCGGCTCGTCCTCGTCGACGTCGGCGATCCCGCCCGCGGTATCCAGCGTCCGGTGGGGACGACGGGGCGGAGTGACGCCGCCTTCGACACCCGGACGCGGCATCCCGTACCCGACCTCGCGGGGAGGACCTTCGGGGAGGCGCGGCGGCAACTGGTGAGCGGCGGTCTGGCGGTCGGATACGCCGGGAGTGCGCCGCCCTCCGACGACGCTCGGGTCATCGCGAGCGATCCGCCGGCCGGAACCGAGCTGCGGTTCGGGGAGTACGTGACGGTGAGCGTGGCCGGGGCGACGAGTGGTGGGGTGACGTCCACTCCCTCGGGTCCGACCCGTCCTACGAGTGCTACGGGCCCCACCGGTCCGGCGACGCCTTCCGGGCCGACACTGACGCCGCCGACATCCACGGCACCACCAGCCTCCACGTCCGCACCGGCGCCGCGTACGTCCTCGTCGCCGCCCCCGTCCTCGCCCGCGAGTGAGCCACCACCGACGACGAGTGCGCCGGTCACCACCACCAGCGCTCCGATGACGAGCGCCCCCGTGACGACCAGCGCCTCCACGACGACCAGCGCACCGGTCACCAGCAGCGCCCCGGTGACCACCGCACTCACGGCACCCACCACCACCGAGACGTGACGCGGACCGGGAAGGGGGACACCGCATGCCACACGGATCGCCGGCCTCGGGGGTGGGCCGGGTCATCGCCGGCCGCTATCTGCTGCTGAAGCCGCTGGGCAGTGGCGGGATGGGACATGTGTGGCTCGCACATGACCAGCGGCTGGCCTGTGACGTCGCGCTCAAGGAGATCGTGTTCAGCAACCTGGCCTCCGCCGACGCCGAACGGGAGGCCCGGGTCGCGCGGGCCCGGGCCGAGGCGCGGAACGCGGCCGGATTGCGCGGTCATCCCCATGTAGTGACCGTCCATGACGTGCTGGAGCACGAGGGGCTGCCGTGGATCGTCATGGAGTACGTGGCGGACGCCGTGGACCTGCGCGACCTGATCGCCCGGTACGGCTCGCTCGCCCCGGCGGAGTGCGCCCGCATCGGACTCGCCGTACTCGACGCGCTGACCGCGGGGCATCAGCGGGGCGTGATGCACCGGGACGTGAAACCGGCGAACATCCTGCTGGCACCGGACCGCACCGGTTCGCCGTACGCCCGCGTCCTGCTCACCGACTACGGCATCTCGGTGCAGCCGGACGCCGGGGACACGCGGTACACGCTGACGTCCGTGCTCGTCGGTACGGCGGGATATCTCGCGCCGGAACGGGCCACGGGCGGGCCGCCGACCGCCGCCGCCGACCTGTTCTCGCTGGGCTGCACGCTCTACCACGCCGTCGAGGGCCACGGCCCCTTCGTCCGCGACACACCCCTCGCGGAGATCACGGCGGTGGTCACGGAGGACCCGCTGCTCCCGGTCCGCGCGGGCGCCCTGGCCCCGGTGCTCCACGCGATGCTGGAGAAGGATCCGCTACGACGGATTCCGGCGGCGGAGGCCGAGGGCGCACTGTCGTTGATCGTGACTCCGGGGACCGACCCGGGGGCGGGGGCGTACTCCCGGACGCAGACCGACCTGGGCTCGCCGTCGCCCTGGGAGGGGCAGGCCGTGCCTTTCGCGACGGGGTCTCCGCCTCCCTCGCACTCCCCCACCGGTCGGCGCCGGCGTCCGCGCCCCCGGCTCCTGCGGGCCGCCCTCGCCGGTCTCCTCGGGCTCGCCCTCGCGCTGGGCGGCGTCTGGTACGCGATGGCCCGCCAGCCGCCCGGCGGCAGCTCGGACGCGGGCGGCGACACATCGCCGTACGGCAAAGGTGTCGGGCTCTCCGCGCCCCTCAAGGACGGTGACTGCGTCACGGCCGACTGGCCCGGCGGGAAGCGGTTCCGGGGGACGCCCCGGCTCGCCGTCGACCCCAGCTGCCGGAACTCGGTGCCGGACGGGCAGGTGATGGCATCGGTCTCCACCGCGTCGGCGAGCGAGGCGCGGGCCGCCGGGGCCGGCCGGTGTGCGGAGCGGACGCAGGAGATGCGGGAGAAGCTCGCGGACGTCCGGGGCTTCGCCGTCGTACCGACCGATGCCGGTTTCGAGGCCGCCGGGCATCGCACCGCGTGTCTGGTGCTGGGCGCGCACGGGCCGGTCTACGGGCCGCTCGGCAGTCGGCGTGCCCTCGGGTCGGCGTTCGCGGACACGTCGACGATGCAGAAGCGGGACTGTCTGGACGTGCCCTCCGACCGGGCCGCGAGCCTGGTCTCCTGCGCCGGAAAGCATGATCAGCTGGTGCTCGGGTTCACCCGGTTGGGCGCGGGCGTCACGCTGGACCAGGCGCGTACGGAGTCGGACGCGGCGTGCGCGCGGGAGGTCCCGCCGGCCGACTACGGCTTCGATCCGTCGGTCTACGAGGCGGCCTCCTGGACGAGTCGGGGACCGTGGAAGTCGGGCACACATTTCGTCGTGTGCTCCGTTCGGAGGCAGAACGGGGGCACCATGGAGGGTGACGAGCCATGAGGAGGGTGTCGCGATGCCCGGTTCCACGAAGACCATGGGGGTGATCACCGTCGGCGGTCTGGTGGTGGTGACGGCCTACACGGTGGCGCTCGGAAGCAACGGCTGGCTGTGGTTCGGCTGGGTCGTGCTCGGGCTGATCACTCTCGGGATGGTGGCCACACGCAGCGCCTGAGGCCCTAGGACTCGCTCGGCCTGCTCGCCGAGTGGACGCCCGGCTGGTACTTCGGCAGCCGGGCGGTGATCTTCATGCCCGCTCCTACGGCGGTCTCGATGACGAGGCCGTAGTCGTCGCCGTAGACCTGGCGGAGCCGGTCGTCGACGTTGGACAGGCCGATGCCGCCGGAGGGGCTGACCTCGCCCGCGAGGATGCGGCGAAGCAGGTCGGGGTCCATGCCGGTGCCGTCGTCCTCGATGACGACGAGTGCCTCGGCGCCCGCGTCCTGCGCGGTGATGCTGATGCGGCTCTTGTCGGCCTTGCCCTCCAGGCCGTGCTTGACGGCGTTCTCGACGAGGGGCTGAAGGCAGAGGAACGGGAGCGCGACCGGCAGCACCTCGGGGGCGATCTGGAGGGTGACGGAGAGGCGTTCACCGAAGCGGGCCCGGACGAGCGCCAAGTAGTGGTCGATGGCGTGGAGTTCGTCGGCGAGGGTGGTGAAGTCGCCGTGCCTGCGGAACGAGTAGCGGGTGAAGTCGGCGAACTCCAGGAGCAGTTCGCGGGCGCGCTCGGGGTCGGTGCGGACGAAGGACGCGATCACCGCGAGCGAGTTGAAGATGAAGTGCGGGGAGATCTGGGCCCGAAGTGCCTTGATCTCGGCCTCGATCAGCCGGGTGCGGGACTGGTCCAGATCCGCCAACTCCAGTTGGACGGAGACCCAGCGGGCGACCTCTCCCGCGGCGCGGACGAGGACGGCGGACTCGCGGGGTGCGCAGGCGACCAGCGCTCCGTGGACGCGGTCGTCGACGGTGAGCGGGGCGACCACGGCCCAGCGCAGCGGGCAGTCGGGGGCGTCGCAGGTGAGCCGGAACGCCTCGCCCCGGCCGGTCTCCAGGGCGCCCGCGAGGCGTTCCATGACCTCGGCGCGGTGATGGTCGCCGACGCCGTCCCAGGCGAGGACCTGCTGCTGGTCGGTGAGGCACAGGGCGTCCGTGCCGAGCAGGGTGCGGAGCCTGCGGGCCGAGCGGCGGGCCGTCTCCTCGGTGAGGCCCGCGCGCAGCGGGGGTGCGGCGAGGGACGCGGTGTGCAGGGTCTGGAAGGTGGCGTGCTCGACCGGGGTGCCGAGTCCGCCGAGGTTCTCGGGGCGTGCGGTGCGGCGGCCGAGCCAGAAGCCGGCGGCGAGCAGCGGGAGCACGGCGACGCAGAGGCCGGCCAGGAATCCGCTCATGCGGCCGCCTCGGTAGGGGAGTTGGGCCATCCGCTCATGGTGTCGGCAGGGCCGCCCGTGGGTGTCGTCACGCCTTCGCCTCCGCCCGTAGCTCCTCGGGCAGATGGAACCGCGCGAGGATCGCCGCCGTTCCCGTGGGCACCCGCCCCGGCGTCGCCAGGGACACCAGCATCATGGTGAGGAACCCCAGCGGCACCGACCAGAGCGCGGGCCAGGCGAGCAGGGCGTGCAGGGGGTCCGTGCCGGGGAGGCCCGCCATGGTCGCGGCCACGGCGGCGAACGCCGAGCCGCCGCCCACCAGCATCCCGGCCGCCGCGCCGGGCGGGGTGAGCCGCGTCCACCAGATGCCGAGGACCAGCAACGGGCAGAAGGAGGACGCCGATACGGCGAACGCGAGTCCCACGGCGTCGGCGACGGGCAGGCCGCCGACGAGCACGCTCGCGGCCAGCGGTACGGCCATGGCGAGGACCGTGCCGAGCCTGAAGTGCCGTACCCCGCGCGACGGAAGGACGTCCTGGGTGAGGACCCCGGCGACCGCCATGGTCAGTCCCGACGCGGTGGACAGGAACGCGGCGAAGGCGCCGCCCGCGACCAGGGCGCCGAGCAGGTCGCCGCCGACGCCGCCGATCATGCGGTCGGGCAGCAGGAGGACGGCCGCGTCGGCGTCGCCGGTGAGGGTGAGTTCGGGGGTGTAGAGGCGGCCGAGGGCGCCGTAGACGGGCGGGAGGAGGTAGAAGGCGCCGATCAGGCCGAGGACGGCGACCGTGGTGCGGCGGGCGGCGACGCCGTGCGGGCTGGTGTAGAAGCGGACGACGACATGCGGCAGGCCCATGGTGCCGAGGAAGGTGGCGAGGATGAGGCCGTAGGTCGCGTACAGCGGGCGTTCCTCGCGGCTCGCGGCGAGCGAGGTCGACATGCCGCCGTCGGTGCCGCGGTCGGCGACGGGGACCGTGGCGCCCTCGGCGAAGGTGAGGCGGGTGCCGCGCTCGATGTGGTGGGTGCCGGCGGGGAGTTGGAGCTTCACCGCGGTGTGGTGGCGGCCGTCGACCGTCCCGTCGACCGTGACCGTGAGGGGGTGGTCGAGTCTCAGGTCGAGTGTCTCGTCGACCCGGACCGCCCGTTGTTCGCGGAAGGTCGCCGGTTCCTCGAAGGCGTGCCGGGGTGCTCCGTCGCCCTGCCAGGCGAGGACCAGGAAGAGGGCGGGGACGAGCAGCGCGGTGAGCTTCAGCCAGTACTGGAAGGCCTGCACGAAGGTGATGCTGCGCATGCCGCCGGCCGCGACGGTGGCGACCACGACGACCGCCACGATCAGCCCGCCGAGCGAGTCGGGTGCCCCGGTGAGGACGGTCAACGTGAGTCCGGCGCCCTGGAGTTGGGGCAGGAGGTAGAGCCAGCCGACGCCGACGACGAAGGCGCCCGCGAGCCGCCGTACGGCGTGCGAGGCGAGCCGGGCCTCGGCGAAGTCGGGGAGGGTGTAGGCGCCGGAGCGGCGGAGCGGGGCCGCGACGAACAGGAGCAGGACCAGGTATCCGGCCGTGTAGCCGACCGGGTACCAGAGCATGTCCGGGCCCTGCACGAGGACCAGTCCGGCGATGCCCAGGAAGGAGGCCGCGGAGAGGTATTCGCCGCTGATGGCCGCCGCGTTGAGGCGGGGACCGACGGTGCGGGAGGCGACGTAGAAGTCGGAGGTGGTGCGGGAGATGCGCAGCCCGAACGCGCCGACGAGGACCGTGACCACGACGACGAGGGCGACCGCCGGTACGGCATAGCTGGAGTTCATCGGTCCTCGACGAGGCGGACGAAGTCGCGTTCGTTGCGTTCGGCGCGGCGCACGTACCAGAGGGCGAGCAGGACGAGCGGGGCGTAGAGGCAGAAGCCGAGGACGAGCCATTCGAGGCGGTGCGAGTCCGGGGTCGCCGCGAAGACCAGGGGCAGCGGGCCGACGAGGAGCACGAGGACCGCGAACACCGCGAGGGCGGACCGGAGTTGGGTGCGCATGAGGGAGCGGACGTAGGTGTGGCCGAGGGTGGTCTGCTCGTCGATCTCGGTGCGGGGGCGGGAGTAGCCGGAGGCGCGCCGGGTGCGGCGGGGCGGCGCGGTGACAACGACCCTGCGTTCGGTGGGGTCCTGAGGCATCGTCAGGACCTCCGCATCAGCAGGTCCCGCAGTTCGCGGGTGTGGCGGCGGCTGACCTGGAGTTCCTCGCCGCCGACGAGAACGCTCACCGTGCCCGCGTCCAGGCGGAGTTCACCGATGTGACGCAGGGCGACGAGGTGACGGCGGTGGATGCGGACGAAGCCGCGGGAGCGCCAGCGGTCCTCCAGGGTCGACACCGGGATGCGGACGAGGTGGCTGCCCCGGTCGGTGTGCAGACGGGCGTAGTCGCCCTGGGCCTCGACGTGGGTGATGTCGTCGACGGCCACGAACCGTGTGACACCGCCGAGTTCGACGGCGATGTGGTCGGGGTCGGGTTCGTGCACGGGTATCCGCGGTGCGGCGCCGCCGAGTTCGGCCGCCCGGCGCACCGCCTCGGCGAGCCGTTCCTTGCGGACGGGCTTGAGCACGTAGTCGACCGCCTTGAGATCGAAGGCCTGTACGGCGAAGTCCTCGTGCGCGGTGACGAAGACGACGAGCGGCGGTTTGGCGAAACCGGTCAGCAGCCGTGCCATGTCGAGGCCGTCGAGGCCGGGCATCTGGATGTCGAGGAACACGACATCGATGGCTTCCGGTCCGTCCGGGCCTGATTCCAGGGCCCTGTTGATGCGGCGCAGCGCCTCGGTCGCGTCGCCCGCGCCCTCCGCGCTGCCGATGCGTGGATCGGCGTTCAGCAGATAGAGCAGCTCCTCCAGCGAGGGGCGTTCGTCGTCGACGGCGAGGGCGCGCAGCATGAAGGTGGAGTGTAGGAGGAATCCGCACGCCTGGACATGTGCCCGGCGTGGACGTCGGCGCTGGATACAGTGCCGGCATGAACAGCAGGACCACCCCGTTCGACGAACTCGACCGGAAGATCATCACCGCGCTGATGGCGAACGCGCGGACCAGTTTCGCCGAGATCGGGGCGGCGATCGGGCTGTCCGCGACGGCGGTGAAGCGGCGCGTGGACCGGTTGCGCGAGACAGGTGTGATCACCGGGTTCACGGCGACGGTGCAGCCGTCCGCGCTCGGCTGGCGCACGGAGGCGTACGTGGAGGTGTACTGCGAGGGCGCCGCGCCCCCCAGGCGGCTCGCGGAGGTGGTGCGCAACTACCCGGAGATCACCGCGGCGATGACGGTGACCGGCGGCGCGGACGCGCTGCTGCATGTACGGGCCACCGATGTGGAGCACTTCGAGGAGGTGCTGGAGCGGATCCGGCAGGAGCCGTTCATCCGGAAGACGATCAGCGTGATGGTGCTGTCCCACCTCCTCCCTGAAAGCCCGGAAGCGGGCGCCACCCATCCGGCCCCAGAGGACGCATCAGACGTGCGCTGACCCTGGAAAAGACGCAGCGTTACTGCGTATGCGCGCAGCGTTTGTCCCTTGTCGGGCGTATCTGTCGCTTTCTACCGTGGTGTCAACCCCAGTCGTCATCACAGGAAGCGGAGGAACCCCTCTGTGCCCGAGACCCGTGTGCGGCGCCGGCGGCGCTTTCTCGTCTGTGAACCCAGACACTTCGCCGTGCAGTACGCGATCAACCCCTGGATGCACCCCGACATCCAGGTGGACGTCGATCTCGCCCATGAGCAGTGGCGGACGCTGATCGACACCTACCGCGCCCACGGCCACACCGTCGACACGGTGCCGCCGGTGGCCGGTCTCCCCGACATGGTCTTCGCCGCGAACTCGGCGGTCGTCGTCGACGGCCGCGTCTTCGGCTCCCTCTTCCACGCCCCCGAGCGGCGCCCGGAGTCCGACCACTACGACACATGGTTCAAGGCGGCGGGCTACGACGTCCACCGCCCCGAGTCGGTGAGCGAGGGCGAGGGCGATCTCATCCCGACCGGCCGCTACGTACTGGCCGGCACCGGGTTCCGCACGACCCGCGAGGCCCATCGCGAGGTGCAGGAGTTCTTCGGCGTCCCGGTGATCAGCCTGACGCTGGTCGACCCGTACTTCTACCACCTCGACACGGCGCTGTTCGTCCTGGACGAGGACAACGTCTGCTACTACCCGGAGGCGTTCTCCCCGGGCAGCCGCGAGGTGCTCGCGCGGCTGTACCCGGAGGCGGTGCTCGCCACCCGCGAGGACGCGATGACGTTCGGGCTCAACTCCGTCTCCGACGGTCTGCACGTCTTCATCGCGCCCCAGGCCGAGGACCTGGCCGCGCGCCTCGCCGAACGAGGCTACGTCCCCGTCCCCGTCGACCTCTCCGAGTTCCACAAGGCCGGCGGCGGCATCAAGTGCTGCACCCAGGAGATCCGCTCATGACCGCACCCGTCCGCGCCCGTACGTCCGCCGACCTCATCCGTGCCGAGGAACCGGTCCTCGCGCACAACTACCACCCCCTGCCCGTGGTCGTCGCCCGCGCCGAGGGCACCTGGGTGGAGGACGTCGAGGGCCGCCGCTACCTCGACATGCTCGCGGGCTACTCGGCCCTCAACTTCGGCCACCGGCACCCCGCGTTGATCGAGGCGGCCCACCGCCAGCTCGACCAGCTGACGCTCACCTCGCGCGCCTTCCACAACGACAGGCTCGCCGAATTCGCCGAGCGCCTCGCGCAGTTGACCGGCCTCGACATGGTGCTGCCGATGAACACCGGCGCGGAGGCGGTCGAGAGCGGCATCAAGGTGGCCCGCAAATGGGCCTACGACGTCAAGGGCGTCCCCGCCGACCAGGCCACCATCGTCGTCGCGGCGGAGAACTTCCACGGCCGTACGACCACGATCGTCAGCTTCTCCACCGACGAGAGCGCACGCGCGGGCTTCGGTCCCTTCACGCCGGGCTTCCGGATCGTGCCGTACAACGACCTCGCGGCGCTGGAGGCGGCGGTCGACGAGACGACGGCGGCCGTGCTGATCGAGCCGATCCAGGGCGAGGCCGGGGTGATCATCCCGGACGCGGGCTATCTGGCCGGCGTGCGCGAACTCACCGCCCGCAAAGGCTGCTTGTTCATCGCGGACGAGATCCAGTCGGGCCTGGGCCGCACCGGTCGCACCCTCGCCGTCGAGCACGAGGGGGTCGTCCCGGACGTGCTGCTGCTCGGGAAGGCGCTCGGCGGTGGCATCGTGCCGGTGTCGGCGGTGGTCGCGCGGCGCGAGGTGCTCAGCGTGCTGAAGCCCGGTGAGCACGGGTCGACGTTCGGCGGGAACCCGCTCGCCGCGGCGGTCGGCACGGCGGTCGTCGAGCTGCTGGAGACCGGTGAATTCCAGGGCAGGGCGGCCGAGTTGGGCGTCCTCCTGCGGGACGGCCTGACCGAGCTGGCCGGCAAGGGCGTCGTCGGTTTCCGGGCCCGTGGTCTGTGGGCGGGCGTCGACGTCGACCCGGCGATCGGCACCGGCCGTGAGATCAGCGAACGCCTCATGCGCGAGGGCGTGTTGGCCAAGGACACGCACGGCTCCACGATCCGGCTCGCGCCGCCGCTGACCATCACGGAGGACGAACTCCGCTCGGCGATCGGCGCGTTGGAGAAGGTGCTGACGCAAGGGGCCTGAGGTGTGCGGGTGTGGCTGGACCGGCGCATGAGGCCGGTCCAGCCAGGCCCATGAGGGGGTGTGCTCGCACCTCCCCCGTGGCGGCGGCTAGTGGCCCGCCGCGCTCGGCTCCGCGGGGGTACCGGTGCCCGTGTCGGCCAAGGCCGCCTGGGCGAGAAGACGACGGGCCAGGTCACGGGCCTCGGCCACGGTGAGCGAGGCCCACAGCCCGGGCTCACCGCGTACGACGGGCCCCACGTCCAGGGTGACCCGTGTGATGGGCCGCTCCGGGATCGCCAGCCGCAGCCGCTTCACCGCGACCTGGCGGCCGCACGTGGTCACCAACGGCGCTTCACCCGACGGCGGGAGCGGCTCCTGCCCTGACCGATTCATCTCCTTCACGACCCTTCTCTGAGTACCCGGCGAGGTATCAGGAGCAGCGCCGAAGGGGGCCGCGTTGTTCCCGGGCCGTGCCGTAGCCCACCGTGCGGCTCCCCACAGCACACCGTGGCGATCACGGACCGTCCGGTGAACCCCGGGCGAATTCTCGCCCGCCCTCCGGTCAGAACAGGGTCAAGGGACGCGGTGGGGGCCGTGGCGCCCTCCTAAGATCGCTGGTACCGCCACCTTTTTCGTACGACGCCCCTGGAGGCCCGGCGTGCCCGACACCGCGCGCGGCGCCGCAGCCGATGCCGAGCCCAGTCCGATACCCGGCTCGGAGCCGGCCCCGCCCACGCCCGAGCCCCCTACCGGCCGTCCCCGTACCCGTACCGTGCTGCTCGCGGCCGGTGCCCTGGTCGCCGTGGCGGCAGTGGTCGCCGGGGTGCTCGCGGCCCGGGGCTCCGGCTCGGCGGACCGGAAGTCCACCACCGCCGACGGCCTTCCGCACACCACCGTCGAGGTCGCGACCGCCGGGTGCGGCAGCGGCTGGACGCATCCGCGGGCCGGTCACCAGGTCTTCGAGCTGCACAACACGTCCAGCACGGCGGCAGAGGTGTATCTCACCGACGTGAAGACCGGTGCCGTCCACGGCGAGGTCGAGGGGCTGGCTCCGGGTACCGTCCGGCCGCTCGGGGTGACCCTCGGGAACGGGTCGTACGCCTTCAAGTGCCTGCCCGACGACGGCGACGCCGTGACCGGCCCCACCGTGCGCATCACCGGCTCGAAGGTGAAGAGCGGACCGGCTGCCATGCCGGTCACCCAGCAGGAGCTCATACCGCCGACCCTCGCCTACCAGAAGTGGATTCAGGCCCGGACGGTCGAACTGGCCCGGAAGACGGACGTGTTGCGTGCCGACGTCGACCGGGGCGATCTCGCCGCCGCCCGCACGGCGTGGCTGCCCGCGCATCTCGTGTACGAGCGGATGGGCGCCGCCTACGGCACGTTCGGCGACTCGGACGGGGCGATCAACGGCACCACGGCCGGGCTCGCGGGCGGCCTGCACGACGCCGGGTTCACCGGGTTCCACCGGGTCGAGTACGGGCTGTGGCACGGCGAGCCGGCGAGCGGGCTGCGTGGTCCCGCCAATCAACTCGCCAAGGACGTGCACGCGTTGGAGAGCAGCTGGCCCTCCCAGCGGATGGATCCGTCCGACACCGGGCTGCGGGCGCACGAGATCCTGGAGAACACCGTGCAGTTCGAGCTGACCGGCCGCACCGACTACGGCAGCGGCACCAACCTGGCCACCGCCCGCGCCAACCTCGACGGCACCCGCGTACTGCTCGGCTTTCTGAGTCCGCTGCTGAAGACCCGGGACGCGGGATTCGCCGGACTCGGTACCTGGATGGACCGCGCCCAGCACACCCTGGACGGCCTCGACCACTCCGGCAGGTGGACGCCGTTGACCCGGCTCACCCGTCCGCAGAGGGAGAAGGTCGACGCCGACCTCGGTGGACTGGTCGAGCGGCTGGCCGACGTGGCCGCCCTCACGGACGTACGGAGGACCGCGTGAAGCGCGTGAACGAGGTGGGCCGCCGGGGTTTCCTGGCGAGTGCGGCGGCCATGGCCGGTGCCGGGCTGGTGGCCGCCGACCGCGGTGCGGCCGTCGCCGCGGTGCGGAGTGCCTCGAGCGTGCCCTTCCACGGACCGCATCAGGCCGGGATCATCACCCCGGCCCAGCGTGCCACGGCGTTCGTGTCCTTCGACACGACGGCCGCCGACCGGACCGAACTCACCGACCTGTTGCGGACGTTGACCGAGCGGGCCCGCTTCCTGACGGCCGGCGGCAGCCCGGAGGACCTGGGCATCACCGCCCCGCCCGCCGACTCGGGCACGCTCGGCCCGGACCTCCCCGCCGACCGGCTGAGCGTCACCGTGGGCGTCGGCGCCTCGCTCTTCGACGACCGCTACGGCCTGGCGAAGCTGAAGCCCCGCCGCCTGACCGCGATGCCCGCGTTCCCGGACGACGACCTGAACGCCGACTGGTGTCACGGCGATATGAGTGTGCAGTTCTGCGCGGACAGCTCGGACACAGTGCTGCACGCGCTGCGCGATGTCACCCGGCACACCCGCGGCGGCCTCCAGGTCCGCTGGCGCACCGACGGGTTCATCAGTCCGCCGCGCCCCTCGGGCACCCCGCGCAACCACCTCGGCTTCAAGGACGGCATCTCCAACCCCGAGGTGACCGACGCCCGCGCGATGAACGACCTCGTGTGGGTGGGCGGCACCAGCGGCGAGCCTGGCTGGACGACCGGCGGCAGCTATCAAGTCGTACGCCTGATAAGGATGTTGGTGGAGTTCTGGGACCGAGTCTCCCTCACCGAGCAGGAGCGGATGTTCGGCCGTGCCCGGGACACCGGCGCCCCGCTGGACGGTCACCACGAGAAGGACATACCCAACTTCGCGCAGGACCCGCAGGGCGATGTGATCCCGCTCGACAGCCACATCCGGCTCGCCAACCCGCGCTCCCCGCAGAGCGCCGATCAGCGCATCCTGCGGCGGGGCTACAACTACGACCGGGGCATGGACAGCAACGGCAACCTCGACATGGGGCTGCTGTTCTGCTGCTACCAGCAGGACCTGGCCCGGCAGTTCGAGAACGTGCAGAAGCGGCTGGCCGGTGAACCGCTGGTCGACTACGTCTCGCCGTACGGCGGCGGGTACTTCTTCGCGCTGCCCGGTGTGCGGGACACGTCCGACTGGCTGGGGCGCGGCCTGCTGACCTGAGAACAGGGTCAAGAACAGGCCAACAGACCATGAGAAATTCCTGACCGGGCGTTCGCTCCCACGTCATTGCCGCTCCCCCACCTCGCCGCCACCATTGCCCAGGCTACGGCGGTAGATGCCACGACCATGGACCGTGTGGCAGCGGAACAACTGCTCCCGGAAGGCGAGACAGCATGATCGGCAAAGGAAGAAACCCCGGTGCACGGCGCCGGTTGACGCGCGTGGGCGCCCTGCTCGGCGCCGCGGCCCTGGCCACCGCGGGCGGGGCAGTGCCCGCGTCGGCAGCCTCGCACGGCCACCAGCCCTCGGGCGGCACGCACACGTCGACGCCGATCAAGCACGTGGTCGTGATCTACGACGAGAACATCTCCTTCGACCACTACTTCGCCACCTACCCCCAGGCCGCGAACACCGACGGCACCAGGTTCAAGGCCGCGGCGCACACGCCGAAGGCCGACAACCTGCTCAACGCCGGGCTGCTGAAGAAGAACCCGAACCTCTACACGCCGAAGCGGCTGAGCAGTGCGCAGGCGATGACCTGCGACCAGAACCACTCCTACGGCCCCGAGCAGTACGCGGCCGACGGCGGCAAGGCCGACAAGTACGTCGAGAACACCGAGGTCAACAAGTGCAGCGGCCTCTTCGGTGAGCCCGGCCTCGTCATGGACTACTACGACGGCAACACCGTCACGGGTCTGTGGAACTACGCCCAGCAGTACGCCCTCAACGACCGCTCGTTCAGCTCCACCTTCGGTCCCTCGACGCCCGGCGCGCTGAACCTCATATCGGGTCAGACGCACGGTGTGATCTCCGTCGACCCGGCCTCGGGCACCGAGAACCCGAAGCAGACGACGACCCCGGACTCGTACACCGTGGTCTCCCCGAACGCCAAGGGTGTCGGCACGGTCATCAACGACCCCGACCCGGCCTTCGACGACTGCTCGGACAAGGACCACACCTCGACCAGCGCGCTCGCGGAGATGCAGGGCAAGAACATCGGTGACCTGCTCAACTCCAGGAACGTGAGCTGGGGTTGGTTCCAGGGCGGGTTCCGGCCCAGCACCGCGTGGGACGGCAAAAGCGGCGACTACGCGCACTGCGCCGGCACCACCCACACCAACGTGGGCGGCGCCGCGTCGGAGGACTACAGCCCGCACCACGAGCCGTTCGAGTACTACAAGTCGACCTCCAACCCGCACCACCTGGCGCCCAAGTCGGTCGCTGAGATCGGGCACAACGGCCGGGCGAACCACAACTACGACCTGACCGACTTCGACGCCGCTCTGAAGGCGAACAACCTTCCCGCGGTGAGCTTCCTGAAGGCGGCCGAGTACCAGGACGGACACGCCGGCTACTCGGACCCGACCGACGAGCAGAACTTCCTGGTCAAGGAGATCAACGCCCTTCAGAAGTCGCCCGAGTGGAAGTCGACGGCGGTCGTCCTCGCCTACGACGACTCCGACGGCTGGTACGACCACGTCACGTCGAAGGTCCTGAACGGCTCCAAGGACTCGACCGTCGGCTCCAACGGCAAGGCCATCGACAGCCCGGCCTGCCAGTCCGGTCCGGCCCCCAAGGGCGGCTACGCGGACCGCTGCGGCCCCGGCACCCGGCAGCCGCTGCTGGTCATCTCGCCCTACAGCAAGGTCAACAGGATCGACCACACGCCGACCGAGCAGGCGTCGATCACGCAGTTCATCGAGGACAACTGGCACACCGGCCGCATCGGTGACGCGTCCTTCGACCAGCGGGCGGGCACCCTGGGCGGCATGTTCGACTTCCGGCACCCCAACAACAAGCAGGTGCTGCTGAACTCGGACGGTTCGGTGAAGTCGGTGAAGCGCATCCCGCACTACACGCAGACCTCGTCGACGGCCACCGAGGCCCCGTACCCGGCGTACGTCCAGGACCTCAAGGCGCAGAACGTCGCCGCCACCACCGACTCCTCCACGGCCCTGCCCGTCGCCGTAGGAGCCGGTCTGGTCACGGCGGTCGGGGCGACCACGGCCTTCGCGCTGTACCGGCGCCGGTCGCGCGCCAGGGGCATGACCGCGTAGGTGCGACCCCGCGGAACCGAGCGGCCGAGGGCGGCGAGGAGGTATCTCGCCGCCCTCGGCCGTGCCCAACTCCCGTCTGATCGCCGCCGGTTCCACGAGACGGCGGCTGCCCCTACACTGGCAGCTCACGAGGTACCGGGTGACCTGCGAGAACAGGTCGGTCGAGCCGACCCGCCGGAGTGAGGAGCGACCCCCCTTGTTCTACTACCTCCTGAAGTACGTCATTCTGGGTCCCCTGCTGAGACTGGTCTTCCGCCCCCGGATCGAGGGCCTGGACCACATCCCGGAGTCGGGCGCGGCGATCATCGCCGGTAACCACCTCTCCTTCGCCGACCACTTCCTGATGCCGGCGGTCCTCAAGCGCCGGATCACCTTCCTCGCGAAGGCCGAGTACTTCACCGGCCCCGGCATCCGCGGCCGCCTCACCGCGACGTTCTTCCGCAGCGCGGGCCAGATCCCGGTCGACCGCTCCGGCAAGGAGGCGGGCCAGGCCGCGATCCGCGAGGGCCTCGGCGTCCTGAGCAAGGACGAACTCCTCGGCATCTACCCCGAGGGCACCCGCTCCCACGACGGCCGCCTCTACAAGGGCAAGGTGGGCGTGGCGGTCATGGCGCTGAGGGCCCAGGTCCCGGTCATCCCGTGCGCGATGATCGGCACCTTCGAGGCCCAGCCGCCCGGCAAGGTCATTCCCAAGGTCCACCCGGTGACGATCCGCTTCGGCGAACCCCTCGACTTCTCCCGCTACGAAGGCATGGAGAACGAGAAGGCCATCCTCCGCGCCGTCACCGACGAGATCATGTACGCGATCCTCATGCTCTCCGAGCAGGAGTACGTCGACCAGTACGCGGCGGTCGCCAAGGCGGAGGAGGCGGCAACGGCCAAGGAACGCAAGTTCCGCCGCCTGCCGCTGAGTTGAGGCCACCTGAGATCCGAGTGGACATGAACGAGGGGCGACCGGTTCAACACCGGCCGCCCCTCATCACGTACAACTACCGCCTACGGCTGACTGCTTACTTCTTACGACGTGCCCCTCACGGCTGCGGCGTCGCGTGCGGGGTGCACGTGAAGTCGGCCGAGTCGAGCTTGCCGGTCAACAGGTAGGCGTCGACACGGGAGTTGATGCACGGGTTGACCAGACCGGTCACACCGTGCGAACCGGCGTCCTTCTCGGTGATGAGACGCGAGCCCTTGAAGCGCTTGTGCAACTCGACGGCGCCGGCGTACGGGGTGGCGGCGTCGCGCTGCGACTGGACGATGAGGACGGGCGGCAGACCCTTGCCGGTCCTGACCTCGACCGGGGACTGCTGCTTGACCGGCCAGGTCGCGCACGGCAGGTTCATCCAGGCGTTGGCCCAGGTCATGAACGGGTACTGCTTGTTGAGCTCCGTGTTGTCCTTGTCCCACTTCGCCCAGCTGGTGGGCCACTTGGCGTCGGTGCACTCGACGGCCGTGTAGACGGCGTTGCCGTTCTCCGAGGAGATGTTGCCCGCGGTGTCCGACAGATCGGGCGAGGCGGCGTCGATCAGCGCCTGCGGGTCTCCGGCGAAGTACTTGCTGAAGGCGGTGGCGACCGGGACCCACGAGGAGTCGTAGTACGGGGCGCTCTGGAAGAAGCCGATCAGCTCGGCCGGACCGACGACCCCGCCGAGCGGGTTCTTCTTGGCGGTGGCGCGCAGTTCGAGCCACTTGGCCTGGACGGCGGCGCGGGTGGTGCCGAGGTGGAAGGCCGCGTCGTTCTTGGCGACCCAGTCCTCCCAGTCCTTCCAGCGGCCCTCGAAGGCGATGTCCTGGCCCAGGTTGGCCTCGTACCAGATGTTGTCGCGCGCCGGGTTGACGACGCTGTCGACGATCATGCGGCGGAGGTGGGACGGGAACAGCGTGCCGTAGACCGCTCCGAGGTAGGTGCCGTAGGAGACGCCCAGGTAGTTGAGCTTCTTCTCACCGAGGGCGGCGCGGATGACGTCGAGGTCGCGCGCGGTGTTCGGCGTGGTCATCTGCGCGAGCATGGTGCGGCCGGTGCGCTCGGCGCAGCCGTCCGCGTACTCACGGGCGAGCTTGCGCTGCGCGTTCTTGTCGGCCGTGGTGTCCGGTACCGGGTCCGCCTTGGGCGCCTTCACGAACTCCTGCGGGTCGATGCAGGAGATGGGCGCCGAGTGGCCGACTCCGCGCGGGTCGAAGCCCACGAAGTCGTATGCCTTGGAGGCGTTGACCCACAGCGGGTTCTTGGTGACGACCCGGAGCGGGAAGCGCATTCCCGAGCCGCCGGGACCGCCGGGGTTGTAGACGAGCGCGCCCTGGCGCTCCGCCTTCGTCCCGGTGCTGACGGCACGGTCGACGGCGAGCTTGATCTTCTTGCCGTTCGGCTTGGTGTAGTCGACCGGCACGGTGACCCACCCGCACTGGACCGGCTTCGCCAGCGCCCAATCGGCGGGGCAGTCCTGCCAGTCGATCCCGGCCTTGGCGGCACGGGCGGCGGCGAGTTCGGCGCCCCGGGCCGCGCTGTCGTGCCGGTGCGCTGCCGTCTGGTTGGTCTGCGCGGTCGCCGTGGGTGCCACCACGGCGCCGGCTATCAGCGCCGCCGCCGCGAATCCGGCCGAACCGAACGCCATCACCCGGCTCTTCGGTCTGTTGTGCCTCAAGTGGGCCCCTCCCCGTACATTGTTGCGACTAGGTCTCGGAGGATCCTCGCGGCTGTGAGCCACCTGAGAACAGAGTCCGTTGACCTTCTTTACCAATCCGATAAGCGGAAACAGACGTACCGCTCAGCGGATACTCAGGCCAACGACGCCAACGCCTCGTCCAGCACCCGTCGCAGCCGCAGCCCGTCCGCCGCGACGGCCGTCACCAGGGCGGCGGGCCCGGCGAGCGGCACCAGGGCCGCGGACTCCCCCAGCATGCGCGCCGCGACCGGCTCCCGGGTGAACTCCGGCCGTACGACAAGGAGTTGGCCCACCGCGCGATGCCCAGCGAGAACGGCGGGCCCGTCCCAGCCTCCCGGCGCCCCGGGCCCACAGGCCAACTCCTGGTCGAGCACGGCACGCCCCGCGATCCGTACCGCGAGCCGACTGGTGAGCCGCCCGGGCTCCTCCCCCACCCTCCCGAGCACCTGCTCCTCACGCAGCACGAGCCGGGCGGAGGCGGCGACCTCGACCCGGGTCATCACACGCAGATCACTGCCGTGCACGGAGATCAACTGCTCGGGCAGCCAGTGCAGTTCACCGTCCTCACCCACGTTGATCCGCACGTCGTACCGCGACTCCCCCTTCGCCTGCCCCGGCAGCGCGATGGTGGCGGCGGCGGACCCCACCCGCAACCGCGCCCCCCGCTCGACATCCGCCTCGACGGCGAAGTGATCACCCCCGAGCGGCCCGCTCATCGCCCCCACGAGCATGACCCGCGCCTCGGCACCACTGGCCCGCGTCCGCCGCAGCGCGAGCGGCCCGTCCCCCTCCAGCACGGGCAGCGCGGTACCGCCTCGCCCGTCCTCCCGGGCCACGATCCGCGCGGTGGCCCGGACCCCGGTGGCGATCACACCGTCCACGCGGCGAGCCGCTCCCGCACCCAGGCGGCGACGTCGGCGACCCCGGCCTCGGTCCGCAACGACTGGAAGACGACGGGCAGTTCGGCCCGCTGCGCCTTGGCGTCGGCGGCCATCCGCCCCAGATCGGACCCGACGTACGGTGCGAGGTCGGTCTTGTTGACGACCAGCAGATCGGCGGTGGTGACACCGGGTCCGCCCTTGCGCGGAATGTCGTCCCCGCCGGCGACATCGATCACGAAGATCTGCGCGTCGACGAGCCCCTTGGAGAAGGTCGCGGTGAGATTGTCCCCACCGGACTCCACCAGGATCAGATCCAACGGCCCGACCGCGTCCTCAAGATCCTCCACCGCTTCGAGGTTGGCGGAGATGTCGTCCCGGATAGCGGTGTGCGGACAGGCCCCGGTCTCGACGGCGGCGATCCGCTCGGGCGGCAACACAGCTTCCCTGAGCAGGAATTCGGCGTCCTCGCGGGTGTAGATGTCGTTGGTGACGACAGCGAGGGACAACTCGTCACGCAACGCCCGGCAGAGCGCGGCGACGGTAGCGGTCTTGCCGGACCCGACGGGCCCACCGAGCCCGATCCGCAGGGCACGGTGGGTCCCGTCGGGACGGTGCGCGTCAGCACTGACAGCGGCGGGGCCGTCGTGGGTGTGGTCGAGGTGCATGGGGCGGCTCCTTCTGGTTTCTTACGGGTCCTGACGGCTTCGACGGTTTCGACTTGGGGTCGGGCGGGTTCGGCGTTTCGACTTCGGGGTCTGACGGCTTCGGCGTTTCGACTCAGGGTTCCGAGGGCTCCGGGTTCCGAGGGCTCCGGGTTACGAGGGCTCCGGTATTTCGACTTCGGGTTCTGCCAGCTCCACGCTCTCGCGACTCCGGGTCCGGCTGGCTTCGGCGTTTCGACTCCGGGTCCTGACGGCTCCGGGTTCTTGTTTCCTACGGCGTTGCGCGGCTCCGGGCCCCTGTCTGCCGAGGCGGGCACCACTCAGCCCGTGCGGCATCCTCCAGGCCCTGCCACCCGGGCCGACTTGCTTCAGCCCGTCCGACATCCTCCAGGCCCCTCTCACCAAGGCCGGCCTTCTTCAGCCCGTCCGGCGTTTGAGGACGAGGCCCCTTCAGGGCCGATCGGGGGTCCGGGGGCGGAGCCCCCCGCCACCGCGGGCCCCCCCCCCCCCCCCCCCCCCCCCCCCCCCCCGCCCCCCCCCCCCCCCCCACCCCCCCCCCCCCCCCCCCCCCCGGGGCGGGGGGGGGGGGGGGGGCGGCCCCCCCCGCGAGGCCACCGTGGG